>OY760938.1:565000-1585000 GCA_963664255.1 Intestinibacillus sp. | reverse complement strand
TGCCAGTCCGCCTACGCGCCCTTTACACCCAGTAAATCCGGATAACGCTTGCTCCCTACGTATTACCGCGGCTGCTGGCACGTAGTTAGCCGGAGCTTATTCTTTGGGTACCGTCAAAATTCGTCCCCAATTAAAGATCTTTACAACCCGAAGGCCTTCTTCAATCACGCGGCGTTGCTGCGTCAGGGTTTCCCCCATTGCGCAATATTCCCCACTGCTGCCTCCCGTAGGAGTCTGGGCCGTGTCTCAGTCCCAATGTGGCCGTTCAACCTCTCAGTCCGGCTACCCATCGTCGCCTTGGTGGGCCGTTACCTCACCAACTAGCTAATGGGACGCGAGCTCATCTAAAGGCGGATTGCTCCTTTGGCACAAGAACGATGCCATTCCTGTGCATTATGCGGTATTAGCAGTCGTTTCCAACTGTTGTCCCCCTCCTAAAGGCAGATTGCTCACGCGTTACTCACCCGTCCGCCACTAAGTTACAGATTCCACCCCCGAAGGGATTTCCAATATAACTCCGTTCGACTTGCATGTGTTAGGCACGCCGCCAGCGTTCATCCTGAGCCAGGATCAAACTCTCTAAAAATTGTATTAAATCAGCCGAAGCTGTTCTAATCGACTTTTAAAGTCTGACGTGTTGACGATTTGTTTTTAGCGGATTTTCGTCTTCCGCTTTGAATCTTTGAGTAAACTCAAAGAATTTCAGGGTTCATAAATGGTATGCTTTAAGCTTTACATTGTTCAATTTACAAGGTGCAAAATTTCTTTGCTTTCAGCGAAATTTTGCACCGCGTGTCGAAATCCTTCGTGGATTTCGGCCAAGGTGCCTTCCGCTGATTTGCCTTTGGCGCAAAATTGCACCGCGTGTCAGTTTTTATCAGAAAAACTGATCAAGGTGCTCGATTGCGTTAGCAATCGACTTTGCTCCCATTAGCTTCGCATTTACTTGTTTCTGCTTTCAGCGAAATTTTGCACCGCGTGTCGATTTTCTTTCCGAAAACCAACCAAAGTGCTTTCCTCTGAAAGCTTTTCGCAGCATCCAGTGAATTTCACCAAACACCACTTGCCACAACCCGATTTGCTTTTACGTTTTTCGCAATCGCATCGGAGTAGCTTAATTACTATATCATGCAAACCCACATTTGTCAACAACTTTTTCAGTTTTTGAAAATCTTTATTTGCATGGTGCCAATCCCTTTCGGAAGCAGCTCAATTAGAATACTACACCCCACGCCTTTTGTCAACAGCTTTTTTGATTTTTTTCGACACGTCCACAATTTTTTCTCCCCTGCATCAAAAAAAACAGCTTCTCACGCCGAGCCGAACTATTCATTCAGCGCAGCACAAAAAGCTGTTTTTTTCTGTTTTAGAGCTGGAAATTAAAATTTTCCAGCTCTAAAACGGCAAATATATCTGTTAAGATGCTGCCATCTTAATACGCACCGTGGCATTGTCTGTTACTGTCACACTCTGCGTTGTCGATGTATATCCCGAACAAGTCACACGCACCGTATAACTTCCTCTGGCAACGCCAAACGTGGCAACACCGTTGCTGCTTGTGGTTGCGGTTTCGCCTCCCATGGTCACCGTAGCGCCTGAAATCGCCGCTCCGTTGCTGTTTACGACATAAACATTTACCGTTTCCTCAATCGTTGCCGTCAACGTAACGGTTTGCTTGCCTGACACAGTAATGCTGCGCGTCAACGCCTCTGTCAATTCGCCGCCGGATGCTGTCACAAGATATGTCCCTTTTTTCACATAAGCAGTCACAACCCCAGAAGTCCCGGTGGTAAAGGTTTGCGAAGCGGTATATCCGCTGTCTGTGCTTGTGGGGGCAACGGTTACCGAAACACCTTCCAGTCCAGCCTTCAAATCATCCTGCACATTGACCACCACTGCATACGTTGCCACAAAGTTTACACGCAGCACGGGGTTGAGCCCCGTACTCATGTTAAACGTCAAATCAACATAATCTCTCGTGGTAGCACTTGCTAAACTTGAAATGGCACTTTTGCTCAATGTAACCTGGCCTGCGCTATATGTATACTGCCAGTCCAACTCCAGCGTTTTTCCGCCCCCTGTAATGCTTTTCAGCGTTGCATCTTCCTGCGTATTCAGCTTTACTATAATATCGGCATAGCCGCCGCTGGAGGTGTTGTTATCAAAGTCGACTTCAGTCGCAGAAAGTTCGTTTTTCGGCGAAGAATCTTCTATATTAAGGGTCAGCTTCAAATCGTCGCCTTTGCTCAGCACAAATATCACGGCATATGTACCTGCGCCATGTTCTGCAAGTGTTTCTTTCTGCAAAACCACCACCGAGGTTGTGGAGTTATAGGTATAATCATCCCCTCGCGTCAAGGTCACCCCTGCCAATTTTACAGAATTTAGCACCGCACCGGTTGCAACATTCACACCAACCGATATATTCCCATAATTATCCGCCTCGCTGTATCGGTCAAAGCTTACTTCTGTAACTTCCAATGTACTTTGCGAGGAATCCACTGCCTTTATGGTAATCGTGCCCGTCGTTTCATCCGAAAACTCTGCCGTCAACAGATGTGTTCCCACCGACAGCTCCGACAGCCACGTGTCATACAGGCGAATGCCTTCATCAGTCACGCGATAATCCGTTCCCGCCACCAGTGCCTTTTCGTCATACAGCAGCTTCGAGAACACCTCGATATTCTCACACGCGAAGTCCAGATACAGTCCGTTCTCCGCACCTATATCATAGGTAACGGTTGTCGGCAAAATCGCAACCTCATTTTCCGATGCAGTTTCCTCGCCGGCAATCACCGCACTGATACCGCCCCCCAATTCCACTTCCTCGGGTTCCATCGAAAAATCGCAGCCGTTCGCATTCACAGTTGCCGTCCGAATCGTGCCATATCCAGATACCGCAACTGCATCATTCGCCGTCAAGTGGTCAATGGTTGTCGCAGATGTGGTGGTAATGGTTGCCGCAGCCTCCACAGTCACATCCCACACATCGCCCTCCACGGTCACCGCTGGGGTTTCATCCCCTGTAATCGTCAAGTCTGAAAATCCACCTGCCCCTAGTGACAGATTGCTTTCCCGCAGGGTGGCACTGGACTGCATCTCCGTTGCACCAATATTGGTATCTCCGGTCGCTGTCACCTGCAGCAGTCGATTGACAGGCGAGGAAATGACAAACTGCTCTGCGTTGGTGCCGTCCATCACAACATCCCCGCCTGCCACGATAATCGTTCCGCCTACCGTGACATTGTTTAAATTGACCGTGCCCGCCAAAACCCCTTCTGTGATATACAAATCCCCGTCGATTGTCACATCAGACAGCTCACACGGTTCACATATCGTCACATTATCTGTATCACTGCGCAGCACAGATGTTGTGTAGCTGCTGCCTGACACATTCAAAGAAGTTCCCATAAATTGATACAGCATTTTTGCCAGCTCGGCGCGGGTAATATTTCCGCTTGGCAGGAATGTACCATCGGGATATCCGGAAAGGTATCCCTTTTTCACGGCGTCCGCAATATAGGCGATGCTCCAGCTCCCAATGCTGCTCTTGTCTGAAAACGTCAGCGCGCGTGTGTCTGCCGTTGGCGTATATTTGTGCAAGCGCCCCAAAATCGTCGCCGCCTGCTCGCGCGTCACATTTCCCAGCGGGTCCATTTTGTTGTTGCCCACGCCATTGATATACCCATATTTGACTGCAATTTGAATGGGTTCATAATACCATGTCTGTGCGCCATCGGCATCATATTGCTCCACATCGCTGAAGCTAATGTCTGCCGTCTCGGTAAAATGAAAGGCGCGATTCATGTAGCGCATAAACTCTGCGCGCGTCACCACTTGGTCTGGCTTATAGCTTCCGTCTGAAGATGGTCGCATAATATCCAAATCGTTCATATACGTGATGTAATCTTTCGCCCAGTGTCCGGAAAGATCATCCGCTGCCCATGCAACCGGCATAGACATCAAGACAATCGCACTCGCCAAAAGTGCAGAAAAAATCTTTTTCAATTTTTTCTCCTTTCTCTCTTCCTTGCTTCAACGTACCATACACCCATGATAAGGGTTTTCTTTGCAAATTTCATTCTTCTATTTTGATTCGCAAAGTACACTTAAATATAACATAGGATAATAAATATGTCAATTTTACAGCATTTACAGGATTTTTCCCATTTTGCTAATTTGTGCGTGTATATTGCAAAAACTGTCTGCCTTTTCGGCTGATGCCGGAAAGCTCCAGAATGTTGGCGCGACCCGTGCCCCGCAAGGTAATTTTATCGCCCTGCGCCACCAGCTTTTCGGCTTTCCCGCATTGCAGATGATTCAAAAAAACCAGCCCCTTTGCAACAGCCGCCTGCGCCTCACCTCTTGACAGACCAAAAACCTCTGCCACCACGCTATCCAGCCGCATAGCCGCAACATTCCCTTGGCGCATCGTCAGCTGTTCTGCGGCTAGCTGCACCTCGTCTTGTCCGATGGCAGACACCGTCACTGGCTGCTGACCCACCTTTTGCAAATGCAGCTGCAAAAATGCCGCCACGTCTGCCAGTACCACCACATCTGCCCCTTGTTCATGCACCAAAATATCGCCGATGCACTCTCGCTCAATCTGCAGCCCCATCAGCGACCCCAGATAATCCCGATGGCTTAATGCGGTCCGCCCCTGCCTCACAATTCGCAAAACAGCAATCGGCGCACACGCTTTTGCTTCCTGCTGCGTCATATAGTCTGGAAAAAACACTGCAACGGTGCGCTCTGCATCTTCATAGCCCCCTGCAAACAGCAGCGCATCCATTCCGCCAGATTGCTGCACCGCCTGATGCACCATAGTGCGCCCACGCAAATCCAAAAAGCGGGTACTCGTCAGATACTGATGCATCCGACACGTTTCCAACTTATCCAGCCCATGTGCCAGCAGCATTTTTTCTATTTCATTTTGTGCAATCTCACGCACAATTTGCGACTTGGATTTCAACCTTTTTCTCCTCTTTCCATGGAAATCTATTGTATCCTGCTGACAAATCGTTTACAATAAAGCAGAAACGGATGTTGCAGTGAAAGGATGTTTTGTATGGTTCGAGAACTCGTATTGGCGGCATTAGAGCAGTCACGCGGTGAGATTGTCAGTGGCAGCTTGCTTGCCGAACGCATCGGTGTTTCCCGCGCCGCTGTCTGGAAAGCCATTTCTGTCCTGCGTGCAGAGGGCGTGCGCATCGATTCCATCCACGGCGAAGGCTATTGCCTGCAAGTGGAAGATGATAGCCTGACGGCGGCGGCAGTGTCCGCTTGTCTGCACACGCAGGCACTGGGGCAGTCGCTCTGCATTGTCCCTTCCACACCTTCCACCAACACCCTGCTCAAGCAGCAGTATGCCACGGCACCACACGGCTTCACCGTCCTTGCCTTGGAGCAAACCGCTGGCAGAGGGCGTTTGGGGCGCACCTTTTGCTCCCCCGCAGGCGGTCTGTACATGAGCGTTTTGCTGCGCACCCGTCTGCCATTGGCGCAGCTCCATCTTATCACACTTGCCGCTGCTGTTTCGGTCTGTCAAGCCATCGAACAGCTCTGCGACCTCCGCCCCGGCATCAAATGGGTCAACGACATTCTTTTGGCTGACAAAAAGCTGTGCGGCATTCTCACTGAAGCTTCTATTGAGGGCGAAACAGGCGCCGTCGATTTTGCTGTGCTTGGCATTGGTGTCAATCTCGATTTGGCAGCTTCCCTGCCGCCTGAAATCCAACAGATTGCCTGTGCGCTCCGCCAGCATTGCGCAGGCACACCGCGCCGTGCAGTTCTTGCTGCTGCTATTTTAGACCACACCGAAGCAAATCTCACCCTGCTGCTGCAAAATGATGCTGCCACACTTCTCGCCGCTTATCGAAAGCGTCTTTGTATGCTTGAAACGAAAATACAGGTTTTGGGTGACAACGCCCCCTACGAAGCGATTGCCAAAGACATCGATGCAAGCGGTCATCTGCTCGTCGAGCGGTCTGACGGCACGCTGCAAACGCTTTCCAGTGGCGAGATTTCCATCCGCTTTTAAGCTGGTGGTTACCCGCCCAAAAAACACAGCCAGTTCCATCTGCCAAGGCTTGGAACTGACTGCTTTTTTCAGCGTTGCACCGCTGTATCACTTCATCGTGCCGGCAACGCCCCAATTCGAAAACTGGCTAAAGGTCAAATACATTTCTTTGGGAGAAATGCCTGTTGCCTCTTCCAGCACCGCAAAAGCAGCCTCGGTAAATGCCTTTTGATTTTCAAATTCGGTCGTGCCGTAAATTTTCACATCCATATAGGCAGCGTGCTCGCGCAGTTCTCCCGCCATATAGAGTGTATGTCCATCGGAAATATCAATCATCAAAGCGCGTTCACTTTTCCCGGGAATCACGGTAATTTTTTCACCCAGCCCGCTCTTGATGGCAGTCTTTTGCGTATCTGTCAGTTTATCGGTAACGTTTACTTGAATAAATGGCATAAACAATTCCTCATTTTCTTAAATTTACTTTATTATATGTCAAATGCTACCCGATTACAATAGAAACCGCAGAACATTTTAACGAGTTGTAAACTTTGCAAAAAAGCATCGTCTTGCATTTCTTTTTATGATATGATATATACATCCTGAAGTCTTTTGCGACAGAGGAGCTGTCTATGAATATTAAATGCACACAAAACATCTATAAAAGTGCCAACGGCAGCACCGACATCGCCTATTACCTCTTCCAACCGGAAGGTGTCGCGCTGCGGGGTGTGGTGCAGATTTCACACGATGTCTGCGATTATTTTTCTCGTTATACTGCCTTTGCAAAGTTTCTTTGCGGTTTGGGGTATGTGGTGTGCGGAAACGACCATCTTGGGCATGGTGCCTCTGCCGCCAAATCAACCGACCTTGGGTTTTTTGCAGTACAAAATGGCTGGAAATACCTTGTAGATGATATGCTGCAACTAACCGACATTATGCATATCCGCTTCCCCAACCTGCCCTATTTTCTGTTTGGCAATGCCATGGGTTCTTTGGTGTCACGCATTGCGGTGCCGCTCTGTCCGCACCCCTTGACCGGCGTTATTTTGTGCGGCACCGTCGGTCCCCAGCCGCTGATTCAGCTTTCGATACACGTTGCAGACTCCATCGTGCACTCCAAAGGTCCAACGCACCGCAGTGGCTTTTTGGCGCGTATGACCTTTCTCCGTTACAATCACAAATTGCACGACCGCCAGTCCAACTTTGATTGGGTCAGCCGTGACCGACAGGCGGTGGAACGTGTCCAATTTGACGAAAAATGCAATTTCTTGCTGACCGCTTCGGCATATCGCGACATCTATTCTCTGGTACAGCAGGCAAATACGCCGCGCTGCTTCAAAAAGACCCCGCACCAGCTCTCCATGCTGTTTCTTGCAGGTGACCAAGACCCTGTGAGTCATTTTGGCGAAAGCATTCGGCAAACCGTCCCGCTATATCGTGCTGCTGGTGTGCAGCAGATTGATGCCATCCTTTATAAAGATGCACGGCATGATATTCTAAACGAATGCAACCGCTTGGATGTCTATGGGGATATTTCCCGCTGGTTGGAATCCCACCTTTCTCCTTGATGCTTTTTTGCAGTTTCCTCTCTCTGTAGCCCAAAAGACGGTATACGCCAATTTGCGCGCATACCGTCTTTTGGGCATCATTTTTGAGAACCTGTATTCACAAACGCGAACGGGTGAAGCAGGGAACATTTTTTTGGCTGGGCAAGACAAAAGATTTCCCTAATACAACGGTTTGTCGTTGTGAATACAGGTTCGTAGGTCTTATTTTTCCGTCATAACCACAACGCGCACACGTCCGCCCTCTGTATCTGCTTTGTCGTAATACGCTTTGATGTCATACACACTGCTGTCAATGGAATTGCGGTCCATCACATAGTAATTTTGATTGCTATATTTGTAGACTGCAACCGTGTCGGAAATCGTGTGGCTGCCGTCTGCATTCTTAATCGCAGTCGTTGTGATGGAGGTGATATTCTTGATTTGTGTCAGCTGGTCAATATCAATCACCGTTCCATCATCACTATAGGTGATTTGTACCGGTCCGCTGTATCCAATGCTGCCCAAGGATGTGCCGCTCTTGGTATAGCTGCTGGTCGCAGCGCCCACCTGGAACTCATAGGTAACCTCCGCATCGCCGCTCGACGTATCATTTGCCGCAGAGCGCAAAATGCCATAGGTGTATTGGTCACCCGTTACATCATTCAAAATCAGCTTTTCCACCACACCGGATGCATTTTTCTCGTAATACCGCACATCACCGGAGGTCAAGGTCAGCCCGTCAATGCGTGACAAATAGGTTTTCACGCCACCTACGGTATTCACATCCAAAATTTCGACATCCGTTGCAAGCATCGTGTTGCCGATTTTCTGCCCGCTTGCACTCACCGCGCCCACTATGCTGCTTGCCGTCGCCAGCTTGGAAATGCTGGTAGATGCACCGCTGAACGTGACCATTACACAGGTGCCTACCGGCAAATACTTGTCATATGCCTGCACAGTGTAGCTTTGTCCGTCCGTACCCAAAATCGTGGTGGATGCCTGCGTATACGTTGTGCCATCCGCAGCCGCATAGGTTGCGGTTTTATCAACCGCTGTCACCACACCGATTAACTCACTTGAAAAGGCATCCGCTGCATATGCCGCCACTGCTTCGCCGTTCTTTCCAAGCAGCAGCGTCACATTGGTGCCAACTGCCAAGCCGCCGTTGACACCCAGCATAGAGGTTGCCAACGTACCGGATACCTCATAGGCTGTGCCCGCAACGGTTACCGCCGTTGGTGCCTGTCGATTGGGCGATACTTCCTCCAGCGTGCCGGTCACACGGCGCGCATATGCCCAAACGGTCTTGCGCTCTGCCGAATAATAGATGACGTCATAGCTTTGCAGGGCACTGACGGAGGACACACTGTCATTGCGATATACCGTTGTCGGTGTGAAGGACAAGATTGCAGAAAGCGTCGTGGTCATCACCAGCGGACCGTCTATGGTCTGGTCCAAAATGTCATCATAATCCGGATTTCCATCCTCGTCCAGCTCATATCCGAGCGATGCCGCATAAACCTCGCTGCTGCCGCTGCTCACTTTGGTATCCGCCGACAGCAAATTATAGAACAGACGCATACATTTCTGGCGGGACATTGGCGTGGTGGAGGATGCCGAAATGCCATCATCCAGATTTAGCGCCTGATATAACGCCATTTGTGCATGGGGGAAGGTGCCGGAAAAGTCACTGGAGGTATACCCCAACAGCTTCAGCACGGCAGTGGCCGCCTCGGCACAGGTGACGGTGTTATTTGGGCGGAAGGTACCGTCCAGATACCCCGTAATCCAGCCCTGTGCCACCGCCGTCTTGATATAGTTCGCCGCCCAATAGGTATAGGGAACATCTGTAAACGGAGAGGAATTGCCCACCGCAGAAACCGTATCTTTATAGGTCGATGCACAAACCAGCATTTTTGCAAACTGCGCACGGGTGACATTTGCGGTCAAATTCAAATTCCCGCTCGCATCGCCTGTAATAATGCCCAGCGCAGACACCACTTCTTGAATGGTGCTGTCCGTCCCGGCTGCGGCCTGCGCCGGCGAAAGGCTTCCCAACGTGCCGCACAGCATCGTACCGCATAGCGTCAGCGCCAGAAATTTTTTGATATGCTTCATCCCAAATATATCCTCCATTTCAATACATTACAAGCATATGCCTGCGCACATCCTTGCCGCAAATCACATATTTTGTGGTTAATCATACCGCAGTGCATCAATCGGATTGAGTTTTGATGCTTTGCTTGCGGGCATGAATCCAAAAAACACGCCAATCGCAACCGAAACCCCAAACGAAACACTGACCGCTGTCACAGAAGGCGACACTGATAAATCCACGATTTTACCAATCAAAATCGCTACACCGGCACCGAAAACAATGCCAATCAAGCCACCAACTGCCGAAGTGGTCGCCGCTTCAATCACAAACTGCCGCAAAATATCCTTTCGTTTTGCGCCCAATGATTTTCGCACGCCGATTTCGCGGGTACGCTCTGTCACAGAAACCAGCATAATGTTCATGATACCAATGCCGCCGACCAGCAAAGAAATCGCCGCAATGCCCACCAAAACCAGTGTCATCGTGCCGGTCAATTCCTCTACGGTGGATAGCATTTCAGACATATCGGAAATGCTATAGTAGTCTTCACTTTGGAACACTTCATACAGTGCATTGTCCAGCAGCGTTGTGCCCTCTTCGTTATAATCCGTGCTGGTGGTCATAAAGGTGAAGCTGGAAACGCGGCTTCTGCCCAGTTTGGATGCCGTTGTATACGGAACATACATACAGTCATCCGAAGAGGCGGAGGTGCTGTCATCCTGCTCGGTCAGCACGCCCACCACGGTGAACACATTGCCGTTGAGCTTGATGGTTTCCCCGACCGCATCCGTCGTGCCAAATGCCGTCTGTGCAATATAACTGCCCACCACGCACACTTTTTTACGGTTTGACATATCGATATAGCTTAAAAAGCGTCCTGAATCCAGTTCCAAATTGTCAATATCGCCATACTGCTCGCTGACACCCGTCACAGTGGTGGATTCATAGGAATCGCTGTCCGAACCCTTTTTCACCGTTGCAGCCATGCTGACCGTTGGTGACATCGAGGAAAACACATCCCCATTCTCATCATACAGCGCATACATATCATCCACATCCACCGTACGCGAGGAACCACGGCCGGAAATGGATACCGTCAAGCGGTTGGTGCCCATTTCCTCAAAGGTAGAGGTCATTTTTCCAGTCATACCCTGCATCAGCGACACCAGAATGATGACCGAGCCTACGCCGATGATGATGCCCAGCATGGTTAGAAATGAGCGCATTTTACTGCTCGCAAGGCTTTTAATGGCAAGTCGAAAGGCCTGCGCAAATCCCACTTAGCTCACTCCTTCCGCAAATTGCACGGTTTTTTTCACAATACCGCCGCTTTCCGGCATGGCGTGCACCCCTGTCACGTGTTGCACCTGCTCTGCCGGCACGGAGGGTCCATCATATACCACGCGTCCATCGGACAGCCGAATGATGCGCTGTGCCTCCGCCGCAATGCCGTTATCATGGGTAATCAGCACAATGGTGTTGCCCTCTTGGTGCAGCTGCTTCAAAAAGTCCAGCACCTCACGGCTGGTGCGGCTGTCCAGTGCACCTGTCGGTTCATCTGCCAAAATCACAGACGGGTCACCCGCCAGCGCACGTGCAATGGATACGCGCTGCTGCTGACCGCCGGACAACTGGGACGGCAGATTCTGCGTTTTCCCGTCCAGTCCAACACGCCGCAGCGCATTTGTCGCGCGCTCCAATCGGTCCTGTGGCGCAACACCTGCATATAGCAGGGGCAGCTCCACATTTTCCAACACACTGAGCTTTGGAATCAAATTATATTGCTGAAAAATAAATCCCAGCATCCGATTGCGAAACGTTGCCTGCTCATCATCGGTCAGGTCGGAAACATCCTCCCCGTTGAGCAGATATTTTCCGTTGGTTGGAACGTCCAAGCAGCCGATAATATTCATGCACGTAGATTTGCCCGAACCGGACTGTCCTACAATCGCCACGAATTCGCCTTCATAGATTTTAAATGACACACCATCTGCGGCACGCACTTCCGTGTCGCCCATTTGATAGATTTTATAAATCTCCTCAAATGCAATCAAAGGTGTCTTGCTCATTATGGCATTCCTCCTCCGCCACCGCCGCTCGGCGGTCCGCCTGCACCGGACATATCGCCGCCGCCCATCATCATCTGGTCTTGGCTTTGCTGTGTATCCTCTGACTCTTCGCGCGTTGCCTGCGGCACATATACAATGTCGCCTTCTGCAATTCCGCTCGTCACTTCTATGTAGCTATCATCTGAAATGCCGGTTTCTATCTTGACCTCATGATAGCCCTCCGGAATTGCATTCATTGCATTCTTATCATTCGGGTTTGCCACAGGTGCCGCCTCTTCTGCCGAAGCTGCGTCTTCCGTCTGTGCATCCGCCGCTGTCGATGTGGTATCTGTATCCTTGACATACACCTTATCACCGCGCTGTACCGCCGCCACAGGGATGGTAATCACACCTTCTGCTTCTGCAACAATAATGGATGCATTGACATTCATTCCTGGGAACAGCTCAGAGGGCGGATTTTCGATTTCCACAGTTACCGGATAGGTCGTTGCGCCGTTTTCCGTGGTACCCGCAACGCTAACCTTGGTGATGTATCCTGTGAACTCCTCACCGTCCAACGCGTCGACCGTAATTTCGACTTCCTGCCCAACCGACACTTGGTTGACATCCAATTCATCCAGCGCAATGTCAAAGGTCAATTTAGACATATCGTAAATGACCGCCAGTGTATTGCTGCCGTTTGTTGAATCCAACGTATCGCCGACTTTGGTATTTTTGGTGACAATGGTGCCGGCAATCGGCGCAGTAATTTCATAGTCCTCCAACGAATCCACCGTATTCTGCAAGGAAATCTGCGAGGTTTCCAGCGAAATCTCTGCATTACGGATGGAGGTCTGCAACTCGGTGCTTGCAAGCTTTGCAATCGTCGTACCGCTGGAAACCTGTGTGCCCTTTGCAATCAACCAAGTCACCTCACCAGAGGTTTCTGCCGTAATTTCTTTTTCTTCATTATAGGCAAAGCTTGCGCCTGCATTGCTGGCAATGCCGTTGATGGTTGCTGCACCAGAGGCACTGGTGGAGAGTGCGCCAGGATTGGTGACACGAATTTCCACATATCGTACCAACTGATTGCCTTCTAACACGGTATCTGCGCCGTCAATTTCCGTCACCGCACCCGAAAGGGTTTCAAAGCTGCCATCCATGGTGACGGTTGCCGTTTCTCCCACATAAAACTTCTGTGCATCCGCAGAATTAAAGGGCAGGGTAATGGTCATCGTGCTGCTGTCGCGCACCGTTGCAATCACCGTGCCGCTGGAAACGTTGTCGCCCTTCTCAACGCTCACCTCTGTAATCACGCCTGTGGTTTTGGACTTCACTGTCAAATCCGCTTGGTCTTCCAGCTGTGACTGATAGCTCAGTTGGCTTTGTTCCAAAGAGAGCTGGCTCTTTTCAATGCTGTCCTCCACGTCCGAAGAATCAATTTCATACAGTAATTGTCCTTTTTCGACCACATCGCCTTCGTCAAATGTACATTGCAGCACGTCACCTGTCACCAACGCGGTCACATCATAGGAGTTGAGCGGCTCCAGTGTGCCTGTCGCACTGAGCACATTTTGAATATCCTGCTTGGCAGCCGTTTCTTCGGTGTAGGTGACTTCCGTTTCCTCATCCTTGGGGTGCAGCATATATGCAGCCGTCCCACCTAGGAGCGCAACAACCAATACGGCGGCAATCACGCGCTTCTTTTTTCCTTTTGCGGTTTTTTTACCCCCATTTTTCAAGTTTTGCAGGGCAGTGCTTTGCGTTGTTGCAATCGCTGTGTTGCCAGCGGCGTTTGTATCTGTTGCTGTCGTTTGACGCTGAACAGATGCTGTCGGTGGCTTGCGAAGTGTGAACGGCAATTTCATACGTTTTGTCCTTTCCGAAATTTACTATCTTATTAATTATCTTTTATCTTACTGAAAAACTGTGTAGTTTCTGTGTCCTATGCGCGTATATTTGCGCACCTGTCATTATAAAAGCAACCAAAAAAGTGTTTTAGATTGTGCAAAACCTTCTTTCATGCTATACTATTCTTGCAATTCTTATCTGGAGGAATCAAATGAAAAATTTTTGCTTTTTCTTGCAATATGACGGTTCGCGGTATAATGGCTGGCAGCGCCAGACCAATACCGAAAACACCATACAAGGGAAACTGGAGCAGGTGCTTTCCAAAATGGTTGGACACGCTGTCGAAATTCATGGCGCAGGGCGAACCGATGCAGGGGTGCATGCGCGCGCGCAGGTTGCACACTGCAAGCTGCGCACCGACAAAACGCCCGATGAAATACGTGATTACTGCAACCACTATCTGCCCTCAGATATTGCAGTGACCCTCTGCACCATTGCCGACCCGCGCTTTCACGCCCGACTGAACGCCCGACGAAAGCAGTATTGCTATCGCCTTTGGACAGGCGCGGTGCCCAATGTCTTTGAGCGCAAATACCTGTGCCCATGGACCGACCCGCTGGATGTGTCCGCTATGCAGGATGCCGCCTCTTTCTTGCTTGGCACACATGATTTCCGCGCCTTTTGCAGCCTAAAGCGCTTCAAAAAATCCACTATGCGCACCATTTATGGCATTCAAATCGAGCGTTTTGGGGATGAAGTACGCATCACCTTTGACGGCAGCGGCTTTCTATATCACATGGTGCGCATTCTGGTGGGCACATTGGTCGAGGTCGGCATGGGCAAGCGCCGCCCCGAGGACATGGTGCACATTTTAAGCAGCTTCGACCGCGCACAGGCAGGGCTGACCATGCCGCCGCAAGGCTTGATATTGGAGCAGATTCTTTACGAAGACCCCTGATATACAAAAAAACCACGATTGAGCAATGCTCAACCGTGGTTTTTTTCTGTGTTCATGCAATTATTTAAAGTATTTTACACCGTTTTCAAAAATCGGTTGATACTTTTCGCCATAAATATTTTTGCCCACATACTGGCTGTAACGCTCAGTATGACCCATTTTACCTAGCACACGACCATCTGGGCTGCAAATGCCCTCAATCGCACACATTGACCCATTCGGATTGTGCGCAATGTCCATAGATGGTGCACCCAAATGGTCAGTATATTGGAATGCTACTTGACCATTATGAATCAAATCTTCCACCACTGCCTGCGGTGCTACAAACCGACCTTCGCCGTGCGAAATTGCAATCGCATGCAAATCGCCCACTTCGCAGCTGCTCAGCCAGGGACTCTTGACCGATGCCACACGGGTTGTGACATAGCGTGACTGGTGGCGTCCAATCAGGTTAAAGGTCAGCGTTGGCGCATTCTCGTCCAAATCCCGAATTTCGCCAAACGGCACCAACCCCAGCTTAATCAGTGCTTGGAAGCCATTGCAGATACCCAGCATCAAGCCGTCACGCTGCCCGAGCAGCGCATGAACCGCATCCTTGATGGCAGGATTGCGCAGGAAGGACGCAATAAACTTGCCAGAGCCATCGGGTTCATCGCCGCCGGAGAATCCGCCCGGCAAAATCATCATCTGGCTGCGGCGAATTGCCGCTTCCAGTTCCTGTGCCGACTGCTCCAGTGCTTCGTGTGAATAATTGCGCACCACCACCAGCTCTGCCTTGCCGCCCGCGTTTTCCACCGCACGTGCCGTGTCATATTCGCAGTTTGTGCCAGGGAATACCGGAATGACAGCAAGCGGCTTTGCGCTCTTAACTGCCGGTGCACCCACTTGGCGTTCTGTGTAGGAAACCGTCTGCAGGTGCGGGTCTTCTGCGTCCGCGCAGGTGGGGAATACCGCTTCCAGTGTGCCTTCCAGTGCGGTTTTCACGGCATCTATTGTCACAGATGCCCCTTGAATGGTGATGGTCTGCTCCTGCGTGGTATGCCCCATCAGCCAGCCTGCCGGCAGTTCTTCGATGGCTTCTACAATGATACCGCCGAAATTCTTCATGAACAGGGCTTCGCTCGGGAATTCATTATCAAATGCAAAGCCGATGTCGTTGCCCACTGCCATCTTGCAAATGCCTGCGGCAACGCCGCCCACCGTCAATGCCCATGCAGAAATAATTTTGCCGGATGCGATGGATTCCTGCACCATTTCCCACATTTCCTGAATGGATGCATAATCCGGAATGCCATCTGGGTCAAACTGCGCATCAAAGCAATATACAGGATGCCCTGCCGCCTTAAATTCGGGCGAAATCAGCTTGTCCGCAGCCTGCGGTGCAATCGCAAACGAAACCAAGGTCGGCGGTACGTGCAGCTCATTATATGTGCCGCTCATGGAGTCCTTGCCGCCGATTGCCGCCAAATGCAGCTCTTCCTGCGCCTTATACGCACCGAGCAGTGCCGCCAGCGGCTTGCCAAACTTGTGCGGGTCACGTCCCAAGCGCTCGAAATATTCTTGGAAGGTCAGGTATGCGGTTTTGTAATCACAGCCTGCCGCAACCAATTTTGCCACCGATTCAATGACCGCGCAGGACGCACCCAAAAAGGTATTTTCCGCTGTGAAATACGGGTCAAAGCCATATGCCATGACCGAAGCGGTTGCACACTGTCCATGAAGGGTCGGCAAGGTTGCCGCCATGACCTGTGTCGGGGTCAGCTGATTTTTGCCGCCAAACGGCATCAGCACAGAGGACGCACCAATGGTGCTATCAAACCGTTCCACCAAGCCACGTTCATGACAGATACCCAAGGTCGCACAGTTGGACAAAATCTTTTCGCCAAACCCATCACCCGAAGGCTCTGCAAAAAAGCCCGGCACATTCAGCTGCGGAATGGTTGCATCCACATGCTTTGCACAGCCATTGGTGTTGAGGAAATCACGGGAAACGTCCACAATGGTCTTGCCGTTCCACGTCATACGCAGACGATTGGTGTTGGTAACCGTTGCCACCACAACCGCCTCTAAGTTTTCTTTTTGCGCCGCTTCGATGAATTTTTCTACATTTTCTGGTGCTACGACAACCGCCATACGCTCCTGTGATTCTGAAATGGCAAGCTCTGTGCCATCCAAACCGTCATATTTCTTCGGCACAGCATCAAGCTGAATATCCAGCCCATCTGCCAGCTCGCCGATGGCAACCGACACACCGCCTGCACCAAAGTCATTGCAGCGGCGAATCATACGGGTAACATCGCCATTGCGGAACAATCGCTGAATCTTGCGTTCTTCCGGCGGGTTGCCCTTTTGCACCTCTGCGCCGCAGGTTTCCAGCGATTCCTCTGTGTGGCTCTTGGAAGAACCGGTTGCGCCGCCGCAACCGTCACGCCCTGTGCGTCCGCCCAGCAAAATGACAATATCGCCTGCATCCGGCACTTCACGCACCACATTTTCCAGCGGCGCCGCACCCACAACTGCACCAATTTCCATGCGCTTAGCAACATATCCCGGATGATAGAACTCGTGCACCATACCGGTTGCCAAACCGATTTGGTTGCCGTAAGAAGAGTATCCTGCTGCCGCCGTGGTCACCAGCTTGCGCTGTGGCAGCTTGTGCGGCAGGGTGTCTGCAATCGGACCTGTCGGGTCGCCGGCTCCCGTCACACGCATTGCCTGATAGACATAGCTTCTGCCGGAAAGCGGGTCACGAATCGCACCACCCAAGCAGGTTGCCGCGCCGCCAAACGGTTCAATTTCGGTGGGATGGTTGTGCGTTTCATTTTTGAACATCAGCAGCCACGGTTCTTTTTTGCCGTCAATTTCAGCGTCTACACGAATGGAGCACGCATTGATTTCTTCGCTTTCGTCCAAATTTTCCAAATAGCCACGCTTTTTCAGCACTTTGGTTGCCGCTGTTGCGACATCCATCAGTGTGATGGGACGCTTTGCCGCCTTTTCTGCGCCGTATACTTCCACACGCGCCGCAAGGTAGCGGTCAAATGCTTCCTGCACCAGCGGGTCATCAATCGTCACTTGGTCAAGCTCGGTCAAAAAGGTGGTATGGCGGCAGTGGTCAGACCAATAGGTGTCCACCATACGCACCTCGGTAATGGTCGGATTGCGCTGTTCCTCCTGTGCAAAATAATGCTGCAGGAATTTCAAGTCATCCAAATCCATCGCCAAGCCCAAATCAGAAAGCATCTCTTGCAGCTTGCTCTCGTCCATTTGGGTGAAGCCTTCCACCGTCTGCACCTCTTGAGGAATTTCATATACCGCCTGCAACGTCGCTGGCTTGTCAAGCGATGCTTCTCTGGTATCCACTGGATTGATGAGATATTCGCGGATTTTGTCCATATCTGCATCTGACAGTGTGCCCTCAAAGAGGAACACCTTTGCTGCGGCAACACTCGGACGCTCGCCCTGTGTCATCAACTGGATGCACTGTGCGCAGGAATCTGCACGCTGGTCAAATTGTCCCGGCAAGGCTTCCACTGCAAGGATGCGATGGTCGTTTTCCGGCAGTGGGAACGATTCATCATAGCAAACATCTGCCATCGGCTCAGAAAACACAATGGTTTTTGCCTGCTCGTAGGTCTGCGCGTCCAGCCCTTCCACGTCATATCGACATAGGTAGCGCACCCGTGTCAGCCCCTTAATTTCCAATAAATCACGCAGGCTTGCAAGCACACTTCTTGCCTCTACGTCAAAGCCCGTCCGCTTTTCCGCAAAGCACCTTAAAACTCCCATATTGATAAACTCCTTTTCTACGGATGCATCTTGCACGCCACGAATCTTCCCAACGCATCGTGATTGACATTTTCTTTTATATGATACCGTTTTCTGCAACAAAAATCAAGAGAGCGGCAGCAAAGTTCTGCTGATTCTTCTGCAAAATTCCCCGCATTTTTGCAATCCTTTTTTAAGGTTTGTGTCCACGCCTATTTTTTGTTTTGAATTCTTTGGGCTGGTAGTGTATACTGAATCTATTAGAATCAACACGAAGAGGTCGCGCTGCGAAAGCACGACCCCTCATATTTCAAAAACGATGTCATAAATCTCGCATCGTGCGGATGCAGCTGCAGCCATGACCACTCGTTTGTGTGTTCTATCCTATGCAGTCCACGTTTTGCGTGTTCATCGTTTCCAAGAACGCAAGGAGGTTTCTTCTTATGAAAATTACACTTTCCCCATCCATTCTTTCCGCTGATTTCGCCAATCTCTCCCGTGACATTCGCACTGCCACCGCCGCTGGGGCAGAATATGTCCACATCGATGTCATGGACGGACATTTCGTGCCAAACATCACGATTGGTGCGCCTGTTGTCAGCGCCATTCGCAAATCCTGCGGCGGTGTGCTTGATGTTCATCTGATGATTTCCGACCCCGACCAGTATCTGGATGATTTCATCAAGGCGGGCGCGGACATCATCACCGTGCATTATGAATCCAACGGCGACACCTTAGAGCAGCTGAAAAAAATCCGTGCCGCAGGGGTCAAGGCAAGCTGCACCATCAAGCCGGGCACGCCTGTCGATGTGCTTCTGCCGCTGCTGCCGTACTGTGACATGGTGCTGCTGATGACCGTAGAACCTGGTTTTGGCGGACAAGGCTTCATTCCGGAAAGTATGGACAAAATCCGTGCCGTGCGCAAGGCAATTCAGGACAATGGCTACAACTGCGAGCTAGAGATTGACGGCGGTGCAAAAATCACCAACGTAGAGGACATTATTGCTGCTGGTGCCGATGTCATTGTGGCAGGCTCTGCGGTGTTTAATGGCGATATTTCTGAAAACGTACGTGAATTTCTGGAAAAATTCCGTGTGGGCGTTGGTCGCGCAACCTGGACGAAGTAAGAACCTGTATTTACAGTGCCTTCTGGACGCGTCTGCGAAAAAACATCCTTTCTCTTCCGTGAGAAAGGATGTTTTTTTGTGTGCCTTGGCGAAAAAAGAGGTTTTTACCCTGCTATTGCGCCAGCAGCTGCCGCAGTTCGGAAAGTTCTTTGTCATTCGGACAAATCTTCTCATATTCCGTCAAAAGCGCAGTTGCCTGCGTCATTTGCCCCTGCTGTATCATACCCTTGATGTTGGTTTTTACAATCTCTGCATATTTCTGCAGCTGCTCCTGCTCCGATTCTTCTAGCTGTCCCTTCTGCTCGGCTGCCAGTGCATTTATCATCAACTTTGTTGCGTGCTCCATTTTTGAGCAAATTTTTACCGCAGCCTTCCAATATGTAGCCTTCTCTTGAAAAGATGCTGCCTGCAGCGCCATATAGAAATAATATCCTACCCGTAGCGGTGTTGGAATTAAGCTGTGTGTGCTCTCTTCCAGAACCTCTTTGCTGTAAAGCCACTCGACACAAGCGTGTGCCTCCTTTGCATAGACCTTGCACAGCAGCAGCATTTCATCTTCTGCCCCGCTTTGTGCAACCAAGCTCCAAAAACTCAAATGCGTCAGCCAAAAACTGTGACGAATGGCGGGCTCTTGGCGTTTCTGCGCCGCTACCTCATAAATCACACGAGATAAATCTGAAAAATGCAGCGAAGGGCTTTCAAACAAAAGTGTATTCAGCGCATGCACATCCACCTTCTCTCGCAGCAGCTTCCAATCACAGCCGCAGTACACTGCAAAATATAAAACATCCGCATACAAGGGTTGCCACTCTGCAACAGACGAAACAAATGCTTCTACTGCTTCCTTTTGCAGCTTGCCGCCACGGAATTGATACCGCATTTGGTTCATTTGGATATATTCGCTTTGGCTGTCGACCGTTGCCAGCACCGCGAGCGCCTGCTCTGCATATGCGTCATTTCCAACAGCTTCTTCTATTCGCTGCAAAAACGCCTGCTCTTTGCTGCTGTTTTCCAGCATTTGATACAACTCTGCCAGGCGTGAAAAGTCTCCTCGCTTTTCCATCACCATGAATTCCAGCTCTATGATAACGTTAAAGAAATATACTTCATACCATTCTGCCTGAAAATATGTTCTGAGATACTGGTTTGCCGCTTCATAGTCTTCTATTTTCCCAAGCGCCAACACCAGCTTCAACACCGCTTCTTTAAACGCATATTGATTGGTGTGCTGTTCTTCGTAATAAAAGTTCTCCAACTGCGTGTATTCTCCACGCTGATACCGCTGCAGGGCATTCACATAGCCTTTGAAAGCCGCGGCTGCCTCTTTGTATTCCCCATATTTGTAATACAAAAACCCGGCGAACCAATACATTTCCAAGTCAAATACACTGGCTTTTTTGTTTGGCAGCGAAAAGTACGCATCCGCACTCTGTATGGTTTCACGCTCTCGTCCCAGTGAAAACAGCATCACCACTTTCAAAAACCACAGCGGATATTCCAAGTGTGCCTGCTTGCCAGTTGCATACTGCAGTCCCAATTCGCAATAGTGCAGTGCATCTTCAAACCCTGCAATTAAGGAATAGGATTTGCAAATATCATAACAATGCTTGCTGTTGGTCGGATTTTTCTCCAGCATACCTTTCAGCATAGTGATGTTTCGCTCTGCTTTTTTAGTGATAAACTCCTTATCTTCCTGCACGTATCCATAGTGCAGTGCAATCGCCTGCAGTTCCTTTACCGGCGTCATAGCAGGCGCCAAAACCTCATGAATTGGATTGATATATTGGGTGTCGGGGTGCACTTTGGTGAGACGAAGCAACCGCGCATCCGAATAGACTTGATGGGTTGATTGGTTGGAATTTCGAATGATGATAGATGCCGTATTGTATTTTTTATATTCCCCTGTTTTAAAAAATGCAATGATTTCCTGCACACTATCGGTGAAAATTTCATCTGCATCCAATCCCATAAACCATGCGCCGCGGGCACGCTTCAGCCCCGCGTTTCTCGCCGCTGCAAAGTCATTGCACCATTCAAAAAAATATACTTTATCCGTAAACTCCCGCGCAATTTCGACCGTACGGTCGGTAGAACCGGTATCAATAATAATCAATTCGCTATCGACCTGCTGCAGCAATGGCTGCAATGCTTCTAAGCAGCGCCCCAAATATTTTTCTTCATTTTTTACAATCATCCCTATGGATAGGAGCATAAATGAAACCTCCCCTTTTTATATCCTTGTTCAAATTTGCTGCAACAAAAAACCGTATGATTTTCAGCAATACCCCTCGTTTCATTGCTGTTTTGATTGTCAAAACCGTGTATATAGTATCTATTATCAGTCTTTTTTTGCACATTGTCAACAGGTATTGCCTAAAAATATGGGCTTATGTGACCTGCATGGTCACATAAGCCCGTTTCCTTTTATCGTTTGAACCGCCGCACCGTTCCCCGCTATGCGTTTAGTAATTGAAACCGTGCAACGAGCTGCTGCAGCATTTTGGACTGCTCGGACAGTTGGTCGCTGGCTGCCGCACTTTCCTCCGCAGTTGCAGAATTGCTCTGCACCACTGTAGAGATCTGCTCAATACCCGTTGCCACCTGCGCAATGATGCCGGATTGGTGCTCCGAAGCCTCCGCAATATGGCGGATGGAACCGGCAGTTGCACCAATGCTGTGCAGCACCCTGTTCAAGGATGTCGCTGTTTCCTGCGCAATGCCACTGCCCGTTTTTGCAGCACGCAGTGCATTTTCAATGAGTGCAGCGGTATTCTTCGAGGCTTCGCCCGATTTGACCGCCAGATTTCGCACCTCTCCTGCAACCACTGCAAAGCCCTTGCCCGCTTGTCCGGCACGTGCGGCTTCTACCGCCGCATTCAATGCCAAAATATTCGTTTGGAAGGCAATATCCTCAATATCTTTTATAATTTTTCCAATTTCTTTTGACGTTCCGGCAATATCCTGCGTGGCTTCCAGCAGCGCCTGCATACGATGATTGCTGTCTGCCGCCTCTGTCTTCGCCTGTTCTGCCTGCTTCCATGCCTGTTCACAATGGGTTGCATTTGCGGTGCTCTTTTCTGCCACTTCGCCCATGGTCACCGCCATCTGCTCCACAGATGCCGCCTGCTCGGTGGCACCCTGGCTCAGCATTTGTGCCCCAATGGAGATGCGCTCTGCACCTGCCGCCACCTCTTCAGAGGACTCATGAATGGTCAGTATCGCGCTGGACATGGTGCTCATAATGTCATAGATGGAGTGCACCAGCGGCTGAAAGTCCCCCACATAGATGTCGGCTCGCGTGCGTTGCCCTGTGAAATTTCCCTGCGCAATTTCTTCCAGCGACCCCTGCAAATCGACGATGACCTCCCGCATACTGTCTACAATCCGCTGCGTGGATGCCGCCAAAACCGCCATTTCATCATTTCCGCTTACCCTTGGCGTTTCAGAATGCAAATCTCCCTGCGCCAGCCGCTCGATGCGTTCGGTGCATTGACTAATGGGCTTTCCAATGCGGTTGGCAATCTGAAAGGAAACCACCAAGGTGATGAGCAAAATCCCCGCAATCACCAACAGCGTCAGAACAATGCCATGTTTCATCATGCCCATAAAGTCATCTACTGGTGCATCTACGGCAAGGCTCCACCCATTCATCCCAATCGGTGCATATGCCAAAAACATTTTCTCTCGGTTATAGGTATATTCTCCAAAGCCTTTTTCCTGATTGACCATTTTCATCTCATAACTCGCCAATTCTTGCAAATCGGTCTGTGTTTTGGCGGCTTCTATGGTGTTATTTGCAGTTCTCACCAAATCGTATTCTTCATTGGCGACCATATTGCCTTGCTGTCCAATGATATACGCGCTGGCATTCTCACTTACTTTAATATCTGCCACCATTTTGCTCAAGTCGGTTGCATGGAGCAGTGCCATTGCCACGCCAACCACTGTGCCATTGCGCTTGCCCTCCTGCCAGACAGGTGCTGCAATGCTCACAATATAGTCCTTGGATTCTTCATCATAAATCGGGTCTCCAATCGCTGACATGCCCGAAAGTGCCGTTTGAAAATACGGTTGCTCCGCAACATCAACCGCATCATAAAAAATACTTTTCCCATTTGGCGCATAATAATCAATCCGATACCAGTTATAATAGCGCATATAATCTTCTAAGATGTGCTTTTTGTCCAGCACCGCACTGCTGTCGCTTGCCAATTTTTCCAACGTGCCCAGTGTTTCAACCACCGTCATCGTGGTTTTCAATTTATACTTCACCAAATCGGCTGAAATCTGCGCTGTTGCCACCATGTCATCTGCCACGGTTCTTTTGGTTGCAATATATCCGATGCTGCTTGCCAGCACGCCAACGCTCACCAGACCAACCGTCATGATGAGGATATTGGCACGCTTGATTTTTGCCTTTACGGTGGTTTTCGTTTGCAGTGTCTGCGTGCCACCGGACGGCTGCTCTTGTGCGCTTTTTGCCCGCTGCGTCTGGATATGCCGCTGCACCCTGTTTTTCAGCTGCGCCGCCCACTGCGTTCCTTTTTTCCGCATCTGCTGCCAGTCCCTTTTCCGCTTATTCCATCTTCTGATTTTTTCCGCTTTTTTACCCCAATCGGTAAACCCCGCACCGCGCTTGCCAAAGCCCTGCATATTTTCCAGTTCCATTGTGTATATCCTCCCAGCCTATCTGTATCCTTCTTGCTTGCACTCGGTTTTCCTCGTATTCGCTTTACATACTTTTCATCCCTTTTACATAAAAAAGAGCCATATGCCCACATTTGCGGGCACATGGCTCTTTTGATTCGATGTGCCGCAATCTTAAAATTGTGGCTACATCGTCTGTTTTAACTTGTCTCTCTGTTTTTGTGTTAAAAAATTTTTCATATCCATCAATAAAATCAGGTGCTGTTCTCGCTGACTCACACCCATCAAGTAATCTGCCATATCAGTTTCTGCGATTGACGGCGGCTGGGCAATTTCCTCTTGCGAAATAAAGGTGACTTCGTCCACACGGTCGACAATAAACCCCAAATAATCGCCCGCAATGCTGCACACGATGATGCAGGTGCGGTCATCATATTCTCTGTCCGGCATGTGAAATCGCTTTCGCACATCGACAATGGGAATAATGCTGCCGCGCAGTGTAATGATACCCCTTGCATAGTCCGGAAACTCTGGCACCTCTGTAAAGGGCTGCATCTGCACAATCTGCACAACATCCGCAATAGAAACGCCAAAAATCCGTTCTCCGGCCCAAAAGGTAAGATATTTGTCCTTTGTTTCACTGATGTCTAACATATTTGTCATGTCACGCAGCTGCTCTGCTTTCATTTTGAACCCCCCTTTTTTGCGGTCTGTGCTGTTGTTGCAACGATTCATCATTTCTGTCTTTTTGCTTTGCTTTTGTTCTAGTATTATAGCATACTCGGTTAAAATCGTCCACCGTTTTCAAGCCTTTGCAAAAATTTATATCCCACTTGACGCATTGCTTACAGTGCTCCCACGTGTGTTTTCTGCCACGATACCGCTGGCTTTATGTCAGTTCAAATTGTCCGGTGTATAGCTGATAATACCGCCCTTGCTGCTGCAACAACTGCTGATGATTGCCCTTTTCTGCAACCTTTCCCTGTTCTATCACCACAATACAATCTGCATTGCGCACCGTTGACAGGCGATGTGCGATGACCAGCACCGTGCGCCCACGCATGAGCGCATCCATGCCATCGGCAATCAACTGCTCCGTACGGGTATCAATCGAAGAGGTTGCCTCATCCAGCACCATGACAGGCGGGTCTGCCACCGCAACGCGCGCAATCGCCAGCAGCTGCCGCTGCCCCTGCGAAAGGTTGACCCCATCCCCACTCACCAGTGTCTGATAACCATTTGGCAAACGCCGAATAAAGCTGTCTGCATTGGCGGTTTTGGCAGCCGCCACACACTCTGCATCGGTCGCTTCCAGCCGTCCATACCGAATATTCTCCAGAATGGTGCCTGTAAACAGATGCGTGTCCTGTAGCACCATCCCCAACGAAGCACGCAGCGATGCCTTCTGGATTTCCCGTACATCCATGCCGTCATAGGTCAACATCCCCTGTTCAATTTCGTAAAAGCGATTGATAAGATTGGTAATGGTGGTTTTCCCCGCACCTGTCGAGCCCACAAACGCAATTTTCTGCCCTGGGTTTGCAAAAACCGACACTTCTTTCAGCACTGGTTTTCCAGGCACATATGCAAAATCGACATCTGTCAACCGTACTGCACCTTTCAGCTCGCTCAGATAATACCCCTCCGCATCCGTCTGCACCGCACCGTACACGCGGTGCAGCTGCAGCTTGCCCGTATGGTCGGGATACTTCCACGCCCATACGCCCTGTGCGTTTTCCCGCTCGACCTCAACCAGTGTATTTCCTTCTCCCTGCATGACTGGTACCAAGTGCATTTTTCCGTTTTTCGGCACTTTCCATGCCCAATGCTGTGTGTGCCCTGTTTCCTGTATCGTCCATGTGCCCTCCGCGGTTTTTTCAATGGGCACCAATGTAACCGTGCCTGCATCCACCTCGGGCGTGCTGTCCATCAGCTCAAAAATCCGCTCTGCACCGGCCAGTGCGGACAAGGTCATATTCATCTGCTGGGACATCTGGGCAAGCGGCTGCATTAACTGTCTGGAAAATTGCAAATAAGACACCAGACCACCGACATCCAGCCCCACCACGAGGGTCATCAAGCCGCCGACTGTCGCCGTCAATGCAAAGCCAATGTTGAAAATATTCGATGTCGCCGGCATCGTTGCCCCTGCATAAAAATTGGCGTGTGTTGCTGCTTGCCGATAGGCTTCATTAAGCTGCGCAAAGTCTGTTTTGGCGGTTTCTTCGTGCGTAAATGCCTTTACTACCTTGAGACCTTCTATTATTTCTTGAATATTGCCATTGAGTGCACCAATCGCTGCCTGCTGCTTGCGATAATACGTTTGGCTTTTCCCCCCGAGGATTTTAAACGACAGCAGTGCTGCCACAACCACCAACAGTGTTACCAAAAACAGCCCTGGCGAGATGTACAGCATGGCAAAAATAATGCCAAGGAACAGCACACTGCTTGAGGTGATTGCCACCACACTTTGCTCCAACGCGGTTTGCACGTTATCTGCATCATTGGAAAGTCGGCTCATCAGTTCGCCATGGGTATGTGCATCAAAATACGACAGCGGCAATTCCTGCAGCTTGTCAAACACATCGCGGCGCAGCGCATTGGTGCTCTTCTGCGCCAATGACACCATGGTGCGCGCTTGTATAAAGGTGCAAAGCGCACTGAGCAAATAAATCCCCAGCAACAGCAGCAACAGCTGCGCCACCTGTGGCAGCTTTTCTGCCACGGGCACATTCTCCACCAATGTATTCAAAATCGGACGCAACAGATAGGAACCGACCACACTGCCCATACTGGATAGGATGACACACGCCGCAACCAGCAGCAACAGGTATTTTTTCTGCACCAAATAGGTGAGTAAGCGTTTGATGGTGCTGCGTACATTTCTGGGCTTTTCAAATCCGCCGCGTCCGCCCGGACCGTGTCCCATCCCCATGCGTGGACCACGCGTCCCCTGCCTGCTTTGACTCGTCTGCTCTGCCATTACGCACACCCGCCTTCCTGCTGTGACTGGTAAATTTCCTGATAGATTTTGTTTTCTGCAAGTAGCGTCTCATGCGTACCCATGCCAGCGATGTGGTCATCGTCCAAAATCACGATTTTATCGGCATATTGCACTGAGCTGATGCGCTGTGCAATCAAAACCACGGTTGTATCTTTAAAATTCTGCCGAAACGATGTCCGAATCGCGCTTTCTGTGGTGGAATCCACCGCACTGGTCGAATCATCCAAAATCAAAATGGCAGGCTTGCGCAACATCGCGCGGGCAATGCACAAACGCTGCTTTTGTCCGCCGGACAGATTGACCCCACCCTGCTCAATATGCGTTTCAAAGCCATCCGGCAGGGCTTGAATAAAATTATATGCCTGCGCATCCGTTACCGCTTGCAGCAGTGCCGCATCGTCTGCATTCTCCCGTCCCCAGCAGAGATTTTCCCGAATCGTGCCGGAAAACAACACATTGTTCTGCAACACCATGCCGATGCGCTGGCGCAATGCCGCAATGGGATATTCCTTGACATTTTTTCCGTCAATGCGCACTTCTCCACCGGTCACATCATAAAAGCGTGGAATCAAGTTGACAAGCGAAGATTTTCCCACGCCAGTGCCGCCGATAATGGCAACAAATTCCCCTGGCTCTATGGTCAAATGGATATGCGACAGCACATCATCTCCCGTTCCCGATGCCGTATACCGAAACGAAGCGTCCAAAAATTCAATTTTCCCCTTTGCGGCAGGCAGCTGCATCTGCAAGGCATCCGCTGCATCCTCAATGCTCGGCACCGTATCCAGCACTTCCACCACACGGCGTACGCAGGCAATGGCACGCGTCAGCGCAATCAAGCTCATCGCCAACATAATCACGCTCATCAGAATCTGTGCAATATAGGCAATAAACGATGCCAAATCTCCAATCGGCATGACGCCCTGCATCACATCTTGCCCGCCTACCCACAGCACGCCGATGATAGCAGCATAAAAGGACAGCATCATAATCGGCTGGTGCAGCACCACACGTCCGGATGCACGAATGCCCGCCTGCATCAGTGCATCATTCGCCGCGCGTAATTTTTGCTTTTCATGTGTGGCGCGCACAAATGCTTTGACTGCACGAATGGCAATCAAATTTTCCTGCACCGTGTGGTTCAGCGCATCAATTTTGGTCTGATAAATGACAAATAGCTTGCTGCACATCCGAATCAGCAGCCCAATCAAAAGACTCATGACCAAAATGACCCCAAGAAGCAGCAGCGTCAGCCGACGGTTGATTTTAACGCAAACCACCAGTGCCGCCAGCAGCATTACGGGCGCCCGGGTTACAATGCGCAAGCTCATATTAAAGGTCATTTGGATGGTATTCACATCATTTGTCATGCGCGTAATCAAAGATGCCGAAGAAAATCGGTCAATATCGGCAAATGAAAACGTCTGCACATGGTTAAAAATCGCGCGCCGCAAGTTTGCGCCAAACCCCTGACTCGCCGTTGCCGCAAATTTTGCCGCCAACACCCCGCTTGCCATAGAACCCAGCGCAATGCACACCATCAGCGCGCCTGTTTTGAGAATGTCCTGCATACCACCGTCACCTTGTATGCCATAATTGATAATGCGTGCCATCAAAAGCGGCAGGCACAGTTCGCACAACACCTCTAAAATACAAAGCAGCGGTGCAAGCCACGCCGATTTTTCATATCCTTTGATGTAGGCACTTAATTTTTTCACCATGTATACAACCTCATTTTGCGCTTTCTCCGCAGTGGCGCAGCCCTTCTTACTTGTTTGGATGTTCAGTTGCATCTATCTTATCAAATAAATGCCCGTACTGTCTAGCGCATTCTTTGCATATTTTGTAGATATTTCCTGATATTTTTGTTTCAAAACTATGCAGTCCGCCTATTTTTTACGCAAAAAACCCTGTCAAGATTGCTCTTAACAGGGTTTCCAGTTTTTAAAAAGCAGACACGTCTGTGTAAAGACCTTATTCCGGAATCTTTACATATACGCCGCCGTTGCGGCAGGATTCGGTTGCAGCCGCTGCCATCAGCACCGGACGCAAGCCATCGATTGCGCCAACGACAACCGGCTTATCGTTCACAATGGAATCTACGAAGCACTTCACCTGCTCAATGAATGCAGTGTTGTAACGCTCCAAGAAGAACCACAGCGGCTTTTCGCTGTGTGCGCCGTCCTTGGTGACAACCGTGGTGGTGTTCATCAAATCGTTTGCATCAGAAGCCATACCCTTAGAGCCAAATGCTTCCACGCGCTGGTCATAGCCATACACTGCCTGACGGGAGTTATTGATAACCGCGATGCAGCCGTTTGCCATCTTCATGGTAACCACAGCGGTGTCAACGTCCGGAATGCCGGACTCTTCCTGCAGCTTCGGGTTGACGAGGCAAGAGCCAACTGCAGAAATTTCCACTGCTTCAGAGCCGGTAACGTAGCGCACCATGTCGAAGTCATGAATCATCATATCATAGAAGATACCGCCGGAAACTGCCACATAAGAGGACGGGGGGGGCTCCGGGTCACGAGAGGACACGATGACGATATGCGGATCGCCGATGGTGCCGTTCTTCACAGCATCTGCAACTGCCTTGTGGTTGTGGTCAAAGCGACGGTTGAAGCCCACCTGGAACTTGACGCCCTTTTCATCCACTGCCTGCATGACAGCCTTAATCTTGTCAATATCATAGTCCACCGGCTTTTCGCAGAAAACGTGCTTGCCCGCGTTGACTGCTGCCAGAGAAATGATAGAGTGGGTATCTGTGGATGAGCAAACAAACACAGCGTCTACATCTGCATTGTTGATAACATCCATATAATCGGCAGAAATGTTGGGAATATTGCGCTGCTCGCACCATGCACGTGCACCAGATTTGTCGATCATAGGATCGGCAACGGCAGTGACCTCTACGCCAGAAATTGCATTGATTAAATTATCAATATGCAGCTTTCCGATACGTCCACAGCCAACCACACCAATACGAAGATTCGCCATTTTAAAAACTCCTTTTACCTTCACTTTTTCTTTACCGTTCCAAACAGAGATATTTGTCTTCATTATAAGGCTTCAAAAACAGCAAAACAAGCGTAGGAAAGAAATTCATCAAACATGATAATTTTTTGCATATAATTTATGCATTATGCTAAATTCGGTAAATTTCCAATGAAACACATCTTGCAGCGCAGCGTGTCTTTTCGCTCTATAACCCTTCTTTTTCACATTTTTCAAGAAAAATTGCAAACGCAATCGCAGCATTACCTTTGTGCACTGTGCTTTCCGTGCTTGCCCTGCAGATTGCAAAGCGTGCAGCGGATGCCGCCTACGGCTGTTCCTTGCGCTGTTTTACCATCTGGTGCAGGCATTCCAATGCATCTGACAGGGTGCCCACCGCATCAATCAGTCCGCATTCCACCGCTTGCCCGCCATTGATAATTGTCCCCACGTCTGTGGATAACTCTCCGACTTCCATCATCATCCTTGTAATTTCCTGCTCAGAAATATTGGAATGCGCCGTAATAAACCCAACAATCCGCTCTTGTATTTTCTGAAAATAAGCATAGGTCTGCGGCACTGCTACCACCATACCCGTCATGCGCACGGGATGAATGGTCATCGTGGCAGATGCGGCAATAAAGCTGTGCTGTGCGGCAACCGCCAGCGGCACGCCAATGGAATGCCCGCCGCCCAGCACGAGGGAAACCGTTGGCTTCTTCATGCCTGCAATCAGCTCTGCAATCGCAAGCCCTGCTTCCACATCTCCGCCAACCGTATTGAGCAAAATCAGCAGTCCATCGATTTCATCCGATTCCTCCACCGCTGTAATCTGCGGCAATATATGTTCATATTTTGTGGTTTTGGTCTGTGCCGGCAGCTCCATATGCCCTTCAATTTGCCCAATAATCGTAATGCAGTGCAGCGACCCTTTGGTGTTGCTGGTGGTGATAGACCCTGCCTGCCGCACACTGCTGTCTTCCTTGTCTTCTGTATCCAATTTGGTATTATCCTCACTGCTCATGGGTCTGTTCCTCCTGTTTTGATAGTTTTGTATAGATTGCCCCATGTTTCTGTGAGATATGCAGTTTGCCCCCTATTTTATCTGGAAAAATTCATCCAATTATACAGCTTGTAAATCCAAAATATCGAAATCACAATCCGCCGTTTGCGTACTATACAAAAAGTTATCCACATATCCACAGGGTTATCCACAGGCATTTTCAACAACCTGTGGATAGTACTTGCCCTGTACCAAACACCTGTAGTATAATGAGGATATAAAATAGATTGCATTGGGATTTGTGTCACAGAAAGGAACGGTCACTTTATGAAAAAGCGATTTCTTGCCTTGCTCATGGGAATTATCATCGGTTCTATCAGCATTTTGCCTGCCCTAGCCATCACAGGCACCTCCATCCAGCGCACCAACACCAGCACAAACATTACCATGCCGGAGGATGTGCCAAACGGCGTTTGGTATTGGGATGCCGCAAAATATGTGCTGGATTACGGTCTGATGTCTGACATCAACGGCAATTTTTCCGCCAATACCGCATTGACACGTGAAAAAATTGCAAAAATTTTATATTTGGATGCCACGGCGCGCAGCATGTCGATTCCTGACGGCACTGCCGAACTGAAAACCATGTCTGATTACAGCGCCATCAGCGCAGACTGCCTGCCTGGGCTTTCCTATTGTGTTGCTGCGGATATTTTTCTGGGGGACAGCAATCACGCACTTTCTCCCAAAAATTTGGTGACCCGCCAAGAGCTTGCCACCATTATGATGCGCTATTGTCTAATAATCGGTTATGGGGATACCACCTATTCCAGTGCATCTATTGTCGAATCCTACGATGATGTTGCCAGCATCTCCACTTGGGCATACAATGGCATTTCGTTTTGCTCCATGGCAGACCTCATCAACGGCGACGACCTGGGCAACTTTAACCCGCAAGACAACATTACCCGCGCACAATTTGCGCAAATCCTCTTGAATTTGGAAAACAAAGTGTATGCCATCTGGAATCGACTGACCTAAGGAAACCGATGCGCCAACACCAAAAAGCACGCAGAACCCTTGTGTTCTGCGTGCTTTTTTCATCCTTGTGCCATGGCAATCAAATTGGCATAAATGCCACCTTGCTGCATTAATGCTTCGTGTGTGCCCTGCTCGGCAATGCCGTCTGCCGTCAATACAATGATGCGATCCGCTCCGCGCACGGTCGACAAGCGGTGTGCAATGGTGAGCGTTGTGCGCCCCACCGCCAGCCGCTCCAGCGACTGCTGCACCACCCGCTCGCTCTCATTGTCCAGCGCACTGGTTGCCTCATCCAGCAGTAAAATCGGCGGATTTTTCAAAAAGACCCGTGCAATCGAAATGCGCTGTTTCTGCCCGCCGGACAGTCGCACGCCACGCTCACCCACAAATGTCTGGTAGCCATTTGGCGTATCCATAATAAAATCATGCGCGCCCGCCAGCTTTGCCGCCTGTTCCACTTCGGCTTGGGTTGCGCCTTCCTTCCCATAGGCAATGTTTTCAAAAATGCTTCCTGCAAATAGATATACGTCCTGCTGCACCACGCCGACTTGACGGCGCAGGGAATCCAATGACAGCGTGCGCACATCCTGCCCATCTACGGTCACGCGTCCTTCTGTGACATCGTAAAACCGCGGGATTAGATTGCACAAGGTCGTTTTTCCGCCGCCGGAAGGCCCTACCAATGCCACATTTTCCCCCGCTCGAATGTGTAAATCCACATGAGAAAGCACTGGCGTGTCCAAATCATCCTGATAGGCAAAGGCTACCCGCTCAAACCCAATTTCACCCTTGGCATTTTGCAATTCCACTGGATGTTTAGGGTTTTGAATCTCTGGTACTACGTCCATCACCTCAAAAAATCGTTCAATGCCCGTCATCCCGCGCTGAAATTGCTCGGCAAACTCTACAATACGGCGAATCGTTGCCAGCAGCGTGGTAACATACAGCAGATATGCCATAAAATCGGCAGGATTGATGCTGCCGCCCTGCATAAACCATCCGCCTGCCAAAATCACCACCAGATACATCAAGCCGTCAAAGGTGCGCGTGGTTGCGGTAAATGCGCCCATCCAATGATAATTTTCCTTCTTAATCTCCAGCCAATTTTGATTGCCCTGCTCAAATTTTTCAATCTCGCGCGCTTCCCCTGTGAACGATTTGACCACACGAATGCCTAGCAGCGAATCCTCCACCTGTGCATTGACCTCACCGACCTGCACACGATTCTTGCGAAAGGTCTTACGCATACGGTGATTGAGGATGCCTGCGCCAATGACCATAAAGGGCACCACTGCAAAAATCATCAGCGTCAGCGGCACATTGATGCTACACAGCACCGCAAAGGCGACCGCTATTTTCAAGCCTGCGATGTAAAATTCCTCCGGACAATGGTGTGCAAATTCGGTCACGTCAAACAAATCGCCCGTGATGCGCGCCATCAGCTGCCCCACCTTAGTGGTACTATAGTAGGAAAACGGCAATTCCTGCAAATGGGAAAACAATGCCGACCGCATATCGGTTTCGATTTTCGCCCCCATGACATGTCCCACATTTGCCATAAAATACGATGCCACCACATCAATCAGCCGCAGTGCTAGATAAATGCCTGCCACGCCGAAAATGGTTTGCGCGGTCAGCTGTGCCATATCTCCCATGCCCAGCTGCGCCAGTCTGCGCACCAAAATCGGCAAAATAATATCACACAGGGCGGTCAAGGATGCACAGAATAAATCCAGTGCCAATACACCGTGGTATTTCCTGAAATAGGGTGTAAAACGGCGCATCAAAGTAAACGTAGATGTATGCTGCAAAAGAAATCCTCCTTTTAGAAGCTGTATTCACAAACGAGAGCCGATGAATTTGGGAAAGATTTTTTGCAAGGCAAGGCAAAAAGATGCAGGAATATGAGGTGAGCACGTCAGTGCGAGAAAATCCACTGGTGGACTTGGCGTATTCCAAGGTTTTTTAACGCCGTATGGCAGAAAAGATTTCTCAAATATGGCGGTTCGCCGTTGTGAATACAGGTTCTTAGAATGTTGATTTTCAAACAAGATTATTTTACGCCCAATTCCCCCATTTGACAAGTGTCGAGCAAGCGTATAAGATAGGGTTATATTACTACACGAAACGGATGGTGAGGTTGATGCAGAACTTTATTTACAACACCCCGACCAAGGTGCTCTTCGGCCGTGGTGTCACGCATCAAATCGGTGCAGAATTGCGCACGCGCGGTGCTTCCAAAGTGCTTGTGCACTTCGGCGGCGGCAGTGTGCAGCGTTCCGGTCTTTTAGATGCAATCGTTGCAAATTTACACCAAGCCGGCTTGCAAACCGTATTGCTCGGCGGTGTTTTGCCAAATCCCAAGGTTTCTCTTGTGCGGGAAGGCATTGCGCTCTGCCGACAGACACAGTTGGATTTCCTGTTGGCGGTGGGCGGCGGTTCGGTGATTGATTCGACCAAAGCCATTGCGCACGGCTATGCCAATGACAGCGACCCATGGGATGATTATATTGCCAAAGGCGCACTTCCTGAAAAAACCACCCCCTTCGGCACGGTTTTGACGCTGTCTGCCGCAGGCAGTGAAATGAGCAATTCCTGCGTGCTGACCCACGATACCCTGCAGTTAAAGAGAGGACTAACCACGGAACTAAACCGCCCGCTGATTTCCTTTTTAGACCCCACGCTCACTTTCACGGTTTCACCCTTTCAAACCGGCTGCGGCGTGGTAGACATCATGATGCACACCTTAGAGCGATACTGCACCCCTACCGGCGGCGGGGATTTGACCGACCGTCTGGCAGAGGGTCTGCTTCTTGCCGTGCGGGATGCAGGGCTTGCCGCCATGAAAAATCCTGCCGATTATACTGCACGTGCCACGCTGATGTGGGCATCGTCCTTGTCGCACAACGGGCTCACCGGCTGCGGCAGTTCCTATGCGTTCACGGTGCATAAACTAGAGCATGACATTTCAGGTCTGCATGACCATGTGGCGCACGGCGCAGGTTTAAGTGTGCTATTCCCTGCTTGGGCAAAAGAAGTGTATTTGCAAGACCCGCTGCGCTTTGCACAGCTTGCCGCACGGGTTTGGGATTGTGAAATGGATACCGAGCATCCCGAACACACAGCGCAAATGGGCATCACTGCAATGGAATCCTACTTCAAAGCCCTCGGCATGCCCACCACCATGGGCGAACTTGGCATTTCGTCTGCTGATTATGATGCAATTGCAGACTTGACCACCGCAAACAACACCAAAACCGTTCCCTCCTGCTATGGTGCAATGGATAAGGAACGCATTCTAAAGATTTATAGGTTGGCACAATGAACACTTCTACGATGACACCCCCCTTACCGCACACCGCACAACACCAAGTCCACACGGCACATAATTATGTTTATTTGCTTGCCTGTGCGGACGGCACGATTTACAGCGGTTGGACAACCGACATTACCCGCCGCATGACTGCGCACAACGCTGGCACGGCAGGTGCGAAATATACCAAGAGCCGCCGTCCTGTGACCCTCATTCACTGCGAAGCTTATCCCACCCGCAGTGAGGCAATGCGGCGGGAAGCTGCTTTAAAACGCCTCTCCCATGCAGAAAAATGTGCACTTGCCGCACAATCCGCACGACCAGACCGTGAATGCCTGACCGTTTATGACAGCCGTATGCAGCCCTGCGGGGTACTGGAGCGTGCGCTGGTGCATCGCTTTGGTCTGCGCCATCGTGTGGTGCACGTTCTGGTGCGAGAGGTGCGCGATGGCGTTTCAGGCATATGGCTGCAGCAGCGCGGCTTTGACCGTCCCCTGCTGCCAGGTGCGTTCGATTGGACGGCAACAGGGCACGTTGACCCGGGCGAAGCACTTTGCGATGCAGCGGCACGGGAACTGCGGGAGGAAAGCGGCTTGGTTTTGCCTGCCGATGCCCTGCAGCAAATCACGGAATTTCACCACAAAACCGTGCGTAAGGTCGATTTTTTAGACGATGAAGTCACCACTTCTTTTGCATGGTATACCGATGCTCCGCCAAGCTTCACCGCAGGACCTGAGGTGGCTTGTCTGGTGTGGGTTTCTGATGCAGAACTCACGCAAGCCATTGTCAAACACACGCCATTTTCCGCCGTGCTGACCGATGGCACGGTACGCACCATTGCCGCAGAGCAGCTTTGCTGCACGCTTTCAGAATGGAAGCGCGTTTTACAGCATCCAAATGCATCGTAACCCTCCAAAAATCCGCCCTTTCGACGTGCACTCACGTGAAAAGGCGGATTTTTTCTATAATTTCTCGCTTTTTTTCCGTTTTTCTTCTTTTTTACGCTGTCGCAACTGTTTGAAAAAATCAGTCAGCAGCGCTGCACAGATTTGCTGCAAGAGCCCGCCTACCACCACTGGTTTATGATTGAATCCACAAGCAAACAAATTGACCAATGTACCGCAGGCGCCTGCTTTTTCATCCGCCGCACCATAATACACCGTTTGAATCCGCGCATTGACAATGGCACCTGCACACATCGGGCAAGGCTCCAATGTAACATACAAATCGCAGCGATGCAGCCGCCATCCCCCCAGCTTTTTGCAGGCCTTGTCAATCGCTTCAATTTCTGCATGGCACAGCGCATTTTTTTTCGTTTCACGGCGATTTCTGCCACGACCTACTATTTTCCCATCGCAAACCACCACACAGCCAACCGGAACTTCTCCCTCATCAGCAGCCTTTTGCGCCAATTTTATCGCGGCTTTCATAAACTTTTCCTGCTCGGTGTCCATGTCATTGCTCCCTCTTCCAAACGATACTTTGCAGCCAGTATATCATATCTCTGCAAAAAAATCATCATGTTCCTACCCCTGTCGCCCATATACTTGTGCGAGGGGGTATTGTTTTATGGACTTGATTTTGTGGCTTCGGAATATTTTGTGGGGACCATTTACCATCTTACTGATGCTGTGCACAGGACTATACCTCTCCATACGGACAGGTTTTGTGCAACTCTGGTGTATTCCCGCCTTTATCAGGCAATTACGCGACAAAAACACCAGCAAGCCTTCTGGCATTTCTCCCCTGCAAGCCCTGTCGACTTCATTGGGCGGCACTTTAGGCATCGGAAATCTCGCCGGTGTTTCCGTGGCGTTGACGCTCGGCGGGGCAGGCGCAATCTTTTATATGCTGCTCGCCGCTTTTTTGGGAATGGCAACCAAATTTTCCGAAATCGTACTGGCGGTACGCTTTCAGGTGCACACAAAAGATGGACAGCTATTGGGGGGACCTATGCTGTATCTTTCTCGCGGCTTGGGGTGGCACAGGTCCGCTCAATTTTTTTGTGTGGTCTGTATCGCGGCTTCTCTCACCATGGGGGCAATGACCCAAACCAGTGCCTTGACAGAGGCGACCCACGCCGTCCTGCCGCTTTCCCCGCTCTTGATTAGCAGCATTGCCGCGTTTTTGATTGCGCCTGTCTTATCTGGCGGCAAAAGCCGCATTGCGGCGGCGGCTAGCCTTATCGTACCGCTTCTCCTGCTGCTCTACTTCATCTTATGCGGCATTGCACTCCATGCCAACGCGGATAAGATTCCTGCCGCATTGCAGCAAATCGTACACGAGGCACTGCATCCTGCAGCGATGCAAGGCGGTATCTTAGGCACATTGACCTCACAGGCTGTTATCAACGGATTTGCCAAAGGGGTGTTTTCCAACGAAGCCGGTTTGGGCAGTGCACCCCTTGCACACGGTTCGGCAGCCTGTCAAAATGCCGTTGCAGAAGGTCTTTTGGGTGCTGTGGAGGTATTCATCGACACGTGCGTGATTTGTCTGCTGACAGCGCTCGTTGTCTTGACCTCTGGTGTCCTAGGCTCTGGCGCAAGCGGTTTGACCCTCACTACACAGGCGTTTTCCGGTGTTTTGCACCGCCACGCTCCCCTCTGGGTGGGCATTATGGTCGTTTTTCTCTCCATCACCTCGGTGCTGGGCTGGGGATTTTATGGGCTCACCTGTCTGCGCTATTTGACCGCACAAAAAACGGCAGAAATTTGGTATCGACGTACGCTGCTGGCAGCCATGCTGCTCAGCACCTGCTTCCCCTTTCAGCACTTGCTGATTGCCGCTGACATATTCGCTGCCCCCATGGCATTTCCAAATTTACTGGCACTCTGGACGCTCGCCCCCATGGTGCAGCAAGAAACCGCACATTTTCTGCAAACACAAAAACGATGCCATGGTATCAAACCACGACATCGTTTGAAATGACGATTCCGTCAATCAGTTCATCATCTGACGGCGACGAGAAAGGTTAATCGTGCCATCCTGCATGATGGTCAGATTGTCCAGACAGTGCCCTGTGCCATATGCCACGCAGGAAACTGCATCCTTTGCCACACGGGTGGGGATGCCGGTCTTTGCTGCAACAAGCTTGTCAAAGCCCCAAACCATCGCACCGCCACCGGTCATCACAATACCATTCGCAGATACGTCACCGACCAGTTCCGGTGGGGTACGTTCCAATACATAGTGAATGGCTTCCACAATACGCGTGGTCACTTCTTCAAAAGCATCCAGCACTTCCTCAGAAGTGACGGTAAAGACGCGCGGCAGACCTGTCATCAGGCAGCGACCCTTGATTTCCATAGAAGCCTCTTCTGGACGCGGATATACACAGCCAATTTGCTTTTTAATTTCTTCGGCAGTGCGTTCACCAATCAGCACATTATGCTTACGGCGAATGTATTTCACAATCGCTTCATCAAACTTATCACCTGCAATTTTGATGGAGGTGGATTCTACAATGCCGCCCAGAGAAATGACAGCCACGTCTGTGGTGCCGCCGCCGATGTCCACAATCATATTGCCGTTCGGCTTTTCGATTTCAATGCCCGCGCCAATCGCTGCCGCAACCGGTTCTTCAATTAAAAAGACCCGCTTCGCACCCGCCTGTGTGCCGGCATCAATGACCGCGCGTTCTTCCACCTCTGTGATAATGGACGGCACGCACATGACAATATTCGGCTTAAACAAGCGAAATCCAAGGACTTTGCGAATGAATTCCTTAATCATGCGTTCGGTCATTTCATAGTCGGAAATAACGCCCTCACGCAGCGGACGGATTGCAACAATATTGCCAGGGGTTCGACCAAGCATCCGCTGTGCATCTGCACCAACCTTCAAAATCTTGCCCGACTGTTTGTCCACTGCGACGACAGAAGGCTCATTGAGCACGATGCCCTTTCCTTTGACATAAACCAGCACGGACGCCGTGCCCAAATCGATTCCAATATCGCTCGAGAAAAACATAGTAGCCACCCCTATATACAATCAATCAAAAAATCTGTTGTTCTGCTTAAATTTGACAATGCAGAGAAAAGTGCCAGTCAAAGCATACTATTATTTATTATATCTGATTTATTTATTTTTGCAAGTATCTGATTGTGAATTTTCGCAAATAGGAAACTTTTTTATCGTCTTGAACCGCCTGCCTGCGCCCTGGCAATCGACAGTACGAATATCCGTTCGCACCCTGTTTGCCGCAGTGCTTGGCTGCACGCCGACACTGTCGCACCGGTTGTAATCACATCGTCAATCAAAAGGATGCGTTTGCCCTGCATTTGCAGATTTCTGCGCGGATAAAAGGCTTGCCGCGCAGCTGTCTGCCGCTCCTCTGAGGTTCTGCCGACCTGATGCCCCACCCAAAACCGCTTGCGCAGCAGGGGTTTGCACGGCAACGCAAAGCGCTTTGCCAAGCGGTGCGCAATCAGCGCACTTTGGTTATATCCTCGCACATGATACCGCAAAAAACCGGATGGCACATAGGTGATGCAGTCCGGCCGCCACACCTGCAGATGCTCTGCAAGCACGGCTTGCAACTGCTCCGAAAACCATGCTGCATAGTGCTTTGCATGCCGATATTTATAGCGGTGAATAACATCCCGCACCGCGCCGCGGTACTGAAACGCCGCATCACAGCCATCGGTGTACGGCAAGGAAAACGGCTGCGCCCACCGATACGCTGTCAACCCTGCCGCGCACTGCGCACACAGCATTTCTTGCGTTGCCACCGCCAAAAAGCAGTGGCAAAAGATGCAGCGCGGCGGAAACAACAGTGCCGTTAGGATTCGCATTGGAGTTCCTCTGTCGATGCCAACCGCACCCGCAGTGCACTATATCGCCGCCCTTTGCTCTTCGTATCCACCATGTGTGCAATCACTTCGTTCGTGCCCACAATGACAAGCAGCTTGCGTGCACGTGTGATGGCAGTATATAGGATGTTGCGCGTCAGCAGACGCTTGGAAATGCCCGCCGCCAACACCAGCACAACGGCGTCAAACTCACTGCCCTGCGCCTTGTGCACCGTCATGGCATAGGCAAGCTCCAATTCGCCCAGCATATCAAACGTATAGGTCGCTATTTTCCCATCAAATGCAACCACCAGACATTCCTGCTGCGGAAAAATTTGCGCGATTTCTCCAATGTCGCCATTGAACATCCCCATGCCGGCTTCGCCATCCTGCGTTTCCCACAATATGTCATAATTGTTGCGAATCTGCATCACGCGGTCCCCCACCCGAAAGACGGTTTCTCCAAAGCGGGTTTCCGCTCTGCCCGCCGATTGCGGATTCAGTGCCGTTTGTAGCACACGATTGAGCGCATGGGTACCTGCTCCATGCCGCTTTGAGGGGGACAGCACCTGAATTTGTGCGGACTGAAAGCCATAGTAATTCGGCAATCGGTCGCGGCATAGCGAGGTCACCAACTCCAGCACCTCTTCCGGATTGCCCTTTTTAATCAAAAAGAAATCACCATCTTTGCCCGAGGACTGCGGCATTTTGCCTTGGTTGATGGCGTGTGCATTCATGACAATGTCACTTTTTTGCGCTTGTCTGAAAATTTCGGTCAAGTGGGTGGTTGGAATCTGTCCAGAATTCAGCAAATCTCGCAAAAAGTTTCCAGGCCCCACCGGCGGCAGCTGATCTGCATCTCCCACCAACACCAAGCGTGTCCCCAACGGCAGTGCTTCTACCATTGCCTGCATCAGCCGAATGTCTACCATGGAAACCTCGTCCAAAATCACCACATCACACTCCAACGGATTGGATGTGCCCCTTTGGAACGCCAGCTTCCCGCCTGCACCATAGCCCGCCTCCAGCAGACGGTGAATGGTGCTCGCCTCCATGCCACACAGTTCACTCAAGCGCTTTGCGGCGCGTCCAGTTGGTGCGGCAAGCTGCACCTGTAGCCCCAATGCCTCAAAAACACGCAGCATCCCACGCACGGTGGTCGTTTTACCCGTACCCGGTCCACCTGTCAAGATGACAACGCCATGCTTCGCCGCCGCCGCAATGGCTTCCTGCTGCAATGGTGCATACACCAAATTTTCATCCTGCACGAGCGAGGCGAGCAATTCATCCATATCGAACGCAAAGGTATATTGGTGCTTTGCCATTTGCCGCAAGCTCTCTGCCAAATAGGTTTCTGCTTCGTGCATTGGGCGCAAATAGACCGCCTCTTGCTTGCAAATATATTCCTGCACCAAAATGCCTCTTTGCTGCAATCGCGTGATGCCCTCTTCTACCAAATCCTTTTCGATGTCAACAACATCGGACAGCAAGCGGCACGTTGCATAAATCAGCTTTTCCACCGGGATAAACGTATGTCCATTATTCAGATTGAAGGTCAATGTGTATAAAATGCCGGCATCAACGCGAGATGGCTCACTTTCAGAAAGCCCTAGATTCGCAGCCAGCTTATCCGCCAGTTGAAAATCCACCGCATACTCTTCATTGCACAAAAGATAGGGATTCTCCATCAATGCATCTACCGCATCGGCACCGTTGCGTTTATATAGCGCCGGTGTCAAAGACAGTGGCAAACCATTTTCGGTCAGGAAATCCATCAGCAGCCGCATTTCGCTTTGCTGACAAAACCTATTTCCGATTTCCCTCGCACGCTGCGGGGTAATGCCGCGAATCTCGGTCAGCCGTTCCGGCTCGTGTTCTAAAATATGGAACGCTTCTTCTCCAAAGGCATCTGCAATCCGTTTGGCAAGCTTGGGGCCAATGCCACGAATCAAACCGGATGCCAGATAGCTTTCAATGCCGCGGGAGGTGCTGGGCAAGCTGCGTTCGAAGGTATCTGCGGCAAACTGCTCCCCATAACTGGGGTGGGTGGTCCAGTGCCCCAGCATACGCACTTCCTCGCCGGGTGCGACATTCGGAATGCAGCCGGTCGCAGTGAGTTCTTCCCCCGTTTCCGTCAGCAAGCGCAGCACAGCATAGCCATTGCTTTCATTGTGAAATACAACCTGCTCTACTGTGCCGCATATGCTCAAATGTTCTTGTTCCTGCAATTCTTGCATGGGTATCCACCATTTCATTCGATATATTCCACTTGATAACGCTCACAAAGCGTCTGTGCGATATTATAGGCTTGCGTATCTGCCTCTCCATTTTCCGCAAAAATGATGTGCAGATTTGGGAAATACAGTTTACGCACCTGCTCCGCGGCCAAAATCCACTGCGCCGTGTCCGCATCTGTACCACTGCCATATAAAAACAACTCTGCATAGGCACAGCTTCGCAGATACCCCCCAAACAGGGCATCATACAGGGCTTTCAAAATGCAAATCAGACCAATCGCCGCCAGCATTCCAATCAGGCATTCCAGCCAAACACTCATGAAAACATCCCTCCTACCCACAGTCTATGCCACTGTGCACAGGCGTGTGCAGCCACATGGCATCGACCAACAGGTTTGAGCGCGTATATTTGAGCGTATTGTTGCTAATTCTTCAGAAATCCTGCAATAATCCGTGCTTCTGCTTCTTCCACGGTCAGCCCTAAGGTTTGCAGCTTCAGTAGCTGTTCTCCCGCAATTTTGCCGATTGCCGCCTCGTGAATCAGCGAGGCATCGGGGTGAAACGCCGACAAGGACGGCGCTGCACTGACCTTTCCATTTTCGGAAAGGATTGCATCGCATTCAGAATGTCCTGTGCAGCGGGCATTGCCCACCAGATTGGAGAAATACTCTTGCTTGGAATTTCCCTTGGCAACCGAACGGGAAATCAAATCTACGCTGGCATCATCTCCCTGAATCTCCACCGTAAACGCGGTTTTTGCCGTCTGCTCACCTTCTGTCAGCAGGTGCTCGTGTACAATCAACGATGACCCTGCACCGAGGGTTGCGGTTGTCTTGCGGTCGGTGCTGTCAACGCCGCTGAGCTGAGAGGTTTCCATCTCCAGCACCGCGCCTTCCTCCAGAAAAATTTCTGTCACCGGATTAATGGCACGATTGCCGGCACTGCTGCCAATGCCAATATGCTTTTCTTGATATAATACGTGCGAATTTTTGGACAGAAAAAAGCGATGGATACCATTGTGCCGCGCAGGCTCTCCCGTTGTGGTATGAATGCCGCAGCCTGCAACCACCTTGACATCCGCGCCTTCACCGATATAAAAATCATTGTATACCAAGTCATCCACATTTTCGTGCGTCACACAGGCGGGAATGTATGCCACTTCTTTTACTGTGCCAGGCGCCACGCGAATCTCAATGCCCGGTGCATCTTCTTTGGAAAGAATTTGGATGTTTTTTGTAGAAGCACGTGCCACGCTGCTACAATCCTCACGGATGTTATAAGCGCCCTGTATTTTGTCGCCCTCTTGAATATCTGCAACCAAGCGAAGCAGCTCTTTGGTAATTTCATTCATGCGTTGATAACCTCTTTCCCCATCGGACAGTTTTTGCAGCCAGAGTCCATCTCCAACAGCTGCGGGAGAAGCTCACTGCCGCCGCAACATTCCACAACACCGTCTTTTAGCACGATGATTTCATCAGCAATGGAGAGAATGCGCTCTTGATGGGAAATGACCACCAGCGACCCATTCAGACCGCCCTGCAGCCCCTTGAATACTTCAATCAAATTGTTAAAGCTCCACAAGTCAATGCCTGCTTCTGGCTCGTCAAATACCGACACGCGAGAATGCCGCGCCAGCACAGATGCAATTTCAATGCGCTTCATTTCTCCGCCAGATAGGCTCGCATTGATTTCGCGCTCCAAATAATCACAGGCACAAAGCCCCACTTGACTGAGCAAATTGCCACATTCACAATCAGAAAGCGGCTGTGTTGAGGCAATCGAGAGCAGTTCTCGCACGGTAATGCCTTTGAAGCGCACCGGCTGCTGAAATGCAAAGCTCATGCCGCGCTTCGCGCGTTCTGTTATACTGCAATCCGTAATATCTTCGCCGTCTAAATATAGCTTGCCGCCACTTGGCTGCTCCAGCCCTGCAATCAGCTTGGCCAGCGTGGTTTTACCGCCACCATTGGGTCCGGTTATTGCAATCAGCTTGTTGTCCGGAATGGTCAAGTTGATGCCCTTGACAATGGCTTCACCCGTGGGTGCATTCCAACTGAGGTTTTCAATCGTCAGCATAATGTTTCTCCCAAAATATTGCACGCTCTATAATCCCCGAGCCTACTGCTCCGCAGATTACTGCTTTCATATATAACTTGAGTTTAGTATACACCGTAATTTGACTTCTTTCAACAGGAAATGCACCGATATTTTCATAAAACAGGTCAAATTCCCTGCTAAATCCATGCAATTTTTGTACAGCTATCTTTATCATGGTTTTTTCCTGCCGTTTGCTTCCAAAAGTAAGCCCGCGCTTGCACATTTTTAGTATGCTCATATGCAGTTGCTTTTGGGAAAGTGAAAGGGGTATGCTCAAACAGAGCATACCCCTTTTCAGTGGAAAATAGAGAATATGAGATATGGACAAAATCAAACTTTTCTGGTGTTTTTACGCATATCAATGATAACAGCACCCACGATAATCAAGCCCTTGATGACGTTGGTCATATTATCATCGACGCTCAAAAGCACCAAGCCGTTATTGATGACACCAAGCACCAAAATACCGGCCAACACACCACTGACACGACATACACCACCCGTGTGAGAAGTACCGCCGACGGTTGCCGCTGCGATGGCATCGAGTTCATAGTTTAAGCCATAGGTAGACGGGTCTGCAGAACCGGTACGTGCTGCGAGCAGGATGCCGCCGACTGCTGCACAAACAGCACTCCAAATGTACACCAAAATCAGGTTCTTTTCGACATTGATGCCGGCAACGCGTGCCGCTTGGTCATTGCCGCCGATTGCATAAATGTTCTTACCAAAACGGGTTTGGGTTAGCATAAATCCAGAAATTGCGAAGAAAATCAAGAAGATAAAGACGATGGCAGGAATGACACCCAGTACTTTGCCTTTTGCAAAAATACGGAAGTCGTCATTCAGGTTGGATACCGGATGCGAAGAATAGATTTTAGACAACGCACGGCAAATCAGCTGTGAACCCAAGGTCGCGATGAACGGTGGAATTTTGGTGAAAGCAATGATGCAGCCTACAATGGCACCAATCAGTGCGCCAACAGCGATGCCAACCAAAGCAGCACCCCAGCCCGGCAGCGGTGCCATGCCCGGAAACAGCTTGTTTGCTGCATCCAGCGGCTGCGCCAAGGACGCGGTGATAACCGCCACCAAGGATACGATAGAGCCTGGTCCCAAGTCAATGCCCTTGGACAAAATGGTCCACATGATGCCAAATGCCAGCACACCCTTGATGGATTCGCCTTCCAACAGTGTGCGCAGGTTGTTAGAGGTCAAAAATGCCGGTCGTGCGATTTGCATTAAGATGACCATCAAAATCAATACTAACCAGATGGAATTCTGGGAGATAAATTTTTTGGTATCAAACGATTTCTTGCCTGCAAGTGAGTTTCCCATGATAAAGTTCCCCTCTTTCTATCCTTCAATTCGCGGTGTTCACATCACCGGTTGCATATTTCATAATCATTTCAGATGTTGCATCCTTGCGGTCCACCATGCCTGTCATGTGTCCTTCATGCATCACCAGCACACGGTCTGCCATGCCCAAGACCTCGGGCAGTTCGGAGGAAATCATAATGATTGCCTTGCCTTCGCCTGCCAGCTTGGTGATTAGGGTGTGAATTTCTGCCTTTGCACCCACGTCAATGCCACGGGTCGGTTCATCCACAATCAAAATATCTGGATTGGTCAACAGCCAACGTGCCACCAATACCTTTTGCTGATTGCCGCCGGAAAGATTTGCAATCGGCGTTTCCAAGCTTGCGGTTTTGACATTCAGCTTTTGCACATATTCTTCTGCATCCTCGCGGATTTTGTGATGCCTGAGCGGCAATCCATACTTTTTCAGATTTGCCAGCACTGCATTTTCCGCAACACTCAGCAGTCCAACAATGCCGTTGCCGCGGCGGTCTTCGGTCAAAAGTGCAATTTTATTGGCAATCGCATCCTCAGGACTTTTGATTTGCAGCTCTTGTCCATCCTTATAAATTTTACCGGCCGTACGAGGGCGCATTCCAAAAATGGTTTCCACCACTTCGGTACGTCCTGCACCAACCAAGCCTGCAAATCCAAGGATTTCGCCGCGGCGCAGCTCAAAGGATACATCATGGAATGCGCGTCCCGAGCTCAAGCCTTCGACCTTTAGGATGGTTTCTCCAATCGGACACTCGATTTTGGGGAACATTTCGCTCATTTCACGACCGACCATCAAGGTAATCACCTTGTCAATATCTAAGGCTTCCGCTTTTTCAGTGGCAATGAATTCACCGTCACGATAAATGGTAATATCATCACTGATGCGGAAAATTTCGTCCATTTTATGTGAGATATAAATAATTGCTACGTTTTTTGCCTTCAAATCGGCAATGATTTTGAACAAATGCTCTACTTCAGTTTCGGTGAGTGCAGAAGTAGGCTCGTCCATGATAACGATGGAGGAATTAAACGAAACTGCCTTTGCAATTTCCACCATCTGCATCTTTGCAACGGTCAGATTACCCATCTTTTCATCTGGATCCAAGTCCAAATTCAGCTTTGCAAACAGTTCTAACGTATCTTTTCTCATCTTTTTGTGGTCGACTACGATACCGCGGCGCGGTTCACGTCCCATCCACACATTTTCGCACACACTGCGCTCTGGTACAGGGCTAAGCTCCTGATGAATCATGGAAATGCCTGCATTCATCGCGCTGAGGGTGTTGTGGAAGCAAATTTCTTCCCCTTTGAATGTCATTGTGCCGGAAGTTGGCTTCTGGATACCAATCAAACATTTCATCAGTGTGGATTTGCCCGCACCATTTTCTCCCATGAGCGTATGTACGGTACCAGGACGCACCTTTAAATGGACGCCCTTCAGTGCACGCACACCGGGAAATTCTTTGACGATATCATGCATTTCCAGAATAAATTCTTCGCTCACTGCTATTCACCTCTATTTCCACAGTCTATTGGCATATTTTGCACTGCAAACTGCACCGTCCACGGCACTATGCCAATGCGTTTGTTACATAAAGCGGTGCATTGCCTGTCGGGTCAATGCACCGCCGCTTTTTCTACACTTCTTATAGGTATACTGAGTTGCGCGTTTCTATGGATTACTTATCGTCGTATTCAGCGACATTGTCCGGGGTTACCGGCTCAAACGGAACCCAAACGATGTTGGCATTGGTTGCATCCACTTCATATTCGGTGCCTTCGTTGATTGCCTTGCCTGCCACCAAGTTGATAGCAGCTGCCAGTGCGCCAGAGCCCTGTCCCTTTGCATTCTGGAACACGGTCATTGCCATCTTGCCATCCTTCACTGCCTGACGACCGTCTGCTGTTGCGTCAATGCCGACAATCGGGGTTTTAGATGGATCCAGGCCCTGCTGCTCCAATGCTTCGATTGCGCCGAGTGCCATAGAGTCATTGTTTGCAATGATGCAATCAAATGCGACGCCAGAGCTGAGCAGCGGTCCAATCTGGGTCATTGCTTCTGCGCGGTCATAGTCGCAAGCCAGCGGTGCGGAAGCTTCGGTTGCAGTGATGCCGCCATCCTTCAGTGCCTGCAGCACAGATGCAGTACGGTTTGTGGTGGAAACCTGTCCCAAAATACCATTGAGCAGGATGTACTTGATTTCGGTTTTGCCCTGTGCCTTGAAGTAATCTGCCAGGAATTCGCCCTGGAACTTACCAGAGGTCATTTCGTCAGAACCAACATATACCACATTTTCGGTCAAAATGCTCATGTCTGCGGGCGGACGGTTTACGAATACAACCTTCATATCGCCTGCTGCTTCTACAATGTCCGGTGCTGTGTTCGGGTCAACTAGGTTGACGATAACCGCGGTTTCACCATTGTTGCGTGCGGTTTCAACATATTGGAGCTGCTTATTTACGTCAGACTGTGCATCCAAGGAATTGAGCGTGTAGCCTGCTGCTTCTGCTGCATCCTTTGCTGCCATGTCCAGTGTGCTGAGCCATTCGTCGCGCTGAGAGAGAACCAAGGTGATGGTGCCGCCTTCCGCAGTGTCTGCTGCAGCTGCGCTATCGCTTGCACCTGCGTTTGCCGCCGGTGTTTCTGTGCTTTCTGTGCTGCTTGCGCCGCAGCCTGCCAACATGGATGCAGACAGAATACCTGCCAATAACAGGGCCATTGTTCTTTTCAGTTTCATGTGTCTCGCTCCTCTTCTTCTTTTCCCGTTGTTTTGGCGTACATTGCGAACTTTTTCACAAATCGTCTTTGTATTTCATTGCGTTCTCGTGCACGCCTTGATTTGCTCATAGAATATCACGCGCCAAAGACATTTGCAACAATTATTTTGATATTTTACCCGCTGCGATTGTTTTTCTTGCATAACTACTTAAGAATTTTTTCTTTTCTTGTGTAGTATGCACAATCTTGCTCTTTTATATTCCTTCTGCCCTTATTTAATTTTGACATATTCTTAACAAGAATTTGATGTGAACCTATAGAAATCTGTTACTTTTTATGAAATCGCGCAAGATTTTCAGAAGTTTCCGCGATGGATGGCGCACCGCTGCACACATCTGCGATTCACAACAATCTTGCGCAATCCACGAGAATTTATATCAAAAATGATTGAATCTTATCCGTTAATATGATAATTTATAAATACTTGTATGACTGCTTCATACATCAATTAAAAGCTTTTTATTCCTCAGAATGCTTAAGGAGACTAAAATGGGTGTTACCTTGAAAGAAATTGCAGAAATTGCGGGGGTATCGCGCGGTACTGTCGACCGTGCCCTTCATGGAAGGGGACGCATCAACCCGGAAATCGCCGAACGCGTCATCAAAATTGCAAACGAACTCGGCTATCGCCCCAACCGTATGGGGCGTGCACTGGCATTGTCACGCAAAAACCTCTGCATCGGTGTGGTTGTCCAGTCTAGCGAAACACCATTTATGCAAATGGTCATCGAGGGAATCCAGCGTGCCAAGACCGAACTGCATGAATTGGGCGCAGAACTGCTTGTTGAATATTTAGAATCGGTTAGCTTGGAATCGGTTTTGCACGCAATCGACCGTCTTTTAGCGCAAGATATGCAAGCCTTAGCCTTGCTGCCCACGGAAGACCCGATTCTGCGTGACCGCCTCAATGACCTAACGTATCAGAAAAATATCCCCGTCATCACCTTCAACTCGGATATGGCTGACATCAACCGCCTGTGCTTTGTCGGACAGGACAGCTTTCGCAGCGGGCGTGCTTGTGCGGGCCTCATGGCAATGACCTTGCGAGGTGGTGGAAAAGTGCTGCCTATTACCGGACATTTGACAAAACTCGCATCTAAGCAGCGTGTAGAGGGATTTTTAAGCGAATGTAAACAGTATTACAGCAATATTGAAGTGCTCCCTTTGCAGACCTGTTTTGACAAAGACGCCTATGCGTATGAGCTGACGATGCACGCCTTGCAGGAGCATCCGGATTTGTCCTGTATCTTCACCGCCTCCAACGGACAAAGCGGCGTTTGTCAGGCGTTGATGGATGCCAAGCGCAAAGCGCAAGTTTTTCATATTACCTATGACCTCACCCCCAAAAATCGGGAGCACCTGCTCTCTGGCAACATCGATATCCTCATCGGACAGGGGGCATTTCAGCAAGGATACCAGCCGCCGATTTTACTTTATAATTATCTGTTAAACGGCACTTATCCCGAGAATGAGTTCATGTATACGGATATTTTAATCAAAACCAAATATAATTTATAACAAATCGTACGGTTTCCCCTTCTCCAAACTCACCAAATCTTCAGCACATATTTTTGTGAATGCAACCAAATTTTCAGCAGTCACAAAATAACGCTTGCGTTCACGTGAACGCAAGCGTTATAATGGGTACAACAAAAGAGCCGTATAAAGAAACGCGGCTTTCACAATACTAGTATGCGGAGGATGGATTTTATGCTGAAAATAGGCGTAGTTGGATGCGGCGCAATTGGCCGCGAGCACATTAAGAGATTATCTGGTAAGTTACAGGGTTCTATGGTGACCGCTGTTTGTGACGTATTTGAAGACGGCGCAAAGAAGGCAGCGGCTTTGGTCACTTCAAATGACGTGGCTGTTTATACCGATGTGCAGGATATTGTAAACGACCCCAATGTCGATGCTCTGGTGGTAACAAGCCCTGGTTTTGCACACAAGGAGCCTGTTTTGGCTGCTGTGAAGGCTGGCAAGCCGGTATTCTGCGAAAAGCCGCTGTGCACCACAGCAGCAGACTGCAAGGAAATCGTAGATGCAGAAATCGCAGGTGGCAAGCACTTGGTACAGGTTGGCTTTATGCGCCGTTATGACAAGGGCTACAATCAGGTGAAGTCCTTGCTGGATTCCGGTGATTTCGGTCAGCCGTTGGTCGTAAAATGCACACACCGTGCCATCGAAGTGGACGAGTCCTATTCCACCGCTATGGCAGTTACCGACACCGCAATTCATGAAATCGACTGCCTGCACTGGCTGCTGAACGATGATTGGGAATCTGTACAGGTTATCATGGGCGCAAACACCAAGTTCGCACACTCTGAACTGCGTGACCCGCAGGTGATGATTATGCAGAGCAAGAAGGGCATTACCGTTGTTCTGGAAGTATTCGTCAACTGCAAGTTCGGTTATGACATCAACTGTGAAGTGGTTTGCGAAGATGGCGTTATCCATATGCCGGCACCGTCCTTCCCGACGGTTCGCAAGGCTGGTAAGCTGTCCACCGACATTGAAACCAACTGGATTAATCGTTTCATCGATTCCTACGATGTGGAATTGCAGGATTGGCTCGACCATGCGGCGAAGTTTGAAGTAGCAGGTCCGAACGCTTGGGATGGCTACATTGCAGAAGTGACTGCGGATGCTCTGGTAGAAGCACAGCACTCCGGCAAGGTTGAAAAGGTTGGCTTCGGCGAAACCCCGACTTTCTATCAGAACTAAACGATGCTATATGTGGGCACAACCTATCGCAGCAAATCTCATATAGGTTGTGCCCTATTCTATATCAAACAATGTAAAAGGAGAATACAATTATGAAAATGGGTTTTAACGAAGGATGCAATCGCTTCTGCAAAGACCACTCTGTTCTCACGGATTTGGATTTGTGCGAAAAATACGGATTTGACTATATTGACATTCAGTCGGAATGCCTTGACCGCGAAATGGCAGCTGGCTTGTATACCTTGGAAGATTTGAGCGCATGGTTCAATGACCCCAGCCACAACCTGAAGATGCTATCTTACAATGCGTTGGTTTTCTTCAACATGAAGCAGACACAGGCAGAAAAAGATGCTGTTATGGCAGAACTGGATGAAATCATCCGCCGCTGCAATATGCTCAACTGCAAAATGATTGTTGTAGTGCCGTCTATGGATTTGCCGGTGCACGCAACACTGGATGACATCAAGGAAGATGCGGTTGCTGTTCTGAAGGAAATGGTGGCAAAGGTTGAGCCGCACGGCATCAAGCTCTCCATCGAATTCGTGGCGCATCCGTCTATGTCCATCAACCGCTTTGAAGATGCCTATGCCATTGCACAGGCAGTCAACCATCCGCTGGTAGGCATCACACTGGACCAGTATCATTTCCATGCACTGGCATCTTGCCCGGCATCTCTGGAAGCTGCGGACGGCAAGAAGATTTTCGTATGGCACTTGAACGGCATGGAAAATGTGCCTTGCGGCGCACCCTACAACAGCGACGAAAAGCGTCTGTGGCCGGGTGAACCAGGTGACTGCTTGGATCACAAGTGGTATGCCGACACCTTAAAGAAAATTGGCTTTGAGGGTGATGTTTGTACCATGGAAGTATTCCGTCCTGCATATTATGAGCTTTCTCAAGAAGAAAATGTTAAGACTGCAGCAGAAATGACCCGTAAGCACATTGAAAAATACTGCTAATCTCTATTTTGAAGTCTATTCTCTCTTTGATGATTGAAAGGAGTTCCGCATATGAAAATCGCATTTGATGTGGACGTACTGGCAAAACAAATGAGCATCAATGACATGGTGCATCAGGTTGCAGATTGGGGCTATAAATACATTGAGCAGTCCCCGCATCCGCGCATCAATCCGTTCTATAAGCATCCGCTGTTCTCGCAGGAGTGTGAGGCGGAATATCGCACCGCACTGCGCGAAACCGGCGTGGAAATTTCCTCTTTCATCGTGGTGTATCGCTGGTCTGGTCCGACCGAGGAACAGCGTCTGCACGCGGTTGCGAACTGGAAGAAAATCGTGGAGCTTGCCGTCAATATGGGCGTGCAGGTCATCAACACCGAACTTTCCGGCGACCCGAACCAACAGGAAATCTGCAATGGTATGTGGTTCCGCTCGATGGAAGAATTGATGCCGTTGTTTGAAAAAGAAGGCATTCGTGTGGAAATTCAGTCCCATCCGTATGATTTCTGTGAGCTGAACAACGAAACCTGCGACATGGTCAAGTCTTTCCGCTCCAAGAATCTCGGCTATGTGTATTCCTCTCCGCATGGCTTCTTTTATGACCAAGGCAAGGGCGATGTGCGCTCCATGCTGCAATATGCAGGCGATGAACTGACCCATGTGCTGTTTGCTGACACCTTCAACCAGACCATGGACTGCCGTTATATCGCAAATCCGCCTTGGCTCAACGCCAATGGTCGCGCGGATATTACCATCCACCAGCATCTGGCGATGGGCGAAGGCGATGTGGATTTCCCGGGCATCTTTGAAACGCTGCGCGACATGGACTTTGCCAACAAGCAGCTGAACGCCAATGCGCCGAAGCTGGGTGGTGACAACATCGCTTGCGTTTCGTATTTCGGCTTCCCAGAAAAAATGGCAACCCAAGCACCGGAAGCACGCGAACGCATCGAAAGAGAGCTTCTCGGAAAGTAAATTCTGCTTCCGCAATATGATTGTACAATATAAAAGCACCGGATACTGTACGCAGTATCCGGTGCTTTTTCTATTTTTCTCAATGCAACAACGCACTGTTTCCATGCTTACTTCGCAGCATTTGATACATATCCACTGCTTCTTGGTCATCTGGATGCACCGATTGATAGACTTCCAAGATTTTTTCTGCTTCTTGAAATTCGCCACGTGCAATCAACGCCGCGGTTTGCTGCTTCACTTGCTGTGCCAAGGCATAAAACTCATCTGTAATGGTTTTCTCCGCGTTCATTTCCTGCTGTAATTGCGCATCAATCTGATGAATGGGCTTACTCAGCAAGGGATATGCCTTTGCGGCTTCCTTCAAATTCTGCACATATCCCACAATATCTTTGCTCTCTTTTTTACGCATTGCCTGATTCGTGTAAAATGCCATACAATGGAGTTGGGGTAAATATTCTAAATTTTCCTCACACAAAGCTTCCGCGCGATAGGTCTTTTTACACAATAGCATCAAGGCCGCAGTGGCTTGAAAAAACAATGCCGTTCCCACCTCTGCAGAAACGCGCTTTGCACCGACTCCGTTCTCTGCCGCTTGCTCGCCTAGTTGTGCATCATATGCATAGCTATAAATCAGCGTCAATACCATCAATTCCGAAATCCAATGCAGCTGCAAAAGATTTTGCCGATTGCCCTGCAAATCCTTCACCCAGTGTAACACGACTTGTGCGAAATCATCATGCATTGCAACAATTTTCTTTACAATTTTGGCCAGTTCCTCTGGTCGGATCTCTTCAATCATCAGCAAAATTCCATGATTCAATCGAACTGACCAATACAAAATATCCTCATATGGGGAAGACATGGTCAATTCCATATGACCTTGCAAGCAATCCAGCAATGCATATGCTGTATTTTGGTCATTTTCTTCCAGCGTTCTCAAGCGGCACAGAATCAAAAAAGGGTCGTCCTGCTCCAGCTGTGCCAGCACCTCATATGCTACCTTATCCATGCTCAATTCTTGCTGAAAGTGCTTTTGAAATTCCAACAAGAATGGTTGTGCGTCCGCTGCTAAAAGCGCCCCATAGCAGGGTGCCAACTGCCCATATTGCTTGTATTTTGCCAGCTGAATCACCAACGCAATATAGGTTTTCTTTGCACGTTCCTCTTCCAGTGCAGTAAATTGTACCTGCGCTATCGCGCCTTCCGCCTCTGCATATTGCTGCGATTCAAACCGCCCTTGTGCGGCTTGCAACGCAGCATTTTGCAAGAATTTCTCTGCTTTCAGCTGTGCAATCCGCTCTGTAAGCACCCCATCCTCCGGATGTTCCTGCTGTTCCAGCTCTAACAGACGCAGATTTCTTTGGTACTTTTCCAGCTTAACCGCCGCATCTGCATATCCATAATGATGCACAATCATCTGCAGCGGATACGGCTCTGCTGTGCTTTCTATCTGCTCAAACACGCGATGCTGAAAGTGCAGCCCAGACCGCATTCGATACAATCTTGGGCACGTGTGGGCCGCATACTGCTGACCAGAGGCATCTGCATACTCACGGATTGTGCATGCTGCAACGTCATACTCCATATGCGTGCCATCCCGAAAAAATTGCGTCAATGCGGAAAAATCTGCATCCAAGCACTCATCGGCATCGATATAAAAATACCATTCGCCCTGTGCCGCCTCCAAGGTGGTGTTGCGGGCAGCTGCGAAATCATCCGCCCATTTGACATGGTATACGGCATCAGCAGTCGCTTCTGCCACCGCTACCGTTTCATCCGTCGAGCCTGTATCGGTTATGAGCAGTTCACACGGAATCGCATCGCGCAAGGGCTGCAAAGAGTCGAAACACCGTTTTAAATTGACTGCCTCATTTCTTACAATCATGCCAATGGTCAGCATCATGCCACTATATGCTTGGAACTGTGTGTGTGTTTGCTCCTGCATAGCCGGCGTGTCCTGCTTCTGCACCATGTCACTGCCTGCTGTATCCTGTTGCTGCGCGGTAAGCCGTTGCCCATCCCGTGTTATGCGCATTTCTTTTCTCCTATCTATTTTGTGCCAACCTTAATCTCCCCATCTGCCATGTAAATCCTGCACATATTCTGCGTATTATCCACAATATAGTTTAAGCTGCCGATGTTAACTTGCACAGGTGGAAATATTTTGGTTGCTTCGATGAAGCTTCCCGCTGGATTTTGTTCTTTCTGGAGCTTCAAAAGTGCCTTTTCCAGTTTTATCGCTTGCACTTTTTCAACGGTCAGTTTTAAATTCAAGTCGCTGAATAATTTTTGATATTCTGCATCTAACGCACCCTTGAAGGATTCCAAATACTCCACATTCTTTTGTGTTTCTTCTACGCTGCGCTTAATGTTATGCATTTGGCTCGACAAATCTTTTTTCTTTGTAAAATAATCTGGATCATTCCCAACGCTGATGGTAATTTTCCGGTTTACCTCATTGCCAATCACCTTGGCAGACACACTCTCGCGCGCGGAGATTACGCCGCCGATAATGACACCGCGCCCGTTTTTTGCCTCGACATGTCCGTTACACGCAATCGTACTGTTGATAATCATATCCGCCGTTATCGAACCGCCTGCGTGCATCCGACAGTTTTCAATATATTTACACTTAATGTCGCCTTTTGCATGAATGCTGCTATTGGCAGAGCCCTTCACGCCGGTTGCAATGCGAATGTTTTTCCCTGCGTGCAGGTTGGCATTCTCAACCGTTCCCCGAATGTTAATATCGCCTGTTGCCTTGACCGTGAAGCCTTCCATCACATTTCCGGCAATCTCCACCGTCCCAATAACATCAATATTGCCCACCGTGCTGTCAACATCGCCACCGATGGTCATCACCTGCTCCACCTGAAAGGCTTGATTGACATAGCGAATTTGCCCTTCACACTTGGCACGCAGCTCAGTCTGGTCTTCATTCAGCTCGGTATTTTTGCCGATTGGTACAAAGGGTGGATTTCCTGGCTTTGCCTGCACCACCAATCCCGTAACGGTCATGCCATCGGTGCCCGGCGTTGCCGGAATGATTGTGCAAATCACCTCATCCGCTTTTACTTGCTGAATCAGATTCAAATTCTTATAATTAACCTTATCTGTTTCATTGACCGCAAAGGACGCTTTCTTTTCGCGCTCGAAGTGCTCAATTACTTTTCCATTTTCCCCGTCACAGGGTGTCGTTCCGTTTGCAACGACATACAGCCTCCCCTTTTGGGGTGCCTCCAGCATCTGCTGTATCACCGCTTCATCCATCCCATATATGATGTTTTGCTGCGCCAATGCCTGCTGCAGCTCCTGCTTGGTGAGTGCATTTCCCGAAAACGCACGCGGCAAAATCATGCTCCACGCCAACATTTTGTCATCGGAAACACCGGCAAAGCATCGTTCATCGATGGGCGTTGGGTCGCCCTCTGCCAAAATCTGCTCTTCTACGGTTTTATGAATTTGTTCTGCAACTGGTTGCAGCTGCTTAATATACCGCTGTGCTTCAATCGACAGCATCTTATCATCTGCGGATAACGCCAAAAATTCAGACCCCGAGATTTGTTCCAGAACGGTAAGAAGCGCACTGGCATCTTCGCGTCTGTCCTCTACCCTTAGCAGCTTTTGCTGCATTGTTTCTCTCATAGACATCATCTCTTACGCCCCCTTCGATAAGGCTATCTGGGGTTATCCCAAACAAATCTATCTATCCATCGCCCTATTGACATCTAAAATACTGCTTATCGGTTTCTACGCCGTTGAATCTCTTCTCGTTGCAGCGCAAAAATGATGCGGCAAAGCCGATCCATTTCTCGCTCACTGATTTCTTCTATGCTGACACCGTATACGTCCCCGGTGTCACGCGGTGCACCTTTCCGACGCACTTTTGCCAAAAAGCTAAATTCCTTTTCGTTTTGCTGCATTTTCAGCTTTCGGATTAAAATATTTTCCCCTATTTCTAAATTGCAATCTGCGATAAACCCAACCCCGCAAAGGCTGACATCCAGCAGCTGCATCGGAAACTTGCGGTGCGGCATCTGCTCGGATACCTCTTCTTCCTCCGGATGCAGCAAGATTTCGCCCTCTGCGTCAGTACGGATGCGGAAAAAGCCTCGTTTTTCGAAATTATCAAACAAGGTGACGTTGCTGACACGCCAAAACTTTTCATTTGATATGTACGTATTTCCACCAAGTGAAAACTTTCCTTCTGTTGTGCTGAAAATATTGATTTTCACCGGCGCATTATAATAGTGAAGCGGCAACCGTTCCCCGTTGCTGGCAACGATGTCCAATGTTTCATCTCCAACTGCACCGACTTTTCCGGGTGTCAGCAAGTCGTTGTCCATGGTACGCACCTCACACGGACTGCCGATGCATTTTTTCAACTCGATTGGTATCATACGCGCCCTCCAGCATACTCTCTGAGACAAAAGTTCTTTTCTTTAATCTTATCACATTTCACCGCTTAATGCAAACGATTTTCTCTGTTTTTCATGAATTATAACCAAAAAACGGTCATCCGCGTCCTGCGAATGACCGTTTTTATCAAAACAGCTGTTATAAAGTTTGATATGCTTACTGGAGGAGCTGGAGAACTGCCTGCGGTGCACTGTTTGCCTGTGCCAGCATGGACTGTGCAGCCTGCAGCAGAATGTTGGACTGGGTATAGCTCATCATTTCTGTTGCCATGTCGGTATCACGAATAGCAGAGTTTGCAGAGCTAATATTTTCAGAGGTGTTGTCCAAGTTATCGATGGTGTATTCCAAACGATTCTGGAGCGCACCGAGCTTGCCGCGGTTTTCAGAAACCGTGTTGATTGCAGTGTTGATGGTTTCGATTGCAGCGGTTGCATTGTCCTGGCTGGATACGTCCAGATTTGCAACGCCCAGACCTTCTGCAGACAAGTTATCGATGGAAACCGTAACCTTGTTGTAGCTGTCACTAGTAGCACCAATCTGCAGTTCCAGACCCTGACCGCTTCCATCCGGAACTGTGGACTTTAATTGCAACAGATTGCTTGCTGCAGTGTAGGTTACATCAATTCCTGTAAGCTTTTCAACGGTGGACTGGTTTGCAGCGTTGTTCAATGCATCACCGACTGTGGAACCCGTCAAGACAGTAATGCTACTGTCAAGGTCAGATACATCTGTCGTGCTGACTGCTGTAACAAAGCTCTTGCCGTTGATTTCAAAGACAGCATCATTTAAATTGGTTCCCGTATACATGGTAATTGCACTTGTCGCTGCCGCTGTATCAATATTAATTGCTCCGTCTGTTGCGGTGGTAGCCGTTGTAACCGTAATTGCCGATGCAGCTCCCGCACCGTTGGTCACATCTGTTGCTGTCAAGGACAATCCAGTGACCTTCGCAGCCGCTGTGCCCTCGTTATTCGATTCAAAGCTCAGTGTCCAAGCAGTTGTGCTTGCTGTCACCTCAAACTTACCACCGACTTCTGTAGTAAATGCCTCCTGCAACGCACTGACAACGTCTACAGAGGTAGCAACTGCCGTTGCAGTCGTCTGGCTGTAAGTAGTACCATCCTGATCTTCCAGATAGTAGTTGCCGTTTGCATCAACCTTCTGGGTCAATTCAACAGTGGTAGAAGTGCCATCGTCCAACGACAATGTGTAGCTCAAGCTATCGCCCTTCGCGTTAAAGGTTGTGCCAGTTGTAATTGCAGTAGTTGTATATTTGCCTGCCACTGCAGCTGTGGTGCTGTAAGAAAGGTCTGTGGTAATATCACTTGCAATGGTCGCACCGCTTGTAGAGGACAAAGAGCCATCCAGCAAGGTGATGCCGTTGAAATCAGTAGAGGTTGCGATACGAGAGATTTCATCGTTGAGTGCGTCTACTTCGTTCTGGATTGCTTCACGGTCTACATCGTCCTGAATGGTGCCGTTTGCAGACTTGGTTGCGAGCTCTACCATACGGTTGAGCATGGAGTGAATCTGTGTGGTTGCGCCTTCTGCGGTCTGCACCAAGGAGATGCCGTCCTGCGCGTTGTCAGATGCGGTGTCCAAACCAGCAATCTGGGACTTCATCTTTTCGCTGATTGCCAAGCCGGAAGCGTCATCGCTTGCGCTGTTAATCTTGTAACCAGAAGACAGCTTTTGCAGGCTCTTGGATACCTGATTGTTGTTGATGTTCAACTGACGATTGGCATTTATTGCCATCGTATTCGTTCTTACTACCATTCCCATAACAATACCTCCGTGTTATCGTAAATAGTTTGTACCGCAAGAAAATCCTTTTCCCTGCGTCGTCATTTGTATAAAGGGAACCACCAGCGGGCCCTTGCCGATGCCCCTTACGTATTAAGTTATTGTCCGCTTCTCAAAAACCGAAATGAAATATTTGCACAAACTCTCTGTTGTATTTTTGGCATTTTTGTGCAATTTTCAATGTCTTTGCCATGGTGTATCGCTTACTGACCGTTCTCAGCCTCTGTCTGACTGCTGCAGCTCGTTCCAGGTTTCGTTGCTGCTTTCCACGGCTTCAAAATAACGTCTTGCAATCGTGTTGACTGGAATCTGCAACGCTTCTGCTTTCTTTGCCATTCTACCCCACTCGCCTTTTTCGTAGGCGATACAAAGCTCCAGCAAATCGCCATAGATGCCGGTATGCTGCACCAAGGCTTCTTTGATTTCATCCGAAAGCGGCAACTGCTCTACAGCATCTTCGATGGACACCTCAAGCAAAATATCCAATGTGGAGAACATTCCTAGAATATAGGCGTCGGATTTCGACAGATTTTTCAGCACATCGGTTGTGCTAATCAGCTTTTGGCAAAGTATCGCTCTTTGGAACGCTGTTTTAATCACTTCATCCTGCATGCCGTCATCGGGGCTGAAGCTTAGCAGATAAATCCATTGCTTGAGCGATTCCAATCCCAAAATCATCAGTGCCTGCTTAACCTCTTTGACAGGATTTCGCAGCGCAAAATAGGAGGAATTGACCAGCTTCATGAGTGAGAATGCCAACGTAACATCCACGCTGATGATATTGGCCACTTCATCCATATCCGGTTGTTCCTTGGTGATTTCCCCCATAAGACGGAAAAAGTTGGACTGCAAATGGTCCATGCGATGGGTTTTGGTGCGCACCATTTCCGCCACAGAAGTGCCTTGGAAAAAATCAACCCCCATTGCCAACGCTTTCTCCTGCATTGCTTTGTCATTTACATTAAACGCAATGGTTTGAATGTTGTATCTTTTGCAAAAATCAATATCCTTCTGCAAATCCCGCTCACTTTTGAGCTTGAAGTCCAGCTTCATAAAGCTTGCTTTGGGAAGAATCTCCAAATATCGTGCATTTACCTCAAATCCCACAATCGCCAAGCGGTATCCCTGTTCACGATAGCCTTCCAGAATTTTTCGGCTTTCTGGATGGATTAGCACATTTTCCTCAATCTGCATGACCAGCTTATTCTTGTCGAAAATACGCGGAATGTCCTGCCGCAGCAAATTGGGGGTAAATGTCAAAAAGGCATCTCTGTCATCTAAAAAATTAGATTGCCCCAAATTATTGAACATTTCCGCCATTGCAATCGCCACGTGCTGGTCTCGCTGATTATATAATAGGCTGCTGTCCTGCTGATAAAGCAACTCATATGCCACCACTTTATGTTCTCTGTTCATGATTGGCTGCCTTGTAATATAGGTTTCCATTATCTTCCTCCTAATAGGGTTGGAGGGCAAATGTGGTCTGCTTTCACGCACACTGCCAAAGCTATTTTTTTGCCCAATATATTTCTATTGTATCATTGTCTTGCAATATTTCAAGATACGATGCATTTTTTCCATTTCTTTTCTGCACAATAAGACCCTGCGGTTTTTCCGGATTGATGTCGGTAAATGCCAATAAATCGAAAAACTGATAGGGTGCGCCATTTGCTTTGGGTGGCAATTCCATCGGTGCGTGATTCAGCGTGATGCGCAGTGATTTGTTTGCCGCAGTCGCTGGTGCCGCCTGTGCTTCTGCGACCGGAATATGTGCAAGTGGCGGCGTTGCTTTCTGGCTGGATTGCGGCGCAGCAGGCGGTGCGGTCGGCGCGCTTTGCTCTGCTGTGCTGGGAAAGGGGGCAGCCACGTGTTGCGCGACCTCCCTGCTTCCGCCCTGCGGCGTCTGCTGCAACGGCGGACGTGTCGGTGCTTTTTTCACCGACACAAATTGTAAGCGGTCATTTTCACAAAGCTTCTGCTCTGCAAACGTCTCCTCGTCGTTGCAAAAGACGCGGATGTTTTGTAAATCAATCTCTAAAGATGCACAAAACGCACCTACGGTATCTACTTTATGCAGCACAATCACATCGCCATACGCCAGCAGCGTTTCGCCGCTGACCACCTGCCCATTGACCGTGACAATATCCCCCACCGGATAGGTTTCTCCATCCAGCGTGATTTCAAAGCTTTGTATCCCGCCCAACAGTGCTTCAATGGTAACGCTGGCGTCCTGTCCCTGCTCTGCGGGTATAAAGGTCAGCTCATCTCCGGGGCGCACTGTCTGCGCCAACGCTGCTGGTTCGTTGTTCAGAAAGATTTCTGCCTGCTTGGGCAACTCTCCGCGTACCATGCGGCGTTCGCCGTTCACGGTACAATGCAGTGCTCTGCCGCCGCGCGGCATAATCTGCGTGTATTGATACCCCGCCATTTGCAGAATCCCCAACACTGATGTATCCCAACTGCGCAGCAAATGCAGAGGTTCTCCATTGACCATAACGGAAAAGGTATCGCTGTCCTGCTGCCGAATGGCAGTCAGTGCAATGCCGGTGGGGGTTGCAAATTCCGGACCGTATACATCCTCTTCTGACACAATCGAACGCTTCATGTTCAGCCCGCCGCCTACCGCAACGCGATTGCTGTCCAGTCCCAATTCTTTTGCCACCTGCGCCGGCAGACCAATCACTTGGCTGCCGCCTCCTGCCAGAAAAACAGCCGCTGGCGCGTGCCCGCCCGCTTCCAAAATACGCTCTGCGATGGTCTTTGCCAAATGTGCTACCGTGGGTTCTATGGTCTTATATGCTTCTGCCACATCGATTTCGTGTGCTTGCCCTAAAATATCCACATACGGAATCAAAACATCATCTTCGCTTTGTAATTGCTGTTTAATGGTTTCTGCAGTTGAAAAATCAACCAAAAGCGCGTGCATAATGGCTTCTGTCACTTCATCGCCTGCAATCGTTGCCATGGTATAGGCCGTCACGCTGCCGTCTTCGCACAGCGCAATGTCCGAGGTGCCCGCGCCAATATCCACCAGCACCAAATTCAGCTTGCGCAAATCGCTTGGAATAATGGCATTCATTGCCGCGATGGGTTCCAGTGTCAGCCCTGCAACGGTCAATCCGCATCGACCCATAGTGCTGTAAAGGCTTTCTACCACCGTTCGCGGCAAGAATGTCGCAATGATGTGCGCCTGCGCGACCCTTCCTTTGTGGTCCAGCAGGCTAGACATATCGTACCCGTCCAAGGTGTATTTTTGCACCGCATGGCCCACGCAATAGAACGCCGTATTTTGCTCTTCTCCGCTTGCGAAAATCTCTTCATAGGCTGCCTGTACTGCGCCAAGCTCCAAATCAGAGATGGTACGGGATTGAATCGGCTCCTTCTCCTGCAGCTCCTGCGTAAATGTTGCCTGCATGGTGCGCAGCACACGCCCTGCCGCCGCAATATAGACTTTCTTGAGCGGCGCACCAATTTTCTTTTCCAGCCTTTGCTTGACCACATCCACGATTTTCGCCGTTTCTGCAATATTTTCGATTTGACCATCCACGACCGCGCGTGTGTTATATTCCTCCCGCTCGACATACTGTACAATAAAGCGGTCTTCTTCTCCATAGCCTACCAATCCAATGACACTGCGTGTGCCAATATCCAGTGCAAAAACCAAGTCCTTCGCTGTTTTTTTCTGTCCTGCTTTCACATTCATGGCTTCTCTTTCCTTACCGGACCTCATCCCGCGGCATTGTCTGCCGTTTGTGTGTCCTCTCCGTCCGTTGTTCCATCTGTATCGGTCTGCATCAGGTTCTGCACATATTCTTCCAAGCACAGTCCTTGCTCTGTCATTTCCTTTGCCGCCTGCGTTCCAACATAGCGAAAATGCCACGGCTCATATAAAATACCGGTGACTTCCTGCTTGCTTTCGGGATAGCGAATGACAAATCCATATTTCACGGCGTTCACGTGTAGCCATCCAAATGCCACCGTATTGGCAAACCCACTGTCCAAGGACTGATAGCTGGAGGTGACAATATCCAGCGCCAGACCTGTGTGATGCTCACTGGCACCCGGCGACTGTATGTATTGATTGGTCAGCTCCGTACTCGTGCTGCTGTCATATCCTTGGGCTTCGTTGCTGGCAATCTCCTCTGCATACAGAGAAGATTGCTTGGAAACGCTGCGATATGCCGATTGCACGATGAGGTCCACACCGCTGTCCTTTGCCGCCTGCAGCATCTGGCGCAGCGAATCTGCCATACGGGTATCCACCCACTTGTCATCCACCTTCTCCAAGTCCACGGTGAAGTCCTTTGGCAGCAAGTGGTCACGGTTGACCAAAATCAAGTTCCACGGCAGGCTTGCATACGGGTCTGCTGCCGCCTGTGCAGCTTCTGCATCTGCGGTGTCCGCCTGCGCCAAGCTATCGGTGGACTGCATCAGCTGTGCATTGGGCTGTGTGACCATCGTGTTTTCCTGCAACGCGCCCTGCACGTGTCCCCGCATAAAGAACACTGCCGATGCCACTAGCACTGCCAACACCCCAACGGTCATATTTCTCCGCACAGACTGCTTGCTAATTACAATTTGGGTGTCTTGCGCCTGCTGCATTTTCTCCTTATGTTTTTTTGTCATCATTCGATATCGTCCTCCTCGCCTACCCCAGTCTGCACGATTCCATCGCTGTCCACCAGCTCTGCTGTCACTTGGCGCAGTTTCTGGATTGGATCTGCCGCATCGTTCCGACCGACCGCACTGTGCAGCCCATTTTCTCCGCTTTGCAGCTTCGCCGCCACCGTGAGAATTTGGCTGTAAATTTTCGCGACCACTTGATAAAGCTCCTCTGGTATGTTGGCACCCACGCCAAGCATACATAGCATCGATGCCGCGCTATCATCTCGATAGACGGGGATGCCGCGTTGCTCTGCAATGTCAATGATTCGCTCTGCAATCGGTCCATATCCGGACGCAATGACCACCGGCGCTGCGTCTTTGTCCGCGTTATATTTCAGCGCAACCGCTTTTTGACCGCGGTCTATGCCCTTTCCCTTTGGTTTTTCTTCGGTTGGCTGATTTTTTTGCCGTCTTGCTTCAATGCTTTTTTCAATCAGCTGCTGTCGCTTAGATTTTGACATCTACACCCACCCTCTTATATGGAAGTGACTTAAATACATCCATCAAAGACCGCGCCTTTACCAGTGGTGCAAGCCGTACTTGCCCAATGCGATATGTATAGCCCTTTAATGCGTTTGTAATATCCGTTAGATAGGATTTCATCTGTTTTTCATATTCCGGCGGACAGTATAGGTGAATATCAATAGTTTTATCATATGCAAACACCTCCGCTTCAAATCGCCCTACCGCTTCTGCGTCGACAACCATGAGCAGATGAATGCCATGGTCTACGCCGCGCGGCATATCCTTGGCATCGCTTTCCGGATTAATCCAGATTTCTGCAAACGCACGTATCTGCTCAAAATATGCCGGCACCACGAAATGTAGAAGCGGCGTAAAGTTACACGGAGAGGATAACAAACTGGACAAAATGTTATCGAGCCGCTTTTCTTCCGAACTGCTCAGTTCTTCTTTGGACGCCTCCTTTGCAATCATGCCCACCAACGCATCCATGACCTTGGAGGGCAGCTGTTCCAGCGTCTTACCGCTGTTTTCAAACCCGCCTGTCTGTTCCGCATCCGTCCATTCTGCTTGCGTCATTGCTGCCACATTTGGGCGCTTCTGCGCAGGTTGTCCATCCTGCTCCTCTAGTGCAGACTGCTGCGCGGGTTGTTCCTCCTGCTCCTGGGGCAGCCGCTTTTGTGCAGCGGGCGCGGCAGGCTCTTCAGGCAGGTCCTGCTGTGCAGCCGGTGTCATCTGCTCCTCTGTATCCTTCTGGGCGGGCATAGCGCTGTTTGCAGCGGCTTTTTCCGTTGGCATCGTGCCTTGCGACTGCGATTGGCGCATGGCTTCCTGCGGTGTCTGCGCGGCATCCCATCCGTTGCGTGCCAGACGAACGCCTGCTTTTTCTGCGCCGTCCTCTGGTTTTCCATTCCGCACCCAGGTGAGAAATTCTCCCGCAAATTTTGTTAACTTTTGCCGAGAAGAGCCATTGAGCATTTGGCGCAGCCGCACCACTGCCTCTTGAAAAAATGTCATGCTTTCATTATATCGCGACAAATTATAGGTCGTGATGGAAATCGTTTTGGCAATTTTAGGCGAATACAGAATGCTGTTTTCAATGTCCCGCAACAAGCTGAGCGTTTCCCCCTTGAGCTTGTCAAACGACATCGTCTCGTCCTGCCGATAGATGCCCACCAGCTGTGCAATGCGGCTGGTGAGTGCCTTGCTGGAATTTAAATTCTTTTTCAGATAGGTAAGGCTGTTTGCCACCGCATCCAAAATATCCTCATGGCACAGCAAATTATTCATGGAACGCATCAAATTTGCAATCGCCCGCTGTGTTTCCCCCTGCGAGGTTTTGGACAGGCTGATTTCCCGCAGGAAGTCAAAAAACGGTCCTTTGAACAGTGTTGCCGAATTTTCCTGCCGCTGCATCTCCTGCGCCAGCTCCTCCGGATTGATCAGCAGCTGATGAAACATTTGTTCAATCTCTGGTGTCACAGTGTTATTGTTTGCCGGAAGAAGTGTATAAATTTCCTCCAGCATGGAAATATTCTTCAGAAAGGATACCGTAACATCCGGGTCCTTGAGCATATCCAGCAGGATGGACGGTGTGTCGTTGCCTTTCAGCTTTGTATTGTTCTGCCCCAACAGTTCGCTTTGGTTATGCGTCTGAATCACGCGATTTGGTTGCTGAAGATTGAACTCATTGGTCGGTTGTAACCCCGGTTTTGGTTGAACCGGCTGGTTCTTTTCCACCACTGGCGTGGATACTCTTAATATATCGGCCAAGCCATTCACCTCTCCCCTATAGCGGACGGACCCTATACGCATACCGTCTCATATTTATTTATCTCACGAAGTGTGCAAAAAATCAATATGCAATCCTCAAAATTTCAACACAAATTCTTGTAGTCTACAAAAAAAATCCAAAACCCCCTTACATTTAATAAAAAAAGTGTTATAATAAATTTGTCAAATATCCTCCTTGAGGTTAAAGTAGAATTTTGTAGAAGCAGGTGGAATTATGAGTACAGTCGATCCCGGCATGGAAGCATTGCTGGATACTTTCATTTACGAAACCAATACAATGCTTGAACAACTGGACGAGATCCTACTCGAGTCCGAACGCGCAAAAGGCATCAGTGAGGAAAACATCAACAGTATCTTCCGCATCACACATACGATTAAGGGTTCTGCCGCCATGATGGGCTTTAGCAGCATTTCCAGCTTGGCGCACGCAGTAGAAGATGTGTTCTATATCATCCGTGAAACGCCCAGCAAGCTAAACCTGGTTTTTGATGCGATTTTTGATTTGGTCTTCCAAACCTCCGACCTCCTCAAGGGAGAGATGGAGCGCATCCACGATGATGACTATGTTGAAAGCGACCCCTCCAGCCTCATTGCACAGCTCAAGCAACAAGCTGCCATTATGAAGGATGAAGCAGTTGCGCCTGCCGCACAGCAAGCTCCCGTAGCTTCTTCGCAGCCTTCTGCCGCAACTCCTGCACCGGCAGCTTCCGATGATGTGCGCATTCGTGTTTTCTTTGAAGACGATTGTCAGATGGAAAATATGCGTGCCTTTATGCTGATGACACAGCTGCAGCCGCACTGTTCCCTGTTGGACTCTGACCCCCCGCATCCAGAAACAGACGGCAGTTTGTGCCAATCCATCATTGACAATGGCTTTTTGGTCATTTGCAAGCCGGTAAACACGTTGGATGACGTAATCCGCGTGGTAGAAAGCTCTCTTGAAATCAAATCCTATGAAGTCTTGTCTACGCCAACCGTAGCTGCGGCGCCTGCAGCAGCGCCGGAACCCCCTGTGGCTTCTGCGCCGCCCGCCGCTGCACCCGCACCGGTCCCTGCGCCCGCAGCGACACCCGCAGCCCCTGCACGCCCCAGCGCAGATGCTGCCGCCGCTCCCAAAAGCTCCAGCGGTTCCAAGCAGAGCCTTATCAGCGTCAGCCAGGCAAAGCTTGACCACCTTCTGGACCTCGTGGGTGAGTTGGTAACCGCGGAATCCATGGTTGCCTCCAATCCGGATTTGCGCGGTCTGAAGCTGGATAACTTCCACAAGTCCACCCGTGAGCTACGCAAGCTGACCGATGAGCTGCAGGACGTTGTGATGTCTATCCGCATGGTACCGTTGCACGCTACCTTCCAAAAGATGAATCGAATCGTACGCGATATGTGCAAAAAACTTGACAAAAAGGTCGATTTGATTGTAGAAGGCGGCGATACCGAGGTGGATAAAACCATCAACGATGCCATTGCTGACCCCTTCATGCACATGATTCGCAACTCGATTGACCATGGTATAGAAATGCCTGCCGACCGTGTCCGCATGGGCAAGCCCGAAACCGGCAGCGTCACGCTGTCTGCGCGCAATGTCGGCAGTGATATTCTAATTGATATTATGGATGACGGCGCAGGTTTGGATGCACAGGCATTGCTCAACAAGGCTAGAAAAAACGGCTTGCTCAGCAAACCGGAAAGCGAATATTCCGACAAGGAAGCATTCCAGCTGATTATGCTCCCTGGATTTTCCACCAACACAGAGGTGACCGAATATTCAGGTCGTGGCGTTGGCATGGACGTTGTGCGCAAGAATGTCGAAAAAATGGGTGGTACCATCACTATCTCCAGTGTTCTGCATGAGGGCACGACCTTCACCATTAAAATCCCGCTCACACTGGCGATTGTAGACGGTATGAATATTTCCGTCGGTGACACGGTCTTTACCCTGCCAATTACATCCATTAAGCAATCCTTCAAAATCACGGATGAAAAGCAGATTATCCACAACACCAACGGCTCGGAAATGATTATGATTCGCGGGGAGTGCTTCCCTGTCATTCATCTGGATGATTTGTTTGAAATTGAAGGCAAAGCAACCGATATTACCGAAGGCATCATGATTCAGGTGGAAAGCGGCGGCTTGGGTGCTTGTTTGTATGCGGATGAGCTTCTCGGCGAATATCAAGTGGTGGTAAAGCCTTTCCCCGCATTTCTCAACAAATATAATTTAAAAGACCGCGGTTTGTCCGGCTGCAGCATTCTCGGCGATGGCAGCATCAGTTTGATTCTTGATGTGAACAGCCTGTTGAACAAGCATTAAGGAGGGAATGTTATGACGGAAAACTTGACGAACGCTTCCAACACCATGGACGTCACCATAAGCGATGAGCTCAATGGTCGTGTATTGCTTTTTTACATAGAATCTACCCTATACGGTATCCCATTGACGCACGTCATTGAAATCATCAATGTAGAAAAGAGCACACACCTCCCAGGCGTTGCCCCCTATATCAAGGGTGTCATCAATTTGCGCGGCAAGGTTGTGCCGGTCATTGATGTACGGCTGAAATTTCATCTGCCGGAGCGTCCGTATGATGAAAAAACCTGCATTATCGTTGTCGATATTCATGATATGCACGTTGGCTTGATTGTCGACAGCGTGTCTGAAGTCATTACGATTGAATCCACCAACATGGCAACGCCACCGGATGCCGACGGCTCTGGTGAGCGGTACTTATCCTCGGTTTCAGAAATTGGTGGGAAAATTGTACTCAATCTTGATTGTGAGCGATTTTTTCACTCTGATTTAGGGTTTACTGCCATCTAATATGGAATACCCCCTCTTTCCCCTGCATATCATACCTTTATAGCCAATACTTGACGCCTCGTACCGCTTGCGGCGCGGGGCGTCAAGTATATCATCTACCCCTTGCGTTATTTGCCACGCAATTTTTGCCCAATCAATTAAGGAGTACCCGCCTATGCAGCTATATGAACTTATTCATTTAACCGACCAAGAGTTTGTCGACCTCAAATCCTTTGTGTATCACAAATATGGAATTGATTTATCAAAAAAACGACAGCTCATTGAAGGTCGCCTGTCCCATACCTTAAAGGACAAGGGACTCACTTCGTTCAGTCAATATATGAAACTGCTACAGAATGACCCTTCCAGCCAAGAAATCCACACCTTTCTCAACAAAATCACCACCAATCACTCCTACTTTGGCCGCGAAAATGAGCATTTCGATTTTCTATATCGTGTCGTGCTGCCAGAGCTGGAGCGCAGCCGCCATGGTGACCTTCGCATTTGGAGCGCGGGCTGTTCTGCGGGGCAGGAAGCCTATAATATCGCCATGACCATCGACCAGTATTTCGGTGCTAAAAAAGCAAAGTGGGATACCACTATTCTTGCAACCGACATTTCCATGGATGTCATGAATAAAGCAAAGCAAGCCTGCTATCCGGCGGACAACATCGAGGGTCTCTCTCCTGCGTGGCGTTCTCAATATTTCGACCGCCTGCCCAATGGTCAATTTCAGGTTTGCGAAAAAATCCGTAAGGAAGTGGTATTTCGTCCGTTCAATCTCATGGACCCCTTCCAGTATAAAAAGCCTTTTGACATCATTTTTTGCCGCAATGTGATGATTTATTTTGACAAAGAAACCACCGAACGTTTGGTACAAAAGTTTTATGATGCCAGTGCACCCGGCGGCTATTTCTTCATTGGGCATTCAGAATCTCTCAACAAGGCCACCACGCCCTTTACCTATTTGCAGCCTGCAACCTATCAGAAACGTACCAATACCAAAGGAGCTCGATAATCTATGGAACCTAAAAAGCAAATTCGCGTTCTAATTGTGGATGATTCGATTCTATTTCGCACAAAGCTGCAATTCAGCTTGATGGAGGACCGAGAAATTAAGGTGGTGGGCAGTGCAGCCAATGCCATTGAGGCAAAAAAACGAATTGCTGAGCTGCAGCCTGATGTTCTGACCTTAGATGTCGAAATGCCGCAAATGAGTGGCATTGAATTTTTAAAGCAAATGATTCCGACCAATCCCATTCCGGTTGTTGTCGTCAGTTCTCTGCCCATCAATGCCTTAGATGCCTTGGATGCAGGGGCTGTGGACTTTGTCAAAAAGCCCGTCGTCAATCAGCCAGGGGATTTAGAAGCCTTTGTGCAGGAACTCGCCAGCAAAATTAAAGTTGCCTCTACCGCCAATCTTGGACGCAAACGCACGCCGCCCATTGCGGCATCCTCCATGCTTTCCAAGCTTTCTCCGTCTATGCTCAAGGTCACAGACCAAGAATCTATCATTGCCATTGGCGCTTCCACCGGCGGCACAGAAGCCATTATTTCTGTGGTGAAGGATTTACCTGCCACAACACCTGGTATTGTCATTGTGCAGCATATGCCTGCCAACTTTACCACACTCTATGCGCAGCGTTTGGATAAGATTTGCAAAATGAGTGCGGTCGAAGCATCTGATTATGACCGTGTGGAACCTGGTAAAATCATTCTGGGTGCAGGCGATTTTCATCTGACACTCAAAAAAGATGCCAAAGGGTATTATGTGCGCAGTCAAAAAGGTGAGCGTGTCAGTGGGCATTGTCCCTCTGTCAATGTCCTATTTGACTCGGTGGCAGATACCGCCGGCAAGCACGCCCTTGGCGTTTTGCTCACCGGCATGGGCGCTGATGGCGCGAAGGGACTCACCAAAATGCGCCAAAATGGTGCCTATACCATCGGACAAGACCGCGCCAGCTGTGTGGTCTATGGTATGCCGATGGAAGCCTACAAGATGGGCGGTGTCTGCAAACAGCTTCCCCTCGACCAAATTGGTGATGAAATCATTTACCATCTGAATCGCCGGTAGCGTTTGTCTTGTGTTCGTGCCGTATGCACATAAAAAAAGAATCCCCTGTGGGGGATTCTCAGACCGTCGACAAAAAGGTACTTTACGCAACGCGTAGAGTACCTTTTTGATTTGTATTTAGAAACAAGCAATAGAAATAGGCCAATTGATTGATAAAGTGTTGTAAAGGTGGCGGCAGCATGCCCGTTCTTCGCTTCCATGTCGCCAGCTTTTTTAAATTCATGCACGCGAAAGTAAGCGTGACCTGCATTTTCACCTTTTGCAGTCCACGTAGCTGAGTATAACGCATGGCATGTTTCTCTTTTGCATCGGCAAAAACACGCTCAATGGTTTCGCTTCTTAACTTGTAAATGTCCCGATACTCGGGAGTATGCCGGTAATCCTCAGCAAGTTCCATGTATGGCTCCCAAATATGCCGGGTTACAACCTTTTGACAGGCTTTGCTTTCTGTACACTGGGAACGCATAGGACAATTTTTGCAAATTTCAGTGTTGCTTTTGTATTCACGGTATCCTTCCCGATTGGTTGTAGAATATGTTAGGGCCTGCTTGTTTGGGCACAACACACAGTCAAAATATTCATCATACACAAAGTCATACTTTTTAAAGAATCCTTTTTTCGTCATTGGACGTTTGTATGGCACACAAGGAATTTTTTCACTGTCAATGATTTCTTTCATAATTGCCGGAGTTTTGTATCCTGCATCTACCGCAACAGCCTGTATTTCCGGAAACTTTTTTAAAACCTTTTCATATACACTGCTGAACATCATGCTGTCATGAATATTTCCTGCACCCAGTACAAAGTCCAGTATAAAATTGTGTTTGTCACATGCGGTATTCGCTACATAGGCAAACTGCTTTTCATGTTCTCCCTTGTGGAACATTCCGCACTCTGGATCTGTTTTGCTTTGCGCGATTGTTTTTGTTGCCGGAGGTGTGGGCGGTTGGTCATCGTCATTGCCGTCATCCTTTTTCAGCGGCTTTTTTCCGTGCAGTCCCCGGTCTTTTGCGATTTCCTCATCTAACTGCTTTTGGTAGCTTCTTGCCTGAATTTCAATTTCCGCAGGCTGGCTCTTTTTCTTGTTTGCACTTGCCTTTATGTGCGTACCGTCTATGAATATCGCGCTTGCATCCACAAATCCGCAATCCACCGCTTCATTCAAAATATGTGTGAATATTCGTTCAAACACATCTGTTCCTTCAAATCGGCGTGTGTAGTTCTTTCCGAACGTAGAAAAGTGGGGGATTTTCTCTCCGATATCATACCCGATGAACCAGCGGTATGCCATATTTACTTCTATCTCTTTAATGGTCTGCCGCATACTGCGGATTCCGAATAAGTATTGTATGAACACTATTTTAAACAGTGCTACCGGGTCGATTCCCGGTTTGCCCCATTCTATTTCGGAATACAGTCCTTTTACTTCGTCATATATGAAATTAAAATCAATCGCTCTGTCGATGTCCCTTAAAATGTGGTCTTTCGGTACCAAATCTTCTATGCTTACAAATTTTATTTGTTTTTGCTGTCCTCTGTCCTTTTTTATATACATCAAAAACACCCCTGTCCTTATGGTTTAATTATACCATAATTCCAGAGGTGCTTCGACCCTTTTGTCTACAGGCTGAGAATCCCCTGTGGGGGATTCTTTTTTTATGTATAAGCCACCAAAATGATGCTTCACGATTCTTTTGGCGGAATCAGACAACCCGTCTACCAGACCCATTCGCCTCGATTGACCGATTTAATGCGCATACTGCCATCTGCACCCGAAAAATACAACGTTCGTCCATAATCTTTGCCGGTGTCTTCGGCTATGATGGGGATACGCAAGCTGTTGAGTGCCATTTTTACCGCCATGACATTTCGCTGCCCAATATTGGCAATCGATGAATTGTTCACGCCGGCAAACATCTGCGCACCGCCTGCAATTTTTGCTTTCAGACAAACCTGACGTGCCCCATGATCTTCCATTTTTTTAATCAGTGTTGGAATCGCAGTATCTGCAAATTTCATCACTTGTGCCGCCGCTAAGGTGTGGTCTTTGCTGTTTGGCAGTAAAATATGAGATAATCCCGCCACTTTTGTGATATGGTCATATAAACAGATACCCACGCAAGAGCCCAGCGCATATGTCACAAGCACATCTGGAGTACGTACCACTTTTAAATCCGCAATTCCGACTGTTACCGTAGTACTCATATCTCTAACCCCAAATTTGTCATAATTTTTTCCAGAGATTCGACTTCTGGTATCATCAAAATATGACTTTCCGATGTTGCCGCCTCGTTGCCGAAGCGATCTTCAATAAAAATAATTTTATCGCTGATATTGGCATAATAAATTGCCGGTACACTCAAAATAGAGCCTGCCATATCAATGCACAAATCCGGCACCGAAATATCAATGGTTAGGTTGGTCAATGCCGACATAGCATTGACATAGGATGCCGCCATGATATTGCCAACCTCACGAATCGCAGATTCACCCATTGCATCGACTTGTCCGGTTTCGCTCAAATCCGTTCCCACCAGCGTGCTGAGCAGCATATGCGCAAATTCTTGATTCAGCAGAAACATAATCATGCCGGTTACATCCCCACTCAAGGCAAACATCAAGCCCACCTGCAGGACTTCCGGTCCACCCAGGGATTCCACCACCTGTTCACAATCCAAAATGCGTACAATCGGCACAGAAATATCAATGGGCTGACAAAGCATTTCCGATAGAGAAGATGCTGCATTGCCAGAGCCGATATTTCCAATCTCACGCAAGACATCCAACTGCATAGGATTTAATTCATCATAATTTTTGATTGCCATTTTTTCGTCTCCTTTGCTTTTGGGATACACAAAACCGTTTTGCATCGAATTGCCGCGGTGGGACGCATCCCTATCCGCACCTCTCATATGCATCTCTCAAACGATTTCTGCCCATCCTCCAAAAATCAGCTTCGCAGTGCGCTAATGAGCTGTTCCATTTCGTCCGCTGTCTGTACCACACGCGCATTCATCTGATATGCGCGCTGTGCAATAATCAGATTTGTCATTTCATCCTGCAAAGAAACGCCGGACTGCTCCAAATATCCATGTAGCACTTGATAGGTTCCCTCTTCTGGGTCTAAGGCTTCCCCTTCGCCGGACTGCTCATTTTCGGTGAATTTGCTGCCATTGACAGCTGTCAGCGCAGAAGGATTCAGGAAGGTGTATACCCCAATTTGATTTTCCAGTGGACCGTCCTCATTGGCGCCGCTGGTTCCCGTTGCTGTGATATGGCTGCCGCTGCTGTCCAGCACATACAGCCCATCCGCGGTTACCAACTCTTCCTCCTCTGCATCCACTGTGAATGCACCGTTTCGCGTATAGAAAATGTTCCCTTCGCCATCTTCTAGCGCAAACATACCGAAGGTATTGCCGGCAATGGCATAGTTATATCCATTTCCGGTGCTTTCCGCCATGGCGCTTTGCTCCATCTGTGTCCCCAGCCCCACCGTGCGGACACCGTGCCCTGTTTGCGGTTCAGCCTCTGCATTGCACCACATTTGGGTATACATCAAATCGTCAAACGATTGCGTGGGCACCTTATATCCTGCTGTATTTACGTTTGCCAAATTATTACCCGTGACATCCAATGCCTGCTGAAATGCTACCAGGCCGGATGCCCCGGAATAAAATGCTGATTTCATTTTCTTCCCCCTACTACGCGATTATACGGATGCGATTTGTGTGGCAGATTTTTGATTCAAGGTATCCACAATTTGCATGGCTGAGCTATTGAGCTGATATGCCCTTTGCGTCTCAATCAAGCGTGACATTTCCTGATTGAGGTCCACATTGGATAATTCCAAGCTGCCCTGCACGGTGCGGTATCCCTCTGCCGCCACTGCAGTGCCGTTTTCCTCTAGTGTAAACATCCCATTGCTCTGCTTGCGCAATGCCGTGCCCTCCTCCGGAACCGTGACGCCAAGGATTGCCACCTCTTCTCCTTCGCTGTCATAGATGGTGCCACGCTCTCCAATGGTGAAATTCGTGTTGTCCAGAGAAATCTGCGTGCCGCCATCATCCAATACGTATCCATAGCCTGGAAGTATTAGATTGCCGTCTGCATCCAAGTCAAACTTACCATTTCGGGTGAGGTAGGTTGTGTTTGCATCGCTAAAGGATTGGATATTAAAAAATCCGTCCCCATCTAGCGCAACATCCATATCCCTTCCGGTGTTTTGAATCACGCCGGCATCCATGAATTGATATTCTTCCTGCACCGTTGCAGTTGGTGCACCGCTGCCAAAGCTTTTTTGCCCCTCTTGCGTCATACGTGTCAGCAGCTCTTTTTCAAACGCAGACAACTCTACACCATCCGCGCGATACCCCGGCGTTTGCGTGTTGGCTAGATTGTTTGCAATCACATCTATTTTATTCTGCTGTGTCATCATGCCGGAGCCCAATGTATAAAATCCTGTGAACATTTCTAACTCTCCTCCATGCCTATAGCGCGCTGTTGCTGCAACATCATTAGATTTTTTGCTCAAATCCAAGCTGTGTCATGGCGACTCCCAGCTTTCCAATCGCCGCTGAGCGAATCTGCGATACTCTTTGTTGTGTAAGTCCCAACACCTGTCCAATTTCGCGTAAATTTAAGTTTTCAAAATAACACAATGTAATCACTTGCTGCTGTTTTGGCGAAAGCGTGGAAATGGCAGCCGCCAATGCCGTGCGCAATTCCCCCTCCAGCATATCCTTGGCAACGCTGTCCTCATACACATCCTGTGATTCTGTAATCACATTGCCATAGCTGTCCTCCATCATCTCTTCCAGCGAGATGGCATCGACTGCGGAAATCTCCATCTGCAACTGGCTGAGCTTCTGCTCTGGTATCCCCAGCCGTTCTGCCAATTCTGCCATAGTCGGCTCGCGCATCAGCCGGGTCTGCAGCTCTGTGCGCGCCTGCTGCATATCGCGGCGCGCTTCCCTGACACGGTTTGGCAGCCATCGCTGCTTGCGCATATAATTGAGCAGCGACCCCCGAATACCACGATAGATATAGGTTTGGAAACTCGCGCCGCGGTCTGGGTCAAAGCGTTCCATGCAGTCCATCAATGCCAAAATACCTTGGTTGAAAAAATCTTCATATGGGATATTGGAAAGCAAAATCGACCGCATACTGCGAATCGCAATATCGACTTGGTTGCTGTAATACAGCACCAGTTCATTGCGTATTTTCACATCGCCGGTTGCTTTATAGGCACGCATCAAGGCTTCTGCCTCTTCCGGTGTTACCGGATGATTGCTGTCTGTCATGATGTGCCGCCTCCCCTCTGGCATCGCTTACATAGAGATATTCCCCAGCGACTGAATTTGCACGCTTGCATCCACGTCATTAAAGGATAGTACCACGACATTTGGATAAAATTGGTCTAGCAACTTTTTGAAATAGACTCGAACCACCGGTGATGTCAAAATAACAGGTACCTGCACCAATTTTTTCATTTGTCCGACTTTTTCGGTTGTTGCGGCAATGATGCGCTGCATCACTTCCGGCTCTAGGGCAAGATACGCGCCGCCATCCATTTTTTTGACGCTGTTGATGATTGCGGTTTCAATCGCAGAATCTAAACTCATCACCTTGAGCTGTCCGGCTTCAGCAAACCGATGTGTAATGGTGCGCTTTAATGCCTGCCGCACATATTCTGTCAGCATATCATTGTCCTTCACAGAGGGCGCATAGTCCGACATCGTTTCCAATATCGTTTCCAAGTCATTAATGGGCACGCCTTCGCGCAGCAAATTGCGCATGACCTTTTGCAGTTCTGCAATCGGCACAATGCTGGGCACCATCTCATCCACAGAAACACCCGTGTGCTTTTTCAAATTGTCCAGCATTTTCTGCACTTCCTGCCGTGTGAGCAGTTCGTAAGCATGTGCACGAATGAGTTCTGACAAATGCGTGATAATCACAGAGGTTGGGTCAATCAGCGTATAGCCTGCCATTTCTGCCTGCAGCTTTTTGTCTTCGCCAATCCACTTCGCCGGCATCCCAAATGCAGGTTCAATGGTTTCGATACCTGGAATATCATCGTGCTCCATCTCACCCGGCGGCAAGCCCAGATAATGGTCGTTCAGAACCTCTCCAATCGCCAGGGTTTCACCCTTCAGCTTCACTTCATACTGGTTGGGGTTGAGTTGACTGGAGTCCTTCAAACGTACCGATGGCAGTACCATGCCCATTTCGTCTGCAAACTGCTTACGCAGCATGACAATGCGGTCCAAAAAATTACCGCCGCTATGCTGGTCTACGAGTGGCAATAGGCTATACCCCACTTCAATGCCAATCGGGTCTACCGTGAGCAATCCGTAAACATTGTCCAAGTTCTTATAGAAGCTGACCTCACTGGTCACTTCCTCCACCACTGGCGGCCCTTGCTCCAGTGCCTCCTCCGGCTGCTGCTCTGCTCTACGTTTACGCATCAGCACCATCGTACCAACGGACAGCAAAAACGCCGACATCACAAAAATTTGCAGCTTCGGGAAGCCAATGATGGTCAAAAACGGTAACGCTCCACCTGCAATCAGCAGTACCGCCGGCTGTGTCAAAAATTGTTTGATAACATCTTCATTTAGGTTGGATTCGGATGCAGAGCGCGTCACAATCATACCGGTTGCAACCGAAATCAAAAGTGCTGGAATCTGGCTCATCAGTCCATCGCCAACGGTTGCTGTGGAATAGGTTTGGATGATTGTTTGGAAGGTGCCTTCTCCACCGATGAAACCAATCAAAATACCGCCGACCAAGTTGATAAGTGTGACCACAATCGAAATAATTGCGTCACCCTTTACAAACTTAGACGCACCGTCCATTGAGCCGAAGAAATCCGCTTCTCGCTGAATATTGGAACGACGCAGACGTGCCGTTGCCTCATCAATCAAGCCTGAACTCAAATCTGCATCAATCGCCATCTGCTTACCCGGCATTGCATCCAAGGTAAAACGAGCCGAAACCTCCGCCACACGTTCCGCGCCCTTGGTGATGACAATGAACTGCACCAATACGACAATCAGAAAGATGACCAAGCCGACCACGATTTTACCGCGAATTACAAAATCGCCAAAGGTTTTGATGACCTCGCCGGCATATCCTTGATTGGTCAAAATGGAGCGTGTAGAAGATACATTCAATCCCAAGCGCAGCAGGGTCGTGATGAGCAGCAGCGATGGAAAGATAGAAAACTCCAAGGCGGTTTTAATGTACATGGTGGTTAGCAAAATGACTAGGGAAAGCGAAAGATTCATGATAAACATGAAATCCAAAACCATTGTGCTCAATGGCACGATCAGCAACGCTACGATTAGCATTACAAAGACCGCTATCGCATTGTTGAAGACCTTCATTTCATCTCAAATCCTTTTTCTTTAAACTGTATACAAACGCCAACACTTTCGCGATTGGCTGATAATAGGCTTCTGGTATTTCACGGTCGAGGTCGACCTCTGCATATAATGCACGCGCAAGCGGCTTGTCCTCGGTGATATAGACACCATGCTCCTCGGCGACTGCCACGATGCGCAGTGCCAACTCGTCTACACCCTTTGCCACCACAATCGGTGCGCGATTTTTGTCTTTTTGATAGGCAATCGCAACCGCATAATGCGTTGGGTTACGAATCACCACATCTGCATCCGGCACCTTCTGTATCATGCGCTGCCGTGCACGCTGCTGCTGCAGCTGACGAATATGTCCCTTCACTTGCGGGTCACCCTCGGTTTGCTTATATTCGTCCTTGATTTCCTGTTTGCTCATGCGCAGATTTTTCTCATATTCCCACCATTGGTATAAATAATCCGCCGCGGAGAGCGCGATAAAGGCGATGCTAATGCGAAAGGCCATGGTCAAAATGTTCTTTGCCGTAAATGTAATTGCCTGCAGGGGCGCCATATCCATCATATTCGGCAGCGTTGGCAGTATGCCAATGTAGATTTTATACATTACCCATGTCAAAATAGTAACTTTTACAATCGCTTTGAGCAATTCCACCACGCTGCGCAGGGAAAACATTTTTTGAATCCCCTTTAACAAATCCAAACGGGACGCTTTAAACGCAAATGCTTTGGTAGAAAACAGCATTCTTGTCTGCGCCATGGTGATGATAACGGCAACCAAGACCGAAATCAACAGCAGCGGCAAGGATGCCATCGCAAATGTAATGCCGCCTCGTATCATCAAACGCTGCATGGTTCGGATGTCAAACACCATGCTGGTGCTGTCTAGGGTGAAAAAATAGCGAATGCAGTCTTGGCAAAGCGAAAATATCATGGGCATGAATGTTTTCAGGGCAAAAAACATTGTAACCAGCGACATTGCCATGACCGCATCTCGGCTCATGAAGACGTTACCTTTTTTTCGCTCGTCTTTTTTTCGTTTCGACGTCGCCTTTTCGGTTTTTTCGCCAGACATATCATCCCCCCTTTTATGGCACACCGCCATTCAAACGACCGCTTCCCGCTGCCGTTTAAGAGAATAGCTGCAATAAGCTGCTGATACCAGAAAACATGGTTGTCAGATATTTTTGCAAAAAGCTTGTAATAGGTGCAACATATATCGCCAACAATAACAGTCCCAAAATAATCTTCACCTGAAAGCTGATGACAAAAATACTCACCTGCGGCACCAGCTTCATCAAAATGCCCATCGCCACTTCCAAGGTAAATGACGCGGCAATAAATGGCATTACCAGCTGCATACACAATGAAAATGCTGTCATGAACATCTCTGCCATAAACTGACCCAATGCGGCGGGAATCACCACCGCCCCGATTTGCACAAACCCAAAGGAGCTTGCCACGGCTCGAATCAAAATTAGATGACAGTTTGTTAAAAAAAAGTAGAAAATTGCGCACAGTTGAAACAGATTGCCTGAAATCGAAATCTGCAAATTACTGCTAGGGTCGAAAACCTTTGCCATGGACAGACCGAAGCCGATGTCCATGATTTCACCTGCCATGAACAAAAAGTAATAGAAAAAAATCATGACAACGCTCATGGTCATGCCCACCATCAACTCTTTGACCATTGCCAAAAGCAAGCCGAGGGTTTCCATCTGCATTGGCGCTGTCCCAACGACCATTGGCGCAATCACCAACGTCAAGGCAAATGCGAACCCTGCTCGCAGCATTGCCGGCACACTGTTGCGCGCAAAAAACGGATTGAAAAACACCATGCCGCCCATGCGGCAAAACACCAGCATATATCCAACTAGATTGTGCAGCACAAATTCCCATGTCATATCGTGCTCATCCTATCATCAGCTGCACGATATAGTGAAAAAATTCATCCAGCGTGGTCAAAATCCAGGAGCCTAGGAAAATCAGCATCAAGCCAATCGCCACCAGCTTCGGCACAAACGTGATGGTCTGCTCATGAATCTGGGTGGCGGCCTGAAAAATCGCAATCACCAAACCGATTGCCATACTGACAATCAGCATGGGCATCGCTAATGTTAAAATCGTCCAGATGCTCTGTCGAATGACGGCTAAAACATCTTCTTGCGTCATGCGCATACCCCTTTCCCGGCACAATGGCAGCCGACAGATTTTTTGTGCTGTACTCAGTGGAAGCTGGCAACCAAGGTTTCAATCACCAGCTCCCATCCGCCCACCACCACAAACAGCATCAGCTTAAACGGCAATGCAATGGTTGTTGGCGGCAGCATGACCATGCCCATACTCATCAATGTGCTTGCCACAATCATATCGATGACAAGGAATGGCAAAAACAACAGAAACCCCATGATGAACGCTTGGCGCAATTCACTGGTAATGAACGCAGGCACCACAATGTGCATGGCAAGGCTTTGCAGCGTGTCAGGGTTTAAGGTTTGTCCTTCTCCAAACGTGGTGTCATCGCCTTCCAACGACAAAAACAAATTCAAATCTTCTGCTTTGATTTGCTTGAGCATAAATGTCTTGAGCGGTGCCTCTAAGTTTTCAATCGCTTCCTGCTGCGTAATCGTCCCGTCCATATAGGGCGTGATGCTGTCTGCCTGAATCTGCTCAATGGTCGGTGCCATAATAAACAGCGATAAAAACAACGCCAGTCCAATAATCACCTGATTGGGGGGTGTTTGCGTCAATCCAATGGCATTGCGCAGCAACGATAATACGATAACCACTCTTGTGAAGCTGGTCATCATAATCAGCAACGAGGGGGCAACCGAAAGCAGCGTGAATAAAAACAGCACCTGCAGTGCACCCATGGCGTCCCCATTTGTGCTGTCGGGATTCAAATCCAAATTGATGGATGCCGCCTGTGCCTTGTAGCACAAAAACGCAGATAACACCATGGCAATGCTTGTCATCAGCAGAATCCGCACCGCACGGCCTTTATGCTTCTGCGGCTGCTTTTGGCGTACGCCTGCTTGGTTCTGTATCATGGATGCGTATCCTCCTCGCCGCTGGTCTGCTTTTGCTGCTTCCATGCATCCTTCAATAGGTGTAAAAAATCCTGACCTTCGGTCTTTGGCTCTGCATCAGCAAACTGTGCTGGGTCCAAGTCCTCCAGCTTGCTGATTTGCTGCCCAGTCACCCCGAGCAGCAGTGTTGTGTCTCCAACGCGGACAATCACCAACGCCTGTTCCTTGCCAAGCATTGTGCGCCCTAAAATCTCCAATTTGCATCCCGTTTCTTGGTTGCGAATCGTGCCTTGTCCCACAAGCTTGGTGGCATAATGTGCACCCCAAAAAATCAACACCATGAAGAACAGGATGCCCGCCGCGGAAAGCGTGGCACGCAAGGTCTCCGACATATGGCAGTCACCCTTTCCGTATCGTATCCTTGTGATGCGATGCATCCGCACCCTTTGCTTGCGTATACCTCATCCTTACAGCGGCAAAACCTTTTGCACGGTCTGCGCAATACGCTCCTGCTTAAACGGCTTTACGATAAAATCCAATGCACCCAATTTGATGGCTTCCATAACCATGGTTTCCTGTCCCATTGCCGAGCACATAATGATTTTTGCCTCTGGATGCTTGCCCATAATCGTACCCAACGCCTGAATACCGTCCATATTCGGCATGGTAATATCCATGATAACGAGATCTGGCTTTTCCGCCGCATACAGCTCTACTGCCTGCTGACCATCTTCACCTTCTACAAAGTTTGTATATCCCGCCTTGCTCAAGTGATTCTTAATCATCATTCTCATAAAGCCTGCATCGTCTACCAACAAAATCTTATACATGTCTGATTCCTCCCAGTTAGTTATGTTATATATTATACATTGACATCAACAATATTTAAAGACTCCAGCAATTCTTCTGTGCTCACAATTTCTGTGATGCGCACCCCGAAGTTATCACCGATTACAATCACATCACCATATGCCAAAAGCTGCCCATTGACCATGATTTCTGCCGGTGCGCCGGTTTGCTTGTCCAATTCGATAACGGTGCCCTGACCGAAATCCATAATATCCTTAATCTTTCTGCGCGCCTTGCCGATGACAACCGAAACATCCAGCGGAACGCTCATCAGCAGATTCATATTCTTGGCGCTCATGTCGCCCACGCCGCCATTGGGGCTAAAGGTGGGAAATTGCGGATGCTTGATATTGACCGGCGCCGCCTGCTGCGGGGGATTGCCCATATTATATTGCTGGGGATAGGGCTGCATCGGATAGCCCTGCTGCATGGGATAGCCTTGCTGGGGATAGGGTTGCTGCATCGGATAACCTTGCTGTGGATAGGGCTGCTGCATCATTTGCTGCTGCATCTGCTGTGGGTCTGGCATCATCGGCTGCTGTGGCATCTGTTGCGGCTGCGGCATTTGCGGCTGCTGCGGCATTTGCGGCTGCATCTGCTGCGGGTCCGGCATCATCGGCTGTTGCGGCATTTGCGGGGGTGGTGTTTCCTGTGGTGGCTGCATCGGTGCCGGTTCTGGTGTTGATGGCTGCGGGGGGGCCGCTGCCGCTGGTTCCTCCATGTCCTCTCCGGAAACCGCCTGCACCATTTCTCTTGCCAAATCAGTCGGCAAATAACAGTTAAAATTGCTATTCATGACATCCTTGATGGCTAATTGAAACGCGATTGCAACGATTTGCTGTTCCGGTGTAATGTCATCGAACTCCACTGCAATCGCTTCTGCATTTTCCGGCAATACCGCAACCGGCGTAGAAATATTCACCGCCCGTCCCAATATTTCAGACAACGCAGTTGCAGAAGCCCCCATCATTTGGTTCATAACTTCACACGCCGCACTGATGCTCATCTCGTCGAACTCGAAATTTTCGTCATCGACATCGTTTCCCATCAGCAGGTTTAGAATCACCTGCATATCTCGACGACGCAAAATAATGACATCTGTTCCTCGAATTCCTTCCACATATTTAATTTTCACTAAAATTGCGGGTTCCAAATCAGCATTATCTATTTCTCCAAACTTGACTTGGCGAATGTTCGGCGTTGTGATCGTTACCTGTCGATCCAGCATTGCTGAAATTGCTGTTGCCGAAGAGCCCATACTAATGTTCATGATTTCGCCGATTGCATCTAGCTCTTCCGCTGTTAAAATGATATCGCCATTTTCGTTCAAGACCGTCCCTCCTTCTTATTTCTTTATATTTTCTACAATTTTAATCGCCTTTTTGCGACCGGATTCACCAATACGGGCACGATACCAAGGGATACCCTCTATCATCACCTTAATGTCCGCATCAGTGCGTGTGTTTAATGCAATGATGTCATTGGGCCGCAGCTGCAGCACCTCACCTAGGCTCATGCGGCATTCATCCAGCACAGCCGTAATCTGCAGGTCTGCCTTTCGCAAATCCTCCATCAAGGATTCCTTGCGAATCCGTTCCTTTTCCGGGTCCAGCTGCTTGACCGAGCGCGAGAAGCGTGTGCTGAAATTGCTGATGAGTCCATCTAAGCTTTCTGCAAGCATACAAATATTCGCCATGGTCGAAAAATCTCCGACCTTAATTTCCATAGAAACGATAACAATAATGTCCTGCGGCGAAAATGCCTGCAAAAATCGTCCATTGGTTTCAATCGCGCGCAGTTCTGTTGTAAGCCCCACGTAATTCTGCCATGACTCTTGGATATATTGCGTTGTGCGCGTCATAACCGTATTTAAAATTGCCAACTCCACATCCGTATACGTGCGGTCCGGAATGGAAGCTTCGTCGGTTCCGCCCAACAAACGGTCAATCATGAAATATCCAAACGACATGGATAAGTCAAACATCATGGTCGTTTCTTCATACTGTTTGGTATTTTCCGGCTTAAAGTCTACCATACCGATGAGCACCGTATCCGGCAATGCGTTATTGAACTCGTAGTACCGTTGCTCTTCAATCTGTGCAATTTCAATTTCACAGACACTGCGCAATATACTGGAATAATACGAAGAAACAACACGTGCAAAGTTCTCATACAAGCTGCTGAGTGATTTAATCTGATCCTTCGTAAACTTTTTCGGCGATGTAAAGTCATATTCCTTGACTTTTGTTTCCGCCTCCTCAATGACTTCGCTCACATTGCCAGACTTCATCCGGTTCAACAGCTCATCAATTTGACTTTGCGATAAGGTTTCTGCCATTCTAGTTGTAGCCCCCTTTTCGGCTTTTGAACCACTCAATCATTATATGGTGATACCCCTGTTTGCATCTCACCGTCGGCGGCTGCAGTGTTTGCAGTGTCCGACTGCGTGGTGGCTTGTGGTGCAGCCGTGGTGTCCGTCGCCGCAGTATCCGTTTGCTGTGGTGCCGCATTGCTTCCCGCTGCTGCATCGGTTGCCGCTGTATCGGTCGCAGCTGCGTCCGCCGCCGTTCCTTCACCCGTTAGCAAGGAATCAATGCCGCCCGTGTCCTCTGTTCCGCCATACTCACCGCTTGTCAGTGTGGCATAAAAATCCGGATTGCTTTGGCTTTCCTTGCCCACCACAATCAGCTCAACCCGTCGGTTTAGCTTGCGCTCTGTTTCTGAGGCATTGCTTGCAACGGGATAATTGGAACCATATCCAGTCACCAAAATTTTGCTTTTATCAAAGCCCGCCGTTTCCTCTAAAGAGATGGCGATGGTTGCCGCACGCTCTCCCGAAAGCCTCCAGTCTGATATTGTGGAATCTTGCCTGCCCGTTTCTGCCGTATGTCCGCAAATATTCACGGTTCGGATGGTGCTTTCAAATTGCTTCAGCCCATTTGTAATAAAATTGACAGTGTCTACACAGTCTGCCCGCAGCACATAGCGATCCGGTTCAAAAAATAAATCATTTTGAAAGCGGATAAAGACCATATCCTCTTGCTTTGACAGCGAGATTTGTTCTTCTTTGCCGTTTTCCTCCACATAATCCTTCAAGTATGCATACAAGCTGTCGATGCTGCCTGTGACAACTGCTTCTTGCGAAGCACCGTCCTGCGGCGGGTCTACGGCAACAATGTCGGCACCCTGCATCTGCAGCGAATTGACAAACGCCTGAAACTTCGCCTCACTTGTGGTTGACATACTGAGCATTACTGCGAAAAAGCACAAAAGCAAGGTAACCATGTCAGAATACGTGGCCATCCACGCATCGGGGTTGGTTTCGTCCTTCGATTTTTTTGCCATGTTCTCACCAACTTTTCCATTTTGCTCTGATGTGATTTTAGCATAACGATGTCATCTATTTCAACATTGCGTGTGCAATGTATTGTTTTCTATGCCGGTTTCTCTTCGCCGCCGCCCTGGCTCTTATTGAACTTATCCTGCTGATACTGCGGCAATAACTGCATCAATCGATTTTGTACAAACTTCGGGTTTTCACCCTCTTGAATTGCCTGCACGCCCTCGCAAATGATTTGTCGGCACAGATATTCTTCATTATGACGCGCCGCCAATTTATTGGAAATCGGCGTAAACAAAACATTCGCCATAATAGAGCCATAAAATGTGGTGAGCAACGCAACCGCCATGTTCGGACCTACCGTCTCCGGATTGTCCAACGTTTTCATCATATTTACCAAACCAACCAAGGTGCCCAGCATACCAAATGCAGGCGCAAGTGCGGCACCCTTGTCATAAAACGACCGCTCCTGACCATGTCGGTCATCCAGATAATCCATTTGCGCTGCCAGCTGTATTTTCACCTTTTCCGGGTCCACCGAGTCAACGACCATCATAAGGCTGCTTTTTAAAAAGGGGTCTTCCATGTTGTTGATGTCTTCTTCCAATGCCAAAAGACCGTTGACTCTCGCCTTTTGCGCACAATCCACCAAGGTTTGGATATAGCTTTCTGCCTGATATTGCTTCGGCATCAATACAATTAAAAGATGCTTCGGCATTTTTGTAAATTGCTTTAATGGAAAGGATACCATCAGCATTGCAAATGTGCCCGCACCCGTAATCAGCAAGCTTGGAACATCGATAAAGTTGATAAATTTTGTGACGTCAATCGAGACCGCCCCAGTTTCCGTATCTTTACTATACACGATGCCCATTATCAAAACTGCGGCTCCAATCACCCAGCCTATTACCGACATGATGTCCAAACTTTTTTTCACGTTTGCCCCAACCCTTCTTGTTCCAATCTATATGCGCTTCTTCCGACCGGACGCATGGCCTGTCTGCGAAAATCAATCACTTTTCCAACAACTTCCTCCATGCTTTCCTTGACAATAAAATAATGTCGATTCAACAGCAGGATGGTGGTGTCCGGTGTTTGCTCAATGGTTTCAATCAAATCCGAATTGAGCACCAACGGCGTACCATTTAATCTTGTTAGTGTAATCATTCTGTTATCGCTTCCTCTCGGCCACATTTGGCATATATGCTATCCCAATTTCTCCCCACTGTCGATGGGTCTTGTCTGCGGCACACGATTTGCACCGCAGACAAAATCAACGCCCATCGTTTAAATTTAACGCTTCAGATTGACCAATTCCTCAATCATCGTATCTGTTACGGTAATGACACGAGAGTTTGCCTGGAAACCTCTCTGTGTGGTAATCATTTCCGCCATCTCAGAAGACAAGTCTACATTAGACATTTCCAGTGCACTGGTCTTCAGGTTGCCGGTTCCGTCCTCACCCGGTGTGCACAGCTGTGCTTCGCCGGAGTTTAAGGTTGCAGAGAAGTAGCTGGAACCGACCTGCTCCAAACCAGAGGGGTTTGCGAAGTTTGCCAGAGAAATCGCGCCGACCTCTACCGTACCCAAGGTGTCATGGGTTGCATACACCGTACCGTCGGAGCTGATGGAAACCGTCAGTTCGCTCAGGTCCACATCGCCGCCCTCTGTTCCATCCGCCAGGGTCACGGACGCAGAGCCTAGACCAAGGTCGGTGGATTCGGTGGAGGGGGTGGATGTTGCCGTTTCGGTGCCGCCATAGGTGCCCGATGCAGCGGGTGCGGTGCCGCCGTTATAGGTTGTATTCAATTCACTGTATGTCGGCATGGTCATTTCAAAATAGTCCGTGCTGTCTGTACCATTTTTAAGCAAAACCGTGCTTGCGCTGGAAGCACTTGTAATCGCATCCGAAGTATACGTATTGGTGCCATCTGTCGCACTCAAGGTCCAGCTGTCGGTTGCCAAATCATACGCCGCACTAAATGTCAAGGTACCCGAGCTGCTAAAGCTGCTGCTGACAGAATCAAACGTGATGTCCGACTGTCCATAAATCGTGCCGGTGGCCGTCACGGTGCCGTCATCCACACCAAACTCACTGTCCACCAAATCTGCACCGGTTAAGGAAATCGTAGCGCCCGTGGAATCCACAAAATTACCGCTGGCATTGGTAATTGTACTGGATTCCGGTGTTAAGGTGAAGTCCCCTGCTTCATGTGCCACGCCGCCGTTTGCCTCGGTAATGGCATCATTGATTGCCTGATTGACCTCTGCCATGCTGGCGAAGCTTTCGTTTTCATTCAACGTAATTGTGATAGCGCCGGTCGAAGAAATTGTTGCCTTTGCTGCCAAACCGGACGCCAATTCTGCACTGGATGCAAAGGTGAAACTGACATTGCCTGCATCGGTTGCTTTTTCAGCTTTTAGAGAATATTCCACACCGTTGAGCGTAAAGGTGGAGGTTGCTGCCTGTGCCGAAACCGTACCGACATTGTTCACTTGAATTTTCTGTGAATCTGGGTCCCCGCCCTTGGTATTGGAACCCAACACGAAGTTACCATTTTCATCTACCATATAGCCATTTTCGTCTACACCGAAAATACCTGCTTTGGTGTAAAAAATATTGCCTGCGCTGTCCATCACCTGATAGTAACCCTCGCCGCAGATGGCAACATCTGTGCCATAGGATGTGGACTGCATGCTTGCCTGACTGGTATCGGTTTGAATCGACGCGACAGAGGTACCATAGCCGACTGTCGATGGGTTGATACCGCCCGAAGTGGAGGAGCCTTCCTGTGCTGACGAAATCGCCTGATACATCGTGTCGCTGAAAATAACGCGCTGTGCTTTATAGCCATAGGTATTGACGTTTGCAATGTTATTGCCGATGACGTCCATTTTAGTTTGGTGTGACTTTAAGCCGGACACACCAGAAAATAGCGCTCTGTTCATTTAAATTTCTCCTTTTGTTCAACCAGAACCGCATGGCTGCATACTTCTGTCGTTCGGTATGCAGAAAAGCTCCCTCAAAAGGTCCAGCTTACACAATCACGGTTCCATTGATGTTCGTAAAAACATTACCCTTCATTTCGCTGCTGTTCATCGCCGTAATCACCATATTGTTTTTCACATTGACCACAAACGCAGTGCCACCAACCAAAATCAGCGTATCGTCTAAATTTTTTTCTTCTGCCAGGCGCACGCCTTCATTCAAACGATTCAGGCTATCATCTGTCAACTCAATTTGATGCTCTGCAACGCGTTTTGCTGCGTGCTTGGAAAAATTCACGCCGCTTTCTTCAGCCAACTGCTGCTGCAAAATCTCTGCAAAGCTGCTTTTTTGCCCTGTTTCTGTGTCCTTTGTGTTGGCTGTATCAACGGTGCTTATCTGCTGCTTTGCTGTTGCCTGTTCCATGGCTGCCTGCTGCAGATTGGGTCTGCCCGTAACAACCGGTGTATACATTTTTAAGCGCATATCCTCCATGATATTTGCTCCTTTCCGGCTCTAGGTGATTGCTGACTGAACATTTTCATGCATTTTCTCGGTTTAAGCGATTTTTGTCTTGAAAATCACAGGCTCATACACCGACTGCACACCGTTTCCATCTGTAACAACGACATTGACATAATAGCTTGTGCCGGCGTCAAGGTCTTCCAGTTCTGCGGTTGTGCTGGTCTGGTCTTCTTCACCGCCCATGGTGCCTGCGGTGACCTCTGCCACGGTGTCAAACGTATCCTCGCTGTCATACGGCGTGTAATAGACCGTATAGGTCAGGTCTGCCGCAACGGCATCATCCTCGGTCGGCACTTCCCAGCTAATCGATGCGGCGCTGTCTGTCACATCTTCCGCCTCAATGCTGAAATTGGTTGGCGTAACTTCGCTTTCCGTCGTGGTGTTAGTGTCGCTGCTGCTGGAGCTTGCCGGTTCAATCTGCATGATTTGCGACAAGGAAAAGGATTTTCCGCCAATATAAACGACATATTCGTCATCTACCAAAGAAACCTTATCACAAGTATCGGTCACCGTTTCGGTGCCATCGGTTGCATAGCGCGTTGCGGTTAAGGTTTTGCCGAGCAAGCTCATTGCGTAGTTGCTTTTGGAATAGGCACTCAGCTCCTGCATAGAGCTTACCATACTAAACTGCGCTAATTGATTGACCATGTCCGTGGTGTCTGTGGTATTTGTAAAATCCTGATTGCTAAGCTCTGTGACAATCAAAGACAAAAAATCCGTGGCACTGAGCGTTGAGTTATCTGTTTCATCGGTAAACACCGCATTATAGGTAACGCCGCTCTCGCTTACAGTAGAACTGTTGACAGTTGACATCACACATCCTCCTTTCTGCTCACGTTGTTTGGTTTAAATATAGGTATCCAGTGCGCTGTTATCCGCCAGCTGCTGTGTGGTTTCTTCCTGCTGGATGGCATCCTCAAGCACTGCTTGGCTGTCCTGCGCCTGTGCAGACCATTGCTGCTGCCGCCGCTGCTGCTGTGCAAATTGGCTTCCCAAATCAAAGCCCTGCGTGTCGGCACTTTGTCCCTGCGCGGATTGTGAAATGGCCTCATGCACTTCTACTGCCATCGGCTTGACCGCTTCCCGCAGTGCGTGCAGCTCATTGTTGATGGTGCGTGCGGTTTCTTCGCTTGCAGTATATAGATGCACCGTGGTTTTTCCATCCACTTCCTGCACCTTCACCGTAATTTCGCCGAGATTTTCCGGATTCAGCCGAATGGTGAATGCGGTTTCTCCTTGCTCCAGATTGGTTGTCAACCCCTGCTGCACTTGCTCTGCAACCGGAAGGACATCTGCGGATTTCGTTTCACTTGCTGCCGTGGCAAACTGCAATCGCACCTGCTGACTGCTCATCAGCTGTGTTTGCAGGGCATCCACATCGATGGTATCCTCTGTCGTTTCCTGCTGCTGCAACTGACCCTTCACCTTGGACACCGTGCTGCGAAAGCCATTTTGCAAATCGAACAGCTGTTTTGGCGAATCCTCTGCTTGCTGCTGTGTTTGTGCATTGCCGCCGCTGTCCGTGCTCTTCTGTGCCGTCACCATACGACTTGCAGCGGTTGTTGTCGCTTCTGTATCGGTCGTATTATCGGTCACGACCGGTGTCTGCACTTGCTGGCTCTGTCGGGGCTGGGCAATGTCCGTCATCTGTGTCTGCACAACCTCTTTACTCGGTGCCATCGTTTCCATCGTTTGCGCCGCAGCCGTCATGCCACCTGCCTGCCCATATAGACTGGTGTTTTCCGTTTCCTGCACTGGTATCGTGTCCTGTGTCCACGTCTGCGCAATCGTTCCCAGCAGCGCACTCGCCGCATACACTGCCATTTCATTGGTTTCGGTGTCATCCTCGTCGTCGTTTACGGTTTCGGTATCATCCACGGCTTCCATATCGCTGTCTGCTTGTGTGCCCTGCAGCGTTGCAACCAACTCCTCCAGATTTGTCAAAACGGCGGTTGCTTCCACAGTGGTTTGTCCATCGTCCAGCACCGTTGCCAGTTCTTCCAACAAGCTCTGCAAATCTGGTGCTTCTTGGCGCATTTCTTTGCCCAAGCCCTGCAGCACCTGCAAATCCTCCGGACACAGCTGCTGTATCTGCTGCAAAATGGAATTCACCTGCATGGTATCTACCATCTCCAGCTGCTGTGGTGTAACTTCCACCTGCTGCACCGTCACAAGCGGTATTTCGGCGGACTGCACGTTCGTCTGTGCGACTGCGGTTTCACTCTCGCTGTCTTCCGTTTGCGCAAACCCGCCTAGCATTTGCGCGATAATCTGCGAAAACGCGTCGGTGCTGTTGCCGACTGCCGCGGCACTGCCCATGCGTGTGAAGCCGCTGACGCCATCACTCTGTACGCCTTGCACTGCGATGTTACTCTGCTCCATCTTCTCCTCACCTCCTTTCTTGTGTTTCGTTTCTTATAAGTTCGTTTTTTGGAAGCTGCCGCCAATCAAAAGCTCAGAAATGACCTGTTCCTGCTCCTTTGCCGCCTGCTGCTGATATGCTTGCAACTGCTTTTCCTCCAGCTTGTCCAGTCCAGAAACCTCTTGTGAGGCGCGCACTACCATTTTCAGCTGCCGCTCCGTTTCCACTGCCGCAATGCGCTGCTCAATTTCTAATTGTTTAATCTGCAGTCTGGCATTCTCGATATATAGCCGATAAATGTCCATTTCCTGCACAGTGATGCCTTTTTGCTGCTTGGCAATCAGCTCCCCGCTTTTTTGCTCACGAAAGTGTATCATGCGCTCCAAGCGGTCTTCAATTTCATTTTGTCGCTGCTGCAGCACCTTTAGCGTGCTTTTCTCACGGTCTAACAGCTGATTTTTATAGGTTCTCATGCGTTCCAAGCTAAAACGAAATGGTTTCATGGCAATGGTCACCTTCTTCGTATATCATCAGCGAACGGTCTGTTTGAGCAAATCAATGGTTTGATCCATCGTGTATTTTTCGTCCACCCTTTGGTCGAGAAACTGATGCAGTCGGTCCATATGTGCCACCGCCTCATCCAGTGCCGGATTATTGCCGCTTTTATAGGCGCCAATCGAAATCAAATCTTCGTTGTCCCGATAAACCGCCAGCATATTGCGCAAACGGTTTGCTGCCGCCTTGTGCTTGTCATTGACAATATCATTCATCAAACGGCTGACACTGCCCAGCACATCAATCGCAGGATAATGGTTTTTTGCCGCTATGGCACGTGATAGGATAATATGTCCGTCAATGATGCCGCGTACGGTGTCTGAAATTGGCTCATTGGTGTCATCGCCTTCCACCAGCACGGTATAAATGCCGGTAATCGAGCCTTTCTTAAAGTTTCCCGAACGTTCCAGCAATTTTGGAAGAGCCGAATAAATCGAGGGGGTATAGCCGCGGGCAACCGGTGCCTCCCCTGTTGCAAGCCCGATTTCCCGCTGCGCCATGGCAAAGCGTGTCAAGGAATCCATCATCAGCAGCACGTGCTTGCCCTGCCGCTGAAAATATTCGGCAATGGAGGTTGCAGTCATGGCGCATTTGCAGCGCATCATTGCGGGCTGGTCAGACGTGGCTACCACCAACACCGACCGCGCCAACCCCTCTTCTCCTAGGTCGCGCTTAATAAACTCGACGACTTCACGTCCTCTTTCGCCCACGAGCGCAATCACATTGACATCGGCTTTTACATTACGCGCAATCATACCCATCAGGGTACTTTTACCCACACCGCTTCCGGCGAAGATGCCCATTCTCTGCCCACGACCAATCGTGAGGATTCCATCTATGGTTTTGACACCCATTTCCATCGGTTCACTGATGCGCGGACGCTTCATCGGATTTGACGGCATCCCGCCGATTGCCAATGTCGTGCCGCCTTGGAGCGGCGGTCCCTCGTCAATCGGTCTGCCCAGCGCATCTACAATGCGCCCAATCATATCATCCGATGCCGTCACGCTTAATTTTCGTCCGGTGTTTTGCACCGCTGAACCATATCCAATACCGTCAATTTCTTGATACGGCATCAAGTACACCTTGTGCTCGGCAAGCCCCACAACCTCACAGACCACATCTCGGTTTTCCCGCTCAATGCGAATATTGCAAATGTCGCCAATGCTGCATTCCAGCCCAACCGCTTCAATCGTCATGCCCACAATTTTGCTGATGCGCCCTTCGTGTGCCCGCAGGTCTGTCAGGTGTAAAATGCGCAAATATTCCGATATATCCAGCTGTACTCGCTCTATTCTGTGCATTTTGCCACCTCCTTGTAATTTTTAAAGGCTTCCTGCGGTTTCAAATGCCTGCCGCAAATTGTGAATCTGCGTGCGGATGCTTGCATCAATGGCACCTGATTCTGTACTGACGCGTATCGTATCCGCCGTGTACGGACCTGCCTTCAGTTCGACCCGTCCCGCATATTCCGGTTGGGTCAGTTCCTGCTGCATATACTCCACGAGTCCGTATAAGCGGTCAGAAATTTCCACGGTGATACCTTCGGCCTGTTTGACCGCGGTAATGGTCTGGTTAATGAGTCCGACCAACGCCGTGTCATCCTCTTCAATTTTTTGTAGCATGATTTTTTGCGCGATTTCAATCGCCATGTACTTGAGTGACTCGGTATATTGCGCTACTAAATCAGCATACATCGCCTGCAAGGCGGCGGTGTTTTGGTTCACCTCGTCCATGCATTGCTCTAGCTGCTTTTGCTTGCTGCTGCGTGCATCCGTATATGCTAGCTCCGCAACCTCCTGTTTCAGCTGTTCCAACAGTGCATGATTTTCTTGTTCCACTTGCTCCCTTGTCAATTTCTCCACGTCCGGCTCAGGTGGTGTCGCTTTTGCCTTGGCTTTGCTTTTGGGCTTTGCTTTTGATGCCTTTGCATCCGAATCGGTCTTTTGGCGACCCTTTTCATCCGTTTTAGCAGCTGTATCATCCTCTGCTTCAGCAGCTCCTGCGTTGACCTTTGGCATCTCTGGCTTTTCTTCTGACTTCGGAAAATCCCAGTCCGGAATTTTGACATAACTGTCCTCGTCTATCAGGTATCCGTTTTTATAGATATCAATATCAGACAAGTATCTCATCCTCTCCGCCTCGTGCCAATACAATCTCACCGCTTTCTTCCAGCTGACGGATGATGTTCACAATCTTCTGCTGTGCTTCTTCTACATCGCGCATACGAACATTACGCAGGTACTGAATGTCGCTGAGAATGTTCTCCTGTGCACGCTTGGACATATTGTTGAGCAAAATATTTTTGACTTCTTCGCCAGAACCCTTGATTGCAACCGCCAAATCCTGCGGCTCCACTTCGCGCAGTACGCGCTGAATGGTAACATCGTCCAGACCGGTAATATCCTCGAATACGAACATAAGCTTGCAAATATTGTCCGACAGTGCCGGATTTTTGCGACTGAGTTCGTCGAAAATATGCTTTTCTGTTGTACGGTCGGTGTGGTTGATAATATCTGCCACATAGCTGACGCCGCCCAGCTCGGTCATATCCACCGAAGTTGCGAGCGATGCAAACTTCTTTTCAAAGATGGCTTCCACAATTTTCACAATTTCCGGCGATACACTTTCCAGCTTTGCAATGCGTTCTACCACACTGATTTGCAGCCCCTTGGGCAATTCTGCCAGCACCTTAGAGGCCTGCTCCGCAGTGGCATAGGACAAAATAAATGCGATGGTCTGCGGATGCTCATTTTGAATCATCATCATCAAGTTTTTATAGCTTGCTTTCCGCACAAATTCAAATGCACGCGTCTGCAGGGACTGTGAAATACGACTCATCAGCTCGGCTGCTTTTTCTTTGCCGAATGCCTTTTCCAAGACATCGCGCGCATACAGTGCGCCGCCTTCGGAAACCATTTTCTGCGTGACGCAAAGCCCGTAGAAGTCCTCCATGATGGCATGCTGTTCTTCCGGCTCCATCATTTCCATTTTTGCAACTTCCAGCGAAAGCTTTTCGACTTCCTCCTCTGACAGATGCTTATATACTTGAGAGGCTCGCTCTGCGCCTAATGTAATGATAACGGTTGCCGCTCGCATCAGCGGCGTGATTTTCGGTTTTGTTTTTGATGCCGCCATCACTTATTCCTCCTCTCGCATCCATGTTCTGAGCAGGTTCGCTGTGATTTCCGGATTTTCCTTTGCGAAATCACGAATATCGGCAACAAGCGCTTCATCCTTGAGGTCAATGTTTGCCTTTGCAGCGTCTTCCAACTGTTTCTTGTATGCGTCAATCTCGCTGGTGTCTTCCTCTTCTTCCTCGTCGAATGCTTCGTCCTCTTCGCCATCTTCGCCTTCTGCCGCCTCTGGCGTTTCCTCATCCTTACGCTTTCTGCTGCGTGCGATAAGCAGAATAATGATTAAGAGGAGGAGCAGAATGCCAACACCAATCGCGATGTATACCCAAATCGGCAAGCCTGTAGTGGTGGTCGTATCTGTTGTCTGCGGCGTTGTCGGAATCGTCAGCGCTGCTGCATCCATCGCCGACACGGTAATGTATGCCGGGTCAATATCTGTCGCATTAGAAATCAGAGAAATCAGTTCTTGGCTGCGTGTGGCATCCAAATTCGACTCATCCACAAGCACGGAAATCGTGGCGCGCGACAGCACCGCATTGCCCTTTTCCACCTGTGTTTTTATGTAACCATAATCATACTGAATATCCCGGTCATAGTTGGTCATGCCGCCGGTCTGGTCAGAATTTGTGTAGGCATAATTCGGAATGTCGGTGTTGTTTTCTTCTCCCACAATACCGGCTGCAGAGTTTGCGGTGCCATTGATGCCATATTCCTCGGAATAATCGGTCACATATCCATTGCCGTCTTGGGTTTGGGTCGGCGTCATCGTTTCGGTCATCATCGCATCATAATTGAGCGTGACCTTCGCCGCCGCAACCACACCCTTCGCACCATAACGGGCGCTGAGCAGCCGCTCTACATTGTCTTGAATCTGCTGCTGTACTTCTTGTTCCAGCGAGAGATTCTGTGAACTGGTGATGCCATTGGCATCTGTCGCATCGCCGCCAAGCTCCATACCGGTTGTGGCATCCACCACAGTAACATCTGCCGGGTCAAGCTTGCTCACGCTTTTGGCGACCAAATTCTTGATTGCCAAAACCTGGTCCTCCGACAAGGTAACGCCCTCTGCCATTGTCAGCAGCACGCTGGCGGTTGCCGTGTCTGTGCTGGTGGCTTGCTGCCAAACATAATCAGAGGCTTCCGGTGAGGTAATGGTAACCACGGCGTTGTTTACGCCGTTGATTCGCTTCAGCGTCTGCTGAATACGGTCCTGCAGCTGGTTGATTTGCCAGGTCTGCTTTTCCGATTCGGTTGTGGTCATCCCTGTATTGTCTGAAAACACGCTATAGGTTAATGTGGACTGCGGATACCCTTCTGCCGCCATTTGCAGCAGCCAAATGTCATATTCATCGCTTGGAACGGTAATTTCGCCCGTTTCATCCAACTTGACATCCGCGCCCCTTTGCTTGAGCGCAACATAGATTTCCGAGGTTTCCTGCTGGTCCAATCCGCTATAGAGCTGCACATAGTCCTGCTGCCCACGGTTCAATACAACTGTGCCAATCAATGCCGCTGCAATCAAACCGACCAACAGCACGGCAACCAAAATTTTTCGCCCTTTTGGAACGCCTTCCAGATAGGTCTTGCCTTTTTCTATGAAGCCTTGCGCCTTGTTTGATTCCTCTTTCACCTGCTAACCAACTTTCCCCACGCTCTCATATCAATTACACGCATTTTTCACACGGACATCTGCATAATCTCTTTATACGCGCTCACAGCACGTGATGTCAACTGCACTGCCGTTTGCAGCGCACTTTGTGCTTTAAAGGTATTGATTTGCACCTGCGCAAGGTCATCCACCTGTCCAAGTGCCAATGCTTCTCCATCTTGCTCCGAAACTGTTTGCAACTGCTCATAATTTTGCATTGCCTGCTGAAGAATATCCGAAAAGGAAGCGCTACCTGCACTCTGCGCCTGCACAGCTACGGTTTCCGCCTGCGAAAAATCCATCTTTTGCATCGGTTGAATGGGTACAAAGAACATATTTATATCCTCTTTTTCTTTCCTCTATTGTCATTTGCTTTCATAATCATGCGTAAGTATAACTGATTTTCATTTCAACAAAATATACTAATTCCTTTTAGTATTATACATTTTGCGCACCCCAAAGTAAAGAGCCTAACGGTAATTAATCTGCACAAATAAACGGCTTCTGTCGCTTTTGCACTTCTTTTTTCCAACAAATCATAGGACTGGAAATGCAGAATTTTCATCTGCGTCTCTGGCACTCAAAAAGCGCACGAGCCCGTATTCTCGCACGCTTTTTTGATTTTTTTACAAAATTCCCCTGTTTTCCGTGGTTTCTTCGCTGGAAAATTGCTTTTGCTTTTCTTTATAAATTTGCAGCAGTTCCGGAACATCCACTTCCAAAATTAAATTTTCACTTTTTGCATCGCGCATCACGCCCGAAATGCATTGGTGTGCATTGGACTGCATTTTTACAAGCGGCTGTGCAGGTGCCAATTCCGAAACCGCCAGAATCTCATCGACCACCAATCCCAGCTGGCTATCTCCACCCAGCACCAGCACCATCTCATGCTGCATGAAATCTCGCATCGCCGTTTCGATTTCCTGCATCAGCTGTATAATTTCCGGCACATATTCCTTATGTATCTGCTCAATCAGCTTTTCATCTTTTTTCTGCAGCACTGTGGCGGCACTTTTATGCAGCTGCGTGTGTGGCTTATCAATTTTACCCAACACAAATTTCAAAGCCTGATTATCTGTATGGAAATGGTCATACCAATGCCCAAATGCGCATTTGTGCGGGTCGGTTGCCAACGTAAAGGTGTCGCCTGTTTTGAGCGAATGCTCTAAGGCATCCACCCAGTTGATGTGGTCTTTCTTGCGCTGCTCTATCATCTGCACAAAGTCATCCACTTCTTGCTCCACACTTTGCAGCCCCAAAAATTTTCGCATATCCAACATTTGTACGATGGCATCGCGATACCGAAAAATTCCAACCATAAAATCTGGTCCCTGCGGCAGTTTTTCCGCAGCCGGCTTTTGTATCAGTGTTGTGATATATTGACTATCTATAGCGTATAAACCGCCCTTAATCTTGCAAACAATCGACGGATAGGTTATATTTTGCTCTTCTGTCATGTGTTTTTCCTCCCTAACGTCTGTTTCATTTTGCAGTATGCAGATACTCCAAGTATATCATTTTGCCTGCACCACTGCAACAAATTTATATATATTATCCACATTATTCTATGCACATTTCACATCCCGACCGCAATTTACAGAAAATTCTATAGCAAAAGAACCTACAAGCTGTAACCTGTAGGTTCTGAAAGCATCCATATTATTTTCTTTGGGTATGCACCGCACGCTTATCTGCCTTAGCTGTCCATTTGCAGTGCCTGTGAAATCATTGCTTTTTGCACGTTCAGCACGGTTAAATTCAGCTGATATGCATTCGATGCCGCCATAAGGTCCATCATTTCTTCGGAAGTATCGACATTCGGATATTGTACATAGCCGCTTTCGTCCGCCAGCGGGTTATCCGGGTCATAGACCTGCTGAAAATCACGCTCACTTTCTACGACATCTTCCACTTGTACACCGCCGCCGTTTGCCAAGCTCTGTGACGCTGCGTCCAGCGTTTCCGAAAATGTCATGGGTCGTTCTTGAAAAACCACCTGCTTCCGACGATATGGCGTGCCGTCCTCTGTCATGGTTGTCTTTGCATTTGCAATATTCTGCGAAATAATATCGGTGCGAAACCGCTCCGCAGTAATCGCAGAGCCTGTAATATCCAGCGAACCTAAAAATGCCATTTCACACCTCCCTTACTTCGGACCATTGCTCATCACATAATTATAGTTGTCAAATTGATTTTTGACCTTATCCAGCAGGGCACTATACTGTGCGTATGCTTTATATAGTTCAATGCTTTCCGTGTCAGAATCCACATTATTTCCATCTGTACGGACATCGCTGTCTTCATCTGTGGTGACGGTATAGCGGTATCCTTGACCATCCACCGCAAAATCCGCCTGCTCATCCTGCAGCACTTGGGAAAAGGTCAAGCTTTTTGCTTTATAGTTTGGTGTTTCCAAATTGGCCAAGTTTTGCGAGTGCAGCTGCTGGCTGAGCCATGCAGCCCCCACCCCAGCTTCCAATGTGTGAAACGTCTGCGAATCAAAAAACATATGTTGGTGTCTTCCTTTCCGGAATCAGTTTATGCATCCTTTGCCCGTGCTGCGCGGTCTGCTTTGTCATAGGTGTCGCGCAAATTGAGAATCATGCGCACAACGGCATCCAAATCCTTGGGGTCTTTTTTGGCATTGGCAGTGCGCACCACTCGAATAAAATAATTATACAACTGCTCCAACTCATTTGCAATGGGATATTTATGGTCCAAAATATTTTTCAGATACACCAATATTTCCTGCGCCTTTTTTAATTGCTTGTTGATTTCCGCATAATCCTGTTTCTCAAACGCAACATTTGCATAACTAATTGCTTTCACGACACCATCATACAGCATATGCAGCATTTCACCATTGGTCATGGTCATCACCGATTGCTGCTTATATGCCTGATATCTGTCACTATACATAAGTCCTCACTTCTCCTTATTTGCTTTCTACTGCAAGCTACGGTTTTTCCATCTGCTGCCGAGAAGTGAAAAATCATACTTGCGTCTATCCCTCGTACCCATGCACTTGCTGCAAACAGGTTTCTTCACCGCATGGCTTTATGAGCTGAACATACTGGACAAATACGTGGCGGTAGAGTTATAGCTTGACAGCGCGGTTTCCAAGCTGGACATTTTTTCCCAAAGCGTGTCGCGTCTTGCCTCATAGCGGTCCTGCAGTTCATCAATTTTATCTTCCAGGTCGGAAATCTCCAGCGACAAGTTGTTGGTTGAATCATAAGCGCCGCCATCAATACCGGCTTCCAGTACCAAAAGACCCGTGCTGCCATAGCTGTCCTTGGCATAGTCATTGCAAATGTCTTCCAGCGTCGTGGCAATGCCGCTTTTGGAATCCGTAAACAGATTTTTCACCGATTCCGGGTCGGAGGACAACGCTTCGCGCAAAGCATCCTCATCAATGTACAAAAGACCCTTTTCCTTATAATCGCCGGTTTCGATGCCGATTTGATACAACGCAAAGCTCGAGGAATCTGGCTTGGTGTACATCAGCGAGCGACACGCGCCCAGAAACGAATCAATCGTGGTATCACGATGCAGCAGACCTTCTTGTGCCTTTTCGTTCCAGTTTTCAATCTGCGTTTCGGTCATCTCTTCCTCTTGGTCAGAGGTCAGCGGGTCATAGTCCAGATAAGTCTTGTCCGAATCCACATATTCATAGAGCTTGGTCAGCATCTCATTATAGGATTCTACAAATGCTGTAATGCCCTCTACGATGGTATCAATGTCACGCGCGGTGGAAATTGTTTCTTCTCCATCGGTCAAATCATTGACTGTCATCGTGACACCATCAATGGTGAAGGTATTGCTGCTTCTAGAGGTCGTGATGCCGTTGATGGTCACCTTTGCGTCTTGTCCGGCAATCGTTTGTGTGGCACCGATGACACCCAGTGTCACCTCCTCCGCACCAAACATATCTGCCAAACCATAGCTTGCCAAATCCACGGTAACATCACTGGCGGTATCATTGGTAAGTGTCAAAGCACCATTACTATAGCCAAGCGTTGCTCCGCCCACGGTAATTGCAGCACTTCCGGCTGCTACCTCTGCAAGCGTATATCCACTAACATCGGTGCCTGCCGCACTCATTGCCGTGACAAAGTCTGCCAGCTCCACAATATCGCCCAATGTTGTGGTGTCACCCGCCGTGTTGGTCAGTCCCGTAAAGCCCAATTCGGTTTCTATGCCTGTTCCCGTGTCATCCGTTGCAAAGGAAACCACCGAGCCATTGGTCACACTCAGCGTGCCGGTTGTCGCATCATACGAAATATATGCATCACCGTTTGTATCTGTTCCAAATTCGCTTTCAAACCAATCGTTGATGGCAGAAACCATCGTATCCGCATCATATGTACTGCCTGTATCACTCAGGCTCACCGTGTATGCTGTGCCGTCTACCGTGATGGTTGTGGAGAACGAGGACGCCGTATAGCTGCTGTTATAGGCACTTCCCGTTGCTGAAGCCGTGGTCAGCGTCCCCTCCGATACAATCGAGCTTGAAGCCACCGTGAGCCCACTGCCAAAAATGGTGCTTAAAAAATCACCTGTGGTTTCTTCGATTTCCATACTGTATGCAGAGCCGGTGGAATCCGCCTCTAAGGTAAACTGGTCAGAAAAGCTGGAGTAACTGAGTGTCACGCCTGCATCACTGCTGTTAATCTCACTGATGACCTTGCTGACCTTGGTATCGCTGTCAAACGAGAAATCCACACCATTGATGCTGAATTCAAATGTGCTGCCCGTCAGCCCCATTTCCGCGAGTGTCTGCGAGGTGTCAAATGCGGTTGTTGCACCTGGTGTAATGCCAAAATACGAAGCATCACTGCCATAAATCGCAAGTTCATGCCCAGATTCTGCTTGATAGGCATCACTCAACGTTAATTCCAGTTCGCCATCGTCCGTGAAGGATGCCGTAATTGCTGTGCCAAATGCCGTCTGTAGCGCCGCATTCATATCTGCCGCCAAGGTTTCTTCTGTAATATCGCCATTGGTGTCTGTTGTCGGGACAATCGTGATTTCTTTTTCCACGCCATCCAAATCCACCGTGATGGTAAGCCCTTCCGTGGCATCAATGCTTGCGCTGCCCGTCAAGGTTGCGCCGCCGGTATCGTCATCCTCTCCGGTGGTCGTGCTGGACATACCGGACACCGCCAGACCCGCCGTGGTGGAGTTTGATTTATTGACAGAAATAGAATATGACGAGTCCGAGCCTGTCAGCACCAAATACCCATCTTCTGCACTTGCCGTAAAGTAGCCAGACACACCCGCGGAAGAAAAGGCACTGTTAATTGCCGACACCAAATCACTGGAGGAGGCCACATCGCTCAAATCCACTTCTACATTGGTTGTGGCACCACTTACCGTAACATCCAGCGCGAGTGTGCGCTTGAGCTGCTGCAGGTCATCGCTAGTCAGCGCGCTGCCGGTAATGGTATAGCCATCTGCCATGTCCACACCCGTGAGTGATGCTGCTTCTGCCAACTGACTGACCTCAATGGTCATCTCCCCTTCGCTTGCATCACTGGAAGAGCTGACGATGGACACTGCGCTGCTGGAAGATGTCGAAATCATCGTATCAAAGAAATCTTCGCTTGCCAGGTTGTTTTCGGTATCTGCGTCATATGCGCTGTCCAAATATGTGCTGGAAAAATCATTGATGGCGCTGATGACATCGCGATACATTTCCTGTTTCCACTCTGCCTGCTGTTTTTCCGCTTCTTTTGATTCTATTTTTGATTTTATGCCAGAAAGCATCTCCTCAACAATGCTATCTGTATCCAAGCCAGATGCAAGTCCTGTAATGGCGTTGCTGTTGGTTGCAGTCAACGAGCCGCTGACACTGTACGAACTTGATGAGTTGACATTCATATACTACACCTCCGAATGCGCAAAAAGCGTGTGCGCTTGCTTTTTGTTTTCTAAATAAGTTATCCGCTCGTTCTCCGCAAATGAAAGAAATCGTGCCCTTTTTGCAAAGCTATTTTATTGGACTGCCAATCCTGTCAAACCTTTGTTTCGCGGCTTTTCCGAATCGCGCCGCTGTTTTTTCCGGTGCGCACCGCCTGCCCATATCTGCCAGCAACCACCGAGCTGCTCGCGTTGAGCTTTTGGATTTGCTCCCGCGTGCGAATCTGTTCTATCTCAATGCGCTGCCGAATGCCGTCTTGATTTTTCAGCACACGGCGTGCCACGGCTTTGGTTTCCAAAGCTTTATCAAAAATTGTGCCCAGCTCTTCATCCACATCCCCGCGGTTGCAGCGATTATACACCGCTTCGCAAACCATCGGCTCCAGTCCGCTGCACAGCAATTCAATGCGCTCATCTAGCTTTTGCATTTTATTGACCAGTGCCTGTCGTTTTCCAATGCTGTGCTGTAATTCTTCCATCGGAATCCGATACATACCATCTGAAATCTGCTCAAATTGCAGCAGCAACTCTTTCTTTTCTTCTAATAACCGAATAATCTCTTCTTTTTCCGTCATCTTTCGCCTCTCTCACGTGCGGTTAATCTGTTCCCTTCTTGGCCAATGTCAAAATATCAGGTCTTTTCTATGGATTCCTTTCGTGGTATCATAAATGAAAAACCCTATGCACGATGCGTTCGCGCATAGATATAAGGAGGTTTTCCTATGCTCGCACCCCACGCCACCCTCACATTTCCCGCCAAATTATACACAACGGAAGGGGAACTCCTCGCCGAGGGGGAAAGCACTGTTTTACAGTCCGACAAAGCCGTCAGCTTCGACTGTGACTTTGTCCCGCTCTATCCCATCGGCACACCCCTTGTCATTGAGCGCATTTATAACAATGTTCCGGTGCACCGTTTCTGGGGACAGGTCTTTTTGTCCAGCAAAACACATATGCGGCTCATTTCTGTAGATGATTTGCTTTTACCGGGTGCTGAATATTTATATTGCGGAAAAATGGCATATCCCGCTATATTAACCCCTTTCACACCCCTTTTGAAGCCTTCTAACCTGCGCGTTCCGTTTTTGAAAAAGAGCCCGTTTTTACCGCCCTCTTATCCGGCACTGATTGTCGAAATGAACAATCATTTTCTGGAATGTCAATTAGAACTGCCGCCGGAGGATGCCGACCTGTTTTCGGTTGACCAAATCCTCACCTTAAATGCATTGGGTGCCCTGCCGCTTGCGCCGACCACCGTTTGTGTCGAGCAATGCTACGCCTTCGGCGATATGTCCAGCTGCATCCTGCGCTTTACCAGCCTGGATGTCAATGAAAAAGCCACGCTCAAAAAATATTTAATTGCGCATATGCAAAAGCACTACAAGCTATTTTAACCCGCCCAGCTGCTGCGTTAATTTCCGTAGCTCTTCATTCGGACTGGTCGGATTGGCAGACTGCCGATTGCTGACAACGGTCTGGTACAGCTCCTGCCGCCAAATCCTGCAGCTTTTGGGGGCAGTGATGCCCAAACGCACCTGTCCGTTTGTCAGTTCGGTCACCTTGATTTCCATGGGTTCTTCTTCCCCTTCAATCTCGATGATGAGAGAATCGTCTAATTTTCTTGTTAAAATCAACATGTCCGTTAGTCCTCTCCTTTCATCAGTGGAAATCGAATGGGATAGGACTGCTCCAAAACAACCTGCGCTGCCAAATGGCTCTCTTCGCAGAGAATGATTGGGCTTTTTAGGTTTACGGTTGCTTTGGAAAACTCTTTGCCAATGGATGTCAGCACCCAACAGGTATACGCACCGCTGCCTTCCAACAGCGCATCTATCTGGTCTGGCAGCACGGGCACGTACTGCTCCTGCAGTTCACTGGGGTCAAACATAATAAAGCACAAACCCTGTTCTTCTGTCGATTGTAGCCACGCGAATTTTTCCCCGATGCTTTCATCGACAATCATTACAAATGTTCGATATTGCTCAAATCCAAGTATGGGTTGGCGAAAGGTAATCACTGCGTCTTCCGACATCTCGACTTCACCAAAATCTCTGGTTGCAATTTTCATGTGATTCGCTCCTAATTTTATAATTTCCCCACATTTGGACAGCAAGGCGGGTATGTGCACTCACATATCCGCCTGTTCTCTTTTCTACATCTTACCTGTATGCCTGCCGCCTATCCGACACAGCCGAAGGGCAGTCCTCGTTCCACCCACTCGCGCGGATACAGGCAGCAATCCCTACCCCTAAAAAACACACCGTCACCTACATCAGACGGCGACTTGCTCTGCCTTGTAATTGGGGTCGCCACTGGGCGGAAAATACAGCGGACCACCCAAATATTCAATATCCACGCGTGCGTGCTGTAGAATCTCAAGATGCACCTCTCCTGGAATATAGTTATATTCCGGGTCTTGAATATCCCAATTAATCTGCAAATCGCCCGGCTGATATTCCAAATCCACGCCACCCGGCTGCCACGTAATTTCAGTGCCACTCTCGGGTAAAAATGCGGTATACAGCGTTCCGCTATCCGATTGCGCAAACATTTTTTGCCGCATAATGTCTGGAATGGTAACCTGCTGGTCAATTCTTGACATTTGCTTGCCGGTGTCCACGTAGTCTTGTGTCGTTTCTGCAATCGACTGCTTGCCTTTTTCCACAGACTGTGCAACCAAATCACTGCTGTTTGCAAACCCCAAGGACCGTCTTGCCTGATATGAATCGTATTGTGCGGTTGCTTGTGTTGTTTGAATATTCACCTGTGCATCTGTTTTTTTCATCTCGGGAGTAGGCTGAAAATCCTGACGAATTTCTACTTGTGCGTGCTGTATTTTCAGCTGGTATTCCACAGGAACAATCGTAATATCTAATAATTGCGAAATCATACCCTACACCTGCCTTCCATGCTTAGAACCTGCATTCATAACGCTGAACCATCGTATTTAAGAAAGCTTTCCTGCCATACAGCGTCAAAAATCTTTCTCAAATGCACCCGTTCTCGTTTATGAATACCGCTTCTTATTTATCCCATTGCAAATCCCATGCAAAACAATTTCGCCATCTACTCCATTAGCCGATATAATCCATCAGAGAGGTGGGCAGCAGCTGTGCTCCCACCGCCAAAACGGCTTTCAGCACATAGTCATTCATGGATTGGTTGGTCGACTCTTCTGCATCATCGATGCCAATCAAATTGCTGATGCGGTTATCATAATTATCCACCAACAGCTCCAGTCGGCTTTGCGCACGCTCCAGCACATTGAGCTTCACGCCCACATCCGTCTGTCCGATTTCCACAACCTCCTGCAATTCTCCCAACTGGCTGTCATAGGTTGTCATTGCATCGGTGTCGCCGTTTTGCACTGCGGTTTCCAGCTCCGTCAAGATGTTGATAATGTTGTTAGAAAGCCCATCTGAATTGGTGCCGCAGCCAAAAACGTCCAGCCCGGAATACGTCACGCACAGCGCGCTTCCATTTTCCACCTGATTCCCTGTCATGGCAATGCCATTGCCGATGTCGATATACATATCTTCATTCATCGGCACCTCAACCTTGTTGCTGCTGGCATCCAAGTAGTAGTAGGTCCCATCGGAATCTTGCTGAATATCATCGACCGCAATGCCGTTATAGGATAAATAGCCATCATCATCCAATGTAAACGGTGCGCTGGAAGCATTCGTGCCACCAAACAGATATTTCCCGCTGTATTGCTGATTCATCAGCGTCACCAATTCATCCTTCAGCTCGCCAATTTGCTCCGCAATCGCCGCATATCCTGTTTCACCGGTGGTTTGAGATTTCGCCTTCACCATCAGTTCGGAATGAATCTCGGTTAAAATATCGTTATATGTGGAGAGCGTGTCTTCCGTCGTGCCCACCTCTTCGGTGTATCGCTTCACGTTTGTCAGCTGTGCCTCTACTTTATATTTTGCGGTGCGTGTTTTTAACAGCTGTGAGCTGCTGGAAACATTCTCGGATGCAGAGGTAAAGCTATATCCAGATGCAATTTTTGCATTCGTTTCCGCATAATTGGCATATGCCGTATTATATTGCTTCAAATAGTTTCTGCTAATTGAGCGGTTTGTAACTCTCATTGCTGACACACCTTCCTTCCCTTAAAATTGATTAACTTTGGCATTATACCGCCATTCCATTGATTAGCAAATCCAGTAATTCGTCCATCACGGTCATCACACGCGCTGCTGCCGAATACACCTTCTGATAGGTCAGCAGGTTCGTGGTTTCTTCGTCTTGGCTCACTGCCGAAACTTCATCTCGGGCATCCAAATAGTCATCGGCAACTTCCGATGCCGTTTTCGAAAGACCCTCCTGCACACTGATGTCATCCGCCAGTACCGTGACATAATCGTTCACATATTCCTCCATTGTTCCGGTGAATTTTTCACCAAAGGAGGTAAATGTATAGTCATCACTGGTCAGTTTGGTTGACATTTGCAGTGCATATGAGTAATCTGCCTCATCCTCGCTGAAAATAAAATAGCTTGCGCCCTCTGTCGACCACTCGTCACTAATCGCCAGATTTTCTGCTGTCACGGTTGCGGAAGCACTAACGGTGCCGTCCGACTGTGTTGCACCCAGCAGGGTTTTGTAAACGGTGTTGCCGTTGGCATCTGTTACAATATCGCCGTTGCTGTCGGTTTCGGGAATGATGTTGTTGACAACATCTACAATCGCCGAAGCCAATGTATTGATGCGATCTTGATAATATAAAAAGCCCTTTTGCGCTGTTTCTTCGCTATTTTGTGCATTGCTGCCGCGTCCATTGATGTACTGCAAATCAGACAGCAGCGCACCGCTCTCCACGCCCACGCTTTCGCCGCTCTCCAGCCATTTTAACGAAACCGTGCCGTTCGTATTCTCCTGCAAATACATAGAGCTGCTTTTTTCTCCGCTGACGGCGGTATATCCTGCAACCTCCACATCACAGGTGCCGTCATCATATTCGGTCACGCTGATGTCGCAGTAGCCTGCCAATTCATCCAACAACAAATTCCGCTCATCCATCAATTCATTGTCGTAAAAATACGTATTATCTGATGTCTGCGCATACGCCGCCGAATCCGCCATTTCCTCGTTGATGCTTGCAATGCCCTGCAAAATCGTATTCACGCGGTCGGTTACGGTTTGTGTGCTGGAAATTGCATCCTCTCTGGCAGACGCCAACGCGCGGCTGACGCTGTTGATGGTTTCCACCAAGCTCTGCATAGAGGTATACACCACGTTGGCCTGTGTCTGCGAGGTCGGGTCGGATGTATAATCATAAAGACTTTCATACAAATCTTCAATCGAGCCTAAAATATCACTGGTATCGGTGACATCTTCACCTGTGCCAAGTGCCGTCTGTATGCTTTCCAGCAGACCTTGTGATTCTGCATAATAGCTGGCGGTCGAATATTGTTCTCGAAAAGCGGCGTCCAAATACGCATCGCGTGTCTGTGACACCCCCAATGTTGTAACGCCCTGTCCCGCCAAGCTGGTGGTATTGCTGGCAATACGACCGGTTGTGGTGGTCGTATAGTTGCTGACGCATTCCACCCGCTGACGGGTATACCCCGTCGTGGTGGAGCCATTTGCAATATTATTTCCAACAATATCAATCGCTTTTTGTGCATAGTTCAGTGCACTTTTGGCGGTTTCATAGCCCATAAAAGTAGACCGCATCGCGCTTTACCTCCCCCTTTTTTTAAATCTTCTGTTCAAACGAGCTCCAATCCGCTCGCTTGGACCGTCCCGGTTTATAGGTCGGGCTGTTGCTTGTTTTTTCCTGCACAAACCCAACCTGCTGATACACCCGCAATTCCGCTTGTGCAATTTTCAGCGCTTCCTGATTGTTTGTTTTTAATTGCTGCACGGTTTCCCGCAGCTGTGCAAGCAGCTGCTGTAATTGCGTCTTTTCTTCGCCCTCTGGCATGGCATCCAGCATTTGGCTGGCTGTTTGTCCGCCAAAGCCGGCATGTGCCTGCGCTTCCAGACGCTTACGCTCCATGTTTTCCAGCTGCATAATTTTGGCCTGCTGTCCGCTGATGACGCTTTCCAGTTCCTTGGTATCCCGTCTCAGCAGCGCTTTGCGCTTGCTTTTTTCGGTTTCCAGCATTCCCATGCACTGCTCCAAACACTCCCGTGTCACCTCTAGATATATCTGCATTTCCTTTGTCATGGTGCTCCTCCATTACCCTATGCGCGTTAAGCACCCTCGCCGCTGGCGCGGCAAAGCATCGCCTGCGCAGTGGCTTGTGCGGAAGTCGGGCAGCCATCGTTTTGGTATTGTGCTTTCAATGCCTCCAGTCGCTCGCTGGACGCGCCCCTGTCATATTGCACAGCATATTGCTTGGCTGTCGCATCCAGCTGTGCTTTGAAAGAAGCCTCCGCACTGATTTCAATCACGTCCCCGCTTTCCGCTTTTCCCTGCGTGCTCACCGCGGCATACTCGCTCTCTGCTTTTCGCACGGTATTCCCACCGTTGGTTACTCCACGAACCTTATATACATCATATATGCCCTTGAGTTCGATCATAATCGGCACCCTCTTTTCCCAAAGTTCTATACAGCGTTTGGTACATAAAGCCGGTTTTTTCAGAAATTGACCGGATTTTTCAAATGCGCTGATTGCTGTTTTTGCACTTTACAATATATTTATCCAATCTTTATGCGGAAAATGAAAGAGCTGAGAAAAAAATTTTATTGCGGAAGTGTCCCATATATTCCAGAATTATTTTTACAGTTTTCAACAAAAACTGCTCTTATTGCTTTCCTCTCCGCTACTTTTGTGATATGATTATAGTAATATAATTTTGTTTTCATCGGTCACTCAATGGCCGTAATTTGTGTGGCAGGAAGAGAGTGTATGTCATTATGGCAAAAATCATTTCCCTTATCAACCAAAAGGGTGGTGCCGGAAAAACCGCCTCAACCAATGCAATTACCGTCTGCCTCAAGCATCGAGGCTTTAAAGTCTTGTGCATCGACTTCGACCCGCAAGCATATTTAACCTTCAGCATGAATGCAGATGCCCATAATCACCCCACGATTTATGATGTCCTCAAGCGCAAGGTGAAGTGCGCCGATGCCATCCAGCACACGCTTGTGGCAGACATCATTCCGGCAGACAGCCTGCTCGGCAGCATTGAACGCGAGTTTACCGACGCCGGCGGCGAGCATCTGCTGCGGGACTGCATCAAAAGTGTTGTAAATCAATATGACTACATTTTAATTGATTCCCCGCCCGAGCTGGGGCTGCTGTCTGCAAACGCAGTGGTCACCTCTGATGTGGTGCTGATTCCGGGTCTTTGCGATGGATACAGCCTACAGGGCATCATTCAAGTGCATGAAACCGTTGTACGTATCCAAAAAGCGTTCAATCCGTCCTTGATTTTTGGCGGGGTGTTTCTGGTGCGCTATTATCCGCGCGAAGAACTCAGCCGCACCATTTGGGAAACTGCCAAGCTGCTTTGTGAACATCTGGATATTCCTCTTTTAAAGAGTCGCATTCGGCACAGCAACATCATCAGCAAAGCGATGACCTCTCTGCAAACCGATATGATTGATTATGCACCAACAAACAATGCGGTCAAAGATTATATCGCTCTGGTGGATGAATTGCTCAAGAAGGGAGTATTTTAATCCATGGCAAAATCCTCAAAATCGGTCAATCCCAACAAAAAGGCTCTCGATAAGGACATGATGTTTCAAAAAATCATGCCTGCGCTTGCGCAAAATCCCTTCACGGATTTTGCTGCCGCACAGCCTGCATCGCCTGCGCCGGCATCTGCCGAATCCACCATCCCCGCGGCGCCTGCGGACGATGCTGTGGACACGCCCCCTGCGGACGAAACCGTCCAGCTTGCGGCGCTTTCCAATCGGCTATTTGGCCGCACCACCAACCACGGCTTTCGTCCGGATGACCCCTTTACCATCAACATCATGGAAAATGTGGCACTGAAGTATCTGGATGAAGTGATGAGCAAATTCAACTGCTGTCGCTGTGACCATTGCCGCCGCGATGTTGCCGCGCTTGCGCTGAACTCTCTGCCGCCAAAATACATGGTGGTTGACGCGCGTCATATCGAAGAAATTGTGCAGGCTGTCCCCAAGCAGGACATCTATGATGCGTTGGTGAAAGCCGTTCTGCGCGTGCGTATGTACCCGCGCCACTAACCCCGATTTGTATTGCAAGGAGCTTCCTATTATGCATTTAATTTCCAAAAACGGGCAGGGCGTTGCCCTTTGTTTTGCGCTTGCCGTCCCGTCTTATTTTCTCGGCACCCTGTTTCCTGTCATCGGAGGACCTGTGTTTGCCATCTTGCTCGGTATGGTTCTGCACTATCGCATTGGCGAAACCTCCATTTTTTCCACTGGTATTCGCTTTACCTCCAAAAAAATCCTGCAATATGCGGTGATTCTGCTTGGCTTTGGCATGAATCTGACTGATATTTTGGAAAAAGGGCGTGAGTCGCTCCCCATCATTCTTTCCACCATCAGCACTTCCCTCGTTCTCGCCTTTGTGCTGTGCAAAGCGCTAAAACTGCCGTCTAAAATCTCAATTTTGATTGGTGTCGGCTCTTCCATCTGCGGCGGCTCTGCCATTGCCGCCACCGCCCCCATCATCGATGCAGAGCACGAAGAAATCGCGCAGTCTATCTCGGTCATTTTTTTATTCAATCTCATTGCCGCACTCATTTTCCCTGCTCTGGGTGCATTTTTGGGGCTTTCCAATGATGGGTTTGGGTTATTTGCAGGCACTGCCATCAATGACACTTCGTCTGTCACGGCTGCCGCTGCCGCTTGGGACGGCATCCACCACAGCAACACCTTGCAAGCGGCAACCATCGTAAAGCTAACCCGTACGCTTGCCATCATCCCCATTACACTGGCGCTGTCGGTTTTTCAAACGTATCAGGCACGAAAATCTGATGCAAAGGAAACATCTTTTCAGCTGACCAAAGTTTTCCCGACGTTTATTTTATTTTTCCTCTTGGCAGCACTTCTCACAACCCTTGGACATTTACCCTCCACCATCACCGCGCCACTGCATACCTGCAGTAAATTTTTCATCGTCATGGCAATGTCCTCCATTGGTCTGCAAACCGATGTGATTCGGCTATTCAAAACAGGCGGAAAGCCCCTGTTTCTCGGCGCGTGCTGCTGGGTTGGTATTGCCTGCATGAGCCTTGCCATGCAGCACCTTTTACACCTACTATAACAACGGTATCCATGCCAAAAGGCTGCTGCAAAATCATTTGCAGCAGCCTTTCTTTTATGATTGCAACGCTTTAAACCTGTTCCGGTTTATCGGTCATCGTGAAATCAATCTGCCCTGTCACATTGGACGCTGCGACCAGACGCACACGAACCGCTGTGCCAATCGCATATCGCTTGCCGGAGCGCGCCGCTGTCATGGTCAGTTTTGTGGGGTCAAATTCATATTGGTCGCCTGGCAAATCCTCGATACGCACCAGACCCTCCACCAAGTTCGGCAGTGTTACAAACAGACCAAAGCCTGTCACGCCGGACACTTGGGCATCAAACATCTGCCCAATGAACGCATGCATATAATCTGCCATAAACAACTTGTCAATGTCACGCTCGGCATTATCTGCCGCTTGCTCACGCGTGGTTGCCTGCAACGCCGCTTCTTCGCAAAACAGCCTGTCCCCATTGCTAAATTCCTGCGCCGTAATGGCCTTATGCAGCATACGATGCGCCACCAAATCCGGATAGCGACGAATCGGGGAAGTGAAATGCAGATAATACTTCGCCTGCAATCCATAGTGCCCGATGCAATCATCGGAATACCGCGCACGTGCCAGCGAACGTAGCAGCATCGTTGGCAGCACCCGCTGTTCCGGCTTGTCCTTTGCACCATCCAAAACCGCCTGCAGCTGCTGGGTATCCTCGGGCTTGCTGGCATCCACACGATAGCCAAACTGCCGCGCAAACGATGCAAAGACGCGCAGCTTTTCCGGGTCTGGATTTTCGTGCACGCGATACACCGTTGGGTCATCCCGACGGAACAGATACTCTGCAACCGCTTCATTTGCAAGCAGCATAAACTCTTCAATCAGCTTTTCGGAGTTTCCTCTGGCGCGCATCTCCACTGCCGATGCATGGCCCTCTTCATCTGTGCGAATTTCCGCCTCTGGAATGTCCAAATCCAACGCGCCGCGCTCCATTCGACGGCGGCGCAGTGTGTGCGCTAGGTCATTCATGCGCTCCAGCGTTTCGACAAGCGGTGCATATTCCTGCCGCAGTGCGGCATCGCCCTGCAAAATCTGATTGACCTTGTGATACGTCATTCTGGCTTTGGAGCAAATCAAGCTTTTCATAAACTTTGCGCCATGTCTGCGCCCATCTGTATCCAATTCCATCATTGCCGAAAATGCACAGCGGTCAACCTGTGGATTGAGGGAACAAATCCCATTGGACAGGGCAAACGGCAGCATCGGCACCACATGACCCGGGTAATAGACCGAAGTGCCACGCCGATATGCCTCCGCATCCAGCGGTGAGGAGGGAGTCACATAGTTCGACACATCGGCAATGTGCACGCCTAACAAATAGTGTCCATTGGGCAGCTTTTCGAGCGATACCGCATCATCAAAATCCTTTGCATCATCTCCGTCAATGGTGAAAATCAGCTGTTCCCGCAAATCGGTGCGCTGTGCCGCCTCACTTTCTGGTACCACCTGCGAAATGGCATCTGCTTGCTCCAATGCTTCTGCGGGGAACGGCTCAAAAATTCCATTTTCGTGCAAAATTGCCGAAATAGACGCTTCCATTGAGCCCGCTTCTCCAAATTTCTGCGTCATCACACCTTGTGGCAGCAAATGCTTGCGGTCATCGCCCCAAAAAACAATTCGCACTGCAATTTTTTCGCCTTCTTGGATGCCCTCAAGATGGTCTTTTAGCAGTTCAATATCGGGATATTTCCCATTTTCAGTACGCAGAAAAAACTTACGTCCCCGCTTTTCGACCGTACCCACAATGTCCTTACGGTTGCGCTCCAAAATCTTGACCACAACGCCCTCCCGCCGCACATCCTCGCCCTTACGGCGTGGTGTATCCTGCAACTGTATCAGCACACGGTCACCCTGCCATGCGCCACCATCTGCACGCGGCGGAATAAAAATATCTTCCTTACCGTTTCCCGAATTTTCCGGCGTGACAAACGAAAAACGATGCTTTGTCGAAAGAAAGGTGCCTGTGAGGTATCCAAAGGCTTCAATTCTTCCATATTTATTTTTCTTATTCCGCAGAATTCTGCCGTCCTTCACAAGCCGCTCCAACGAGGCTGCAAGCGCACGCTTGGAAATATCGGGCAACTTTCGACTGAGTTCATCTGCCCGCTGCGCATGCAGCAGCAATTCATATACACGAAAATCTAAGCCTTCCATTGCAATCCCACCTTCCGTTCTATTCTGTTCTTAGTATAGCAGAGTATGGACAAAATGACCAGAAAAATACGAAATGCCCTAAAACTTCTGTTTGCGCAGGCAATCGCATTGACGCCGTGCCTACCACGTGCTATGATGAAAGGCAATATAGGCAAGTCTTAACGAGGAGGTATGGAGACCATGCGAGCACTTATTACTGGCGCAAGTTCGGGTTTGGGACGCGATATGGCGCGAATATTGGCACAACGCGGCTATGATTTGGTACTGGTGGCGCGGCGCGAGGAGCGTTTACAGCAGCTTGCGGCTGAATTATCGGTCAAAACACAAATCATCTGCGCAGACCTGTCCGAGGAACACGCTGTCTTTCAATTATATGAGCAGGTGCGCGGTGCGGATTTAGAGGTGGTCATCAACAACGCAGGATTTGGGTTGTTTGGGGCGTTTACAGACACCTCCCTAGACACTGAATTGTCCATGATTGATGTGAATATTCGCACTGTACACATTCTGACCAAGCTGTTTTTGCAGGATTTTGTCAAGCAGAACCGCGGATATATCCTAAATGTCGCTTCTGCCGCCGGCTTTCTCGCCGGACCTTTGATGTCCACCTATTATGCAACCAAAAACTATGTTCTGCGCTTGACCCAAGCCATCCATGAAGAATTGCGCCAATCCGGTAGCGCGGTGCACATCAGTACCCTTTGCCCTGGACCCGTGGATACCGAATTCAACGACATTGCACAGGTGCGGTTTTCCCTGCGTGGCTTACAAAGTCCCGCAGTTGCCAAATTTGCAATTCGTGGTCTATTCGCTGGAAAATGCATTTTGATTCCGGGTGTACAGATGCAGTTTGTCCTGGCCATGCGGCGGTTTGTATCTGAAGGCATTCTGACTCGCATCTCTTACCATACCCAGCATCGGAAAAACGGCGGCAAAAAATAAGTTGTCCACAATCTGTGCATAACTTGCAACGACATTTCGCCTTACAAATTTTTTGCAGTAAAAAAAGAGCAGTGCCTTGCACCCGTGCAAAGTACTGCCCTTTTTTATGCGTAAATGCAAGAATTAAATGACCGAAACCGACAATACGCCATCTGCTGCCGTCACGTGTGCACCTGACAAGGCATGGCCAAACGATGCTACAATTTCACTTGCCAATGCATTTTCGACCTCTTTTTCAATGAGGCGGCGCAAATTTCGAGCACCAAACTTGGTTGAATACGACTTTTGCACCAAATATTCCACCAATGCCTTATCCCAAGTCAATCGGATATTGCGTTCTGCAAGCGAATCGCGCAAACCACCCAGCAAAATCTCTGCAATGCGCACGAAATCTTCTTCCGAAAGCTGATTGAAGGCAACAATTTCATCTATGCGGTTGAGGAACTCCGGACGCATCAAGCCTTCCAGCGCTTTCATAGCGCGGTCCTTGCTCTGCTCGGAATGGGTCTTTCCGAATCCTATCTGTGTGGTTTTGTTTTCCGAACCTGCATTGGAGGTCATCACAATGACCGTATTTTCAAAATTCACCACGCGGCCATGCGCATCAGTCACACGACCATCATCTAAAATTTGCAGCAGCAAATTCAGAACATCCGGATGTGCTTTTTCGATTTCATCAAATAAAATGACCGAATATGGGCGGCGGCGAATTTTTTCGGTCAGCTGACCTGCCTCATCATAGCCGACATATCCCGGAGGTGAGCCGACCAGTCGAGAAACTGTGTGCTTCTCCATAAATTCCGACATATCAAAGCGAATGAGGGATTCCGGCGCGTCAAACAAATCGGCTGCCAAGGTTTTCACCAGCTCGGTTTTGCCGACACCTGTGGGGCCAACAAAGAGGAAGGATACTGGTTTTTTCTTGGGCGAGATGCCTGCACGAGAGCGGCGGATGGCTGCACCAATCGCATCAATCGCCGTATCCTGTCCAATCACGTGCTCACGCAGCCGCACTTCCAGTTCCTGCAAGCGTGAAAATTCCAATTCTCGCACCTTGGATGCTGGAATGCCCGTCCAAAGCTCAATCACATGCGCCAAATGCTCTGCCGTCAGCGTAGGCGCTGGCTTTTGGCGCATACTGTCCAGTTGGCTTTGCACCTGCAACGCATGGCTTTGCAGCATTGCCATGCGTTCATAGGTGCGCTCGTTCTGCTCTTCCTGCGCCAAAGCGTCCCTGTCTACTTGCAGCTGTTCCAGCTCGTCGGACAGTCTTGGAATTTCATTGATTTCTGGATTATCCAGATTCAAACGAGAACATGCTTCGTCAATCAAATCAATCGCCTTATCCGGCAGAAAGCGGTCTGTGATATATCGCTCTGACAGCTGTGCCGCCTGTGCACAGACCTCATCCGAAATCACAACGCCATGAAACAGCTCATAATAGCTGCGAATCCCGCGCAGAATCTCGGTTGTTTCTGCAATGGACGGTTCAGCGACCGTTACGGGCTGAAATCTACGTTCCAACGCTGCATCTTTTTCGATATATTTGCGGTATTCATTGTAGGTAGTCGCACCAATCACTTGGATTTCTCCGCGCGACAATGCCGGCTTCAAAATATTCGCGGCATTCATGGAGCCTTCGGAATCCCCTGCCCCCACAATGTTGTGCACTTCATCAATCACCAAAATGATGTTGCCCAGCTTTTTGACTTCGTCAATCAGCCCCTTCATGCGGCTTTCAAACTGTCCGCGGAATTGTGTGCCCGCGACCAATGCCGTCAAATCCAACAGATGGATTTCCTTGTTTTGCAGCTTATACGGCACCTTTCCCTGTGCAATGCGAAGCGCAAGCCCCTCTGCCACGGCGGTTTTACCCACACCGGGTTCACCGATTAAGCAGGGGTTATTCTTTTGGCGGCGGTTCAAAATTTGAATGACGCGGTCGGTTTCACGCTCTCGCCCAATGATATGGTCAATGCGTCCATCCTTTGCTTTTCCGGTCAAATCTTCACAGTAGCTGTTCAAAAACTTCCTGCGTTTATCTTTTTTTGCATCCGGACGCTCTGTTTTGGTGCTTGCAGCGCTTTCCTGCGTATGCTCTCTTCCCGACTGAAACAGCTTATCCAAAAAGGGGAACGAGCGTGTCGTTGCAACATCGCTTTCGCTTTCACGTTCCGCAATTTCTGTATGCTCCGTTTTTTCTTCCTGCTCTTCCCGCTCCTGTGCATTTTCCATCTCTGCAAACTGCTCCATCTCACCGGAAAGTACTTCCAAATCATCTTCTGTAATGCCCATTTGTTCCATCAGACTATCTACAGGCTTAATGCCCAGTTCCTTGGCACATTTCAGGCAGATGCCCTCATGTGAGGTTGCGCCGCTATTTTCCATTTTCGTGATAAAGACTACGGCGATATTTTTGCCGCAGCGAGAACAGATAGGCATTTGCATCATTATAATCTCCTTTTATTGCGAGGATACGACTTAGCTTAAAATTTTGTCTTTCAAACGGCTTTCCAATGGCGTGAAAACGCATATCGCCGTATTGTTTAGGACTGAAACAGCTGCAGAATTTTTTGTGTGAGCAGGGTCTTTTCCACCTGACTGGGTGACAATGCCCCCAGCTCTGTAAAAATGGCGGGTGCAAACTGATGGAGTACCCACAATAGTACAACACATAAAACTGCCCCGCACACCGCCCCGAACAGCGCACCGCCCAATCGGTCTACGGCTTTCAGTGGGGTTGCATCCGTCAAAAAGTGTACGGTTTCTCCTGCAATCCGAATCACCATCGACAGCAGCACTACAAGCACTGCAAATACGATAAAATAGGTAATGCTTTCCGCCAGCCCCTGCGTTGCCTGTGCAATGGCTTCCTGCAGGGGCTGTGTTGCGGTTTTAACATTGTCAAAATCCAATATTTGCACCAATGTTTGTGAAATCTGGCTCAAAAAAGCCGTTCCTCCGTCTACATTGGCTGCCTGCAACACCACAGTAACCTGCTTCTGCAGCGCTTCTCCAATGATGGGGGTCACCAAGTGCTCTGCCACAAAGGGCGTCATCAGTTTCGCGCCAACCGTTGCACCCGCAATGGCTGCCAATTTCCCAAACAATCCAAATATTGTGCGGATAAATCCTCGATTGGCGCCCATTATCACGTTTGCAACAATAATTGCAAGCAAAATCAAATCACTAGGAGAGAATAAAAATTGCACAGCATTTGGCAGATTGGTCATGATGTTGTATCCTCCGATCGTGATTGTGTCAGCAACACGGCATTCTTTGAGAAAACCGCATACACCAAATCATTTTCCCGCATCAAAATACTGCGCGCACCAACCGCCGAATGGTTTGACCAAAGCAGCTGCATGGCATCGTCATAAATATGCAGGCTGGCAGATGTCAGCACCGCGATGCGATTTGGCGCAAGCGATATGCTTTGCAGCTCTTCTTCAATATAGAGCGGCCCGATCACTTCTCCAGTATCTGACAGCAGCACCACCTCTGCACGCGCACCGGCATGATAGGAATGCAGTGCGACCGCTACCCTGCCATCGGATACTGCAAATGCAATCGGCTCATCTGACCGATACGTTTTTGCGCCACGCGCCTCACCATCGGTGCCAAACACATACGCACCAGTGTCACACACCGCCGCAATGGACTTCTCCGTCAAAAATTGAACCGAAAAGCCGATTGCACTGCCCAAAGACAGCTCCGTTGGTGCATCATCCTGCCCGACTGTGAACAACAGCAGCTTGCCCTCTGGCGTCACACCGTTTGCATGAAACACCAAAACCGCCAGCAGCTTGCCGCTCGGCGAAAGCGCTGCGGATTGTATATAGTATTCTGAGGATGACCACTTATATGTTTGTGCGCCACCTGCATCAAAAACAGTCACTGCCGATTTATAGCCTTGCTCATCGGTCACGATGGAAAATATACCATTTTCATTCATATTAGCCGACAAAATCGGGGATTCCAACGTATTCTGCGCGAGGATTGCCGCACTGTCTGTGAGGGTAAAGCTACTGCCGCCACGGTCATAGGCAAGCACACGATTTTGCGAAGCGCACACGCAAAGATTTGCATAAGACAGCTGTTCCTCGAGCTGTACCACCCCGCCGGGCGCGGCGATATACAGCGTGTCGCTGTCTGCAAACGCCAATCCCGATGCAAACGGCACAGCAACCGACGCCGACCCAGAGGGAAACGAAATGGTGCTCAGGTCTTCGGTTTGCTGGGAAATTCCCAAGCGCAGATAGTTTCCCACATTCCGCATATTTGCAGGGGTCAGCAGCGTATAGTGCATAAAAATAAACACCATCGTCAGCACGAGCAGCAGCCACCCAGACAGCGTTCGCAGCAAGAACACTACGCGCAGGCGCACATCCTGTGAACGATGCAGCAACCGTTTTCGCTCGCGATGTGACGTTGGAAATTGGGCAATTTTTGGCGATTCTGACATAAGACCGCATTCCCCCTCTTCATTGTACCGTGTTAAAACCAAAAGATGTGAATAAACGGTGAATTTTTCAGGATTCTTGCCTGTTTTTTGATGCTTCCTGCAATCCAAACACCGCAAGCTCCGGTGCATCATACCACAAGCGATGCATAAACAGCCCTTGCGGCGGCAGCGTGGGCCCTGCGTCTGCACGATTGCCCTGGTCTAAAATATCCCGCACCGCATCGGGGGGGAGTTTCCCTGTTCCAACATAAACCAAAGTGCCTGCGATGGCACGCACCATGTTATATAAAAACCCGTCTGCACACACCCGAATCCGCACCTGTCCATCGTCCCACGGCTCTACTGCGCAGTGGTAAATCGTGCGCACTGTGCTTTTGACGGGTGTTCCCATGGCGCGCACGGCGGCAAAATCTTGCTTGCCCACAAAATGCTGTGCACCCCGCTGCATATCTGCGACACACAGCGCATATGGCAGCCGATGGCTATAGCGAGAGCGCAGCGGGTCACGCAGCCGAGAAGGCAGCAAATAATATGCATATTCCTTCTTGATGCAGGAAAAGCGTGCATCAAATGCTTCCGACACCTGTACCGCACCCAAAACCGCAATATCCTCCGGCAAAAAGGCATTCACCGCAAGCGGCAGCCGTTCCAACGGAACGGGACACCTGTCACACTTGAAATTGGCAACGTACCGCCGCGCGTGCACCCCTGCATCGGTGCGTCCCACGCCCGATACATACAGCTTACCGCCGAGCGCTCGTTCCAGCGCTTCGGTCAGCGTTTGCTGTATGGTTGCGCCATTGTTTTGTATCTGCCAGCCGTGATATGCCGTTCCATCATAGGAAATCAGCAAAGCAATGTTCACAAAAACCTCCTAGCATTTAGAACCCAAATCGACCCAAAACAATCACCAGTCCGAACACGACGACCGAAAAAGCCGCCGAAACATAGTCTGTCTTGGTGATTTGCAGCTGCCGCATACGTGTACGCCCGACATCTCCGCGATACAGCCTACATTCCATCGCCGTTGCCAGCTCATCCGCACGCCGAAAGGCGGAAATGAACAGCGGCACCAAAATCGGAATCAAAGCCTTTGCACGGCGCATCAAATTACCGGATTCAAAATCTGCGCCACGCGCCTTTTGTGCCGACATAATTTTATCGGTTTCTTCAATCAAGGTCGGAATAAACCGCAGTGCAATCGACATCATCATAGACAGTTCATGCACAGGCGCATGGAACCGCTTGAGCGGTGCAAGCAGGCTTTCCAGTCCATCGGTGAGTTGAATGGGCGAGGTGGTATAGGTCAGCATGGAGGTGCCGATAATCAGCAGCATGATGCGCAGCACCATAAAAACCGCCACGCGAATCCCTTCATAGGTGATGCTCAAAATGCCCCATTTCCACAGTGCTTCCCCCGGTGTATAAAACAAATTCAGCACCGCAGTGAAGAAAATAATGAATACGATTGGTTTCAGCCCGCGCACCACCATCTTCACGGGGATGCGGGAAATACCAATCACCAGTGCCAAATAGGCAATCATCACGCCATAGCTAACAGGCCCTGCCCCCAAAAACAGCGAAATGATGAACGCAGTCATCAAGCAAATTTTCACACGCGGGTCGGTGCGATGCACAATGCTTTCGCCCGGAAAATATTGCCCCAGTGTAATATCCTTCAGCATTCAGCGCACCTCCTTATAGGCACGCAGTGCCGCAATCGCCTGCTCCATGGTATAAACCGATGGGTCAACCTGTACCCCACGGCGGTGCAGCTCCAAAAACACCTTGGTGATTTCCGGAACAGAAAGACCTGCCGCGGTCAGCTCGTCCGCACGTGAAAAAACCTGCTGCGGGGTGTCCAGCATCAGCACTTTGGCCGCATACATTACCAGCATACGGTCTGCAATGCGTGCAATATCTTCCATTGAATGTGTGACCAATAAAATCGTTGCCCCTGTCTGCCGATGATACGCTGCAATATAGGACAAAATTTCATCGCGTCCACTGGGGTCAAGCCCTGCCGTTGGCTCATCTAAAATCAGCACTTCGGGCTGCATGGCAAGCACACCTGCAATGGCAACGCGACGTTTCTGTCCGCCAGACAGTGCAAATGGGGATTTCTCCGCCAACGCCGCATCCAGTCCCACCACTTCCATGGACTGTGTGACGCGCGCCGCCACTTCTTCGGCTGACAGTCCCATATTCATGGGGCCAAACGCAATATCTTTTGCAATGGTTTCCTCAAACAGCTGATATTCCGGATATTGAAACACCAGCCCCACACGGAAACGGGTCTGCGGGTCAATTTTACCCTTATTGTTCCAGATAGACTTACCTTCCAACAGGATTTCCCCCGCTGTTGGCTTCAGCAATCCATTAAAATGCTGAATCAAGGTCGATTTTCCCGAGCCGGTATGTCCAATAACGCCCAGAATCTCCCCTTTTTCAATTCCAATATCCACATGGTCCAGTGCGGTACGCTCAAACGGGGTATCCGCACCATAAACATACGTCAAACCCCGTGTTTCTAAAATATAAGCCAAGGTTGTTGTTCTCCTCTGTTATTGGGTCAGATACTGCTCCAAAATATCGGCACATTCTGCAACTGACAGGGCATCAATGGGCAATGTGCTGCCCACCGCTTCATTCAAGTCATACAGCACTTCAATCGTCTGGGGCACGGTCAGCCGTGCCGCCCGCAATGCCTCGACCTGTGTGAAAATCTCCCGCGGTGCGCCATCCATCAGCATTTTCCCTTGATGCATCACCACGACACGGTCTGCCTGCACCGCCTCATCCATATGGTGGGTAATCAGCAGCACGGTAATGCCAAATTTTCGGTTGAGCGTGTGCACAACCTCCATCACTTCCTGCCGACCATGCGGGTCAAGCATCGCGGTTGGCTCATCCAGCACCACGCATCGTGGCATCAACGCAATGACACCTGCAATGGCAACACGCTGCTTTTGTCCGCCAGACAGCATATGGGGTGCCTGCCGCCGATACGCATACATATCAACTGCCCGCAGCGCATCATCGACGCGCTGTCGGATTTCCGCGGATGGAACACCCAAGTTTTCCAACCCAAATGCCACATCTTCTTCCACAACGGTAGCAACCAGCTGATTGTCTGGATTTTGAAACACCATCGACACCGTTTTGCGTATCTCATAGGTATGCTCCGGATTTGCGGTATCCATCTGCTGGATATAGCATTTCCCGCCAGAGGGCAGACGAATCGCATTGAAGTGACCAGCGAGTGTAGATTTTCCCGAGCCGTTGTGCCCCAATATCGCTACAAATTCCCCTTGCTGAATGGACAAATCCACGCCATTGAGCGCAAACTGCTCTCCGCCGTCCTCTGTGCGATAGGCATATGTCAACTGTTCTGTTTTGATGATTTCAGTCATGTGCATCGCCCCGGCTTCGCAATGCCGTGCGCTTTTTGTATTCTAGCATTCCATCGCGCACGGCAAATTTTATTATATAGTATAAGCTAATCAAAAAGAAAATCAGACTGCCCGCAATGATGCACAGCAGAATCGGCATGGTAAGGTGCATACACTATTCCTCCTTTTATGGTTCGGCAACAAATCGTGCGGAAGACCCGCAGGGTAAAATCAGACCCGTGGACTGTACCGGCAGTCCCAATTCCTGCGCTTCAATCGAGCCACGTGCACGCCGCGCCGCCGTGATGCCCAGCAGATATGTCATAACCGAAGGGGCGAGTCCTGTAGAATAGCTGGAAATCAGCATAAACAGCGGGTTTTCGCTCAAAAGCTTGCTGGTAAGTGCCACAAAATCCGCAACATCCTCTTCGATTTTCCAGGTTTCGCCCGAAGGACCCCGTCCATAGGACGGCGGGTCTAAAATAATCGCATCATAGGACTTGCCGCGCCGAATTTCACGTTCCACAAATTTCTTGCAGTCATCCACAATCCAGCGAATCGGGCGGTCTGCCAAGCCAGAGGAAGCCGCGTTTTCCCGCGCCCAGGCAACCATCCCTTTGGATGCATCCACATGGCATACCGATGCCCCTGCTGCTGCCGCCGCCAGTGTCGCACCGCCTGTATAGGCGAATAAATTCAGCACAGAAACCGGTCGACCTGCGCCGCGCACCATCTGGTCAATAAAATCCCAGTTTGCCGCCTGTTCTGGAAATAATCCGGTGTGTTTAAAGCTCATAGGCTTTAAATTGAAGGTCAACTCCCGATATTGGATTGCCCATTGCTGCGGCAGCTTTTTGATGCTCCACTCGCCACCACCACTGGAAGAGCGGCGATAGGTTGCATCCGCCGTTTTCCAAGCGTGGCACGCGCCATCCTTCGGCCAAATCGCCTGCGGGTCGGGACGAACCAAAATATGTGGTCCCCACTGTTCGACCTTTTCTCCGTTTCCGCAGTCTAATATGGTATAATCCTGCCATTCATTTGCAATCCACATAGGATGAATTTCCTCCACCAGCTACTTTTTCATATTCAAACTACATTCTATCACTAAACCTATGCAAACGCAACGAAAAAGTGCGTCTACGCTTTTTTTAAGAAAACTTTCTATCCCCACGAAAAAAAGAAGGTGCGCCCCCTCGGCATCACCTTCCCCATACAAAAAAAGCTGCAAGCGATTGTTTCAATCTTGGCTAAACCATCAGTCCCCGCGGCGCAACCGGACTGGAAAACACAATCTGCGTTTCTGTTTTTCCAAATTGCTGCAGTTGCCCAATAAAGCTATCCAGCTCCTGCGTGGATGGATAGGAAACCTTTATCAGCATGGAATAATTACCCGTTACGCAATTACACTCAATCACATTCGGCACAGACGTAATGAAGGGAATAAACTTCGGTTTATCGTTCGGTGTCATATCCAGATTGATGTAAGCCAGAATGTGATAGCCCAATTTCAGTGGGTCAAGATCGGTTGTATATCCACGAATTACACCCTGCCGCTCCAGTCGTTCAATGCGTGCAGACACGGCCGGCGAAGACAAGGATACCTCCGCAGATAGATGCTTGATGGGGGAGCGTGCATTTTTTTGTAAAAGTCGCAGCAGTTTCAAATCGATTTCATCCATGAGCCAAGCGTCCTTTCCGGAAATAAAAAATAAAAAAAGAAGGTCCATCAACTGATGAACCCCCATGTTCACTTTTTATTATACATTCTCAGTGCTCTGTTGTCAAATAAAATTAAGTAATTGCACAAGATTTGTTGATTTTGCATGGTACACACCGAAGCTTCTGATGTCTTTTAGAAAATTGCTACAGACCCACACACGTGCGCCCCTGCGCTTTTTCTTTTGCAAACCGCTCTTGCGCACGGCGGTACATTTTGTTATGATGGTACTATCTATAGTATCTATTTTTTAGAATTTGTATTCATAAACAAAAATGGGTGAATTTAAGAAAGATTTTTTGCCAGACAAGGCAAAAAGACGCAGGAATGCAAGGTGAGCACATCCGTGCGAGAGAGTCCCCTGGGGGACTTGGTGTATTCCAAGAATTTTTAACGCTGTATGATAGGAAGGATTTCTGAAATACGACTGTTCGGCGTTATGAATACAGGTTCTTATATCTCCCCAAAACAAGGAGGCGATTCCCGATGAAATGCAGTCACTGCGGTATCAATTTTGATGCCAGCGAAAAGCGCTGTCCCATTTGCGGTACACGCGCAGGTGCTATCTCTGCACCTATTCTAAAACCTGCAAACCAATCCAACGCGCCCAAACCAAAACCGAAAAGAACTTTTTCTGCGCTTAGTATTATCGTTGGCATCCTGATGTCTCTCTCCATTGGAAACCACGCATTGCTCACGCAAGTCCAGCAATATGTTGAAAACATACCAACAGACGCTTCCGATTCCGCCGGTGCAGTGGACGTCGTTTCGCCCGAGAGCGATTCCTATTCCCTGCTCGGTTCATGGTATTTTTCGCTCTCGGAGGACATGGATGCCTATCTATCACTCTATGAAGACGGCTCCTATACCCTAGACTACATCGATACGGACTTTCAGTTCACCGAGCAAGGCGATGCGTTGATTTATCCCATGGATGCGTTCGATGGCTCTTATCCGGATGGCTATACCCCCGAAAACTGCCTTACTTATATGCTGGACTTATATGCATATCCCGAGGAATATAGCGATGACGATGCTGCGGATACTCTCGAAGAATTGCCTTCCTATGAAGAGGACGAAGGCGCTGAGATGGAATATTTGTCCTTTATGGTGTTTCAGGATATGTATGATTTAGATGCAGCCCTGCTTTGCCCTTTGGATGAAGAGATGACCTATGACCCCCTTGCAGCCTTTTCCATGTATCGCTACTAAGCGCAATCCTCCTGCCGCATTCTGCGCAGGAGGATTGTTTTTTTGTGCGTACGGCTGCACTCAGGCGCTGCCTACATCGCCGTTTGTATGCAAAGCATAATAAATCGCCTGCGCAACACCATCGTGATGATTGTCCTGTGTGATATATTTTGCCAAGCGCTTGACTTCGTCTGTCGCGTTGCCCATTGCAATCGGCATTCCCACCGCCTGCAGCATTTCCAAATCATTTTCGCTGTCACCAATGGCAATGGTGTGTTCCAAATCGGTTCCCAGCCGCTCTGCCACCCGCGCCAGTGCCGTTGCTTTGTCGGTGTTTGGCGCAATCACCTCCAAATTATCTGCCGCCGAGCTTAGCACCCGCACCTGCGGGAGCTTCTCCAGCTGCGCACGTACGGACTGTAGCCGCGCGGCATCCGCACAGCGCGTGAATAATTTATCAATCGCAAGTTGATTTTGCCGAATATGCTCTGCCACACTCTTCAAAACCACTTTATTGTTCAAAAAACCTTCATTTTTCTTGTAGCTTGAAAATGCAATGTCACTCTGCTCTGTTAAAAAGAGCTGTTCGCCGCAGTAAATCATCGCATTCATATCTGCCTGTTCTACCATCTCTGCCACTTGTGCGGCCACTTCCCACGGAAATGAGCAGCGTTCGATACATTCACCGGTTGCCGCTGAACCGATGGACGAACCGCCGCCTGTCACCATCCAATCATCCGCCCCCATTTGCAGCGCAAACTCTGCTGCCTCGCCCACGATGCGCCCTGTGGACAGCATGACATATACCCCCTGCTCCCGCGCCCACCGTACGGCATCCGTCGTGCTTTGCTGCACTTTATGCTCTGCTGTCAGCGCGGTGCCATCCAAATCCAATGCTATGATACGATACTTCAAAAAATAAGTCCTCCCTTATGCCTGCATCTCGATTTATCGTGAAAACGCATCAAGATGCTTTATTTAAGAACCTGTATTCATAACGCCGAACAGTCGTATTTCAGAAATCCTTCCTGCCATACGGCGTTAAAAATCCTTGGAATACACCAAGTATTCCTGCGTCTTTTTGCCTTGTCTGGCAAAAAATCTTTCTGAAATTCACCCGTTCCCGTTTATGAATACAAGTTCTAAATTGTGCGATATGCCCTGATTCTTTCTTTTTTAAGGATAGCTTGTCCTACGGAAAAATGCAAGAGCATCTGGCATAAGTTTTATGAAAAGGCTATCATACTTCTGGCAAATTTACCGCAACTATGATAATATAATAATCATACTGCGTCTTGGTCGCTTTATAAAACAGGGAATCATGCATTTTGATGGTGGTACTTCACCGGAGGAGTTTATTTATGTCTATTTTTCTCGCGATTTTGCTGGGTTTGGTGCAGGGATTCACCGAGTTCCTTCCCGTATCTTCTTCTGGGCATTTGGCATTGGTGCAAATGCTGCTTGGGTCAGATGCCGAAACCGATTACATGCTCTTTGATGTCTTGCTGCATTTTGGCACATTGCTCGCCGTTGTCATTGCATTTTGGAAGGACATTCGTCAGCTGCTGCTCGAATTTTTCGGGTGGGCGCGCGCAGGCTTTCGTCTGCAGGGGCATCCCTACCGCCGTTTTATCGTGCTGCTGCTCCTCTCCATTGTGCCGATTTTTCTGGTGCTTCCCGTCAAAGGCTATATTGAGCAAGCCATGGGCTCTGTGCTTGCCGTGGGCGTGATGCTATTGCTGACCGCCACCCTTCTTCTGTTGTCTGAAAAAGCAAACCGCGGCAAAAAGGACGAACAAACCGCCAAATGGACCGATGCCTTGCTGGTGGGTGTGGCACAATGCCTTGCCGTGCTGCCCGGTCTTTCCCGCTCCGGCAGCACAATGGTCGCCGGTCTTTTGTGTGGGTTTTCCCGCGATTTCGCTGTGCGTTTTGCTTTTATCATGTCAATTCCCGTCATTTTGGGCGCAAATATTTTGGAAATCAGTGAAGCCATTGCACAGCCCTCTGCCAGCTCCATTCCGCTGTATCTTTACCTCATTGGCATGGTGGTGGCACTGCTGAGCGGACTTGCCGCCATTCGTATGGTGCGCTTTGTGGCAAAGCGTGGCAACTTCCGTCCCTTCGCCGTATATTGTATTTTAATTGGCATCACTGCCATCGTGGCAGGCATTGTGCAACGCGTATAACCTTGCCGCGTCCTTGCCCCGTTTTGTTTATCCATCCAACTATGCTTCCAGAAAAAGTAGGTGTCTCTTTGGCAACAGGAAGAAAAAAATCCACCGCTGCAACGCCAGCAGCCAAAAAAAAATCCACACCACGCGCTCGCCAAGCCGCTGTCTCGCCCCCCGCATCCGACGTGCGCCGCGAAGTGTGGGCCATCCTTCATGCCGCTCTTGCGGTCATCAGCCTGCTAAGCTTGTTTCCATTTGACGGCTTTTTGCTGAAAGGGCTGCGGCAGTTAACTGGTGCACTGATTGGCTTTGGTATGTACATATTGCCCCTGTCTTTCGCCGGTCTTTGCGCGCTTCTGCTGGTGCAGAACAAAGGACCAGTGCGTCTGCGTGGCAGCTGTATCATGCTGCTGCCCGTTCTGTCCAGCGCCCTCATGCAGGGCATTGCTGCGCCCGACCAATATGGATTTGCCATGCAAACCTTCTCCCTGCTGTTTACCAGCGGCATTGCAGGAAATTCCGGCGGATTATTCGGCGGCTGGCTGTATATACTATTGGAATGGGCATTCTCCTCTGTCGGCGCATTTTTGATTTTGATATTGCTGTGCCTCTCGTTTCTGTTTGTGATTTTTCGGCTGACACCTGCCGCCGTGTGGGAAATGCTGAAAACCCCCACCTATGAATATGAGGATGAAGAAGAGCGGCAAAAGTACGAAGCGCCTGTGACCCTGCCGAATCTGCACACCGTGGCGGCAGAACGCCGTGCGCGCAAGCAATCCAAGCGACAGATTGATATTCCTGTGGATGATACGCCCATTGGCACGCCGCTGCCCAAGCAGGTCATCAGCCCTGCTGAATATCTGGAAACCCTGCCCCACACCCCTGCAAGCACCGATGCAACCGCTTCAGCGGAATCTGCTGAAACGGCAGCCCAAAGCGATGCCTTCGGCGACATTCTTTCGATAATACAGCAGCCAAAGGCAGCCGCATCGCCCCTCTCGGAAACGGAAGCATCAAACACTGTTTCCAATCCCATTTCGCAGGAAGAGCCGATTGCCACGGAAAAACGCACCAAAGCAGAGCAGAAAGCACAGGCGGAAGCCGAAGATGCGGCGCTTGCCGCGGCGATTACTGCCAACCAGCAAACGCCGTTGCCCGCCTATGATTATCCGCCGCTTTCGCTTCTGCAAGAATCCCAGCAGCCCCATGCGCAGAACAACACCGCCGAACTCACCGAAAACTCGCAGCGTCTGCTGGATACTCTTGACTCCTTTGGCATTGATGCCAAAATCATTCACATTGTGCGCGGACCTTCCGTCACGCGCTTTGAACTCACCATTGAGCGCGGCGTCAAATTTTCACGCATTACCGCCCTATCCGATGATATTGCCCTATCGCTGGGTGCGATTTCGGTTCGCATCGCGCCCATTCCCGATAAAATGGCGATTGGCATTGAAGTCCCCAACAAAACCACTGCGACCGTATTCATCCGCGATGTCATCGGCTCTCGCAGCTTTCAAGCTGCCAAAGGCCGCCTGTCCTTTGCGGTTGGCAAGGACATTACCGGTTCTGCCGTCATTGGCGATATTTCCAAAATGCCCCATATGCTGATTGCAGGCACAACAGGCGCCGGCAAATCGGTTTGCATCAACTCCATGCTGATTTCCCTGCTCTACAAATCCACGCCCGAGGAAGTGCGCCTCATCATGGTTGACCCCAAGATGGTCGAACTCGGCAATTACAACGGCATTCCCCATCTGTTGATTCCGGTGGTGACCGACCCCAAAAAGGCATCCAGTGCCCTGAATTGGGCGGTTGGAGAAATGGAACGTCGGTACAAAGTCTTTGCGGAGCAGCAGGTACGTGACTTGGCAGGCTACAATGTGGTGATGCACAACAAAAAGGCGGAGGCACTGCAGATGGAAGGCGGCACACCGGATGCGTTTCATGTATTGCCCCAAATCGTCATTGTCATCGATGAGCTTGCCGATTTGATGATGGTTGCCGCAAAAGAGGTGGAAACCTCCATTTGCCGTATCGCACAAAAGGCGCGTGCCGCAGGGATGCATCTGATTGTTGCCACCCAACGACCCTCTGCGGATGTCATCACTGGCATCATGAAAGCCAACATTCCGTCGCGCATCTCCTTTGCGGTTGCCAGCCAAATTGAAAGCCGTATTATTCTCGACCAAAACGGTGCAGAGAAGCTCATCGGCAAAGGCGATATGCTGTATGCACCCTTGGGCGGGGGCAAGCCGACCCGTGTGCAGGGCTGTTTCATTTCGTCTGACGAAATTGAAGCGGTCATTGCCAAAGTCAAAGAGGGCGCAACCGCTGATTACAGCGAGGAAATTCTGGAACATATTGAACGGCAGGCAGAAAGTGATGCTGCGGGCGGCGCAGGCGCGGACAGTGCTTCCGAGGAGGATGAACTGCTCCTGCCTGCCATTGAAGTGGTGGTGGACGCCAAGCAGGCTTCTGTTTCCCTGCTGCAGCGCCGCTTAAAATTAGGCTATTCCCGCGCGGCACGTATCATTGACCAAATGGAGGAGCGCGGCATCGTCGGACCCTTTGAAGGCTCCAAACCGCGACAGCTTTTGATTTCCTATGAAGAATGGCAGGAAATGAAAATGCGGCGTGACATACGTTAGAACCTGTATTCACAAACGTGAACTGGTGGAGTAGGGAAATATTTTTTGCTCGGCATGGAAAAAAGATGCAGGAATACTTGGTGTATTCCAAAGATTTTTAACACCGCATAGCAGAAAAGATTTCCATAGTACGACAGTTTATCGTTGTGAATACAGGTTCTCAATAGACACCCACACACAACCGAACAACTGGAGGTATGCAAAATGGCGCTCACAAAAATTGACCTTTCTACCCTTTCCTTTAACCCGTTTACAAAAATCAAAAATCAATGGATGCTACTCAGTGCCGGACAAGAGGGCAAGTGGAACACCATGACTGCCAACTGGGGCGGATTGGGCGAGCTTTGGTTCCATCCTGCAGCAACTGCCTATGTACGGCACAGCCGCTACACCCACGAATTTATGGAATCCAACGCATTTTTCACCCTGACCTTTTTGCAAGATGGTCACAAAGATGCACTCGGCGTTCTTGGCTCCAAATCCGGCAGAGAAATTGACAAGATGGCGGGTTGCGGACTGACGCCGTGCTTTGTGGAAGGTCAGCCAACCTTTGAAGAGGCGGAGCTGGTGTTTGTGTGCAAAACACGGTTCCATCAGGATTTGGATAAGGCAGGATTTCTATATCCGGAAACCATTGCAGAGTGTTATCAAGATAATGATTTCCACACAATGTATATTGGCGAGATTGTTGCTTGCTACAGCAACACTTAACAAAGGAGACAACGATACCATCATGGCATTCACAATCAAACAAATTGAATCGTATCTTACAGAAAAGGGCTGGCAGTTTATTGAGCATCAGAATAAAAACCAGCTGATTCTACGCATGAAAATGAAAACGGTCGACACCTGCAGCATACAGATGTCGGTTGTCAGCCCAAGCACCGCCATTTTCTACACCATTTTTCCGATTAAAGTGCCAGAAAACCGCCGTGCGGCTGTCAATGAATATTTAACCCGTGCAAACGGACATTTGACCTGCGGTAATTTTCAAATGCGCTATGATGATGGTGAAGTGCGATTCCGCTTGGGGCAATTCTCTGAAACCGCCGAGGAAGTGCCCCAGAGTCATTTGGAGCAATTAATCAATTTAGGCTGCCACATCACAGATATTTATGCACCCGGGCTGTTGTCTGTGCTGTATGCCGAGGAAGACCCCGCCGCGGCACTGCGCCGTTGCCAAGCGAACCGATAAACTCCATATGTTACAGAACAACTACAAACAGAGCGCAGCTGCAAAATGCAGCTGCGCTCTGTTTTCACTTCACAGTATAACTCTCTGTATATCACTGCGCAGAAATAACCACCGTTTGCGTCGCATTGTCCCAACCGACCTGCGCCCCTAGCGTTTCTGCCAAAAAGCGAACGGGTACCAATGTACGTCCCTCGGAAATCATGGGTGCAGTATCCATCGCAACTGCACTGCCTTCCACAGTTGCTGTTTTGCTGTCAATGGTCACACAAATTTGTGGCTTATCTGTTCCTGCAATCGTAACCGTACGGGAATCATTATCCCAAGTGACTGTGGCGCCCAATTCCTCAAAAATGCCACGCAGCGGCACCATGGTACGGCTATTGACAATTTGCGGCATAACATCCAGCGTCAAAAAATTGTCATTCAGCGCAATTTTGATGCCGCCATCCACACTGGGCATTGCAACTGCGCTGAACCGCACCGCGTCTGCCTGCACCGCATAACAAAACAGTAAATCGTCTGTGCTATAGGTGCGGATTTCATTGGTTGCCAGCTCTTGCAGCTGCAGCGCTGTATTGACCGCTGCAAAATCGCTCTCTGGGGATACCGTTTGGAGGATACTGCCGCACACCTTGCCAAAATGCACCGCCTGCGCAGCCGTGGCATTTTCTCGCTGAAACATTGCGGTAATCCGCTGTGTAGCGTCCGCTGTTCCTGCAATTTCCAACGAAATGACCTCACTTTGCGCCGAAATCGCCGTATCCCCAGCTTGTGTGTCGACTGAAAAAAGGCTGCTTGCATTGTGAATATCTTCATAAATGGTGACAGGTGATGCCTGCAAAGCACCCTGTGAAACCGAATATGCCGCTGCCGGCAAGCAAACCAACGCGCCAACGCACGCCATGGCACAAACCAGATGATAACGCTTCATAAAATATCCCTTTCCTCGCACATCAATGCTGTGCTTCATATACCAGATTTCGTGTCACAATCACGAGATTTGCGAGCAGATATGCCGCACTGCTTCCAAAGCAAATATACCGCAAAACAGACTCCGTATCCAACACAATGGTAGAGCCACCCAACACGGCGCACACCAAATACCCGCCTACACAGGTGAAGCAAAAAAACACCGCCAATGCCGCCATGCTGACAAACCGTGCTGGATTTCCTGTCGCATACAAAAACGCAGACATGGCATAAAACGCATAGACCAGCGCGATTGCGGCGAACAATTCAAACGCATACAGCGAAACAAATGGACTTGCGCCGTTGTCCTTGAAGGTGATAATCAAATCAAAACACGCCCAAAACATCGGCACCACGGTAAATATCGCGTGTTTCTCTGTCATATTTCCACGCGCCTGTCCGGAGGCGGTATGGATGAAGGACGCTGTGGTCAGCAACGCCAGCAACCAGAGCGGCACCAACGGCAAACTTTCCAAGCTGCCTGCCTGCAACCCGCCGCCGCTTGCCACCAGATACAACCCAAGCAGCCCCGAGCCACCCATCAGCAACGCCGAAAGCACCGCAATCATTTTATAGATGGTATGTCCGCATCCAAATGCCGCTTCAAAAGAGATACCACGGCGAGGGCGCAAGGAAAACGACCATAGCAGCATCGCCACAAAAAATATCACCGATAGTAAAATCAATGCATGCTGGGGCAGATTATCTGCAATGGGCAGATTGGTACCCGATTCATAGCCAGTGTATAGATTCAATCCACGCAAAACGGCACCGAGTATGCCAAAAATTGCAGCAAAAAGGGGGATGTATCGAACAGATTTCATGCTTTGAAAGCCTCCAATTTTGAGTATCTGCCGCGCTTTGCGGCGATAAAATATTTTTCCGATGTATGGTTCTTAGTATATCACAGAACCCGAATCGGGCAAAGGGGAAAATAGAAAGAATCTCTTCCATTTCTTCGCCTGCCATGCCTACGCCCCGACACAATAAAAAAACCGCTACTGTACGAAAACGCGTACAGTAAGCGGTTTTAATGCTTTCCAAGCCTATATTCTTAAAAATGGTTGGCATGAGAAAGATGGTCTATGCATTCCGGGGAATCTGGCAGCTTTTTCATCACCACTTTTAATAAAATCGGTGTCAACAGCAATGTGGCAATAACAACAATGACAATGGCAGGGAACAAATCCTGTGAAACCAAGCCAACCTGCTCGCCCTTTTGTGCCACAATCAACGTAACCTCGCCGCGAGAAATCATACCGACACCTACACTCAACGCTTCCTGATTGGTGAAATGATTGAGCTTAGCCCCCAGACCACAGCCCAAAATCTTAGAACCGAATGCAATCAGCACAAGCGTGATAGAAAACAGCAGCATTTTTCCGGTCATTCCAGAAATCTGACATTTTACACCGATGCTTGCAAAGAAAATCGGCGAAAAGAACATATAGGACAGAATGTACATTTTTTTTGCAATATACTCTCGCGTGCGCATGATATTGCAAAGAATGAGGCCTGCAAAATATGCGCCTGTAATATCCGCAATGCCGAAGACCGTTTCTGCAATATAGGAGAGGATGAAGCAGAACACCAAGCCACTAATAGCAATGCGGCGCTTGCCCGCCCAGTCCTTATCCATACGCTGGAACAAATGGTTTGCAACATAGCCAACCACGCCAATGAACACAAAAAACAAAACAACACGCACAACCACAAAAATCGGCTGCTCCCGCGGGTCTGCAAATCCGGAAACGACGGTCAAGGTAATCAATCCAATGACATCATCAATGACGGCGGCGCCCAAAATGGTGGTACCAACCTTACTGCGCAATTTCCCCATTTCGCGCAGTGCTTCAATCGAAATAGAAACCGAGGTAGATGCAATGATAACACCCATAAAGATTGCCTTGAGCATATGCATGGGGTCATGGTCATCCGGGAAGAAGAACTGAAATGCAAAAAAGCCAAGTATAATGGAAATGCCAACGCCGAGCAGTGCGATGAGCAAGCAGCCCTTGCCGCTTTTTTTCAGTTCCACTAAATCCGTGTCCAAGCCGGCTGTAAACAGCAGCAGAATCACGCCGATTTCGGATGTCTGCAACAGAAAATCTGTTTCTGTAATCAGTCCGCAAACGCTAGGCCCTAAAATGACGCCTGCAAGCAGTGCGCCGACCACCTGCGGCATATGCACACGCTGTGATAATAGCCCCAAAACTTTGGTAGAAAGCAAAATAATTGCCAATACCAGCAGAAAAGAATATGATTCCATAGAACCCCTCCGGTTTTTTATTTTTTTGTGTTTCAAAGCGAATGGTATCATTATACGCCCAGTATAACAGAAACACAAGCACCATTTTCGACAAAGCATCATACATTATACACAAAAAATTATGAATAATAACACAAAGAGCAAATTTGTTACAAAATGCATTTCTTTGTAACGAAAATGTAAAATCGTTGGCTCTGCCATTTGCACTTTACTTATTTTATTCTTTTGACGCATATTCTTGCAATATATTTTCATTTCACGTTATAATGATAAGGAAAAAGCAGAAAAAACACAATTTTTGTGTTTTTTCTGCTTTTTTGCGTTCTGCTAAAAATCGATGTACTCTCGATTTTCTTGTGCAAAACCTATATAACCATGCTTTTACATTGGATACTTGGTACGCTACACGCGTATTCGCTATGCTTCTTGTGCATGCAGAATCAATTTTTCGTCCGCAACATCCAGTAATACGGTCTGTCCGTGGTGCAGTGTTCCAGAGAGTACCTGCGTGGCAACCAAATCCTCCACCTCAGACTGCACCGCACGGCGCAGCGGACGTGCACCATACACGGGGTCATATCCTGCCCTTGCCAGATGCACCCGTGCGGCATCGGTCCAGCGCAGCCGCAGTTCCATATCCTGCATCCTTGCTGCCACATTTGCCAGCATACCCGCCGCAATCTGCTCAATCTCGGTTGCTGTCAAGCGGCGGAACACAATGGTTTCATCCACACGATTCAAAAATTCCGGTCGGAAAATCTGCTTCAAATCCTCCAGCACCGCCTGTTTGATTTGCTCATAGCTCTGCTCTTCGGTGCCGTGGCTTTCTTGAAAGCCCAAGGGCCTCTTGGTTTCTCCTGTGATTTTATGTGCACCGATGTTGGAAGTCATAATAATAACCGTATTTTTAAAGTCTACCTTATGACCTTGTCCATCTGTCAAAACACCATCGTCCAGAATTTGCAACAAGATGTTGAAGACATCCGGATGCGCTTTTTCGATTTCATCAAACAGCACCACCGAATACGGCTTTCTTCTCACCTTTTCCGCCAGCTGACCGCCTTCTTCAAAGCCCACATATCCCGGAGGTGAGCCAATCAGCTTTGATACGCTGTGCTTCTCCATATATTCCGACATATCAATGCGAATCATGGTGTTTTCATCGCCAAATAGTGCCTCTGCAAGCGCACGGCTCAGTTCGGTTTTGCCCACACCAGTAGGCCCCAAAAACAGGAATGACCCCACGGGACGCTTCGGGTCACGCAAACCCACACGGCTGCGGCGAATCGCCTTTGCCACGGCTTCCACCGCCAAATTTTGTCCAATCACACGCTCATGCAGGGTTTCTTCCAACCGCAGCAGACGCTGGCTTTCATCCTCGGTCAATTTTGCAACCGGAATACCCGTCCAGCTGGCAATGACCGCCGCAATATCCTGCTCAGTCACCGCACTGCGGGTTTTGGTTTGCTCTTCCTTCCAACCGCGCCGCTGCGCCTCTAGGTCTTCTTTTTTTGACTTCTCTGCATCGCGCAGTTTTGCCGCTTTTTCATAATCCTGTGCCTGTACCGCTTCTTCCTTCTGCGCCGACAATGCCGCAATTTCATCTTCCAGCTGCTTGAGCTCTGGAGGTGCTGTAATCACCTGCAGACGCACCCGAGATGCCGCCTCATCAATCAAATCAATGGCTTTATCCGGCAGCTGCCGACCCGATACATAGCGTACACTCAGCTTCACTGCCGCCGCAATCGCCTCATCGGAAATCGAAATGCGATGGTGTGCTTCATAACGGTCACGCAGTCCCTGCAAAATCTGAATAGCATCTTCAGCCGAAGGCTCTCCTACCGTAACCGGCTGAAAACGGCGCTCCAGTGCGGCATCCTTTTCGATGTGCTTGCGGTATTCATCGTTTGTCGTGGCGCCAATCACCTGTATTTCTCCGCGGGACAGTGCTGGTTTCAAAATGTTTGCTGCATCCGCTGCGCCCTCTGCCGCACCTGCGCCCACCAGCATATGCAATTCATCAATAAATAAAATCACATCCTTGGACGCCATCAGTTCTGCCACCACGGCTTTGATGCGTTCCTCAAACTCGCCACGATATTTCGTGCCGGCAATCATACTGGTTAAATCCAATGAAATAATGCGTTTATTGCGCAATGTTTCCGGAATATCACCGTCTATAATGCGCTGTGCCAACCCTTCCGCCACGGCAGTTTTACCGACACCAGGGTCACCAACCAATGCGGGATTGTTTTTAGTGCGGCGGGAGAGGATTTGAATGACGCGCTGAATTTCTTCTGCACGCCCAATCACAGGGTCCAGCTTGCCTTCTCGTGCCGCTGCGGTCAAATCCCGTCCAAACTGCTCCAAGGTCTTGGTTTCTGCGCTTTTTGCGCTCTGTGCTGGCTCTTCCAGCGGTTCTTCTGCGCCGAGCGATTCCGACAAGCTCTGATAGAGCTTTTGCAAATCGACCTGTAAATGCTCCAACAGCTGCAGCGCGACGCTTTGTCCTTCTCGCAGCAGTCCAATCAGCAGATGCTCGGTACCGACATAATTGTGTCCCATGGAAGATGCCGCGCGTACGGCAAGCTCAATAATCTGCTTTGTGCGCGGTGTCAGTCCCTGCGGTGCGGTCTGGTCGGGTTGCCCCCGTCCAATCGTCTGCTCAATTTGCTGCAGCAGTCTCTCTTCGCTGACACCCGCGGTATGCAGCACTTGATAGGCAACGCCTGTGCCCTCGCGCACCAAGCCAACCAGCAAATGCTCCGAACCCACATAGCTGTGCCCCAGCTCTTGTGCTGTTTGCTGTGCAAAACGAATCGCCTGTGCGGCACGCTCGGTAAATTTATTTTGAAAGAACATTGTTTTTCTCCTTTCTGTCCCCATGCAAGGGGGGTTATTGTATCTTCAACTGCATTCCAATGTGCTCCCGCAGCCAAGTGGCGCGCGCACTGTCACGTTCGCCCTGTGACAGAGGCGCATCCGTCTGCAGCTGCAGGGTTGCCGGCTGAATCGCTTGCTCTGCCAAATACACGTCGTGCGGTGAAATTCCCTGCAATATCCCCTGCTCCAACCCGATTAGAACATCGGATAAGCACGCAGTGGCTTCTTTGGTATCCACACGCCGCGCGTTCTGCAAAACCCCCACGGACCGACACAAACGGTCCAGCAGACCTATCTCGTCATGCTCCCGCATTGCCAAACGCGCCTTGCGCTCTGCCGCAATGATTTTACTGCAAACGGAAACCAAACCCTCTGTCAGTGTCTCTTCGGATTGCCCTAAGGTCACTTGATTGCTGATTTGATAAAAACTGCCCTGTGCGGCGGTTCCCTCTCCAAAGGCACCGCGCACCGCGCAACCCTGCCGACCCGCCCAGCCAATGAGCTCCTGCATTCCACCGACCTGTGCCAGTATTGGCAGGTGCAGCATAACAGAGGCACGCAGTCCTGTGCCAACATTGGTTGGACAAGCCGTTAAATACCCTAGCTTTTCATCATAGTCCATCGGAATCTGCGACTCCAACAACTGCGCCAATCGCTGCGCTTCCTGCAAGCATTCCCGAGGACATAATCCACGCCCCAACACCTGCAAACGCACATGATCCTCTTCGCCAATTAAAATGGAAACGTTTTCATTTCTGGAAGCAATCACCCATCCGCCGCGCTGTGCCAGCTCTGGAGAAATCAAGTGCCGCTCGACCATCGCCTGCGCTTGGGCCGTGCCCGCGTGAATCTCTGTCTTCGTAAATTCATCTGCAATGACGGGGGCCGTTTGCAATGCGGCTTCCACTTTGCTTGCCATCTCGGCTAAGGTTTGTGCCGTCTGCCTTGCATACGAATAGCCTTTGATATTTCGTGCCAACCGCACGCGGGAGCTTGCCACAACGCTTTCAAAGCCGCCTGCTTGCTCAAACATACTCATTTCTCCTCCTTTCTGCGAATTTCATCCCGCAATCGTGCGGCTTCTTCATAATTTTCGCTTTGAATTGCTTCCTGCAGCTTTTGCTTGAGCGCATCCAGCGGATGGGCTTCCGGCGGCAAACATTCTTCCTGCTGCGGTGCACTGCCGATGTGTGATTCCGCTCCCTGCACGCGTTTGATGTAGGGCGTTAGTACCTCTGCAAACGTATGGTAGCAGTCCGGACACCCCACGCGACCCTTTCTCTGCAATTCTGACAAGGTCATGCCGCAGCTTGGACAGGTGTGTGCTGTGTCTGCACGATTATTTTTTGCTTCTACCTCTGCGCCCCCCGCAAACAACGGGGAAGCCATGCTTCCAAAAAGGGACGGCACGCCCAAAATTTCACCGAAGCTGTTGGAAAATCCGGCAACTGTCTGCTGAAATGGTGTATACATCTGTAACTCCCGCGCACACGCACTGCATATATGCATTGCACGCGTTTGACCATTAACGGTTTCCTGATAATACAGATTGGCTTCTTGTTTGCCGCATTTTTCACATTTCATCATGCACATCTCCTTTTAGTATAATATAACATGGCTTCAATTTTTATCGAGTCTTAGGTGGCAAGCCCCAGAATGGCACAGCGGAAAATGCCCGCCCGCAGTCGGTCACGTTCCTCCGGCAGCACCTCTGCCAGTGCACCATCCGAGCACGCTGATAGCAGTAATCTGCCCTCGGAAGGGCTCAGCAAACCCGCACGAACCAAGGTCTGTGTCATTCTTGCGCTGTTGTTTTGCGTCAATCTGCCACCGATACCGCGCGCAGCCTCTACCAGCGTTTGTCTGCGGTCATCCATTAAGCGAATGATGCGGATATATCCGCCGCCGCCGCGCTGACTTTCCACCACATATCCGTTTTCTGGTGTGAACCGCGTTTCAATCACATAATTGATTTGACTGGGTGCACAAGAAAACTGGTTTGCCAGGGATTTTCGCTGTAATTCTGCAACGCCACCGCCGTCTGACAGCATTTCTGCAATAAATCTTGCTATAATATCGCTCATTTTCATGTGCGTCCCACCTCACCATTCCTGACTTTCTCTGACCTTTGGTCTTATTATAAAAATTCCCTTTGCAAAACGCAACCCTGTTTTCTGACCTTCACTGACCTTTTTGGGCGTTTATATCAGATTATCTTCTGTTTTGAAGCATATACTCACGCATACAAAGTTTTTCACCGTTTTTCAACTTCTAACCATCCTGCACATGCCTCGAAATTTGTCAAATCATAATATTTTTGCACTATATTACACGTAAAATGTTTACTAATGCTAATATGTGCGATAAGTCTTGCATTTTTTTTTTCATGTGATACAATGTGTACATAGATTCAAATAGGAGGTATTTTATCATGGCACATGTAATTAGTGACGCTTGCGTTAGCTGTGGCTCTTGCGAAAGCTCCTGCCCGGTTGGTGCTATCTCTGCTGGTGATGGTCAGTACGTAATTAATGCAGACTCTTGTGTAGACTGCGGCGCTTGCGCAGGCACCTGCCCTGTTGGTGCAATTACTGCAGGCTAATTTTAGCTTGTATTTTGCAAAAAAAGAACCGGCTGTTGCGGTTCTTTTTTTGTTTATCGAAAAGCTTTCTGATATATTTTATAGACTGTTTAGGCGCATCTCCGCGTGTTGCAAAAGAAAAAACCTCACCTGATTTGATGGTGAGGTTTTTTATATGACACATATCTTGTAAAAAAATACGACCTATGGATGCAGAAAAATACCAACGACTAAGGTTGCCATTAAAAAAATGGCGGCAACCACGGAGAATCGGCTTGCCAGTTGATAATACATGGTTGCGGTTTCCTGCTTTTCCGGCGGCTGCTCTGCGCGGTCTATAGCACCACGAATCATCCCCATGCGCAGACGCAACAGAAATGAAACCGCACTGCACAGTGCGAACAACGCCAAAAAGACCATTTGAACCGTTCGCATCATTTACAGCAGCACCAAGGCAACGGTGCAAACACCAAAAATAATTGCAATCACAGTGGTTACCTTGCCCAAAATCGCATCCAGACCACGCGCTTTATTGGCATTGTAAAACGTATCCGCAGCACCTCCGATTGCACCCAAGCCCTGCGTTTTGCCCTTTTGCAGCAACACAGTGACAATCAGAAACAAACTTGCAATCACTTGCACAATCGAAAGTGCAAATTGAGCATTTTCCATGGTTGACATCCTCCTATTTCATATGATTCCTATTTCTACGCCTTACCCAGACGCCTAATATTCATACCTATCATCATAACACACCTTTTTCACAATAGCAAGCAGCAATATGATGCATTTTACAGGATTTATTTGGCAGATATGCGTTTTAGGCTGGATTGCAGTCGCTGCTGCGCCGGTTTGCCATGCTTGTTGCAATGGCTTTTGCCATCGGACAAATCCACCACCACCACGCGCGCACTCGACCATCCGCCTACCTTATATTGACGCTCATCTTGATGCTTGCGCAAGGCTTTCACGGCGGTTTTATCTGCATTTTCGGTTAACAGAATCAGCGTCAGCATAGTAAATTCGTGCCATTTGTCAAGCTTCACCTGCTGGTCTTGTACCTTTGCGAGATACCCCAGCATCTCCTCCATCTCTGCCGCAGTGAGTGATTTCATCGGCACAAATAAGCAAATTTCATGACTGTGCGTGAAATTTCCGGTCGGAATGAGCCCAAATGGCTTTCGCTCAAAGCTCATATCGAAGCGCGCATCCATCGCCACCCAACGTCCTTCCACAAGGGTATCTCGTGTGATTTTGAACTCTTTTCCCATATCCTGCGCGGCATTTTCCAAAAACCGTGCATAGGCTGTATCAAAATTCACTGTTCCACCGCTCCTTTCGTTAAAACGCTGCCGGATAGATACCCGTATCGGTCAATTTGGCAATTTCCTGCTCTACCATCGGTTTATCCTCACGATAGGTTACACCAAACCAGTTGGATTGGGTATGTAATACGCGGGCAGTTGCGCGCCCCTCTTGAATGAGTGTATCCACGGCTGTCGGCAGATAAAATTCCGCTTTTTCCGGATTTTGTGGCAATTTTTCACGCAGGAATCGCTCTAAAAGCTCGGTCAGCACCTGTGCAAAGGACGGCGTAAATCCCCAAAAATTCAAGGAAACAGGGGTGCCTTCCGCCAAAATTTCATTATTTTCGCAGTGAATTTTTCCATCCTCACCTCGTGCAATGGACGTATATTCTTGAATCGCCGTCAAATAACCTGCCGCATCCGCGGTGCACACCCCGCGAGAAACCGTACCGCTTGCGCTCAGCGTGTTTTGAATGGAATATCCCACCATGCAATAGCGATATTTTTCATCATCCACTGCCGATTTCAAATGCTGATACATGGCTGCAAACGCCTCTGCACCGTAAAAATCGTCTGCATTAATGACCGCAAAAGGTGCATCAATGGCAGTATGTGCACACCAAACCGCGTGACCTGTACCCAGCGGCTTGGTACGACCTGCCACTGCAGCAGAGCCTTCCGGCACGTTCTCCACCGTTTGATAGACATATGTGACCTCAAAGCGCTGGGCTGTGTGCTTACCGATTTTTTCCGCAAACACATCGTGTAATTCCGGTCGAATAATGAATACAATGCGCCGAAAACCAGCACGATATGCATCATATAAAGAATAATCCATGATAATCTGTCCATTTGGACCGACTGCATCCAACTGCTTCAGACCACCATAACGAGAGCCCATGCCAGCCGCCATGACCACTAAAATCGGTTGTTTCATTGTGTTGTTCCATTTCCTTTCTATGCCGTTCACCGCGGCGTTTGCAATGATTTTTTAGAGAAATCATCTGTCCGTTTTCTTTTCAGTATACCCAAAGTTCATGCATCTGACAAGGGGCTTCTATTTGCAGCGCACGGAAAACCCTCCAACACATGCGAATGCTGTGATATTCTTCTAACACTGTTTATTTTAGGATGCATTTGCTTGAAACGGAACACTTCCCCAATTTTCCAGCGATATTGTCAAAATGACCTGTTTTTTACGTTGTTTTCCCCTTTTTTTGTGCGAATAGGAAAACCCTTTCATAAGTATTTCGCAGAAACACGGATAGCATTGCAAAAGCATACATTCGATGTTAAAATGAAAACATATCACCGTAAAATTCGTATGAAGTTTACAACTACGGACACACTGCTACCATCCGGTATCTTTTGCCGGACTGCCAATGCTTGGTTTATCCGCACACAGTATGACGCTGTATGGCAGATAAACTGCCGATTGCACCAAACGATGCTTTTGCCTTGCGCGTGCATGGTGTACAGCATCCATTGCGGAAGACAGTGCGCCAAGAAATGTTGAAAAGAGGTAAAAAATGCGAAAAACAAAAATTATCTGTACCTTAGGTCCTGCAACAGACGATCCTGCTATTTTAGAGCAGATGATGCTCTCGGGTATGAATGTTGCCCGTATGAATTTCAGCCATGGCTCTCATGAAGAGCACAAGGGCCGTATGGATTTGGTAAAGCAGGTTCGTGCCAAGCTTGGCTGCCCTTGCGGCATCATGCTGGACACACGCGGTCCGGAAATTCGTACCAAAACCTATAAGGATGGTAAAATCGAAATTCAAGATGGACAAACCTTCACCTTGACCACACGTGACATCGAAGGTGATGCTTCCATCGTATCCATCACCTACACCGATTTGCCGCGTGATGTGCAGGTAGGCACCCGCATTTTGATTGATGATGGTTTGATTGCCTTTGAAGTGACCGAAATCAAGGACGGTACCGATATTGTTTGTCGTGCGCTCAATGCCGGCCCTCTTTCCAACCGCAAGTCCATCAATGTACCGGGCATAAAGCTCAGTATGCCATACTTGAGCGAAAGCGACCGTGCAGATATTGAATTTGGTCTGTCGCAAGGCATTGACTATATTGCCGCTTCTTTCTGCCGCACCGTGCAGGATATGCAGGATTTGAAAGCGATTCTCAAGAAGCATGACAAAGAAGATGTGCAGATTATCGCCAAAATCGAAAATTTGGAAGGCGTACACAATGCGGAAGCCATTCTGACCGAGGTTGCCGGCATTATGGTGGCACGTGGTGATTTGGGCGTGGAAGTCCCGTTTGAAGAGCTCCCGCAGATTCAAAAGGAACTGATTAAGCTTTGCATTGCACGCGGCAAGCGTGTGGTAACTGCGACCCAAATGCTCGAATCCATGGCTAAAAATCCGCGCCCAACGCGCGCTGAAGTATCTGATGTTGCCAACGCGGTCTATGACGGCACCAGTGCCATCATGCTTTCCGGTGAAACCTCTGTGGGTAAATATCCAGTGGAAACCGTGCAGACCATGGCAAGCATTGCACAAAATGCGGAGAAAAATATCCATTACAATCGCCGCCGCATGACACGACCGGAATTCCAAGAGCTGAAAATGTCCGGTGACGGTGTGACCAATGCGATTGCACACGCAACCTGCACCACTGCACATGATTTGGATGCACGTTGCATCGTTGCCTTCACGGTTTCCGGCTCTACGGCACGTGCTGTATCTGGTTTCCGCCCGCAAAACAGCATCATCGGCGCAACCCCGAGCGAAGTCACCTTCCATCGGTTATCCATGTCTTGGGGTGTGTTCCCGGTATTGTGCGAACGCCCGACCAGCGCAGATATGCTGTATGAACAGTCTGAACTTTCTGCAAAGAAGATTGTCGAATGTAAGGCAGGCGATTTAATCGCGATTACAACAGGTCTTCCCGTGGGTCAGGCACGCACGACAAACTCTATGCGTGTGTATGAAATCAAAAAATAAATAACGGATTCTCTGTAAAGGAGATGCCATGAGGCAATTTTTGCGCGCATTACGCCGTTTGCTATTGGTCGCCATTGTTCTGTCCGTCCTCATCACCCTAGGGCTCTATGCCTATCGTCTGGTGTTTTCCTATTCCTATGATGATACGCTGGACGAGACCGCTCTCGATGCCAATATCAAACCCGACAACAGCATTACCAACATTGCGCTGTTTGGTCTGGACACGCGTTCCTATGAAATCGGCACACGTTCTGACTGCATGATGATTCTGACTGTGGATAACACCCGCGGCAAGCTCAAGCTCACATCGCTGATGCGGGACAGCCTTGTCCCCATCCCTGGGCATGGAGAATCCAAGCTGTGCCACGCCTATACGTATGGCGGTGCAGCACTTGCTATTCGCACCATCAACCGCGACTTCGGCACCAATATCACGGATTACGTTGCCGTTGATTTTGCACAGCTGAAGGTGCTGGTCGATTTGGTGGGCGGCGTCTACATTGATGTTTCTGAAGAGGAGCAGGCGGAGGCAAACAAATTCATTGCGGAATACTGCACCGAGAAAGGGGTTCCAGAGGATGAAATCCCTCTGATAGAATCCACCGGATACCAATATCTGACTGGTGTGCCGGCAATGTGCTATGCCCGCATCCGAAAAGGCGACACCGGCGATGATTGGGGTCGTGTGGAACGGCAGGGCGAGGTGTTGGAGGCCATGTTTGCCAAGGTGCAGACGATGAGCAAAACTGACTTACTCACGCTGGTACAAAAATTTTTACCCTATGTCACCACCTCACTCAGCACCCGAGAACTGCTGCCCTTGGTGGTAGGCGCACTGCAAAATGGTATGCCGACACTGGAGCACACGCGCGTACCATTGGACCGTGAATGGGAATATTCTTCCGACGGTGTCTACATTGAATATGATTTAGACCATGCCGCACAACTCATTGACCAATACATTTATGAGGACATTGTACCCAATGCTCCGCAAACGGAAACAATCACCTCGGCTACTTAAGACGATTTTAAAAATCCACTGCTGCATTGCAAAACGCGGCAGTGGATTTTTTCATTTTCTGAAAGCAGCTCGAAATCACTTTGCTTACTTGCCCATGGAATCCCCGCACTTGGATTGCTATTTTTTCATAATTGCGTTATACTACTACTATATTAAATATGAAAAATGAAACGCAAAGGAGATGCAAAACTATGGGATGTTCGCATAATTGTGATTCCTGCTCTTCCAACTGTAACGACCCGAAGAGCCTTTTAAAGGCACCACATGAGCTGTCCAATGTCAAGCGTGTGATTGGTATCGTGTCTGGTAAAGGCGGTGTCGGAAAATCTTTGGTGACTTCTATGATGGCAGTTGGGTTGCAGCGCCGCAATCTGCAAACCGGTATTTTAGATGCTGATATTACCGGCCCTTCCATTCCAAAAACATTTGGGCTGCATGAGAAACTGATGGCGGCAAGCGAAGGCGTTCTGCCTGCCAAAACCGCCAGCGGTATCGATGTGGTTTCCATCAATCTGGTGCTGGAGAACGAAGATGACCCCGTGATTTATCGCGGTCCAATCCTCGCACAAACTGTACAGCAGTTCTGGCAGGATGTGATTTGGCAGGATGTTGATTTTCTGTTTGTAGATATGCCGCCGGGTACGGGTGATGTGCCGCTTACGGTCTTCCAGTCCCTTCCTTTGGATGGCATTTTGATTATGACCTCTCCGCAGGATTTGGTTTCGATGATTGTCGGCAAAGCGGTCAAGATGGCACAGCGGATGAATGTACCCATCCTTGGCATCATTGAAAATTACAGCTATTTGGTATGTCCAGACTGCGGCAAGCAAATTTCTATCTTTGGACAAAGTCATGTAGATGAGGTCAGCGCACAATATGGCATCCCCGTATTGGCAAAATTGCCAATCGACCCTGCTTTGGCAGAAGCTGTAGACCATGGCTTGATTGAAAAAGCACAGCTGCCGACGCAACTGGATGCTGCAATGGACGTTTTAGAGAAGATGTTACAGGAGGAATCGGCATGAGAATTGCAATCCCCACACAAGATACAGATATTGCACCAAATATGGGGAAATGCCGCACATTCACCCTCATCGATGTACAGGACGATGGGTCTTTTTCCAAAGAACACGTCACACTGGAGCACGAAGGGAACATCCCTGCGGTGTCCATGCTTGCCGACCGCAAGGTCGATACATTGATTTGTGGTGAAATTGGTCTGATGACCCGTTCTGCCATGGAAATGATTGAAATCGAACTCATTCCCGGCTGTTCCGGCAATGTAGATACCGCAGTTACACGTTACTTGGCAGGTGAACCACAAGGTGACCCTTCTATTTTATCGGTAGAAATCACCATGGACGAGAATGACCCCATGCAATGTATGCATGATTGCGCAAGCTGCCGTGGCTGTCATGTCAGTGAAGAAACCTTACAGCAAGTGCAGGAGAAACTCCATCTCGATGAGGTCAAGTGACCTGCGCTCATCAAAATACTTTTCCACAACCTGTTGAAAACATAAGTCCTCCAACGCTTATGTTTTTCAGCAGGTTTCTTTTTTTTGAAGCTGGTCTTGGTCTTTCGATTGGATGTTTCGACAGTTTTTATCAGATTGCGGAAAATAGCATTGCAAAAAAAAACATACACCGTTACAATATACATAATTGGATTTATACGCTATACCACAAAGGAGATTTTCCATTTATGAAGCATAAAAAGCGCATATACGCCTTGCTCTTTGCCATTGTCTTGCTGCTATCTGCAACAGGCTGTGGAAAAAAAGACAACGCCGCAGATGCTGCCGCCACCGACACGGCAGCCACCGCCACCGCAGAAACAACGGACGCTGCCAGCACTGATACCGCTTCGTCCACTGAAAACACAGATACCCCCGCCAATGTGACGTCTGTCTATTCGCCAGATGACGCGATTGCACTGGTTTTGGAAAAAAGCCCCCCCGGTGCCACCGCTTATGTGTCGACTGCATTTGCCATTGAAACCAACAACGAATATCATAGCTATTTCGTCATCGTGGTACGAGATTCCTATGGGATTGATATTTGCAAGGTTGCTGTAGATGGTGTGACCGGTGAAATTTTTCATTATGTATCCGGCAAAACCTTTGCAGATTTTAGCCAATCCCCTTTATTTGATGCCAAGCGAGATACGCCACTGGTCTGGGAAGGTACCTTCAGCGGTGACGAAAGCACCTTGACCACCGTGAAAAACGAAGATGGCAGCCTTACCTATACCTTTTCAGATGGCACAACGGGTACAGGCATCATCACAGGCAACGTCGTGAGTGTGCTGACGGAGGGCGATGCGCCGCAGGCGATTGTGATGCTGTGCAACATTGATGGCACCATGACGGTAGGCGGCACGAATTTGGCGTTGAACGGCACCTATACCCCGCAAACCACTGCTGCCGCTTCCTAAACCATCCCTAATAGCACCAAAATAATCCTCAGGAACTGCTTTTATTGCTTCCTGAGGATTATTTCCATGGTAATATCGCTTCTTACATGGTCATTTGTTTGCTGAGAAATGCGGCTGCCGTTTGGCTGAGCTTGCTTTCCACTTCACCGGTTTTTGTCTGCGGATCCTCCGACAAAAAAGCAACACACCCTGTCACATCACCTTCTGTAATAATGGGTGCTGCAACCACCACATGATATGTGTCATTATTCGACATACTAACCGGAATATCATTTTCGTGGTGTTCATAAATATGTCGCTGTTCCATCAACATTTCAAAATCTGAGCTAATCGATTTTTCAAAAATATCTTTTTTGGCTCCGCCGGCTGCAGCAATGACTGCATCTCGGTCACAAATGGCACAAGAGAGTCCGGCCGTACGGCTTAGGGCTTCTGCTAGTTCACTCACAAATGTTCCCAGTTCTCCCATTGGAGAATATTTCTTAAAGATAACTTCTCCGTCACGATCCGTATAAATTTCCAAGGGATCTCCCTCACGAATGCGCATGGTGCGACGGATTTCCTTTGGGATTACAACACGACCGAGGTCGTCGATACGGCGCACGATACCTGTTGCTTTCATAAAGATAACCTCCTGTTTATTTCCTTGCACTTGGTATGGGAATATTGTGCCACCGCAAACAAAAATTATGCAGAAAATCGAATATGTATATATTTGGTTGATTTATCGCATTTTTAAATTTATCTAATGCTTGGCATTGTAAAGCCGTTTCCAGAGTGCTATAATGAAATTTGTATTTGATATGAAAACAGGAGATAATATTTATGAGAAAAAAAATCATACCTAGCATCGCAATGCTCCTCGTGTCCGCCCTTTGTGTGGGGGCAATTTCCATCGCAAATCCCACACCGAAATACATGGTGGATGATTATGGAACACCAGTTGTCATGACTGTAAACGCCGATGAGATTCATGCAAATGAATATGCAATGTTTTTTCAAGCGAATAAAGCCAATATGGAAAGCCAATATGCAATGTTCGGTTTAGATACCAGCACCCTGTGGACCGACCCTGAAACCAAGGACCAAATGCTCCAGTCTCTGCGTGACACCACCGACCAAATGCTGGTGCAATATCATATCATCCTGCAGGAATTTCAAAACGCGGGCTTGTCGCTGAATAAGGCTGATATTACGCAGATGAAAGAAAACAAAAAGCTCTTACTGGCGCAATATGGCGGTGAGGAAAATTTCGAAACCACCTTGCTGCAGCAGGGACTGACCCCGGAAATGTATGACAATGTGATGATTATCTCCACATATGTCAACAAAATCAATGACTATTATTTCGGAAAAGACGGTGTTTATACCGCATCTGATGCAGATATTCTTGCGAAATTCCACGAAACCTATGTGCAAGCAAAGCATATTTTAATTTCCACCGTTGACAGCACGACCGGTGAAGCATTGACCGGCGATGCTTTGGCGGAAAAGAAATCGCTCGCCGAGGAAGCCCTGAAAAAGGCGCAGGATGGCGAAGACTTTGATGCTTTAATTGCGGAATATGGCGAAGACCCTGGCATGAGCACCTATCCCAATGGCTATATTTTTACAGACGGTGACATGGTGCCGGAATTTTATGAAGGCACACTCGCCCTGGAAGACAATGCTCTTTCCGGCATTGTAGCATCCGATTACGGCTATCATATCATCAAGCGTATGCCGCTGGATGATGCGGCAATCGATGATACGAACCTTTCTCAGACAGATACGTATCGCAATCTGTTATCCGCTGAAATCACCGGCAAAGACTTCAGCTCCACGCTGCAGGAATGGACGGACAAAGCAGACGTGAAGAAAACGGATGAAGAACTGCAGAAAATTGACATTGACACGGCATATGATATTGCCATGACTGGCATTAACACCGAAACTGCATCGACTGATACAGCAGCCAGCGCAGATGCGCCTGCAGATTCTGAAGCTGCTGCGAATGCACCTACCGACGCTTCCTAATCTTTTCGTTTCAATTTATCACGCAAAATGTCTAGCTGAAAGCATCAGCTAGACATTTTTTTATTGACTATTTGTATTTTTGATATGCCTGTACTGCCAATTCATCACAGCGATTGTTATAGGGGTTGTCAGCGTGTCCTTTGACCCAATGAAAGGAAACCGTGTGCACATCCAACAACTGCAATAGTGCTTCCCAAAGCTCTGGATTCTTCGCAGGTGTCTTATCGGCTTTTTTCCAACCGCGTGCACGCCAACCCTTTGCCCATCCCTTTGTAATCCCATCAATGACATATTTAGAATCGGAATATAAATCCACTTGGCAAGGTTCTTTGAGCAGCCGCAGTGCCTCAATCACCGCTGTCAACTCCATTTTATTATTGGTTGTATGGGCATCGCCGCCGGACAGCTCCTTCTCGTGTGCGCCATATTGCAGCACCACACCCCAGCCGCCCGGGCCCGGATTTCCCGAGCACGCGCCATCGGTATATATCACAATTTTTTTCAATCTAATTCCCCTAGTATTTCAGTTTCGGATATGTTTGCAGAACAATCTTGGCAAATACACTGTGCCACCAATGAATAGTCCAGAATTTCCAAACCCGACTGTTCTGACAAAAGCTCTGGAATAGACGGACTGCATTCCAATGTAATATCGATGATTTTTCCACATTTGATGCAAATCATATGGTCATGCCAATCATTGGCGCGGTCAAAGCGGTCTGCCTGACCAACCACATTGATTTTGCGAATTTTTCCAATATTGCACAACAAGCTTAAATTCCGATAGACGGTTCCCAGACTGATATTTGGCATTTTGATGCGTACAATTTGATAAATATCGTCTGCTGTGGGATGTATGCGGCTGTTGACAACGGTTTGCAGAATCACTTCACGTTGACGGGTTCGATTCATACCTACACCTCCTTTTAAACTGATAACAATTCTTAATCTTTTTTTCAAGTATAGCGCATGAAATACAAACCGTCAAGTAATTTTTATCGACTTTTTCGCATAAAAATAGACAAAAAAACGGCTTTCTCATCAGATTGCCGCTTTTTTATGAAATCATTTGTCTTCTTTTTTCTGTGCATCCTGTAGTTTTCGCTCGTTTGCTGAAATACGCTGCTTTAATTGCCGCAATTCCTGCGCAACTGGGTCTGGCATATGGATTTGGTCCAGCTCAAAGGAGGGCAGACAACCCACGCGCTGTCCATCAATCTTTACCACACGTGCTTTCACACCCACCACGGTTGAATTGGGCGGAACCGCCTGCAAGACCACAGCATTTGCACCAATGCGCGAATTATCGCCCACGGTAAATGGGCCCAGCACCTTAGCACCAGTGGAAATCAAAACATTGTTCCCAATGGTAGGATGGCGTTTGCCTACATCATGACCCGTGCCGCCCAAGGTCACACCGTGATAAATCGTGCAGTCATTTCCAATTTCTGCTGTTTCTCCAATCACCACACCCATGCCATGGTCAATGAATAAGCCTCGCCCGATTTTAGCACCCGGATGAATTTCAATGCCCGTGCTGTGGCGTCCCATCTGCGATAACAGCCGTGCGATAAAAAAATGGCGATGTACATAAAACCAGTGGGAAAAATGATGCCAAATCAATGCATGGAATCCTTGATATAACAAAATCACTTCCAATGTTGTACGTGCTGCAGGGTCACGCTCCCGAATGGAACGTGCATCATATAATAATTCTTTCAAAAACATAAAAAAAACAGTCCTTCTGGAGATGGTAGAACCGGTATTTCCCATGAAAACCGATTCTGAGATTACGCTTCTATTCTATATTATATCGCTAGTCACGCAAAAATTCAATGAATTATCAAATTCAAATTGTAACAGGTTTTTTTTTGTGGTACAATAACACATATATGTTTCGATGCCGCTTGGCATGAAAGCAAAGGAAGTATGTATGTTATGAAAAAAATCACGGTCATGGGATTGGGATATATTGGATTGCCAACAGCCATCACGCTTGCCGGTGCAGGCTATGATGTGCATGGCTTTGATGTGACACAATCTGTCATTGATAGCCTGAACGCCGGCAAGATTCACATTGTAGAACCCGGACTGCAGGAGGCATTTCAGCAAGCAGTTGATGGTGGAAATCTGCATTTTTCCAGCCAGTTAACACCGTCCGATGTGTTTTATATTGCTGTGCCTACACCATTTTATGAAGATGAAACCGGCACACACAAGGCAGACCTAAAATATGTGGAGTCCGCAGGTCGCATGGCAGGAAAAATGATGCAGGCGGAAAATCTGGTCATTTTAGAATCGACAGTACCGCCGCACACCACCGAGCTGCTGGCACGCGTGCTTTCTGAGGAAAGCGGCATTTCCATGGAGCACATTCATGTGGCACACTGTCCTGAGCGTGTCATTCCCGGCAATATGATGTATGAACTGAAGAACAATGATCGTATCATTGGTGCACGCACACCACAAGCTGCAAAAATGGCACAGGAAATTTATGAACAAGTGCTGGTGCAGGGTGTTTGCCGCGTCACAGACGACATCACAGCTGAAATGTGCAAGCTCACAGAAAATACATTTCGCGATGTCAATATCGCTTATGCAAATGAGCTTTCTGTGATTTGCGATAAAATGGGCATCAATGTATTTGAACTCATCCAGCTTGCAAACTGCCATCCGCGTGTGAATATTTTGACGCCAGGCGTGGGTGTGGGGGGACATTGCATTGCCGTCGACCCTTGGTTTATTTATGAACAGTTTCCACAGGAAGCAAAAGTCATCCACGCCTCTCGTTTGCGCAATGAAAACAAGCCACGCTTTGTGGCAGAAAAAGTGATTTCAGAGCTCAAGCATCCAGATACAGATACCATTCTGGTACTGGGTCTGTCATACAAACAGGATGTAGATGATTTGCGGGAATCGCCTTCGATTGAGCTGTGCAATATTCTGCGTGACAAAGGGATGCACTTCATCGCTTGTGAGCCGTTCGCACCATATGGTATGCTGCAAGACATTGAAAATGTACCGTTTACCAAGGCTCTAGAGCAGGCAGATTATGTTGTTATTACACTCGGTCATACTTTGTTTAAAGAAAACAAAGAGTTGATTCAGAAAAAGAAATATTATGACTGTGTTGGTATGATGGAATCATGCTGACTCTATAAAACAGAGATTGGGGGGCGGTCACACGATGATTTCGTGCAACCGCTCCCCTTTGTCATTAAAAATATATATATGTATGATAGGAAGAAAATGTATCTCTAAAATGATTTGGTGTTTCATCAATTCTTAATTCTCATTCTGGTCTGACCCCTCCTCCCATGCGGAAAAAAGTTCTTCGGTTTCACACTGCGCCGCCTGTAAAATTTGAATGGCTTCTGAAACACGGTTGAAAAGCTTAAAGTACATTGATTCATAAACTTCCATAACAAAACCTCACTTTGCAATTTTTTTCGACTATCCTTCCAGAAATCCGGCATATCCCTTCTCTCATAGCCGTGCTGTCTTACGACATTTTCCACCATCAGAGAATATTCGATTGGAGTTTCATGGATATTACAGAAAGTAACCTTTATCGATAAATTAAATGTAACATTTATACTGCATATAATTTGCAGTAATTTGTCGAAGTGCAAAATAAATTTATACAAACAAGCTATAGTCCAAAAAAGTTTTAAAAAACTGATATTTGAAGAAAATAGGGAGAGATAGTGATGCATATTGGAACACTATATTTGGTAGCTACGCCCATTGGAAATTTAGAAGATTTGACCCCCAGAGCCGCACGAATTTTACAAGCCGTTGATTTTATTGCAGCGGAGGATACGCGTGTTTCTCAAAAACTACTGTTTCATTTGGGATTTAAAAAGCCCATGCTGAGTTATTATCAGCATAATCAGCGGCAGCGTGGTGAAGAAATCATCCAGCGACTCTTGTCGGGTGAAAGCTGTGCACTGGTGACGGATGCCGGCACACCCGCCATTTCTGACCCTGGGGAAGATTTGGTGGCACTTTGCGCTGAAAAATTGATTCCTGTTGTACCGCTTCCGGGAGCTTGTGCTGCTGTTTGTGCGCTGTCTGCAAGTGGGCTGCCCAGTATGCGCTGGTGTTTTGAAGGGTTCTTGCCCGTTTCCAAAAAAGAACGACGCATACGATTGCAGGAAATTGCATCGGAAACACGTACGATGATTTTATATGAAGCACCGCACAAACTCAAGGCAACCCTTGCAGACCTTGCACAGGTCTGTGGCAAAGAGCGCAATATTAGCCTTTCCCGCGAATTGACCAAGCTGCACGAAGAAACCTTGCGATTTACCCTAGAAGATTCCATTTCCTTTTTTGCAACGCATGAGCCGCGTGGCGAATTTGTTTTGGTGCTAGAGGGCTGTGCGGAAGCTGTTTCTGAAGATACCGAAGCCATACGTATGCTGTGTGCAGTTGAACAGGTAAAGCAAGCCGTTTCTTGCGGTGATAGCCTGAAAGATGCTGTAAAAGCGGCTGCCAAGCAGCATGATGTGCGCAAAAATACCTTATACCAAGTGATGCTGCAGGAAGACTCTGCGGAGTAAACCATCTTATCCATCAAAAAAGGTGCATCGGAAACGCTCCGATGCACCTTTTTGATGCGATAATGTTATGAAATTACTCTTCCGACGCTTCCAATACATAATCTCCCGTATATGTTTCGTCAGAATCTTCAATATGAATGGTCGTATCCGAGGTGTAGATAAACTGGACGGCTTGGTCAGAAGTGCTTGCGGTATTGCCTGACACACGCGCAATTCCATTTTTATCTTCTGCGAAAGAATATTCAAACGAATTGCTATCTGCTTGCGCCAAGGAAACCGAATGCTCCGCATCTTTAATAAAGGTACCATTCCAATCACAAATTGCATCTTTGTCTGCTGCATACAGAGAGAAATTGCTATAATCACTGATTGTGCCTTCTCCTTCATAGGTATAGCGTTCCCCGCTCTGCGTGTCAATGGCAACATCACCCACGTGATTTCCCGCAGCATCTGTGACTTGGAAGACCAAATATTCCTGCCCATCGCTCGAAACATTGCCTGCAAATTCCGCAGCATAGCCTTCCGGCAGCTTTTCTACCACCAGTGCCTTGGCATCAGTTTCCGTGAGTGTAACGTCCGGTTCTGGTGTCGCTGGACTGGTATCCTGCGTCACTGGTTCATTGGTTTCTGGTGGTTGAGTATCCTTTTTTGCGCATCCAGCCAGACCCAATGCCAGAACCAACATTGCAGTGACTGCAAAAAAAACTATCTTCTTCATATTTGAATTCCTCCTCATGGAATGTTACATCTTAAGACGATGTTATATATCCCCATTTTAATCGCTATCCTGCAAAAATGCAACTACAAACCATTGACAAATTCCATTCTCACACAAAATAAAATAACCGTTTGTAAAAAACGGTCGTTTTATTGCGTAATGTTGTTTTATAATTCGCCACACATCAAGGCAGCAAGCGCATCTTCCGTTGTACGGTCCCCCAAAGAAACCGCACCCATAGCTTCTGCACGGCGACCCACTTGATATTTATGCAAATCAATACCACCATATAGGCATTGTGTCGTTAAATACACCTTTGTGCCGCTCATAATCAGCTTTTGCAGCACCTTTTCCAATCGGGTAGGCACACCGCCCGAACCAAAGCACTCAATAATCACCTTATGATAGCGCGCTAAAAAATCCAAAATAGAGGGGTCCAAATCCGGTGTCAGCCGCAGCAGCATGATGTTGGAATCAATTTCTTCTCGCAGTTCTGGTTCGCCTACTGGCGTCTGCAAGTTATTGATAATCACTTTTCCCGTCACATTCACCGCGCCATCTGCCGGCGCATTGATGGAGCGAAAGGCAGCCGTTGCCTGACTATCGACCTTTACGACGCGATTGCCACGAATAATCTGTCCATGTAAAAATGCAGCCACCCCCACATAATGGGAGCTTGCTACCCGAAAAGCACCCAGTAAATTGCCTTCTGCATCCGATTCTGCATCCCCAATCGGGTTCTGTGCACCGGTTACAATTAATGGCTTTGCAAAATTTGGCAGCATATAATAGAGCTGCGCCGCTGTGAAGGACAGGGTATCCGTGCCATGTGTAATCACAAATCCATCATAATTTGCATACTGCTCCCAAATCAATTTTGCAAGTTTGGCACGGTGCTCCGCTGTAATATCGGTAGAATCAATGCTCATGGGATTGATGACTGTCGTCTTGCAAATATCCGAGAGCTTCGGCAAAAACTCCAATAACTCTTCGCCTGTCAGTGCCGGTGCAAGCCCATGACCCGTTTGCCGACAGGCAATGGTACCGCCTGTCGCAAGCATCAAAATATGTTTCAATAAAATTGACCTCTTTTCCTACGGCTGTACCTATCACCTGTAGCTGTCACGATAAATACTTACAACATCCTCACGCGTCAGCTTCTTCCTGTCTACACGGAACAAACCACCCATTGTAGCCAGTGCGTTGTCCGCATATTTTTCAAGGTTGTTGACATCAATCTCGTATGCACTCATTTGTAAGGTATCTACACCGCAAGCTACTTGCAGCTCCTCCAGTGCGTGTACAAAATCCATCGGCGTTGTCGCATCTTTTTTGCCCAAGGCACGTGCCATGTCCACAAAACGGTCTGCGCAGACATCTGCAAATGCCGTATAATAGGCTTTGGAAATCATAATCAAGCCTGCGCCATGTGGGAGTTTCGGATGAATCGCAGACAGCGCGTGCTCCATGGCGTGTTCACTGGTGCAGGAAGACATACTTTCCACAAAACCGGACAGGGTATTTGCCATTGCCACTTCGCTGCGTGCTTCCATATCTTCGCCGTTTGCCACAGCCTTTGCAAGGCTATTGCCGATTAGCTCGATGCTCTTGAGCGCATACATATCGGAAATAGGGTTTGCAATTTTCGCAATATAGCCTTCTGTAGCATGAAACAAGGCATCAAAGCCTTGATATGCCGTCATATTTGCCGGCACAGAGGTCATAAACTCCGGGTCTACGATAGAAATGGTTGGGAAGGTGCCATCCACACCCAAGCCAATCTTTTCTTCGCCATTTGTGATGACCGACCATGGGTCTGCTTCTGTACCTGTACCCGCTGTTGTGGTAATGGCCACAATGGGCAATGGCTTGACCGGAATCGGCTGCTGCTTGCCCGTGCCGCCATAGACATAGTCCCACAGCTCTCCATCGTTGACCGCCATAATGGCAACTGCCTTGGCAGTGTCAATGGAGGAACCCCCACCTAAACCAACCACAAAATCACAATTTTCGTCACGGCAAATCGCAGCACATGCATTCACATTCTCAATGGTGGGATTGGGCTGCACTTGATTATAGACAACGCTCTCTGCGCCACCTTCTTTCAAAATTGCACAAACCTTTTCAACATAACCCAAGCGAGTCGTAGAGGTGCCTCCGGTAATCAGCAATGCCTTTTTGCCAGGCAAACCAACTCGAGCAAGCTTTTGCACACTGCCTGCTCCAAAAAAAATGCGCGTTGGCATATAGTAATGAAATTTCATAGTGACCTCCCTATAATAACTAACGTTTTTCTCTGAAAATCTCGCGTTTTCTTAAAATTACGCCAAATTCAAAAGAGCGATTGCGAAGCAGCACTGCATCCAGTGCACCAAATCAGGGAAAATGGGCATGACAACCAAAGCGTCGCTTGTTTTGCGATATTTTGGCGATGGTAACCCACTTTTCCTGCGGCAGCAAACCTCCCATGTCTAACAGGGTCATTGCCCTAAATTCCTTCGTCCTGCCTGCCCGCAGATGGGTGTCAGCGATGCTCCTTTGCCGAGTCCTTGCTCTAATGGTGTAATGATGACTGACTACCTGCTCTTTTGTCTTTGAATTGCTTTGCTACATGACCTGGCTGTGACGCTTCCGGCGAGGTCATTGTGCGGTATTGCCCTTAAGCTGCCATTGCTGCCGGACGGCGAATGTCCCCAAGCAACCGTACTGGATCATAGTCCTCATCTTTGGTCACAAGGGCGAAAAACACCCGAATCAGCTTGCAGCATAGCGCAATGAGCGATTGCTTTTTCTTCAGTGGATTGTCTTTGCGGCTCGTGTAGTATCCGTGGATTTCCCTAAATTCTTGATTTGTTGCTACCAGCGGCAGAATGGCGCGGAATAGTAGTGCCCGCAGGCGATGCCTGCCACGTTTGCTGATCCCGCTTTGCCCCCGGTGTTTACCGGAACTGTTTTCACGAATCGCGAGTCCGGACAGTTTCTGAATCTGTTTTGGAGACTGGAAACGTCCCAAATCTCCAACCTCGGCAAAGAAACCAGCGATGGTGAGTAGTCCCACGCCCTTAATTGCGAGCAGTTTCAGTACCGACGGAATTTGCACGCATAGCTCTTCTACAAGCGCCATAACGCTGTCATATTGCGTATGCTTGGCATGATAGTCCTCCAGAAGCAACCGAATTTCCATGCGGGCGGCATTGCTACCCTCGGTGCAGCCCATGCTGTGTTTTGCCGCTTCGTACAGAGTCTGCGCTCTTTTCATTCCAACGGCCCGCAGCTTGTTTTTGCGCCATATCTGGTTGATTCCTTCTGCTCCTGTCTTGACGACATCTGCTGGCAATGGCATATTGCCTAGCACCAATAGGCTACTCTGTGCTTTGAAATCCCCAAACACCTCGTGATATTCAGGAAAGTAAATCTTGAGCCATCGCAGAATTCGGTTCTGGATTGACACCAGTTCCCGCACGATCCGCTCACGGCAGTTCATAGCGATACGCAGCTCCGCATACACCCCTTCCGGAATATATGGAACGTTATATCTTCCATCGATGACCAACTTGGCGATGGTTTTGGGGTCTTTGCTGTCTGTCTTGCTCGGATGATTATCATCCAGCTCCTTGCATTGCTTGACGTGATATGGATTGACCAGTACGAGCCGGATGTCTTGATTCTTCAGATATGACGCCAGGCTAAACCAGTAATGCCCTGTAGGCTCTGCGCCTACCATAATGTTGCTCTGTGTGGTCTCTCCAGACAAGCTTTTCATCCATGCCTGAAACTGTCCGAACCCTTCTCCATTGTTTGCGAAGCGAAACACACGACCCAGTTCCACGCCTCGCCAGTTAAATGCCCTGGCATAATGCGTTTCGCTGCCGATGTCCACTCCGATGACCATTGTCTCTGCTGTAACTTGACTTAACTTCTCATTTTGGGTAAAATTCATTTTGACGACCTCCGTTGTTTTTGAGTTGGGATTTCATCTGGCCAGATTTCATCCTCTCTATCCTAACCGGAGGTTGTCTTTTTTGCAATTCCCGTTTTTACCCCTTACAGGAATGCTCCTTTTTATAAAAAGCCTCATTATTTTTATTATAGCAGAAGTGCAAACAGAATAAAAGCGTATTTTTTATAAATTTAAAAGCATTTTTTTAGTGTTTTTAGAGCATTTTTTTAAGATTTATCTATTGACCTTGCCTATATAAAGTGCTATTATAATGACACAAAGAAACCAAAGGACATTGTAAAATATCCAAAAAGTTTCAAGAAAGGGGTGAGTCCCATGGGCTTAGAAGAACAAGCATCACCAGAAGCAGGACTCTCTGCTGCGCGGTAAGTCCGCAACACAAGAACTGCCACGGAGAATCGCGAAGATACATTCTCTTGACAGATTTCACGTAGAAAGCGAGGAAGTTTTATCATCAAACAACCATACATTTCCTACACACTTCCTGTTTCAAAGCGTGAATCGTAGCACACACGCATAAAATAGCCATTAGAAGGGTTTCTTCCATTTCAGTTTTGCCTGAAAAATCACAACTATTTTTACGAGCACTACGATGCAAGGCGGAAACAGGGCACGGAATTAGCAAATCAACCATCTGCTGAGTGTATACATGCACAGCGCACTCCAAGCACACCCCCGCCCCCAATACGATTTGTCCCAAAATGTACACCAGATGTGTGAATGTATCCCACTGACCGATTCTGTCGATTTGAGAAAGGATTTCCGCGTTAAGAGATAAATTGTTGAGCGGAAAAGGTTTCTAGTCACAGATATTTAGCAGAACAATTTGCTTGATGTTGTCTAAAGTTCTGCACATCTTCTTGATGATATTCGTATAGCTGCTTTGATAACAGCCGCATTGCGATAGCATCCCAATGGATTTAATATGATGTGTTAAATTCGCCGATGGGCTTGCCGATGGGCAATCAAAGATTTGGGAGAGCAATGTGGGTCAGCTGGCACAACACTAATTTCGTGATGGAATATCTAATTTATCATACTTCAGAAAGCAAAGCGTATCCATATGGAGAGCCTGCGAAACAATTTTATAACGAAAAGAGATCGGGTCCAATGGAGATTTCAGAGATAAGCCAGTAGGGCATCTTGCTTGTATGCAAGGTGCCCTACTGATTTGTTTTTATTCGCTATCTGTTGCATCCGAATCTTCGGTTGCCTCTTCTGCATCTGTGGTTTCCTGTTCTGTATTGGGCTCTTTTTCTGTACGTGCAATGGAAATTACCCGTACATCCTCACCCGTGCGCATGACAATGACACCTTGGCTCATGCGACCGCATTCACGAATATCCTCACAAGCGGTGCGAATGATAATACCATCATCTGTAATAATCATAATATCATTGTCTGCATCGACCACTGCAAGCCCTGCAATCAACCCGGTTTTTTCGGTTAAATTATGCAGCATTACACCACTGCCGCCACGATGATGAACGGTATATTCACACACCGGTGTCCGCTTTCCAAACCCGTTTTCTGTGATACTCAGCACATACGCATCGTTACGTGCACGGGCAGCCCCGATGACATAATCGCCTTCATTCAACCGGATACCACGTACACCTGTTGCCATACGGCCCATTGCACGTACTTCTGTTTCATCAAAGCAAATGACACGACCTTCATGTGTTGCAAGCAACATATGCTGTGCGCCGTCTGTCAGTCGCACATCTACCAAAGCATCATCTTCATTCAAATTCAATGCACGCAAGCCTGCACGACGAATATTTTGCAAATCAGACAGTACGATGCGCTTAACAATACCCTGTTTGGTGGCAAAGAATAAGAATTTATCATCTGCAAATTCCCGAATGGGGAACATCGCGGTGATTTTTTCATCTTGTTCTACCTCAAGCAGATTCACAAGATTCATACCCTTTGCAGAACGGCCTGTTTCAGGAATTTGATACCCCTTCAGTTTATAGACCTTGCCGCGGTCCGAGAAAAACAAAATGGTATCGTGCGTAGATGCCGTAAACAAATCCTTGGCGAAATCCTCTTCGCGCGTCGCCATTGCAGAAACGCCGCGACCGCCACGCCGCTGGGCACGATATGCAGAAGTTGGCTGACGCTTGATATATCCAAAATGGGTCAGGGTATATGCACATTCTTGCTCTTCAATCAAATCTTCAATATCAATTTCATCTGCGATGTTTTGAATCTCTGTGTGGCGCTCATCACCATGCTTTTGCTTGATTTCCTGCATTTCGTCCTTTACAATTTGTAATATATTCTCTTTACTTGACAAAACGTTAAGGAATCCAGTAATTTTTCCCTCAAGCTCGCTGTATTCACTTTCAATTTTTTCCCGTTCCAAACCAGACAGGCGACCCAAACGCATATCAACGATTGCCTGCGCCTGCAAATCATCCAAATGAATTTCCTGCCGCGTGTCACCATCTGCAACCCCAATCAGTACCATTTGATTCATCTGAAAAGGCTCTTTTTGCAAATTTTCTTTTGCAATGGTTTCATTTGCAGAGGCACGAATGATTTCAATAATTCGGTCGATGTTATCGGTTGCGATTCTAAGACCTTCTAAAATATGCGCACGGTCTTGTGCTTTTTTCAAATCAAATTGCGTGCGACGCGTGACCACTTCACTTTGAAAATCAATATAATGGTCCATGATTTCGCGTAGAGAAAGAATTTTCGGCTCTAACCGCTGCGGATTTGAAACATTTGGGACAAGTGCCAAGTGAATCATAGAAATGGTATCTTGCAGCTGCGTATAGTTATAGAGCTGATTTAAAATTACCTGCGCATTCACATCTTTGCGCAATTCAATCACAATCCGCATCCCCTCACGAGAGGACTCGTCCCGCAATGCAGTAATGCCTTCCACGCGCTTATCTTTCACCAAAGCAGCGATGGATTCGACCAAACGCGCTTTATTGACCATATATGGAATTTCCGTGACGATAATCTGCTGTTTGCCATTTGCCATCTCTTCGATTTCAGCACGTGACCGCACCTTAATTTTGCCACGACCGGTTGCATATGCCGCACGAAGCCCACTTCGCCCCATGATAATGCCACCTGTCGGAAAGTCAGGCCCCTTGATAAACTGCAGGATTTCTTCTAATTCTGCTTCTGGATGGTCGATGACATAGCAAATGCCATCAATGACTTCTGTGAGATTGTGCGGCGGAATGTTAGTTGCCATACCCACTGCAATACCCGAAGAGCCATTCACAAGCAAATTGGGGAAGCGAGACGGCAAGACCCCTGGCTCTTTGCGTTTTTCATCAAAATTCGGCTTATAATCCACCGTGTCTTTTTTAATATCCGCCAGCATATGGTTGGATATTTTCGCCATACGTGCTTCTGTATAACGATATGCTGCCGGGGGGTCACCATCGATGGAACCAAAGTTACCATGCCCGTCAATCAACGGATAATGCAGCGAAAAAGGCTGTGCCATGCGCACCAGCGCATCATAAACCGAAGCATCCCCATGTGGATGATAGCGACCCAGCACACTGCCTACGGTGGTTGCCGACTTGTAATAGGGCTTATCACTGGTCAAACCGTCTTCAAACATGGTGTACAGAATCCGTCGATGCACAGGCTTTAATCCGTCACGTACATCCGGCAAGGCACGCCCTGCGATAACACTCATTGCGTATTGGATATAGGATTTTTTCATTTCCTTGTCCAATTCGACCGGAATGATTTTTTGCTGTTCAAACTCTAAACTCATAGGTGATTAACCCTCCAAAATCAAAAGCCACTGCAAACAGGCGACCTTTTGCAAGCGCACAACCGCAACCGTTTAAATATCAAGTTCATTTACATATTTTGCATTTTTCTGAATGAACTCACGGCGCGGTTCTACTTTTTCTCCCATCAGAAGTGTGAAAATTTCATCCGCTAATGCAGCATCTTCCATTTGAACCTGTAATAACGTACGATATTCTGGATTCAACGTCGTTTCCCATAATTGAATGGGGTCCATCTCACCCAAACCTTTATATCGCTGTATCAAACAATTTTCACCCATCTCCGCGAGTGCTTCTTCCTGCTCGCGTTCTGTATATGTGTATCGCACGTTCTTGCCCTTTTCTATTTTGAACAAAGGCGGCTGTGCAATGTAAACGTGTCCATGCTCAATCAATGGACGCATAAAACGGAAAAAGAAGGTCAACAGCAGGGTGCGAATATGGCTGCCATCCACATCGGCATCGGCCATGAGAATGATTTTTCCATATCGCAATTTTTCAATGTTGAAATCATCGCCAAAACCTGCACCAAACGCGGTAATCATCGGCATCAGCTTTTCATTGCCATAAACTTTATCCAAGCGCGCTTTTTCAACATTCAGCATCTTTCCCCAAAGCGGTAAAATCGCCTGATACCGGCGGTCACGGCCTTCCTTTGCTGACCCGCCTGCGGAGTCACCCTCGACGATGTAGATTTCAGTCCATCTAGGGTCTTTTTCCTGACAATCTGCCAGCTTTCCAGGCAGAGATGCCCCATCCAATGCAGATTTTCGCCGTGTCAGCTCTCGTGCTTTTTTGGCGGCTTCTCGTGCACGTGCTGCACTTTTTGCTTTTTCAATGATGGTGCGTGCGACAGATGGATTTTCATCCAAAAAGATTGCCAGCTTTTCATTGAGCATACTTTCCACGAGTGTACGCATCTCGCTGTTTCCCAATTTGGTTTTGGTTTGTCCTTCAAATTGGGCCTCCTGCAGCTTGACCGAAATAATCGCAGTCAAACCTTCTCGTGCATCATCGCCGGAAAAATTGCTTTCATTTTCTTTAATCAGATTGTATTTTCTGGCATAATCATTGATGACTTTTGTCAGTGCTGACTTGAAGCCGGTTTCGTGTGTACCGCCTTCTGTCGTATTAATATTATTCGCAAAGGATAAAAGCAGCTCAGAATAACTATCTGTATATTGCATTGCAACTTCTGCCATGGCGCCATCTCGGCTGCCCTCCACGTAAATCACGTCATCATGTATCGGATTCTTGGCACGATTGAGATGTTCCACAAACTGCCGAATGCCGCCTTCATAATGCATGACATCTTCGCGCAATTCGTCTTCTCGTTCATCCCGTAAGGTGATGTGAATGCCGGCATTCAAAAAGCCCTGTTCTCGCAAGCGCTGCAGTAAAACGTCGTAGTCATAATCCGTTGTTTCAAAAATCTGAGAATCCGCCTTAAATTGGATGGTCGTTCCTGTTTTACTTTCATAGGGAATGCTTTCCATGGCAGCCACTGTTTTACCGCGCTCAAAGCGCATGGTATGCTTTTGTGTTCCATCACGTACTTCTGCTACCAACCACTCGGAAAGCGCATTGACGACAGAAGAACCCACCCCATGCAGACCACCGGAAACCTTATAGCCCGCACCGTCAAATTTACCGCCGGCGTGCAGAACCGTCAGCACAACCTCCAAGGTAGGGATGCCCATCTGCGGATGAATGCCCACCGGAATTCCGCGTCCATCGTCTGAAACCGAAATAATGTTATCCTTGCCAATTACCACTTCAATATGGGTGCAATACCCTGCGAGTGCTTCATCAATGGAGTTATCAACGATTTCATATACTAAGTGATGCAAACCGCGTTCGGAGGTAGAACCGATGTACATACCCGGTCTTTTCCGCACCGCCTCTAATCCCTCAAGCACCTGTATCTGACTTTCGTCATAGGTTTCCGTTACTCTGAGATCCAGCATTTCTTCACTCATACTCATAATTTTCATTATCTCCTACTCTTGCGCTGTCGATTATACTCTTAGAATCATTTGAATTCTGGCAGATTTTCATGAGAAAGCATGGCGTTCCGCCCGTTCCACACGCTGTGCCAGCGCAGTGGATGATATTTGAGATAAATACAATCGCTCTCCTAAAGCACTTTCACATAAAATGGCAGTGCGCGGCAAATCTTCAAATAGCACAATCATCTGACCTTCCTGCTCCATGCGAGCAATCAGCTGTCTTGTGTATTTGGAGATGGTTGCCGTATCCATATCCAAGATGGCAATAATTGATGCGGAAGGTACGATGTAATCTTGTCCTAAATGTACATACATGAAATTTAAACCTGCCTTTATCCTCTTCAAAAGCATACCCTGCTATATCAAAAAATCAATTCATGAACGTTACATCTTGTGCGAATCTTCGCAATCCTGTCGCTGAAACCCTTTCCAACGCGGTGCTACCATCCTGTGTCTAGTCTATCTATTATAGCATATTTTCTGAAACAGCGCGTCGTTTTTTTAGATTATTTTTTAAACACCCCTTAAAAATTTCTACTGCAATCGGCTGAAAAGCGAACACATCCATGTTTCGCTGTCCTCCCACGAAAGACATTCATGTCCCCCAGTGGAGGACATGAATACTATTTGTATATAATTATAAGCAACAATGTTGCACGTGAAACATTATTTCTGCGGGTTAGAAGATTGATTTTCAATTTTTCCTTTCACCACATGAAAAACAGTACCATTTGTAATACGTTGCCGCAAAGCATCTTCACAGCACGTGATAAAAACTTGTCCCCCTTGAATCCGGTTTAACACAAAATCCTGCCGCTGTGGGTCCAACTCACTCATGACATCGTCCAAGAGCAACAGAGGATACTCCCCTGTGTCATGGAAAAAAACTTCTCTTTCTGCCAGCTTTAGTGCCAATGCACAGGTGCGCACCTGTCCTTGAGAACCAAATGCTGCTGCACTCTGCTGATTGATAAACAATTCTAAATCATCCTTATGCGGTCCGGAAAGACAGCTATGCGCGCCCATTTCTGCATGGCGATGCGACAGCGCATGGGCGTATAGTTGTTCCGTCAAGGCGGTGCGTTCCAGAAGCGGGTCTGTAACCGAGGATACCGTTCGATATTGCATATCCAATACTTCGGTTTGACCTGCAATGTTGAAATGAATTTCTTGTGCTTTTTTTCCAATGGTTTGAATAAAGCGGGCACGCCTTCGAATGATTTTCGCGCCGATATGCGCCATTTGCAATGAAAAATCATCTAAGAGGTCAAGAAGGGATGGCTTTTCTTCATAATCACGCAGAATACGTGTTTTATGCTCCAATAATTTCTGATACTGCGCCAAATCCGCTACATATTTGGGTCGAAGTTGACACAATGCAGTGTCTAAAAATCGACGTCTTGCGGCAGCGCCATCGCGTATTAAGTACAAATCATCTGGGCAAAACAGCACACTTTTTAAAAGCCCTGCAGCATCAGATTGTCTTTTTTGTCGGATACCGTTTCGATAAATTTCCATAGTTTTATCGCGAAAAATATGCAATACTAACTCTATTTCTCGATTTTTTGTTTCAAAAAGTGCAGATATTTTCGCTTGATCTGCACCAAATTGCAATCCCTCTTTTTTTTGATGTGTCCGAAAAAGGCGCATGGTAGAGCTGGCAGCAATCGCTTCCAAAAGATTGGTTTTCCCTTGCGCATTTTGCCCATAAATCAGATTCACATCAGGCGAAAAAGTTACGGTTTGCAGGTCATAATTTCTAAAATTCTGCACAGTGATGCGATTTAATTTCATTTTTTATTCTGCTTGTACGGATAGTTCTTGTCCGTCAAATGCTACAACATCTTGCGGATATATTTTTTTTCCGCGCATGGTGCAGGGCACACCATTGACCAGCGCTTCGCCCTGGGCAATCCGGATTTTGGCTTCCCCACCGGTTCCTACGAAGCCCGCCAACTTTAACAAGGCATCAAGCCGAATAAATTCTGTTTTGATTGTAATTTTCATATCATTCATTTGCTTTCAGGCGAACCGGAAGAACCAAGTATGTAAATTCTTCGGTCTGGTTGGGTGTAATTACCATCGGATTGAGCGCACCCTTGAGGGAAATGGTGACTTGTTCTTCATTGCTGCAGGCACGCAGGGCTTCTAAAAGATAGCGGTTGTTAAATCCAATTTCAAGATTTTCAATCGCCCCTTCGTATTGACATTCGTCATAACTTTTTCCAATCGCCGTGATGCAGCTCATTTGCAGCATATTGCCTTCAAAATGCAAGCGAATCGGATTTTTCAGCTTTTCTGAAATAATGAGCGAAACACGTTCAATGCAGGTAATCAAATCTTTCACGTGAATCTGCACCGTATAATCTGAATCGGTAGGGATTGCTGAGCGATAGTTTAAAAATTCACCATCTATGAGGCGTGTGATAAGCATTGTATTCTCAATCGAAAATAAAATGTGTTTTTCATCAGGATAAATGGTGACAATTTCTTCTTTATCGCTTAAAATCCGCTCAATTTCGCGCAGAGCAAAGCCTGGAACGACAAATTTCAATTCTTCAGAGAGCATTTCGGCTAGATTTTCTCTACGAACCGCCATACGATAGCCATCGATTGCGATAACATTGAGATTTTTTTCGCTGGCTTCAAATAAACAGCCTGTGTGAATGGGTTTGCTTTCATTGTCGGAAACGGCGAATATGGTTTTAGAAATCATATTTTTCAGGGTGGCTTCGGTGAGCTTGATATGATTGGTTTGGGTGACATTCGGAATCTGCGGAAAATCATCAGCAGAGGAAGCAATGAGATTGAAAACAGATCTACCACATTTGATAGTGGTCATCAGCTTCTCGTTGGTTTCTAAATAGATTGTATCATCTGGGAGCTTGCGAATGATGTCACCAAAGAGCTTTGCATTCAATACGATGCTACCGGTTTCTAGGATGTCTGCTGCTATCGAGGTACGAATGCCAAGAGATAAATCGTAACCTGTCAGCGAGAGATCGGCATTGGCTTCAATCAGCAGTCCTTCTAAAAGGGCAATGGCACTTTTTCCTGAAACAGCACGAGAAGCAATGTTAATTGCGTCGAGTAGAGTCGATTTTTCGCAGGCAAATTTCATGGTTTGATATTCCTTTCTTTTATCCACAGGAAATGCAAGAACCCTGCAGTGCTTTCCCGGGAAATAGAAGTTTAAAAAATAAGATAGGTTTTAGTAGTAGTAGTAGTAGTGTGGAAGCTGTGGAAAAGTGTGTACAAGCTTTATGTCACAAGGCTTGTAGCTTCCAAAGGCACTTGTGGACGAACGGTGCAGGGAAATGGAGAAGATTGTTGACAAGAATTTATCCACAGAAAAGGTTTCCACAATCCACAGCACCTGTGTATAAGTTTTTTGGTCTAATCTGCGTTGATACTGTTGATGAGGGTCTTCAACAGATTGTCCATATCGGCAGAGTTTTTTCGTTCGTCTTCGATTTTGTTGATGGCGTGCAGCACGGTAGAGTGGTCCCTGGAAAAGACCTTTCCGATTTCAGGTAGGGAATAATTGGTCATTTCCCGCACGAGATACATCGAAACCTGTCGGGGCTGCACGGTGTCTTTGGAACGGCGGTTGCCAACAATTTGTTCAACCGGGATGCTGTAATAATTGGCAACTGCCTGCAATATTTTAGGGGGTGTTGGGATACGGCTGGCATCCGAGCCGCGCACCTCTTCAATCGCGCGCATGGCAAGATCGACGTTGATATTTTGTCCTAACAGGTCGTGCATGGCGCGGATTTTTTTCACAGTGCCTTCCAGCTGACGGACATTTGAATGTAGCGTTTCGGCAATGATATGAACGACATCGCTTGGCAGTTGAATGCCGAGGTCTTTGGCTTTTGCTTGGATAATCGCCATACGGGTTTCATAATCGGGCGGTTGGATATCTGCCAAAAGCCCCCATTCAAAGCGCGTTTTCATGCGGTCCTCTAAGGTGTTGATTTCCTTTGGAGGTCGGTCAGAGGTGAGTACAATTTGCTTTTTTGCTTCATAAAGCGCATTAAATGTATGGAAAAATTCTTCTTGTGTGCGTTCCTTGCCTGCAATGAATTGAATATCATCAATGAGTAGCAAATCTGCCATGCGGTATTTTGCACGAAAATTTTGCACATCTCCTTCTTGAATCGCACTGACAAGTTCGTTTGTAAAATCTTCCCCCTTGACATAAATAATGCGATATGAGGCATGTGTTTGCCGAATCATGGCAGCAATGGCATATAAAAGGTGGGTTTTTCCCAATCCGGATTGCCCATAAATGAAAAGAGGGTTATAGGCTTCCGCTGGCTGTTTTGCAACAGCCAGTGCAGCTGCATGAGCAAATTTATTGGAGTTGCCAACGATAAACTTATCAAACGTATACGCGTTATCAGACGATAGTCCATAGGTGATGCCTGCAGACTGGTCCATTTCCCCTGTTGTAATGATAACCTGTATTTCGGTATCCAATAATTTATGCAGTGCATCGGTAAGCGGTTCAATGAATCGACCTTCAATGATTTCTTTTTTGAAATCGTTGGGCACGTGTAATGTGAGTTGATTTCCTGAAAACTGTACCACAGAAGCGTCATCGAACCAAGCTGTGAGTGTCACTGGATTAATCGTTCGTTCCATTTGCTGCAATGCCATTTGCAGAATATTGTTGGAAGAACTCAAGATACTCCCCCCTTTAGCATAAAAGACTATTTATCAATATACATAATAGCACGAAACCTGTCGGACGGCAAGGGATGCAGGCAGATTTCGGCGGATGTATCTATTGGGTAAGCAGGAGAAAAAAACAGACGCACAGTTTTATCCACACACTGTGGATAAAACTGTGCGTAATTCCATAAGAAATGCTTGACAAAGGCAGAACAATTCTTGTATAATAAATGCTGATTCAGAGTGTAACGGACGGGCAGCGGCATGCGCCCGAGGGTTTGAGCCAATCAAAATGATCGGACCCGTGCCGGTGCCCGATTTCACTTATAACAGGAATGGAGGTGCGTATACAATGTGGAGAACATATCAGCCGAAGAAGCGTCATCGCGCAAAGGTTCATGGTTTTCGTAAGAGAATGTCTACTGCGAATGGCAGAAAGGTACTTGCTAGCCGCCGCGCGAAGGGCAGAGCACGCCTGTCGCACTAAAAGAAATCTGCTGGATGCGTGTTGTGTGTCCAGAATGCAGATGATTGGAGCGCAGTGATAAAATGGATCGCGGCAAGCGGTCCATTTTTTTCTTTCCGTGTGTTTTAGAACCTATATGCACAACGGCAATCCTGCAAACCTATTTTCTCAGCAATTTATCATTTTAGTTCATCAAATCTGTTGATGAATAGGCTATGACCTTTGTTTTTTTGAAACAAAGCTTTCATTTTGTGTCATAGCAGGCATAACCATAGGGTATCTATGCGAGGCACCTAGATGCCATGGGGATATGCCGGAAGATGCTTCGCTTAATTTAAGGAGCGAAAAACGATGAAACAAACTTTTTCAATGAAGGAAAATCGTGATTTCAAACGTTTATATTATCGTGGCAAAAATTTTGCCACCGCATATTTGGTGATGTACATTTCCAAAAATCGCAGAGCCTATAATCGTTTGGGAATCACAGTGAGCACGAAATTAGGCAGTGCCGTTGTGCGCAATCGCGCGAAACGGTTATTGAGAGAGTCCTATCGCCTGCAGGAAGACCAACTGCTGTGCGGATATGACATTGTGTTGGTGGCAAGAGGGCGACTGACCGATGCAAAATGTAAAGATGCGGAAAAGGCATTGTGTCGCGCCGCAAAAGAACTGGGTTTGTTTCGCAAAGCCAATGCGCAAGAATAAGGTATGAAAAAACTACTATTGGGTTGCATTTGGTTATACCAAAAAGCGATTTCTCCCTATATTACGCCAAGATGCCGCTATATTCCGACGTGTTCACAATATGCTGTGGAGGCGATTGAAAAATATGGCGTGTGGAAGGGCGGATTTCTTGCCGCGCGGCGGCTGCTGCGCTGTCATCCGTTTTCTCATCGTGACCCATATGACCCGGTCCCCTGAGAATAAAGCCGCAAAACAGCACAGGAGACGGGTAAAAAAGTTTATTTTTGGAGGACGTTATGGCCGATTTATTTGGCATAGTAATTGTAAGACCGTTTGGCTTGCTCTTGATGATGATTTATGATTGGGTGCAGTCTTACGGAATGGCGGTGATTTTATTTGCATTGTTGGCGCAGATTATTTTACTTCCAATCGGATATAAAACGAAAAAAAGTATGCGGAAGATGACTGCAGTACAGGGCAAAATGCAGGAAATTCAAAAGCAATATGCAGGCAATAAAGTACGTCTGAACGAAGAAATTCAGAAATTGTATGAAAAGGAAGGTGTCAGCCCCATGGGGGGGTGTTTGCCGACCTTCATCCAATTTCCAATCATCATGGGACTTTACTATGCGGTACAAAAGCCGCTGACCTTCATGCTGGGACTATCCAGCGATTCTATTGCGCTGCTGGGGCAAAAAGTTGGCATTGATGTAGCGCAGGTTGCCAGCAAAAGTGCAGGCTATGAATTGGATATTGCACAAGGGCTCAATCAGTTTTTGAATACTGCAGGACAATTTCCATCTGATATTTTAAACCTTGCAGAGGATATTAAAAACTATCTTATGCCCATCAATTTCAACTTTTTTGGGTTGGATTTGTCTCAAACACCAAGCTTTACCCATCCGAGCGTGATTTGGATTTTGCCCATTTTATCGGGTGCTACGGCTTTTTTATCCAGCTACCAGATGCAGAAAAACCAAGGTGCACAAGCATCTCAGGCGCAAAATCAGATGAAAAGCATGATGTATCTCATGCCGCTGATTAGCGTTTATTTTGGTTTTATTTTTCCGGGCTCCATTGGCGTATATTGGGTCATCCGCAATATTCTGATGATGATACAGGAGAAAATTTTAACCGTTATTCTGAATAAACGCCATCCGATTTTATCTGATATTGAAAAGAAAGAATTGGAAAAAAAGGAAAAGCGAGCAGCACACGAGGCAAAAATTCGAGAAAACGCAGAGCAAAATGCGGCATCGAATACAGGTGCTGTCCGAAAAAAATCCAACAAAAAGAAGTAAGAGGGGGGATTCCAAGATGACAAAAAGCATTGAAACGCAGGGTGTAACCATAGACGCTGCTATTGCAGTCGCATTGGAACAGTTACAGCTTGACCGTGATGAAGTATCGGTAGAAGTGCTGGATAATGGAAAAAAGGGCTTCCTCGGCATTGGTGCTGCCCCTGCACGTGTACGCGTTACTTATGAGATAGCGGAAGCACCATCAGAGAATAAAAAAGCAGAACCGAAAATCGAGGCAAAACCAGTGGATCATGCCACCGAAGCGGAGCCGAAGGCAACCGTTGCAGAAGAACGTCCTGCATATATGCCGGGGCAGCCGCTGCCCGAGGAGCAGCTCAGCGCCGTAGGCAAGCAAGCGGTTCAGTTTATCGATGGACTGTTGGATAAACTGGGCGTTGATGGAAATGCGGTTGTGTTAGATTCCAGTGAAGAGGACCATTTGCGCATTGATATTGTCGGACCTAATATGGGGATGGTGATTGGACGTAGAGGGGATACACTGGATGCCATTCAGTATTTGACCACTTTGGTTGCAAATCATGTTGCAGAGGAACATACACGTGTTTCTGTAGATACAGAGGGTTATCGGGCAAAGCGTGCAGAAAGCTTGGCGCGGTTGGCCAATAAAATGGCAGCAAAGGTCATTCGGTATCATAAAAGCATGGCATTGGAACCCATGAATCCGTATGAAAGACGCGTGATTCATTCCACATTGCAGGAGTATAAAGGTGTCACAACATATTCGACTGGTACAGAACCTGGTCGTCGCGTCGTCATTGCGCCAGAGGGTGCGAGCCATGCCAATGCTGCGGGAAACCGCAATGGTGTACGGCGTGGTGGGCGTGGTCGATGACTGGAGGAGGTTCTAAGAAATGAGTGATACCATCGCTGCGATTGCAACCGCTCCGGGAGGACCCATTGGAGTGATCCGTATCTCCGGCGACCGCGCGATTGAAATCGTCTCTGAAATTTTCCATCCTACTGCAGGAAAAGGTCTTTTGGATGCACCTTCTCATAAATTGATTTATGGCACGATTCAAGCGAGGGGCGGCGCGGTTCTGGATAGCTGTTTGGCAGTGATTATGCGGGCACCGCATTCGTATACCGGAGAATCCATGGCAGAATTGCAATGCCATGGAGCGCCGGCAATCTTGAGCGAAATTCTCTTTGTATTGTTTCGGCATGGGGCACGGCAGGCGTTGCCAGGAGAATTTACAAAGCGTGCGTTTATCAATGGAAAAATGGACCTTTCCGGTGCAGAAGCTGTACAGAAATTGATTTCTGCGCAGACGGTGCAGGCGGCACAAAATGCAGTTGCGCAGGTGCGCGGCACAACCGGAAGCGCTGTGCGTGAAATTCGCGACCGTCTGCTGGAAATGGTGGCGCACTTTCATGCGGTTGTGGATTTTCCGGATGAAGAGATTGACCATTTTTTATTTGAAGAAGCACAAGAAATTTTACACAAAGCAACCAGCACCTTATACGCATTGGCAGAAAGCTATGAGCGGGGACGCATTTTAGCAGAAGGCATTCCTTGTGTGATTTTGGGAAGACCCAATGCGGGAAAAAGTTCGCTGCTGAATGCAATGGCAGGGGTTGATCGTGCCATTGTAACCGACACCCCTGGTACCACACGCGATGTCATAGAAGAATCCATTCGGATAGGACCGGTCATTTTAAGGATACAAGATACGGCTGGATTGCGTGATACGGATGACCCTGTTGAGAAAATTGGAATCGAGCGTGCCTTGCATCAGGCAAATGATGCTGCAATGATTCTTGCTGTGTTTGACGGCTCTACCACGCTATCGGATGAGGATTTAATGGTAATTGCGCGCAGCCATGGAAGGCGTGCGATTGCATTGATTAATAAAAGTGATTTGCCGCATCATTTGGATATTGAAACCATTGAAAAGCATTTCCACACCGTTATTCCAATTAGCGCGAAACAGGGAAGCGGACTGCAGGAATTGAGCGATTTGATTTTGCAAATCATCGGCTTGGATGGTGCGGCATATGATGGCGGTTTGATCACCAGCGCACGGCAGGCAGCCGCATTGGCACGTGCCGCAGAACGCTGCGAAGAAGCATTGTTTGCAGCACAGTCGGGTATGACCCCAGATGCTGTGGTGATGGATGCAGAGGGTGCGATTACTGCGCTGGGTGAAGTAACAGGACAAAGCGTGACAGAGGAAGTTATCAATAAAATTTTTGAAAATTTCTGTGTCGGGAAATGATGAACACAAGGAGAAACCGGAGCATATGCTCCGGTTTCCGTTCTATATTGCGAAATCTTCCACAGGGTGTGGATAAAAAGAAAATGTACTAGCAATGTGTAATATTTCATCTAGAAAATACATATTGCTATAAATCATAGGGTATTGAAAGAAGTTATACACAGTTTACACAGGGTTATCAACAGGGTCTTTGAAATTGTGGAAAGAAAAATGGGATACATCGAAGGAATAGAATAGGAGGAAACACCATTGCAGTGGAATGCAGGAAGCTATGATGTGGCGGTGATTGGCGCGGGTCATGCGGGGATTGAGGCAGCGTTGGCATGTGCAAGGAAAGGATTACAAACCGTTTGTTTTACAATCAATTTAGATGCCGTAGGGAATATGCCCTGCAATCCTGCGATTGGAGGAACGGCAAAAGGGCATTTGGTACGCGAAATTGATGCATTGGGTGGCGAGATGGCGCGTGCAGCCGATGCGGCGTGCATTCAATATCGCATGCTCAATCGTGGAAAAGGACCTGCCGTGCACTCTTTGCGTGCGCAGGCAGACCGCATGGCGTATCGCAGCTATATGAAGCACACCTTAGAGAAGCAGGAAAATCTGTATTTGATACAGGCGCAGATTACCAACATCCATACAAAAGATGGTGCAGTTTGCGCGGTGGAAACCGATATGGAAGCCGTATATCAGGTGCGCGCAGCGATTATTTGTTCGGGCACATATTTGGGTGGAAGAATTATTATTGGGGATCATTTCCGCGAAGGCGGTCCAGATGGCATGGCTGCGGCACAAGGCTTGACAGATTGTCTGCGCAATCTCGGACTAGAACTATTGCGGTTTAAAACCGGCACACCTATGCGCATCAATCGTCGCTCGATTGATTTTACAGAGTTGGAAGTGCAGGAAGGTGAAGCGGATGTCATTCCGTTTTCCTTTGAAACCAAGACACCGCCTAAAAACCAATGCGTCTGTTATTTAACGTATACTACGGAAAAAACACATACGGTGATTCGAGAAAACCTACATCGCTCACCAATTTACTCCGGCAAAATAGAAGGAATTGGTCCACGATATTGCCCATCTATTGAAGATAAAATTGTGCGTTTTGCTGAAAAGCCACGCCATCAGTTATTTGTAGAGCCTATGGGTTTGGATACGGAAGAAATTTATTTGCAGGGATTTTCGTCATCCATGCCGGAAGACGTGCAGCAGAGAATGCTGCAATCGGTCAAGGGCATGGAGCGTGCAGAAATCATGCGCCCTGCATATGCCATTGAATACGATTTGATTGACCCTCTAGAGCTTCGACCAACGTTAGAAACCAAAAAAGTAGCGGGATTGTATGGTGCAGGACAATTTTGTGGCTCTTCTGGATATGAAGAAGCGGCAGCACAAGGATTGATTGCAGGCATCAATGCAGCACTCAAGATTTTAGGAGAGGCGCCATTATTGCTCGACCGGGCAGATGGATACATTGGAACCTTGGTAGATGATTTGGTGACGCGCGGAACCCATGAACCATATCGTATGATGACATCGCGGTCAGAATATCGATTATTGCTGCGTCAGGACAATGCCGATCAGCGGTTGGTTCCTATTGGTGTACGGATTGGATTGAACACACCCGAGCGCGGAGAACGGGTTGCAAAAAAGTATACAGCGGTAGATGCGGAAATTGCACGGCTGCAACGTTTTAATATTGGACCTACAGAAGAGGTACAGCAATTTCTCAAGGCACATCAGAGTGCACCCTTAAAATCTGGAGCAAAGCTGTCGGATTTATTACGTCGACCAGAATTGAGCTATGATGATTTGGCGATATTGGATGTGGACCGTCCTGCATTATCCAAAGAAATCCGGGAACAGGTAGAAATATCCATATCTTATGCAGGATATATTGAGCGACAAAAGAAAGATGTAGAACAGTTCCGTAAATTGGAGCATTATGCATTGCCAGAAACCATCAACTATGACGAAGTTCCATCGCTTCGTTTAGAAGCGCGGCAAAAGTTAAATACGATTCGCCCTGTGAACTTTGGACAAGCCAGCCGCATTTCAGGGGTTAGTCCAGCGGATATGACTGCACTGATGATTTATATTGAACAGCAAAGGGTGAAGCAAGCACAGGAGGAAGCACGATGACGGTACGAGCGCTATTGGAGCAGGGGTTAGGATACTTGGGCTATCAAAATCCACAAGCTGTGAATCAATTTTTGCAGTTTTCAGATGCGTTGTTGGAAACGAACAAGGTCATGAACTTAACGGCAGTTGTCAATCCAGAAGAGGTTGTAAAGCGGCACTTTTTGGATTGCGCGGCGGCACTTTCTCATTTGGAGTTAGATGGAAAGTCGATGATTGATGTTGGGTGTGGTGCAGGTTTTCCGGGAGTACCAGCGGCGTTATTATATCCTAACACACAAGTCACCTTACTAGATAGCTTGGGAAAGCGCATTCGTTTTTTGCAAACCTGTATAGAGGCGTTGCAAATAACAAATGCTGAGGCTATTCACGCGCGCGCGGAAGAATTTGCGACGACAAATCGCCAGGTGTTTGATATTGCGACTTCGCGTGCGGTGGCACGTATGAATGTACTATGCGAATTGTCGTTGCCATTGATTCGTGTGGGTGGAGTGTTCGCAGCAATGAAAAGCACATCCAGTGACGCAGAACTAAAGGAAGCAACGCATGCAATTCAGGTGCTGGGTGGCATGGTTGAAGAGGTCAAAGAATATACAATTCCGCTGACAGAGATACAACAGAGAATCGTCATTGTTCGCAAGATGCGAGAAACACCTCAAAAATATCCCAGACATTTTGGAAAAATTTCGACTGCACCTCTTTGAAAAATAAGAACGTGTATTTATAAACGAGAATGGGAGAAATGGGTATAGATTTTTTACTAGGCGAGGAAAAATGATGCAGGAACACTTGGTGTATTCCAAGGAGTTTTAACGCTGCATAGCGGAAAAGATATGCCTATTTCTCCTATTCGTCGTTATGAATACAGCTTCTAAATACTTGCTTTGAGAAAATACAGGATTCAAAATTGATGAAGGTATTTTCTCTTTTTTTATGTCTGAAACATCAACTTTCGGTTGAAAAGCCATAAAATTAACAGATTGCTGTCGCAGAATGCGGACGATTTTACTTTACAGATAGTGAAAAAATGATACTCTATACTTATGGGAATCAAAAATAGCAGGAAGGAGTTTTTTTACGGATGTTAAGTAATTTATTGAACAGCACCGACAGACCACTCAAAAAAATCCGTATCAATCAAATTGTAAGAAATCCAAACCAACCGCGCAAATGCTTTGATGCCGATGCTATTCAACAACTGGCACAGAGTATCCGTCAGTATGGCGTACTAAACCCTTTGACTGTGCGCCGTATAGAAACGGGGGGATATGAGCTGATTGCAGGTGAACGGCGATTGCGTGCTGCGAAACAGGCAGGCTTGCAGGAAGTGCCATGCATTGTAATGAGTGCGAATGAACAGGAGAGTTCAGCAATCGCTTTGGTGGAAAATTTGCAGCGGCGTGATTTGGATTTTTTTGAAGAAGCATGGGGATTCAAGCGACTCATTGAATCTCATGGATTAACGCAGGAGGAGGCAGCAAAACGAGTTGGAAAAACGCAAAGTGCAGTTGCAAATAAACTGCGATTATTAAAGCTCTCTCCGCATAACGTCCAAATGATACGGGATGGAAATTTAACAGAACGTCATGCGCGTGCAATTCTTCGGCTGCCAAATGAGGAAGATAGAATCACTGCAACGGATTATATCATTGCACATGAATTTAATGTCAGTCGCGCTGAACAGTATGTAGATAAGCTACTGCATGGGGGTGAGGTACCAAAGGAACGCCATGTCGTACGATTCATTCGAGATGTACGATTTTTCTTAAATACGGTAGACAAAGCGGTTAATATCATGCAAAATGCAGGCGTGGAGGCCAAGGTAGAACGAGAAGAACGTGCAGAAGGATTGACAGTACATATCAGCATTCCACATGCGAAACAATAATACGACAAAATAGAAAATGTTTCACGTGAAACAAATTTGCGAATGACAAAATCGCAGAAAATGTTTCACGTGAAACATTTTTGTATTCACTCCTAGAATGTAGATTCAAAGAAAATTTGAGGGATTTACGTTGCATCCCTTACAAATCGTGCTATAATAAAGAAGTATGATTGTTGGAAAGTGGGGGAAATCAATATGGCCAAAATAATTGCGTTTGCAAATCAAAAAGGCGGTGTCGGTAAGACAACAACCGCTGTAAATTTAGCAGCTTCGTTGAGTGAAAAAGGAAAAAAAGTTCTTTTATGCGATTTTGACCCGCAGGGAAATGCAACTTCTGGTTTTGGAGTAGACCCAAGGACTTTAGATATTACAATTTATGATTTGGTAGTGAATGATGATATTTCCGTGGAGGATGCTATTCAACATACAAAATGGGTGGATTTGATAGGCGCAAATGTAAATCTTGCTGGTGCGGAATTGGATCTTGTGCAAATGGAAGACCGAGAATATCGCTTGAAAATGGTGTTGGAACGCATACGCGACCGATATGATTATATTTTGATTGATTGCCCACCGTCATTGGGTTTATTAACATTGGATTGTTTGTGCGCAGCGGATAGTTTTTTGGTGCCGCTGCAATGTGAATATTATGCATTAGAGGGACTGACCCAACTTATGGGAACGGTTCGTAATGTGCAGAAGGGATTGAATAAGTCCATCAAACTAGAAGGTGTTTTGTTGACGATGTTTGATGGAAGAACCAATTTGTCGATGCAGGTTTTAGAAGAGGTTAAAAAACACTTCGGGAAAAAGGTGTATACGACAGTTGTGCCTCGCAATGTTCGTTTGTCAGAAGCACCAAGCCATGGGCAACCGATTACAGCATATGACCGCTATTCCAGAGGTGCAGAAGCATATATGAAGCTTACAGAAGAGTTTTTAAGTCAAAACAATCAGTAAGGTGGTGATAAAATGGCAAAGGCGGTTCATAAAAGCGGATTGGGAAGAGGTCTTGCAGACTTATTTGCAGAAGAACGGTTTTCAGAGCAGGAACAAGACAGCCAAAGCATTTTAAAACTCGCGATGGAGTTGGTTGAACCGAATCAAGAGCAGCCACGAAAAGCATTCGATGCGGAATTGATGCAGCAATTAACAGAGAGCATTCGTATGCATGGCGTTGTCACACCCATTACCGTTCGTAAAAGCAGCCATGGGTCTTATCAAATCATTGCAGGAGAGCGCCGTTGGCGCGCAGCACGAGATGCTGGTTTGACCGAAATTCCAGCGATGATACTAGATGTTTCAGATGAAGAAGTAATGGAAATTGCTTTGATTGAAAACTTACAGCGGCAAGATCTCAATGCCATTGAAGAAGCAGAGGGCTATGAAACATTGGTCAAGCAGTATGGATTGACACAGGACCAAGTGGCAGAGCGTGTGGGAAAATCCAGAAGTGCCGTGGCAAATTCACTGCGATTGCTTTCCTTGCAGAGCGTTGCAAGAGAACTCGTGATACAGGGGAAAATCAGCGGTGGACACGCACGAGCTGTTTTATCCATTCATGATGAATCCAAAAGGGCAGAGGCAGCACAAAAGATGGAAGGTTTGAGTGTACGGCAGGCAGAGTTGTTAGCAAAACGCTTGAATAGTGCGCCGAAACAGCAGCAGGAGGAAAAGCAAGAGGAAGTCAACTATCTGTCAGAGTTGGAGCGACAGTTAGAAAGCCGATTGGGCAGACGCGTAAGGATAGAAATTACTAAAACACATGGCACGTTATCACTGGAGTTCTACGGAAATGAAGATTTAGAGCGGTTGCGCGAAGCGCTGGAAGAATTACATGTATAAGATTCTACGAAATAGATGAAAGAGAGTCTGCAAGGGAAGGAGTGTGTATAGCAAATGGCAGAGGAGAAAAAAATGGAATCGACCAAAAAGCAAAGCAAACACTTTTTGTCAGTCTATATTGTAGGATTGTTTTCCATTGCTTTGGTTTTGATTTTGCTGAGCTATTTAACACAGGTGCGCGCTGGAAAGCAACTGCAGGCAATGAACGATGAATTGTCGCAGCAAACCAGCGTTGCACAAGGTGCAACCCAAAAGATGAATGTTTTACAAGCAACAGTGGAAGAACAATCTAAAACGATTGCCGAACAAGATGAGCTTTTGGAGGAACTGATGCAGTTGACAGATGGCATCGGTTTGCAGCAGAAAGAAGCGGATGAAGAGGTTTTGGCGCAAGTGAAGCTGCTGCGAGAGCGGTATTTGGCATTGGACGCGTTACAGCAAGTGCGACGTGCATTGGGAAATCATGATACGGCAACCGCAAAAGAGTTGATGGACAAAATGATTACAGCCTATGGTGTAGAACGTTTAACGGGTGCACAGGCAGAACAGCCGGTTTTATTGGGCAGCAATGCACAAGAATTCCTACAATATCAGACCAGCTTACAGGTTACAAACGGAGCAAATTAAGAGTATAAGGGGTAAGACAAATGTTAGACGTTAAAATGATTCGAGAAAACACCGAGAAGTGCAAGAAACGCCTTGCACTTCGTGGGAAAAGTTATGATATAGAAATTGACCAGATTCTTGCACTGGATGATAAGCGAAAAGAGATTATTGCAAAAGTGGAAGGCATGAAGGCGCAACAAAATAAGGTGTCCAAGCAGATTCCGCAGATGAAAAAGGCAGGAGAAGATACCGCTGCAATTATGGCAGAAATGAAAAAATTATCTGAAGATGTCAAGCAACTGGATGCAGATCGCACCGTGGTAGAAGCGGAATTGCAGGATGTGCTGCTCATTGTGCCGAATGTTCCGGCAGACGAAGTGCCGGCAGGTGCAGATGATGCAGCGAATCCAGAAATTCGCAGATGGGGGGAGCCCGTTCAATTTGATTTTGAACCAAAACCACACTGGGATATTGGAGGTGATTTGGGCGTATTGCTTCCAGATGTTGCCGGAAAAGTAACTGGCTCCAGATTTCATTTCTATCGCGGATTGGGTGCACGATTAGAACGTGCTATCATCAGCTACTTTCTGGATACACATAGCGATGAGCAGGGCGGCTATACAGAAATTTTGCCTCCGTTCATTGCCAATAGCGCCTCTATGACTGGAACCGGTCAATTACCCAAATTTTCAGAGCAAATGTATCAGTTGGGAAGAGAAGACAACGATTTATATTTAATTCCGACCGCAGAAGTGCCGGTCACCAATATGTATCGTGATGAAATTATTTCCAATGAAGCATTGCCGGTTCGATATACAGCATATTCTGCTTGCTTCCGCCGAGAAGCAGGTGCTGCAGGACGAGATGCGCGCGGATTGATTCGCCAACATCAGTTTAACAAAGTAGAATTGGTCAATTTTGCAGCTCCAGAAGATTCTTGGAATCAATTAGAAAAGCTGACGAACGAAGCAGAACGTGTCTTGCAGGGATTGGGGCTGCCTTATCGTGTGGTGTGCCTCTGCACAGGTGATATTGGATTCTCCGCGGCCTTCACCTATGATATTGAGGTTTGGATGCCGTCCTACAATCGATATGTGGAAATTTCTTCGTGCTCTAACTTCTTGGATTATCAGGCGCGGCGTGCAAATATTCGCTGTCGGGATGCAGCAGGCAAGCCCCAATATGCCCATACACTGAACGGTTCTGGCGTTGCGGTTGGTCGAACTGTGGCAGCAATTTTGGAGAATTATCAGAATGTGGATGGCAGCGTAACCATTCCGGAAGCTTTGCGTCCATATATGGGTGTGGATGCTATCAAGTAAGCAAGTATTTTTATTACTGCTGCTAAAATGCGTTTGAAAAATTGCGCTCCGTTTTCACACGGAGCGCAATTTTTGTCGGGGAAGAGCGATTTTTCAGATAAATTTTAGTAATATATTGAAAAATAAAACAATTTGCGGTACAATAAAGCAAGAAGACCGCGAATAGAACGGATTGCAGTGCAGATAGGTACGTTGCATAAGCGAATGCGTAAAAGCAAACAATCGGCGCAGAATAGCAAGATTAACCAATGATTCCATAGAAAGATTTACAAAAAAACAGTATCTTTCTTCTGTAAATTTCTATATAATAATAAGAGATAACTTTTAAGATGATAGAAACCATATGCGTGTATGAATGTCATTACACCATAGGTATGTAATTAGAATCAATGAAAATGGGGGGAATAGCAGTGGCAATCGCGCAAAATGCAAACCAAACAAAGATTCTTTTAGAATCTGGCACAAATGAGCTTGAAATTATGGAGTTTACCATTTCAGGACATCTTTTTGGTATCAATGTTGCCAAAGTGCGGGAAATCATGATGGCGCAGCAGGTGAAATATATGCCCAATGCACATCCTGTCGTAGAGGGTGTTTTTAAGCCGAGAGATGAAGTCATAACCGTCATTGATTTGGGGCAATATTTGAATTTACCGGCATATGAAAGAAGTGGACATGATATTTTTATCATTACCCATTTCAACAATTTAAGCTTTGCCTTTCATGTAGAAACCGTGGTAGGCATTGACCGTATTTCATGGAAGGAAATCAAAAAGCCAGATAAGGCCATTTATGGTGGCAATGATGGCATTGCCACGGGAATTGCATCCTATCAGAATAAATTGATTACAATTTTGGATTTTGAAAAAATCATTGCAGAAATCAGCCCAGAATCTAGCATACAGCTGTCTTCGGTGGATCGGTATGGGCATCGAGGTGTGATTAATAAAACTATTTTGATTGCAGAAGATTCGCGTTTGCTCTCCAAGCTGATTGTGGAAAGCTTGCACAGGGCAGGGTATACCAGCACCGTCAAGACGGAAAATGGGCAAGAGGCATGGGATTATCTGGTGGAAGCCAAGTCCTCTGGCGATGATGTGAAAACGCATGTTGCCTGCATTATTTCCGACATTGAAATGCCGCAAATGGATGGACATCGATTGACCAAGCTTGTGAAGGAAGATAAAGTGCTGAAAGAAATCCCGCTGATTCTGTTTTCTTCATTGATTAACGATGAAATGCGTGAAAAAGGAAAATCATTGGGTGCTGATGCACAAATTACAAAGCCAGAAGTGGAAAGACTGGTTTCCATCATTGACGATTTGACAAGTCGATAAAGGTTATGCCATGTGTGTGACGTAAAACGCCGTCCCCGTATGCAAGTAGTGCACTTGCATACGGGGACGGCGTTGCTATTTTTCTATGAACGACAAAACTAGCTGTACATACCATTCTGATGCATATAGGCATACAGCTGCTCACCATGCTGCTGCTCTTCTTTCTGAATGTGGTTGAGCGCATCCCGCACCTTTGGCTCTTTGAATTCAAAAATACTGGTGTCATACACAGAGGAAACGTGCTTTTCCATAGACAACGCATCAACGCACAAGAATTTGTCTTTTTTGCGGGTGGCACTGTCCATAGGAGTGGCTGGTTGCGTTTGTTTTGCTGGTTGCTGTGGCGTCTGCTGCTGTCCGGAAATCTGTGGAACAATGCCCTCTGTGATTTGGTTCAGCGTATGCAGATGCTGCTGCTCCGTCTGCCCAATCGAAGAAAACAAAGTCTGCAGCTGCGGGTCACAGGCAGTGGTTGCGGCATTCGTATACTTTTCGATACACAACTGCTCCTGTGTTTTTAAATCCTGCAAAAGGGTCATTTCTTTTTGGCTTAATTGCATATTTTTCACCTCGTATGGTAGCATGTGCAGAGAGACATGAAAATATGCAGGCATCCCCAAAAATGTCGCACAGATGCTTAGAAAACGTGTAAGAATGCTGCACTGCCAATCCAACCGAGTATGCCGTAAAAGCTGCATTTTAGGAAAACAATCGGCAGCGGATACGGATATTGCTTTCGCTGTGTGACAAGGTAAACCAAAGCAAGCAGTAGCACTGCGAGCAGGGCTGGTAGGGTTTGCAGCATCATGACGAGGAATAGCAGGAGGGAAAAAACCCCATCCTGCATCCGCTCGCGATGCAGGAAGAACGGCGTACTGCGAATACTTACAAACCAATCACGCAGCAGCATTTTGCACATGACCGTCACAATATACGTGAAAATTATGCAGAACAATATGTATTTGACGAGCAGCGCCAAAGAGGCAGGCAGAACTGCGGCGGGACGAAAAACGGCTGCAAGGACAGATATGATGGCGATGTGAAGGCACTGGTCTAGTAAAAAATACGCAAGCGTGATTTTGCGTATTTTCGGTCCTACAACCAGCTTGATTGCATCTAAGACAACATGTGTCATAGCGCTAAAGATACCGGCGAGAATGCCATAAACCCCATAGACAGATAAAAGAGCGACCTGAAAAAATAAAATGATACTGCTATGATATAGAACACCCCGCAAATTTTCTTCTTTCATTCGCGCAATTTTGTTCGTTTGAAACACGAAGTCACCCAAAAAATGTGCAAGCAAAAAGACCGATAAAAATTCGATATTCATACGCTATCCTTTACAAATAATTCTAATTACTTTTTCAATACTAAGGAAGATGAGTTTCAAAAGGGTGGAGGCTGCGCCGAAGGCGCAGCCTCCCTATAGTATGGGTTTGGGCGGTTTGGTATAGACACCAACAGAGAAGCTCGCGGTTAATCCGTGATAACCACCGTGTTATATGCCGCATTCCAGCTGACGAAAAAGCCCATGTCACTTGCCAATGTGCGGATATGGAGGAGGGAGCGATTGCCTACGATTTGCAGGGGTGTATTGTCCAAGGCATAAGTAACCACGCGACCGCGATAGGTGATTTGAATCGTCCGAGAATCGCTGTCAAATGCTACGTCTGCCCCCAAGGCTTCGGCAATGGCACGAATGGGGAAATAGGTCTTTCCATCGATATTCAACGTCGTGACATCGGCAAAATCAATCAGCTGATGATTTACTGCAACATTGACAATCGCAGGATTTCTAGAGGAAAAGTCGATGTCTTTGGAAACAAATGCACTGTCCAAATCAAATATCGGGTTGCCATATTTCAGCGGAATCTGCTTAATGCAGTTGTTCCACATATCAGAGACCAACAGCGCACCATCTGCATATGTCAGGGCACTGGGGGCGTTGAAGCGGCTGTCTGTCAGGCTGCTAATCGTGTTTCCTGCTTCGTTGGTGCCGGCAAAGGTTGTGACGGTGTGGTCTGGCTTAATTAGCCGGATGCAATGATTCCATGTGTCGGCAACAAAAATCAATCCATTGTCCAGCACGCAGATGCCTTTGGGGAAATTAAACATGGCAGTGTCAAGCGTACCGTCCACATAATCCCCATCGACATATCCCGTGCTATTGGTTGCATAGGTCACACCTGCAACAGGATACACAACGCCATCTATAACCTTTTTCAGCAGTTGATTGCCGCTGTCAACAATGTACAGCGTGCCGTCTGCGGTGAACCGAATGCTGCTCGGTTCATTCAAAAGGCTGTAATCATACGTGTCCGAGGACGAGGTGAGTGCCAAGGTGGATACCTTCCCGTTGGCGTCAATCACACGGATGGCGTTGTTGAGCGTATCTGCCACATAGATTTGGTTCGCAGAATCGATGGCAATGCTGGACGGCAGATGGAATCGCGCCAGATTTCCAGCACCATCCACGTCACCTGCGGTGCCATTCCCTGCAAGGGTCGAAACCGTGTTGTTATGAATTTTGCGGATGGCGTGATTGTTGGTATCTGCCACAATGATGTCCCCATTCGCATCGATTGCCAAATCGCGCGGCTTGTCAAAGTATGCCTCCCCAGCAGTACCATCCTGCAAGCCACCGATGGGGAAGCCCATCAAATCATGGATGCCGGAAATGCCAGCATAGGTGCTGACCTGTCCGGCGCTGATTTTGCGGATACAGTTGTTATAGGTATCCGCAACGAACACCGTGCCGTTGCTGTCCACCGCCAGTCCATAGGGCTGGTTGAAGCTTGCCGCGGCTAGGGTGCCATCTTCATAAGATGGCACCGCAGTTCCGGCGTAAAAGGAGATGTCCTCTGCCGCAAAGGCTTGGCTGGCAAGGATGGTGCTGCCAAGCGCTGCAAGCAGAATGTTTTTTGTTAGCTGCTTCATAAAAAAATCCCTCTTTCCGCAATTAGTTTTGAATTGCCCAGATGCCGCCCGTATAGACAATGGTGATGGTGCTCGGCAGTGCAGTGCCGTTGTTGTCTAGAATGTCGTTCGACAGATAGACACAATCGCCTTCGGTTGCAGGAGTGGTGAGTTGGATGGTGAGTTGTGAGAAAGTAGCATCTAAGTTCAAAGCAGCAATGCTGTTGCCGCTGCCGGAAAGGGTAATGTTGTCGGTATTCATGCGGTCGGTGTTCATTGCTTCGCTAAAGGACAGGGTGAACTGCTTGGCATTGTTATAGATGGTATTGCCATCTCCAGGAAGCACTGCAGCAACAGGGGGAACTCTGTCGATTAGAGGCAAGAAGGAGACTACAGGTGAGGCAACAAGGGCTTGGTTGCTGAATAGACCTCCCACAATGGAAATTTGCTCGGTTGCACCAGAGTTGTAGGCGGACAGTCCGGAATTGTCCAGCCCTATGGTGACGATGTTGGCAGATAGGCTCATGGATGTAATCGTACCCAATGTATCGTTGTTGGTTGTCAGTGTAATTTTGTCATTGGCTACAATATCGTTGACATCGAGCGCATTGAATGTGGCTTGATTAATATTGTAATTGTAAACCAAAGAAATAGCGGTTACATAGCCATCTGCACCGGAAGTATACGCAGAGGTGAGCGCAAATGGCGTGATTCTTACCCAATTGGTGCCGTTATAGGTCAGCACTTCAGAAGGGGCAACACCGTTGCCATACAAATCACAGACATTATCCAAGGTGATGGTATCACCAGCTGATGGCGTACTCAAAGGCAGTTGAATGGTGTATCCATCGCTGCTTAATGAGGGGCTGCCAGACAAGGTCGCTGTGGATGATGCGGTACTCAAGAAAGAGAGGTCGAGGAATTCATCAAAGGTCACAGAAAGCGTGTTCGTGCCGGCATCCCATGCCAGACTCGAGAACATTGGTGCAGTTTCATCGGGGGTGTATTGCGTGCACTGCATGGGGTTGTTGTTTGCATAACCAACAGGGGCATTGCCAAACGCATCCACGTAGGCACTGTTTCCTAGGAGCATACGATAAATATTCTGATTATCAGAGGACAACGCCCGAATGTTGCTGACCAATGTGGGAGAGGTACAAGTCAGCTGCAAATGATAGGAACCGTCCGAAACGGCTTCGCCCAAGGCAAGAGATGTATCAGACAGGGAATATTCGGAGGATGCAGTAGCATCGGTAATTTCCATAGAGCCTAAGTTGTAGTTGGCTAGTGGTTCCGAAAAGTTCAAATCAATGGTTTTCTGGATGCTGTTAAAGTTGATTCCCCAATGCATCAGCACGGGAGGGGCGGCATCGGCGACAACGCAATCCGTTGTGGCAGCGCAGGAACCGCCATTGGTGCTGGTGAGGGCACCTGCGGCAATGTTTAGCAGGGGCGTGATTTCCGTATTGTAACGATAGCTCATGGAGGTGCTGCCCGTAGGGATTTCTTGCAGGGTCAGGTCAATTACATTGGGAGAACTAGTCTCAACGCCAGCGGAGGTGACTGTGCCGATGGACAATGTTGCATGGTTGGATGTAAGCGAAAAATCAGTGGTTGCAACACTGTTGGAATTAACGTTTTGGTTAAACGTAAGTCGGATTTTATCAACAATACCATTCTGGTCCGTATCTCGGGTTGTAGCAGTTTGAAGATAAAAAGCGGGTGTTTGACCTCCAGAAGAGGAAGAAGACGAAGAAGACGAGGAGGAAGATGTAGAGGTGCTAGAGGTAAAAGAGGAATCATAGGAAACCTGCTTGGAAGGTGTTTCCTGTGCAATCTCCTCTTCCTGCTGTTGTTCGTCTGCCTGCTCTTCTGCCTTGCGGGTTTCCAATAAGCTTTGCAGCTGCGCAGTGAGCTGTTGCACCGCTTCGGTTTGCTCCCTTGCGGCGAGGGCTTCTAACATGGCTTCGATAGCAAATGCATTCAGTGTTTCCACATCCAGAATGTCAACGTGCAGCTCCTGCACTTCCTGCGAAGAGAGTCGAGCATCGATGGCGGCTTGTATCTCTTCCAAGGTGATTTCGGTGCCATCCTCGGCAGACTGCAATGCATCCACCATCGTTTGCAATTCGCGCTGCAGCTGTTCGGTGTTGAAGTCGAGGTCTTGTCCCGCTCCTACAGACACCACAAGGGTCAGTTGCTTTTCGGTAGGAATGCCGTTTTCATCCTTTACCTGCACGGTGACAGAGGTAACTGTCTGTACCACGCCTTCCAACACCGTTAAGCGGCTTTGAGAGGCATCGTCATAAGAGACCAGATATTTGGTGCCTTTTGCGCCCATGATGGCGTTGGGTGTGCGCACCTCAAACTTGTCTTGGCTGCCCAGCTTCTTTTGCACATTGGCACTCACCTGACCGTTAATCAGCTTAATGCCGGTTTGCTCACTGGATTGGCTGTAGGTCAGTTGCTCGAGGGACACATAGGATTTTGCGCCGACTTTCACTTCCTGACTGCCGTTGATTTTTAATTTCAGCCAAGCGTTTTTGCCGGTTAAAATTTTGTCGCCTTGGGTCAGGCTCATGCCGGTTTTGGCAGAGAACGTTTTTTCACCGCCGGATTTGATGATGCTCACGCTGCCTGCAAAAGCGGAAATCGTGGCACTGCCGCTGGATGCGGCATGGGCAATGGAATGGGGCACAAGCAGCGCCACCACTATCAGCATAGAAAGGATTCGTTTCAGAATTCGTCCCATAATATGTACTCCTTTGTTGATATGAAAAATAGATAAGCACCTTATACCTGCAAATCATCGACTTGATAGACCGCAATCTCCTCGGATTTACCCTTTACCTTTAATCCGCCAAGAGAGGTAGCAGTGATTTTGTCTTTTACAAGGTCATAGGTTTCTTGGCTAATCAGGATTTGCCCTGGTTTTGCATTGCTTTCCAGTCGTGCGGAGGTATTCACGGTATCGCCAATGGCGGTATAATCCATGCGGTCATTCGAGCCGATGTTGCCAACAACAGCATAGCCGGTATTGACTCCAATGCCAAATTGCACCGTACGGTTGTATTTTTCCTCTAAATCCTTCATCAAAGATTGTGCACCTTTCTTCATTTCCCAAGCGGTTTTGACGGCGCAAAACGCATGGTCTTCCAAATCGAGCGGCGCATTATAAATTGCCATGGTTGCATCTCCGATGAATTTATCTAACGTGCCGCCATTGTGGAAAATGGATTTTGCACACAAATCCAAGTAGGCGTTGAGGATTTCCACCACTTCTTCTGGCTGCGCCTTTTCCGACAGCGGGGTGAAGCCACGAATATCCACAAACAGGACCGAGATATATTTGCGAGTACCGCCAAGCTTTAAATTGGCATCGCCGTCCTCCAAAATTTTGTTGACGATTTGCGGCGCAACATATCGGCCGAAAATGCCGGTGATGCGCTTGCGTTCCGCCGTCTGCTCAATGTAGTTGTAGACCAGCGTAACAATATAGAACACAAGCACAGTTGCAATCGGATAGACGATTTGCAGCACATATCCATGCGTATACACGTATTTTCCCGCCCCAAAATACGCAATGATTAGGCATAAGTGCAGCCAAAAGGCAAGGAAGGGTTTGGCTTTGCGGGACACGACAAAAGACAGCAGTCCGGTAAAAAAGATGAGAAATAAGTCCACATAACCGCTGACATCACGCTTGAAGCGATTTTCCATCAGATTCTGGATGATATTGGCATGCACCTCAACCCCGAACATTTTTTCCTCTTTATCAATCGGCGTTGGATATTCGTCCTGCATACCAAGGCTGTAGGGACCAAACAAAACAATTTTGTCCTCAAAAAAGCCTTCCGGAATCATGTCGTTGTACACCATATAGGCAGAGATGTTTTGAAAATCTGTGGGCTGTCCGGCATAATCGACATATAACGGATGGTTATATTCATCTGAAAAATTATCCTCTTGTATGCCATTGTGCAGGGCATATTTCTGATAAATGGCATAGGCAAAGCTATCATAGAGTGTGTCATCAAAGGTGCGGGATAAAATCGCTTGACGGATGACACCGTTGTCTTTTTCTTCGGTGTAGGCATTGATATATCCCGTGGTCACGGCGTCATCAAGTGCAGAAAACGGCGTGAGGTACTGGTTTTCTGAAACATAGCCCCACTGCTCTTTGCCGGAAACCAAAACGCTGGCACACACCACTGGATTGTTCTGCAAGGTGTCAATGAGCATTTGGTCATCGGCAGTGTTTGTTATCGCATCATAGATGATGTCGATGCCCAACACCGCTGGATGGTCTCGCAAGATATTTTGGAAGATGACGCTTTGCATATCCCGAGAATACGGCCAGCGTCCAATGTTTTCATAGCTTAGGTCATCAATTCCCACAATGACGATGTTGTCGGATGGTGTGTCAGCAGATTCATACATATGGTCATAAATCATGCTTTGAAAAACAGCGAGATAGTCCATAAAGAATGAAAAAATGAGGACAAGCATCAACGACACAAAAATGTAAATGGATTTTTTGTTTTTCATCTAAAAACATCCCCCCCTCTAGGTGATTATTCCCAAATACGGCTTTCGATAAAGCACGCAACCAGCTCTTTGTCCAGTTTCCCCTCCTTTACCATGAATCCAAGAATTTGAATCGCCTTTTCCTTCGGCATCCCTGGCTTATAGGGTCTGTCGATGGCAGTCAGTGCATCATAAATGTCTAAAATCGTCAGCATTCGTACTTCTATCGGCAAATCATCCGCACCGCACCCCTTGCAATAGCCACTGCCGTCTAAAAACTCATGATGCTTTGCCGCCCAATCCGGCACATGCTTGAGATACTCTGGAAAGGTCATTTTGGATAAAATACGCTCGGTTGCGCTGACATGATGCTCAATCACCGTACGCTCCTGCGTGGTGAGCGTGCCTTTTACAATGCTCAGATTTTCAAAATCGGCATCGGTGAGCAGTTCTTCTTCGATGCCATCCCATTTTTTTTGCTTAATAGCGGCGAGTTTTTCCAGCTTTTCGGCATCCATAAAGGTAGTTGGACGATTGACCTCCAGCACAAATTGACGCACGTCTGCCATATAGGCTTGGGTTTCCTGCCAGTGCTGTTCCAGTTGCGTGCGCACATCGGCATCGGTGGTCGCCACGGCTTTTTCGAGATATTGCAGCCGCAATTTGGCGGCAATCAAGTCCAACCGCAGCAGAAGTGGTTGCTCAGTGTCCCCCAGACGGGTCGGCTTGTCAAGGATTTCTAGTGGTATGGCGATTTTTCCAATATCATGCAGCCACGCGGTGGTTACAATTTCATGAATCTGGCTTTCATCAAAGGAAACCTCGCGATAGCGTCCTGTGGTTACGGTATTCAAATACGCTGCAAATTTTCCGATGAGCTGTGCGATGGTTTTGGAATGGTTGGCGTTGTAGGGGGTTCGCTCATCAATGGCAGTTGCCAGTACTTCCACGAAGGATTTGAAAAATTGCTTAATTTCGTCCACATATTGCATGTTTTCAAGCGCAATGCCGGCTTGTGATGCCAATGATTTTACAATGTTTTCGATGTGCGGCGCAAAGGGAATGGGTAGACCGCGGTCATCCAGTGCATTAATCAGCTGCAGCACACCAATCACCTTATCCTCACGGTTGATGAGCGGAATCACCAGCATGGACGTGGTGACATATCCTGTGGCGGCATCAAATTTTTTTGGACCGGAAAAATCAAACAGCGCGGAATGATACACATCCGGTATGTTAATGCTCTGTTTGGTGATGGCGCTGTACGCGGAAACATTGCTGCGCAGCATTTCCAGCGGTGGGAAGTTGATTTTTTCACCGTTGCCGCCCATGAAAATATCCAAGGATGTGGTTTGCATGATTTTATAGTGCAGCTGATTCTGCTCCACCAGATATAAGGTGCCGCCGTCGGCGTTGGCAATGCTTCTGGCACCCGTCAGAATTTTTTCCAAAAGCTTGTCGTAATCCTTTTCCGCAGTCAGCGCAATGCCAATATCCAGAAGTTGTTTGATATGTTGATTTTTCAAAATATTATCATCCATAATATAGCCTCATATCCACATTTTTTCTTATATTTTATCACAATAAAGTGTCATATACCAGTGGAATTGTGATTTTCTTCGTAAAATGTTCGCGTAGTAGCGGTATGCATCGTGTCAAACGGTAGAAACAGGGGTGTCTTTTCCGTCATGTGTGGTTGTGACCTGCCTTATATACACAGCGTCTAAAAAAAGCGGTGCAACACGTCAAATGTTGCACCGCTTTTTCCCATCCGAAACACAGGATATGAAAAGATGATTTTGCGGAATCGAACCGCAGGGGATTTCCTGTTAATTGCGAGCGGTCGATACCGTGACCCCAGAGAAGCTTGACACATACGCGCCGGACAGGTCACGCAAGCCATTCGTGGGTGAAGCGGAAGGTATGGTGTAGGAAATCGTAATCGTGGACGCATTGTTCAAATCGGGCAGATGGGTTTGCGTGTCCAGATTGATGTCTACTGTGTATGCGTTGGTGGAACCCACATCCGTATCAAATCCTCGCAGCTGGTATGCGGTTCCGTCCACGGTCAGTGTGAAGTATCCGGCAGCCACAGAGGAGGTTTCCAGCTGCATCGTGCCGTCAAACCGCAGGCGAATATAATCTGGCTCTTGGTTGCGCACAGCGGTTACCGTTGCGCTGGTAATCTGCGGCAGATAGGTAACGCTGCCGGTGTACGCAATCGGCGTGGTGGGGATGGTATCCTGCGCCCAATCGCTCATGCCGCTTTGCGGGGTATAGCTAACGCTGATGTCATTGTAAGCGGCATTGGGAACAAACGTGAGGTAAACATCCAAATCGCTATAGTTATAGCTATAATCCAAATCTGTCATGGGAATGGCCGTACTGCCATTTGTCACGGTAAAATCGCTCGCAGACAGCTCTAGCGTATCTGTCTTGACACAGGGGGTGATGTGCGCATGGAGTGTGCCCTGCGCCGCGTTGACGTGCACTTGGTCAATGGAGAGGGTTGCAGGCGCAATCGGCAAGGTAAAGGTGCTGCACGCATTTTCATTTTGGTCTTGCAGCGCATTTGTACCAGGGGTATATTTCACAGAAACCCCAGAGCTGGAAGACAGTCCACTGACGGTGAGTGTAATGCAGGATGCGGCAAAATGGCTGTCATTGTTGTTATTGGACAGGGCAACAGCATCAACAGAAACCCCGGAAACAGGATTGCTATCACTGCCAATAATGGAGAAATCACCTGTCGCTGGCACACTACTCGTGTCCAGTGGTTCGTCATTGTACAGATAAATTTTATTAAGGGCACTATTGACATATGCGGAGCCATAGTAGTAAGGCGCGGTCGAATCGGTTGCATTTGCCGAAGCCAAATCAAATGTGATTTGCGAAACCGCAGAAGAAGTATAGCCGCCGTTTTTGATGACGAAAGCAAGCTTCACCTTGTGGTTGCTCTGGGGTGAAATATCGGTATCAAACGTATAGGTCTGCGTGGTGTCGGTGATGTTCTGATAGCCAACATAATTGATATAGACATATTTGTCGGTTTGGGAACTGTCGGAGCTTCTGATGTCGGCATAGCCGCCAAGGACACCCGCAACAGACGCATCCCAGTTGTTTGCATTGGTTTGATAGGCAATCATATATACCTGTGCGGCTTGTTTCAGCTGTACCTTTGCCACGACCTTGCCGCCTTCAATGGTTGCCATGGGATACCCCGTTGCATAATATTCACCATCATTTAAAACCGAGGAAACACTGTCAATACCGGTATTGCGTACAACCAAATCAAAGGTTTTGTTTTGTGATGTTGCACCAGAGGTTAGGGTAGCCGTTAAAGTCACACTGGCATCATTGGTTGTAGGGCGTGTGACGGTGCCATTCGTTGCGATGACGCCCGTGTCCGAAGACGCCCATGCAATCTGCACGGTGCTATCCGTTGGGAGCGTTGTGGGCAGATTGAGATTCGAGGTGATGGACTGTTCGCTGGTGTTTTGCCCCTTGATGGTGTCAAATGTTAGCAATGCGGTCATATCATCGGAGGCAACCACCGTGAAGGAAATGGCAGCGTTGCCGTTTGCACTGGTATCCAGCATAGAATTTGCAGCCACGGAGAAGGTGTAAGTACCATTCGCTGCAAAGGTTAAATTTGCCGAATTTGGCGTAATCAGCACCGTTTTTCCCGCGGTGTCGGTGCTGTCCAGAGAAAGTGTGCCATAAGAAACGTTGGAAGAACCATCGTTCATCAGCACCGAAGCCGAAGAGCCGATGGTGATGCGCTCACTCATTACCAGCTTGATTTGTGTCATGGCACTGCCAGTGCGGATAGTGAGTGCATTGTTGGAGAAACTAACCAAAGAAGCATTGACCGTGGCAGACATCGAGCCAAGGGTTGGTGCGGTGGTATCCGTATTGGAAGAGCCGCCGCCGCTGCCAGAAGAAGAACCACTTCCAGAAGAAGAACCGCTTGTAGTACCGCCGGAATAGTTCACGCTGCCAGCACCAGCGCCCGACATCGAACGCGGCTTGACAGACAGGGTGGAATTGCCACCTGCTGCTTGGCTGATGGCTGCATTTTGAATTGTGCCTGTGCCCGAGATGTCAGCGGCGGCGTTCAATGCCAAGGAACCAACGGTTGCACCATCCATGGCGATTTTGGCGCCGCTGAAATCGTTTGTGACATTGGAAAAGCTGCCGATAAGTTCAATATCGCCTGTGCCGATATACTCTGCGGGGATGGTTACCTGTTTGATGCCGCCGCCTGTCAGCTCCTGCGTCACCAAAATTGCACCTGTGTTGAGTGCGACCGCACTGATGTTGGTGTTGCCAGAGGCAACAATGCGCACATTGCCATTGCCGGCTTTGCTGACCACAATGCCACCCTCGCAGGTGATATTTGCAAAATAGAGCGAGTGTTCGCCGCCGCCATTGACAAGGATTTTCCCTGCAACCGACACATTGTCCAGATGCACGTCACCTTCGCCTACCGAAGCGGCGATGGTCAAATCCCCTGTGATTTGCAGATTCTGCAGGGTCACACCAGGCGCGGTGATGGTGACATTTGCGGCTTCCTGCGTGCTGTCAGACGAGCCATATGTGCCTGCAAAGCCATAGATGCGGGTGTGGGTATGGACACGGTCGAGCAGAACCAACGCTTCTGCACGTGTGATATTCGCCGCAGGATTGAGCTTGCCGTTGGTGCCTGTCACCAGACCGTTTTGCAGCAGTGCCGCAGTGCCGCTTTGTGCCCATGCAGACACCGCAGCGGCATCCGTGGCAGCAGAAAGCGCGGTGCTATTGGTGTCTTCCGACAGCCCCTGCATCCTTGCCAGCATCACAAAGGCTTGCTCCCGTGTGATGGATGCGGTGGGGGAGAGGGTCGAGGCACTTGTGCCGGAGATATACCCTTTATGCAAGGCAATGGCAGCCGCCTGATAATACCAGTCGTCTGCCGAAACATCGGTATATGCCGTAATTTCTTCGCCTGTCTGTGTATACTGCATCATACGGTTGACTAGGGTGATAAATTCCGCACGGGTGATTTTCGCATCTGGATTGACATTGCCCGCGGTGTTTCCTTGCAAAAGGCCGTCATCCACCCAAGCTTGGATGGTGCTTTCTGCCCAATGTCCGGCATAGTCTGTGGTGATGCTTGCCGCAAAGGATGGCAGAACCAAAGAGGTCACCATATACAGTGCCAGCAGGAAGGACAATGCTTGTTTACTTCGTTTTTTCAAAATACTCCCTCATTTCATTACATATATCCAGAATCTTATAGTTATCATACAATATTTGTTTTTGAGTTGCAATAAAAAGAAAAAAAGTTTTAAGCAGGAATCATTTACAAAGAAAGGCAGCCCTCTCAAACTGGCAGAGGGCTGCTATGTATATTATGAAAGCTTCAAATCAGCAATGCCGATGTTTAGCATCGGTCCTTCCGGCATTGAGAATTTCAGTGCGCTGACACCGGTGACATCCACGGAGAACGTTGTCGGCAAACTCTCCAACGTGATGTCAAAGGTTTTCAAAAGATTTCCATCGCCGTAGATGCTCACGGTCTGTGTGCCAGAGTCGCTGTTAGACATGCAGCCAATGACACCGCCGAGCGTGGTATAACGACCCTCTAAATTGTAGGAAGCGTAGCTTGTGTTAAAATAAGAGCGGCTGAGCGCAATGGCGTTTTTATAGGTGCTGCCGCCCATGGAGATGCTGTCGCTGCCCGTTGAGGGGAACAGTTCATAGTTATAGCCGGCATAGGGCGTGAGTGCGTCCACCAGCTTGGTTGCCATGGTGGTTGTGCCGCCGCCACCGGAATAGCCGCCGCCTGCGCTGCTGTTATTGCCGTTGGTCAGATAAACGGTTTTGCTGGATTGGTCCCATGCAACGTTGTATCCCACCGCGTCCGCTACGGCACGCACAGGCAAGTATGTGGTGCCACTGTAGATAAACGGCTCTACCGTCTGACCGGTGACGTCGGTGGGCGTGAACGTTGTGCCGTTGACGTTAATTCTAATGTCGCTGTAAGATACGGTCATGTTCTTGGTGTAGGCCGCTAAGGCGGGAACGGCGAGAGATGTGACCAATGCAGTGGTGACGACACCTGCCAAAAATGCTGGAATTTGCTTTTTCATTTCAAATGACCTCCCAAAATCTGTATAGTTGTTTGGATGGTGATGCGCATCTGCGCCCTATCCATTTCCAGACATACACGTGAAAGAAAGCATGGCAGCTGACAACCAAGCCTGCATATGTTACAGCTATACTTTCACGTGTAAGTTATCACTTTTATACCATACCAGAAAAAACATGGAACGTCAATTCCAGAATGGGCATATCGAAAAATTTTACATTGTCTTCTGCGCAAAACTGCGGTACACTAGATATACTTTACACTACAACAGGCGCGCAAGCAAAGGAGAGGCTACATGGAACGCAGACCCACCATCAAAACAATCGCACAAATCGCAGGCGTTTCTCATGTCGCGGTATCGCGCGCATTGCGTGGCTGTTCGGATATTTCCGCGGAAACAACGGCGCGCATTTTGGCGATTGCACAAGAAATCGGCTACACGCCAAATGCCGCCGCGCGCAGCTTGTCCTCCAAACGTGCCAACTCCATCGGCATGATTGTCCCAACGCTTGCCGAGAATACAGCGTACAGCGTGGTGTGCAATCAAGTCAGCATGGAGGCAGCCAAGCATGGCTATTGTGTGATGCTGGGCAGCAGCCACCGCAGTTTGGAGTTGGAGCGCATGCACTGCCGCATGATGTGTGAAAATCGAGTGGGGGCGCTGATTATTGCCTCGTCCACCAGTGATGTGTCCCATATCAAGGAGATTTGTCATGGGCTGCTGCCAGTGATTTTTGTCGGTGGCAAAACCGGTTTGGAGGAAGCCTATGCGATGACCTGCAACTATCGGCACAGTGCCACGCTCGTGGTGGACTATCTGTTTGGGCTAGGCCATCGTGACATTGCGCTTTTTACCTATGCCCCTGAAAACAACACCATTCGGCAAAAAGAAGAGGGCTTTGCGCATGAAATGACAAAGCGTGGCCTTGCACCACGCATTTATCGTGAAGGACACGCCGATGACACGAGCACGGCAGGGCATCAGCTGGTGGAGCGATTGCGGGCAGAACAGACACTGCCTACTGCCATCTGGTGCGCCAGCGATTTGATGGCAGTAGGCGTACTCAGTGCCCTGCGTGCGGCAGGTCTGCGTGTGCCGCAGGACATCTCGCTCATCGGGCATGATGACTTATACGTTAGCAGTTTGACCGGCATCGAACTGACCACGCTGCACGTGCCTATGCAGGCGCTGGGGCAGGCCGCCGTGCAGCTTGCCATTGCGCAGATAGAGCAAACGGAAATGGCAGCGCAGCAAATCTTTTTGCCCCGTCTGGTGGTGCGGCGCACCACCGCTCCCGTGTAGGCATATCAATAGCCAATCGCCCCTGCAAAAACCGTGAGTGCCGCCCCAATGAGCAGGTAAATGCCCACGAGGGGTGCATAGAATTTTATCCATGCGCCATAGGTGATTTCACCGATTGCCATCACGCCATTGAGGGTGGTGGAAACCGGGGATGCTAGATTGGTTAGGCCATCCCCCAACTGGAATGCATATACAGCGGATTGACGGGAAAGCCCCAAAAAATCTGCCATGGGTGTTAAAATAGGCATGACAAGCGCCGCCTTTGTAGAGCCCGAGGTAATTAGGAAGTTGATAAACGCATTGAAGAAAAACATCCCCAGCAGCTGCACAGACGGCGGCAGCTGCCACACCAACTGCGTCAGCTCATAGGTAATCGTATCTAAAATGTTGCCGTCGGTCAAAATCAAGCGCATGGTTGCGGCAATGCCAATCACAATTACGCCACGCATCATTCTGCGACAGCCGTCTAAAAAGCTGTCGCAGATGTCATTTGCAGACATACCGGCGGCAAGTCCAACGGCAATGCCTAATATCAAAAATGTCACGACAATATCGCTGTTTTCCCACTGCCAAGCGGAAATGCCGATGGTCAGCAGCACAAATCCCGTAGCAAACACCACGAGGCTGCGCTTCTCCTGTCGGCTCATTTGGGTGTTCAAAGCAGCGTCACGGGCAGCAGCAGGTTTTTCGGCAGTGTGCTGTCGTTCATAGTGCATGATGTAAGCACTTGTCACCGCAATGAGCATGGGAAGCGTGAGCCAGCGCAGCCATGCACCGGAAAACAGCGGCAATTCCGCAATGCTCTGGGCAATGCCCACGCTGAAGGGGTTAAACACCCCAGCCGTAAAGCCTACATTCACTCCCAATGCCACGGCGGCGATGCCAGAGAGCCGCAGCAGACCCAATGCCTCTGCTGCGGCAATGCCCAACGGCGCAAACACCACGGAGGCAGTGGTCAGTCCCATTGTGAAGCCAAAAATAGAAAATAAGCTGACAAACACAGGAATAATCCAAAGCTCACGCCCACGAAATTGCACCAGTGCCCGTGCACATAGGGCAGTCAAACAGCCTGTTTTTAAGACAACGGCAAAGGCACCGCCAGTGATGAGAATCAGCCACATCAGCGAAGCGGTACTGGGCAAGCACAGTGCCTCAAACAGCTTGTGGAAAATGAGCCAAGGCGCGACAGGCTGCGCGGCAACGCGGGCGTAGCTTTCCGGCACTACCAGCGTCTGCCCGAGGGCTTCGTCTGTTATACGCGCAAACTGACCGGAAGGAATGAGGTAGGTAAGCAGACTTGCCAGCAGCACCAGTGCAAAAAGGATGATAAACGGATGCGGAACGCGGATTTTACTTCGTAATTTATGCAGCATCAGAACGACTCTCCCAACGGTATCCCAAAAGGTTCACCACATGATTATCATAGTGATTGGGATGAATTCCCACCCAAACATCGCATTTTGCAGCACTATGATATAAAATTGCTTGCAATTATTATATCATGAAAGCAATCCCACACGCCAGTAAAATCCATGTAAAGTGGGAGGATATTGTCTAAAAACAGCGAAGTTCGGCACAAAAAAGGCGGTTTCCGAAAAAGATAGGTGCGGCACAAAAGCATTTACGAGAAATCCCCGCTATGATATACTATTGTGTAATATCAGAGGCTGTATCCGGCATGAAAAGCAGGAAACTTGCAACCATTTTGTAGGTAGTTGCGTAACATACACGCCATACGCAGCTTCTAGGGAGGAGGGACGGGATGTATCGGGTGCTGTTAGCAGATGATGAAATCCATGTGTGTCAGCTGGTACGACATTTGATTGACTGGGATGCACTGGACGCTGCGCTGATTGGCGTTGCCAACAATGGGGTAGAGGCGTTTGAGTGCATCGTGTCCCAAAAACCGGACATTGTCATTTCGGATATTCGGATGTCGGGGTATCATGGGATTGATTTGTTGGAAAAAACCCGTGCCTTGGGCATGAATTGCCGATTTATTTTGATTAGCGGCTATCGTCAATTTGAATATGCACAAAAGGCAATTCAGCTGGGGGTGACCGATTATGTGGTGAAGCCGTTGAAAAAGCAGCAGCTGGAAGCCGCCATGGAAAAAGCAATCAAAGAAATTCAGCAGGACACCAGCGAAGCAGAGCGGCCGTCGCCTTATGTACCTACCGTGGCAGGACCACGGCGCAATCGTGAGGAATTGATTGCAAGCATTCACAGCGGCGCTATATCCTTGGAGCAGCTGACCCTATCCTGCCTATCCGATGTATATGGCATACAGCTGCAAGGCGTCTGTGTGGTGTTGGCATGGAAATTTGTCTGCTATGGAGAAGCGTTTTCCGAAGAGGTGCTCCGTTTGCTCGAAAACAAAGCCGCACTGCATCTGGAAGCGCAGGCGCAGGAGTGGTTTCGTGCACATTTTTTATTGCGGCGGGAGGATAAAATTTTTCTGGTCTGTGCCGTGGGCAACACAGAGGACTTGCCGGGGTTTGATTTGATGCTGGAAAGCTGTCAATCCGTGATTTCTATTTTTCGTAATTGGCAGACGGTGATGGGATACAGCCATTTGGCGGCAGAAGAGCCGCTGGCTGCCCCCTTAAAGCGTGCGGCAGAAGCGGCAGAGAATCATCTGCTCACCGCGCAAACCGCCATTCACAGTGGCAATCACCCTGCACGCAGTCTGCGGGATTTTCGCGGGGTCATTGATTATGACGCGTGCAACAGGCTGATGGCGGCAATGCAGATTTTGGATGCGGAGGCGGTGCGGCAGGAAATTGTGCAGGCATACAAACAGCTGGAAGCGTGTCCCCAAGCGGCGGCAGAGGCCCTTTATAGTTATGCGGCTTGGGTGATTGGCGCCATGAACCATGCGCTGAGTGCCTTTGAAACCGAGCGGACGGATGCCGAACGGTATTTGAATCGGGTGTCGCTGATGCAGATTCTGCGCCATGCGGTCAGCATCAGCCAGCTGCGGCAAAAAGTGGTGCAGGAAATCGTGAAAAGCATCGAAAGCACCCGCGATTTTGTGCAAAATACAGAATACAAGCCGATTCGGCAAGCCAAGCAAATGGTGGCACAGCAATATATGCAGCAGATTAGCTTGCAGGATATTGCCGCCGCTGTAGGGTTGAATGCCGTCTATTTATCGATGCTGTTCAAAAAAGAAACGGGAACCAATTTTAAGGAATATCTGACCAATGTCCGCATTGAAGCGGCAAAGAAGTTGCTGCGGGAGGGCGAAAGCATGGTGTATGTTGCCGACAAGGTTGGATATAAGGACACCAAATATTTCAGCAAGCTGTTTACACGGATTGTGGGGGTCAAACCTACGGAATACAAAAAGCTGTATCATTAAGAGGGAACACCATGAAAAAACGGGTATATCATCTCAGTTTATCCAAACGTGCGGTTTTGCTGCTCATAGGCTTCGGCATATGTGCAGCAATTTTTTCGATAGGGGCGTGGTATCTTCACATCACGTGCAGCACAGCGGTACTGGGTTTGCTTTTGGGCAGCGTATGCTTTGTGCTGCTGCTGTGGGCAGGGGTTTTAGCACCCTTGCGGCAGGCGGAGCGACTTTTGCTGGAACCACAGGAAGAGGCAGAGGAGACGCCGTGTGCACAAAAAATGGAGGCAGCCTTGCAGCGGCATCCCATGGGACGCGCATTACTGGCACTGGAGCGCACGATTGGTGCGCAGTATACCGAAGATTTGCTCAGCAAACAAGCAACACTGGATGTGCTGCAAAGTCAAATTAATCCGCATTTCCTGTATAATACGTTAGACTCCATTCGGGGACAGGCGTTGCAGGAGGGGGCACGGGACATTGCTGACATGACAGAGGCGTTATCCACCTTTTTTCGGTATTCCATCTCCAATCGTAAGGGCACGGTGTCCTTGGAGGAAGAACTGGAAAATGTGAAAAATTATTTTAAAATACAGCAGTTTCGCTTCAATAATCGCTTTACATTGGAGATTCTGCCAACAGAACATGAGAATTTGGAACAATGCCATCTGCCGAAGCTAACGCTGCAGCCGATTTTGGAGAATACCATTTTGCACGGCATGGAGGGCAAGCTGGGAGAAGGCACGATTCAAATACAGATAGAAGGCACCGAGCATTTGATTCTCATCACGGTTTCGGACGATGGCATGGGCATGACAGAGGACACGCTGCTGCGCTTGCAAGCAAAGCTGCGGGGGACGTATACCGATGCTGCGGGCAACGGCGCAGAAAAACAGCGCAGCACGGGCATGGCACTTTCCAATATTGTGCAGAGAATCCATTTGCTTTATGGAGAAGCCTATGGCATGCAGATTATGAGCACATTGGGTGCAGGCACGGATGTGCGCATTACGCTGCCGCGTGTTATACGGGATGAGGAACAACATGAAGCATGAAATTTTACGCACGTGCGGTGTTTCCGCAGAGCGGGATGGCAGACAGCGGCTGGAGCAAGTGGATATTTTACTTTTGCAGGGCGAAACGATGGGAATTGTCGGACGAAGCGGTGCGGGCAAGCATACGCTGTCTGCGGTGGTCACAGGGGAGGGCATACCGACCGAAGGACTCATTTTGCTAGAGGAGCAAGCAGTGCAGTCCAAGGCATTGGCGGCGGCGGGGTTTTGCATTCGTGCGGAAAGTCGGCTGTTTCCATCGCTCACGGTTGCAGAAAATCTGCTTGCCACGCGCCGCGCGGGACGGCTGCTGTATCGGAAAGAAAAGATGCGTGTGCTTTGCAGAGAAATCTTAACGCAGTATGGCATGGAACAATATTTGGAGGAAGCAGTCAGTGCATTGCCGCAAAGCGTGCAGCACAGGCTGCTTTTGGTGCGCATCGCCCTGCAGGGCAAGCAGTTTGCCGTGCTGCAAAATCTTGCAGGGCAATACAGTCTGCAAGAGCAAATGGAGCTGTGGGATACCGTGCAAAAAATCAATGCCCATGGGATTGCCGTTTTATATTTGACAGAGGACTTGGATTATCTGTTATGTCAGCTGCCGCAGTATACCGTGATGGACAAGGGGCGCGTGCTCAAGCGGCTTGCTGGCACACAGTCCGCCAAGCTGCGCACCTATCTGTATGGCTATCATGCGCCCGTACAGTGGCAGTACAATCTTGCCTTGGGGCATGAGGAGCTGTTTCGCCTGCAGGGGTATCCCATTATCGCAGGCGGTGTGTGCAGGATATTGGATTGTGATGGGGAAACGCAGGCCTTGCGGCAGATGCTGCGCCATGCGTGTGCGGCGCATGGCTTGCTGACGGCAGAGGTGCACCAGCAGATTTTGTTTGAAAGCTTTGTGGATGTCATGACTGTGCGGGATAACGTGCTGCTTTCTGCTGCACCACGGATTTCCGGCATTGGGTTTCATATCAAGCGGCGTATGCTGCGGCTGCTGCAGCAGGAATGTGTTGCGGAAACAGGACTCAGCAATGTGCAGATGCTGCAGGCATGCAGCAAGCTAACCAAAAAAGAACGCTTGCAGCTGCTGCTGTATCGTTGGCGGCTGCGTGGGGCACGGGTGTATCTTTTTTATGCGTATGATAAGGAAGAGTGCTTGCTGCTGGAGCAGGTTTTGCAGCAGTTGTGTGACATCGGCGGTGCGGTGATATTTGTTTCCACCAGAGCCGAAGCACTGCCGCAGCAAAACACGCCCTATATTGTGTGGAAAAATGGAAGATTGCAGGAGGATACGTTGTGAAATACGGTTTAAAGCGGGGGTTTCCGTGGGTGCGGCTGCTCCTTTTTGTGGCGTTTATTGCGATTGCGGCAGGCATTGCACCAGGCTTCAATCATGCGGGGATGTATTTCAATATTTTAACACAGGCGTCCCTGCTGGGCATTCAGTCACTGGGGATTTTATTTGTACTGATTGCGGGATATATTGATTTTTCCATAGGCGCACAAACGGCATTATACGGCATTTTTTGTGCGATTTTGATGCGAATGCCGCATTTGCACGCCGTAATTGCCATTTTGGGCACGCTGCTGTTTGCGCTGCTGGTTGGTGCGCTGCACGGATGGCTGATTTATACCCATCGGCTGCATTCCATGATTTCAACGATTGGCGTAACGGTCATGCTGTCGGGCGTGTCGTATATTCTTGCCGATGGATTGCCGATTTTTAAAATTCCGGAGGCATTGGAGCGGGGCGCCGCTTGGCATATTTGGAGATTGTCCTGCTCTTCTTTGACGTTTGGGCTGTTAGCGGTTTTGGCGGCATTTATCCTTGCTAAAACCTATTGGGGCAAGTTTTTTTATGCCATCGGCTGCGATGAAACGGCGGCGGCACGTGCGGGTGTGCCGGTGCGCCAGACCTGCATGGTGGCATTTGCGCTGAGCAGCTTGTTTTGCGCCATCGGTGCCATTGTTTATGTGGGACGAATTGGGGTCGCTTCTCCAAATGGCGGCGATTATTTCATCGTGGATGTGCTGACGGTGATTGCGCTGGGGGGTGTGGGCTTTTCTGGCGGCAGGGGCAAGGTGCTGCCCGTGGTGTGTGCAGCACTGTTTTTAACCATGCTAACATCGGCATTTGTGGCACTGCATCTGGCGTCCTATTATCAAAATGTCATAAAAGGTGCGATTCTTTTTCTTACATTATCAACAAAAATGGTGAAATCTTAATTTTACCCCTGTTCATGTGAAAATCCTCCCATTGTGGCGCAGGGCAAATCTCGATATGATAGAGATAGAAAACAAGAGATGACGGAGAGACACAAAGGGAGGTGGGTGCATGAGCGAGTTTGTCTTGGAAATGAATCATGTGAGCAAAAGTTTTCCGGGTGTGAAAGTGCTGGAAGATGTGACGCTCCAGATACGGCCGGGTGAAGTGCATGCGCTAATGGGAGAAAACGGCGCGGGGAAATCCACGCTGATGAAGATTTTAATGGGCATTTACACACCGGATGCGGGAAATATCGTGCTGCAGGGAGAGCCTGTGCAGATTCATAATCCAAAGGATGCCATGGCAAAAGGCATTGCGATGATTCATCAGGAGCTGAATCCGATTCTGGATATGCAGGTTTTTGAAAACATCTACATGGGGCGTGAGCTGCGCAAAGGGCTGTTGGTGGACAAAAAGGCCATGATACAGGAAACCAAAGCGTTGCTGGGTTCGCTTGAAATTCCGATAGACGCAACGGCGTATATGCGGGATTTGAGCGTGGCACAATGCCAGCTGATTGAGATTGTGAAGGCTATTTCGCTGTCGTCACGTGTTATTATCATGGATGAGCCAACCTCTGCCATCACAGACCGTGAAGTGGAAACGCTGTTCAAGCAGATGGAGCGGCTCAGAAGCGAAGGCGTGTCTATCATTTACATTTCACACAAAATGGACGAAATCTTTCGGATTTGTGACACCATTACCGTGCTGCGAGATGGTAAATTTATCGGAACCGATGCGGCTGCCAATATGACGAATCAAAAACTGATTCAGATGATGGTGGGTCGAGATATTACTGAGGTGTTCCCAAAGGCGCAGGCTAAGATTGGCGAGGTTCTTTTAGAAGTACGGGAGCTTTCTATGGGCAAGCGTGTCAAAAATGTCAGCTTTGCGCTGCACCGAGGGGAGGTGCTGGGCATTGCAGGCTTGGTGGGTGCAGGACGCAGCGAGCTGGTGGAAACCATCTTTGGCATGCGGGAGAAGAGCAACGGCGAAATCTATGTGCAGGGCAAGCTGGTTCAAATCACGCATCCACGGCACGCCATTGCGCAAAAAATTGCGCTGATTACCGAAGACCGCAAGGTGACGGGGCTGAATCTGATGGGCAGCGTGGCGGAAAATATCACATTGGTGGATTTGGACAATCTCTTTCCCAATGGTCTGATTGACCCCAAGCAGGAGAAGATTCTGGCGAAAAAATACATCGAAGAGCTCTCCATCAAAACACCGGATGAACAGCAAAGCGTAGGCAATCTGTCCGGCGGCAATCAGCAAAAGGTGGTCATTTCCAAATGGCTGCAGACCGAGCCGGATATTATCATTTTGGATGAGCCGACCCGTGGCATAGACGTGGGAGCGAAACGAGATATTTATCTGCTGATTGGAAAAATGGTGCAGGCGGGCAAAGCCGTGATTGTCATTTCCTCGGAAATTCCGGAGGTCATGGGATTATCTGATCGCATCATCGTGATGGCGGAAGGACGCTTGACCGGTGAAGTGGCACGGGCAGATTTTTCGCAGGAACGGATTATGACATATGCTGCAAAGTTTGGGGAGTGAAGAACGATATGAATGATTCGATGATGAAAAGAAAGCATTTGCTCAAAGATTTTGGGTTGATGATTGTATTTGCAGTGTTGGTCATAGCGCTGTCAATTATTTCAGGGGGCAAATTTGCGACCGTTAAAAACATGATAAATGTGCTCAAGCAAACCTCGGTAAACGGCATTCTGGCGATGGGCATGATGTTTGTCATCATTTCAGATGGCATTGACCTTTCGGTGGGCTCTATTGTCGGCTTGGCGGGCGTTGCCACCTGTATGTTTGCGCATCCCTTGGTGGCGGGCGAAACTGCGGGCGCGGGACAATATTGGTTTATCGTGCCGATTCTCGTAGCGCTGTTGGTGGGCGGTCTGGTAGGCGTATGCAATGGCTTCTGCATTGCGTATGGCGGCATCCCGCCGTTTATCGTGACGCTTGGCTCAATGACCATCGTGCGTGGACTGGCGTTGATTGTGTCGGGCGGGTCACCTGTATATGATGTGACCTCCAAGTTTGAAGCGATTGCCTCCGGCAAGCTGCTTGGCATCCCGTATCTTGCGTATTATTTGGTGGTTGTGGTAGCCATCTGCGCCTTTATTTTGAATAAAACCATTTTTGGACGGCGCATTTATGCGATTGGCGGCAACGAGGTTGCAGCGTCTGTTTCGGGCATCAATGTCAAGCGTCTGCGTGTCATCGTGTACACGATTTCCGGTCTGCTTGCAGGCTTTGCAGGATTGCTCGTCGCTTCGCGCACCATCACAGGCTCGCCCACGGCAGGTGCATCCTATGAAATGGATGCCATTGCGGCGGCAGTTATCGGCGGTGTATCGATGTCCGGTGGCTCTGGTAAATGGCATGGCGTTATCATCGGCGCATTGATGCTGGCGGTCATCTCCAATGGCTTGGACATTTTGCGTGTCAATTCCAATTATCAGTTGATTATTAAGGGCTGCATCATTATTTTTGCAGTGCTGATGGATGTCAGAGGCAAGCGCAAAAAGGCATAACAGCGGTTTTGCATTGCTTTTGGGATATAGTGCTAACATGAGTAGGGAATGGATTTTCAAGGAGGATTTTATTATGAAAAAGAGAGTACTTGCAATGCTTTTGACCGGTGCAATGGCACTGGGCATGACGGCTTGCGGCAGCACCACTACCGGCGATGCCGCAACAGGTGAAGCAGCGGCACAGAGCGGCGGGGACGGCTACCGCATTGCGCTGTGTATGAGCCACCAAACCAATGCCTTTACCACAGCGGTTGCATCCGGTGCAACGGCAAAGGGCGATGAACTGGGCATCACCGTAGACGTGTTTGATGGCAAAAACGACCAGGCAACACAGACAAGCCAGATTGAGCAGGCAATCAACTCGGAATATGATGGCATTTTGGTGGAATCAGTTTCCGTGGACGGCGTTGTGCCGGCAATCAAAGAAGCCAATGATGCGGGCATCCCGGTCATTACCGTGGTGCAGAAGATGAGCGGTCAGGACCAATATGCAGCGGCGTATTGCGGCGGCGATGATGCCAAGGCAGGCGAACTGCAGATGACCAAGATTTGTGAAGCGCTGGGCGGCAAGGGTCATATTGCGATTCTGTATGGACCGATGGGTTCGGACGGTCAGCTGATTCGCAAGCAGGGCTATGACAAGGTGTTGGCAGAAAATCCGGATGTCACGGTTGAATTTGCAGAAACCGCAAACTGGGCAACCGAAGAAGCCCTGTCTTTAGTAGAAAACTGGCTGCAGACCGGCACTGCGTTGGATGCGATTGTGGCGCAGAACGATGGCATGGCAATGGGTGCACTGAAGGCAGTGGAAGATGCAGATATGCAGGATACCATCAAGGTGTATGGTATTGACGCAGTTGATGATGCAGTGGCAGCGATTGCAGCAGGCCGCTTGACTGGCACCATTTCGCAGGATGCCGCAGGGCAAGGCGCATTGGGCGTGGAAACCATGGCCAATCTGCTGAATGGGCAGACCGTTGAACCAGTGACCTATACAGAGTGCATCTGGATTGATTCCAGCAATGTAAAGGATTATCAGTAATATTTTCATACATGAACGCAGGAGGCGTGGGGCATATGCTCTGCACCTCCTGCGTTCATGTATATGCAAGAAAAACCTCTGTCACCGAACCCATTTGGCAGAAGTTTGCTATCTTTTGATTGACTAATTTTCGCGAAGGTGCTATTTTAATATCAAAAGGCTTTCGCGTGAAAGTAAACAATGGTGGAAATTGGAACAGAGCGAATATCTTCCAAGCGAGTGCTGGAAAATGGAAGAAGGAAAGGCGGGGAGAAAAAATGGATTGTCCCAAATGCAAAAATCCGGTATCTGCGGACGATGCAGTTTGCAGCCAGTGCGGGGCAGCGATACCGCAATATGATGCGCCGGAAGGCTTTGCGTATGATGCGGACAGTGGGCTGTATTATCGAATCGAGTATAATCAGGCGGGACAGGGGGTTGGAGCCACTTGGTTCGACAGCGTAAGCGGGGAATATCAGCAGGTACCCTATGAAATGCCACCGCAGGAAGCACCTGAAATTGCAGAAGAACCGCAGCCTCAAGCGGCATTGCCGCAGGAAGAGGCACTTTCGCCGCATAGCGATACGCTTGGGGATGCTTCCGAAGAGATACCCGAGGGCTTTGTGTATGATGAGAATAGCGGATTGTATTATCAAGAGTGTCAGGAGCTGGACAGCCAGACAAATCTGCCGGTGCGTGTCATCACTTGGTTTTATCCGCAAACCGGACAGTATGAGCGCGTGGTGTATCCCATCGAAGTGGAGGAGATGCCCGCCGCGCAGGTGGGATATGCCACAGGCAATGCACCGGATGCACCTAAGAATTGGAAGAAAATAGGCGTAATTGCCCTTGCAGTGGGATTGCTGCTGCTCAGCGTGGGAATCCTCTGCTGGAAGATGGGCTGGCTGCCATGGCAGAAGGACAGCAGCGCTGCCCCACAAAAGCAGTCGGCAGCGGTGACAACCACACAAGGCAGTGTAGATATGGACGCGGAAGCGGCGCAGAATCAGACACAGACGACCCCGAGCGCGCAAGAAGATGCAGCACCGAACCCAACGGACACCGAAACGCAGGCAACCGATGCGGCGCAGAGCGATACACCGGGGATACAATCGCTGCAAGAGCTGCAGGAGGTGCTGCTGCAGCTGAAGGTGCAGGCGGTCGCGGGCACTCTGAGCGATGAAGAACTGCAGACAGTTGAAGAGGACATCAAGCAATTTATTGCAGAACACCCAGAGGACGCCGCCCAAATTGAGCAAATGCTCGCCGAGCAGGACACACCTGCAACACAGCAGGAATCCGCAGCGGAAGCGCAGCCGTCTTTGCGCGATTGGACACAATGTGAGATTGCGGCTTCTGCTTCCTCAACCCTGCCGCCGTCCGCCAGCTATGCGTATACGGCTGCAAATGCTGTCGATGGAGATGCCGATACCGCATGGGTGGAAGGCGCAGACGGCTACGGGATAGGAGAATGGATTATGCTGCGCACTGCCAGCGGGGAAACGGCGCACTTGCAGGAGCTGCGTATTCAAAATGGCTATCAGCGCACGGATACGACATATTTCTCCAATGCGCGTGTGAAGGACATTGTCGTGGAGTTTTCCGATGGAAGCCAAATAAACTACACCCTGTCGGATGGCAGAGCGTGGCAAAGCATTCCGTTGAGCGGAACGATAGATACCAGCTCCGTTAAAATCACCATTCGCTCGATTTATGCAGGGTCGAAATATCAAGATACCTGTTTGGGAGAGGTTGTTTGCCGCTGAGCCGTATTCACGTATAGAAATTCATAAGAATGAAAAAAACATGAGGAGGTTTTTCAAATGCCAGGTAACATTTTATCGCTTCCCGGCTCATCCATTGAACTGAGCGAGGGAGAAACCTTGGTGCGCCAGTATCACATCACTACCAACAAAAAGCCGAAAGCACGCGGGGACGTTGCCGTCACCAATAAGCGCATTATCTATCAAGGCAAGGGCAAAACCAGCACCATTGTTAAGGAGGTGCCGATTGAATCGGTTTCTGCCATCAATACATATTACGGAAGCGGGTTTAAATTTGGGCTGCTTTTGCTGGGCATTGTTTGTATCATCGTGGGTATTGTAGGCATCGTTACCATTGTGATGCCGATTCTCGGGCTGCTGCTTGGAATTTTGTGCTTTGCAAACAGCTTCAATTCCGGCTACAGCCTCAGCATCAAATCCTCGGCAGTGTCGGGCACAGGCATTGCGGTCGGTGCATCGGACATCAGCATTTCCAATGGCGGCTTTCTCAGCAACCTGTTTTCCACCAGCGGACAGGGTGCCGCGCTCGCACTCAATGCAGCACCCACCAAAGAAGCATTGCAGATGATGAACGAATTGGGTGCCATCGTGCTGGATTTGAAAACCATGGGTGACCGTGCGGTCGATAAGTGGAGGGGTTATGCGGCACAGCCGGTCAATACCTCTGTGCTGAATGCAACGCTGCGCTCGGCAATGCCAGACTTGAGCGCCATTAAAGACAGCATTCCCAATATCACCATCACGCCAAAGCAGCCCCAGCCACCGCAATATGATGCATATCAACCTCAACCAGTGCAGCAGCCTGTGCCGCAGCCGATGCAGCGGCAGGCACCGCCCCCGCCGCCGCCTATGGCGCAGAAAAAGCCGCAGCAGGATGACACAGGGTTCTTCTCATGATGTATCAAGAGGTTTTAGAAGGGCAGCAGCTGCAAGACCTTGCCCCCGGCACAGTGGTAGGAAAAGGCAGGGCACCGCGCGGGATTCGAGGACAGGACAATACCGGTGTGGTGATTGACCCCACGATGCTGGGCAAGCATATCTTGGCGCTGGGGGCAATCGGCAGCGGCAAATCCAATCTGATTTATCATTTGCTTCGTGGTGTGGTGCTGGACAGCATCACACCCGAGGATGTTGTCATTTTCTTCGATGCGAAGGGCGATTATTTACAGGAGTTTTATCGACCGGGGGATTATGTCATTGGCAATAAGAAGCGCATTGATGCGGATAAGAACGTAGTGTTTTGGAATATTTTTGACGATATTCTTGTGACACCGGAGGATGAGCGGATTGAAACCGTGCGTGAAGTGGGGACATCGGTTTTCAAAAAGCACATTGACAATTCCCAAAGCCCTGGGTTTATTATGGGCGCGCGGGATATTTTTTGTGCGCTGATAATTGCCTTTTTGCGCGACAGTGAGCGGACAGGGAAACCCTATCACAACCGTTTCCTCAAAAATGCATTTAACAGCGCAAATGCGAAGGTTATTCGAGAAAAATTGCAGCAATATCGGGACCTTTCTTGGGCAACCAGCTATATCATGAGCGAAAACAGCGCAACCACGCAGAGCTATCTTTCACCATTGTTTACGGTTGCGCAGGAGCTGTTTGTTGGCTCTTTTGCGGAGCAAGGCGATTTTTCGATACGCCGCGCCGTACAAGAAAAAGGCGGAAAGAGTATTTTTCTGGAATATGATGTGGCATCCGGCAATACGTTGGAGGCGATTTACACCGTTCTGATTGACCTTGCCATGAAAGAGTCGCTGGGGCAGGGAAAGCCAAAGGGCAATGTATATTTTATTTTGGACGAATTCCCGCTCATTCCCAAGCTCAATTACATGGACAATGCGCTGAATTTTGGTCGTTCGCTGGGCGTAAAGGTGATTGCAGGCATTCAGAATGTCGGGCAGGTGGAAAACACCTATACAGCCCCCTTGGCACACAGCCTGCTCTCTGGCTTTGGCACGATGTTTGCGTTTCGCCTGTTTGACGAAAAAAGCCGCCGCATCATTGGCGACCGCCATGGACGCAACCGCAAGCAAATCAGCATTATGGCAACCGCCTCTTACAAGGGAATGCACGAACAAATTGTGGATGGCAGCGCCGTGGAGGACTGGGAGGTCACCAAGCTGGACATTGGGCAATGTATTGTGTCGATGACCAATGAAGAACCGTTTCGGTTTCATCCGGTTTTATATCGGTAACACGCCATATTGCGTTTCGCGAAAGGAGGTTTTTATGTCAAATCATCACGATTATCAAGAGGAAGAGCAGTCAAACCTCTGGGAAGCTGTGGAAAGTCAGGACAGCGATGGGGCAGAAATGAGCGCGTTTGAACTGGAGAATGCACAGGCAGACGCGGAAGCTGGATATTTCGGAGATAACCATGTGTCGGATGCGGATGCGGGCTCCTTTGGCAATGCGGAGGACAGCAATGCCGATGCAGGATTTTTGGGGAGCATTGATGCCTCAGACGAAGACGCGGGATGGATGGGCAATGAGGATGTGGCGGCGAGCGAAATTGGCTATTGGGGCAGTGAGGACACCACACAGGACACATATGAGGCGATGGCGGAAGGGCAGGACGAGGACGCAGACACCGCATGGAACAACGATGTGGCAGACAATGCGGATTATATGGAGCAGAATGCAGCGAGCTTTGATGCCGAGATATTCAATGAAGAAGGTGGCTGGGATGCCGGTGTGTTCAACGAAGAGGGCGGCTGGAATGCCGGCGTATTCAATGAAGAAGGCGGCTGGGATGCGGGCATTGTGGACAAGGATTATGGCTGGGATACGGTCGAATCCTTTGCGGGAGAGGGCGTCTGGAGTGCATGGAGTGACACGGCGGACAACACCTCTGATGCGGACTATCAGGAGGATGAAAACGCAGCATACTAACAAGATGCTGCCCATGCACGCAGGGAAATTAGGTACGGGCTTCCTAAATATGAAATGGAAAAGACACCGAAAAGCCTGCATATAGAGGCAAAGGGTGTCTTTTTTGTGCCGCTAAAATATCAAATTCAAGAGCCTTCTCCCAGCTATGCAAACTTCTGCACAAAAATATACTGAAAAATATAGGGGCGCATATGGCAGAAGAGATGAAAAAGCAGTGCGTTTTCCGTGAATCTCTACAAAGTTAAAGATGTAGAATAAAAATCAGCAAGGCAGGATTGACAAACGCTAAAAATGCAGTCATAATAACATCATCAGCTAAAGAGTACGCACTCTCTATTGGTTTGAGACGCAAGTAGGAACTTATGGAAGGGCTCTTAAATGAAAGTAACAATCAAGGAAATTGCGGCAATGGCAGGGGTGCACCCCTCGACCGTCGATAAAGTACTGCATAACCGTATTGGTGTGAGTGATGAAGTGCGTAAGCGTGTGAAAGAAATCATCGACCAAGTAGAATATAGTCCCAATCCAGTGGGACGTGCCCTGCAAAAGCAGCGCGTCACCTTTCGGATTGCAGCGGTTTTGGTCAATGTCGATGCAAAGGAATATTTGCAAAGAGGAATTGAGCGGCAAACCCGCCGATGGACAGGATTTGACATCCAGATAACATATTACGAAACATCCTTTCGAAATACCACGGAGCAGGCACAAATCATTGAAACGCTCATTGATGAGCACGTGGACGGCATTATTTTAAGCCCCATCAATTCGTATGCGGTGAGCAGAGCGGTTGACCACGCCATAGAGACAGGGATTCCGGTCATCACCACCAATTCGGATTTAGAAAACAGTCGGCGCACTTGTTATGTTGGACAAGATGGCTCCCGTGCGGCAAGGGTTGCAGGGCGCTTGATGGGTGAGTTCCTCGGCGGACAAGGAAAAGTTGCTGTGGTAACCAGTTCCATCGATTCAGAGCACAACAACTATTATGTTCGGGTGCGTGAGCAAGAATTTATCACATTTTTGCGAAACGAATATCCCAACATTGAAATTGTGGAATGGCTGGAAAGCATGGAAGACCCGCAGATTACATTTTCCAAAACGAAAAAGCTGCTGGAGAAATATCCGGAGCTGAACGGCATCTATATCACCTGCGGCGGCGTGGCGGAGGTCGGTCGTGCACTGCGTGAAACGGGGTGTGACAAGAAAGTGAAGGTGCTGTGCTTTGAAGATTATCCGGAAATCTTGGACCTGATGCGAGAGGGTATGATTACCTGCACGCTGGCAAGTGAACTGGAGAAGCAGGGCGAGCTTCCGCTTCGTATTTTGATGGAATATTTGGTTTATGGCAATCAGCCAACCGAAGAAAAAATCTTTACAGAGATTAAAATGCTGGTCAAGGAAAATTTAGCGTAAAGTAAGCAGATTCTTTTGCAAATTCCCCAAAAGGAGGTTGCAAAAGCTTTTAGGCAAATGAGAGTACGTGCTCTTTCGCAAATATATTTTTTTTCGTTTACTGCGAGTTCGTACTCGTTATTAAATAGAGCGTGGAAAAAGAAGGAGGATGCAAAGCGTATGAAACGGGCAAGGAATATGCAAAGTCGATGTACGACTGCGCAACGCTGGCAGATTCTCCGAACGACACCACCCCGAACTGGATTACCTCCACCGTTTCTTGGCCGGATTTCATGGCACCTGCTTATGAATACCAGTGGGATGTGACCATCAAGTTTTGGAATGAGTTCATCGCACACTGCAAAACCTGCGGTATTGAACAGATTGCCATCGAAGAATTCCCCGGCACCCATGGTTTGGAGCGCAGAAACCCTGCTCAAGCTGTGGGGTGCAACCGACCCGATGCTCGGCATCAACCTTGACCCGTCCCACATGGTCGCATTGGGCGCAGACCCGATTGCGGCGGCACGTGCGCTGAAGGGCTGCATCTTCCACGTACATGGCAAGGATGTTCGCATCGAGCGTGGTCTTGCCGATGTCAACGGCATTCTCGAGCCAAAGCCGGTCACCGAATCGGCTGACCGTGTCTGGAACTATGTTGCCGTTGGCTGCGGCAAGGATTTGCAGTGGTGGAAGGAGTTCTTCTCCGTTTGCCACATGATGGGTTATGACGGAGACGTTTCGCTGGAAATCGAAGATTTGACCATGACCACAGAAGCAGGGGTACTGACCTCTATCGATGCCCTGCGCCAGACCATCATCCAATAATCACCATCCACGAAATCCCTGTGTGGGAGTTCTTAAATATCTTTCGCTCACCTTCTATCTCTACACTTTTTCAAAGAAATGCAGCGCACTAGTCAGTGCGCTGCGTTTCCACAATTCAAAAAAGGGGTTTTACATTATGAAAATCGCATTTGATGTGGACGTACTGGCAAAACAAATGCGCATCAATGACATGGTGCATCAGGTTGCAGATTGGGGCTATAAATACATTGAGCAGTCCCCGCATCCGCGCATCAATCCGTTCTATTCCAAAAATCTCGGCTATGTGTATTCCTCTCCGCATGGCTTCTTTTATGACCAAGGCAAGGGCGATGTGCGCTCCATGCTGCAATATGCAGGCGATGAACTGACCCATGTGCTGTTTGCTGACACCTTCAACCAGACCATGGACTGCCGTTATATCGCAAATCCGCCTTGGCTCAACGCCAATGGTCGCGCGGATATTACCATCCACCAGCATCTGGCGATGGGCGGTGACAACATCGCTTGCGTTTCATATTTCGGCTTCCCAGAAAAAATGGCAACCCAAGCACCGGAAGCACGTGAACGCATCCAAAGAGAGCTGCTCGACAGATAAAGGTGCCTAAAACCACATATGCACCATCATCACGCTGGCAAGGTATTTTTTTGTGAATGAGCGTCGGTCGAGATGGTTGAATTGGATGGAAAGCTCTGATGCAGTATGATAGAAAGATGCCATCAGAGCGGTTCGTTTTATTCATTTTCAGATTTTGGCGGGAGGGATATGTTATGTTAAAACGCAAACACATACGGAAAACGAAAAAGAGAAAGCACAATATTTGGAATAATCTTGATATTGCCAAGAAGCTGCTGTATGGATTTCTGCTCGTTTCTTCCATTGCAGCGGTGGTGGGGGTGGTTGGAATTGCAGGCTTGTGGAGCATGGGGCAGGCAGATAAAAAGCTGTATGAGGAAGGCAGTGCCCCCCTCATTGATTTAACTGATGCCATTAACACGGTGAATTATATGCGCATTCAGCTGCGGGATGCGGTTATTTACACCGATTATCCCAGAAGTGTGTCGGATTATGAAACAAAGTTCAATACGTTATATACGCATGGCGACGAAGCCTTGCAGGCATATGCAGCATCCATCCGCGATGCCGCAACGCAGGCGCTGTGCGCGGAAGCCATTAACCTGTACCACAATACCCTGCAAGCGACAGGAGAAGAGCTTTTTGCGGCGGCAAAGACGGGTAGTTTCATTCAAGCAAGAAACGCCGGACATAAATACGAAAAAGACATCGAAAGTATGCTGGACAAGCTGAACCAGTGCGCAGAAATGCAGGTGGACAGCACAAAGCACTATAGCAGCACCAATGCCACGCTGGCAAAGGTTTTGATTGTGGTGATGTTCCTTGTGGTACTGGTCGGCATTGCGGCGGCAATTTTCCTGGGCAGATATATTTCCCAAATGATTAGTCGACCCATTCGTGAGATGGTCAGCGCAGCGCAGGAGTTGGCAGAAGGCAATGTTGAGATTGATGTGCAGGCAACCAGCAAGGATGAAATCGGCATCCTCGCCAATGCGTTCCACCAGATGATTGGCAGCATTCGGGAGCAGGTGCAGGTGGTAAGCGCGATTGCCAATAAGGATTTAACCGTGCAGTTCGCTCCAAGGTCACCAAAAGATACAATGGGCATTGCGCTTGCACAAACCATAACGGATTTACATGCGATGTTCACAGAGTTTCGCCTTGCAACAGGGCAGGTGAGCTTGGGGGCAGAGCAGGTAGCAAGTGGCGCACAGGCGTTGTCGCAAGGGGCAACGGAGCAGGCAAGTGCAATCGAAACCTTGTCCATGTCCATCACAGACGTTTCCGAGCGCGTGGAGCAAACCGCCGAAAATGTGCAGCAGGTGGCATTGTATGTGGAGCAGGCGGCAGATGGGGTGGGGCAAGGCAATCAGCAGATGCGCCATATGTTGGAATCCATGAATCGCATCACGCAATCCTCCCATGAGATTGCCAATATTATCAAGGTGATTGACGATATTGCATTCCAGACCAATATTTTAGCACTCAATGCAGCGGTGGAAGCGGCAAGAGCGGGCGTCGCGGGCAAGGGCTTTGCGGTGGTTGCCGATGAGGTGCGCAATCTGGCATCCAAATCCGCAGATGCCGCCAAGCAAACCACCAAATTGATTGAAGACTCCATTCGCGCGGTGCAGGAAGGCAAAAAATTGGCGGATGACACGGCAGTGACACTGGAACAGGTGGAAGAAAAGGCGAAAAGAGTGGCGGAAAGTGTGCAAAATATTCGCACAGCAGCGGTAGAACAGGCCACGACCATTCATAATATTACAGAAGGCATTGCGCAAGTGTCGGATGTGGTGCAAATGAATTCGGCAACGGCAGAGCAAAGTGCGGCTGCAAGCCAGGAGCTTTCCGGACAGGCAAATATGCTGCAAGGACATATTGGGGAATTTCGGCTGAGAGAATTGCCACAAATGGAGCCAAAATAAGAATAAAACGCTGAAATGATGGTGTATATGCTTTGAAATAAGTGTGTGAAGACCCATCCAAAAACTTAGGGCAGCAAAAAAAGTAACGCCAAATACGGTTGGCGTTACTTTTTTTACTCAATATACGGTTGTGTTTCCATCCGCTGGCTGGGGTACGTTTCCTGTTTCAGCCGTTTGAAATGTGCTGTCCGCGCTGTAAAACCATCTGCGGGCGTTTTGTATACAGACGCGAAGGAGAATACATTCACTCGGATTGAGCACTTCCAGACGCGCGGCTGTGGCTTTTTGAATCGCCTGCCATTAGTCCCTTGACTGCTAGGGCAAGGTGCGCATTAATTAAACTTACGGTTTAATTAATGCGAGGTGCGTTTATGGGCAGAAGAAAAAAAGCCTCTCCAGAGGTGCATCGCAGTACGATTGCATATGCCGCGCAATGCTTATTTATGCGCAAAGGAATTGCTGCGACTACGATGGATGAGATTGCGCAGGAAGCGAACTACAGCAAAGCCACGCTCTATGTGTATTTCAAAAATAAAGAAGACCTGGTTAGCGTTTTGGTGCTGAAAAGTATCACCTTGCTATACGAGTATATCTGTACAGCAGTCACTGACTGCGGCGATACCAAAGCGCAATATCTTGCGATATGCTACGCATTGGTACGCTATCAAGAGCAGTTTCCATTTTACTTTTCCCTTGCTTTGGATGAAATTCACCTTCCCGCAGCGCACACTGACCCATTGGCATGCGCAAAAGAAACCTTTGCTATTGGCGAAAAAATCAATCTGAAAATGGCCGCGGTTTTAGCATCAGGGGTTCAAAATCACCATCTTCGTCAGGAGATACCCATTCTGCCCACGGTCTTTCTCTTTTGGGCAAGCTTGACAGGTATCATGCAACTGTCTGCAAACAAGGCCGCTTATATCCATGCTGCCATGGGCATGACGCGGCCAATGTTTTTGACACATAGCTTTGACACACTCTATCGAGCGATTCAAAACGATAGCGTAAATAAATCATACTCAGAGGAGGCGCACCCATGCGCACCCAGCGACTTTTAGCCATTCTCGGCAGTCCCCATGCCGATGGTATCACCGCGGCAATGCTGCAGTGTGCCGTTGCTGCGGCAGAACGTGCAGGCTGGCAGATTGACCGAATTGACCTCTATCAGCAGGAAATCGGTTACTGTATCGGCTGCCGCACCTGCATCAAAACGGGTCAATGTGTGCAAAACGATAGCATCCAGAAAATCGCTGCACTATTACAAACCTGTGATGCCGTTGTGCTTGCCGCCCCAACCTATTGGGGCAATGTTCCGGCGATTGTAAAAAATATGTTTGACCGTTTATTAGGTGTCGCAATGGACGATACTGGTACACTGCCCGCACCAAGACTGTCGAAACGCCAAAAATATTGTCTGCTCACCTCCTGCAACACGCCATTTCCGTTTTCAAGGTGGTTTGGGCAAAGCAGCGGCTGCTTAAGGGCAATGGAGGAATTTTTCAAGTATGCCGGAATGAAGAAAATGGGTGCCATTAGTTGTGATGGCGTAAAAACAAAAAAAGTGCTGCCGCCATCCATTGCAAAGCGTATCCGAAGTGTTGCCAAATTTGAATCGAATGGACAGACGTTTTAAGGGTCTATCATGATGCAGGCAAAACACCTCTGAAAGATGCTTTTATATGCAATCTTTAGGGAAAATACCCCCTCGGTGCCGTGGATTTGACACCAAGAGGGTTCTTGTTGTTTTCTCACATCAACTCTACTTTATATTTCTTAAACCACCGTTCCAACTGAATGATATATGCAAAAATCTGCGGCGTGCGCATCAGCTGCCCATACCACGGCTCGGTGAGCGAATTGGGGTCTTCCATCAGCGCAAAAACGGCATCGTGGTCGAACAAAGAAGATACAATAGCGTTTTCATCGCGGAAAATCTGCCGGACATAGCTGGCGGTCAGTTCGGTATACATCGGATGAAAGGTTTTAGGATAGGGGCTTTTTTTGCGCCAGACGATTTCTTCTGGAAGGTCATGCTCGAATGCCTTGCGTACGATGCCCTTTTCCCGTCCATCCCAGCTTTTCAGTTCCCACGGCATATTGTAGGCATATTCGACGATGCGGTGATCGCAGAAGGGCACACGCACTTCCAAACCAGAGTACATTGACATTCTGTCTTTTCTGTCAAGCAGCGTCGCCATAAACCACCGCAAATTGAGCAAAAACATTTCCCGCATACGTGCTTCTTTCGTGGAATCCTGCGGCAGTTTTTCGGCTTCGCGGCAAGTGCTCAAATAGCGAGCCCGCACAAACTCCGCACCATTCGGCAGCAAATCCTGCCGCAGCAGCGATTGGCGCAGGGCAATGGAGCGCGACCACGGGAAGGTATCTTCAAACAGGATTTCCTCTCGATGATACCAAGGATACCCACCAAACAGTTCATCGGCACATTCGCCGGAAAGGGCAACGGTAAACTCTTGTTTCACGCGTGCACAAAATAACAGGAGCGAAGAGTCTACATCTGCCATGCCTGGGGCATCTCGTGCATCGGTGGCAGGCAAAAGGGCGGCGCATAAAGCGGCATGCTCCAACTCGACGTTGTGATGCACCGAACCGATGGCATCGCACATCATCGAAATATAATCGCTGTCACTGTTCGGTTGGAATAGGCTTTTCTCAAAATACTGTGCATTGTCTTGATAATCGACCGACCACGTATGCAGTGGCGCACGCCCCTGTTTCTGATATTCTTTTGCAGCAAGCATGGATAGAATAGAGGAATCCAAACCGCCGGATAAAAACGTGCAAAGCGGCACATCACTGACAAGCTGCCGCTTTACCGCATCTTCAATCAACCAGCGGGTGTGCTCTAGGGTTTGTTCTGCGTTATCGGGATGGTCTTGTGCAGTCAACTTCCAATAGGTGTGCTGTGAAAAATCATCCTCTCGATAGACTGCAAAGTGCCCGGGGAGCAGCTCGGAAATATTTTGGAAGATACCATCACCAGGTGTATGTGCCGGACCCAGCAGAAGAAGGGTACATAAACCGTCTGCATTGATGCGGGGATGGATTTCTGGATGACAAAGCAATGTTTTCAGCTCAGAACCAAACACAATGCCATTGGATATACGACTGTAAAACAATGGCTTCACGCCAAGACGGTCACGTGCAAGGGTCAGCGTACGGCTTTTGCGCTCCCAAACAGCAAATGCGAAGATGCCATTTAAGCGTTGCAGACAATTTTCAGCACCCCATTCACAAAAGGCGTGCAGCAGCACCTCTGTATCGGAGTGCCCGATAAATTGATGTCCAAGTGCATATAATTCCTTGCGAATATCCTCTGTGTTATATAACTCTCCGTTGTATATCAAAACAGTATTTCCATCTGGAGAATACATCGGTTGTTGTCCACCTTCTGGGTCGACAACAATTAAGCGACGATGCACCAGCATCGCGGTTTCATCCAGATACGTGCCCTGCGCATCCGGACCACGCGCTGTCAGTGCGCGCGCCATCTGCAAACCGATTTTCTCCTGCTCTCGTGCATCTGCTGCAAAGGTTGCAAAGCCGCCGATACCACACATAAAAAACCCCTCCGTTTCCGTGCTTGGTGTATATATGCCCCTATTATATGCCATCGTACCTTTATAATATGATGAGCCACTGTCATTACAGCGGCAATTTTTTTGTTTTCATTGCGTAAATATGATTTTTGGGGTACAATAAGCCTATTGCGGCACTGTCAGAGTAGTCATAAGTATGGCTGGACAGGGTATGATTTTTTTGAAACGGAAAACCGTTTTTGGGGGAGGATTCACCATGAAGGATGGGTTTATCAAAGTTGCGGCGGCAACACCGGAGGTGCGGGTTGCAGATTGCGCATGGAATGCAGAACAAATCATTGCACGGGCGCAGGAGGCGGCACGGGCAGGGGCGGCACTGTGTGTCTGTCCAGAGCTCTGCATCACAGGATATACCTGTGGCGATTTGTTTTTACAGGATACACTTCTATACGCTGCAGAGGCGGCATTGGAACAGATTTTGCAAAAGACCGCTGACCTGCCAATACTGCTTGCGGTTGGATTGCCCTATCGGTATCGCGGTGCATTATATAATGTAGCCGCAATCTTATATCATGGACGCATTTTAGGACTCGTGCCCAAACAGCACATTCCCAATTATTCAGAATTTTATGAGCTACGGCATTTCACATCGGGCATTGGGATGCAGACACAAATGGTGTCCCTTGCAGGCGTGGAAGCCCCAATGGGGATAAATATGCTGTTTTGCTGTGAAGAGCAAAAGGATTTTATCCTTGGTGCAGAAATCTGTGAGGATTTGTGGATTACACAGCCGCCATCTGGACGATTGGCAGAGGCAGGCGCTACGGTAATTATCAACCTGTCCGCATCGGATGAGGTCATCGGAAAGGCAGATTATCGGCGAGAGTTGGTGCGCAGTCAGTCCGCACGATTGATTTGCGGCTACATTTATGCCGATGCAGGACAAGGTGAATCCACACAGGATTTGGTCTTTTCCGGGCATAATCTGATTGCAGAAAATGGTACGGTGCTACGGGAATCGGTGCGGTGGGAAACCGGTGTTATTTTCTCGGAAATAGATTTGGGCAGACTTGTGCATGACCGCTGTCGCATGAATACCTTTTTTGCGGGCAGAGCCGGCATGACCTGCGTTCCATTCTCTATGCCGACAAGACATACCGAGCTGACGCGTGTTTTTCCAATGACACCGTTTGTACCCACCAACCAAACCGACTTGGAAAACCGCTGTCAAGAGATTTTGACCATGCAGGCATCGGGTTTGGCAAAGCGATTGAAGCATACACAATGCAGCCAAGCAATTATTGGGCTGTCAGGCGGACTGGATTCCACCTTGGCACTGATTGTGGCTGTGCACGCGTTTGACCGCTTGAAGCTGGACCGAAAGGGCATCGTTGCCATCACCATGCCCTGCTTTGGCACAACCACACGCACCAAGAGCAATGCCGAAAAGCTGGCGGAAGCATATGGGGTGACCCTGCAGGTTGTCGATATTAAGGATGCGGTTGACCAGCACTTTGCAGACATTGGGCATGAAAAAGAAAATTTGAATGTTGTGTTTGAAAATGGGCAGGCACGTATGCGCACCTTGGTGCTGATGGATATGGCAAATGCCCTCGGCGGCATGGTGGTCGGCACGGGTGACCTTTCCGAGCTGGCGCTTGGCTGGGCAACCTATAACGGCGACCATATGAGTATGTATGGGGTGAACACGTCCATCCCCAAAACCTTGGTGCGCTATCTGACGGCGTTTGAGGCCAGCCGCGCGCAGGATGGACTGCGTGAAATTTTGCTGGATGTTTTGGGCACACCGGTCAGCCCAGAGCTGCTACCGCCCAAGGATGGCGAGATTGCCCAAAAAACCGAGGAGCTGGTAGGCCCCTATGAACTGCATGACTTCTTCCTATATTATATGCTGCGTTGGGGATACACCCCCCGCAAGATTTATCGGTGCGCGCTGCTGGCGTTCAGCGAAACGTATAGCAAGGCAACCATCAAAAAATGGCTGCTGACCTTCCTACGGCGCTTTTTCTCACAACAGTTTAAGCGGTCTTGTTTGCCGGACGGTCCCAAAGTCGGCACCTTGACGCTTTCGCCGCGCGGGGACTGGAGAATGCCGTCCGATGCGGTCAGCGCGCTATGGCTGGCAGAAGCCGAACGGCTGTAATGCTGCACACAAGCATTCGGCGCAAGATTCTGATATAGTGTCAGCAAGATTCTGATAATGAAAAAAAGTATGTGTGTTTTGGATAATTTTCTGCGGAAATATTCCCGTTATTTGCGCAAAAAAACATCGTTAAATGATTGACAAAAATGCATGAGCGTATATAATAGAAATAGACAGGCTTCGAGTGAGGTGTGTCTTAAATACGGCGTAAACACCGTCTTAATTCCATGCCTGCATCCTAATGCGAGCATCGGTGCAGGCGGGAAGACGAGTATTTAAATAAAATCTACAATATTTTTTTGGGAGGTTTACAGGCATGGATTTTAGGCTTACGAAACAGCAGGCAATGGTTCAAAAGCTCTGCCGCGAATTCGCGATTAACGAAGTTGAACCGATTGCTGCGGAGATCGACGCAGAGGAGCGTTATCCTGAGGAAACCGTACAGAAGTTAATGAAGTATGGTCTGATGGGCATTCAGTTCCCGAAGGAAGTTGGCGGCTCTGGCGGCGACTACGTCTGCTACTCCATCGCAATCGAAGAAGCATCTCGCTTCTGCGGCACAACTGGCTGCATCATCTCTTCTCACGCTACTTTGGGTGCATGGCCGATTTATGCTTACGGCACACCGGAGCAGAAGGAAAAGTTTTTGCGTCCTCTGGTTTCTGGCCAGAAGCTGGGCGCATTCGGTTTGACCGAGCCGAACGCAGGTACTGACTCTGCTGCACAGCAGACCGTTGCTATCAAGCAGGAAGACGGCAAGTATCTGATTAATGGTTCCAAGGTGTTCATCACCGGCGGCGGCCGTGCAGATACCTATATCATCTTTGCTATGACCGACAAGAAGGCTGGCAACCATGGTATTTCTGCGTTCATCGTGGACAAGAATGACCCGGGCTTCAAGATCGGTAAGATCGAGCACAAGATGGGTATTCGTGGCTCTCAGACCGCTGAGCTGATTTTCGAAGATATGCTGCTCGACGCTGACCGTCTGCTCGGTCAGGAAAACAAGGGCTTTAAGATTGCAATGACCACACTGGACGGCGGCCGTATCGGTATCGCTTCTCAGGCACTGGGCATTGCACAGGGCGCTTTGGATCAGGCAGTGCAGTACATGAAGGAACGTGTACAGTTCGGCCGTCCGATTTCCACCAAGCAGGGTCTGCAGTGGATGGTTGCTGACATGGAAGTTGCTATTGAAGCGGCTCGTCTGCTCATCCGTCGTGCTGCATTCAACCACGATGTTGGCCTCCCGTTCTCCAAGGAAGCTGCTATGGCAAAGCTGTACGCTTCTGAAGTTGCTATGGATGTTACCACCAAGTGTGTACAGATCTTCGGCGGCTATGGCTATATCCGTGAGTACCCGATGGAACGCATGATGCGTGACGCAAAGATTACCGAGATCTATGAAGGTACTTCTCAGGTACAGAGAATGGTTATCTCTGGCCACGTACTCGGCAAGTAAGAAAAGGGAGGAAAAACTGAAATTATGAAAGTTATTGTTTGCGTAAAGCAGGTTCCGGATACGTCCGGTAAGGTCGCAGTCAATGCAAATGGCACACTCGACCGTGCATCTATGGCAACTATCATCAACCCGGATGACAAGAACGCAGTAGAAGCTGCGCTGCAGCTGAAGGACAACTACGGCGCAAAGGTTGTTGTTGTTACTATGGGTCCCCCTCCGGCAAAGGAAATGCTCGTAGAGCTGCTCGCGATGGGTGCTGACGAAGCATATTTGGTATCTGCTCGTGAGTTCGGCGGTTCTGATACTTGGGCAACCTCTCAGATTCTTGCAGCAGCAATCAGCAATATCGGTTTCGGCAGCGAAGACATTCTGATGTGCGGCCGCCAGGCTATCGACGGCGACACCGCTCAGGTTGGCCCGCAGATTGCTGAAAAACTGGATATCCCGCAGATCACTTATGTAGAAGACATCCAGTTGGATGGCAACAAGGTTACTTGTAAGCGTGCACTGGAAGATGGCTACATGACAATTGAAACACAGACTCCTTGCCTGCTAACTGCAATCAAGGAACTGAACACGCCTCGTTATATGTCCGTTGGCGGCATTTTCTGGGCTTACGAGCAGGAAATTAAGGTTCTTGACTACGAAGCACTGAAGGATGAACCGTTAATCGATTTGGATACCATTGGTTTGAAGGGATCTCCGACAAATATTTATGCTTCCTTCACCCCTCCCCAGAAGGGCGCAGGTCAGATGCTGGAAGGCGACGACAAGGGCACTGTTCAGAATCTGGTTGGCATTCTCGCAGAGAAGCATATTATTTAATTGAAAGGAGATTTTCATACAATGGCTGAATATAACAATAAGGCTCTTGACGAATTTAAGGGCGTATGGGTATTTTGTGAGCAGCGCCAAGGCGTTCTCCAGTCTACTTCTCTGGAGCTGATCTCCGAGGGTCGCAAGTTGGCAGACGAGCTGGGCGTAGAGCTCTGCGGTCTGGTACTGGGTGATGCTGTTGAGAGCATGGCAAAAGAAATCGGTGGTCACGGTGCAGATAAGGTTATCATTTGCGAGAGCCCGCTACTGAAAGATTATACTACTGATGCATATACCAAGGTTATCTGTGAAGTGGCTATGGAAAAGAAGCCGGAAATCTTCATGGTCGGTGCAACAAACATCGGTCGTGACCTCGGTCCTCGTTTGGCTGCTCGTCTGGGCACAGGCTTGACCGCTGACTGCACCAAGCTGGACATCGGCTACTCCAAGGATGACAACGAGCACAAGATTATCCTGCAGACCCGTCCTGCTTTCGGTGGTCACTTGATGGCTACCATCATCTGCCCGCGTTTCCGCCCGCAGATGTCTACCGTCCGTCCGGGCGTTATGAAGAAGTCCGCATTCGACCAGGCAAAGGCTGACGCTGTTGTCATCGAAAAGCCGGCATTCACCTTGACCGATGCAGATTGCAAGACCAAGGTTCTGGAAATCAAGAAGGCTGCGAAGGAACTCGTTAACCTGGCGGAAGCTGGCGCAATCGTTTCTGTTGGTCGTGGTATTTCCAAGGACGTTGATAAGGGTCTGGCACTGGCAAAGGAACTGGCAGATGTACTGAACGGCGTTGTGGGTGCTTCTCGTGCTGCTGTTGATAGCGGCTGGCTGCCGGCTGACCATCAGGTAGGTCAGACAGGTAAGACGGTTCGTCCGCAGCTGTACATCGCTTGCGGTATTTCCGGCGCAATCCAGCACAAGGCTGGTATGTCTGATTCTGAGTGCATCGTTGCAATCAACAAGAATGATTCTGCTCCGATTTTCGAAGTTGCAGACTACGGCATTTGCGGCGACCTGTTCAAGGTTCTGCCGATGCTGATTGAAGAAATCAAGGCTGAAAAGGCTGCGAAGTAAGCTTTTGCTGCGATGAATCTTCAAAACCCCCGAGCTTCAGATAGAAGCTCGGGGGTTTTTTATGTTCCTATGCGCGTATGGAATATCGTTACTGCGGCGCGGTTTGTATCAGAATCACAAGACCGGTTTCTGCGCTCGTATCCAGTGAAATGCCGCCGACATCGGTGCGGGATTGTGCTTCAAATCCACTTTCCTGCAAGATACCCAAGGCTTTTTCCAGCGTGCTCATATTATTGTCCAGCGCGAAATAGGAAATCTGTCCCGAAGTGCTTTGTGTCACCAATGTGCCGCCGAAATCTGGAATATTGGTGACATTTTGTGCCACATAGCAGTATGCATAGACCGAAGAAGAAATCAAATTTGGCACATCGCTGATAACAATCGCCGATGCCGCAGTATCTTTTTGTGTGCTGGCTGCAGGGGGCTGTAATGTGGCATTGGCAGCATCCGTGTCAACCTGATTTTGCGCCGCCGCTTCTCGGGTGTCTGTCACAGCATTGGCAGAATTGACTGCTGGATGAAACGGATTTTGTATGCCCCATAAGCTATCGCCCAGTTTTCCGGTTGTTACAAGCAAAACCACCACCACCGCGGCAGCAAGCATACTGAACACCGGAAAATGTCGACGCTTTTCCAGCGGAACAACGGTTGCTTGTGCCGCTTGCAGCACGGTGTCCATCACGGTGTCATGCAGATGAGTTGGCAACACCACTGTTTCATACGACAGGCGCGTGCGCAGTGTGCGCAGATGCTCCAAATATGCGGCACAGTGTGCGCAGTTTGCAAGATGTCCGAGCAGAATCGCCTGCTCCTCTGCGGTGAGCTCATTATCCAGATAGGCCGAGCAATATGCTTCATACTTTGAACAATCCATCATGGCAGTACGCTCCCTTCCGCCGCGTCTAAAGAAGTCGGCGTTTCTGACTGCAAGGCAAGCACCAACTGTCGGCGCGCTTTTGCCAGCTGCAATTTGATAGAGGTTTCTTCCAGTGTCAATAGCTGTGCAATTTCGGAATAGGTGAGACCAATCACATCGCGCAGTAACAGGATATTGCGTGATTCAACAGAAAGCTGCGACAGCGCAACCGCCAGCGTGGCAGGCGCAAACGGGGTTTGGGTTCTGACTGCATCTTCAAACAGAATGTCGGTTATTTTTTTAGAGGCTGCTGCGTTCTGCAAGCAAAGCTGCAGCATGGTGCGATAGACCCATAGCGCAAAGTTATTTTCGGTATGCGCACTGGAAAGTGCAGTGTAGATGCTTAAAAACACATCCTGCGTCAGTTTTTGCGCAGCTGCACTGTCATCGCAGAAGCGAAATGCAAATGCAAAAACTGGATGTTCATATGCTGCAACCAACTCTTCAAAGGCAGCCAGTTCGCCTTTTTTGGCGTGTGCCAAGAGTTGCTTTTCCGTAATTTTATTCAACGGAGCTCCACCTCCTTTGATGCAGACGCTGCTTGTTTGAGTTCCGCGACTAATTGATATAGCTGTTCCATTGCGGTAAGCTGCGAAACGCGCGTTTTAAACGACTTGAGGGCAGACATCCCTTTGAGATACCAGTTGATTTGTGAGCGTGCCTCTAGCATGGCAATGTGCTCACCCTTGTCTGCCTGTGCCAGCTCCATTTGGCGAACGGCGGTATCCAGACGCTGTGCAAATGGGGGCAATGGCGGCAGTGGATTGCCGTCCAAAAGGGCGTTTGCTCGTTCAAAAATCCAAGGATTTCCAAGACTGCCGCGTCCAATCATAGCGGCATCAGCATTCGTATATTCTAAAATGCGCACGGCATCTTCGGGGGAAAAAACATCACCATTCGCAATCACAGGAATGTGCATTTGTGCTTTGATTGCGCGGATATAGTCCCAATTCGCACTGCCGCTGTATTGCTGCTGGCGTGTGCGCGCATGAATGCAAACGGCATCCGCACCTGCCTGCTCTGCCATCTGTGCAAAGGCAAGGCAGGTGATGTGTGCTTCATCCCAGCCCAGACGAAATTTGACTGTCACCGGCACTGAAACCGCGGCTTTCACCGCAGAAATGATGCTTGCCGCCAAAGCGGGGTCGCGCATGAGGGCGCTGCCGTCCCCATTGCCAACGATTTTTGGCGCAGGGCATCCCATGTTGATGTCGATGATGTCGCAGCCAGAGCGCTCCTGTGCGAGTACCGCGCCCTGTGCCATGCTTTCTGGTTCATGCCCGAAAATCTGCACGCTGAAGGGTTTTTCGTTGGGTGCAGGACATAATAAGCGGTTGGTTTTCTGGTTTTGATAGACCAACGCGCGGGTAGACACCATTTCGCTGACCGAAAGTGCCGCGCCGTGTTCTCGGCAAATTTGCCGAAATGCAAGGTCGGTTGCACCTGCCATTGGCGCAAGAAATAACCGCCCATTCAGTTGTACATTGCCGATATTCATATGCGTATTTGCACTCCTTGCCATGTATTGCTTGCCTATTGTACCACAAAAGAACTGTTTATGCAATCACAAGGCGGTAACAGTATCTATGCAGAAAAAGCCCTCGCCGATGGCGAGAGCCTGCATCATGGAATAAACAAATAACTAAAGAGATACCCAAACGAGATGAGGCTGGTATTCCAAACAAAAATGCCGAGCATCGACCACGGGATGAATAGCATGGGCGATAGGCGCAGAAGCCCCGCCGGAATCGACACAATCGTCCGTAAAACCGGAATGATACGGCACAGCGCAATGCCCCAACCATGATAGCGGTCAATATATCGCTGTGAAACTGCCACAAACCGCTGCGCGCTTTTATGCTTGGCAGCGAACTGATAGGCATATTTTGAACCGCCGACAAAGCACAGGAAATATATCACAACGCTTCCCAAAATTCCTGCAAAAACCGAGAGCAGAATGGTCACGACCAAATTGACTTGGCTTTGCGACACCAAAACGCCGGTTGCAGGCATAATGACACCGGCAGGAAAGCCAGGGAGGTTCATCGACTCCAGAAAAAACACGGCAAACAGCAAAAGCAGTCCATACTGCTGAAACAATTCCAAAAACGTTGCAATGGTCATTTAAATCCTCTCGCTTTGCTGTCGTTTTAGAAAGGGTGCGCAGGGTTTGTATAAATCAAACAAAACCGCAGCCGCCTTTCCGCGCGTTTTTTTTAGTATAGCAAATTGCAGGCAGCTTTACAAGGCGTAACCGTGCAGGTATTTTATACGCCTATAGGAAAAGCAGTGTTGTCAGCCAGAGCAGGCTCGTCAGCAGTGCCCCGCAGATGCCTGCACCAAATAAATGGATGCGTGTATACCGTTTTTGCGGAAGCCTGTGCAGCGTTCGCTCGATGTAACTTTCTGCAACGGAGCAGGCTTCGCGCAAAATATCCTGACTGCCTCTGCGATCATCTCGCACGATGAAAATGGCTTGTTCAAATGTTGCGCCGTTTTTGGGGCGCACAACGACTACGCGACGGGAAACACCCTTGACCATATGCAATACCGCCTCCTTTGATTGCAGCGCGAACCTACCGTTTGGGACGCGCTCTTCTTCCAGTATTGCCCGTATTTGCGCAGAGTATACCGCTATCGTGTTTTTTCAATGCGCAAGACCAGTGCGGTCATGTCGTCCTGTCCCCCGCGGGAGGCGGCAGCCGTCACCAACTGTGCCGCCAACTCCTTGGGGCCGTCACTGATGCGAGTCAGCAGCATATCCATCACCCAACCATCGTCAAAACCGTCATTGATGCCGTCAGAAAGCATCACATATACATCGCCATGCACCAACCGCAGCGGGACACTTTCTCCGGTTTCCCCATTTTCCATCAGTCCGATGGGCAGTGCCTGTCCATTCAGGCGTGTGATACTGCCGCCTGTCCGCAAATACGCAGGCGCCGCCCCGCATTTGAGGGTTTCCGCCCGTCCGCTATATAGGTCAACGGTGAGTAAATCCAGTGTGACAAAGCGTGTGCCCTCGTTTTGCAAGCGGAAGGCAGGGGCAACCGTCTGCAGTGCATCTCGAATGTCCAGATCCGCTCGCAGAAAGCGTTCCAAATGTCCAAGAACGGTGCGGCTATCTCGGGCGGCAAGCTCGCCTGTGCCCATGCCATCGGACAGCAGCATACAGGCAACGCCGGATTCGGTCACAAAATAGCGTCCTGTATCGCCGGAAACCGATTCCCCCGGCTTTTTCCGCTGCCCAATGCCAATAATCGCGCGGAAGGGTGCCTGCTCCCGCAGCAATAGACGAGGACCCAGCTCATCGCAGATTTGCTCCGGTTCGGTCAAGCCGATGCCAAGCAGCGCGGCAAGACCTGCGGCAAAGCCGTCCTTCTGCGCCAGAAGCGCATCCATTTGTCTGCCGCCCAACTCAATGCGCAGCCTACCGTTGCCATCTCGATAGACAGCAACCTGCTCAATCGTACCAAATGCCGCGGCATATCTCCGCACCTGACGTTCTCTTGCGGGCAGGGTCACCACATCCTGCGACAGGTCTGTGCCCAAATGCCGCAGGATGCCCGTCAAGCCGGCATATTGCTGCGCCAAAAGGCTGCGGTTTTCTTCGCATTTGGACTGATATTCTCGTTTTTGCTGCAGCAGCACAAAGGTTTCATTGATGGCGCGCACAAACTCTGGGAAGCGGATGCACCGCGCGGAAAAGTGCGATGGAAAATCAGCAGCCTGTACACGCCCATGCTGCAGCATGGCAATGGATACATCATTCAGGGCATTGAGCGTGCCAATATAATCATGCTCCCAACAGCTGGCACACAGGCTGCATTTGCAGCAAACCTGCTCTGCCGCATGGTCAAACACCGCGTGGGTGTCTTCTTCTGCGGCGCGTCTGCCTTGCGTCAGCCCACCGGACATCCCGAGATACATTTCATAAAATGCCTGTGCCGCTTCACCTGCATAGCGGCGTGCGTTGATGCGGATGCGGCGGACAGCGTCTGTCAGTTCCGGAGGGGAGGGCAGCAAGGTTTCGCGCAGATAAAGCCAGACGTGTGTGGGAATCACCGCAAAGAGCAGTGCCGCCAGAATGCCTTCTGCAATGGCAGATACAAACACGGGATTATCTGCTCCCAATAAAGCCGCCGCCGTGCCCGCACATAGATAAATGGCAGCAAAAACTTGACGATTGCCCCCGTGGAAGCCGCCACTGATGAGCGCACCAAAGCCATAGGTGCAGGCAAACAACGCACTGCGACCGGCAGCTGCATCCATGGTAACACCGAAGGCAACCCCAGCCGCCGTGCCCGCAGAGGCACCCCCGATATAGGTGGCACCCATGACCAGCGTTAGTGCCACCACGCGAGCCGGGGTAATGACATCGCCCACGGTGATGTCGCTGACCGAAACCAAGAGCGTCGCCAGAAGTACCAGCAATGCCCCCGGTCGTAGCATAACACTGTCCTCGTTGGGAGAGAGTAGAGAGATGCGATAAAAATACGTTGCGCCAAAGGTCAGCACCAAGATGCAGATAAAAATGGCGGCGGTGCTTACCGTCATCGGCGGTAGGAAGACGAAGCTGCAGGCCCCCAAACAGGCGGTTGCAACCAGCGGCATAAACCACGCACTGGTGACACAGTTAAAATCAGAAAAAATATGGCTACACGCCATCGTCAGTAATACCGCTGCACTATTGCCAACACCGCTGATGGAGGAAGTCAGTATTAAGTACCCAAAGAACGCGCCCAATACTGCCCCAAATCCACTGCTGACCACACAAACAGCACCCACCATGGCGACACCGAATGGGGCATAGCCCCCAAAAATGGTGCCGCGCGCCAGCACCGCACAAAGCGCAAATTGCTGAGCCGCCAGAAGAAGCTGTTTGACCGCAGGAATGTGATAGATTCGCCCGAAAAAATGTCCGATATGTGCGGATAGCGTGAAGGTTTTTTCATAAAGATGCTGCTTGTCCATAAGCCGTATGTCCTCCTTTGTTCATCCAGTATACGGCACATTTTCTGCGCCTTTTGTTGGAAAATAAAGCAGGGAATAGCCTTTCTCATAACTTTTATCGAGGATAGTACCTTTTTTTCTAAAAAAACAGCATTGGGATAGAAAAAAATGCGTTTTTTTTCACAGACGTTTCACAAACCGTTCACATTTTTTCACGGAAAAAGGAGTATACTAATACCATCAGCTGAACGGCTGAGCGACAGAAATCATGTCGGTATCTTTTTCATTTCTCTTTTATCCCCCCCTATAATATTTTATGAACAGCAAAAGAGCACCCTTCCCCCGGGTGCTCTTTTGCTGTCGCAAGCATTTTATGCAATATGGAATCCAACATTTCCGTAATTTCCTCCAAGGAGCAGAAAATCGAGGGAGGTATCTTCGGAAAGTGTAATTTTAATCGGGTTTTGCACCGTGCCGGTGACGCAGTGCCAGCCTTCCACTGCCGTGCGGACAAAGTAATGCCCGACAGCCGCCTTGGCGGAGGGGTCATTGGGGCGGATGTACAAGGTTTTTCCGGCAGCATTTTTAAAATTCAGATGATAGACGATAGAGAAATTTCCATCAATATAATATGCCATATGTGCCTTTCCGTGATAGGAAACGGCAAGCGGGTCGTCAATGCTCTGTGCATATTCCCCGGGATTGAGTGCACGCAGTGCCGTGGTATTGCCGCAGAGGGTAAAGTTCTGGACGGTTGCGGCATCAATCGGCACGGTGCGGTCGGAGGACGAGAACACCCCCGCTGTTCTGCCGTTGCTGTCATCAATGCCACGCGGCAGGGTTGGCAGAAAATCATTTGCCATGAGGGCTTTCAGTGCAACCAAACGGATGTTCAGCTGGTCACCATGCGGTGTAAGCCGAACGCGGGCATTCATCATGGTGCCGCCGGGCAGGGTGTCCTGCAGGATGAGCTTGGTCTGTCCTGCATCCAGCGAAATCGTTCCCTGCGGCTTGCTGAGGAAAAACCGCTGATAGCATTGCTCCGAAACACCGGTGGGATCTGTGCCCATGCCAACACCGCGATTGTCGATGTCAATGGTGGCTGCGGTATCTGCGGCATTGGTCGCCACAATGCCAAGAATCATCGGCTGATAGGAACCCATATAGTTCCAGTGATAGTATTCTACATCGATGGTTTGTGCATCGGTCAAATCGGTTTCGGCGGTATAGATGCCGCTGCGCTCAAATTTATTGGGTGTCAACGCTTCCGGATTGTCAGAATACAGCAGCGGCACACTGCCCGCGGTCATGGTCAGCGGCGTGGGTTCCATGTCGGCTGCGTATTGCGTCAGGCGCAGGGACAGCAAAACCGCCTGCTCAACGGTCAGGGTCTGCTTGGGTGCAAAGCAGTTTTCACCGACTCCGGCAAGAATGCCTGTCCGATAGCAAAAACTGACGGCTGACGTCGCCCAAGAATAGATGTCGCTTTGGTCCTCATAGGTATAGGCGGTGCATTGGTCCGGATACGGCGTCGGCAGCGTTACAGTGGATGCCAAGCGAAACACCGTTGCGGCTGCGGCTTCCCGCGTTAGGGGAAGCTCTGGCGAAAAGGCGTTGAAATAGGTGCCCGTCATCACACCAAGATTGCATAAACGGCGTGCATTTTCGCTTTCTGTGTCTAAAAACGGATTTTCTGTCGTAACAGGGCTAAAGCCATAGCCGCGGCTGCGGATGAGCAAGGTCAATAGGTCGGCAAATTCCAGCCGCGTGATGGGGCGATGCCATGCACCGAGCAGTTCATCTGGCACGAGGTCGGCATCTATGGCGCGCTGTATGTCATCGGCAGCCCATGCGGACGGCGTGGCATCTTCTGTGACGGAATCGACAAATATCGTGCCAGTCGAAGCGGTTTCATCGGTGGCTGCTGCATTTTCCGCCGCTAATGCCTGCGAACATGGTGTGAGTAAAAGGGTGGCTGCAAGAAGAAGGGAACAAATTTTTGGTTTCATGGCAGAACAAATCTCCTAAGTATTTAGTATCGATTGCTCTCTATTATAGTAGATTTTTGCAATTTTGCATAGGGGTATCCTAATTTTAACGTGCAAGCACCGGAAAAAACCATCTGGTTTCCAGAAAAAAGAATGTTTGTTGCAGATAACCGCCAAAAAATTTTTATGAATTTTATGTATTTTGCAAGTTTAGAAATAAAAAATTGCAAAAATGAAAAATGAGGGATTGACGGAACACGCAGGAAGGTAGTATAATATATAAAGAAAAGTTTGGGCTTCAAGCGCATCAAGCTAGGAACTGTTATTTATATGAAACGCGGCGTTCTATCAGGTCAGCTACACAAGATTTGAGGAAGCGTCGGTTGTGAAGGAGGATAAACGGATGGATGCATTGCTGAAAAAATTCACATTTACAGATGAATTGACCGATGTCATTGAAAACTGTAAGGGTGTTTCAGTACCGACCACAAAAGCAGAACTGTATGAAATGGTTTTCGGACCGGAGAATGTCGACATCTTCGATGTTGTGTATGACGTGCCCGGCAAGGGATTGGTGAAAGAAGCCGATGTCACACGGTGTAAGAATGGTGCTTCTGTAAACTATATGGAAGATTATATGCGCCGCCGCGACCCGGACTGCATGCGCATTGCAGACGATAAGCCGACCGACAAGCCGCGCTTTGCCGAAAAATATGGCTATCCTTTTGCGGATTTGCGAAAGGAAACCATGGATTGGTTCAAGGAGCAGGAGCTCATTATCATGCCGTTTAATTCGGGCGGTAATATTTATGGCTATGGCTCTATCTTGGTATGTCCGAAGAATGCCGCATTTTTTGCCTTTGCGCTGGCACATTTGCAGGGCTTCGTTTCCGCAGTAGAAACCGAAGGCTATACGCCGCGTGCCATCGTTTATGTTGCGCCGCCGTTCCGTCACACCAAGTTTGACGGACGTCAGGTCGTGGTACACAACCGTTTGGACGACTGCCACGAAGTGTTTTCTTATAATCTGTATCCGGGCCCGTCTGCAAAGAAGGGTGTCTATTCCGTGTTGCTCGACATCGGTGAGGCAGAGGATTGGGTCACTGCACATGCTTCCGCAGGTCGTGTGATTACCCCTTATGAAAATGAAATGGTCATCATGCACGAAGGTGCTTCCGGCGGCGGCAAGAGCGAAATGCTGCAGGACGTTTCCCGCTTGGATGACGGCACTGTGCTCCTGTCCACCAACACCGTGACAGGCGAGCCGACCATCATCAGCGTGGGGCAAACCTGCAAGATTGAGCCGGTTTGCGACGACATGGCAACCTGCTACCCGGGACTGCAGAATAAGAGCGGCAAGCTGGTGCTCGTGGACGGCGAAGATGGCTGGTTCCTGCGTATGGACGGTGTCACCCATTACGGTTCTGACCCGGTTTACGAAAGAATCTGCACCGAGCCGGACGAACCGCTGTGCTTCTTCAATATGGAAGGACATCCGAACACCACCCTGCTGATTTGGGAGCACACCTTGGATTCCAACGGCAAGCCCTGCCCGAACCCGCGTGCGATTGTCCCGCGCTGGAAGGTGCCGAACATTGTCAAGGATCCAGTTGAAGTAGACGTGCGTTCGTTTGGCGTTCGTATGCCTCCCTCCACCGCAGAGGACCCGAACTATGGCATCATGGGCATGATGCACATCATTCCGCCCGCATTGGCATGGCTCTGGCGTTTGGTTGCACCGCGCGGCTTCAAAAACCCGTCCATCGTAGGCGGCGGAGAGCTGAAGAGCGAAGGCGTTGGCTCGTATTGGCCGTTCGCAACCGGTCTGCGTGTCAAGCAGGCAAACCTGCTCCTCGAGCAGATTATGAACTGCCCGAATACCCGCTATATCTTGATTCCGAACCAGCATATCGGTGTATATCGTGTTGGTTTTGCGGCAGAATGGCTCTCTCGTGAGTATTTGGCACGTCGTGGCGCAAAAATCCGTAAGGAGCATTTGGAGCCGGCTCGTTGCCCTCTGCTCGGCTATGCGCTGAAGGATATGACCATTGATGGTCAGCGTATCCGCTCCAAGTTCCTGCGTTGCGAAACACAGGATCGCATGGGCATAGAAGGCTATGACAAGGGCGCAACCATTTTGAGCGACTTCTTCCGTGACGAACTCAAGAAGTTCGACACGCCGGAACTGTCTCCGCTCGGCAAGCAGATTATTGACTGCTTCATGAACGGCGGCACACTGGAGGATTACGAAGCAATTACGCCAACCCATTTCTAATCGTGTAGCGTACAGAACCCATACAGATGTATGGGTTCTGTTTTTTGTATGACCGAAAAAATCCCGTTTGGAAGCGTCGTATTAGACACTTTCAAACGGGATTTACAGCGTTATAAGGGATGCTTATTGCATGGAAGCAACGGCATCCTTCATGCGCTTTACATAATCACGGACAATGGGTACGCAGTCCTGTCCATGCTCTTTGACGAGCTTTACAATCGCACTGCCGACAATAGCACCATCGGAAACCTGCGCCATTCGCGCTGCCTGCTCGGGTGTGGAAATGCCAAAACCAACCGCACACGGCAAATCCGTTGATTGGCGAATGAGCGACACCATTTCTGCAATATTGGTGCTGATTTCCGTACGGACACCTGTAACGCCAAGAGAAGACACACAATATAGAAAGCCAGTGGCTTCCTTGGCGATGCGTGCAATGCGGTCATGCGAGGTGGGCGCAATCATGGAAATGATGTCCACTTGATGGGCGTTGCAAACCTCGCGCAGTTCTTCCTTTTCCTCAAACGGCAAATCGGGAATGATGAGCCCATCCACGCCTGCGGCTTCACAACGGGAAAGAAAACGCTCCTTGCCATAGGTGTAAATTGGGTTTAAGTAGGTCAGAAATACCAACGGAATTTGGGTCTTTTGGCGCACTTTTTCCACCAAATCAAAGACCTTGTCGGTGGTGCATCCGCCTGCGAGCGCACGCTCGTTGGCCTCTTGAATCACAATGCCCTCCGCCATGGGGTCGGAAAATGGGATGCCGATTTCAATTAGGTCAGCACCCGCTTCTTCCATGGCGTAAATCAGTTCTTCGGTGACCTCCAAAGAAGGGTCACCTGCCGTGACAAACGCAATGAATGCTTTGCCGTTCTCAAATGCCTTGTGGATTTTAGTCATGCAAATCAACCCCCTTATATCGTGCAATGGCGGCAACATCTTTATCTCCACGTCCAGAGATATTGATGACGAGGGTTTCATCCTTGGACATGGTGGGTGCCAGCTTTTTGGCATATGCCACTGCATGGGCGCTTTCAATCGCAGGAATAATGCCTTCCATGCGAGACAGATATTCAAAGGCTTCGACCGCTTCGTCATCGGTAACAGGCACATATTGGGCGCGTCCAATGTCATGCAGGTGGGCATGCTCCGGCCCAATGCCCGGATAGTCCAGACCCGCAGAAATGGAGTAAACCGGTGCGATTTGACCATATTCATCCTGACAGAAATAGCTTTTCATACCGTGGAACACACCAACCGTACCAGTGGTGAGGGTTGCCGCTGTTTCTGGCGTATCTGCACCGCGTCCTGCCGCTTCGCAGCCAATCAGACGCACGTCCTTGTCCTCAAGGAAGTCATAAAATGCACCGATGGCATTGGAACCGCCGCCAACACATGCCATGACAACATTCGGCAGTTTGCCCTCCGCTTCCAGCATCTGCGCCTTGATTTCGCGGCTGATAATCGCCTGAAAATCACGGACGATTTCCGGGAACGGAGCAGGCCCCATGACAGAACCCAAAACATAGTGGGTGTCGTCAATGCGGCTCGTCCACTCACGGAAGGTTTCGCTGACGGCATCTTTCAGCGTCATCGTGCCGCTGGTGACGGGATGCACCTTGGTACCAAGCAGTTCCATGCGGTATACGTTGAGCGCTTGACGGTCAGTGTCTTCTTTGCCCATATAGACCTCGCACTCCATGCCGAGCAGTGCGGCGGCAGTTGCAGTGGCAACGCCATGCTGCCCTGCACCGGTTTCCGCAATGAGGCGCGTTTTGCCCATACGCTTGGCAAGCAGTGCCTGCCCTAAGACATTGTTGATTTTATGCGAGCCGGTATGGTTCAAATCTTCACGCTTGAGATAAATCTTGGCACCGCCCAAATCCGCCGTCATGCGCTTGGCATGATACAGTATGCTGGGACGTCCTGCATAATTGCGATATAAATCATCCAGTTCCGCTAAAAAATCAGGGTCATTTTGATATTTGCGGTAGGCGGTTTCCAGTTCCATCATCGCATTCATGAGGGTTTCCGGAATGTATTGTCCGCCATACGGACCAAATCTTCCATATTGTTTCATTTTGCACCTCGTATCAATTCGTAAAGCTGCTGCATTTTTGCGGCATCTTTTAAACCATCGGTTTCAATGCCGCCCGAAATATCCACACCCTGTGGATGGGTCAGTTGGATGGCGTGTGCTAGATTGCCTGCGTGCAGTCCGCCCGCCAGAAAAAACGGCTTGGTGGGACGATTGCACACGATTACGTCAAAATCGACGGTTTTTCCCGTGCCGCCATAGGCAAGGGGCGAAAACGCGTCCAACAGCAGGGCATCGACTTCTAACGCATTGGCAGAAAGCAAGCTTTCTGCGGTTTGTACACGCACAGCTTTCCATAAAACACCATTCCACTGCGCACGCACCTGCGCAATATAAGCGGCATCTTCATCTCCGTGCAGTTGTAGCACCGAGAGGTTTGCCGTATTGGCGATTTCCAATAACCGCGGGATGGGTTCGTTTACAAACACGCCGACCGTTTTGATGTTGGAGGCAAGCTGTGCAGAAAGGTCACGCGCTTGCTCTGGCGTGACGCGGCGACGGCTTTCTGCAAAGACAAACCCTACATAATCCGGCGGATAGGCATTGGCGGCGGCAATATCCTCCGCACGGCGTAATCCACAGAATTTTAGCTGCATGATGCACCTCGCAGCGCATCCAGTGCGGCTTTTTTGTCAGCAGAACGCATAAAGGTTTCGCCAATCAGCACGGCATTCACCCCGCAGGCAGACAAGCGGGCGATGTCTTCTGGGGTACGAATCCCGCTTTCCGACACAAACAAAATTTCACGTGGCACCAAATCGCGCAGACGCTCACTGGTGTGAATGTCCACCTCAAACGTGTGCAAATCACGGTTATTAACACCGATGATGTCCGCGCCCGCTTGCAAGGCACGGTTTACTTCGGTGGCGTCATGCGCTTCCACCAGTGCATCCAGACCGAGGCTGTGTGCAAGCTCCAAATAGGAGGACAGCTGTTCATCCGACAAAATCGCACAAATCAGCAAAATCGCAGAAGCACCAAGGGTTTTTGCTTCATAAATCTGATAGGCATCGACCAAAAAGTCCTTACGCAGAGTCGGTGTTTGCACCGCATCGGAAATCTCCTGCAAATATTGGTCACTGCCCAAAAAACGGCTGGGTTCGGTCAGCACCGAAATCGCAGCCGCACCTGCCGCGGCATAGTCGCGGGCAATCTCCAGATACGGGAAATCGGCGGCGATGATGCCTTTGGATGGCGAAGCCTTTTTCACCTCGCAGATAAAAGACATCCCTTTTGGCTGTAACCCCTGCCGAAAAGGAAAGTCTTTTGGGGTTGGATGGGCTTGGGCACGCTGCTGCATTTCCTTTAGGGAGATGTGGCTTTTCGCTTCCGCGACCCGTGCTTTTGCGGTTTCCGCCAGTTGTTCTAAAATTGTCATCGGATTATGCCTCATTGGAGCGGCGGATGAATTCTTCGAGCTTTTGCACCGCCGCACCGCTTTCAATCGTTTGCTCCGCAAGGGAAACGCCTGCGGCAAGGGTGTCTGCTTTGCCTGCGATGTACAGCGCCGCACCTGCGTTGAGCACCACTGCACCGCGCTTGGCACCACGTTCTTTGCCGGACAAAATGTCCCGGGAAATCGCAGCATTTTCACTGGGTGCACCGCCCACTAATTCGGATTTGTCGCAAGTGGCATAGCCGAAATCCTCGGGAGAGATGGTATATTGCTGGAAAGCACCTTCACGGATTTCGCAGATTTGCGTGGGTGCGCTCATGGAGATTTCGTCCAGTCGGTCTTCACCGTAAACGACCATGCCACGGTGAACCCCAAGGTTGGACAGCACACGTGCCAAGGGTTCAAGGAGTGCGCTGTCATACACACCCATCACCTGCATAGTTGCCCCAGCAGGATTGGCGAGCGGCCCCAAAATATTAAAGATGGTGCGAATGCCGAGTTCGCGGCGGACAGGCGCAACATATTTCATCGCAATGTGATAGTTTTGTGCAAACAGGAAGCAAATACCGATTTCTTCAAGCAGTTTCGCACTTTTTTCAGCAGGAATCGTGATGTTGATGCCAAGGGCTTCCAAAACATCCGCAGAACCGCATTTGCTGGAAGCGGCACGATTGCCGTGCTTGGCAACGGGCACACCTGCGGCGGCAATCAAGATGGACGCCGTGGTGGAAATGTTGATGGAGTTTGCACCATCTCCACCCGTGCCGACGATTTCCAATACCGCCATATCATGCAGCAGCTTGATGCAGTGCGCCCGCATCGCCGCCGCAGAAGCGGTGATTTCGTCAATGGTTTCACCCTTCATTGACAGTGCGGTCAGATAGGCACTCATCTGCACATCGCTCGCGTGCCCGCCCATGATTTCATTCATCACGGTCAGCGCTTCGTCATACGCCAAATCCTGTCGCTGTGTCAGCTTTTGGATTGCTTCTTTAATCATATTCATGCCTCCCAATCAGTGAATGGTTACCAAATTACGCGTCTTATTGTAAAAAATTGCGGACAATGGAAAAGCCGTCTGGCGTAAGGATGGATTCCGGATGAAACTGCACGCCGTAAACAGAATTTGCAGTGTGCTGCACTGCCATGATTTCCCTATCGGCAGTCTGCGCCGTCACTTGCAGGCAGTTTGGCATAGTTTCCTGCAAGGCTGCCAGAGAATGATAGCGTGCCACATCAATTTCAGGTGCCATGCCACGAAACAGTGTGCTCTGCGTGTCCAGCGTAGCACGGGAAACCTTGCCGTGCATCAGCTGTTTGGCGTGGGTGACGGTTGCGCCATACGCTTCGCAAATGGCTTGATGTCCCAGACAAACGCCGAAAATCGGGAATGTTTCGCCCAACTTCTGCACCACTTCAATACAAACACCGGCATCGGCGGGTTTTCCGGGACCTGGGGAAAGAAAGATGTGCGAGGGCGCGAGGGCTTCAATTTCGGCAACGGTCATGGCATCGTTGCGGATGACACGGATATTGGGTTCTATCGAACCAATCAGCTGATAGAGGTTGTAGGAAAAGCTATCATAATTATCAATTAGTAAAATCATTCGTCAATGCCCTCCGCCGCAATGCGCAGCGCATCCATCACAGCGCCGGCTTTGTTGGTACGTTCTTGATATTCTGCCTCTGGGTCGCTGTCTGCAACGATACCGCCCCCAGAACGCACAAACACCTTGCCGTTTTTGGCATAGGCAAGACGAATGGCAATACAAGTATCAAGGTTGCCTGTAAAGTCCATATAGCCAATCGCACCGCCATAAATGCCACGCTTTAAGCCTTCCAGCTCATCGATAATTTCACAGGCGCGGATTTTTGGTGCACCAGAAAGCGTGCCTGCGGGTAAAATGGCATCGACTGCATCAATCGCGTCGCAATCCTCTCGCAGAATACCACGCACCGTTGAGCCGATGTGCATGACATGGGAAAAGCGTAGGATGGACATATAGTCTTCCACTTCGACAGAGCCAATTTCGCTGATTCTGCCGATGTCGTTGCGCCCGAGGTCTACGAGCATATTGTGCTCCGAGCATTCTTTTTCATCCGCAAGCAGTTCTTGTTCCAGTGCCAAATCCTCGGCTTCGGTCTTGCCGCGCGGACGTGTGCCGGCAAGTGGAAATGTGTGCAGGACACGATTTTCCAGCTTCACGAGGGTTTCGGGAGAGGCGCCTGCAATTTCAATATCGTTACTGGAAAAATAGAACATATAGGGGGAGGGGTTGGTGGTGCGCAGCACACGGTAGGCATCCAGAATGCTGCCCTCCATTTGTGCTTCCATACGGTTGGACAGCACGGCTTGGAAAATATCGCCGTCATAAATATACTGCTTTGCCTTTTCCACCATGGCACAATAGTCAGGCTTGGCAAGATGGGGTGCAAATGCACTTTTCAATTTCAGCGGTGTATGCGGTGCAGGTGCACCGTTTTGCAGCAGATGCAGCATCTCACGAAGGGTGTTTTGGGCATCGGCATAGCCTTGCGCTAGGTTTTCCAGCGGGATGTTGACGATTAAAATCAGCTTTTGGCGTGCGTTGTCGAACGCAATGACCTTATCAAACAGCATCAAATCAACATCCTTGAAGGAATCCTCATCCTGTGCGTGTAGCTTAAGAGAGGGTTCGGCATAGCTGATGTAATCATAGCCGAAGTAGCCAACCAAACCGCCGGTGAAGGTGGGCAGTCCCTCGATGCGCGGGCTTTTGTGCGCGGCTAGAATTTTGCGGATGGTGTCACCTGGGTGCGTGACCTGCATCGTTTCGGTGGTTTCGCCGCGCAGGGTAAGTGCACCTCTGCAGCAGGAAAGCTCTAGCTTGGGGTCATAGCCAAGGAAGCTGTATCGCCCCCACTTTTGCTGGTCCTCTGCACTTTCGAATAAATAGCAGTGACGGCTGACGTTTTGCAGCACACGCAGTGCTTGGATGGGTGTGATGAAATCGCCCTGTACTTCCATGCTGACCGGTGCGGTGCGGTAAATCCCTTGTGCGGCAAAGCTTTGCAGGGCTTCCAGTGTGGGTGTCAGTTTCATAAATATTTCCTCCTTTGTGCGAGGGCATAAAAAAAGCCCCCGACATTTGAATTTGTTCAAATATCAAGGACGAACCTGTTAAATGGTCGCGGTGCCACCTTGTTTTACGGAGAAAACCCCGTACACTTTGCGGAATACTAGCATATTCCCGACGCATAACGCACGTCAAACGTCACGGGATACTGCGCAAAAAGCGGTTCGCCGTGCCCTCCGTGGTCCATTTGGCAGACTGCGTTCGATCCGGCTTCCAGCATCCCCGGACTCTCTGTGCGTGCACGAACTGCTTTGATCTCCACATCAGCGGTTTCTCTAAATTCTCTTTTCCTTAGTATATGCGGGATTTGCGGGGATGTCAAGCGTTTTTGGGGAAGGTTCTAAAAAATCCGTTTCGTGCGTTTAGGAAGCACGGAACCCACATCCTCCTTCGCACCACCTTTCCTGTTTTGGTGTGCATAAACACCAAAGTGATAAACAATTTCTGGGCAGCTCGCTTTCGGACTATTCATTATCTCACCCCATAAAAATTTCTTTTATGCACCCGTTTTATCCCTCTGCATAGTTTCCGCTATGGTGCGGTTGATAAAGCCGTTCACGGATTCCCCTCTGCCCTCAGCATACTGCTTGATAGCATTCTTTTCGCTGGACTTCACGCGCACCTTGATTTCATCGTATGCTTTGGCATTGTATCTATCTTTGACTGCGCTTGATGTTTTTCCCATCTTTCCACCTCCTAACATGTAACTATTATATCATAATATCATCATGGGTACAGAATTTAACCATGCATACTGGGTGCAGTATGAGATGATATAATTATACCAAGGGACAAACCCAAAGGGAACGAAAACCTTTAAAGTCCGCGACCATATCCCTGTGAGTGAGAGCAATAGGCAGGAAGATGACGCGAGCGGGTCAGTCCCACAGATAAAGAACGGAGGATAAAGACTATGCGGAAATCCGTCTGCGCCCCCGCACCATTGCAGGCTATCGGGGCTTTATGCCGCTCATTAACGCCGCTATTGGGCACGTGCGTTTGGAGAAGCTACAACCGCACCACCTTGCCGCATTCTATCGCAATTTGCAGGAAAAGGGCGTGCGCCGTGATGTGAAGTATATCGCTGCTGTTATATACAGGTATGCGGCGTGGGGAACTGTTCGGCTTGGGATGGAAAGATATTGACTTTGAAAAGTCCGGTATGCAGATTCGCCGCACCTCGCAGTATCTGCCGCATATCGGCGTATTTTGTGATGAAACCAAAAACAGCAGTTCGAGCCGTGCTATCAAAATTTTCCCGTCTGCCCTTGCCCTGCTGCGCCCATATCGCACATGGTAGCTACAGGAACGGCTGAAACTGGGTGACCAATGGAACGACCATGACCGTTTGTTTATGACTTGGAACGGCGAACCCATCCACCCCGACACGATTACAAGTTGGTTTCGGGAGTTTATCGACAAAACCGACTTGCCGCCAATTCATGTGCACAGACTGCGCCACACCAATGCCACGCTGTTGATTGCGGCAGGCACGAATATGCAAGCGGTGGCTTCTCGGCTTGGACACTCGGACGCAAATACCACCAACAAAATCTATGCCCACGCTATCCAGACCGCCGATGCAGTGGCTGCAGAAGTCCTTGAGGACATCCTATACCCGACCCGTAACAAGGCATAAGAAAAGACCGTATGCGCTCTCGCTCGGAAGTGCATACGGTCTTATTTTTTCGCCATAACGGACAAATCACGGAAAAGGTATTCAGCACACAATTTCAAATGTTTTAAAAGTTAAGAAAAACCGCCATTTCACTTCTGAAAGGCAGTTTTTCTGGAGCTGATAATGGGACTCGAACCCGCGACCTGCTCATTACGAAGGCAACAGGCAAGCCATAAATCCCTTGATTTATAAGGGTTTAAAGCCTGTTGCTTTTGATGCCCTGTTGCCCATTGATGCCAAAAATATTATATCAAAACCTATGTTTTTATCAACTTTTATATATTGTGTCATCAAGTTGCCATCATAATATCTCTACAGTATTATTTGACTAAGGGATTCTCTCTTGAATAACTATACTACGATTTGCTATATAGTTCTTGACATTCTTAACTTTATCTACTATACTATATTGCATAACGCTATATTGATTTTAAGGAGGTCCCAAATGAGCATAACACAAGATTTTTTTAACAGTAGTTCTATTGAAAAAAATGCAGACACGGAAACAATTATGGATTACCTATCTTCTCCTGAATCTGTAAACAAGATGATAGTGTTAGCAGACCTCGGTTTGCCTTCTTTATCAGGAGTGGTGAAAGAGCTCGAGAATAGGTTTGCAAACTGCACATTATTCCCTTTGAATCATAATGCTCCAGATTGTAATGCCCCAAATCGTCGTAATATTGGTTGGATGGTGAGATACATCATGAGAGAGTACGGGTATACTCCTATTATTAAAGGGTTTGATGCAAATGGCAATACCCGCATAGGTAAGTTCTCAGGCTCTCAGTACTTTGGAAATGCTGCGGTTTATGCAAAAACTATCGCAAATCCTGCTCGTGTAATTACCATCACCTCAACTTGAAGAGAAGTGCAGTCACCCTTTATCCACAGGGTGACTGCACTTCTACATATCTTATTGTTGTCATCATATTACGTTTTCCAAGTGCTTCTGATTGAGTTTATCATAGTAATCCCCACAAGATTTCATAGCCTGCTCCTGTGTAACGTGAGTATATATCCTCATAATAACATCTACTGTGTTATCTCCCATAATTCTTTGAATGACAGGGATAGGCTGACCATCCAGAATTAAACGAGTACACATAGTATGTCTGAACCGGTAAAGGATAAGTCCTATATCCTCAATGCCTACTTTTTTAACAAATCTTTGCATAACACACTTGATAGAACTTTCGCTGCTGAAACTGCCTTTTTGAGAAGGAAAAATGAATGGGCTGTTTTTCATTGGTGCTTTATAAGTATCGAGTGTCTTTCTCCAATCCAGAAGTGCCGCAACTGCTAAATCAGATAGTTTTAGTGTCCTTACACCGTAAGCGTTTTTAGTAACGCTTATAAATTCTGTTGCCTTGGTCTTTTGGCTAATACTTTGAATTTCCTCATATGCCTTGCTGACTGCCTGAACGATTCTTATGGTCTTATCTTCTGCATTAAACCTGCTCCACTCCAATCCCCTTAATTCCCCAGGACGCATTCCTGTACACTCCAAAACAGCAAAAATAGGATATAGCACAGGATTTTGATAGTCTTTTGCCTCTTTTAGAATTGTTTTAATCTCATCATCTGAATAAGGCTCTTTTTGCATATCTACAACCTTTTTACTGGTAGGGCACTTTAACTTGATAAAAGGATTGCTGGGAATATCATCACTTGAAAGTGCAAGTTCAAAAATCATTTTGGTTGTGTTGTATGCCTTCCTCAAGGTGCTTTTAACATAATAATACGACAGCTTTTCAAACATTTTTCTAAGTTGGATTACATCAATATCCGTCATTTTGGTATTTCCAATATGCTTGCTTACTTGGAATAGAGAAAGCCTATAGCCCTCAATGGTTCTACTTGTAGCCTTGCCTACACCAGTATTCAAGGTGTCTACTGCGTACTGCTCAAAGGTCTTATCTGTATATCTAGACATATCTACAATCGGCATGGTAAAGGTCTGCATCATGGGCATATCCATAGAAACATGAACGCTTTTTATTCCATTCAGTATCGTCAGTCTACTATCCAGATACTTTTGAGCCTGAATTTTATCTTTAAAACTCTTGCTCTCTCTATCCCTACTACCATCTGCTTTTTTACCCTTATTAATTTGAACCATAAATCTACCATCCTTTAGGGTAGAAATTGCTCCCGTATAAACCATATCCTTAGCCTCCTCTGGTATCTCTTGAACCAACTCATTATTGGTCAACGAGCATGTTAACTCTTCAGAGGGATTGTGTACAGGGCCATGTTGCCCAAAATCCACAGTTTCTTTTTCTCCCAACATAGAAGCAAGTGACAAGATTGGGACTAAGGCTTTGCCCGATACTTCCACTGCTTGTAACTCACCAGAAGAAATCAATTCTTGAACTGCTTTTTTAGGAATACCCAACTCTTTTGCTACAATCTGTTCTGATAACAGTCTGGTTTGATACTTTTCTCTTAATTCTTTTGAAATACTCATATATGTAAATCTCCCTTAACTAATAATTTGAAAGTGAAACTTTCACTCTATTACTGGTATCAGGAGTGATTTATGTGCATTTTCCCTGTAACTGTCCTGCTCTTCGTTTTTTTATGTAAATTTCTTTTTTCAACAGTCCCATTGAAATAGAAAAAGAACACATAGTGTGAGTTCTATGTGTTCTTTAATATTTATTTATGTAGGTAAAACAATATGTTTGCTTAAAGCCTGCTCCACCTGTTTAGTATCTACACTTAGATAGTGCTGCGTAACAGCCACATTTGAATGTTGAAGAAGTTCCCGCACCAATTCCACATTACAGTCATTTTGATTGTATATACTCATTGCGAAGAACTTGCGACAAGAATGGGTTCCAATATTCTCTAACCCCAAATAGTCACACACCAATTTCAAATGACTTTGTACTGCTCTAACCGTAACATCAAATAGTTTTTGCTTTGGTTTTATCCCTTTTTCCAAAGCGTATGACTGTAAATAGGTGTAAACTTCTCCTGGAACGGTAAATGTCCTCTTTTTTCTAGTTTTTTCTTCTATAATATTTAAATGGTATCTGCCACTTTCAAATATAATATCTGTTAACCTCAATTTCATAATATCACCTATCCTCAAGCCCAAATTTGCTTGCAGTGTAAGTGCTGTTGCTATCCTATTGTTTGGTTTTACTCTTTCGCCAGTAACAGAAGTAAAACCAGTCCTGATAGTTGATATTATTAATTCAAATTCTTCTCTACTGGCCGCTCTCGTTTTCTTATTTGCCATTTTCATCATCCTCCTTACTAAAATTGCGTTAAAAACCAACAAATTATTTCGTATAATTACAAGTTTAGATTTCAACCCATTGAAAATAAATACTTTTTCGTTTTCTCTATATTTAACGAAGTAACATCCATAACTTCAAAACTCGTTGAAATCTGAACACTTTTCGTTCTTTAGGTATCTGTATAAAGTAGACTTGCTGATACCCGTCACAGCCTCAATTTGATTAACCTTGTATTTACCTGATTGATACATAGAAATTGCCTGCTCTATCTCTTTTGTTTTCGCAGGTCTGCCTACAGAACCACTATCCAAGGCCTTCTGATAGGATTGCTGCTGTTTCTTCTTCTCAAAATCTACATACAGTTTGACAAATCCGTTGAGTGTGTCCAGATAATCATCCCCGCATAGATATGGTTCCAAGCAACTACACAGTATAATGCTCTTATTCCTGAGTTTTTGAAATACACTTATCAAATCTGATAAGGTATCTGCTAAATCCATGACTGACCGGATAGCCAGCCTGTCCCCAGACTGAAGGACTTCTATCAACTTGTATAACTCTGTTCTATGTAAATCCTTATCAAAATACTGGTTGTCTTCTGGTATCTGTAAATCACTAATCAGTAAAAATAGATTTTGATTGCTCCGGTTGTCCTCTAAGTCCATATTTTCTAACACATAAGCCCATATCATGACTATCACCTTCAATCGTCCCGAAATCCCCGATTTCGGGAATGTTTTCGTAAGTAGTTTTTATCCCACAAAATCAACGCACCTAATTTTGAAATTCAGTGCCCCCAAATTACAAGCCACTGAATTTTTTGACATGACCTTCCCAAAATCCCCCTTTTGGGAAGATTATTTTTCGACACTTAACCTGTTTTCAACACCTGTTTTTCATGGAAACACCATTTTTTAATACCAAAAACATAGAAATAATAGGCGGTCGGAAAATATGGGTCGATTTTCCGACACTTAAAAACACCACTTATCAGTGTCCCAAAATCCCCCTTTTGGGAAGGTCTAAAATCTATTCCTGATGAAAATTGCGTTAAGGCCTTAACTGCTTTACCTCTATGCCATAAAACTCTTCTAATTCAACAACAAACTCCTTAAACTCTTTCTGACTATCCGTAATTTGTGAAGGTGCATATAAGATTAAATATCTGTAAGACTTTTTCTCAAATATTTTCAAGGCTTCTTTCTTAAAATCTTTAAGACCACCATGAGTTACAAAACTGTCTACTACCTCAATATTGTTATTACAGCACTTAGTAACCATTTGCCCCGTTTGCTGTACCATTACATTTTGAGAAGCCTTGTCCTTGCCTGCCTTTACCCCTATGACTGCTGTACTTAAATACTTTGACATTTACTTCACCCCCTTAAAATGGAAAATCCTCAAAATCTGCTATATCTTCCCAATCCTCATTTTCATCCTCTAACTCTAAATCACTACAATCTTCTTCTAAACTTGCTGCTAACAAGATTTTGTTTTGACCCATGCAATATAGGTCTACCTGCATACTTTGTTCTGAAATCATTTCTAAAACCTTATATGCTCTCTCTGGTACGTCAAAAAATACATTCACGTTTGTTTTCATATGATTTTCACCCCCTATACTTATAATAATTCCAACTGTAGCCACTTTGGGTTTATGTCTTCCAAAATCTTCGTATCAGTCAAAACAAATTCTATATATGTCCAGTTCTATTTTTTCTTTAAGTAGGGCATAATTTTTTCATATTTTTTGAGATTAAGGAACAGGAAGTGTTCATTTGGTGGTGGGGGATAGATTAGATTGAAAAAAAGTGAAAAAATATGCTGGTGCAAAACTAGCAGTAGAAAACTTGATGCTACACTATCAAAACTTCACGTAAACTACGTCATTCTGCCTTTTGGGAGATAGTCTGATTTTTCATTGTCATTGCTACAATAAACTCCAGTCTCCCAAACTCCCAAAGTCACCCTAAGGTATCCTCAACAATGACAAGCCAAACTACGATTCTGGAATTTGGGTGGGTGAGGATGAAACTATTTTTACATCATAGAGATACTACCTCTTAATTTTTTTCTCCGGATTTGAAAAAAGTTTTTTTAGTTCCACCCAAAATCCATGGTCACCCATTGACTGTTAAATCAACATAAAAGAGAGGTAGCACTTGGATTTTGGGAGACTGGATGCCAATCCATGTATTTTAACCTTTTCTTGACTTCTTTCCAAATCCTATGATGACAAGATATTTTATAGATAGTAGTAGCCCCGCCGACCAGCGGGGCTACTAAGCATTAACTCCATATATCCGCTGCCTTTGCAAGCAGTTCATTTGTTGGCTTATTTGCAGTAAGATTATCATAGAGGTAGCCTGCCTTTGTATTGAAATCCTTTGCTATCAGGGGCATTAGACTTTGACGTATACACCACTCTGTGTAGACTGAATATTGAGTAAATAAAATATCCTTATGGGTAGTGCTGATAATATTTTCAGAAAACCAGTTTATTGAACGTTGATAGTAGGTCTTTTTCAGAGTATCATAACCAAGCTGACTATCTTTCCCTTCCAGCAATTTATTCTTATCTTTAGCAAACTGCTGAGGGGTCTTTTCTTTCATATGTGAGTACAGGTAGCCCAGTTCAGACAGGCGAACACGAATAAAATATTCTGTGCCGCTCTTTTTCCTGTCTACATAAGAGGCCATTTCAGTATAAAACTTATTCCTTATCATAGGGTAAAATCCGTTATCTTTACACCAGTTCTGATAGGTTTCAAAAATCTTTGTTGTAGCAACCCTGTCTGTATCAGTTTCGCTGATAATCAGACAATCACCTATAAATTGTTCCGTTACTGTCATTTCAGTTTTGTACTGCTCTTTGGCTTCTAACATAGATTGACATTCAATGATTTCACCTTCTTCGAGTACAAGCTGTAGCCCCTCTAAAAGCCTGTTGAAAATACCAGCCTTTTCTTCACTCAACTTCTTCTGCAGGTTTTTATCTTTGTTTGTTATTTTTTCTGTGAATTTGAAGATTTTCAGTCTGGACCACATGGCCTCGTCATTTTGGATTGCAGGAGAATAATTGCTATCAATAAAAATCAGGCCAATGATAGAGAACGTTATCATCTTCTTATCATAAAGGTTTCTGGTGCTGATAATCGTATTACCCGTCATAGCCTTAATTTTCGCACTATCGAGCCGTGCATCCTGTGCAACCTCTGAAGTACTGATTAAAAGTGTATCACGTAATTCAAGGAGCTCGGGACCAACATTACTTTTCTGATTATGGCTACGCATGAGAACTGAATTATCTATGCTTGTACCATATTCCCCCAGAACTGAATTAATACAATTGATAAGTGTAGTTTTACCCGTGTCTTTCTCTCCAATTAAAAGCATCAGTGCCTTTTTAGCAGGTACCTGCTCTTTGGCCAAACATAATCCAAAGGCCTTTAACATCTCTTTTCTAACTTCTTCGTCAGGAAAAAGGGTTTCAAGCATAGTATCAAAGGTGGGGCAGGTGGCTGTCGGGTCATAAGAACACCCCATTATCTTATGTAGCCTGTATTCTGTGCTATGGGGTAGCAGTTCCTTTTTGGTTAGGTCAAGTATACCATTTTCAAGATTTATATATGTACTTTCCTGATAATCTGTTAAATCCATATTCAGGTACATACCCTTTAACTTCTTGAAAATATCAGCACAATTTTTAATCGTGACCATACTGCTGCACCTATTAAAATATTCAAGTGCTCTTAATTCCAAAATATCCTTCTGCGTCACATCCGTTTTTCCATCTTTTTTGATGACAGTAGTCCCATCTGCTTCCATTACCTCATTGACTACCCACATAAAGACACTATGCTCAACCATTGCAAGGACTTCTGTAATTACATGGTATAGAACCTCTTCGTTGACCATTTCATACTTTTTCCCATTCCATTTGAAAAAACTGTTCATCTTGTTGCTGAAAATGAGCTGGTCACCTAAAACTCTCCGAACAATCTGCGTGTTGCCATTTACGTTCAAATCATAGGTATAAAGATACTCAATATAAAGAACATTGCTGAAACGGTATTTACCAATATAGGATAGCATTCTCCCTTTCAAAGAGGGATTATCAATGGCACTATTTTCAATTTTTGTCTTGATATCTTCAAAATCTGGTGTCCACAAGTTATCTCCACCAACCAAAATATTTGTGACATCAGTTTTCATAGGTTTAGGGGTGTAAACAGCAGTACAGGTGGAACTTGCTTTCTGAATATCTTTTTTAATATCAGACTCATATTTTACATACTTTCCATTCTTTCCATAGGATAGATAACAAGGACTTTGCCTGAATAATCTTTCTACTTGCCCTAGGTGATTACCTGTGTAGAATGTCAATTTACGAATAAGAGCAAAATCAGCATAGTGTTGTTGGGTATATTTCTGCCCACCTTCTTTATTCAGAACCTTATCCCATTGACCTTCCCATAGAAGTTTAAAATCCTCATTTTTAAGGGCGATTTTCAAAACTGTGTCATCATCATATTTTTCATTATCTATAACACCCACCAAGGGTTTATCTTCCAATCCGCTATTTGAAGGTGATTTTTTCTGAAAATAATTACTATGTAGCTTCCTTAAAGTCCTAACTACCTGCTCATCTTCACTGATTTCAAAATCATTTATCCTATGACCTGTCATTACTACAAATCTTTTATCTGTGTAAATCTCTATTGGCATAAGAGGGGATGTCCCTGTTTTTAAATCTTTATCCAAAGTGCCATAGGCCAGAAGGTGAACCCCCTCACTAGAAAAACTTTTCTCTTGATATGTCCTAAATGTACTTGCAGCTCTACACATAGCATTGTACTTTTTTCTTAAATCTGCCTTTTCTTCTTCTGTTTCTAACTTATCCTCGTGGCAATCAAGGTCTACAAAAATTAAATTTGTTTCAGAGGTCATAGCAAAACCAATAGCCACGCACATACCAACTTCAACAGTCTTAGCAGCCTGTTCAAATGTCCCCCAACTATCAGGATTTGAAATGCTGGCCCACCTGCCATCTCCTTCAACTTTGGGGTCTATGGGTATCTTCTTACCCTCAGGGGAAATTATAAATCCTACCCATTGATTCATTGCCCGAAGTTTTAAGGGGATGTTTTCTTTAATTAATTTTAACACTATATAATGCACCTATCTTTCTATATTTTTATAATCAGAGACTTGTCATCTCAATAAATGTAATTCTTTCTCATTTCTTCCCATGCTGTGGGTGTTACCATGTTATGTATTTTTAATGCTAATATAAAGGTATCTGTCTGGCTTGTGCAATGTCTTGCTTCGAAATCCAATTCCTCTAAGGTCATATAATTCCAAGGGTTTATTAGTCTATCAAATTCTTCTGATTCTTTTGCCCTTTCCTCATATAACTTCTCCACACCTGCATTGAGTGCAGGTATTAGACTTACATCAACTTTTTTCATATCTATAAAAATCCTCACTTTCTTTATCAGTAGGGCGGCACCGGTGCCGCCCCGGACACAACATTTAACCAACAACTTCTGAAACATAACCTTCAGGCAAAACATGATACGCTTTATATGTAAGAACCACTTCATCTTTTTCCCAATCAATGTAAGCATAATCAAAATCCTCAACGTACCAATATGCTAATGCTTTTAATCCTTCTTCACCAATACAATCCAAAGGTATTTTTGTAGTTAAAGTATCTGTCTGAACATTATTAACATTTACTTCCCTATCATGTACCACTGTACCCATCTTATTTTTACCCATTAAAAAACCACCTTATTATTTTAGTAGCCCCCGAAGAGGCTCCTGATAGTGGTAGGAATCGAACCCACGCAATGACAACCATGTACTACCTATATAATGTAGGACTAACTGTCCTGTTATCTGTCCAACCTACGTTAAACAGTTGGAGAACTTCGCTTTATGTCCAAACTATTTTTGATTTTCAGTTCAGAATATTTTCATTGACAAGTGTTAGTTTTTACTTTATAATATATGTCCTGTTTCGTTTGTTGTGGTGTGAGAATAATTTATCGCAAATTCTTTTCTCCGTCAACAACCATGGAGCATATTTTTTTGAAAAAATCATAATGTAATTTTTCTGTAATAGAGTCATTTTGAACATATCAAAATGAACAGTTCACCTCGATATTGTCATATTAGGTTTTTGGACATAAATTATAAAAAAGTTCACTATTTCTATTAAATAGAAGGACAGTGGTTATAAAATTGCTAACTTTGTTTATAAAAGTAAGCAGAACAATAAAAACCCCTTCAGTTTTAGGAGAGCGGTCAGCAGTGATGAGTTTTTGAAAATGCACAGACAAAAACAGATACCCCTTGTGCCGTTAACGGCACAAGGGGTATCTTCATAATTTTAAGTATTCAATAAAAAAGAACAAAGGGCGTTCAGTTATAGAGTAATGATTTTCTTATCTATGTCTTCAAATATGAACTTTTCAGGCAATACACTTTTACAGATATAGCAACTATCAAAAGGTGGATTAGCGGTAGGCTTATCATCCCCGTAATTCTTCATATAGGCTATTCTTGCAGGAAAAACCATTTGTTCTATTCCATCCTTAAAGACCTCAAATCTGCTTTTCGCAGAAAAAAGACCTACATTACTGACCAGCATGGCAAAAGCTACCCCTAAATCATTCAATCTCTGAAAGACTTCTGTTTTCATACTATAAGGGGGATTGCTGATTATATAATCACAGTTTTCAGGTGGTTCAGTTTGAAAGAAGTCCTGACCATTATTGATATGCGTAGCCACTACCTTATGGCCCTGTTGCTTGAAGTATCTTACATATAGACTTTCTTCCAAATCAAAAGGACACCAGATAGTGGAGCAGGGCTTGAGGTACTTTGCAATGGGAATTATAGCATAAAGGGGAGTTAAATACTCATCTTGCACCTGATAACTTCTTATAAATGGAAGCATATCTTTTTTGCTTTTCCCCGTTAAAACCTTATACACATACTGTTTGCTGCATCCTATCTGTGCAGCAATATCAGAGGGAGAAACACTTCTGTTATACAGTCTAATAATCTCTTGCTGTGTCACAGTCTTAAATGCCCCCGGATTCACTCTCCTGTGTTCCGACCTAACTTTATATATGTAACTCATAGAAACACCCTGAAGGACAATATATGTTTCCTGTGCTGTTTTTCCTTCTTCTAACATAGTCTTAATTTGCTCTGTTTTAGTCAACCAATCTTACCACCTTTATTCAACTAAACTTACCTTTTGCAAAATGGAGAAAAGCACAATAAGCGTTCACCTATACTACTTCAAATAAGTTCTTCAATATAGCCTGTATGACAGGTACAGAAATGCTATTGCCAACCAACTTTCCAACCATATTTTTAGAAAATCCATTATCCCTAAGAAGAGTAGCATCTTCCTCTTTAAAGCCTTGAAACTTCATGAGTTCCTGACTGCTCAAACACCTTGTTCCTTTTTCATCAACTACAAAGGTCTGTTGTGTATGTGAAGGAGTCCCCCATTTAGTAGTGATACAGGAAATAACTGTCTTCTTAAAATTAGGCTTGAAACTTTCACAATTTCTTAGACTTTCCAGTTGTTCTGGAGTAGCATAGTATTCCTTATCTACTTCGGGTAAAAACCAACTGGCTGCCCATTCCTCAGTATCTGGTTTTGGAATTGGGTCTGGAAACTTAAAATCAACATCCAAATCCTCACGAACCAGAACCATAAAAACCCTTTCTCTATGCTGCGGTATTCCATAATCCTGTGTATCTAAGGTTTTATAATAGAAGTTATATCCACAATCCTCAAACTCTTCTAACACACGGGCAAAATCCCTTTCAAAGTTCTTATGCTTTTCCAATGCACCTACATTTTCAGCAATGACAAACTTTGGTTTTTTGATAAGTGCTATCTGCATAGACTTAAAGAAAAGACCACTTCTTTTTCCTGCAAGACCTTTTTGCAAACCAGAGGGAGATATATCCTGGCATGGGAATCCAAAAAATAGAATATCAAAATTAGGGATTGTCAAATATTCTTCTGTATTAGGCTCAAAACCTGTAAACCAGCTGAACCTTTCCCATTCAGGTGCAAAAATTTGATAACTTGCCTCTACTATATCACCTAAGTTCTTATTCGGGTCAGTACCATGCAGTAGACAGTAGGCTTTAACTGCTCTCTTATCTATCTCACAAAAATTAATCAGTTCATAATCTACTTTCAAATTAGTCAATGCCCGTTCTGGTGCTCCGATTCCAGAAAAAAGGCTTAGGACACGCAATTTATACTTATCCTTGCTTATGGCTGCAAGAAGGTTTTCTCCTGCATATTCTGCAAAAACAGCATACTTAAATAAGAGATTGAGCAATTTTCTTACTGAATCAATATAACTTTTCTTATGATTTTTTAATGAAAGACGCAGGAAAATCAAGTCTATATCTACATCCTCAATATCATTGATATTCTTATCTTCTAAGTGTAAAAGTTGAGCATTATATAAGGCTTGATACTTCTTTTTAGAGGCTTCACTGTCTACAATTCCAATTTCCAGAAACTCTTTAAACAGCTCACCAAAGGCAATACCCCTATCAGGCGAGACAATAAAAGGCTCTTCTGAATCAGATAGCCTACGCAATTTTAATATCCTTGCTTCGTGTGCCTCTAATTCAGTCTTAAACCCACTTTCTTGATAATATGCAGGTTTTCCATAGTCATCCACTCGTTTTATCCTATAATACCAAGTCCCGTTCTTTCTCTGGTGTACCCCTTTATATCTGGACTTCTTTTTCTCACTCATGGTCTATCCACCCACTTTTCGTTCTTTTCTACCAGTATACAGGACAACCCGTGATATGACAATCTTTTTGATATACACTTTTCAAAATCCCACTTTCTCAAAATCACCATCCAAAGTCCATTTCTGGAGAAAGTATCTCTAAAGGCTGTAATCTCAATAAGAACAAAAGGTGAGCATTTTTTGATATGGGGAGTGGGGTGTAAGGCTATACTGCGTATGTGTTCTGCGTTAATCCTGATAGAGGATTTTTTCGGATTTTGACCAATAAAAAAATCTGCCACCACCAAATAGCAGTCACAGATTTTTTAACCTCAAATATTCTCTATTTTTCTTCTACAACCATAACTGTACCACAATCCAGACACCCAATGTTTACAACCTTTGTAGCCCTCACAGAACAGCCGCAACAAGTGCAGATATACTTTCTGGTGGAACTTTTAGGCTTTCCTGGAGTAACTCCACCTGAACCATTATCAGAACCACCAGCACCATTTGAAGAAGTAACACCACCATTTCTGGCCAAATTCACATTCTCCCATCCTTCCATATTGATTATATCCATGAGCATAAGACTAGGATGAGTGATACTGAACCCAATTCTATTATCATAGTCCAGCACCAAACCCCTGCACTCAGCCTCATTCTTAAATCTCTTGTTGTGATAGACACCACCACGAGAAGTGTCTTTAATACCACTCATTGCACAATAATGGTGAACCATTTCATGCACCAAAGTTGCAATAACATTGCCAATAGGTCGATTGAGTGTTTCTGCACCGATATTTATTTCTCTAAATCCTTGTTTTTCCTCATTCCAAGCATCCCAAGTCGTGTAATGTCCATAGGCTTTGGGACTGGATTGTATTGTAATCACTACCTTTGATAGTTCACCCTCAAAGAATTTATCATTTAAGACCTGATACGCATTTTCAAGAAATGCTGTAATTTCACTAACTAACATTTGAAAACCCCCTTTTGATTGTTATTAATCAAAAGTAGATTTTTCTGTCCAAGTCAGATTTTCACATGCTCTCTATAGGTTCTTTTTAGTCAATCAGTGAAAAGGGGAAGGCTGCTACCGGCAGCCTTCCCCGAATGATTTTTATTCCGCTGTATAGCCTGCCACAGTATCAATGATAACTGCATTGTTTTGTGCATCCCAAGATACGCCAAAATTAAAGGCCTGTCCTAAATCACGTAGTTTAAAATAATTATTGCCATTAATCGTGTAGGCTGAGAGGTTTACTATGGAACCATCCTTATATATGGTAGAGGTGTTGACCACGGCATTTTTAGCGGTGCAATCACCTGTTGAAAGTTCCCCGCCAACAATAGTATATTTCTTACCGGAAACCAAATTAATAGATTTTTTACTGCCGTCCCATGTTACTTCAAATTGCTTGCCAGAAGTCCCAAGGATAAAAGCGATATCTCTTAATTTAAAGTAGTTATTCCCATTAATGGTATATGCCTCAAAAGAAACATTAGTGCCATTAATAATAATTTTAGAAGAAGTGGGAGTTGCAGTAACGTCACTTGCAGGGGAGACAGGGGTAGAGGTGCTGTCTGACCCTTCCTGCACGACAAGTACTACGTCAGCACCGCCAGCTAATGCAGGATAGCTGCCATTAACGTGATATATTCCAGGCTCTGTAATAGTAATTGTTGCACCTTTTTGAAAATCAAAGTCCTCACCGAAAGCCCATTCTGCATTTGCATCATAGTTTTTTAGTGTTCCATCAGTAAATACAGCGTTTCCTTTGACACTTAGGAACGCTCCTTCAATATAAGTGTCCTCATTAGGTATAAGGGTAGCCCCTCCAAAGAACTTCAAGTTATCCAGAGCAGTTACAGTAACAGGTCCCTGACAAATATAAGTATCAGCCCAAGCCAGATATTTTGTCGTATCTTTTTTGATAACATTCGAAATACTAATCTGGTATTCAGCCGTAACTACATCTTCGCCCGCACTATAATTTGGATATCCATTGATATTTACTGTTTCCACCGCAAATGCTGTTGTTGCCATTCCTGCCACCATAGCCATAGCCATACAAAGTGACAGAACCTTACTTACCATTTTCCTCATTTTTTTCGCTCCTTTTAAGAATAGTTTTTTACCAATACCATTTATTGATATGCACTGTGATTGTTTTATTATATCATTGTATTGCTATAAATGGCAATATTAATCCCTAAAGTTATTCTGTATTAAATGGTAGCATATTTATATTGAGGTGATGTGCTATGCAGACAGAATATAGAGAGAATTTTATCAAGTTTGGCTTGAAAGTTCAATATTATAGAAAACTACGGGGATATACGCAAGAGGCTTTCGCTGACGAAATAGGAAAGAGTTGGTCTTTTATAGCCAAAGTTGAAAGCCCCACAAGGCCATTTGGTGTATCCATGGAAACCATGTTTAAAATTGCTCAGGTGCTTCAAGTGCCTGTATCAAAACTTTTTGAAGATTAAAACGACCACTCTATCACACGATAGAGTGGTCATTTTGTTTCTCACAGGTTTCACATATTATCTTAATGCCTAATTTCATTCCTTGAGCAAAGGCCAAGGCAAGTTCATAAGATATCTGGTCTGCTTTTGCTGATAGATACTCATCTAAGAATTTATCCCCGTTTATTCCTAACTTGTCCAATATGATTTTTGTTTGTTCTTCTACCTTTGCCGTTGCTGTTATGTAGTCCTTGTGATTCGTCCTGCCTTCCTCTGAAGGATAATAACCATTCAAATATAGTTCTTCAAGAAAACTCAAGATAAACACTCCCATCTGATTTTGGTCACAGTGTAACTCTTCAGAGGGGATTTGGGAAGGGCCAATTTTAAAAGAAGGAATTTTTTGTTGATAAACCCATTCTCTTAGAAAATTTCGGAAATAGCATATGTCTGTATACAAATTATTCTTGACGCAGTCTGTCATAAACTACATCAACAAGCAGGTCTTTTACTGTATTCCCGAACTTTTCATCATCTAGCACTCTTTCGCAGAAACTTTGATTTTGAACCATTCTATCAATTACTATATTCATAAACGCATCATTAAATGGATACCGGAAATGTTCAACCGAATTATTACGAGCTTGTGTTTTTAATTCATCATTCTTATCCATATCAGACATGAACTGTTCAACTATTAGCATATCTTCTTTAGTAAAATCAGTACCGAACTTGTCATTAATTTTTTCTACCAGCTCAGACAACGGAGCCTTTTCTTCCTCTGCTTTAGATTTGCCCGCATGTATAGAGTTATATAATGCTTCACTTTCTTTGAGTGCGATAGAGCCTTCAAAGATTTTTTGAACACGGTAATATTGCAAAGATACTTCGTCATCAAGAAACACCTGAATATTATCCGCTTGCTTTGGTAACTTCTTCAACAAACACTTTCCGTAGGCAAAGAATTTATGCATATCAATATCATCAAGACGAACAATACCACTTATAAATGAGTACGTTCTCACAAATTTTGATAATGTACTTTTAAATTCATCCTGTTCATTTTCTGTCAATGCCTTATATCTATCAACGGCAGGGTCGAGGAAGTTGTTTAGTGCGCCAAAATCTAAATTACTTTGCTTTTTAGTTGGCTTGAAAAACGCTTTTGAAAAGGCTTCTATTTCACTATCCCAATATACCCTGAAGCCATCTAATTTTGTTTTAAGGTCATACACAATGTTAGCATCCGTAGTTTCTTCGATTGTTGTCTGTTCATAATACGGCAAAAAGGCTTCTCTAACATCATCCACAGAATTAACAAAATCTAATACAAAAGTATCTTCTTTCCCAAAACAAGTACGATTTAACCTAGAAAGGGTCTGTACCGCCTTTACACCGCTTAATTTTTTATCAACAAACATCGTATGTAAAAGAGGTTCATCAAATCCAGTTTGATATTTTTCTGCTACCAACAGAACCTGATACTCACCACTTGAAAACTTTTCAGGTAGTTCGCTTTCTTGAAATTTATTCATAGACACTTCTGTATGTTCATTGTCCCCATCATGAACCGTCCCAGAAAAAGCAATTAAAATCCCTAGTTCATTTTGATACCCCATCTTTTTGATGTACTTTTCAAATTCCTTGTAATATCTTACCGCATGAAGTCGGGAACTTGTAACTACCATAGCCTTAGCCTTTCCGCCTATCTTATCCTTAGTAACCGTACGAAAATGCTCTATCATTATTTGAGTTTTCTGCGCTAAGTTGTGAGGATGTAAGCTAAGATATTTACCCAAAGCCTTATTTGCTTTGCTCTTTTCGTAACGTGGGTCATCAGAAATCATTTTACCTATTTTAAAGTAGGTTTCATACGTCATATAGTTTTTAAGTACATCGTGTATAAATCCTTCCTCAATAGCTTGCCTCATTGAATAGACATTAAAAGCCTGCGGCATGCCATTTTCGTCAGGTGTTCCAAACATCTCAAGTGTCTTAGGTTTAGGTGTTGCCGTGAAAGCAAAAAATGAGAGATTAGAAAGCTTGCCATGGGTTGACATCTCTTTTGAAATTTCGTCTTCACTATCTGTTAAGCTTTTTTCTTCTTTTGCTTCTTCGTCTGCAATTTTCTGTAATTGTTCTTCATCCGATAATCCGGATGTATCACCTAAAATAGCCTTCATTTTTCGGCTTGCTTCACCGGTTTGAGAAGAATGGGCTTCATCAACGATAATAGCAAATCGCTTTCCTTCCAACCCATCTACCTTTTCTAATATGAAAGGGAACTTTTGTAATGTTGTAATTATAATTTTTTTACCTGTATTCAACGCATTGGCAAGTTGTGAAGAATTATTATCTATTTTTACAACAACACCCTCAACATGCTCAAACTGATAAATAGTGTCTTGTAACTGTTTATCAAGAACCAATCTATCTGTAATTACGATAATGCTATTGAAAATAACTTTATCTTCATTATCGTGCAAATTTGAAAGATGATGAGCAAGCCAGGCTATAGAGTTTGATTTACCACTACCAGCACTATGTTGAATTAAGTAATTATTGCCCGTACCATTTTCTTTCACATCAGCTATTAGCTTTCTTACTACATCTAGCTGGTGATAACGCGGGAAAATCAGTGTTTCTTTTTTCTTGTCCTTTTGCAAATGTATAAAACGTTGAATAATATCTAAAATACTATCTTTTTGTAAAACTTCATCCCATAGATAAGAAGTACGATATGTACCATCACCAATAGGATTACCTTTACCACCATTGTTTCCCTTGTTAAATGGTAGAAAATAGGTATCAATATTATTTAACTTCGTAGTCATCCAAACTTCGTCTGTATCTACGGCGAAATGCACCAAACATCTTGCCTTAAAAGATAACAGCAATTCTCTTGGGTCACGGTCTTTCATATATTGACGTTTTGCATTGTCTACCGTTTGACCTGTTATCTGATTTTTAAGCTCTAACGTAGCAAAAGGAAGTCCGTTTATAAACAACACAACATCGATAGAATTTTCATTCTTTAAGCTATAATGCACCTGCCTTGTAATTGACAGTATGTTTTTCTGATATAACTCAATGCTTGTTTGGTTCATTAAGCTGGCAGGCGGAAAATAGCACAATGAAAGTTTAGCAGGGGCGTCTATAACCCCATGACGCAACAAATATAACATTCCTTTGCTGTCCAGTTCTTTATTCAGCCTTTTCAGAAAATTAGCTTTGGCATGGGAACCGTATTTTTGTTCAAGCTTTTTCCACTCTTTTGGCTGGCTATCTTTTAAGAACCTGAATAGAAGGGTAGTATCTAACGCATATTCACGATTATAATCTTTCGAATTACCTTTTATGTATCCGCCGTTTTCAATAAGGGCGTATTCTATTTCATTTTCAAAGGTTATTTCTTTGGTTTGAATAGGCATTATATCGCCACCTTTCCAGTTACCGCCTCACTAATAATAGCTTGACGGTATGATTTTAGTTTTTCTATCTGCTCGGCAATATCGTCTACCAGATTGTCAATCTCAGAAGTTTTGGTATTTAAGTAAGATACTATTTCTATCTGAGCATCTATTTCTGGATAAGATAAGTAAAGATTACCCAAAACGCCCATTCCAATATTTTGTTGAGTTCCAAAACTCCAAAATAATTCTACCTGTAACTTGAAAGGTCGAGATTGCAAACAATAGAACAAGTATTTGTTATTTATTATATTAGGATTACTTCTTATCAAAGCCAATGGTGACCAAATGCTAAACTCATTATATGTTTCTACCATTGCCACATTTCCGGTCGTAGCTCCCGATTTAATCATAAAAATATCACCATATTCGGGCTTGCACTTTTTGCAAAACTTTAAATGATTGTCAATTGAAATAAATCCTCGTTTGAGGTTAAAATCAATTTGTAAATTTTTAATAGCTTCTGCTGATATAAATGGAATTCCTTCATCTAAAATTTCAGGAGTTTCATGTGGACCATCAGTAATTGGTATAGAAAGAAGATTTTTTAGTTTTGTTCTTTTCCAATCTTCCGGTATTTCCCCAATCCATTCAACACCACTATCTTTCATTTTTGCATTCTTATCTAAGCCTTTTGTTACAGCTTCACTTATAACAGTCTGCCTTTTTTCCTTTAATAATTCAATAAGCTTTTGTTTATCTTCAATAAGGCTGTCAATCGCAGCAGTTTTACGGTCAAGGTAGTCGGCTATGAGGTGTTGGGTTGTTGCCATTGGGTGTGGCATTTGCATTTGTCCGATAAAAGACCAGTTAGCGCGAGGCATTTTGGCTCCATAGGTGCTTGCATTTATGGTTTCAATTACTTTTGAAGACAACAACAAATAATGTAAATATCTGTTGTTTCCTTTATAGTTTCTTAGTACTAAAAACTCAGATGAACATATTCCGCTAAATTCTGGCCTTAAGCATTTTGCCAAATAAGGTCTCAACTTTCCAAATAATACGTCTCCAACAACAAAAGAAGTTGACAAACCCTCAATTTCTTGCGTTACTGTTTCCACATATTTTCCTGAAAAAGATGTAACATTTTCCAATCCTATATATTTTTTACTAGAGTAACTCTCTTTTTCAGCACATAAAGTTACCGAATACTTTAGTTTTTTAACTTCCCAATCCTTTGGTATTTCTCCAATCCAAGGCACTCCGCTATCTTTATATTCTTCATACCGTTTCATTCGCCAAGCACCTCCGCAAGCTTTTTAGAAATATGCTCCTCAAGCACTTTAATTTCATCCATAATTTCAGAACTGTTTCTAAGAGGAGTAAACTTATAAAAGTGCCTTGTAAAAGGTATTTCATACCCGATTTTAGTTTTGCTTTCATCAATCCACGCATCATGCACATGAGGCAATACCTCACGCTTAAAATATTCCTGTATATCTTCTTTTAGTGGTACAGTTTCTGTATCACGCAAAGAGGTATCAGCAACTGTTTTACCTTTTTTCAATAGCACTGGTGCATTTTCATCTGTTTTGCATAAGCTTGACAATAAATATTTTATAATAAATTTATCAGCATTAATTTGATTTCTCTCCAGTGCACCTATCAACTCTTTTTCAAATTCTTTTTCATCAAAATATAATTTTGATTGGTCGGTAGTTCTAAGAGCCTTAACAATCTTAAATGCTAATGGATTGTATTCACCAAATCCTCTAAGGTCATCTAAGAAATCTGGTACATATCTTGGGTCATCCAAATATGATATTCTTTCTTCTGCTGTTGAGTATGTTGGTCTGTATGGCCTCTCAACTGTTATTTTCTGATACCCAAAGTCAGCATTATCAAAATCAATATAATCTTCATGTTGTTCATACATAGAGTAAAGATTTACAATGGCTTTTCGGTTTTCTTCACTTATGATGTTCCGCTTATTGCCCAACGACTTACGCATTTTCTCATAGTAGTTTACTGCATTAACAAGACGGATTTTCCCTCGCCTGCGTTCTGTTTTACGATTGGTAAGTATCCAAATATACGTAGAAATACCCGTGTTATAAAATAGTTGGTCTGGAAGCCCAATGATAGCTTCAAGTAAATCATTCTCTATAATCCAACGACGAATTTCACTTTCACCGCTACCAGCATCACCTGAAAATAATGGCGAGCCATTAAATACAATGGCGACTCTGCTGCCGCCTTTATCAATAGGGGTCATTTTAGAAATCATATGCTGTAAGAAAAGGAGAGAACCATCTGAAATACGAGGGGTGCCGGCTCCAAATCTACCTGCATAGCCTAAATTTTCGGCTTCATCTTTAATAAATTTCTCAACCTTTTTCCACTCTACCCCAAACGGTGGGTTTGAGAGCATATAGTCAAATTTTTGGTCTTTAAATCCGTCTTCATTAAAGCTATTTCCCAATTTAATATTCTTACAATCATTCTCTTTCAAAATCATATCTGATTTACACGTAGCATATGTTTCTGGATTTAACTCTTGACCAAAAGGTATAACTTGTATTTTGTCATTGTTTTCACGTATTTTATTTTGAGCAACAGAAAGCATCCCACCAGTTCCACAAGCTGGGTCTAAAATTGTAATAACCTTACCATCTGTTTGCAAAATATCTCCATCTGGGTCAAGAAGAACATCTGCCATAAGTTCAATAACCTCACGAGGGGTAAAGTGCTCACCAGCAGTTTCATTGGATTGTTCGGAAAATTTACGAATAAGTTCTTCAAACATATAACCCATTTCAAGATTATTGATAGCATCCGCACCCATGTTTATTTCTGCAAATTTTTGCACAACCAGATAGAGAAGCCCTGCCTTATTTAATTTCTCAATCACTGTAAATATATCGAAATTATCCATAATTTCTTTTACATCTTCTGAAAACCCATTAATGTAGTCGCGCAAGTTAGCTTCTATTGCGGTACTGTCATCCGTCAGTTTTTCAAAATCAAACTTACTGATATTGTAATAATCATGTCCCGTATGTCTTTTAAATATAGGAGTTTTATTGGATATGGTTAGTGTTTCGTTAATCTCTAAGATGTTTTCTTTTGATGGTGCTAAAACGCAATCAAATCTTCTTAAAACTGTAAATGGGAGAATAACTTTTCCGTATTCACTCTGCTTAAAATCTCCACGCAATAAATCTGCAATACTCCAAATAAAACTAGCTTGTTCATAAACGTTCATTATATATCTACCTCATCATCATATTTTAACTTTTTATATCTTTCGTATGAAATAACAACAGCGTTAGGTTTTCCATGGCTAGTGACCAATACAACCTTATCTTCCTCAGAAACTTCTTTGAAAATTTTTGAAGCTTGACCACGAAGAAAGTCCGTCGCTGTACGAAATTCTGGAGGGCTTTCTTTTTTTCGGGTTTTCGGCATTGGACCACCTCTTTCACATACTTAATTAAGTTTAATTATACCATAATGTAATTATTAAAATCAATTATTTATACATATAAAAGTAATTACTTTTATATGTATAACCATCATAACTTATGAAGGGCACATAGAAAACCATGTGCCCTAATACTACATTCAGTTAAATTATTCAATTACAATATCAGTCCATATTTTATTATTACTCATTCTGTTTTCATCAACTTGGATAACTTCGATATTATCTTTCTTTCTAACTTTAAGTTTAGTTGCGATTTCTTTCTCGATGCTATCATTAGAGCTTGTACTTTGAGGCCTTATCACAACTAGCCTTTTGTTGTCGGTATCCACCAAAGTTCTTATAATTCCGTTAATATGTTCATCATCTGCATTAAATCCGAATCCAATAACAACTATTGTGTCTGAATCTTTCCATTTCTTATAAGTATCAACATACTCCATAGCCATTTTTATCGAAGTCATTGGCTTAGTTCCGCTTTGAGTAAACATTAAAGGTACCAAAAAATGTTCTTCTTCATCGTTAAGTTCTTCAAACGTACCCATTTTATTTAAATATGGGTCATACCACTTATCTGTTGAGCCATTCATATAGATAACATCACTTTTGGTAACATCTGATATAAAGGTATTATAATTTGTTGTCGCAATTGCTGATATTTCAATTTGTCCTTTGTCTAATGCTTCTTTTAAATCATTGTAGTACCCTTTCTTGGCTACAAAATCAATTCCTTCGCTCTGTTTAAGGATGTATTCACGAACCGTTAATAAGAATATACTTATTTTACAAAATTTTGCCCACTCGTGACTAGGACAGTATAAGTAATGCCGATTAGAATCGATTAAAGATTTGTAATCCAATACAGAAGCATATATTGACTCAATAATGCACTGTGCAAATCTGAGTACAACTCCTTCATCAGTAGTAGTATCCGCTTTTCTTTTTTCCAATAAATATTCTATACCGGATAACCCGCTGGACTGATAATTCAGTTGTATTATTTCCCCAAGGTCATCAAAAATATCTATTTCATCATCTTTTTTTGCAAAAGGACTATCATTAATTTTTCGTGTGAGATTTTCACTTAGTGCACCAATTTGTAACTGAAGAATTGCTATAATTATTTTACCTAATTCCATTCTAATTGAACTAGATAATAACTCTTTATTTTTATAAATTTCAAGCAAAGCAGAGAAGTAATTGTTTTCAAAAATTTTATTCCCATCTTTAAAAACATCTACAAAGGAAATCACTTGGTTCATATTCGAATTATCTATTGTTTTGCCTAACAACTTTTCAAGTGCTTTTAACACTGATATATGCTCATACTTTTCCAAATTCTCACTCTCAGCATTAGCAAATTTGTCAAAGTCATTCAATTTAGTAATTATGGAATCTCGGTTATGTTCAATAGTATCTCTGATAATTGTCTCAAATACTTTTTTCCCATAGGAGCTAATATTGTTGTTTGAATAGTCATTTGGAAGCCATGACGATGCATATTTTGTCGTTCTATCAATACTATCACGCATTTCTTTAAATTTCTCTTTGCTTGCACTTGAATCATGACGAAATATATCTAATGCAAATTTTCCACCCGATGGTAATCCATATCCAACTTCGGCACCTGCACCAAATAAAAATCCTATCTTCATTTTATCACCACTTCTTTCCATGTTTCGACCCACTATTATACTTCAGGATATCACTTTGAGTACGATTTTACAATATTTAGTTTTACTCTCTATGATTTTGAAATGATAATTACCGCAATTGTGTTATTTCAAATTTACTGATGTTCCTTGTTGCCCACGTTGCCCAAATGGTCAACAGACGGGCAACACTTTTGGGCAACAAAAACCCCCTAACCGAAGTTAGAGGGTCTTGGAGCTACTGGTGAGAATCGAACTCACAATCCCTTCATTACGAGTGAAGTGCTTTACCATTGAGCCACAGTAGCATATATAGGGTTTTGAGAACTTTTTTAGGAATGTTCTGCTTGCAGATTAGTTTATGGTTGTCATTACAGTAAATCATTGCGAGCAGTTCATTAAATAGGTGAGAGCCATGCATTACGAATGAGCTGCTCTACCAACTGAGCTATATCAGCGTACAAATTAGTTGCAGAAATATTCTAACATAGATGAATGTTGATGTCAATAAAATTCTACGGCGGTCGGCGTGAGGAATTTTTGAATAAGATTTGAATGAGTAGAAGAATCACGAAAGAGGACGGAAATAAGGGGGGGTGACACAAAGACATTCTGGCAGGATTCGTGAATTTTGCAAAACACAGTGCAAAATATTGCATTTTCATGCTAAAAAGGGTAATATATAATAGAAGTACTATTCGCAACACCAAACAGGTGTATCACGAAAAGCGTAATCCACTAGACTGCGTTAAAAATCCTTGGCAGATAAAGCTGACTTTGGCGTCCAGTAGGCTTGTTTGTAAAAAAGGAATCAAAAAGCACAAAAAAAGTAGGATTCTCAAAGGGAGTTTTCTACTAAACCAACAGTTGAAAATCATACTAATTTAGTGTATATTTAATGCAAGAAGTGTACTTGATATAGGAGGTTCAGCCATGAAACAATTTGTTTATGCTGATAATGCTGCAACAACCCCCATTTCTAAGAATGTATACAATGCGATGCAGCCTTATCTTTCTGTACAATATGGAAATCCATCCAGCTTATATAGCGTTGGACAAGAAGCGCATCGTGCGATTGAAGAGGCCCGGGAAACTGTTGCCAAAGCACTCGGATGCAGTGCGGATGAAATTATTTTTACAGGCGGTGGTTCACAAGCGGATAACCTTGCCATCAAGGGATTTATGCTTGGACGAGGTGCCAAAGGGAAAAAGCACATTATTACCTCTAAAATAGAGCATCATGCGGTGCTGTACACTTGTGAATATCTGGAGCAATTAGGCTTTCGTGTGACCTATCTGGATGTAGATGCACAGGGGCATATTGATTTGGAGCAGTTGCGCCGAGAAATTTCTGTCGAAACCGCTTTGGTTACCATTATGGCGGCCAATAATGAAATTGGTACCATTCAAAACATAGAAGAAATTGCAAAAATTGCGCATGAAGCTGGAGCACTCTTTCACACCGATGCGGTACAAGCCGTAGGGCATATGCCGATTGATGTGCATCAAATGGACATTGATATGTTGTCGATGTCTGCGCATAAAATTCGCGGACCCAAAGGCATTGGGTTGCTGTATTGCAAAAAGGGGATTTTCTTAGAGCCGCTGATTCATGGCGGGGGACAGGAAAAGGGATTGGCTTCGGGCACAGAAAATGTTGCAGGAATCATTGGATTGGCAGAGGCATTGCGGGATGCTGTGGAACGCATGGACGAGGTGTTGCCATATGTCAGAGGGCTGCGCAATCGCTTGATTGATGGCGTGATGAAAATTCCCTATACCCATATGACAGGTGACCCCGTCAATCGTCTGCCGGGTACAGCGTCCTTTGTCTTTGAAGCCATTGAAGGCGAGGGGCTGATTATGCGGCTGGATATGGAAGGCATTTGCGGCTCTACGGGGTCGGCTTGTTCCACTGGTTCGCTGGACCCATCCCATGTGCTGATGGCGATTGGACTGCCGCATGAAATTGCGCATGGTTCACTGCGCCTGACATTGGGTGAGCAGAACACCGAAGAAGAAGTGGAATATACGATTGAAAAATTGACCCGTGTGGTCGAAACCTTGCGTGCAATGTCGCCTGTTTGGGAAAACGGCAAGCCGAATTTGACCTCGGCAACAGAGTTGCATACGCATTGAATGAAGGATTATCGCATAGATAGAGTGAAAGGGAGCGGCTAAAATGCAATATAGTGAAAAAGTTCTAGACCATTTTTCAAACCCACGCAATGTCGGCGAACTGCCGGATGCGAATGGTGTTGGAGAAGTTGGCAACGCCAAGTGCGGCGATATTATGAAAATGTACCTGCAGGTTTCAGAAGATGGCATCATTGAAGATGTAAAATTCAAGACCTTTGGCTGCGGGGCAGCGATTGCAACCTCCTCCATGGCAACCGAGATGGTCAAAGGGAAAACCTTGGAAGAGGCACTGCAGCTGACCAACAAGGCAGTGGCAGAGGCACTCGATGGCTTGCCGCCGGTGAAAATGCACTGCTCCGTGCTGGCAGAAGAAGCACTGCATTCCGCCATTGCAGATTATTATCGCAAGCTGGGCAAGGACCCGGTCGAGATTCTGGGATGTGATGCAGCCTGTTCCTCTTGTAGTGCACACGAACACGCTTCCTGTGGCGGGCACTGATGCAAAGAATTGGCAGGATGCGACGAATTTATTATCTACAATTCGATATACTGAACTAGGGCAGAGTAATCTGCCCTTTTGGCATTTTTAAAATTTGGTATGCACAGGAAAGACAGGGGAAACGCGGAGATTTTTATGGAACAAATAACAAATGGCATCAAAGAATTAAAAGCATATCAAACCTTGCAGCAGGCACTGCGAGCAGGCAGCACACCCTCCGCGGCAGTGGGACTTTCTGCAATTCATAAGGCGCATTTGGCGGCGGCGTTGCACAGCGACACCGCCAGACCGCTGTTTATCATCACCGCAGATGAGCCGGGCGCGCAGCGATTTGCAAAGGATTTGGAAGCATTTGCAGAAAAGACCGTGCAGGTGCTGCCGCACCGCGAGCTTGTCATGATGCGTGCTGTTGGTATGTCCCATGCGACAGAGCAGCGATTGATTGCAAAACTATATGAAATGTGGGCAGGCGCACCGCTGGTGGTGGCATCCGTGGAAGCAGCAATGCAGATTTGTATGCCGCCGGAGCAGCTGCAGCAAGCTACGCTGCAGCTCAAGACGGGGCAGGACTATCAGCTGCACACCTTGGCACAGCAGCTGACCTACGCTGGCTATTCCCGTACCAGCCAAGTAGAAGGGCCGGGGCAATTTGCCCTGCGTGGGGATTTGCTCGATATTTTTCCGCCGCAGACGCGTGCGCCCGTGCGTGCGGAGTTTTTCGGAGATACCTTGGATACCATGCACTTTTTTGATATAGGCACGCAGCGACGTGGAGCAGAAACAGAGCGTTTGCTCTGCTTGCCCTGTGCAGAGGCGTTGCCTGCCTTAGCGCCTAAGGGCGCAGAGGGGTTGGCAGAGCAGCTGCAGAAGGCGCTCGACCATTCGCCGCAAAAAATGCCTGCGGCATTGCAGCAAAATCTTTTGCGGGACATAGAGCAGCTACGGGCAGATGGTACGGTGCAAAGTGCCGACCGCTATTTGCCGCTTATTTATCCGCAAAAGACCTCTGCGCTTGCGTATTTGGCGGAGAAGAGCATCGTTTTAATAGATGACACGGCGCGTGTGCGGGAAGCGGTCAAAGGATTTCAGCTGCGGTTGCAGCAGGATATGGAGATTTTGCTGGAGCGCGGGGAACTTTTGGGACAATGTACGGGATATGCACAAAGTTATCCACAACTTGTGGATAACTTTGTGCGCCACAGCGGTATTCTTTTGGATACCTTTTTGACAAATGTGCCGGAAATGCAGCTGCGGGAATTGGTCAATTTTCAAGCGCATCCAGTCAATGCTTATGCCGGCAATTTGGATATGGCGGCGGCAGATATTTCCATGTATGCGGCGCAGGGAAAACGCATCATCATGCTGTGCGGCAGTGCGATGCGTTGTAAAAATATGCAGGAGGTTTTGCGGGATGCGGGGGTATCCTGCGCCATTTCAGAAAAATTTCCGGCAAAGGGTCAAGTGCATCTCGCCGAAGGGGCGGTGTCTGCCGGATTGGAATATCCGGAAATCGATTTTGTCTTAATGACAGAAGGCGAGGTGCTCTCACGTCGGGTACAGCCAAAATCGCGCAAAAAATCTGGGCGGGACCGCGTCAAGAGCTATACGGATTTGACGATTGGCGATTTGGTAGTGCATGAGCATCACGGCATTGGACGGTTTGTCGGCATGGAGCGGATAAGGATGGACGGCGTGGAGCGTGATTTCATCAAAATCGCCTTTGCAGGAAGCGATTTTCTCTATGTACCTGCCACCAATCTTGATTTGATTTCCAAATATATCGGTGGCGGAGAGCCGGAAAAAACACGGCTGACCAAGCTGGGTGGAACAGATTGGGCACGTGCGCGCACACGAGCCAAAGCGGCGGCCAAGGAATTGGCAGAAAATTTATTGGAGCTGTACGCCGAGCGAGCCAAGGTATCGGGGTTTGCCTTTCCAGCGGATGACGATTGGCAGCAGGAATTTGAAGCGGCATTTCCCTACGAAGAAACCGACGACCAGCTGCGCTGTATTGATGAAATCAAGCAGGATATGCAATCGGAGCGACCGATGGAGCGGCTGCTGTGCGGAGATGTGGGCTTCGGTAAGACCGAAGTGGCATTGCGCGCCATTATGAAATGTGTGCTGGCGGGAAAGCAGGCGGCTATTTTGGTGCCGACAACCGTACTTGCCCGACAGCATTACTTAACGTGCTTGCAGCGCTTTCAAGGTTATCCGATTACCATTGATTTGCTGTCACGCTATCGAACCTCAAGTGAGCAGAAGAAGGTGCTGGAAAAGCTGCGCAGTGGAATGCTGGATTTGGTGATTGGTACACATAAGCTGTTTCGCAAGGATTTGCAGTTTCAAAATCTGGGGCTGCTGGTGATTGATGAAGAACAGCGTTTTGGGGTGTCGCATAAGGAAAAATTAAAGGCAATTTCCAAGCAAGTGGATGTGCTGACGCTGTCGGCAACGCCCATTCCGCGCACCCTGGGCATGGCGTTGTCGGGTATTCGTGATATGTCAGCGATTGAAGAGCCGCCGCATGACCGCCACCCTGTGCAGACCTTTGTGCTGGAATATGCAGAGCCGATGCTGCACGATGCCATTCGGCGAGAGCTGTCGCGCGCGGGTCAAGTGTACTATTTGCACAATCGCGTGGAAAGCATAGACCACACCGCATTCCGCCTGCAAACGGCATTTCCGGATTCCCGCATTGGCGTGGCGCATGGGAAAATGACACAGCGGGAGCTTTCTGCTGTCATGAGTGATTTGGCAGAAGGCACGATTGATATTTTGGTGTGTACCACGATTATTGAAACCGGCATTGACATCCCCAATGCCAACACGCTGATTATTGAAGACGCAGACCGCATGGGGTTGGCACAGCTGCATCAGATTCGTGGACGCGTGGGGCGCAGCAGTCGGCACGCATTCGCCTATTTAACCTTCCGCAGCGGAAAGGTGCTGAGTGAAATTGCGCAAAAACGCCTGTCTGCAGTCAAAGAATTTGCAGAGTTTGGGTCTGGTTTTAAAATTGCCATGCGCGATTTGGAGATTCGCGGCGCAGGCAATATTTTAGGGCCGGAGCAGAGCGGGCATATGATGAGCGTCGGCTATGATTTGTATCTGAAGCTGTTGGAAGAGGCGGTGTTGGAAGAAAAGGGAGAAACACCACCGCGCCGTGTCGAATGTGCCGCAGATTTGACGCTTTCCGCCAATATTCCATCGCAGTATGTAGCAGATGATGGGCAACGTGTGGACTTATATCGTCGCATTGCAATGGTGCGGACAGAGGAAAGCTATCACGATATGCTGGATGAATTGATTGACCGCTTTGGAGAGCCACCAGCGCAGGCGGTTGCCCTGCTGGACATTGCCCTGCTGCGTGCACAGGCAAGCGAGCAAGGCATCATTGAGCTCAAGCAGACAGAGGGACAGCTGCGGCTGACATGGGAAAAGGCGGACTTTGCGCGCCTCAGCGCGTTGTGTGCCCTGCCTGCCTGTAAGGGGCGGTTGCTGCTCAATGCAGGGCAGCAGCCCTATCTCTCCATCCGCTTGCAGCGGGAGGAAACGCCATTGGCAATGGCACAGGAGTTGGTGCGGGCATATCGTGCGCTTGCACCACAAGTCGAAAAAGAGTTGTCTGAAACGGCATATTTGTGAGGGAGTATGCGGTATAAAGGCGCGTGGTTAGTGCCACAGCAAATAGAAAAAAAGAGGGATGAGGGAAAGGATACCTATGGACGAAATGGAACAGCTATTGGAAAAATTGATGCATTGGGGGATTGACCTGAAGGGGGTAAGGGCGCGATTTTTGAATGATGATGCGCTCTATGTGGATTGCTTGCAGGAGTTTTCGCAGGATACTGCTTTTGAGGCACTGGAATCCGCAGTGCAGGACGAGGGGTATGCGGAAGCCTTTGAGCATGCACATACGCTCAAGGGGGTTGCAGGGAATTTGGGGCTTATCCCACTGTATGATGCGCTATCAGACTTGACGGAATGTTTGCGTGCGCAAAACTATGGTGGGATAGAGTCGGTTTATCAGCAGATGCTGATTGAAAAAGAACATTTTTTGCGGTTCATGCAAGCACAGGAATTGTAAGGTTTGACAATGACGGTTGCGTGCGGTATCATGGAAGCACAGTATAAAACAAAGGAGCGTTTGTAGCATATGGATGAACAGAATCAAGCAGTAGAAACCGTAGAAGCGGTCGAAGAAACGGTTTCCGAGCAGAAAAAAGCCAGCTGGGCAGCTTTTGTAGAGGGCGAAGTGGCAAATTTCTTCACCGGATATAAGCTGGAAAAAATGACATTGGAAGACGGCAACGGCAATAAAGCCAAAATTGCACGCACCAAGGATTGCGGTATTAAAATTGAATATACCTCGACGGTTATGATTTAACAAACGTATCCTAGCCCCAAGAAACCCTCCTGCGGTGTGCCAAAACGGCGTGCAGCAGGAGGGTTTTTTGTGCTGTCAGCATAGCGATAGGTTTAGACTTTGCTTTTGGGGCGAAATAGCAGACCGACCACCATGCCAAATACGATGGCGGCGGCAATTCCACCTGCCGCACCGGCAACACCGCCTATGAAAACACCCAAAAATCCATATTGGGAAATGCCTTGCAGCACCCCATTTGCAAGGGTATAGCCAAAGCCGAGCAGTGGAACGGTTGCGCCTGCACCGCCCCAGTCCACCAAAGGCTGATACAGACCGACACCCGTCAAAAATACACCCAGCACCACATAACTGACCAAAATACGAGCGGGTGTTAATTTGGTTTTGTCAATCAAAATTTGAGATAGTCCACAGATGATGCCACCCATGATAAAGGCTCTTAGATATTCCATTTATACATACTCCTCTCTGCGCTGCAATTCTACGACATGACAAATACCGACAACACACTGCCCTTGCTGCAAGGAAGTGGGGCTCATCAGTGCACCAGTACCCGCGAATAAAATTCGCTGCAGCTTACCAGCCGTCATCTCCCGCAGCAGCTTACCGCAGAGCACCGCGGCAGAGCAGCCACAGCCCGAGCCACCGGCATGGACATCCTGTTCGGGGCGGAACAGCAGGGTGCCGCAGTCGGAATAGACGGGGGTAATGTCAATCTGGTCTTGCTGAAAGAGGTCTACAAGGAGCTGCCCGCCGACACGTGCCAAATCCCCTGTGACAATCATGTCATAATCGGTGGGCTTGGTGTTGGTGTCTGTCATATAATCGGAAAGGGTTTTGTAGGCTGCGGGTGCCATAGCTGCACCCATATTATTGGCGTCCTTGATGCCCATATCCACCATTTGTCCGAATGCACCGCCCGTCACCACGATTTTACTGCCGTTTTGGGTACTTTCCAAAACGGTGGCACCTGCCGCGGTGGCAGTCCATTGTGCAGTGGGGGTGCGCTGTCCGCCATACGCGAGCGGGAAGCGATATTGACGCTCTGCGGCACAGAAATGAGAGGAAGCACCGGCGACCAGACGGTCGGCATAGCCGCCGTTTACCAAACAGGCGCCCAAAAGCAGCCCCTCTGCCATGGTGGAACAAGCACCATATAGTCCGACAAAGGGCGTGCCCGATTGGCTGGAAGCATATGCCGAGCCAATGCATTGGTTGAGCAAATCACCGGCAAGAATCATCTGCATATCGCTGACCTCTGCGCCAGCTTTTGCCGCTGCCAGTGTAATTGCCTCTTTTTGCAAAGCACTTTCGGCTTTTTCCCAACTGTTTTCTCCAAAATGGGCATCGCGTCGGATTTCATCAAAGGTATCGTGTAAAGGTCCTTCCCCCTCCTTTTTGCCGACAACGGAGGCAAAGCCTGTAATATAGGTCGGCTGCGGAAAGCGAAGGGCATACGTGCCGCAACGATTGACTGCCATGAATCTTCCTCCCGTTTTTTTTGAGCAGTGCAAGCATAGGATGGTTTTCCATCGAAAACTGCTTGTTTTTGTTGGTTACTAACAATAATTGAGGGGTTATATTTGTGCAATTCGTTTATAATCAGGCTTGCGTTTTGCGACGTATTCCCGTATGATAAACACGAAGTAAATCCCAAAGGAGGTTGTAACAATGGGAAAACTTTTTGAAGTGGTTCGTGACCTGTGTGAACGTGCAGAGAGCGGCTGCTATGTGAGTGAAGCGAAGCCAACACAACCCCTTCCGCCGCAGACTGCGAAAAGCGCGGAACACCAGTAACCCTCCCTTGCACAGCTTTGTTCGGAGACGGATACCACGGAAAGTGGCGAAGAAAGCCTGTGCTAAACCAAATGAAAATGACACTGCCGCAGATTCGTCTCTCTGCGGTTTTTTTTATTGGGACAGGTCAAGCATCATGCAAGCTGCAGCAGATAGATGACGATGCCATATACAATCGAGGCACTGATGCCATAGACCAAAACAGGGCCTGCAATGACAAACATTTTGGCGCCCAGCCCCAGCACCAAGCCCTCGCTGCGGAATTCCATGGCAGGAGCAGCAATGGAGTTGGCAAAGCCTGTGATGGGCACAATGGTGCCGGCACCAGCGTGCTTTGCCAATTTGTCATACCATCCAAATCCAGTGAACAGAGCGGCAAGGCAAATTAAAACAATCGATGCAGCACTGGCGGCTTGCGGCGGTGCCATGCCTGCGGTTTTCCAAAGGTTGAGGATGCCCTGCCCTCCGGCACAGATGAGCCCGCCGATGCAAAAAGCCCAAACTAAATCGCGCAGGAGCGGGGAATTGGGGGATTTTTCTTGCAAGAGTGTCTGATAAGCCGTTTTTGAAATTTGCATAATCGTTCCCTTCCTTTTGCTTTTTTGTTAGCGTGTCCACTTTTTTCAAAACTATGCAGACGCAATCTGACCTGTAAAAATTATTTCAAATTGGGTGTTTTAAAAATGTCAGATTTTCGATATAGTGTATGCAGAAAGAAAATATTGGGAGGTTTTTTACAATGCAGCAAAATGGGAACTCACGCAAAATCAGCACAGGGGACATGGTATTTATCGGCATTATGGCGGCGATTGTGTTTGTCACCACACGGTTTTTGTCCATTCAAATTCCAACACCCACTGGCAAAACGATGATTAAGACCGCAAATGCCTTTTGCCTCTTGTCGGGGGTTTTGTTTGGCGGATGGCGGGGCGGACTTGCCGCGGGCTTGGGTTCGATGCTGTTTGATTTGACAGACCCTGCATATGCACCGGAAGCGTGGCTGACGTTTCTTCGATTTTTTTTGATGGGCGGCATTGCAGGACGCATTGCATGGGCACGGGGAGCAAACGGGTTGCGGCATACCCGTAATTTGGCGGCAAGCATCCTTGCGGCACTGTTTTCGACCGTCTTTTATATCGTCAACAGTACATTGACCATGGTGCTGGGCGGCAGTGGGGTGAAGGCGGCGTTGCTTGGGCAGAGCACCAAAATGGTGTCGTCTGCGATAAATGTTGTCATTGCGGTGGTGATTTGCATGGCACTTGCACCGGTTTTGCGCCGTGCATTGGCGGGCATTCCGCTGTATGCACAGATGCTGGATACACGTGCTTCAGAATAAATAAGAAAGCGGAACCTTATGAAAAGGTTCCGCTCAGACCGTCGACAAAAAGGTACTTTACGCAACGCGTAGAGTACCTTTTTGATTTGTATTTAGAAACAAGCAATAGAAATAGGCCAATTGATTGATAAAGTGTTGTAAAGGTGGCGGCAGCATGCCCGTTCTTCGCTTCCATGTCGCCAGCTTTTTTAAATTCATGCACGCGAAAGTAAGCGTGACCTGCATTTTCACCTTTTGCAGTCCACGTAGCTGAGTATAACGCATGGCATGTTTCTCTTTTGCATCGGCAAAAACACGCTCAATGGTTTCGCTTCTTAACTTGTAAATGTCCCGATACTCGGGAGTATGCCGGTAATCCTCAGCAAGTTCCATGTATGGCTCCCAAATATGCCGGGTTACAACCTTTTGACAGGCTTTGCTTTCTGTACACTGGGAACGCATAGGACAATTTTTGCAAATTTCAGTGTTGCTTTTGTATTCACGGTATCCTTCCCGATTGGTTGTAGAATATGTTAGGGCCTGCTTGTTTGGGCACAACACACAGTCAAAATATTCATCATACACAAAGTCATACTTTTTAAAGAATCCTTTTTTCGTCATTGGACGTTTGTATGGCACACAAGGAATTTTTTCACTGTCAATGATTTCTTTCATAATTGCCGGAGTTTTGTATCCTGCATCTACCGCAACAGCCTGTATTTCCGGAAACTTTTTTAAAACCTTTTCATATACACTGCTGAACATCATGCTGTCATGAATATTTCCTGCACCCAGTACAAAGTCCAGTATAAAATTGTGTTTGTCACATGCGGTATTCGCTACATAGGCAAACTGCTTTTCATGTTCTCCCTTGTGGAACATTCCGCACTCTGGATCTGTTTTGCTTTGCGCGATTGTTTTTGTTGCCGGAGGTGTGGGCGGTTGGTCATCGTCATTGCCGTCATCCTTTTTCAGCGGCTTTTTTCCGTGCAGTCCCCGGTCTTTTGCGATTTCCTCATCTAACTGCTTTTGGTAGCTTCTTGCCTGAATTTCAATTTCCGCAGGCTGGCTCTTTTTCTTGTTTGCACTTGCCTTTATGTGCGTACCGTCTATGAATATCGCGCTTGCATCCACAAATCCGCAATCCACCGCTTCATTCAAAATATGTGTGAATATTCGTTCAAACACATCTGTTCCTTCAAATCGGCGTGTGTAGTTCTTTCCGAACGTAGAAAAGTGGGGGATTTTCTCTCCGATATCATACCCGATGAACCAGCGGTATGCCATATTTACTTCTATCTCTTTAATGGTCTGCCGCATACTGCGGATTCCGAATAAGTATTGTATGAACACTATTTTAAACAGTGCTACCGGGTCGATTCCCGGTTTGCCCCATTCTATTTCGGAATACAGTCCTTTTACTTCGTCATATATGAAATTAAAATCAATCGCTCTGTCGATGTCCCTTAAAATGTGGTCTTTCGGTACCAAATCTTCTATGCTTACAAATTTTATTTGTTTTTGCTGTCCTCTGTCCTTTTTTATATACATCAAAAACACCCCTGTCCTTATGGTTTAATTATACCATAATTCCAGAGGTGCTTCGACCCTTTTGTCTACAGGCTGAGCGGAACCTTATGAAAAGGTTCCGCTTTTTCGTTTTTGTTTATTGCTCAGGCGTGGTAAAAGAGGTTGCAACATCGGCTTCTTTGGCTTGCTTCTTTTCTTGCAACTTTTTGGCAATCCACCAACCGAGGGCACCGCAGCCCACAACGGGAAGCATTCCATCAATGGTAAAGCCCATGGCACCGATGATGCCGTGTAGGATAAATCCGCAGGCAACCCCTAGCGCAACGCCGCGGAATATCGGGCGCGGCATTCCAAAGACGCGGTCGTCCGCGACCACTTCTTCCGTTTCCTCTGCTGTGTCCGTGTCTTGTGTGGCAGAAACGAGAGCGTCTGCATCCTGCACATCGTGGTGCAGCTCTTCTGGGGTTATATCTTGGTTCTGGGATGTTTCTTCGTCCTTATTCATAGCCATGCGCCTCCTCGGGTCGTTTGCATATGAGAAAAATGCCAATATAGACATCTTTCGAGTGGGTTTGCTCTATCGTATCATATCTTTGCACGTGCATCAAGAGCGTTTTGCAATTTTTCTCGAAAGCACACGAGATAAAGCGGGTTAAGCTTCCACTTCTGGAATAATCACAGCAGCGATGATGTACGCAATGACGCCGCCGATGAACGAGCCGGGAAAAATGCTTAAGACAACCCAGAGCAGACGAACCAAGGTGGGGTCAAAATTAAAATATTCACCGATACCACCACATACACCGCATATTTTGCAGTTTTTCTGGGAGCGAACCAAATGTTTTTCAGACATAATCTCAAATTCCTTTCTCAAATCGAACAGTGTAGTATATCAATCATTCCAGCCACGGATACGGTTTTTGACGAAATCCTGCGCATGATTTGGAACATCGTAGTCAGTGCAAGGGTTTTCGATGAAGTGCGTGCGACCGATTTGGACATAGTCCGCAATCCGATATAGAAGCGTGTCTGGAATGCGACCACCCAAAGCATACCCGACACTGCCCAGCAGCATACCTGTCAGAAAAAGAACCAGTGTCAGTTTAAAGAGTTTTTTCATAACCAGAGCCTCCTTTCCGTTCAAAGGGCTTTTTGCACAGCCGCACAATCGCGCGCAAGAGCGGCGGAACCGCTGCAAGGCACAGACGGAGCAGAGCGGCCCCCAGCAGGATGCCGACAGACAGCAGCAGCAGGCTCAAGCCCAAGAGCAGCAGACCCGATGCCAGAGAGGAAACAAAGGTTGCGATGCTCACACCAAAGAGGACAACACCCCCAAGACACAGTCCAATGGCTGCGAAAACCGCGCCGATGAAAAGGGCAAGCAAGACACCAATGAGACCAAGTGCCACAGGCCAGAGCAGTGCCGACAAAAGGATAATGGCAAGCAGGGCGAAGGGCGTGAGGCGGGTGCGGCTGCGCAAGGGGGTGTTTTTCGGCGGAACGGTCGCGAGTTCGCGGAAATCCCGCAGAATTTCCTGTGCCACCTGTTCTGGGGTGCCCAACTCACGAATGACGGTGGCTTCGTTCTCTGTGCCTGCATCCGCGAAATAATCTTCATAATATTGCATTGCATTGCGCTGTTCCTCTGGCGGCAAGCCGCGCAGGGCGTGCGCCAGTGCCGCGAGATATTCCGCTTTATTCATGCTCCATTCCTCCATATAATACCGACTCGATGCTGCTGCGATAGCGATGCCATTCGCGCAGATAGTGCACCATTTGCGCTTGTCCCAACGCGGTAATCCGATAATAGCGGCGATTGCGTCCGTCATATGCACGGTCATAGGTGGACAGCAAGCCCTCCTTCAGCAGCCGCCGAAGCACCGGATACAGTGCGGATTCGGACAAATCCATGACCTCCCGCACATCCTGTGTAATCTTGTAACCATAGGTGCCTTCTTCTCCGGTGCGCTGGGCGATGCGCAGCACGATTGCATCCAGCAAAGAGGATGCGATTGGAAATCCTGCCATATAACTCCTCACCCTCTCTCTTTGTATAATATTATATGACGAATAATATTGTTTGTCAACAACAAATAGAAACTTTAGACGGGGAGCGTATTGCACAGAAAAGAGCGGCAGTTTTTTGCGTAATTCCTAAAAAAGCTTTTGTTTTTTACGGCGGTTTGTCGTATACTTAATCTGAGTAGATATAGATTGTCTATACATGGGAGGATAAATCTTTTGAACGTGATTCTTTTATTCGGCGGCACATCGTCCGAACATGATATTTCTTTAATCTCTGCGGCATCCGTCCTGCGAAACCTCAATCGTGAAACCTATGACGTGTTTGCGGTGGGCATTACAAAGCAAGGACGCTGGTTTTTATATGAAAATGCAGACCCAGACAAGGTGGAAAACCATGCATGGGAGCAGGAAGCACTGGTGCCAGCTGTGATTTCGCCAGACCGCGATGCCCATGGGCTGCTGATTTTGCGCGAAAGTGGAACGGAGCTTTTGCGTGCTGACTGCATTTTTCCGGTCTTGCATGGCAGCGGCGGCGAGGATGGCACGATACAGGGGCTGCTGACCTTGTCCGGCATTCCGTTTGTTGGGTGTGACGTGGCGGCGTCAGCCTGTGGCATGGACAAAAGCTTGACCAAGCTGGTGGCGGCATCGGCGGGCGTACAGCAGGCAAATTTCTATGTGGCGCACCGCAAGGTGTTTCAAAAAGATGCCGCAATGCTTGTGCATGAAATTTATCGCAAGCTGCCCGATTTCCCGCTGTTCATCAAGCCGTGTTCGTCCGGCTCTTCGGTGGGCGTACATAAGGCGGCAGATGAAAAAGAGCTGATTCAGGGGCTGGAAGAAGCCTTTCAATGGGACAGCAAGGTGTTGGTAGAGGAATTTATCGATGGGCACGAGGTCGAATGTGCGGTGCTCGGCAATGAAACGCCGATTGCCTCGGTTGTGGGGGAAGTTGCGCCGACACAGGAATTTTACACCTTTGATGCAAAATATAACGATACCTCCTCTGCACTGCACATTCCGGCGCATATTTCTGAGCGGGCGCAGGATGCTGTGCGCATGGCTGCCCTGCGCATCTATCAGGCATTGGGCTGCACGGGGCTTTCTCGTGTGGATTTCTTTTGCACGTGGTTGGATGAAGAGATTATTTTCAATGAAATCAATACCATTCCTGGATTTACGAGCATCAGTATGTATCCAAAGCTTTTTGAAGCAAGCGGCATTGCCTATCCAGAACTGCTTGACAAACTGATTGCGTTGGCAATGGAGCGGGTCGATGGATAATCGTGCGATTGGTGTGTTTGATTCGGGTTTGGGTGGACTGACCGCTGTGCGCCGCCTGCGTGAGATTATGCCGCAGGAGCACATCGTATATTTTGGTGACACAGGCAGAGTGCCCTATGGAACGCGCTCACCGGAAACCATCGTAAAGTATACGCGCCAAGATGTTGCGTTTTTGATGGGGTTTGATTTGAAAGCAATCGTTGTGGCGTGCAATACTGTATCCGCAGTGGCACTGGAAACCGTCGCGGCGGATGTGCCGATTCCCATGATTGGAGTTGTGCTGCCGGCGTGCGACAAGGCACTGGCGGTGACGAAAACCGGAAAAATCGGTGTCATAGGCACGGTGGCGACCGTGCGGTCGGGGGCGTATGAACGAACCTTGCAGCGTGCGCGCGCAGATGTGACGGTGCTGACACAGGCATGCCCTTTATTCGTGCCGTTGGTGGAAAATGGACGTGTCTTTCCAGGCGATATTGTAGCAGAAACGGTGGTGCAGGAATATTTAGAGCCGCTCAAACGCGCAAATGTAGATACGTTGATTTTAGGATGTACGCATTATCCGCTGCTTGGGGAAGTGATTGCGAAGTATATGGGCGAGGGTGTGACCTTAATTGACTCCGGTGCGGAGGCCGCCAATGTGACCCGCGCGCAAATCGCAGAAGCCGAGGGCACAGGACACACCGAATTCTTTGTTTCGGATGACCCGACTGCCTTTGCCGCCTATGCGGCGATGTTTCTGCAAGGGGCGGTTGCAGGCGATGCAAAGCAGATAGATATTGCAGATTACTAAAAGGAAAACGAGGAACTACCTGTGAAAAAAGAGGTTTTGGTCGCAATCAGCAGCACACAAAAGTTTGAAGATGTTCCGACAGAACACATTGACTTGGTGACCTGTGCGACGCTGTATCGACGACAAGGAAAATATTATATTTCATATGATGAAAGTGAACTGACGGGATTGGACGGGACGCGCACAACCATCAAAATGGATGGCAAAAATGTCAGCATGATCCGCACCGGCACATACCCTTCCCATATGCTATTCATCGAAGGACAACGGCAGGTGGGGCTGTATCAAACCGGATATGGCGCAATGACTGTTTCCACGCGCGCTTCACGCGTGCATAATACTGTGGATGAAAACGGTGGGGAGCTGTCGATTGATTATTCCATTGAGGTGGATAATGCAATGACAGGAACACACCATTTTGAAATTTTGGTGACCGTAAAGGATGCCGCAAAAGAACAAAAAACAGGAGAGTAAGAACACTATGAATCTGGTTGAAAACGCAAGAATACAGGCGGCAGGACTGGTTGCAGACGCATATCGCGCGGCAGTCGTGGCAGGTGCTTTGCCACAAGCCGAAATTCCGGCGATTGCGGTTGAAACACCAAAGGATGCAGCAAACGGGGACTGGTCCTCTTCCTTTGCGATGCAGTGTGCAAAGCCGCTGCGCATGCCGCCCCGCAAAATCGCGGAAGCATTGTGCGCACATATGCAGCTGCACGACACGTATTTTGATAAAGTGGACATCGCAGGACCCGGCTTCATCAACTTTACGCTTGGGAAGGCGTGGTATGCGCAGGCACTGCGTGCGGTGTTTGCCATGGGCGAAAATTATGGACGCACCAAGCCGGAGCATCCGGAAAAAATCATGGTGGAGTTCGTGTCGGCAAATCCAACCGGCCCGATGCATATGGGCAACGCGCGCGGCGGTGTGCTGGGTGACTGCTTAGCAGAGGTTTTGACGTGGGCGGGCAATGAAGTCACACGCGAGTTCTATATCAACGATGCGGGCAATCAAGTGGATAAGTTTGCTCGTTCGGTGGAAGGACGCTATATCCAAGCCCTGCGCGGAGAAGATGCTATCGTTTTTGACGAAAGCTGGTACCAAGGCGCAGACATTCGGGAACTGGCACAGAATTTGGTGGAAGCACATGGCGACAAGTTGCTTGCCATGGGTGAGGAAGAACGGCGGGAGGCAATCGTAGCATATGGCTTGCCGACCAATATTGGCAGAATGCAGACCGACCTAGAACGCTATAAAATCCAGTATGATGTGTGGTATCGGGAAAGCACCCTGCATGACAGCGGCTTTGTGCAGGAAACCTGCGAGGCACTGACCGAAAAGGGCGTAACCTATGAAAAGGACGGCGCACTGTGGCTGCGCTCTACCGATTTTGGCTGTGACAAGGACGATGTATTGCGCCGTGCGAACGGATTTTACACCTATTTTGCAGCGGATATTGCCTATCATCGCAACAAGCTGGAACAGCGTTCGTTTGACCGCGCCATTAATATTTGGGGCGCAGACCATCACGGGCACGTGCTGCGCTTGACCTCTGCACTGGATGCACTGGGACTGGACGGCACCAAACGTTTGGAAATCGTCCTGATGCAGCTCGTGCGCATGATGCAGGGCGGTGAAATTGTGCGGATGTCCAAGCGTACCGGCAAAAGCCTGACCCTGCGCGATTTGCTGGAGGAAATCCCGATTGATGCAGCACGATTCTTCTTCAATTCACGTGCGGCAGACACCCAGATGGAATTTGATTTGGATTTGGCAGTGCGGCAGGATAGCGACAATCCGCTGTATTATGTGCAGTATGCCCACGCGCGCATTGTGAGCGTGCTGTCTGCGGCGGAGCAGGAAGGCGTTGCTGTGCCAGATGCAGCAGCGGTGGATTTGTCGGTGCTGTGCGAGCCTTCGGAAAGCGCACTGATTAAGGCCGTGGCGCTGCTGCCAAATGAAATTTTGATGGCGGCACGTGACCGCGACCCGTCCCGCTTGAATAAATATGCGGTATCGCTGGCATCTCTGTTTCATCATTTTTACAATGCGTGCCGCATCAAGGATGCCGCGCCTGCATTGCGTGATGCGCGCTTGATATTGTGCGAGGCAACCCGTCAGGCGGTGCGCAATGCATTGACGATTATTGGCGTAGAAGCACCGGAACGGATGTAATTGTGCAGGTTAAGTGTTCAAGATTCTTTTAAAAGGAGTGCTTCATGAAATACTTTGGGAAACGCTTGGCGGCAGCTTTGATGGCGCTGAGTATGCTGTGCGCAGGGACAACGGCAGCAGCGGCCACGGTCAGCCGTATGGGCTCCGCAACCATCGAGATGGATTCTGCATTTGATGCGATTATGCAGTACTTGGATTGGTATGGGATTGAGGGCGACAGCGGTGAAGTGCTGCGCAACTATTTCCAGCAATATTTTGAAGAGCATCCAGAGGAATTCGTTTCCATTGTCAATGATATTATGCAGTCGATGGACCCCTATTCAAGGTATATGACAATAGAGGAATATAAGGCGAGCTATGGGCAGCTGGCACAATCCTTTTATGGCGTTGGCATCACGCTCGATAACGATTTGCGCATTACAGATGTCTATGAAGGCGGCGTAGCAGAACAAGCAGGACTGCGTGTGGGCGATGTCATTGTCAAGGTGGATGATACCGCAGTTACCGAGATGGATTCTCAAACCGTTGTGCAGATGCTACGCGGCGAGGAAAACACCGCGGTGACGATGGTGGTGTCGCGCAACCAAGCGACATACACCTATACCATGACCCGAAAACAGACCGAACCACACCATGTATACAGCCGTATGCTGGACAGCGGCGTTGCTTACGTGCGTGTGGCGGCAATGGGGTCGCAAGAGGACAGCGACACATTTCGGTCTATTTGGAACAGCTTCGCCAAACAGGATGTGCGCGCGGCCATCTTGGATTTGCGGGGAAACGGCGGCGGTTTGGTCAACATGGCAATGGAAATGATTGAAACCATGGTGCCCGCTGCGGAGGAGAAGTATCTGTCCTTGCAGTATAATGAGGCATCTGGCGGCCTGCAGACATTTTATACACCGGGCGGCGGCGTGCAGCTGAATCGAGTAATCATCCTAACCGACCAAAACACCGGAAGCGCAGCAGAAATTGTGTCGGGTTCCTTGTCGGATTTGGGAGTAGCAACTCTGCTGGGAACACCAACCTACGGCAAGGGTGTGGGGCAGTTCCATATCCCGGTAGGAAATGCAGTCTTGGTTTTGACCTCCATGGAGATTCGGCTGCCCGTGCGGGGTGCCTATAACGGAAAACCGCTGCAACCGGATATTTATCTGTCGCGTACGGATGTGGTTTCGGATGATGTGCAGCTGTCGGCACTGGATACGGACAGCGTTCTGGTGCCAGGCGAAAGCGGAAACGCGGTTTCTGCCATGATTGAGCGGCTGCAGCTGCTGGGATATTTAGACACCAAAACTGATACATTTGACGGGATGGTTTTGCAGGCACTGCGTCGGTTTGAGCAGAACTGTGGACTTCTGCCAACGGTGATTGCAACGCCGCAGGTGCTGGCACAGCTGGATATCCTTTCGCAGGAGCAGGGCTCATATTTAAGCGGTGTGGACAATCAATTAGCGGCAGCACTGGCGTTGTGCAAGACGGCGGCAGCACAGCCGGCACAATATGCCGTGCAGGAAGATGGCTCATGGACCAACCTAACGTAAGGCATCCGAATATGTATCATTGCAGGGAGGAACAATGCCAAATGGAGCAGATTCCCTTGTGTAATAAACACATCATGCTTTCAGAAAGTGCGGATTTTCGCGTGTATCAAACCCAAGCGCAGTATTGTCAGTCGGCGGTTGCAGGCTCGCTGGAAGCCTGTGCTGCGGTTGCAGAGGCTGTGCGGGAGCACATGCCAGTGGGGGCTGTGCTGCGCAGTCTGTCCGGCCCGCAAACGCCGTCGGCAAGCGATGCACACCCAACGGAAACCTTGATTGAGCGATATAAGGAGCAGCTGCGTCCGGAAGTGCCAAGCCAAGCGGATTTCCTATATCTGCGCAGCTCGGAAAGCTTTGCATCCTTGCGCTGTCAAGTGCTGGCGGTGACGGATGTTTGCGGCAGAAGCTTGATTGCGGAGCTTACAGTAGGGCAAGACGGCCTGCTGCCGTTTGGCACCGAGGTGACCGCTGCGATTGCTGTGCTGCAGCGCATTGGTGTGTCGACTGTTATACTGCAGGGGGAAACCGCAGACGTGATTGAGCAAGCACTGCTACAAGCTGCGCCCTATGCAAGAATTTCACTGGGGGCGCGCGTTGAACCGCAATGGATTACAGAGCAGCGGCATTTTCCGAATGCAGAGTTGTTTGTGCCGTCCCACGCAGAGGATGCAAAGCAGCTTTGGCAGACATTGCAGCACTGGCAGGGTGCGAGGCTGTATCCGCGTGACCATAGTGAATTTTTAGCCGCATCAGATGGCACTTGTCTGCATTTTGTTGAACCAACTATCGATATTTTGGACGAAATCGAGATGGATAGCCACTTTAGCGAACGACTGCTGGAGGCGGAAGATGATGCAGGGGCAATTAAGCTGCATCTAGAAACAGAAGAAGACCTGATGCGGTTTGAAGAACAGGTGTTCATGCTTTCGCGTCCTGTGTGCCTTTGGGCAGAGCAGCCCGAGATTTTGGAGCGTGCACTGCGTATTTATCCAGGGCTTGCGCTGTATGATGGTACATGGGAGCTGGAGCCACGTCTTATCAAATATTTTTCGCAGAAATATGGAATGATTTGCTTGTAAAACAAGATTTCACAGTGTGCGCGGCGGCAATACAAACCGCCGCGTTTTCTGTAGGTGTGTGTGGGAAAAGTGCAGAAATCGGCAAGGGATGTAGCCTGCAGCAGGGGTGGATTGCTTTTCCGACGGGGTGGAAATGTGAATATTCTCGGAACTTCTTACGGAAAATCTTGTTTTTTTCATAAATTTAGGGTACAATATACGTTACCGATTCTTGGCAAATCATATGAAGGAGGAGCCTTTTTGGATTTTACAGAGGTCACAATCTACACAACAACAGCCGGCATTGATGCGGTGGCGTTGTTATTGGATGAGGTTGGAATAGAAGGATATGTGTTGGAAGATGCCGCAGATTTTCAGGCGTTTTTGGAAGACACAGAGATTTATTGGGATTATGTTGATGAAGATTTGGTGCGGGAAAAGTCAAACGAAGAAACCAAACTAAAAATCTATCTGACCCGCGATGCAGACGGCGAAAAACAGCTGGAAGCGGTTTCTGCGGCGTTGGAGGCGTTGCGGGCCACGCAGGAAAACGATGTTTTTGGTCGATTGACAGCAGAAATCTCTACCGTGAGGCAAGAGGATTGGGAATGGGGCTGGAAGCAATATTTCAAGCCGTTTCCTGTGGGCGAACGCTTTGTGGTCAAGCCCTCCTGGGAGGAATATACCCCGCAGGATGACCGCATGATTCTGGAAATTGACCCCGCATCTTCTTTTGGAACGGGCAGTCACGAAACCACCCAGTTGTGTATGGTCGCATTGGAGCAAACTGTGCACAAGGGGATGCGTGTGCTAGACATGGGCACGGGAAGCGGTATTTTAGCCATTGCGGCGGCTATGCTCGGGGCAGATGTGCAGGTAGTGGTGGATATTGATGAAAACTGCATTAAAACGGCACAGGAAAATGCCGAAAAAAATGGGGTTTCTATCGGAAACGGCTTGTGCGGAGATGCGGCGCATGATGCATCGTTGGCAGAAGCAATCGGTACAGCGTATGATGTCATTGTTGCCAATATTGTGGCGGATGTTATCATTGGCATGGCGGCTCTCTTTGTGCAAAAGCTGAAGGTGGGCGGCACACTCATCTGCTCCGGCGTGCTTTCTGAGCGGGCGGATGAGGTCGCAGCGTCGTTGGAAGCGGTCGGATTTTCGATTGCAGAGCGCGCACAAAAAGGGGATTGGGTACGCTTCACCGCACAATATCTTTCGGCATGACAGAAATTATCTGGACAATAGCAGATTTATTTGTTAAAATAGTAAGGCTAAATGATATGTCCTTAGATGAGGAGGGAAAATCCGTTGCCAAGATTTTTTATTGACGCATCCCCTCAAGGTAAGGCGATTATACTAAATGGTGCAGACGCGCATCACATTGCACATGTGCTGCGGATGCAGGTCGGTGATGCGCTGACGATATGCGATGCGGCGGGGGCACAATACAGTTGTACGCTGACAGAGCTGCACGTGGACAGCGTTACGGCAGGCATTCTTTCGGTGCAGCAGGCGGCGGCAGAGTCTTCGCTGGCGGTGACATTACTAATGGCATTGCCAAAATCTGATAAAATGGACTTCATTGTGCAAAAAACAACCGAGTTGGGCGTAACGGAGATTGTTCCATATGCTGCGGCACGCTGTGTTTCTCGTCCGGATGCACGTACACTGATGAAAAAGTGTGCACGTTGGAGAAAAATCGCGGAAGAGGCGGCAAAACAGAGTGGACGAGGTCGTGTTCCGACGGTGCAGGATGTGATGACTTTCCCGCAGGCGGTCGCATATGCGCGGCAGGCAAAAACTGCCCTGCTGCTGTATGAGGGGGAGCGGCAGCATGGACTTCGCGCGGCACTGACGGCAGAGCCATTGTCCTCCGTATCCGTGATGATTGGACCGGAAGGCGGTTTTGAAGAGCGTGAAGTGACGTCTGCGGTGCAGGCGGACTTAACGTGTGTTTCGCTGGGGCCGCGTATTTTGCGCTGTGAAACGGCACCCATTGTGGCTTTGACAGCGTTGCAGTACCAAAGTGGTAATTTAGAATAAGTAGGAGTTGATTTTCTTGGCGGATAATCGTAAGCCAATCGAGAAGGACTTTATAACCAATAAAGTGTTAATGGTCTTTACGTTGTGTTTGTTTGGGATTTTTGGTCTGATTTTTTTGTATCGGTTGATTAGTCATGGGAATACCTATGGGCTGGGTCACATGGTGGTGCAGGTGGTGCTGTGGATTGGCGGCGCACTCTTGCTGGTCGGCGTTTTGAAAACGCTGCGAGAGCACCAACAGCACACAGATGTGCAATATATGATGCTGCGCGGACGCAATGTCAGCATTGTGGCGGCGGTAGTGGTTGCGTGTATGTTGGTCATTCAACGATTTGGACCGACTTCGATTAAGCTGTTTTATATTATTTTGCCGGCGTTGGCAATCTATTATTTGATCTATCACTCTTATTTGCGTGAGTTTTTCATCATTTCGCTGGATTGTGGTGTAGCAGCGATATTGCTTTCGTTTGCACGCCGTGCATTGAGCAGTGCGAACTATGAGTATGTTGCATATGTCTGTGCGGTGGTCGCCTTGGTGATTGCGCTGGTGCAGTGGTATGTGCTGCGGAAGATACAGCACGGAAAGCAAATGGAGGGTCTTGTAGATGGCAAGCGGGCACAATTATTTGCATCTGCACACGCCTATCAGATGATGTATCTATCGGCTGCGCTGCTGGTGCTGTTTGTGGCACTGGGCGCGCTGGTCGGTGCACAGGTTGCCTATTATCTGCTTTTTGCTGTTTTTGGATATTTGTTTATCACTGCAGTGTACTATACGGTAAAAATGATGTAATATTTGCAGTCTTAGACGGAAGAAAGGCGAACGGCTTTGTCGTTCGTCTTTTTTGCTAGGAGGTTGTGTATGCGTACTGTATTTCGCATATTTGTACGGTTGGCGGGGTTGTGTGCGGTGATATATGGTGTGCTGTGGGCGTTCGCACCACACATTTTGCAGCGCGATGTGCTGCAAGGCGTCAATGCCTTTCGTGCGGCGGAAATCCTTCGCACCAAGCTGGAATCCGACCGCAGTGAGAATAAAATCACCACACTGCTGAAAGATAATGTGGATGAACAGGATTTGTTCCGCGCGTTGGAAGCAACTTGGCCGTACGCATTTTCCTTGCGCTGTACAACACAAGGAAATGGGGTGGTTTCTTTTGAAGTACTGCCTGAAAATATGGCGGCACAGGAGCAGGCGGCACTGCTTGCCAAGGGGATTGTACAGAATCTGATTACCGAGGATATGACCCTGCGGGAACGGTTGAAAGCACTGCATGACTATGTTGTGAAACACTGTGCCTATGATGTGGAGATTGCGCAACAAGCGGAGCTGGTGCAGAGTAATGGGGCAGATACGGCGTTTACGGCGGCGGGAGCGTTGGTGGAAGGCAAAGCGGTATGCTCGGGATATGCGCGGGCGTATATGATGCTGTGCGCCGCGGCAGGGATAGATGTGATTTATATTGCAGATGCCAGCATGAACCACGGCTGGAATGCGGTGCGCGTATATGAAACCATCTATTACATTGACACCACGTTTGATGACCCGATTCCAGACCGCGGAGAGCTGGTGAGCGAGGAATACTTTCTACAGACAAAAGAACAGATGCAGAAAACCCATCGGTGGGATACCGCGTTTTATGACGAGCTTTCGCTTTATGCACTGCCGCAATCGCTTGCAACCGCACAGCGGCTATTTGATTTAGGGTTGCTTGTGGGGAGTCCGCCAATGGTAGTGGAGCTGTCACAGCCGCTCTCGTCTGCAAAACGTGCACATCTGGAAGAGGTGTTGGAGATTTCTTTTGCACAGGATGCTGTCGCAAAAGAAATTTATGCAACGGCGTGGGCAAAGGTCTGTCAAAAAACAGAGCTCCAAAAGTTGATAAAAAACGGGGTTGTTGCAGAAAAAAGGGCAGAATTGGTGGGGTTAAAGTAATCTTAAAATTTTTGAAAAAAATTTAAGAAATAGTGTTGACAAATTGCCCTTCATCACATATAATAATACTTGTCGCTGATGAACAGCAGACAACACGAAAAGTAAAAAGCGACTGATATGGCGGTATAGCTTAGTTGGCTAGAGCGTTCGGTTCATACCCGAAAGGTCATTGGTTCAAGTCCAATTACCGCTACCAGTAAATGGCCCGTTGGTCAAGCGGTTAAGACACCGCCCTTTCACGGCGGTAACGGGGGTTCGATTCCCCCACGGGTCACCATTTGGAAGTTTAGCTCAGCTGGGAGAGCATCTGCCTTACAAGCAGAGGGTCAGCGGTTCGATCCCGTTAACTTCCACCATTAAAGCACGACTGCAATAGCGGTTGTGCTTTTTCTATGAATTCAAAAGCAGGGTTGTCTAAGTGGCGGGAGTTTGTGGCGTAGTGCGTGCAGTCGTCCCTCGACAGGGTCTTGTTCCGAAAAGTCAATAGTTTAATGCGAAAAATGTAAAGAATTTTTTTGCATTATTTGAGAGCAGCCATTTGCTCCCGAAATCGTTCCTCTGAAGAAGCGAAATCGAATATTTCACGAGGGTAATTATTGACCCATTCCGTAGCTTTTGCCACGGCAGCATCGGTCACATTTTCAAAGCTCGACCCTTTGGGGAAATGGCGTCGAAGCATTTTGTTCTGGTTCTCATTTGAGCCACGCTCACAAGAGGTATATGGATGGCAGTAGTAGATGGTTGTCCGCTTGCCCTTGCCTGTCCGAGAACGCTGCATTCCCTAATAGTCTGCAAACTCTGCGCCGTTGTCGACAGTAATCGTCTGAAATATCTGTTTGAACATGGCTTTGCCATACTTCCGTTCCAGCGCATCCAAAGCCTTCACAACGCTTGCAGCTGTGCCATCTGGGATACGAACAACTATCTCTTGTCGGGTTAGGCGTTCTGTGAGTACCAATAGGCGGGGCTTTGTTCCCTTCTTACCCTCTACCGTGTCCATTTCCCAATGACCGAAGGTAGCACGAGTGTTAATCACTTCTGGTCGTTTCTCAATGCTCTCTCCCTTCGGCGGACGTGCTGCCTTCACTTTGCGGTATGTCCGCTTTTTCTTACCCTTCACAGGAAGATTCTTATTCGTGAGGGTTAGAAAAATTCCCTTGTCTATGTACGTGTAGAGCGTCATTTCTGAAATCGAAGTCTTGAAGCTGAGATTTGGAGAATTGCGTATCTCACCTAAAACCGCAGCAGAGGAATAATCATCCTTGAGAATTCTGCGCTCGATGTATTTAGCAAGCGCATGGTCAGTGCCAATCTTGAGAGCGGGCCCTTTTGCTGCAAGATTTGACCGATACCGCTGCTCTGCAATATCTGGACTGTAACGAGATTCGGTTGTGTAATCGTAATTCAGGTGTTCATAGACCCCTCTTTTGAGTTCACGATAGATTGTTGAAATATGTACACCAATTCGTTCAGCCATTTCCCGTGGTGTTTTGCCGTCCTTCTGCATGGTTTCAATGCGAAGGCGGTCGGTATGGCTTAAATGCTTAAATCTTCTCATGTGAAACACTCCTTTTACAGATAGGCAGAAATTTCCGAACCAAAAGAGTATAGCATAATAACCACGTATTGACAAAGTGAGTGAAGGTACACAGAGTTTTTAAGGATGGAATGGAATTATCTTCATGTCGTAATTAACATTTCCTTCCATCCTGTGGAATCCTGTATCGGGGTCTTAGGGGTATGCCCCTAACAAACGAATTTTATGTATACACGTTTACGTGTGTACACAAAATTCAGTGCTTGCAAACTCTCTGTACACCCTCTCTGAGGGCATCCAGAGAGCATTCGCGGAAAGAGAAAAGCCTCAGAATTCTATGGCTGCTTTCACTTCCTAGATAACTTCATCCCCACTGGGGATGAAGTTTCAGACCGTCGACAAAAAGGTACTTTACGCAACGCGTAGAGTACCTTTTTGATTTGTATTTAGAAACAAGCAATAGAAATAGGCCAATTGATTGATAAAGTGTTGTAAAGGTGGCGGCAGCATGCCCGTTCTTCGCTTCCATGTCGCCAGCTTTTTTAAATTCATGCACGCGAAAGTAAGCGTGACCTGCATTTTCACCTTTTGCAGTCCACGTAGCTGAGTATAACGCATGGCATGTTTCTCTTTTGCATCGGCAAAAACACGCTCAATGGTTTCGCTTCTTAACTTGTAAATGTCCCGATACTCGGGAGTATGCCGGTAATCCTCAGCAAGTTCCATGTATGGCTCCCAAATATGCCGGGTTACAACCTTTTGACAGGCTTTGCTTTCTGTACACTGGGAACGCATAGGACAATTTTTGCAAATTTCAGTGTTGCTTTTGTATTCACGGTATCCTTCCCGATTGGTTGTAGAATATGTTAGGGCCTGCTTGTTTGGGCACAACACACAGTCAAAATATTCATCATACACAAAGTCATACTTTTTAAAGAATCCTTTTTTCGTCATTGGACGTTTGTATGGCACACAAGGAATTTTTTCACTGTCAATGATTTCTTTCATAATTGCCGGAGTTTTGTATCCTGCATCTACCGCAACAGCCTGTATTTCCGGAAACTTTTTTAAAACCTTTTCATATACACTGCTGAACATCATGCTGTCATGAATATTTCCTGCACCCAGTACAAAGTCCAGTATAAAATTGTGTTTGTCACATGCGGTATTCGCTACATAGGCAAACTGCTTTTCATGTTCTCCCTTGTGGAACATTCCGCACTCTGGATCTGTTTTGCTTTGCGCGATTGTTTTTGTTGCCGGAGGTGTGGGCGGTTGGTCATCGTCATTGCCGTCATCCTTTTTCAGCGGCTTTTTTCCGTGCAGTCCCCGGTCTTTTGCGATTTCCTCATCTAACTGCTTTTGGTAGCTTCTTGCCTGAATTTCAATTTCCGCAGGCTGGCTCTTTTTCTTGTTTGCACTTGCCTTTATGTGCGTACCGTCTATGAATATCGCGCTTGCATCCACAAATCCGCAATCCACCGCTTCATTCAAAATATGTGTGAATATTCGTTCAAACACATCTGTTCCTTCAAATCGGCGTGTGTAGTTCTTTCCGAACGTAGAAAAGTGGGGGATTTTCTCTCCGATATCATACCCGATGAACCAGCGGTATGCCATATTTACTTCTATCTCTTTAATGGTCTGCCGCATACTGCGGATTCCGAATAAGTATTGTATGAACACTATTTTAAACAGTGCTACCGGGTCGATTCCCGGTTTGCCCCATTCTATTTCGGAATACAGTCCTTTTACTTCGTCATATATGAAATTAAAATCAATCGCTCTGTCGATGTCCCTTAAAATGTGGTCTTTCGGTACCAAATCTTCTATGCTTACAAATTTTATTTGTTTTTGCTGTCCTCTGTCCTTTTTTATATACATCAAAAACACCCCTGTCCTTATGGTTTAATTATACCATAATTCCAGAGGTGCTTCGACCCTTTTGTCTACAGGCTGTAACTTCATCCCCACTGGGGATGAAGTTTCTTTCAAAGGACTTCTGGATAACTTCTGTGCCATTGGCGCAGAAGTTAAATCCATTTGTTCTCCCTCTGTAAATCTACTGCTAACAGTAGGTATGTAGAGATATATTCTTTTCTCTTCCGTAGATAAAACCTCCCGTTATCTTAAGTTATATCCTATTGTTCGACATATCGGAGTGCCCCCTCTCCCCATCGAGCCGAAGGCTCTGCGTGGCTTTCGGCTCTGGCGGGGTAGCAATATGCACAATAGACTAACGCTCCAGCGTGTCCGATCGGCGGTCTGCAGGGGCAGAATGCACAAGGCGTTGCTCGTGCATGAGAGCATAATCTTGTGGCGTCATATCGCCAGTATATACGTAAGGGTTCTGCTCTTCATCAGGATAGGGGGTACTGCTCCATGCTGCGTCCTCTGGCAGATTATCAGGGCGTGGATGCCGTTTGGGTGCGCTGTGGGCTGTTGTGTGTGCAGCAAGATTGTCTTGGAGTTTAAAGAACGCATTGGTTCTGTTTTCATCACGGAACTGTTCTCTGCTGATAGCATTGAGGAAGTATAGGGCAGCGATTATAGCGTCTATACCGCCTATGTAATACCGAATATCAGGATTATCGTAGGTAAGTATGTTGAGAAATCTTTCTAGCTTTTCTGTGAGCAATTCAGCTGCGGGGTTTTCTGTGTTGACTTCGAGCGTGTAGCTTCCAATGGTGATGTTTTTCATAGTCAGCGCCGCCCTTTTGTTCTCTCGTTTCATGATGGGTTGTGGCACGACCCCGTGAGGGGTCGCTGTCACAATCCTTGGTATTGAAAAGGCATACAGCCACCCGCCTGCAAGGGCGTGCGCTTGCGCACGTCGGCGCAGCCGAACTTGTCCCTTGTCAGGCATAGGGTGGAGGTATGCAACTTGCACTAGAGGTTGTGCATACGCCTGCCGATGCTGACCCCGATTCTTTTTGGGGGCAGCATATGCGGAAAGCTGACGAACAGGAATGGGTGCTGCTGCCGGCTGCAGCAGAAAGTAAGAGTTGCAGGAGAACGCACCGTTTTGCTTTTTACACTGCTGTCTATACAAAAGATTTACGCTGTCCAATTCCTCTAAGGCTTCATCGACTGTGCTGTCTGACAGCCCTGTTTTACGTGCAATCATGGTACGGCTTGGATATGCTCGACCATTGCGTATGTAGCGATAAATGCAGAGGAATACAGCAAGCCGAGCACCTTTGATGCCCTTACTACGCATCCGATGCAAAAGACAATAGGGAATTAGAAGATAGCCTGTTTTAGGAATGATACAGACATACACAGAAGCACGACCCGTTGGATGCCCTTTTTCTTTATTAAAACGTGACTTTTGCTTCTTGATTTCGATATACCCCGCACGCTCAAGGTTTTTCAGGTGCTTGTTAACCGTATCGGTGCTCATGCCAGACGCTTTCGCCAAATACCGTTGGCTTTTGCACAGGATGCCTGTTTGCTGGTCTGCAAGGCTGAACATGGTAAGCGCAAGCTGTTTGGCATAGGTGTCTAGTGTGGTATCATCTGCCAGCAGCTGCGGCAAACGAAAGGCAGGGTCGTGCTTCTTGTGCATTTGAGCGTTCTCCTTATCTGAATTTACTTACCTCTTTATTCGCTGTCTGGTGCAACCTCTACGGCATCCTTTAGGTCAAAGAAACCGTACTCTCGGAGCATGAGTATCCCTGCTGTTATCAGCTCTTTTTCACAGCCTTGCACAACATCCAGGGGCATCTCCTGGGACAGCGCCAATAGCTTCACACCAGGGTACTGTTGTGAGATGCTCTCCCGATAGTAGTAAAGATATAATGCCACGCAGAATGCTGCATCAGAAATCTTGGCATCAGCCTTGGCATCCAGAAGGCTATAGGGAATGTTCGTGTAATTCTCGTCTAAGGGCATCATCTGAATCTCATATACTGGGTTGACTGGATTACGGCGTTTGGGGTGCTTGCGTTTTTTCTTACTCATTGGAATCCTCCTAAAATAGTTTGTGTTACAAACAGAACACAAAATGGGTGCGTGTAACACATGGTTTCTCATTTTTTCGCTGCAACAATTCTGTACTCCAAATGTGGAATGTATTACATATGTATCACGAAAATACATATGTAATACACGTTGAAAGCTTTGCTTTCAAGCGGTTGCAGGGTGTGTGTAACACACCTTATCCTGCCATTTTCGCAAAAATGGGGTTGCTGTTCGGCAACATCCCGCATCCCAGATAAATTTCAGGTTAAAATGCGTGGGATGATTTACGGAAGAAAAAGAAAATCACGGGTGGTCGGAATGTTTGCTGTGCTCCGTGCGTTCTTTGGTGAAGTATAGCTGCAATGCGTTTTGGATAGTTTGTGTAATCTCTTGGCTGGACATTTCTTCTGGAAAGTAGTGCTGCACAGTTTGGTACGGAATCATTACATCCCGCAGATTCTTTCCGCTGGGTGCTACAAATCTTTCGAGAATATCGGGCGTGAATCGTGCACCGTCAGCTTCTATTTGCCGAAGTCGATTTGCTAAGGATTGACTGATGCATATGCTGTGTGTTTGAAAGCAGAAGGCTTCAAGCGCTTTTTGATTTTCGATGCGGAGGAAGGAAAGTGTCGCACCAACGTTCAAACCTATCTTTTTCTCATCTACCGCCGTCTGCAAGGCTGGAATCAGCTTGGTGAGGCGGAGATAGCGGTATATCTGGTTTCGGCTTTCCCCAACTTGCTCCCCCAATATATCAAGGGATTGTTTTCCAACTACATGCATCCCTGATGGGGATGCATTATATTTGGAGGGTCTGCTCATCAGGCACTTGATTGCATCAAGCTTTGATTTGTAATAAAGCGCCTTTTCGGAAGGAAGCAGGTCTTTTGACTGTTGCACCTTTTGCAGTTCTGCGGGAGGTGGTGTATCCTCTGGTGCAGGAACTTCCACATTGACAGGGGTCTCAGAACCAGAATTGGTTATCCCGAAAAGGTCATCCAATGTTTGCAGCTTAATATTTCGCACGGTCTGCTTGATGTCCGTGCTAGTACCCCCAGATTTTGTGTTTTTAGGGGTATCAGTCTCCGCATCTGCGGGTTCGTTCGGTGTTCCGTAGAACATCTCGTCCAAAGAACTAAATTTTTTCATATTCTTCTCCTTCATAAATACTCACGCAGGAAAGTGCTCCTGCTGGGGTGGCGTAGTTTTCTCATTGCTTTGATTTCTAACCGCTGTTCATCCTCCAGAGAAATCCGCAGCTCCTGCGCCGTTTCCTCGGCGGTATAAATTTCACCGCCGATAAAGCCAAAGCGTAGCTTGATGGTGCTTTCCTCCAACGGCTCAAGCGTTTTTAAAACATCCAGAACCTGTGTCCGTAGGTCTTCTTGTTCGAATACTTCCTCGGGTGTCGGTTCTGTCGTTGCGAACAAATCCACAAATGTATCATCTGAATCTTCGGAGGCGGGGGTATCCAGAGAGCACGCTCCAGCGGATTGGATGCAGGACAGCACTTTTCGGACGATACCAATGGGAAGCTGCATTTCTTCTGCAATGTGCTCTGCCTGCGGTATGTGCCCTGTATCTCGCTCTATCCACTTGGAAACCGTGCTGATTTTCCGCATGGCTGCTGCGACATGGGGTGGGAATCGAATAATATTCTTCTGTTGCAGCAGTCGATACAGTGCTTGTTTTACAATGATTTTAATTACAATAAATCGATTTTCTTTATCAGCGCATATATCAATCGCTTGCAGGATACCTACCATGCCTTCCTGCACCAATTCCTCACACAAGCCACTGTAGCTATATCGTCTGGCGATAATCGTCACCATAGGGAGATAGGAAAGTGCCAGCTTTCCACGGCACTGTTCACCGTACACAATGGCGTTACGCAGTGGAGCGGCATCCTCTGGCTGCACCGTGCCCGTCTGTAATTGCTTGGCTGCATCACGCCCGGCTAGAATCGCCTGAAACATTTTCTGCTCCCACTCTTGCTGCATTGCCAAATCACGGTCACTACGGCACGTGTGTTTTGCGTTCATAAGCCTTGCGTGTGCCATATTGCATCACTCCTGTGCCGTAGTGTCGGCTTGTTGTCTGCGCTGCAACTCTGCTTGTGCATCCTGCATACGTCGGCGCTTACACACCATCCAACAGCCGCTGAAGCCAACCATAACACCATAGAGCAGCGAAAAATATAAGGATGGCCAAGTAACCCATTCACGCAGAATTGTGTAAGAAAGTGGAAGAAGTGCGAGGTTGTACATAAATGGGAATATCTTAAAGAGCGTGAATAGTATAAAAGCACTCGCTGCTGTAAAATGCGTGATACCCATCCTTAAGAATCTGGTTTCTTTTTCCAAATGCTCTGTGGTTTGCTCGCTCACAAGTGTGGTTTTTCTTTTCATATGACATTCTCCTTAGTTGAAATTTTCCACTATGTGGATATACCAATCATCATAACAAGTTCCGCCATCGATATAAATGCTGTCCGAAACAGTGGTATACAGCTGACCGCCGGGTGTCCATGCGTCTTCTACAGTGACGGGAACAGGATAATCGGTTTCATCTGGATACCAAAGCGGTGTGAAATGAACAGGGTCACTGTAATAAGAGTATCGATTCGGCTTGAAATGCCATGAAGTATTGTAAGTTGCGCTATTTACAGGTGTTAGAAAGCGATTGTAGGTTTCATATCCTCCGAACTCAGGGAATAGTGCTTCTACGTGCTGTACAGGCGTGACATCCGAAGAAGAAACACCCCCTTCCCCAGAAACCGTAACCGCTACATCGGCTTCCACGCCATAGCCGCTTTTCATCTCCCAATCGCCAAATCCTAAATCATATTCGGTTTGCACACGAGCTGCCGGAGTGAGGTTGTAATTGACATCGAGGGTTGCCGAATACGTGCGCTGCCGAAACTCCCAATGTCCGCCACCCTCATCTGACACCCATTTGGCATATATCTTATACCAGGATGTGCTGAGGTTTGATTCGCCCGTGGGTTCATTTGACAACCGAAACGTTTTATTGCTATCGGAAAAATTCGGATTTGGCGGTTCGTTTTCCTCTAATTCCACGATATTTGCGGTGACTGCACCACTCGCTGCACCGCTGACCGCAATCATTACGGTCTGTGGCGTGCTGGGAGTATGCCACCGCAGCCATATCATTTGCCGACCGCCTTTCGGACAAATAAATTGCTCTGTGTAGCTTGCCCCATAAGCGGTTATGGTGATTTCTTTATCAGAATCTGGGGTATAGTCATATGGGGAAGATACATAGATAGACGTCACCACATCGGTATCTGTGTGGTATTCTAAATCGCCGCTTACAACCTCACTGGGTTCAGGCGGTTCATCAAAATAGATGATGCCGATGCCCAGTGCGTTGATGATGGTGGAATCATCTTGCTTGGCGGTCGTGCTGCCTCCCCATGCAGGATACCCCAAATCGGCTGTTTGTAGGAACATTGAGAGCGGCAGGTTTTTGTTGGTGAGGGATACCATTTTAGAGCGGAGTGCACCGCCAAGCATTTTGTCATAGCAGGCGGCTTCGGTTGCGGTCATGGCATACATCACACCGCCGAATTTGAAGTAGGCGATGGGCTCAATAACCAACTTATATTGACCAGAAATGAGGTTATCATAGTCGAAGTTGATGTGGTCCGCAATATTTTTCAAGATACCTTCTGAGCCAAAATAATTTTTAATTGCAGTTATGTCGGATGCACCACCAGATGCAGAAGAAATAATGGTTGGCATCGAAGTTGGTGGTTTAAAATATTCATAATTCCCGATATGACCTGTAAGAGATGTGCTGATTCTCGAATAATATAATTTAGAAACCTTTCCAAAATGCATTACACTGGTTGTGTCTATAGTGGCATCGCTCATATCTACCGAAGTGCCATTGATTAGCCACCCCGTATCTGCATCCACTAGTGTGATGCGCACCCCGTCATTCCCAGGTGACCAGGTGTTGCCGCTGCTTCCACTGCCATAGCTGCCACTGCCGCCACCATCCACATTAGTGTCGGCAGCATATGCAGCAGGCTGAAAAATCAGCAGAAACAAAAGAGAAAGTGTAATCAATTTTTTCACACGCAACCTCCTTTTTGACACAAGAAAAGGCTATCCACTTTTGGATAGCCTTGATAGAAAAAATATTGATTTCCTTTAATGTCCTACAACTTTGTTATAATCTCCTCCACTGTCTTCCATCTGAATGCACGCTCCTTCACCCTCGGATTTCATCCAACCGAAGCCTGGCACATAAACCTCGCCTTCGTGGTCACTAGAACTGCTGTCTGACGAACTGTCCGAGGATGCGGTGTTATCGGAGCTACTGTCCGAATCACTGCTTGCAGTGCTGCTAGAGGAAGCAGTCGAAGTGTCGGAACTGCTGGTGGTGGACTTGGTGCTTGTGGTGCTGGAAGACGTGCTTGCTTTTGCAGTGGTCGTGGTCGAGGAAGCTTTGGTATCCGAAGTGGATGCAGTTGATTCCTGCGCTGAGGTGGTAGGGGTTGACGCTTCCACCTCTGTGGTTTTTTCTTCCGCTGTATCTGGACTTGCTTCTGCATCAGCGGTCGCAGGTTCTTCTTCAGGCTCGATTACCACGTTACCGTTCTCGTCATAGACATATTCAGTTTCGATGGGCATATCAGCGTCTACAGTGAGAGGAGCGGTAGCTTCAGGAACAGTAGTTGTCTGTGCAGCTGCTTTAAGCTCGGCTTCACGGTTCGCCTTAATTTGGTCTGCTAAGTACTGTCCGCCGAAGATGATGCCCGCAGCAATGACCAATCCTGTGCCAGAGAGGATAATTTTATGTTTCTTTGTCATGGTAGGTGCTCCTTTCAATTATTGGTGTCATTTTTATCTAATGTATCATGGTTGGCAGCATTTTGCAACTGTGCTTCCGCAGCTGCCTGCTCTTTTTTCTGGCGGCGTCGCTCTCGCTGCTTTGAATTGATTTCTTCTCGGTGTTTCTCTCGATAGGCGGCTTGATATATACGCATCTCATCCTTATGCTGCTCACGATAGGTGTCACCATAGGCACGAAGTTTTTTTCTATTCTGCTGATAGTAAGCGGCACTTTGAGCACACCCTTTTTCACGATACTGTTCCTCTTGATAGCGCTCCCGCCGTCTAGCATTGATTTCTTCTCGGTGTTTATTCCAATAAGCGGCATTTTTCGTGCGAATCTCTTCACGGTTCTGCTGGTGGTAATCAGCTTTTTTAGCGGCAAGCTTTTCTCGATGCTGCTTCCGATAGTTTGAAAGGTAGGAGGCTCGCTTAATGCTGAGTTCTTCCTTATGTTGATGATAATACGCAGCATTGATAGCCTGATATTTTTCTGGATTGGCTGCCCTATCTACCCGTTGATTCTGCAAGATTTCATCGTGGTGCTTTTGTCGATACCGCTTCTTTTGAACACGTACCTTTTCAGGATTTGCTATGCACCATGCTTTTTTAACAGCCTTGTTCTTTTCAAGGTTTATTTTATCACGAAGTTTTCTGCCTTCTTTAGCATATTGTTGTTGCATCTGTTGTAAAATAGGTGATTCCTGAAAGTTAGTTTTCAAAGACTGAATGTCTTGTGGTGTGGTAGGTAATGCATCAAAATCTGCAATGCAGTCTTCATATGGGCAGTTGAAGCAATCTTTATGACAAATTGGTTTCATGCTGACACCTCTACATTTGGTTTCATCTCAAGACATTTAGAATAGCAACGCCGTTCGTCGTGCTTGCGTATCATGCCAGTATCATAACAATAATGACAGGCATGCGCATCAATACCTCTAGAACCAAATAATTGCCGCCAATAGATGCAGTCAGAACAATCGTTAAGCCCCAGTCGCTGCACTACAGCCTGCACAAAGTCCATCCGATATTCCTGTGCATCTAGCCACGAGATTGTTTTTAATAGAACATTGTCTGTAGAACTACCCCAATAAGAGGCTTGAATCACAAGCAATCTCCTTGCCCCATCAGGATACGCATGTGCTGTATGACGAATCGCTGTAAGAATCGCATCATAACGTCGCTGCTCCTCTGGTGGCAGCTCTGCCATGGCTGCACTCGCTGTAGGGGCATCATCATTGCTACCGCTAACAGCATATTTCAAATCCAGTCTTTTTTTCTTCAAATCTGGGTAACTTTGGATTATTTCCTCAATGATAGTTGTGCCGTTGTTCATATAGGTATCCCTTCTTTCTCTTTCTCTTGTGCGTACCTGTATGAAATTTTCAAGGTGCAGAAGGTAAGGTAGCTTAGTGCTCTTTATCATTAAGATTGCGTTTGCGAGGTCCTCGACGCTTTACGTTTTGGGCAGTGACTGCCTGCGCCAGCTTTGCACTATAGCCAGGACGCCCGTTTATATCTGGTCCTCCTGTGTATCCACGGTGGAGTTCCCGATAGACTGTCGAAATGCAAGAATCTATGGAAGTCGCAATCTCTGAAATATTTTTTCCGCTCATATAGGCTTGCTCTATTTCTAAACGGTCAGACAGTTTCAATGTCTTTGTTTTTTTCTTCATATTTTCACCACACTTTCTACAGTTTTAGATAAAAAAATAAATGCGTCAGAGGTATAATACTCTTTCGCATTTATTATCTTACTTTTCAGACAGGGTCTTGTTCTTTGATTTTCCTTGCAATTGAAAGTAAAATAGGATATAATAATAAAGCATACTTTGCAAGGTGGTATTGGTCATGAAAATTCAAGAGTCTGGTGAAAACTATCTGGAAGCCATCTTAAATCTGGAACGCACAAATGGGGTTGTCCGGTCTGTAGACATTGCGAATCAATTAGGGTTTTCCAAGCCTAGTGTGAGCCGTGCGATGGGTGTTTTGCGTAAAGCGGGTTTGATTGAACAAGAAGCATATGGGAACATTGTTCTCACAGAAGCTGGACGTAAGCGCGCAAATGATGTGTATCATCGCCATCTCTTGATTACACAGTTTTTGGTGCAGATATTGTCTTTGAATGAAGAAATTGCAGAACAGGATGCTTGTCGTATCGAACACGTTATCAGCCCGGAGACATTGCAAAAAATGCAGGAAATGCTCGATGATATGCAACCTATAGAAGAGTAAACTGCCGCAGCACGATTTGAACGAATGGAGTTTACTGTATTTTGCAGGTTGTGTGCATTTTGGAATGCAATGGGGAATCGTATCAAAAGTGGTCATAACGGCCCTGACTCGAAATCCGTAGCCTTTTCTTGAAGACGAATCGCTGCAAACCCTTATGGTATAAGGCTTTGCGGGCTCTCAAAATTTCATAAATTTCCTGAGTTCTCTCCTTTTTCCGAGGTACTGTTTTGAGATATATAGGGACAGGTATCGAAGTGGTCATAACGGCCCGCACTCGAAATGCGGTAGCCCGCAAGGGCTCGTGGGTTCGAATCCCACCCTGTCCGCCAACCAATGAGGTTTCCGAAAGGGAGCCTCATTTTCTTTGCCTTCAGAAAGCCTCATAGCGCTTGCTGTGGCACGCTCACAGCGTCTCTGTGTCCCTTAGTCTAATCTTCTCCTGCCTCGCTCAGGCCTTGTAGGAGAGCTTCTGCTGATACCAGCTTATCCTCAAACTCCAGATGCGTATAAATATTTGCAGTGGTTGCCATGTCGCTGTGCCCCAACCAAAGCTGCACGCGCTTGAGATTGACACCGCTTGTTACGAGTATGCTTGCACAGCTGTGACGGAGGTCATGCCAACGTATCCTTCGGAGTCCCTTTCTGACCAGCATATTGGGAAAGCCCGCAGTGAGGTACTGGGGCGGACAAGATTCCCCATCGCATCCACGCATATGTAGCCGATATATTCCTTATTGTAGCTCTTTCCACAGAGCCGCCGGTTCTCCTCTTGCTGCGCTTTCAATGCGAGCAGTCTCTCTTTAAATGTATCTACCAACGGAAGCGTACGCATACTGGATTTTGTCTTGGTGAAATCTGATTTGAGTAAAACATATTTGCCGCTCATACTGCACGATGTCACCGTATGCTTTACCGAGATTATGTTCTTTCGGAAATCGAAGGATTCCCAACGCATTCCAACTACTTCCGCCCGCCTTAACCCGTAGAAGAGACCAAAATACACTGGAATTTCCCAATGTGTATCTTTAACCACCTTAAACAGCTGCTTGATTTCCTCTGCACTATAATAGCTCCCTTGATAGTCTGCTTTTTTCGGTCTCTCCACTTTGTCAGCCGGGTTCACATCGAGGAGGTCCATCTTAACTGCATACTTGAGAGCCTTGTGTATGTTCGCATGAAAATGAATGACGGTGTTGGCTGACACTCGTTTTAGCTCTTCTAGATAAAACGTCTGTATGTCCGAAGCCGTCAATGCCTCCAGGGTTATCTTCCGTTTCTTATATCAACACCTGTTTTTCGGCATATAAAGTCTAACGTATTTGCCAGACCCACCTTCGATTTAAAATCGAGATGACCATATTTATTACATGTAAGGGTGATTGAGCTATGCCCGAACCACTGCATTACTTTAAACATGGAATGTTCATTTGCAAGCAGTGTGCTGGCACATGTGTGACGCAAGTCATGAAAACGAATGCGGCGGAGTCCATTTTTTTTAACTAGTTCTGGAAAGGTCTTCGTCAGATAATCCGGTCGAATTAACTTTCCAATCTCATCAACACAGACATATCCAATAAATTCTTTATTGTATTTCGCACCGTATTTCAAAAGATTCTCTTCTTGTTTTACCTGTAAGTTCCATAGCATATTTTTCAGTGCTTCACCCATGGGCAATTCACGCAAACTTGTATCTGTCTTTGTGTCATCAGATTCTACAAGTTGCCGTTTTCCCTCCACGACCATAGCTGTCACTGTGTGTTTGATTGTGATTGTATTGCGTTTAAAGTCAACGGAATCCCACTTCAATCCAACCACTTCACTTCTGCGAAGCCCCATTACAAAACCAAGGTACACGGCTACCTCTATCTTATGTCCTGCAACAACTTCCATCAAACGCTGTATTTCTTCAGATGTATAAAAATCTCCTGTAAAATGTTTTTGACGCGGAATATCAACTGCATCAGCAACATTTCTGACAACCAATTCACACTTAAACGCATATTTCAGTGCTTTATGAATATTTGCATGATAATGCTTAGTAGTTGCTACAGAAACCTTTTTTCCATTCTTACCTGTACGTTGGTTTCTACATTCACGGTAGAAGTTTTCAAGGTCGATTACTTTCAATTCATTCAGTGCGATTTTTGTCTTTTCAAAGTATGGTACAATTACTCTTTCCACAGCATAACGATAAGAAGCCATTGTGCTCTCGCGGACATCCTGCTCAATGATAAGCAGCCACTGATTCATGAAGTCTGAGAAGAGCATAGTCGGTCTAAGAGAAATAGGTAGTCCGCTTTCCCTCCGCTGTCTATCCTCCGGCATTTGTTGTGCTAGCACATCATTGCCTTCAACACCTACTTTGAGACCTGTGCGTTCCCACTTCGTCGTTTTCTTTCCATTTTTGTCTTTAGCCGGCAGTACGGTATAGTAAAATCCTTTTTTGGTAGAAATATGTCCTGCTGTTTTCATAATATGTTCCTTCAGTATGTAGAAGTTGAATTTTTGATAAAGACTTACACCACTGGTGCTTGCCCTCGCCTATTTCTGTTTTATATGTGTGCGTTTAAATCGAGTGCCTGTTTATTATCGGTCTCATCCAAATCCATTTTCCATAACAAAAGCCGAAAATGGATTTTTCAGAAAGCTCTTCTTTTGATTTTTTGGTATGAGAATCGGATTGATATTTAACTCCTGCAACAACCTTCTGTAGCTTTGGGCTGTTTGCGAGTTGCGCTTTTTGCACGCCTTATCCATACCTGACCTGGATATATCTACCAAAAATGTTCGTAGGCGAACTTTCATGCTCTGAGAAAGTTCCGATTTGTTTAATCGAACCGTTGCCCGGTCTATACTCCAAAAATCTCCATAGTAGAATGTATGTTTCAGAGCCTCTCCGATAAGTGCACAATAAACCGGCCAGTTTAAAATATCATCGAAGTGTCGACCGAAGATGTTGTCGCGTATTCTCTCAGAATGCTCTGTTTGCTTCTTATTTTTTCTGACCAAGTATTTCAGATGTTCGAGCTTGAGCTGATACTCGAACCGGAGTACCCCCTGCTCCCAAGTCATAACTGGCGCCCTGTTGCTACGCCGCTCTGCCGGCTTATCATATAGCTGAATGGTTCGTGACTTGCTTTTATAGTAGATACTCGTCTCATATCGTTCATATCGTTCATGTCGTCGCACGTAGAATGCTTTAATGGATGCTTTCTGCAAAATGGATATCATCAAAGCCCGCTCCTCATCGGGTAGCTTAATATTCCTGGCGAAATCGACCCTACACACAAGTAGCTCTGCAATGTCCAGTCCCGAGCCCGTTAGATATATTCGCAATGCTTGCTTGAGTATGGGAAAGTCGGTTTGCTCCATATTTATTTTTTTCAAGATGCGTAGGCAATCCATGGTGATGAACAACGTCATCCTCAGCACCTCTCCACTCTCTGTGTCTATTTGTGCTGGATAGAATCGTGCCTTGATAGCCTCCTGTCGGGATGAATTCCTCCATTCCGAAACAGTTAGAAATGCAAGTGTTTTTACCCCAAAAGTACGACAAAAAACAACTGTGTGAATCTTAAATCTTCCCTTTCTATGAATTCAATTTATATTCTTTTGGAGAAATTCCCCTTAAATTTATTCAATCTTGCATTCTCCGTCAAAACGGGATATAATGTATACAGGATTCACTATTTTTTTCTCTTCTGAATGTTGTGACCTGCAAAAGAAGCCTTGTGTTTTATTAGTTTCTTATAATATGAAAAGCGGCAAAAAATTATCACGATACTTAGAAGCTGACTTTATAGTTCTTTTCTCGACATATTTCATTTTTACTGCACTAAAGTGCGGTTTTTTCTTTTATTGGGAATTTTAACAACTTTTCACCACCGAAAATTTTTTTTTCAGTTTTTTTGAAGCAGTATTTCTATCAATAAAAAAAGAGAGTGCATTTGCAATTTTATCAACTGCAAATGCACTCTCTTTTTCATATTTATGTGAAATATTTAATTTTACAATATTATTTTATTTATTATTTTAATTTTTATGTCTCCAGCCGCAATAGGGTATGGTCTACCTTTGCATTCGGTTTATGTTGCAATGAGCATTCCGTCTCATACCAGCTCCTTGGTGCCATCTGGCCACTCTAGGTATGCAGTGCCTGTTTCTTTATCAAACCTTGCCGTCGGCAGCCCAAGTTGCTTTCGCATTTTGAGTTCTTCTCTAACCGCCTGCTTAAAGAGCTCATCCATCTGAATGTCCGTTAGTCCCATCGTAGTATCCCAATCGTTTGTACTTACTTCCATGTGACATACACCTCTCTTCTCCCGTTTTATAGCTCCATCGTATACAAATATTATCGAGCTGCCATCCTTGTTTGTCAATGAAATCAGCTTTATTTAGGAGACTATCTGCAAGATTTTCACTCAGATTTTTGAAATAGAATCTTTTTGTCGAAATTTTAGAGCCATAGTAGCAATTCATCATATAATAAATGCCGATTTGCTTTAAACTTCAATAGTAAAGCGGCATATCTTGCCGAAAAATCTTCTTGAATTCCTCCCTAAAAAGTACCGGATAAAATCGTTTTCAAGGTGGATAGACGGAGTTTATTTCCGTTCCTATGATGCTCCGCTACTGCTTTACATTTTTCAGAGCAGACCACTTCTTGCAGCTTGTCGCGGCGCTTGTTCCAACACGGTATGCTGTCCCACTTTTTCCTGTAGTTATTTTATTGTGATGTATGGCATCAGAAAGTTATATATTTCGCTTTAATGCCTTAAAATCCTTAATATTCTTTCAAAAGCCGCAGTCATTTCTGAAAGAGATGTCTTGCCATTGCACTATCAAAAATGGAAACTCTTCATTGAGCCAAGAACTCTCTTGATATGTTACTTTTTTGCTAGCATTAACCTGGCATGAACACAGTATTAACAACGAAATGCCCTTGCTTAATAATTCATTAACCTAGCATGAATACATCATTAACCTAGCATTAACAAAAATCAGGGTTGCTTAACATATTATTAACCCAGCATTAATACTTTTTAAAATCGATTTTTTCAGCATTTATCGCAATTTCCAATTTTTCGAACCGATTAAATTCCAATAAGAATATTTTTTCTGAATTTTTCACAACATAGTTCGCCATAGTTTCTCTGGACAAATGAGCCGCTGAAAGCTTTTCAATACGACATAACCAAAACTCTCACTACAAAAACAAGTGGAAATATTGAATTTATGGTAAATAAATATTATAATGGAACGATTTAAGTATATATGGAATTGAATTCATGCTCGATAGGGTATGGAATTCCAGACTAACGGAGGCACAATATGAACGAAGCTGGTCGCTCAATACAAAATCAATTCTTCGCGTGGCTGAACAGTAAAATACCGCTGTCACAGCTGTCCCAACTATATTTGTATTATACAGAAATAGATTCATTTTGCTTAAAAACACAAATTTTGAAGAAACCACTACTTCAGACAACAGACTTATCTACTATCGCTTTAGTAAAGAAAACTGTAGAAACCAATAAAATTTTTAGATTTAAACAAGGAAAGCATCATCTCACGAAGCTAATCACTGCTATTCACTACTATTACATTTTTATTAAAGAGGCTTCATCAGCTCTATGCGACGAAAAGTGCATAGAGCATAATCGAACAGCTTTGCAACCACCTCCAGCATTTGCTACAGATGGTGCAGATACTCTTCAGAGACGTGTTTCCGGTAATTTGAGAAGCACAACTTTTTTCACATGGCTTACTGAAAGTCAGAACATGGCTGTGACTACTTGCCGTAGCTATGTATCTGCGATAGGCAGTGCAGAAAGATTTGCCGAAGAACATCAACTGACTTCTACAAAACTCTACTCTACAAACGACTATGCAGAAGCCGAGAGTACGGTTAACGCGTTACTTAATGATAAACATTTTATTGAATATAATGCTCAACAACACAATCGCTTTCGTGCTGCTATGAATAAATACTTACAATATTTACAAAAAAGGAAATCCTCCCATTGCAGAGCCTAATGCGGATACTTTCGATTTAGGTCTTTATAGAGAGTTGCTTGCTGCACGATACAAAAAAGGTTTTCGATTAGAATCAGGACTTGAAATAAAAAAGCTTCGTCATTACTGGAAAGAAATGTACGGGACTGTGCTTCAAGAAGATGATAGTACCATCCGAAAATATTTGATGCAAATTACGCTTAGACACCAGGACTTTGTATATCTACCCGAGACGATGCTTACGCCCAGCAAGAAAGAATATCTGCTTTCCTATATTGCAGACTGTTTTGCTGATGGTAGACAAGCAATTTATTACGATGCACTTTTCCAAGAGTTTTCGACTCAACTGCACGGCGAGTGCATCTATAATTCAGATATGCTGAAATCATACTTATCTTATATTTATAAGGATAAATACTTCTTTGGAAGAAGCTATTTAGCTGTGAATACCCAGGTTCAGATAGACCCGACTGATGAGGTTCGAGATTATCTGATTTCCCACAATACAGTTATCCAAACTGATGACTTATGTGGTGCCTTATCACATATCCCCGATGATAAGATAGTTTTTATTTTATCTGCTAATAAAGAATTTATACGAAATGCAAAGGGTGAATACTTCCATCCTGATGTAGTTGATATCAATGATTCAGAACTTTCTAATATCAGCGAGTTGATTCATCAAGCGATTGATGATAAATATTTCATTGCTGGAAACGAGCTTTTTGATGCAATCCAAGTTAAGTATCCCCAAATTTTAGAGCGGCAGCCTCAGTATTCACTTATCGGCATGAGAGATGCAATCGGATATAAATTAAATGGAGCTTATTCATTTAATGGTAATATTATTAGTGAAGCTGGTAAAAGCCTTTCTATGTATGATGTATATGCTGATTATTGCAAAAAACATCCACATTTTACGCTTGTTGAACTGAACAACTTAAAACAATCTTTGGATACCACTATCTATTTTGAAGCTGTCTATGATAATTCGTTGCGTATTAGTCAAACTGAATTTGTATCAAAAGAACTAGCTAGATTTGACATCAATGAGACTGATGAGGTCATTGACCGTTTCTGTACTGAGGCATATATTCCGCTTTCTGAAATCAGTCACTTTGGCTCGTTCCCTGATGCAGGATTCATTTGGAATAGTTATTTACTTGAACACTACGTGGCAAGTTATAGTTTAAATTTCAAATTATTGCACACAAGTTTTAATGCCAATTCATGCGTTGGCGCTATTGTAAAGCGAAGTGCCAGCATTGACGATTTCAATGACCTCATTACTGATGTTTTAGCAGGCAGTGCTATTACCCTAAACCGTGATACTGCCTTGCAGTATCTGTGCGACAGAGGATTTATCGCACGGAGACGATATACAGATATCGAGCAAATTTCTTATTAATGCTACTGCACAACGGATGCAGAAAGGATAATATATGTACGCATATGAGTGGGATGATGAAACAGGAGGCTTATTGCTAAATAGCTCGCCGCTTATTTTCAGCAAAGAACCAAGGCCAGTATATTATAAGGAATTAGATATATTAGGTTTTGATAAACATTGGGATTACGCAAAAGATGACACATCTCCATTTATGTGGGCAGAGGCAAACGCTTATTGGTATCGTGGCCGAAAGGTGGCACAAACCAAAGGTGGTTCACTTTACACTCCTCCTGAGATAGTGATTTTGGAAGAGCCAGAGCCAAATGGAGCACCTTTGCAATTCATTAATATCCCTGCAATGGTTGCAAAGAATCGAATTATTCTGGAGATTCTCGCGCAAGAGACTATAAAGAAGGTTTACAATACCTATATCCAGCACAAAGAAAAGGTTGATGTATTTTATGTAGCTTTTAGCGGTGGCAAGGATAGTATTGCTACCTTAGATATAGTTCAAAAGGCGTTGCCCCATAATGCTTTCAAGGTGCTCTTTGGAGATACCGGAATGGAGTTTCCGGATACTTATAGTGCTGTAGACTTCACAGAGCAAGAATGTAAAAAGCAATGTATTGATTTTATCCGGGCAAAATCCGACCTATCTCCCGCTGAAACTTGGAAACAGTTTGGACCTCCAGCCACAGTTACACGATGGTGTTGTAGCGTCCATAAAACGGCTCCACAAGTGATAGCTCTGCGAGAAAAAATAGGGAAAGCCGATTTTACAGGTATGGCATTTATCGGAATACGCGCAAGTGAAAGCCTTTCTCGAAGTGAATACGATTATGTGAGCCTTGGCGAAAAACATAAGGGGCAATATAGCTGTAACCCTATCTTAGAATGGAACTCTGCTGAATTATACTTATATATCTACAGTGAAAATTTATTCTTAAATGAGGCGTATAAGAAAGGGAATCGTCGAGCAGGTTGTCTCGTCTGTCCTAGAGCAGCCGAGCGAAATGATTATATGAGCCGTGTGTGGTATCCTAATGAATTCGAAACATATATCGACACCATCCGTGCACTTTATCAAAAAAGCATTCCCTCCCCTCTCACGCTTGAAGACTTTATCGCCAACGGAGGATGGAAAGCCCGAAAGAATGGCAGGGATATTTCCATAGATGTGGGATACTCTGAAGCGGCTGATAAAGAGTATCAAATACTCAAAATACGAAATCCAAAAACTGATTGGAAAATATGGATAAAAACCATAGGCGTTCTCCTCAATAATGAATCTCCATATAAAGTAGTTTTCCGGAATCAAAAATACTCTTTCAAGATACTTGCGGTTTCAAACGGATATGATGTGTACTTTGAAAGTAGTATTTCAAAGTTGAATCCATTATTTGTTAAACTCTTAAAAAATGTTTTTCGTAAATCTACTTGCTGTATTATGTGTAGGGAATGCGAAGCCGATTGCCATAACGGCTGCATCAGCATGAAGAATGGAATATTCGAAATTGGTGATGAATGTGTTCATTGTTCCCACTGTCATAAGGTGGATAAAGGATGTTTGGTGTATAAATCGTTGGAAATGCCCAAGGGAGGATTAAAAATGTCCACTAATAAAAGTTTAAATTGCTATTCACACCATGCGCCTAAGCGCGATTGGTTTACCCAATTTTTTACTTATAGGAATGATTTTGACCAGAAGCACTCTCTCGGTTCTCAGATGTACAGCTTTTACAAACGCTTCTTACGAGACTCGGAATTATTAGATGAGAATGGTTTCAGCAACACTGCCAGTGTAATCGATAGAATCGGGTTAGATGAATTAATAAGCTGGGCGATTCTACTGGTAAACCTTGCGCATACGCCTCAAATCAATTGGTACGTAAAGCGTATGAATATGTATGAGACATATAATAAGGACTATACTTTATCCTGATTAGTTTCAGATGGAGCAAAAGAGAGCTGGGTGAATGATATTTGGAGCTCTTTTGGCAGATTAACTGCGCTTCCTTTTAACGAGGTTGGCATGGGTTATTCTACAAAGGAAAAAAATCGGGTTATATCCTTAACCCGCACGGCATGGCATAACCCTGCCCCACGTGTTGTCTTATATTCACTCTACAAATTCGCTGAGGAATGCGGTGAATACTACCAGTTCACACTTAACCGACTACTTAATCACGATATTGATAGTGATGGTGTAAGTCCAACTGAAATCTTTGGTTTGGATAGAGGCACTATGGAAAAGCTATTAAGCGGTTTAAGCGTTAACTATCCCGAATTCATTAATGCCTCGTTTACCCTCGACCTCGACAACATTACACTGCGTAGTGATAAATCCTCGCAGGATGTATTGGAGCTATTTTAAGGAGGATTTACCGATATGCCTATGTTAGAAAAATATCGTCACTATTTTGACATTGACCCTGAATACTTTCCTCAAGTTAATGAGGCTATTATAAACAATAACCCCGACATTTGGAAGAAGTATTACCCACATGAAACTTTTATAAAACTGGTAAAAGATACCGTAAGTTTTATTTCCAGAAAGCAAAAAGTTTCTATCTGGGTGGAAGGTGCTTACGGCACCGGTAAATCCCATGCCGTGCTTACTCTGAAAAAATTATTAGACGCTTCAGATGACGATACTCGTGAGTATTTTGATAAATACCCAGACCAATTAAGTATTGACTTATTAAATCAATTCCAACAATTAAAAAATAGTGAACAACAAATTCTGACTGTGCATCGTTATGGTTCTTCCAGTATACGAGATGATGCTAGTCTTGTATTTGCTATGCAGGAAAGCATTGCAAATTCACTCAAGGAGCGCGGCTTTGGAACATTCGGTCAGAGTGCACTGAAGGCATCATCAATAAAGTGGCTTTCTGATGATGCAAATAAAACTTACTTTAATGCCTTGATTACAACCCAATATGCTGATATCTTCTCTGGTGACAATGTTGATACTATTATTGCCAAGCTTGATAGCTATACCGGAGAGAGTCTGCAGGAACTTATGGGGAAAATTATGAAAGTAGCTGAAGAACGTCAGTTTAAGGCTCTTTCACTCGATGTTGATGGCTTAGTTGATTGGATTAAGGCTATTATCAAAGAAAGTAATCTAAAGGCTCTCGTCTTTATCTGGGATGAATTTACTGAATATTTTAGAAATAATATGCGAACGCTAACTGGTTTTCAAAAGCTAGCTGACCTAAGCGGCAGTGACCCATTCTACTTTATTTTGGTCACTCACAACATTACACATATCTTCCCCGAAACTGATAATGATTGGAAGAAGATTCTTGGTCGTTTTGTAAGCCCTATCTGCAATATCGAACTCCCTGAAAATATGGCGTTTCGTTTGATGGGTGCCGCCATGGAGAAAAACCAAGACCCTCAGGTAACAATTGATTGGGAAGATACTGCTGACGAATTATACGAACGGACGAGACTATAAATAATTTTGTGTTTCTGGTTTTAAAGATGCTCGTAAGCGGTAAGGATAGAAATAGATCTAAAACTTACTGCAAAGGAGCATTTTATATGTCTATGATACCAAAAGAAGTGGTCAAACAACTCATTCGGGAAGCTAACCCTAACAGTACCACCGAAGTGCTGGATTTGTTACGGGAAATGTTTAAGGAAGTGCTGCAGGGTGCGATGGAAGCCGAACTGGAAGAACAACTCGGCTATGCCAAAAGCGATGTATCTGCCAAGCAGACAGATAACCACCGCAATGGGTATTCCAAGAAGACCGTGAAATCAGAACTGGGACCTGTAGAGCTTTCGATCCCTCGGGATCGAAACGGTGAATATGAGCCGAAAATCATTACAAAACACGAACGAAATATCACTGGTTTGGAAGAAAAGGTTTTGGGATTGTATGCAGCTGGGATGTCTACTCGTGATATCCACGACCAGATTCAGGAGTTGTACGGCGTGGAGGTGTCCGCAGAGCTTGTCAGCCGGATTACAGACAAAGTGCTGCCACTCGTGACAGAGTGGCAGTCCAGACCATTAGACGAGGTGTATCCGTTTGTTTTTATGGATGCGATTCACTACAAGGTGCGTGAAGACAAAACAGTTGTCAGTAAGGCAGCTTACGTGGTTTTAGGCATGAATTTAGACGGATACAAAGAGATTTTGGGCATTTATGTCGGCGCAAATGAATCCAGCAAGTTCTGGATGTCAGTTCTGAATGAGCTGAAAAACCGTGGTGTGAAAACGGTTTGCATGTTCTGTGTAGACGGACTAACTGGATTCAAAGAAGCGATTGGTGCGGCATTCCCAAAGGCACAGATTCAACGTTGTATTGTGCATCAAATTCGTTCTTCCACACGATATGTCAGCTATAAAGACATCAAAGAATTCGTACAAGACCTGAAAACCGTTTATGGTGCTGTATCAGAAGAGCTTGCGCTGGATAACCTAATGACGATGAAAGACAAATGGGGTGCTAAATACCCAAGCTCGATTCGTAGTTGGGAAAATAATTGGGACTGCCTAAGTACTTTCTTCAACTACCCTCCAGAGGTGCGAAAAATTATCTATACCACCAACTGCATCGAAGGACTGCACCGCCAATTTCGCAAGGTTACCAAGACAAAAGCAGTATTTCCCACCGACCAAAGTTTGCTGAAAATGCTGTGCCTCGCACAGGACAAAATCCAGAAAAAATGGACACAACGTCAGCGCAGCTGGGATTTGGTGCTGGCACAGCTGCAGCTGCTGTTCGCGGAACAACTTGCCAGCTAAACCCTCGTTTTATTTCTTGCCACTCGGAGCAGAAACACAAAATTCAGGACAGTCTCCAAGAATGCAAATAAAACCTGTATTCACAAACGAAAGCTGGTGAATTTGGATAAATTTTTTTGCCTAGCCTAGCAAAAAAAATTTCCCTTCTTCACCAGTTCGCGTTTGTGAATACAAGTTCTTAGATAAAAACAAATGCGTTACGCTAGAGATATAATACTCTTTCGCATTTAGTATCGTAGCTTTTCAACCCCCAATTCGTTGCAAATGCATTGCGCCATCTCCTGCACCTTCGGGTGTGTATCGTTGCATGCCTGTATCAGCAGCATACGATAGCTTTCAGGCGAATTATTGCGCATATAGCACAGCACATCGACCTTCCACTTCCAAAGCTCCTCCGATGACAGGTAGAAAAAAAGCGGCTGCACCCGTTCGCGGTAGACATCCTCCGACATCCGCAGGATGTTTTCTGGCGTTAGAAGCGGTGCAAGTTCCGCAAGACCCGGAAAGTCCTCCGTCTCCTGCCACTTGCCTTTGTTCATCGGGCAGGCTTCCTGGCACAGGTCACAGCCATAAATACAGCTTCCAAGCGCACCACGCAGCGGCATATTTGGCATATCGCGCCCGCCGAATGTCGTTAAAAAGGAGATACAGGTAACCGGCTGCATGGTATACGGCTCAGATAGCGATTTTGTCGGACATGCGGACTGACATTTCGTGCAATTTTCAGGACACGGCGGCAATTCGGGCGTATCTAACAGTTCTATCTCCTGATCTATCAGGAATGCTTCGAGATGCACCCAAGACCCCGATTCGGTGTAAAAGAAGTTGTTACGGCGTACAATACCGATGCCTGCCTGCATCGCCGCCCAGCGCAGTCCGACGATGCCGAACTTCCGGTGCGTTGCGGTCTGCAGCCCCAGCGACTGCAGATATTGTTCCATTTCCAGACTGTGCTGATGCTCTGGCGAACGCGGATTTACACGGTTTTCAAACAGGTAAGCCTTCGCAACTCGTCCGCGCACCTCCTCTGGGATTTTATATTTTCCGTATGCAACTGCCAGCACTATCACAGATTTTGCCCACGGGAAATCCTCCCTAATATTCAGCAGCCGCTGTTGACTTTGGTGAAACGGCGCGGACATCGGTGTTTTCTGCATCCGTTCTTCGAACTTTTCTATGTAGCCATCCATCCTCTCGATTGGGATGATGCCGCATTTTTCATACCCCAGTTCATATGCCTTGTGTTGAATCTGCGTTTCTAACATGCCACTCACACATTCTTCTCTACAATCAAGGCAACACCCTGTCCGCCGCCAATGCACAGCGTTGCAAGCCCCGTCTTTGCCTGCCGCTTGTCCATTGCATGCAGCAGAGTGACCAAAATGCGTGCGCCCGATGCACCCAGCGGATGCCCAAGTGCGATTGCGCCGCCATGTATGTTGACCTTGTCTAGATTCACACCGAGATCTCGTGTGACCGCAATGCTCTGGGACGCGTAAGCCTCATTCGCTTCGACCAAATCCAAATCATCCGCGTTAAGATGCGCTTTTTCCAGCGCCGCCTTTGCTGCCAAGCAAGCCCCATATCCCATAATGGATGGATCAAGCGCCGCTGACGCATAGGAAGAAATCTTCGCAAGCGGCTCCAGTCCCAATTCCTTCGCCTTGTCTGCGCTCATCACCACTAGGGCCGATGCACCGTCGTTGAGTCCGGATGCATTGCCCGCCGTAACCGTGCCATCCTTCTTAAATAGGGTGCCGAGCTTGCTCAGCGCCTCCATTGTGTTGCCAAAGCGCGGGAATTCGTCGGTGTCGAACACCGTCTCTCCCTTTTTGGTGCGAATCACAACCGGTACAATTTCCTCGTTGAAGAGACCATTTTTAATCGCTTGCTCTGCTTTCTGTTGCGATGCAAGGGAAAACTGATCCTGCTCTTCTCGGGTCACTCCCCACTTTTCTGCCACATTCTCGGCGGTGATCGCCATGTGGTAATCCTCAAAGGCATCCTGCAGCCCGTCCCTTAGCATTTCGTCCACAAATGCCTGATGCCCCATCTTGTGTCCCCAGCGGGTGTCATTCACAAGGAACGGCGCGCGCGACATATTTTCCATGCCACCGGCAACAATGATGTCTGCATCACCAGCTTTGATTGCCTGTGCTGCTAGGATGACCGCCTTGAGCCCCGATCCGCAGACTTTATTGATTGTCATCGACGGTGTGCTAATCGGCAACCCTGCTTGCACAGCCGCCTGTCTGGCGGGGTTTTGTCCCAATCCGGCCTGCAGAACGTTGCCGAAAATCACTTCATCCACCTGTTCCACTGATACTCCGGCACGTCGCACGGCTTCCCGAATAACAATCGCACCGAGCTCTGTCGCTGGCACATCCTTCAGGCTCTTTCCGAATGCACCGATTGCGGTCCTAACCGCACTTACAATGACCACATCTTTCATGTTCTGTTCCTCCGAATCAATTTGACAGTTATTTAGCTTTCCTAGTATAATGCCTATTTTCTCGCTTCCATATAGTCCTTGAATATACTGATTAAATCTGTACGCATTGTTTGAAACTCCGTTACTTCTTTACTGATGCGGTACAGCAGCAGATGCCCCTCATAGGTCGCAAATATACGCTTTGCAAGAATCGGCGTATCCTCCGCAGCCACGCCAGAGCGCAGCAGTACCGCCTCGAACAGACTCTGCAGCTTGTTCAGCGACTTGGTGTAGTGCACGGCGATTTCCGGCTCGGTAAACGCAATCTCCAGCCCGATTACCGCGAAAGGACATCCAAAATGCTGCTCTTGTGCCGCGCCCTGCAGCATAGTTTCTGAAAAGTCCGATACGAACGTTTCCCAATCCTTTCCCTGTGCCGTCCGCTCCAGCCACTGGTTGATTTTATCCTCATAGTATGTGGCAACCGCGACCGCAAGGTCCTTCTTACTGGCAAAATGGAAGTAAAAAGACCCCTTTGGCAACTGTGCCTCCGCTAAAATATCATTGATGCCCGTGGAGTTGTAGCCGTTTTTCCAAAACAACTGCGCTGCACACGCAATCAGTTTGTTTTTTGACTGCTCACCCTTTTCTCCTCTTTTCATCCTTATTCCCTCCATGTCTATCTTCTTATACAATAGACCGGTCTGTCTATTTTGTCAAGAGGATTTTTTTCCGACATATTTTATCGTTACCCCTCATCAGTTGAGGCTCCAAAATAAAAAACTCCCTTGAAATATAAAGTTTTTCAGTGTCAACGGCTCGTAATTTACTGACTAATGAGAAAGACCGTAATCGTAAAGATTACGGTCTTTCTGCGTTTACTGCTTCTTACGTGGTCTACCACGGGTATCTAACGGTTTGTATTTTGCTCCATCAATGTGATATTGGGTGCCGCCGAACAAAACAAACGTCAACTCCGTCGGAGAATGGATGATAATTTTTTCTACCAGTGCAGTAAATAAAGCTTCATCGAATTTCTCTAATGGTGTTTTGTGCGATTGCAGTGCTTCTTGAATTTTCTGCAACTTGGTTTTCTGATTGCTTTCCGCCAACTGGTGCTCGGAAAGCGTTGCGCGCTTTTCTTTCAGCTCCCCTAACGCATCTTTTAACGAGCGGTAGTTTCGGCTATAGCAGTCATCATCTAATTCACGTCGTACTTTCATTTGAATAAGTTCGTCAATTTGCTTCTCTATTTAACCAAACATCCACCATAATCAACCCTGCAACCAACAACAGCGTGCTTATAAAGCTCAGTATTGTTCGGATATTACAGCTTCGCACATCATAAAATGTCTGTCTGGATATGAGCATAAAGTCCATTTGTCGCCATCCCAACACAGCCGCTGAAAGGGCGGAGCAATGCTGCGATAGGTGCGAGCGAGAATGTCCGCTGAAACGGGCAGGGCACCAATTTGCGCTTGACTTTTGGGCAGCGCACGGTGTACAATAGCAAAGAAATAATGGGTGCGTATAATGGTTCAGCACGAAACTACTGGGGTAGTTTCGTGCTTTCTTTTTTGCACCAAAACAAAATGGAGGAAAAATCCTATGGAATTTCATCAGAAGCTGCCACGCAGTAAAAAAGAGGGTGCACTGTTCCTGACGGTCGTTTCGGTGCTCTCTGTCAACATCATTGCGCCACTCATCACCTTTTTGGAAACAGGGTATTGGGGGGTGGATACCCTGCAAGTCATTCCGTCTATCTGGTTGGCGGTTGTCGTGCTTGTGCTGCTGACACACAAACCGGCAGCATAGCTGACCGCACGAGTTGCCGCGCAAAACGACAGCTTCCGCGCACAGGTCACGCTCCACATCCTGTGCACCGTTTTTCTGGTGTCCATTTTCTTAACGGTCATCGGAACGTGGATTGGAAGCCGTCACATCAGCGCAGAACCCATTCGTCTGTTTTTTTACAAATGGCCCCGCAACTTTTCCATTGCTTTTTTCGTAGAAGCCTGTGTGGCACAGCCGATTGCGCGCACGATTTTGCAAAAGCTGCATCAGCACCAAGATGCGCTGCTTGATTTAGAGCAGGGATAATTTCTATACAAAAAGGTGTGTGCCGAGAAAAAACACGATATGTATCGTTTTTCTCTCGGCACTTCCATCTTATCCTGCAAATTTTCACCCTGCAACCGCAAGGGCACTTTTACGAAATCAGGTATCGTTTCGTCTGTCACAAATAGGAATCTTCCTCTGCGGGCATTTCCACCATTTCTTCCTCTGCGGGCACTTCTTCTGCGCGGAAGAGGTTCAATTCTTGACCTTCGGTCTGCCGTAATTGAAATTTGGCAATCAAGGTCTTGAGTACTTGCGCTTGTCCAAACAACTCCTCACTTGCTGCGGCACTTTGCTGTGCGGTTGCGTTGTTGGTCTGCACCACAGCCGAGATTTGCTCGACACCAATGTCGATTTGTGCAATCGACTGTGCCTGCTGCTGAGAAGCCTCTGCAATCCCCTCAATGAGCAAAATTGCCTGCTGGGTGGCTTCTGCACTCTTGTCCATGTTTCTCGCGGTTGTCTGCGCAATTTTGGAACCATTCTGCACGGCAACAATGGTTTCTTCAATCAGTTTTGTCGTGCCCCTAGCCGCTTGGGCGGATTTGCTCGCCAAATTGCGCACTTCATCGGCAACGACCGCAAAGCCTTTGCCTGCCACGCCAGCTCTAGCTGCTTCGACTGCCGCATTGAGTGCCAGAATATTGGTTTGAAAGGCAATGTCTTCAATCACCTTGATGATTTTAGAAATCTCTGTGGATTTTGTGGTGATGTCCTGCATCGCGCGCACCATATTCTGCATTTCTTGATTACTGCTGTTGATTTCCGTTCCTGCCAGTTCTGCGCGTTCACTTGCCAGCTTTGCGTGCTCGGCATTGTTTCTGACTTGAGAAGACACCTCCGCAATGGATGCGGACAGCTCTTGGATGGCGCTTGCCTGCTCGGTTGCACCCTGTGACAGGGCCTGTGCACCACTCGACACTTGCTCTGCACCGTTGGCAACCTGGTCGGAGGAATCGCTGATTTTTGAAATCGTCGCACTCAAGGTGACACCCAAACGCTCCAGTGCAGACAAAATTTCAGCATATGCCCCTACATATTGCCCTTCACAGGTGCTGCATAGGGTGAAATCCCCATCTGCCATCTTTTCCAGCAAATATTGGATGTCGCCAATGATGGCTTGCAGACTCTGGCGCATTGCCTGAAAGGATGCGGCGATTGCTCCCACCTCATCGCGGGATTGATATTGCACGTCAACGGTCAAATCCCCTTTTCCAATCGCATCGGCAGCGAGATGCAGCCGATAAATAGGGCGCACAATCATATGTGCAATCACAACTGCAAGCGGAATGGCAGAAAGTATGCCGATGAGCACAACCAGCACCAAAAAGATGCGTGATTTTCCATACAGGGACTCTGCACCTTCGCCCGCCTGTATCGCACCTGTTTGATTGTATTCCACGATTTTCGAGCAGGCAAATGCCATGTTTTCAAATGCCGTGCGTGACTTGCCGTTTAACAGGATATTGGCTTGGTCAGGCTGCCCATTTTGAGAATAGGTCAGCATTTCTTGGCTGATTTTCAGATAGCCGTCCCACTGCTCCTGTGTGTTTGTCAGCAGCGCCTGCTCCTCTTCGCTTTTGACCATTCCTGCATAGTCCGAAAACAGTTGGGTCATTTGCTGCGATTTCTCTTGCATCTGATTTTCATAGGTTTTTTGCAGGGTCTTGGTCGTGGAAAGCAGATACCCCTGCTCGCTGTTGCGGTAATCGGCGGTGAGTTTATTGATTTCTTCCACTGCCATCATGGAGGGCATCCACGCCTTGCTGATGGCATTGGCGGCTGCACTCATTTGACCCATCAGCAGCAGTGCCGCACCTGCCACAATCAGCACACACAGCAGCAAACTTGCCACCAAAACAAACAATTTTTGCCCAATTTTCAACTGCTTTATCATAACTCACATCTCCTATCCGTACAAAACAGAGAAGTTAACATATCATCTATCGGATTTCGCGATGCTTCTGTGCAGTCCTCACCACAATCCGTACGGTGAAAAACACAAAGACCTCTCCACCGTGCGGAAAGGTCTTTGCAAGCACACAGAGCCGTTCCTTTGCAGAAAATCAGCTCTGTGCCCTCCTGTATATGGCCTTGGAGAAGCCTGCCTTGTGGCATTTACACCAAGCACAAACGAGGGGGAAGCTCATCTTTGCAAGGTGCGGCAGAGGCCATCGGAAAAATGGAAAAGAGAAAGCGTATGTTATTCTACTTCGGAAATCTTGACAGGGCGACCTTCCTTGAGCGATTTGGTTGCTGCCGCTGCCATCAGCACCGGATACAGACCATCCATGCCTGTGACAGGCGGTTCTTCATCGTTTGCAACTGCCTGTGCAAATGCCTGCATTTCTGCAACAAATGCGCCTGTGTAGCGGTCCCACATGACCTTGTATGCAGTGCCATAGCTGGTGCCGTCTGCGGTGGACAGAACAGCGGTGTTCGGAATGTCGTTTTCGTTCTGTGCGCAGCCCTCAGAGCCGAACACTTCCACGCGCTGGTCATAGCCATACACTGCCTTACGGCTGTTGTCAATGACGCCAATCGCACCGTTTTCAAACTTCAGGGTAACCAGTGCGGTGTCCACATCGCCTGCTTCGCCAATGCCTGGGTCTACCAGCACAGAGCCAACCGCGTGCACTTCAGTGACTTCGCTGCCTGCCAAAAAGCGTGCCATATCAAAGTCATGAATCATCATATCATAGAAGATACCGCCAGAAACCTTGACATAGGATACCGGGGGCGGCTCCGGGTCACGAGAGCTGATTTTGATGATGTTGACCGCGCCAACCTTGCCTGCACGTACCATATCATATACTGCACGGTGGTTGTGGTCAAAACGACGGCAGAAACCAATCTGCAGCTTGACGCCTGCTTTGTTTGCGGTGTCAATCGCTTCGTGTACCTTTGCTAAATCATAATCGACCGGCTTTTCGCAGAAAATATGCTTGCCTGCGTTTGCCGCTTCAATGATGTACTTAGAATGGGTGTCTGTTGAAGAGCAAATGAGTACCGCTTCGATTTCTGCATCGTTCAGAATATCATTTGCTTCCTTTGTGGTGTTCGGAATGCCATAACGCTTTGCAAACGCTTCGGTTTCCTCATTCATAAACGGGTCCGCAATGGTCTTGATTTCCAATTCCGGCACGAACATTGCAATGTTCTTTGCGTGCACCTTGCCGATACGACCGGCACCAATAATACCAACTTTCATAACATCCTCCAGTGGTGATAAAAATTAATAGCGCATAATTGCTTTCACAGCTTCTGCTGTGGTGGTTTTCGGCATCAGCTCAAAGCCAACTCTGCCTGTGTAGCCGCTCTCTTCCAAGCAAGCAAACACCTTGGTGTAATTGATTTCGCCTGTGCCTGGCTCGTGGCGACCCGGTGCGTCTGCCACATGGATATGTCCGAACTGGTCACCATATGCGGTGATGGTGTCGCAGATGCTGCCTTCGTTGAGCTGCATATGATACACATCATACAGCACCTTGAGCATCGGAGAACCAATCAGACGGGTCATTTCTGCCGCCATTTGGGTGTTTGCCAAGAAGTTGCCCACATGGTCAGTTGTGATGTTCAGCGGCTCCAGATTCATGGCAATGCCGCTTTCTTCTGCGATTTTTGCGCATTCGAGCAGCATATCATACATGGAACACAGTTTCACTGTGTCGGACAGCTCGGTGTAATGGTTGACCACGATGCCACCATCGCCCAAGGCGTTGGAATGAATGGTCACCGACTTTGCGCCGATTTTCTGTGCCGCCGCAACCGACTGCTTTAAAAAGTCCAGATACTTTTCCTTGTGGGTGGGGTCGATGAGAGAATAATCTGCATCGCCGTTGAATCCTGAAATGCCGATGCCTGCTTTTTCTGCTGCTGCTTTCACCGCATCCAAATCCTTGTCGGTCCAGCCCCAGAATTCTACAAACTCGAATCCATCGTCTTTTGCTGCTTGAAACCGCTCCAAAAATGGGATTTCGGAATACATGGGTTCAATGCAAGCTGATTTTTGAAGCTTCATAATTGTGTTTTCCTCCTGTTTGGTTTCAGAAATCAGGGTCGAAGCAACCGTGCTCCGACCCTTTTCTTATCCATTTATCTTCAGACAGTGGACATTAGATGTCCTTGCCTGCCTTGAAGTCTGCTACATTGTCCTTGGTAACCAAAGCTGCCTTTGTCTTGGTGTGTGCTTCCAAGGTCTGACCATCCAGCACATCGAGACAAGCCTGAATTGCAGCCTTTGCCTGCAGGTCCGGATACTGTGCTACAGAACCTGCCAGTGTGCCAGCTTCGATTGCAGCAATGTCATCGCTGGATGCATCAAAGTCAAATACCTGTACCTTGCCTGCAAAACCGCTCTGTTCGATTGCCTGAACCGCGCCCTGACCCATTTCAGCATTGATTGCCCAAACAACGTTCACTTCCGGATGTGCAGACAGCACATTCTGCATAACATTGAATGCTTCGTTACGGTCGCACTTTGCTGTCTGCGAAGCAACGACTGTGAATGCACCTGCCTGGTCCTTAAAGCCGTTCAAGCGGTCTTCATGTGCTGCAACGCCGGAAATGCCTTCCAAATACAGCATCTTGCCGTCTGTGATGTTTTCTGCAGCGTATTTGCCTGCCAAAGATGCTGCTTCATACTGGTCGATGCCGACATAGGTTTCTACCTTGCCGCCCGCTTCTGCCAGTGCATCGTTATCAATGGTGTCATTGACGAGAATAACCGGAATGTTTGCATCGTTTGCCTTGACGATTGCCGGAATCAAGGATTTGGAATCAGCTGCGGACAGGATAATGGCATCATAACCCTTAACCACTGCGTTTTCTACAAACTGTACCTGCTTTTCAACATCGGTTTCCTTTTCAGGTGCCTGGAAGTCTACCTGAATGCCCTTTTCCTGTGCATATTCTTCTGCACCCTTTTCCATGTTGGTCCAGAATTCATCGGTTTTTGCCTTAACGATGTATGCAATTTTGACATCACCGCTGGATGCGGTTTCGCCAGCTGCGGAAGCGGTGCTGGAATCTGCGTTAGAATCGGTGCTGGTGTTCGACGTGTCGGAAGAACCACAAGCGGTCAGTCCAAATGCCATTGTTCCTACCAAAAGTGCTGCTAACGTTCTCTTGATGTTCATAATGTTTGCTCCTCTTCTCTTTGTTTTTTCATATTTATATACACCCGTTTGGGTCTATACACCTAGATTACTTCTTGCCGCTGGATGCCTTATGACGAATGGCGTCTGCCAGCACCGCGAGCAGGATAACAATACCGATGACGAGTTTCTGCAGGTTCGACGAAACGTTGAGCAGATTCAAACCGTTACGAATCACAATCATGATAATCGCACCGACAAAAGTACCCCAAACGCTGCCGAAGCCGCCGAGCAAGCTGGTGCCGCCGATAACGCAGGAAGCGATTGCATCCATTTCATAGTCCAAACCTGCGGTAGACTGTGCAGAGTTCAGCTTCGCCACCAAAATGATGGACGCGATTGCCGAGCACAGACCGGACAGGGTATATGCCAAGGTTTTGTACTTGTCTACATTGATGCCAGACAGGCGGGTTGCTTCTTCGTTGCCGCCAATCGAGTAGATGTAACGACCGAACTTGCGGTATTTCATCACATAATAAAACACCAAGTACAGCAGAATCATGAAAATAATCTGTACAGGAACTGCTGTGCCGGGAATCGTACCCGAACCAATCCAGCGGAAGGTGTCGGAATAGCCAGTGATGGTTTGTCCATCAGCCAAGGTCAATGCCGCGCCGCGTGCCATGGACATCATTGCAAGTGTTGCAATCATCGGCTGCAGCTTAAATTTGGAAATCATCAGTCCGTTAAAGGTACCGCAAGCAGCACCCACCACCAGTGCAACAATCACACCGAAAGCATCCGGCATACCGCCTTCTACAATCAGCTTGCCCATGACAATGCCCGTAAATGCCACAACAGAGCCTACCGAAATATCAATACCGCCTGTGAAAATAACGACGTTAACGCCCAATGCCAATACAGCGATTACCGTCACCTGCTGCAAAATATTGATGAGGTTTCCCACCGAATGGAATGCCGGTTCGACAATCGAAAGGCCAATGCTGAGCACAATCAGCACAAACAGTGCCGACATATTGGATAAATCTATCTTTTTGAAATTATCTTTCATTTTGCGTTTCCCTCTCTACACATTCTTTTTTGCGCCCGTTGCATAGCTGACAATCAACTCCTGCGTAATGTCCTGCATAGCTGCGCCTTCAATCAAGCCTGTCATTTCTCCCTCGTGCATGACATAAATACGGTCGCTGACGCCCATACATTCCGCAAGCTCAGAGGTGACCATGATGACCGCCTTACCTTCTTCTTTCAGGGAGTTCATGATTTTGTAGATTTCTGCCTTTGCACCAACGTCAATGCCACGTGTCGGCTCATCAAAGATGATAATATCCGAATTGGTGTTGAGCCATTTGCAGATAACCACCTTTTGCTGGTTGCCGCCCGACAGATTCTTTGCCTTTTGCTCCAAAGATGGAGTTTTGACACGCATGGAATCGGCAAGCTTTTGATTGTGTGCGGTTTCCTTTGCGTGATGGAATCCAAAAGAGGTCATTGCGGTATCCATATTCGCGATGGAAATATTTTTGTTTAGGGTAAACTCTAAAATCAATCCTTGGTTCTTCCGATCCTCAGTCAGCAATGCCAATCCCAGATTTTTCGCCTGCTCACAACTGCTGATTTTTACAGATTTTCCATTTACCTTGATTTCGCCTTCATCATAGGCATCCGCACCAAAAACTGCACGCATCAGCTCGGTTCTGCCCGCACCCATCAAGCCGTAAAATCCAGTAATTTCACCTGCTCGTGCATAAAACGAAACGTCTTTGATGGTACTTCCTTGCTTGAGGTTGTTGACTTCCAGCAGCTTTTCGCCCGCTGCAACCGTAACCTTGGGATAATATTCGTTGAGCTCGCGTCCAACCATCATCGCCACCATTTGGTCGATGGTAATATCCTTGATAAATACGGTGTCGATATATTTGCCATCGCGGAAGATGGTCAGGCGGTCACCAATTTTCATAATTTCTTCCAAGCGGTGCGAAATGTAAACGATGGAAACCCCTTGCTTTTTCAGCTTTTCAATGATGGCAAACAAGCTGTCCACTTCTTTTTCGGTCAATGCCGAGGTTGGCTCATCCATAATGATGATGTCGCATTTGAACGAAAGTGCCTTTGCAATTTCGACCATTTGCATTTGCCCAACCGACAAAGTGGACACCATTGCTTTTTCGGAAATGTCGGAGTTGATGGAATCGAGCAGCACTCTCGCATCGGCATACATCCGCTTCCAGTCGACCTGTCCTCCTGCTTTGGTTGGCTGACGTCCCATGAAAATGTTTTCTGCAACTGACAGGTTTTTCAGCAGGTTCATCTCCTGAAAAATGATGCTGACGCCTCTTTCGCGTTGTTCATCTACACTGCGCGCCACGATTTCCTGTCCTTTATAGAGGATTTTGCCTTCATATTCCGTGTTGACCCCCGCCAGAACCTTCATAATCGTCGATTTTCCCGCTCCGTTTTCACCTAGCAAAACATGTACTTCGCCCGGCTTTGCGTCAAAACGTACTTTGTCCAGTGCCAGTACGCCAGGGAACTGCACGGTGATGTCTTCCATCTGCACGATGTATTGATTCTCCACGTTATACTCCTTCCTTCTCTACACTTTATTTTCTCAGCCACAGCTGTGAAACAACGCTGCTGCAAACCACAAGCGGATGCCGCTTTGTACTTTGGCATTCCACGGAACTATCTTGTGCTTGTGTGTTTATGCACATCTTGTGCTTGTGTATCTTATTATAAACTGCGGTTCTATCCGAAGTCAACAAGAAAACCGCCCGTCTGCCACCAGACTTTGTGCTACATTTTTTGTGTAGATTTGCTTTTGTTTTTTCGTTATTTTTATCTCAAACCAAATTTTTATTCGTCAAATGTGTCGATAAATATAAAATATTCAATTATGGAGACCGTTTCAAACGTTCTATCCGCACATATATATTCGCTGTACAAATGCACATATTTTCTGTGCATTATAAATATGTGTGCAAAGCACATAAAGTGTGCTATACTATTTATAGAGATTATGCGTCCAGAAAGGAACGAAAAAATATGTCAAAACGCCCCACCATCCAAATGGTTGCTGACCGCGCAGGCGTTTCGCGCGGCACCGTTGACCGTGTCATTAACAACCGCTCTTATGTCAAAGATTCTGTTCGCGCAAGTGTGCTGGAGGCAATCCAAGCGGTTGGCTATTTGCCGCCACGTGCCCTGCACCACCTTGCGCTGAGCGATTCGGATTATACGCCACTGCGGCTGGGTGTGCTGCTGCCAAATTGGACAGGACATTTCAAATCTGAAATCACACGCGGCATTGAAGCTGCCCGTGCCGAATTGCAGGAATTCGGCATTCAGGTGACAGTGCGCGAATGCCGCACCGAGGTGCCCGCGGAAACGCTGGAGCTGCTGGATGAATTGCTGCAGGAGGAAGTGAAGGGGATTGCGATTTGTGCGGTCAATGATTTCTTAATTGAGCAAAAAATTGACTGGCTTGCCGAGCAAGACGTTCCCGTCATCACATTCAATTCGGATTTGCCAAACAGCCGCCGACTTTGTTTTGTAGGACAGGATTATGATAAAAGCGGACGCATTGCCGGCGAGCTAATGAGCAAGTGTGTTTCTCCACACGCGCTGATTCTGGCGATGGTCGGCAATCTGGAGTTTTACGGACATCGCAAACGCTTGGAAGGTTTTTGCACTCGTATGCGGGAGCTGGGCTTTCAAAATGAACAGTTGATTATAGAGGAAACTTATAATGATTACATGATGACCTATCGGCGGGTGCAGGATACGCTGGCGCGCAATCCGCAACTGGATGCCGTGTATATGGCAAATCGTAGCGTTGTTGGCTGCGCGGAAGCCATTAAGGTGCTTGGGAAAACCGGTACGATTCGCGTGATTGCACACGATGTGTCTGAAACGACCAAGCGCCTGCTACGCCAAGGCAGCATTGACTTCACCATAACGCAAGACCTCTTTGGGCAGGGGTATCAGCCGCTCATCATCCTGCGCGACCTGCTGCAACGAGGAAAGCCGGTTTCTCCCGAGCAAACAGGCAGTCCGATTTCTATTATTTGCTCTGAAAATTTAGATGTCTAAAACGGTTTCGTCCAGTTGTCGTTATGCATAAGGTGCGACGTCCTGCTATGCGAGCGTGATTCACCGCCATTTTGATGCGCAAACAAAAAAACGTGTATGTGAAGGGTCACATACACGTTTCAGCCTGTAGACAAAAGGGTCGAAGCACCTCTGGAATTATGGTATAATTAAACCATAAGGACAGGGGTGTTTTTGATGTATATAAAAAAGGACAGAGGACAGCAAAAACAAATAAAATTTGTAAGCATAGAAGATTTGGTACCGAAAGACCACATTTTAAGGGACATCGACAGAGCGATTGATTTTAATTTCATATATGACGAAGTAAAAGGACTGTATTCCGAAATAGAATGGGGCAAACCGGGAATCGACCCGGTAGCACTGTTTAAAATAGTGTTCATACAATACTTATTCGGAATCCGCAGTATGCGGCAGACCATTAAAGAGATAGAAGTAAATATGGCATACCGCTGGTTCATCGGGTATGATATCGGAGAGAAAATCCCCCACTTTTCTACGTTCGGAAAGAACTACACACGCCGATTTGAAGGAACAGATGTGTTTGAACGAATATTCACACATATTTTGAATGAAGCGGTGGATTGCGGATTTGTGGATGCAAGCGCGATATTCATAGACGGTACGCACATAAAGGCAAGTGCAAACAAGAAAAAGAGCCAGCCTGCGGAAATTGAAATTCAGGCAAGAAGCTACCAAAAGCAGTTAGATGAGGAAATCGCAAAAGACCGGGGACTGCACGGAAAAAAGCCGCTGAAAAAGGATGACGGCAATGACGATGACCAACCGCCCACACCTCCGGCAACAAAAACAATCGCGCAAAGCAAAACAGATCCAGAGTGCGGAATGTTCCACAAGGGAGAACATGAAAAGCAGTTTGCCTATGTAGCGAATACCGCATGTGACAAACACAATTTTATACTGGACTTTGTACTGGGTGCAGGAAATATTCATGACAGCATGATGTTCAGCAGTGTATATGAAAAGGTTTTAAAAAAGTTTCCGGAAATACAGGCTGTTGCGGTAGATGCAGGATACAAAACTCCGGCAATTATGAAAGAAATCATTGACAGTGAAAAAATTCCTTGTGTGCCATACAAACGTCCAATGACGAAAAAAGGATTCTTTAAAAAGTATGACTTTGTGTATGATGAATATTTTGACTGTGTGTTGTGCCCAAACAAGCAGGCCCTAACATATTCTACAACCAATCGGGAAGGATACCGTGAATACAAAAGCAACACTGAAATTTGCAAAAATTGTCCTATGCGTTCCCAGTGTACAGAAAGCAAAGCCTGTCAAAAGGTTGTAACCCGGCATATTTGGGAGCCATACATGGAACTTGCTGAGGATTACCGGCATACTCCCGAGTATCGGGACATTTACAAGTTAAGAAGCGAAACCATTGAGCGTGTTTTTGCCGATGCAAAAGAGAAACATGCCATGCGTTATACTCAGCTACGTGGACTGCAAAAGGTGAAAATGCAGGTCACGCTTACTTTCGCGTGCATGAATTTAAAAAAGCTGGCGACATGGAAGCGAAGAACGGGCATGCTGCCGCCACCTTTACAACACTTTATCAATCAATTGGCCTATTTCTATTGCTTGTTTCTAAATACAAATCAAAAAGGTACTCTACGCGTTGCGTAAAGTACCTTTTTGTCGACGGTCTGAAACGTGTATGTGAAGGGTCACATACACGTTTTTTCATGATAGAATCGCTACCTATTTCCGTTTTCAAAAACGCGCGGGTCAGGTTCTGCGCGTTGCCAAATCCCGCTGTCCGGTGCAGTGTGCGCTTGGTTTTCGTATTCCACACAGGCACTTTGGGACGGGTTCTCTTCGTATCGAAATTGAATCCGATTGAGATGCTGCTGCAAGATATTGGATTGCCCCGGAAGCTCTTCGCTGGCTGCGGCACTTTGCTGTACGGTTGCAGAATTTGTTTGAATCACATAGGAAATTTGCTCAATTCCTTGCATAATCTGCTGGATTGCTGTGGCTTGCTCGCTCGAAGCGATGGGTCAGTTCATCGCCTGCATATTGCAGCATGGAGCTCACATCGCCCTTGCCTTGGTCATAGAAGAAGCCGTGCGGAGAGGAATACACATAGCCGAGATTTTTGGAACGGAAGGACTTGACCATATCACAGGTTTCGTTGTTCAGCTCACAGAAATCATACAGATGGGACTGGATTTCCACTCGGTTACCCTCTTTTTCAAACAATGGCAGCAGTTCTTCCGTCAAGCGGAACCACATACCATTGCAGATTTCCTGCTGGTTTGGGTCGCCGGACAGCTCGGTGTTGATGACCTGCACGCCCATATTGATGGCAAGGTTTGAAAACACTGCTGGATATGCTGGTGATGCTGATTGCACTGCCTGTGCTACCTGTGCTGACTGCGGTATTTGGTGGGTTCTTCTTCAACCGTCTGCCAAAGCATGCGGCAAAGGTCACCTTCCTGTTCCACGTGGTTGGATATTCTCTGTTTTTGCTGCTGTTTAGTTCTAAAGTGCACTATCTCTATTGTGTGGCAGTCATCTGTCCGCTTGAATTGCGGCTTCTGTATATTCTGCATCGCCGAAACAAGCACGGCGAGGTATATGTACAGCAAGATGTAGGGGCTGTTGATTTGACGCCTTGGAAATATCGTCATGTGGTTTCAATCGTCGCCTTGGTTTGTGTTGGTATCGTATATTATATTTTCTCTCCATTGGGTATTGCAGGATAATCTGTCCCCACCACGCACACATATAAGATGTATGTAAGAGCCTGTATTCGTAACCCCGAATAGTCGTGCTTGAGAAATATTCCTTGTTTTTTGTCTTGTATGACAAAAAACTTTATCAAATGCACCCATTCTCGTTTGTGAATACAGGTTCTAAAAAAAATTTCCCCTGCACATACGGCACGAGTTCTGTATATGTGTGTGGGATGTTTTCCTGTGGACAATGGGTTCAAGTATGTTTTAATTGACAGTATTTGAATAACATGATATACTTTATTTTAGACCGAGAAAATGCCGCTGTGGTGAAATCGGTAGACACAAGGGACTTAAAATCCCTCGGTAGAAATACCGTGCCGGTTCGAGTCCGGCCAGCGGCACCAAGAAAACCCGCCTTTTTAAACGAAAGACGGGCTTTTTTATAACCATTTTTAATTTTACTTTTTCTTGCAATCTGCGTTTGGTGTTTATTTGGTGCTTATCCTCTTCAAATCTAGTGTTTGGAGGGGCTTTTTTATACCCTTGTATGTTTCTTTTTGGTGCTTGAAAGAACGTTCTGCAAAGCTTCTGCGGCGGCGGCTTCTGCTGATTTAATCGCATGGGCGTAAATATTGCCCGTTGTGGCAATGGTCGCATGTCCAAGGTGTGAGGATACCGTTTTTACATTTACACCTGCCGCAATCAGCAGTGTGGCGTTGGTATGCCGTAATGAATGCGCCGTGATCGGCGGCACTCCATGCTTCTTCACAAACCCAGAGAACCATTTTGAAAAGGTGTCAGGGTGGATTGGTGAGCCGTCCCATGTAGTAAACAGCCGCCCGTTGTCCTGCCACTGGTCGCCGACCTGCAAGCGGCGTTCCTGCTGACGCGCGCGGTATTGGCGCAATATCAGCAACGCATCTGGTGGTAGCTTAATCACTCGGCTTGAGGTATGGTTTTTGGTTTCATCTGCAAAAATACCTTTTCCGGGCAGATATAGGGAAGATCGCTGTACATCAAGAAGCCCTTGGGCGAAATCCACGTCAGCCCATTCCAAACCGCATAACTCACCACGACGCAAACCTGTAAATAGTAAAAGCGTAACAATGGTACGGTGTTGTATGCCCTGTTCGCTCAAAAGATCAAGTAATTGCACCGCCTGCTGTTCATCAAGATATACGGACTCTTTCCGTTCTAGCTTGGGTGGCTGCACCCGTTCGCATGGGTTTGACGGAATGACCTGCCACTTTACGGCTGTTGCCAGTATGGAAGAAAGAACGGCGTGGTGTTTACGGACGCTTGCCGGATCAAGCGGACGCTGCTCATGCGTTGAAACAAACAGCTCTGCCAACGGCATTTCCAACGCATCACTGATTTTTTGTGCACAATCGGCTGCAACATTCTTTCCATTGCAAGCACCCCGTAGCGTTGTATCTGAAATGCCTGCGCTTTTCGCAAATGCTTCCAAAGACATTCCCGTCTGCTTCACGATGCTTTTCAAACCATCCGAGCGGGTATGCATAGAGCTAGTTGTTGCCCTTACACCCACTTCTGATAGATTATTATACATGGAAATAATATGATGTGGCTGCAGCTTATCAAGCCGAATATGCCCGATTGCCGCATTTATGCGATTCGTAATTTGGTGATAGCTCCTCAGCGTTGTCGGCCGTAGCTGCTTCTCCGCATAATCAGCAAACCACCGCTCAGCAAACTCTGCAAAGCGTATGCCGCCATCCAGCACCTGCCCAGTGCGGCATTTTTCCTCAAACAATACCTTTTGCCGTTCCAGTTCCTTTGCTTCCTGCTTGGCGGTCATGCCCGGCTCTGGCACCCATGTCGTATGGCGGCGTATCTGCTTGCCGTTAATGTCATAGCCACAGGACACTGTGATTTTGTAGGTGTTATTGCGTTTCGTGATCGTTGCCATTTAATTCACCTTCTAACCATCCGTCTATGCGTCAAAAAGGAACATCTTCATCCAACTCTGTTTCAATAGCACGCGCACAATTCTCAATAACTCCACTAAGGGCAAAGTTGTAAGTATTTGAATCAAGCGCCCCAGAATTAACAAGTGAAGACAATTTATCTAGAGAAGAAAGGAAGTTTCTCATAGATTCAAAGTTGACAAAAGAAACCCATGCATTCCCTGGTGTGTTCTCATTGTCTGCATCAATAATGCACAAATTACCAAAAAGCAATGGCGTGGCAGATAACATACGAAGATAATCTTTTATTGTTGGGGTGCTTTGTGTGACGGCGCTACTATCTATACCACATAACCAATCGAGAGAAACATTAAATTTTTCTGCAATATCGCTTGCTATAATAATCGCAGGTGATTTTTGCCCTGCTTCATAAGCTGAAAGTGTAGCAGCGGTAAAACCCGCTTTTTCGGCGAATTCCTTTTGTGTAAGACCTAATCGTGCACGCAATTCTCTTAATCGAGAGCCAAAAGCCGTGCGTTTCTCCTGAGCATCTTCGCCCATATATACCGACCTCCAATAATTGCTTTTTTATATATTACCACCAACTATGTTAAGTTGTCAACAATAACAACAAAAATCTATGATTATGAAAACAAACAAATAAATTATATGCGATAGTTGACAAAATATAAATCATCGAATATAATTACAACCACAACAATAATTTTATATGCGAGGTGTGGGAATTAAATGAAAAATCAAGACATCAGAGAAGAGATTACGGCAGCAGGGTTGCGCTTCTGGCAGATTGCGGGCGCGCTGGGTATCAACGACGGCAATTTCTCCAGAAAGCTGCGCTATGAACTGCCAGAGGAGGAAAAAGCTAAAATCCGCGAGATTATCGCCAAGTTAAAGAGTGAGGTGGCGGTATGAGTGTTGTAAGAATGAGATTTGCACAAGACTGCGTTGAGGAACTTCGCCGCGAAGATCCAGACACGCCCATTTCGTTGAACTATATCCGCGCATTAGCAAAGCAGGGCGTTGTGCCCTCTGTGCCGATCGGCAAGCGCAGACTTATCAACTTTGATGCGCTCTGTGAGTATCTGGCTGCCCCTCACACGGAGCAAACTCCAACCGTTAGCGGTATTCGCCGTATAGCTGAGTAGGGCGGTGAAACGATGCCAAAGGCATACATAGCACTCTTTTTCAGTTATCGTGAGCAGCTTGAATTATTGTCCGATGAGGAGCGCGGTAAACTGGTTTTATATCTCTTGAATTATGCTGAAAACGGAGCGATTCCGCAACTAGAAGGTATGTCTAAAATGGCATTTGCTTTTATAAAGGCGCAAATTGACCGTGATTCAGAGAAATATGAAAAACGCTGCGAAAAGAACCGGGAGAACATCCAAAAGCGTTGGAATCAAGAAGATACGAACGTATACGATGGTATACGAACGAATACGAAACATACCAAGGAAAAGGAAAAGAAGAAGGAAAAGGAGAAGGAGAAAGAGAGAGTACCCCCTAAATCCCCCACGGGGGATGCGACCGACCAGACGCAGGAAAGCACGGAATCCCCGGGCGAGAGCCTAACGGTTAAAATGGCCGACGGAGCAGGCAAAAAGCCTGCGAGCCACTCCGCGACCCCGGAAGATCCACGCTTTAGCGTTTTCTGGTCAGCGTATCCCCGCAAGGACGGGCGAAAAACAGCTCTCAAAATATTCTCCAAACTCCGTGCTGACGATTCTTTGCTGGAAACAATGCTGAAATCAATCGAGCGGCAAAAGAAATCCCGGCAGTGGCAGGATAAGAATTTTATCCCGTTCGGCTCTACATGGCTGAATCAACGCCGATGGGAAGATGAGGGCGGTTCAGAATCGGACGAGTCGAAGCCGCAGTATAATTTCAAAAACTAGGAGGACTGGATTTGACGGAATTAGAATTTGCCCGTGCCTATCTCGGAGAATATTCCGTCAAGGGTTCGGAGATCATCCCGAAGCATTGCCCGTTCTGTCATGGCGGGCAGCACAACGACAAAGAAACCTTTGCACTGAACATGGAAAAACACACGTTCAAATGCCTGCGTGGGTCGTGTGCGAAGCAGGGGCATTTCTCGGAGCTGTGCCGTCATTTCGGGGTGGAATACGAGCGGGAACAAAAAACGGAGGTCTATACCCCGACTGTGAAACGCTCATACAAGCGCCCAGATGCCCCACACGCGATTTTGGACGGCTCGGAATGGAATTATATAGCCATGCGAAAAATAACGCAGGAGACGGCGCGTACGTTCGGCGTTGGGGGCGCGAGCGGTGAGGTGGTTTTCCCGTTCTACGAGACAGCAGAGCAATACAAGCAAAATGCCCCGACATTCATCAAGTACCGCCCGGCGCACAAAATCAAAAAGGGCGAGAGCAAGGCACGGCGTGAGAAGGATACCAAGCCAATCCTGTTCGGCATGCACCTCTGCGACCTGTCCAAAGACCAGCTGACCATCTTCGAGGGTGAATTTGATTGCATGTCTGGGTATCAAGCGGGAGGTATAAACTGCGTATCTGTGCCGAGTGGGTGCCAAGATTTCACATGGCTTGAAACCTGTGCGGAATTTCTCGGACATTTTCGGAAAATTCTTATCATGGCTGACCATGACGATGCAGGCATGAAAATGCTGTGGGAATTATCCGTCAAGCTGGAATGCCAGATATACCGCCCAGATTTCGACCTGTACAAAGGCTGCAAGGACTCCAACGAACTCATGTTCCGACATGGTGAGGATGCACTCAAAGCCGCCATGTGCAGCATGAAGCCGCAGGAAACGCTTGGACTGCTCAACCTTTCTGAAATTCAACCTGTTGATATTGCAAATATTCCACGTGCCTTAAGCGGTATTCCTGCCATCGACCGCATGACAGGCGGGCTATACGAGGGAGATTTGAACATTTGGACTGGCAAACGCGGCGAGGGCAAAAGCACCGTACTTACACAGCTGCTGCTAGAATCCATGGAGCAAGGGTACAGCGTTTGTGTATATTCCGGCGAAATTCCTGCGGACCGTTTCAAATACACTGTGTGCCTGCAAGCGGCCGGCAGTGATTTCGTGAAAGATTTCGAGGACAAGCAGACGGGCAGAACCACACAGTATGTCCCAAAAGAAACCCTTGCGGCACTGAATCGGTGGTTTGATGGTCGATTCTGGCTCTATGACAATCAAATTATAGAGAATGACGAAGCAGAAAGCGTGATTCGTGTCTTTGAGCAGGCATATCGGCGCTATAACTGCCGTGTATTCTTGGTAGATAACTTGATGACTGTGCGCACCTGCAAGCGTGATTCGGATTTCTACCAGATGCAGGCTGATTTCACCATCCGACTGCGTAAACTCGCCGAACGGCTGGGGGTTATCATTCATCTGGTCGTACATCCGAGGAAAACCCAAAAGGGCGGCGTGACGGATAGCGATGATGTGGGCGGTCTGGGCACCATTACGAACATTGCTTGTGCTGTGTTTTCTGTCAAGAGGTTGGACGATAGCGACCGTGCAGAGCTCCAATGTGATGCGATTTTATCCTGCATGAAAAACCGCGCTTATGGAGAACACGGGGATGTTCGACTGGATTTTAAGTCCCGGTCCCGCCGATTCGTACAGGCAGGAGAAGCAGAAAAGACCTTTGATTGGATAGGAAATGATTTCGTGGAAATCGATAGTGAAGACCCACCATTCTAGGAGGGCGCATGAAACAAGAAATCGAACGTGCTGCATGGCAAGATAAGCCTGCACCAGAGGGGCTTTCAGAAATCGAAAACGTGCAATATATTATGCTGAAACAGATGTATTCTGATTTCAAAGCAAAGAATTTGAAACGTAAGCAAGGGGAAAGCATAAAGCAGAAAATAGACTGTTTCCTCCAATTAGATGCACCAGACAAGGCGATGCTACTAGAATATTTCATCCCGAAATTGGAGCATCAGCCGGAGAGCGTAAAAGCGTTGTCATGGATTTACTGGGATGTGACAGACGGGAACAGGGAGTACATAGAAAATACGACACTTGGAGGGTAGACGGAATATGAGCGATATTTGGGCGGTCGAATATTCGATCAAACAGGGCGCATTTCATGTGGATACGCTGGCAAGGATTTTGGAGCTAAACCAGAACAATGTTTCCAAAGGCATTGATTCTGGATACTGCATTCTTGCACTACGCAACTCACAGAAGGAATGCCACGAAGCCACAAAAGAATTGTTGAGAAATGTTAACTTTGCAGGACGTTGAATGCTCCCCCCATTCTGGGGGGGCAGCGAGCTCAATTTTGAGCTCGGTCGAGATTTCGACCCAGTGCCCCCGAATTTACAGGACTATAAAACGGCATGAAAAAAGCGGTGAGCGCTCAACTCACCGCAATAGCCTACATGGGACATATCATGAACAAATTATACCATGTAGGAGGGCATTTTTCAATGACCAACGAGGAATTAGCTATATTAGCGAAGCAAAATGACAAGACTGCTATTGCCAAGCTGTGGGAATCTACCAGACGGCTTACATACAAGCTGGCACAGCCCTATTTCAAGCTATGCGAGCGGGCACGAATCACCGTAGAGGATATGCAGCAAGAGCTATTTTTTGCCGTTCTGCAAGCCGTGAAAGCCTTTGACCCAACGAGCGGGAATAAGTTCAACTCCTATCTGGAATACCACGTGCGCAACGTTTGCAGGGCGGCATTGGGGATGCGTGGCAAGAAACACATTGACGCTCTGCTGATTCTGGATGCACCGATAGGCGAAGATGGGGATATGACCAATGGAGATTTGCTTGAAGATACCACGATTGACCTTTGCGCTGGTGCCGAACTCACCGACCTACAGCGTGTGGTGCGCATGGCGGTCAATCGTCTTCCCGAACCGCTGCGTCAAGCTGTGGAGCTGTATTATTTCTATAAAATGACACTGGAAGAGATTGGCGAGCGAATCGGGGTGAGCCGTGAGCAAGCGCGGCAGAATCTGCAAAAGGCATATCGGAAGCTGCGGGGTGATGCGGATATACGCCACCTGTCACAGTTTTTCAGTGACCCACGATGGAACAGGCTTGGATGCGCCGATTGGGAGCAGGAAAGAGCATTGCAGATGCATCCCGAGCGGGAGCGCATAGAACGGCGTATCACATGGGAGATTTCCATGTACTATCGTTGGGCGTATGCCAACTCAATACAGCCATCTGAGAGCCATGGGAATCGCATTCGTGCGGATATTATACGACTGGAAACGACTGCTTGAAAATATGGTGACATCGTTACGCGCACGGGAATTGCAATAAACACGTGGTTACTGCGCCAATAAACAGCGCAACCACAGAAAGGAGTATCCATGTACTGTGTAATACAGGAAATCAAGCTGAAAAAGCCAAACACCCACGGAGCGCATCGGGAATATGAAGTCAGTAGCATAAACTTTACCATGAACGGCGAGAAGATCACGAAATACAGCTATTACCCATCAGATGATGCAGGACGCTTTGAACGCCCACACATGGAAGCCTACCGCGTCAGCCTGCATCAGAGTTACCGAGAGGGCGGCAAGGTGAAAAAACGACAGTACAGCATTGGCACTGTGGGTTATTATGACCTTGCAGAAGATTTCTGGCCTTTATACGACCTTCTGGGTGACGGCGTACAGAAAGCGGCTACAGCGAGCGGGCAGGACTGCGGCACGCTCTATGATTTGGTAGAATCCAAAGTGCAGGAGTTGCGGGACCGGGTGCAAAAGGAGTTTCGCAAGTCGGAAGAATACAAAGCAGACACGGCACACAAGAAGCTGCAAAAGGACTATGCAAAGCGGAAAAAGGCATTTGCAGATAGGTACAGCGTAGCACAGAGCGAGTATGACAACGTTTATGACATCTTCGGGAATCTCAAACAGCCGGACTATCTGGACAAGCTGAAACGGCAGAGGGATGCTCAACAGCGTAGTTACTATGAACAATCTCGCAGTAACTACAATTCATGGGGTTCTGGATATGCCAATTATTCCAGTGGTTACGGCGTGTCAGAACAGCGTAACTACGCAGAAGAAGACAAAATAATACTCAAAGAGTTCTACAAAGCCTTGTCAAAGAAGTTCCACCCGGACTTGAATCGTGACCGTGATACTACACAGCAAATGCAGCTGTTGAACCGATTAAAAGACGAGTGGAAGGTGTAGAAACCTTTATAATTTAGGCTATTTAAAACACATGAGAATAGCGGTCAAAATATGGTGACATCGTTACGCGCGTATAGCTTCGGAAAACCCATAAATCACAGAGAGGAAGGAAAAGCATGATCTGCTATCGAGCCAAAACCATACCTAAGGACTGTACGGACACGGTGCGCATCCACGGCGCTATGGTACATATTCAGCGGCAGAAGGTCGGGAAGGGCTCCCGGCGGCTTCTGGTATGCCCCTGCTGTGGAAAAGGTCGGCTGCATCTCTATGTCCATCAAGACGCACTGATGTGCCGTGAGTGCTTGCCCTTTGACCTTTACCAATATCGGCGCAATATGTACGATTCCGGCGGCACAGAGCTGCTAAAATGGAATATGCACAAGCTGCTTGCCAGTGTGGGAATCCATCAGTACAAATATCCTTTTGATTATCTGGCACACGCCTTTGACCGTCCGAGGTATATGCCGCATGAGAAGTTCAGCCGAATCATGAAAAAGGTGCAGATGCTTGAGAATATGCGTTTTGCGGTGAACTTTGCGGGTAAGCGGTTCAATGCTGCGGAAATCAAGTACTATATCTCTGATGAATTCCTGCAGCAATATGATTTTCTCGATTTGCGGAGCAGGGTGCTGTTTGCTACTGAAGGGGAATGCATGAGCCGGTTGAGGTAGGGCCGTGTGTGGCTCTTGCCCACACGTCTACGGCGGGCGCATACGTTGCCACAAGTGGCTACGATGTCGTGTTTAGCAGCAGCGTAATGTGCTTGCGGGATAAGCACGTTGGCACAAGATAACGGAAAATAACGGTTCGCTTGCGGGGTGAAAGGGTACTCATACAGTGAGTATCCCCGTTTCCTCCACTTGTGGGGGAATGTTATCGCTCTGGACGATAGCTTTTCAGACTGACGAAATTCATCGTTCCCACTCCTAAACTTTTAGGGGTCATGCTGCCCTCAAATCTGAGGTGAGCTGAAAGTTCAGCCGACCTATTTCGGACAACTCAAAGTTGAGGTCTCCCCAAATCTGGGGGCAGCGAGCTCATTTTTGAGATCGCTCAGCGCCGTCATTTTTGGATTCGCTTAACCCGCTCGATATTGAGCCGGTTACGTTCAACGAAATTCGTCGGGCGTTCTGCCAATCAACGAGCGGAAAATTGCGCTGGTTGTGCAGACAAATTTCGTACGCACAGATACCGCCAGCTTTGGCGCTAACTCGCTCCAATTCTGGATTGGGTGGAGGAGCGTCCAATTTTGGACTGTCCTCGCGGCTCAGATTTGCGCCGCCAAATCCCCACAGATTGAGGGTGGTTGAATAGGCTGCCGGGCAACTCGCTCATTGTCAAGCAGGTTCGATGCGCAGGGCAACCCTTCCCCACTCGTGGAGAAAACAGCGTCCGTACCCATCTGTGGGTATGCCGTCCCCACTTATGGGGATGCGCTCAATTTTGAGCCGATCTGCAATGTCCTCAATTTTGAGGAGATCAGCCAGCCCAACTCTGGACTGACCAGAGGACGGCACAGCTTTGTGCTATCAGTAGCCCCAAAGATTCGGGGGTATTGCTGCAGTGGTACGCAATCCGCGTATAGCTGACCGTGTGACAGTAGTCGACAAGCAGCCGATACTTTCGGTCAAAAATGTCGAAAAGTCTTGATGTTCTGCCAGTGGTGGCAGAACGCTTTCAGTGTATAGTCAATATGACTTGGACTGTGCATGGGTGTTGCGTTTCACGACATCCTACAGCGCAAAGGATAACCCTTCAACGGTGACCCATGTCGGGCACTGGGTACCGTACGCTTCGTACCATACCATCCACATAGCAAGGGTCGGAACTTTGTACACCCCCATGCCGCCCGCTCAATCAAAGCTATGTGGTACACACTTTGTAAGTATCACATCCCATACAGCAAAGGGATACGGCGCTTCACCGTCCCCTTGCAATGTCACAATGGGGTAACGATTCGTTATACCCCTGCCGAAGCGATGGCGTACCTTGAAAGTACCCTATCCCAGCATCAAGTTGGCGGCAACTAAAAAGCATATAGAGTTTACATATACCCCTGCACTAAATTTCGTGCACGATTGATATGATACCCCGTACCAGATAGTACAGGGTACTCGTGTTGTGAGTACCCCTGCTTGGAATATCAAGCACCCCCCCTGCAAATTTGCAGTACCCTGTGTCAGATTTGACACGCCCGCATGATTTAGAAGGTGGGTTGAATTTGACCCTGCTTCAAATGACTGATAACTTTCCAGCTCCCTGCGTCAAATATGACGCACCCTTTCGGAATCCGCAGTTCCGAAAGCCTGCCCCGTGACGGAGATTCCCGTTTCGGACTTCACAAGTCCGACCACCTTTGCAGAGGATAGGATGTTTTGCCCCTGCCTGTGATAAATGCCGCTCCCGCTCGCTGTGACGGCGCACACTGCGCGTTGTGGCTCTGCTCATGCAATTTCACTCTGACAGCACAGAACGCCGTACAGGGCATATACAAGGCATAGAAAAAGCCGCCCCCATGATAGGAACGGCTATGTATGCAACGTGTCGTTCTGAACGATACGTTATGTGAATGCCAACAGAATCAGCAGCGTCATGCCAACGACTGCAAGGCTATCGCGGGTTATCTCCCACATGGCTTGTCCTCCTGTGCTTTGATGCCATGCACGCTATACAGTGCTTGCGTGTAGTTATGTATCTCCGCGTTGGTATCCAACAGTCCGCAACTTACAAAAGCGAGCATATCGCGGTACATGGGCATACGAGAATATAGCGCTTTTCCGCTCGCATCGCCTGTGGATTCGTCCGTTAGTCCTTCAAGAATGAAGTCAAGCGTCTTAATTGCGCATTGCTGTCTGTATGTGGCATCGCCCAAATCATTACAGATGCTGAAAGTTTTCTGGTGCATTTCTCTCTATCTCCTTGCAATCAGCGCGGGGTCATGCTAGAATATAGGCACAACCCGCTTTGTGGGTGTTTGAGCTCTTTTTCTACAAAACTTTGGTCGGTGGTGTAGAAAAGGGGCTTTTCTCATGTGCAGAGGAAGTGCGTCTGATGTGCCTCCTCAAATTAATTGGACGGATATCAGCGCATTTTCTTTGTTATAAGATATTTTCACCTTTGAACCAGGCGTTAAAAAAGTGTGTTGATTATAAAACGAAGTTATACCATCGATGCGTCCTTTTACGCTTTTATGGGTTTTGGCAGGGTATCTCTTATCTTGCCCCATATATAACACTTGCAGATCTTTTGCAGGAGGGAGTATTCTCCCGATCATAGACCGAGCTCCCAACGTTAAAATTCCAAACTTTACTTGGGTTTCGGTCAGAGCAAGTTCCATTGTGACGATTTTCGAATCTTCTTCGATACTTCCTTGCGTTTTGCACGAAATAACTTCAGTGACTCCCGTTTCTTGGTTAAACATTACCTCTACAGACAGATTTAACTTGATGTTCATTGCAGCACTCCTTTTTGATTTGTATATGTGATCTTTCTATACACTAGTTATAACATATACTTGTCTGTTTGTCAATAAAAACACTCATGAAAACATGATAAAATATTCACTGCAATAAAACGTGATGCGGCAGTACACCGCGGGGAGGAATGAGCGGCTTTTCTATATTTATTTTCAGTACCCCATTGCATCATGCTAAAGTAAATCTTCGTTGCTGTGTCGGCGTGGTGAACCGCTCGTACAGGTCGGGCATTGCCGCTTTCAATGCTTTGCCGTCTAAGCGACTTCCTGTGACACTTTTCCACATCACCTTGTAATCTGTGCCTGTGAGCGTGTCAACGCCCTGTGCGGTCATTTCAGCCTTAATGCTGTCGGTTAATGCTTCGATCTCTGCGGTGAGTTCGTCAGCCATTCGTTTTAGCTGGCGTAACTCCTTGACCTTGCTGCTCATTTCTGTGTTACTCATGATACTTTGCTCCTTTCAATATCTACCAATAACGTACCAATGCGGTTGTTCAGCAATTCGATGGATTCCATTGATTCCTCGTCAATGCCGCCATCCAACATATAGCCTAAGTCAGAGCTGATTTCCACGATGCAAGCGAGTAGCTCAATCGGGATTTGCGTATACTGTTTCATTCTTTCTGTAGTCCTCCGTCCATAATCTTGTGGAACGCCCCAGCCGCCCGCTTGCGTGACTATTGCCCACTATCGAAGCGGCTCACAGGTACGCGGTACGGCTCTTGGTCGAGTGGTCTTGCTTTCGGGTCTGTTCCCTTGGTATGTTTATATTCTAATATATGTACCCATATAATTCAATAGGCAACACGCACAAATATGACCCCATATATTTACCTATATTTTATATGGACACATATATGATTCCGTGATATAATAAGATTAAATAAAAGGGGGAGTACCATGGAAGATTCTGATAAGAAAACAAGTACTGCCCAAAGGCGTGCTACTGAGAAGTATATTAAAGCGAAGCTAGATGAAATAAAAGTTCGTGTCCCAAAGGGGCGAAAGGAAGAATTGCAGGCGCACGCAGAAAAACGAGGGGAAAGCTTAAACGGCTTTGTAAATCGAGCCATTGATGAAGCTATACAGCGGGACGGTGACAGCGATGAATCTTGAATATTCAAAGGACGCAATTAAAGCCATCAAATCCCTTGATAAGCCAATGCGTGACCGAATGCTAACCGCAATAAATGGACTGTTAAAAACTCCACCAGAGGGAGATATTAAGACAATGCAGGGGAATCGCACTGATTACCGTCTGCGTGTCGGAAAGTATCGTGTTATATTCCATATTGACGGCGAAACGGTGCGCATTGATGATGTAGGCGCACGCGGTGATATTTACAAGTAGGAGGTGCTTATTATGTCACCAATCACACAGGACATTATTACTATGCTTGATATGTTGCCAGAAGGTGACCAGATGCTTGTATCCGAGCTGGTTAAAAAATTGGTGCTCGCATGGGACCCCGACTTTACCAAGCTGACAGCAGCTGAGCGTGAAGCGTTAGATCACGCCATGGAAAGCGGCGAATATGTGCCAGCAAATGAAATTAACTGGGATGAATAAAGCGTAAACAGAAAGGGGGCGAAACCGCCCCTCTTTTTATTTTGCCCTCTGAAAAAATCTGGTGCTTACCTTGGTGTTTATTTGGTGTTTATGAGCACCAAAACAGGGTAGCACAGAGTGTTGCAGAATGCATGATAACATCACACAAACCGCAGTAAATCACGTTAAAACATTGTAAATTCTATCAAATAACACGCTGTGCAATACACTTAAAATCCCTCGGTAGAAATACCGTGCCGGTTCGAGTCCGGCCAGCGGCACCAAGAGGATTCTGACACTTCAAAAGGGTGAAAGAGTCCTCTTTTTATATATAAACGCGAATTGCAAGAAGAAAAATCAATATAGAAGTAAATGTTAAAAGAGTGCGGAAATGTATTTTCCGCACTCTTTTCTCCCAAATTTCTCCCTAAATTCTCATTCTACTTCTCCCCAGCGTAGGGAGAAGTCGGTGGATATGCCGGTTCGAGTCTATTATCAGACATGATTTTCTGCGGCATCTGGCGTAGTATCATGACCTCGTGGCATATCGGTTGATATAGCTTTTGTGGGTCGGCACTTACATGGCAAGCATCGGCAGTTTGTTCGCGAAATAGAAAAGCTACTACAGAGGAAATAAGCGCATGACATGAAATAGCTAGTGGCTGCTCGGCAATACAAAACCCTGTGGATGATTCATCCACAGGGTTTTGTGCTGTTATGGTTTCAGAAGCCATTCAATGAGATTTAGCTGACGGATGCCGTCGTAGTTCGCACCTGCGCCCACTTCATCGAGGGTCAACAATACCTTCGGATGATGGTCAGGGATGCGTTGCAGTGGCTCTAGCTCGCGTTTGCGGGTGGTATCATCCAATACGGAGGCAGACACTTGAAAATAAGTTACGCCATCGCTGTTGGTAGCCACGAAGTCCACTTCCTTCTCGGCAAGTTTTCCGATATTGACCTTGTAGCCACGGCGGAGTAGTTCTAGGAAGACCACGTTTTCAATCAGATGTCCTGTATCCGCAGAAGAGCCGGATAATAGCAGATTGCGAAGGCCGGTATCGACCAGATAATATTTGCCGAGGGTCTTGAGGTATTGGCGTCCCTTGATGTCGTAGCGGTCTACTTTGTAGAAAATATAGCTGTCCGTCAGCGCACGCAGATAATTATCTACGGTGTTTACCGAGATGCGACGTCCACTGGAACCGATGGTGTCGCTGATTTTTTTCGCAGAAATAGGACTGCCAATACTGCTGGCAAGTGTCTTGACGATGCTTTCGAGCAGTGGGATATCCGCGATGCCTTCTCGCTGTGCAACGTCCTTGATGAGGATTGTATTATAGATACCCTCAATATAGGATTTGATAGTCACATCTGCCCGTGCAAGCATGGTCACATACGGGAAAGAGCCAAACCGCAGATAGTCGTTAAAGGCTTCGCGGTGGGTGGTGTTATTGCTTGCGGAGATGGCCTGCCAATACTCGTCGAAGGAAAGCGGGAGTATGTCTATCGTGATATAGCGACCAGAAAGCAGGGTAGCCAATTCACCGGACCGCATATAGGCGTTGGAACCTGTCACATATACATCGACATTCTGCTTTACAAAAAGGCTGTCTACTGCTTTTTCAAATCCAGTACAGTTCTGCACCTCGTCGATGAAAACGTAGGTCATTTTATCTGTGCAGAGCCGCTCTTTTACATAAGCATAGAGGGACTTATAGTCCAACAAGGATTCATAATCCAAGTCCTCTAGGTTAATGGAGATGATTTGGTCGTCGGTCACCCCGGTGGATTTTAGATAATTGATATACAGCGCAAACAATGTGGATTTGCCACAACGCCGCACACCGGTAACGACCTTGATAAGTTGCTTTTCTCGCCATGCAATCAAGCGGTTTAGGTATTCAGGACGGTTAATCATTGTGTCCACCTCTTTAAGTTGAGTATAGACGATTTTAACGATAAAGTCAAAGTTTTTTCCCTATAGAGAAAAAACTTTCTGTGGACAACTTTTTTCGAAAACCATGAATAATATTTGAAACTAGTGAGTAGGAGAGAACAAGAAGAAACCCACCAAAGGAGTAAAAAGAGAATTGCAGGGAAAGACAAAAAATAACCGCTCTCAGTCAAGCGGTTATCTCTTAATCAAAACTTAGGTCGGCTAAGCAAGTAAAATGCGATGCCATCAGCAAGCTGTGACTGAAAATATGGAGACGCATTCATGATTTTCAGTCCATCAGGTATGGTCTTATAAGAATATAATTCACTATCGGTGCTCCATCGCTATAAGGAAATGGGGTCCTAAATACAAGGGTCTAGTTGATAGAGCGTGGGATAAAGCACGATTCAGAAATAATCGCTGGGTAGAGAATCGTTATTCTCTGGATGAAGCTCAACTACAATGCTTAATCAATGGTCTTTATTTAGGATTTTAATCATTGCATAGGCAATAGCATCCGCATCACTCTCGTCATTATCTGCACCGAATGATATACGAATGGTTCCTTGTGCATACTTTTCGGGAATATCAATAGCATCAAGAACATGCGATATTTGAGTATTAACAGAATCACAAGCAGCACCGTTAGAGACGTATATTCCCATTAAATCGAGGCGATGTAAAAGCATTTCGCCATTGGAATGCCCAATGGATATACTTATATTTCCGGGTATGCAGTTACTGTTCCCATTCCGAATAAAATCAATATTTGCATCAGAGAGGCGTTCCAATAAGCGTTTTTCCATATTGCGCAGTTTGTCGGTGTTTATTTGTATGTTATCACAGTTTTTTTGTAACGCTGTTGCCATAGCTACGATTGAAGCAACATTTTCAGTTCCGGCTCTCGCACCAAATTCCTGTGAGCCACCATGAGCATAAGAGGAAATGCGAGTTCCTTTTCTGATATATAGGAAGCCAACTCCTTTTGGAGCATTAAATTTATGACCTGAAGCCGAAAGTAAATCAATTCCTAAATCTTGAACATCTACTGTAATATGTCCTAGTGCTTGAACAGCATCTGTATGAAATATTGCACCATGTGAATGTGCGATTGCGCAGAGGTCCTTAATTGGCTGAATTGTTCCGATTTCATTATTAGCAAGCATGATGGATACAAGATTGGTATTATCTGCAATCATGGCGCTCAATGTTTCTAATGAAACTGTACCGTCTTGTTGAACTGGGATATAGGCAACAGGATACCCAAGCCTCTCGATGGATTCACAGGCACGTAAGATGGCATGGTGTTCAAAAGCGGATGTTATAGTTGCTCGTTTAAGAGAATCTGCCAAGGAAGTGCCTATTATAGCCCAGTTGTCGCTTTCAGTGCCGCCGGAGGTGAAATATATTTCATCTGGAAGAGCGCCAATGCATTTAGAAATAGTTGTGCGAGCCCACTGGAGAGCTTTCTTGTTAGCTCTGGCAAATGAATAGGGTTGAGATGCATTACCATAGTTCTCAAGTAAAAATGGTTTCATTGAGACTGTCCTGAATTTTGTGTTTCTGCTCTGTGCGGCAAGAAATAAAACGAGTGTTTAACTGGCAAGTTGTTCCGCGAACAGCAGCTGCAGCTGTGCCAGCACCAAATCCCAGCTGCGCTGACGTTGTGTCCATTTTTTCTGGATTTTGTCCTGTGCGAGCCACAGCATTTTCAGCAAACTTTGGTCGGTGGGAAATACTGCTTTTGTCTTGGTAACCTTGCGAAATTGGCGGTGCAGTCCTTCGATGCAGTTGGTGGTATAGATAATTTTTCGCACCTCTGGAGGGTAGTTGAAGAAAGTACTTAGGCAGTCCCAATTATTTTCCCAACTACGAATCGAGCTTGGGTATTTAGCACCCCATTTGTCTTTCATCGTCATTAGGTTATCCAGCGCAAGCTCTTCTGATACAGCACCATAAACGGTTTTCAGGTCTTGTACGAATTCTTTGATGTCTTTATAGCTGACATATCGTGTGGAAGAACGAATTTGATGCACAATACAACGTTGAATCTGTGCCTTTGGGAATGCCGCACCAATCGCTTCTTTGAATCCAGTTAGTCCGTCTACACAGAACATGCAAACCGTTTTCACACCACGGTTTTTCAGCTCATTCAGAACTGACATCCAGAACTTGCTGGATTCATTTGCGCCGACATAAATGCCTAAAATCTCTTTGTATCCGTCTAAATTCATGCCTAAAACCACGTAAGCTGCTTTACTGACAACTGTTTTGTCTTCACGCACTTTGTAGTGAATCGCATTCATAAAAACGAACGGATATACCTCATCTAATGGTCTGGACTGCCACTCTGTCACGAGTGGCAGCACTTTGTCCGTAATACGGCTGACAAGCTCTGCGGACACCTCCACGCCGTACAACTCCTGAATCTGATCATGAATATCACGAGTAGACATCCCAGCTGCATATAGCCCCAAAACGTTTTCTTCTAAACCTGTGATATTTCGTTCGTGTTTTGTAATGATTTTCGGCTCATATTCACCGTTTCGATCCCGAGGGATCGAAAGCTCTACAGGTCCCAGTTCTGATTTCACGGTCTTCTTGGAATAGCCGAGTTGTGCTTCCCGTTCGGCTTCCATCGCACCCTGCAGCACTTCCTTAAACATTTCCCGTAACAAATCCAACACTTCTGTTGTACTGTTGGGGTTAGCTTCCCGAATGAGTTGTTTGACCACTTCTTTTGGTATCATAGACATATAAAATGCTCCTTTGCAGTAAGTTTTAGATCTATTTCTATCCTTACCGCTTACGAGCATCTTTAAAACCAGAAACACAAAATTATTTATAGTCTCCATTCTTGTTGAATTTAACCCTCCAAACTGCTGTGTTTACTTGAAAAATTGATATATTATTGCGTCCCGCTTCAGTAAATCTTGCAAATGTTTGCGTTCTGTTTCAGCAGATGTAATTAACCTTGAAAACTTCTCTACCGCACTTTGATTACGATGATTATTCAGCGATATTGCTTTTAAAAGTGTGAATCCGTTTTTTTCCGCAGTTATTTTAAATGGATTTGGCATAAATATTTTCTTTCTATGAAGATGCTCTGCTGACTGTATCAATTCAAATATATTTGTAATACTTGCGCAATTATCTAGTTTCAGTATGATGTGTCCTTGACTTCTTAGCAACTTTTTCAGAACAAAGAAAATAGCATCCAAATCATCATTCAAATCATTTAACGATTGCTCGATAAATACCAAATCAAATTTTCCATGGAATTCACGCGGAATATCTTGCAAACTTCTAATTGAAAAAGAAACATCGGAAATTGTTTGCAAATCAATCAAGTACTTGCTTTCTGTTGTGACGGCTGTTATTTCTGGGGATATCCCAAATTGATTCCATATCTTATTTTTCAACTGCAGCAAAGTTGCACCGCATTTAACATTGACACCTAAAATGGCGTTTACGTTATCAAATTTACTAAAATCACAAGCATAGTAAGCCATATCCATTCGCGCATCATTCCATGCATCCAAGCCATACTTATTTAGAAAGATTTTTCTGCCCTCTTCCAGCGAATTATTCTGATGATCACTGCTAGTTGTAAGGCTTCCGTAATGGTGCGTGACTGTGTCCCCACAATAAATGAGTTTATATCCTGCACGCCGAATGCGAAAACTAATATCATCATCCAAAAACTCTCCACGATAGTATCGAGTGTCGTAATAACCAATACGTTCCAGCAATGCCGTTGGACAACACAGCACATTCGGCAACAACACCACTCGCTCCTGCCATTTCCTCGGGTTGCTTACATTATATTGGCCTGCTCTTTTCGTGAAATCTGTAATTGAAGAGAAGGGAATATCTATTTGCTGATCGTTGGAAATGCTAGTTGCTCCCGGTGATACAAATCCAATTTCTGCATCAGACTCGATACAAATCATTAAATTGCGAAGCCAGTTTGGGGCGAAAATAAAGTCATTGCACACCGCGGCACAATATTTTCCTTCTGCGGCCATAAGTCCAATATTAAACCCTTTTACAACGTGTAAATTATATTCTAAGTGAATGACCTTCGCACCTTCAATGGATTCAAAATATTCCCTTGTTCCATCTGATGAGCCATTGTCAACTAAAATAAGTTCATATTCCACATCTTCGGTATGCGCCAAAATACTTTCCACGCAATTTCGGACATATTCTAGGTTATTATAGGCAAGTAAAACCACACTCGCTTGGCAAACAGCTTGCGCGCCTTGTTCAACAATGTCTTGGTGCTCTATTCTTTCAACTTCCGGGTAGAAATGTGGATACTCTGATTTGTCTATATAGCCTTCCAGTACATATGCCACTTCAAACTCCAATACGCGGAACAGTGATTTGAGATGGTAACGTAAATTATACAGAAAGCGCTCTATATCCAATTCCAGTTCTTGTTTCATTTGGGCTATGTAATAGTCAATATTAAGATTAATTTCACTTACACGATTTGGTAAATCCTCTTCTTTTATTTGGTGCTCAACCACATGAATTAAATCCAAAATATTATCCATAAACTCGATTATGTTTTTTGTAGGCTTTCCTTGCAAAACAAAATTTTGAATGTAAAAAATGCTTTCGCTTCCGGTCGTTAAAAGCTCTAGAATCTTTTTTGAAATGCATGCATCCATTCGTAGTTCACCTCTCGCTATGTATTTATTATAGCATCTGTATCGGGGTTAAAATCTTTCCAACTTTGGTCTTTCTGCGAGATCAACAGATTATCTCGCAATATCCAGTCTATTCCAAACGCTGGATCATTCCATCGTACACCGAATTCATGCGTGGGCGCATAATACGCACTTACCATATAGGAAATGGATGCATCATTTGTCAACGTCTGATATCCATGCGCAAACCCTTTCGGCACATAAAGAGCTTTCTGATTTTCTGCAGAGAGTGTAATGCCAAACCACTGACCGAAAGTTGAACTATCTCGATTAAGGTCTATAATGACATCATAAATAGCGCCGCTTATGCAAGATACTATTTTTTCTTCGCAAAATGGTGGTTTTTGAAAATGCATTCCACGCAGTGTATGTGAAAACCGATTATACGCCACATTGCATTGCACCATTTCAAATTCTATTCCATATTCTCCAAGTTCTTTTTTGCAAAAACTTCTTGCAAAGAAGCCGCGTTCATCTATAATCGGCTCCATTTGCAGCGTTACCGCACCATTAAGAGGTGTATCATCTATCTTCATTTTTTCATCCTTATGGTCTTGCGCTCACGAATTGAACGCTATAAACTTACCTGTAAATCCCAAATCCGTCAGTTGTTCATAAATTTGTGTTTTATGCGCATTGGCAAATAAAATTATGGCATCAAATCCACACACCACATCTTTTGCTGGCGGCAAAATCGGGCACTGCGCAATGGAATGGCCATGCTTCAGTGTATCATTATCAAACAAGCATTCCATTTTGATATGCTCCTGTAGCATTTCTAGAAAGCATACCGCTTCTGCGCCAGCTCCCCATGCAGCAATTCTGTCACCAAAAGATAGCTCTGACAAAATACGAGAAAGATCTCTTTGGCGATGCATATGAAAATTCTCTCTGTCCAGCCTTTTCTTTCGTACATATAATTCCAGCAAATTTGGATCCGAAGCCTCTTGCACGCATAGAATCTCGGCTCCTGCATGTTTAGCTAACGCCGCTAAACTCTGTACGGTAAAGTACTGGATATGATCTGTTGACAGATTATAATACAAACTTTCCCTATAGATTTTCTGCCCATTTGGAACTTCAATCAGCATAACCCCGTCCGTATTTAAGCACATCAGTGCATATGAAACCATCGGATACGGATTTTCTAAATGTTCCAATACTTCAATCATACTAATGGCGTCAAAACCTTGCTCAAACTTTAAACAACTGCTAAAGTAGTCGTTAATGATGCAAAATCCCTTTTCGCTTGCTAAATTCGCACCAGTCTTTGATGGTTCTACACCATACAATTCTTTAAAAAAAGGTTGCGCCAATGAAAGATATTGTCCTGTGCCACAGCCTATGTCCAAAAACCGCTTACAGGAAGGTGCGAATCCTGCAAGCCGTTCAATTTGCTGCTTCCGCGTTTTTGTAAAGCTCGCTCCCCAAAAATAACCCATCGAATATTCTTGGTAGTAGCTTGGTAAAACCATCGGTATGATTTGAATGTGTCCGCACGACTCACAATGATAAATCTCAATATCACACTGCTGTATTGTTTCTGCATCATATCCGTCTGCAATCCGATTCGGCGCCTTGGTATAGTGCTCTTCCAAAAAACTTTTTTCTTTGCAGATATTACACAACATAAACTCTCTACCTTCCTTCTTGCTTGTGTGGATTCGGGTTGAGCATTTGCATTATTTCTGTAATGAATATATGTAATTGCCCTGTTGGTTCTATATGCGGCATTTTCAGTGTGCTTTCAAACTGAAATTGTACCACCGACGCAGTCCCTTGCGGTCGCACAATTTGTACCGGAACGCCCAAAAATGCACAGGCCGCTTGCTGCACTTGCTGTGCATATTGATAAATACTCAGGGTCTCCTGCCCAAAAATATGGACTACACGCTGCGCGGGGGCATTTTGCAAAATCCAGATAGTTTTTTTGCACACATCCTGCACATCTACAAAATTCCGAAGTTGTTCGCCTGTGGAATAAAGCGTGATTGTATGATTTTGAACAGCTTCTTTGCAAAATGCAAACGGAAGCAAGGACCACCGTTTGAACTTATTTGCGTCTTTCGGTTTACCAAAAACATTAGAAGGTCGGACAACCCAAGCATTTAATCTGCCCTGTCGATTATACAGCTGTACCGTTTGTTCTGCAATGCTATGGGCTAGACCATAATCATTTCCCGGTGCAATTTGTGTGTTTTCATTCAGCAACCCTTCGGGATGCCCAAACACATGGAAGCTTGAAAAATAAATAAAATTTTGGATGCCATTGTTGACGCAAAAGTCTAATGCGGCATGAATACCCGTTGCATTTTCAGCGACTGCACGATAAATGTCTGTCTTAAACAGGGCTTCATTAGGGGATACCGTATGAATCATTGCATCAATTTCGCCCGCTTTGAGCAAAGCAATTTGCTCCGGATTGCAGAAATCCATATACAAATCGCTAGTATTGGTTCTGGACGCAGTCACCACCTGATAGCCGACAGATTTCAGAGCTTGAATTAAATGCAATGCAATATATCCATTGGCACCACTCACCAAAATTGTCTTCTTCATAGCTTGAATACTCCTTAATCTGAAATCTTCACATTAAAAAGCGATTGAGCCCAACAAGCTTCGACAGGTTTTACCATGCTCTTCCCCGTTTCAACATCTTGATAATACAGTGTGTTGTTCTCTATCGTCTTATTGCGAATCAATGCATGCGTTCCAATCGTCGAACATTCTCCGATATGGCACTCGCCTACAATCGCCGCGTGTGGTGCCATCGCTACACCTTTTTCTAAAACCGGATATTTACCATATACAGCACCCACAGTACAACCATGGTGGCATACAAAAAAATCATGATAAGTTGCTTTCCCAAGAACGGTTCCGCTCCCATGTAAAATCAAAAAAATATTCGGCAAACCAGCATCATACATACACATAATACCATTTAGTGATTTGTTCAGAAAAAACAACTTGGAGGCAATGGATTCATCTTCAAATGTCTTCCACACAGTATTGGATAGAAACCATACAAAGGCGGTGTACTGATCTGCATGCAGATGTGAGAAGCGTGTTATACCATCTTGATTGTAGGCACTCAGTGCCACATGCTTGAAGCAATACTCTGTTCGCTCCAATGCCGTTTTCACAGACTTCGAAAACAGCGTTTCCTTTGGATGAAGCATTTTATCCGGAAAAAATATCTCTAGCTGCCGAGCCACATACTCCTGCAACTCATTCGTTTGCAAAGATGTTTTAAACATGCTGTTCTCCTGCTTTTTGCTGAATCTTCTTCATAAATTGATGCAGCTGTTCTCTTGTGGTTTGCAGCATATCTTGATGCTTCATGTCACGCTGATACCAGTCTGCGGTCAGTGCCAATGTTTCATCAAGGGATAGTGTTGGAAACCATCCAAGCTTCTGTTTTGCCTTTGTGCAATCCAAACGCAGCAATGCCGCTTCGTGTCTTGTGTTAAACTGCTTCTCGTATGACACGGCACACTCCAATGATGCACATATCTTTTCCGCAACATATCCTACATTTGCATTTTGGGAGGTATCCGGTCCGAAATTCCACGCCTCTACAAACGAACCTTGATTTTCCATCATCTTCTGCACCAACAACAAATACCCATATAATGGTTCCATCACATGCTGCCATGGCCGTATGTGCTCTGGATGACGCAAAACGACAGCTTGTCCAGAAACTGCGGCTCGAACAATATCCGGAATCAATCTATGCTCTGCCCAGTCACCTCCTCCAATCACATTGCCGGCACGAGCGGTTGCGAGCTGGCAGTCGCCATCCTGGAAATAGCTTTTGATGTAGCAATTCGTTATCAGTTCCGCACATGCTTTGCTGCAAGAATAGGGGTCATCGCCCCCTAATGCATCCATCTCACGATATCCCCAGAGCCACTCTTGGTTTTGATAGCATTTGTCCGTCGTGATTATAAGTGCAGCACGAACACAACCGACCTTTTTTATACTGTTCAATACGCTTGCCGTACCCATGATATTGCTTTCAAAGGTTGTCAGCGGGTCTTGATAAGCATTTAAAACAATCGCCTGCGCTGCTAAGTGAATTACAATTTCCGGCTGCACCTCTTTTAGCACATCGCAGAATTGTGCTTCGTTTGATACATCTCCGCAAAAATCTGCATCTAAGCAGTTCGAAAGCTGTAAGCGTTCATACATTGAAATATCCGTAGGGATGCCGATAGAATATCCGCTTACTTTTGCACCCAACATATGCAGCCAAACACACAGCCAACTGCCTTTAAATCCGGTATGCCCGGTAATCAGCACCTTTTTGTCTTTATAGAATTCAGCGAAGCTTGTATTCATTTCCACACCATCCATGGAGTTTCTCCACCCGTATACATATCTTCCAGCATATTCTTATCTCTCTGTGTATCCATGCACTTCCAAAAGCCACTATGCCGATAGGCATTCAACTGTCCATCCTTCGCTAAGGTTTCCAAAGGTCTTCGCTCAAAAATTTCCGTCTCTTCCTCTTTTATGTAGTCAAATATTTCTGGCTCTAATACCATAAACCCTGCGTTAATCCATCCTCCGTCCTCTGGTGACTTTTCTCGAAAAGTAGAGATGCTGTTATCCGCTTCTATTTCAAGCACACCAAAACGTCCGCTCGGACGAACAGCTGTAAGCGTTGCTAATTTTTTCTTCTGCTGATGATACTTTAGCAGCTGTGAAATATCAATATCGCTCACACCATCACCGTATGTCATAAAAAATGGTGCATCGCCAATATATTTTTGTACACGCTTAATTCTGCTGCCTGTCTGTGTATTTAATCCAGTATCAACAAGTGTAATCTTCCAAGGCTCTGCAATATTATTATGTATTGTCATTTGATTTTGATTTGAAAAATCCAACGTAATATCTGACATATGTAGATAATAGTCCGCAAAAAACTCTTTAATCAGGTAACCTTTATATCCGAGACAAATCACAAACTCATTAAATCCATAGTGCGAATACAGTTTCATGATATGCCATAAAATAGGCTTACCACCAATTTCAATCATAGGCTTAGGCTTCAAATGTGATTCTTCACTGATTCGAGTCCCTAAGCCCCCTGCCAGAATGACTGTCTTCATATCCTTTTCACCCTTTCTATATGTTACAATCTCTTTGCCGTGCTCAAAAATGACCATATCGCAGACAAGATATTGTGATACTGCATTAAGCACGCTATTTCGATTGCAAAACAATTCTGGTTACCTTGCTATATTAGGCGGAGTCAAATAGGAAACTGCCCAATGTTTCTAATCACGCGCTTTCCGACTTCTCCATGGGATATTTAAAATGTGGCACTGGAGCAAAATATATCAGACTGACAGACTGCCTCCCCAGTTCACTTGACCGTCCTTAGCCGAATTGCAAATTTTGTCACCGCACAGTGAAATATCCTTTGACGCTTACCTTGTGTTATATTATTTTATCACAGCTTTGTGATACAGTCCACTTCTCTTTTCCTGCACCACGAGCCCAAGATAGCCCATGCACCGCAAAAAATGCAGTTGCACACCACACAAATGAAACTTCTATTGTATTATCCCTGTTTAACCACGATGTTGTTTTTGACGCCAATGGTGAACCCCCATTCGTTTCCCGCACCATGGGGCCAGGCTTCTACAGATGAAAATTTATAGACAAACTTGCATTTCCTGATTTTCTTTTTCTGGGATTTGTGCTATTCTTTTAGAAGAGAACTGTTATCTCAAGTCATTCTATACACTCAAGGGAGGAATCATCCATTATGGAACAGAAACGCATCGCAGGCGAAAAAGCAGCAGAATATATCAAAGACGGCATGACCATCGGTCTTGGCACAGGCTCTACCGCTTATTATATGGTAGAAGCGGTTGGCAAGCTGGTCGCAGGCGGCATGAAGCTGCGCGCTGTGCCGACCTCCAATGCAACGGAAGCGCAGGCCAAGTCCTTGGGCATTCCGCTGATTTCGATTGAAGAGGCGGAATATCTGGATTTAGCGATTGACGGTGTCGACGAAATCGACCCGCAGTTCAATGCAATCAAGGGCGGCGGCGGCGCGCTGTTCCGCGAAAAGGTTGTGGCATCTGCCGCGAAGGAAGTCATCTGGATTATGGATAACAGCAAGCTGGTGGATGCTGTCGGCGCGTTCCCGCTGCCCATCGAAATCCTGCCCTATGGCTATACCCATGTGCTGCGCCAGATGGACGAGCTGGGGCTGAAACCGGTTCTGCGCGTCAAGGACGGTAAAACCTTTGTTACGGATAACGGCAACTACATTGCTGACCTACACTTGGGTGCACCCATGAACATCGCCGAAGTCGCTGCCAAACTGCAGGGTATGGTCGGTGTGCTGGAAACCGGTCTGTTCCTGAATATGTGCAAGCGGATTATTGTCGGCACAGATGACGGCATCAAAATCATAGAAAACACAGGCAAGTAAGTCTGCGTCTACGCAGTGGCTCATATCCAGTGGAGCTGGGGCACAATATCCAAAAAAGGCGAGGAGGGATAATTCATCCCTCCTCGCCTTTTTTGGAACGCTTCTGCGCATTGTGTTTTGGAATACGAACGTTTATCCTGCCAACAGATTATACAGCAGCTGTGCCAGCTCCGCGCGGGTCGCTGTGCTGGTCGGCAGAACTTGCCCATTGTTTCCATGGATGGTACCGGTTTCTGCAAACAGGGTCACAGCCTCCTCTGCCCAAGCCGCAACTTGGTCGCTGTCTGTAAAAGAAACCCGAGCACTTTCTGTGCTGCTGCTCGGCAACGCATCGATTGCCATTAAGCAGTTATAAAGCATTGCAAACATTTCCTGTCGCGTGATGGTTTTGCTTGGCGCGAACAGATTGTCGCCAATGCCGTTTGTAATACCTAAACGCTTTGCCGCGGACAGATAGTTCGTATAGTATGTGTTTCCCGCATCATTAAAGTTATTCGTTGACACCTCATCCGCCGCAATGCTGTACGCACGCATCAGCATCACCAAAAAGTCGCCTCTTGTCAGCTTTGCCGAGGGGCAATACTTTCCATCTGTGCCGTTGGTAATGCCTCTTGCTGCGATAAAGTCAACGCACTGACCGTACCAATCGCTCTCTGTAACATCGGCAAACCCCACCTGATTGTATCCGATGGCATACTGTGAAAAATGACTCGTTGTAAACGTTACAGCTTTGGCTGCGGCATCATATTGACCATTGCTTACGGTTTCCAAGCTGCCCTCCGCATTGATATAATAGATGACAAGTGCGCTAGTGTCCTCTCCTGCCTGCGGGGTGTAAGGGATTGCAACTGTCACAGCTCCACCAAACTGAGAGATGGTCGAATCTCCACTCGTAACGCTGAGATTTAGCACCGGTCTGTCCCCTACCAACTGCCTTACTGTTTCCGACAGGCTTGTCTTGTCCACGCTCGCAACAGCGATGGTTACATCGCTTGCCGCTGCGCTTGAAATGGTGTGCAGCGCGCTTGCACCAAAGGTGACGGAGGCCACAGGAGAAGCTATGGTAAGCGATTCCACATTTTCTTCCGTCAATGCCGTTACTGCAGCCGCAGGGATAAGGGTTTCCAATGTTTTGGTGTTAGCCGGCGCCATAACCTGAATCTCAACGCTTGATGCACTTCCCTGTTCTTTGGATGCGGCTATCGCCTTTGCCGTTGCGTTATTCATCTGTGATTGTGTTATGGTTGCTTGCGCTGTCCCATTGCTGTCCGCACTCACGGAAGCGGTGGTGGTTGCCTTGCTGCCAGTCACAGTCGTTTGTGGCGTGTTGGAGCTGCCTGAACCGCCCGAACCACCTGAACCGCTCGCGCTTCCAGAACCGCTGGAAGTCGGCGTCCACTTGGCATAAACGGTGATGTCGCCTGTCACAATCATCGTTGTCGTAACGACCGTACCCCCGCCGTCCGCGGCTGTATTCCATCCACTAAATGTATAGCCCGTTCTGGTCGGTGCGGTCGGAAAGGTTCCAAGCTGCATCCCAGTGGCTACGCTGATTGTGGAGGGCGTTGCTTCCACTGTGCCTCCATTTTTATCAAAGCTGACGATATATGTAGCTGCCGGAATGCTTTCAAATTCTGCGCTGATGGTCACATTTGCCGCAGGCAGGGTGAAGCTTGTGCCGCTGATGGCATAATCAGAGCTGCCATCGTTGTATTTTAGGCTGTTCGCTTTCAGCTGCATCCCGCTGTTCGGCGTGATGGTCAGGTTGACGGTTGTGCCTGCGACTGCAGAGGACACATTGGTGGTGATACTGCCACCTGTCAGCGTGCCGACACCAATCGTGTACGTGGTTGCCGGAATGCTTTCAAATTCTGCGCTGATGGTCACATTTGCCGCAGGCAAGGTGAAGCTTGTGCCGCTGATGGCGTAATCAGAGCTGCCATCGTTGTATTTTAAGCTGTTCGCTTTCAGCTGCATCCCGCTGTTCGGCGTGATGGTCAGGTTGACGGTGGTGCCTGCCACTGCCGAAGATACATCCGCGGTGATACTGCCACCTGTCAGCGTGCCGACACCAATCGTGTACGTTGTTGCTGGAATGCTTTCAAATTCTGCGCTGATGGTCACATTTGCCGCAGGCAGGGTGAAGCTTGTGCCGCTGATGGCATAATCAGAGCTGCCATCGTTGTATTTTAGGCTGTTCGCTTTCAGCTGCATCCCGCTGTTCGGCGTGATGGTCAGGTTGACGGTTGTGCCTGCGACTGCAGAGGACACATTGGTGGTGATACTGCCACCTGTCAGCGTGCCAACACTAACATTGTAGCGAACTCTTGCATCCACCAAGACATCTGTTGTCGCTGCCGTATTTTGCAGTGTCAAGTCCGCGCTGTTTCCCATTCCATCCGCAATGGTTGCGCTATCAGTGGTGATGCTCGTTCCCAAAGAAATCCCTGTTGCGCGATAATTACCTGCGGAAGGGGTATACTGGAACGTGATTGCCTGTGTGCCAGAGCCGCTGACATAACTTGCATAAACCGTTTCGGAATCCAGTGTAATCGGGATTTTGGGCGTTCCAGTTACAGTTACAGCCGCGCTGTAATTCACCGTGAAACTCATTGTCTGCCCCGCCGCATAGGTGCCGCTGGACGGTACCGCGACGGACGTTACCACTGGCGACAGCGCATAGACACGAAACTCCGATACAGACGCCCAGTAGTTATTGCTTTGGTTGCCCTTGGTGATGTACAGGCGCACATAGCGAACGGTGGTCGGTGTAATTGTTCGCGAAGTGGAATTTACTGTGTTTCCACTTACCGTGTCCAGTGTCGTCCACGTGCTGCCATTGGTGCTTCCCTGCAGCTGATAATCGCTCAGGTTGCAGCTTGCAGCCCAGCCAGCCACGCCCAGCCCATCAACCTCCCATTTATCCACATAATAGGTCTTATTCAAGTCCAGTTGAATCCATTTATTTCCGGATGTTCCGCAGTACCAGCGGCTCCATGCAGCAGTGGAGGAATCCACCACTTTGTCCGGACTATAGGGCGCAGCATATGCGCTGGATGTGGCCGTTACGCCGGTAATCCTCGTTTCTGTGTGTTGATTGGAATGCAGCAGCTGCTGGCTGCTGCATTCCAATCAACACACAGAAACAAAGCACCAGCAAAAGTCCCATCCTCTTCAGGCGGAACGCCGGTATGCCGGTCTTTTGTTTGCTCATTTATCCTGCCTCCAACATAAATTTTTCATCTCACGCGCTGGTGGGATAGATACCCCATAGTAAAATATAGTAATTCAGCCCAGGCAAGGGAACCGCCCCCTGCAAATCAGGCACGGCAAAATTGCTGCTGTTGCCGCCAAAGGTAGTACCCACGAGCGCATATAACGCTGCATAGCTGCTAGCCGACAGGGTTTGTCCTGTGCACTTCACAGCGTCGTTGTGTGTATCTCCAAAGGCATACAGCCCAACGTCACCCAAGTATGCATCTGTAGCACTGAGATTTCCGTCTGCAGACGGAAAGATTCCATCTGCCACAATGTAGTAGCTCAGCCCGGTCAGTGGGGACATATTGGTCAAATTCGGCAGCGTTGTTCCGAAGCTGGTACCGATTTTTGCATATAGCGCGGGGTATGTCCCTATATCATAGCTTGTTCCATTGCATTGCAGCAAAATAGACGTACCCGCCATATCATTGGAGCGTGTAGCCAGCATATCGGGCAGCAAATACACCTGACCCAGCGTCAACACACTGGTATCCGTCATACCATAATAACCCTCTGTGCACATATAGTATTTTGCGCCTGTCAGCGGGCTGGCGCCCGTTAGGTTCGGCAAATTAAAGGTGGTGCCAGTTCCTCCAAAGACCGTCCCAATTAAGCTATATAGGGCGCCATTTGCAGCAACTGTCATCGTTCTCCCATCGCACAGTGCCCACCCTCTCGGCACAGTCGAAGCGTACGGAAACAAGGCAATCTCTCCGAGAGAGGACTCCGTGGTCGCCGCAGATGCCGGGGAAAATCGACAGAACACACTGCTCAGCAACATCGCCAGCAGCAGCATACTCACGCGCTTTTTCATTTTCATGCTATATTCTCCTCAAAACTGAATTTTTTTTCGTTTTTTTGACCCACTTCGTGACAACACCCCAAACAGAAGGATGCTGCCGTTTATGCTCGAGCACATGAACCCCATTGTCGAGAATCCCTCCTGCGGAATCCTCTGGTAGCCGTGCAGTACGGAACATCGGAATCATTTGCCTCCCCTCAAAATTTTCCTATGTAGTAATTATACATAGATTTTTCAGATTTACTATATCCCGCAAGGTACTATTTGCAAATTTATTTTAAGAAGCTATATTCATAAACGGAAATTGTTGCAGTAGGTGTAGATTTTTTGCTAGGCAAAGCAAAATGACGCAGGAATATCAGGGTGCGCACACCGCATTTTTAAAGCGTTCGCGGGGAATTCTTGCAATTTCCATGCTATTCACCTATACTAAAGCATAGAATATGCAAGGTGGATGGCATTTATGATACAATATTTTATAGACCAATACCCTGTGAAATCCGCGCCTGCCCCAATCGCTGCGCCAAAGCTTTTATACTTTTGCAATACCGTACCAATCGATTTCATCCTGCCGCGTGCCATGCATCGGCACAACGACCGCTTGGAAATCGTATTCATTGCGCAAGGCTGCGGCACACATATGATTGGAAATCGATTGTATGCGACACAAAAAGGAGATATTCTCATCTTTGACGGTGACACCCTGCACGATGAAGTATCCCATCCGGATGCGACCCTGCACGTCTATTGCTGTGGCTTGAGCGGAGTAAAGCTTCCCGAACTGCCGGAAAATCATTTGCTGCCAAGCCATGCTGCACCCGTTTTGCACAGTGGCAGCTATGAAGCGCTGCTCACGCAGCTCTTCCAGACCATGAACCAGCTCATCACGGAGCATTCGCCACGCGCCATTGAAATCTGCAAGCATTTGATTTGTGTACTGCTTGGGATAATTTCTGAGATTCCCACCCAAAACGAGGTTGAAGATGTGGATTACACCACTTTTTCGCATATCAAACAGTATTTTGACAACCACTACGCAGACGAACTTTCTGTGGAGTCAGCCGCAGAAGCATTGCGCACGAGCGCGTCCTATCTATCCCATACCTTTAAAAAATGTACCGGCTTTTCCCCCATTCAATATCTGATTCGGCGGCGGATTGGGGAAGCACAAACACTGCTGATTCATACAAACCATTCCGTAACAACGATTGCATCTATGGTCGGTTATGATAATCCCAATTATTTTACTACGTTGTTTTCCAAAATTACAGGTATCTCGCCAACACGATACCGACAGTATTGGCTTCACAACCAAAACATATTAACCGAATAAGAAGCGTGGGCGTATATGCTCGCGCTTCTTATTCGGTTAGTGAATCAAACTGCGTGCAAGCAAGATAATGAAGTTTCCCAAAGAAAGGGTGTGCAAACGCTTGCTTTTTCATTTGGATTTTTGCCGGATACAAAAGGTGAAAATACAGTACCCCGTGTTATGATAAAGAGAACAACACGAGAGGGGAACGATAGGATGATTCCAAATGTAACACAGGCGAACGCCGCAAGCCATTTTATAAACGGACAACTGCCGCATCTTTTATATGTCACCAAGCAAGAATGTGGAATTCACAAGGTCGACCGTCCGATGCATCAGCACACAAACATTTGCGAACTGCTTCTGGTATATCAAGGCTATGGTACCTATTTCGTCGGAAATCGCGCATTTCAAATTTCACCGGGGGACATTTTGTTTTATAATGCTGGCGATTTGCACGAGGTGCGTTCTGACTTCCAAACGGAGATTGGCACATTTTGTTTTGGTTTGACCGATTTACGACTGCATGGCTTGACCGAAAATCATATCCTTCCGGCGGACAGAGTCTATGCTTGCGCAAGCGGTGTGAAATATAAGGCGTTGCTGAGCTTATGCACCATGATTTTTGAGCAGCTGACCGACGGACGCCCCAATTCTGATTTTCTGATACAAATGCTGACCGCCTCTTTTGTTTTGATTGCAAAAGAGCTTTCGACCGCGCAAGTAGGGATTGTGCCAACAGGCAAAAACTATGATTTGGCGGCACGCATCAAATCGTATATCGACACACATTATGCTGAGGAGCTGACACTGGCGAAAATCTCCGAAGAACTGCATATCAGCCCGTATTATGCTGCGCACGTGTTTAAGGATGCTATGGGCAATTCGCCCATCCAATATATGATTCGGCGCAGAATCGGAGAGGCACAGACGCTTCTCATTAACAGCGAATACAGCGCAACACAGATTTCTACGATGGTTGGCTATGACAATACGAATTATTTCTGCACGCTGTTTTCCAAAATGGTAGGGCTTTCCCCCATTCGCTATCGTAACAACTATCATGAAAAGATGTGCGGACAGCGCACGCAATAGCCAATCCTTTTACAGAAACCGCAAGAAAGTGGAGTAAAAAAAACGAAAGAACCATATTTGTACAAAATAAGCCCATGAAAGCACACTATAAAACACAATATACTGAAGGTTTTGCGTGCATTCCTATTCTATAATTTGTTCATGTCAAGCGAAGTCAAGCACAAGGTTTCACAAAATGAAGGAAAAAGAAGAATGGAGAGTACACTATGAAAAAGAAACTGATTGCATTGGGCCTCACCTGTATGATGCTTCTCGGTGCTACTGCTGGTTGTGGCAGTGCCGCCTCAACACAGGACGATGCAGCTGCCGACAGCAGTGCCGCAGCAGACACCACAACTGACTCCAAAACCTATAAGGTTGGCTTGTCCATGCCGGTTCGTGACCAGTTCATGACCTCCATGGAAAAACAGGCAGTTGAAATTTCTGTGGAAATGGGCATGGATTTGCAGGTGTTTGACGCAAACAATGACTTTTCCGTGCAGCTTGGTCATGTACAGACCTGTGCAGCAGATGGTTATGATGCGGTGATTGTGGGTTTGGTCAATAATGATTCTGCGCAGGAAATCATCAATGCCGCAGGTGACATGAAGGTCGTTTTTGTAAACCGTCAGCCGGATTTGAGTGTGCTGAAGGATGGCCAGGTGGTTTATGTCGGTACAGATGAAAATCTGTATGGCGAAAATCAGGGCAAATGGCTGGTTGACCACTTCAAGGCAGAAGGTAAAACCGACATCAATGTTGTGCTGTTCCAAGGCACATTGGGTCTGGACAATGTAACAAAGCGCACCAACTCTGTCAAGCAGGCACTGGCAGATGGTGGGCTGAATGTCAACTACGTCTATGAAGATACTGCGGAATGGGACCGCGCAAAGGCAATGGATAAGTTTGTGCAGTTTATGGGCACTGGTAAAACCGTAGATGCTGTGATTTGCAACAACGATGACATGGCGCTTGGCGTCATTGAAGCCATGAAGACCACAGGCGAAAAGAAGATTATCTGCCCTGTTGTAGGAATTGATGCAACGGATGTTGGCTGTGCATCCATCAAGGCAGGCGAGCTGGCAGCCACCGTGTTTCAGGACCCGGTCGCACAAGGCGGCGGTACCATCCTGTGCGCAAAGGGTCTGATTGACGGCACTGCCATTGAAGGACTGCAGGATAATTATTATAACATTACACCGGAACTCGTTACAGCCGAAAACGTGGATGATTTCATCAAGTAATCCACAATTTTAGACCACCTCATTACATTTTTTCACTTTATACAGGGACGCAGCGCATTTCTATGTGCGCTGCGTTTCCGCAATTTAAAAGGAGTTTTTTACAATGAAAATTGCATTTGATGTTGACGTACTGGCAAAACAAATGCGCATCAATGACATGGTGCATCAGGTTGCAGATTGGGGCTATAAATACATTGAGCAGTCCCCGCATCCGCGCATCAATCCGTTCTATAAGCATCCGCTGTTCTCGCAGGAGTGTGAGGCGGAATATCGCACCGCACTGCGCGAAACCGGCGTGGAAATTTCCTCTTTCATCGTGGTGTATCGCTGGTCTGGTCCGACCGAGGAACAGCGTCTGCACGCGGTTGCGAACTGGAAGAAAATCGTGGAGCTTGCCGTCAATATGGGCGTGCAGGTCATCAACACCGAACTTTCCGGCGACCCGAACCAGCAGGAAATCTGCAATGGTATGTGGTTCCGCTCGATGGAAGAACTGCTGCCATTGTTTGAAAAAGAAGGCATTCGTGTGGAAATTCAGTCCCACCCATATGATTTCTGTGAGCTGAACAACGAAACCTGTGATATGGTCAAGTCCTTCCGCTCCAAAAACCTCGGCTATGTGTATTCCTCTCCGCATGGCTTCTTTTATGACCAAGGCAAGGGCGATGTGCGCTCCATGCTGCAATATGCAGGTGATGAACTGACCCATGTGCTGTTTGCTGACACCTTCAACCAGACCATGGACTGCCGTTATATCGCAAATCCGCCTTGGCTCAACGCCAATGGTCGCGCGGATATTACCATCCACCAGCATCTGGCGATGGGCGAAGGCGATGTGGATTTTCCGGGCATCTTTGAAACCCTGCGCGACATGGACTTTGCCAACAAGCAGCTGAACGCCAATGCGCCGAAGCTGGGCGGTGACAACATCGCTTGCGTTTCGTATTTCGGCTTCCCGGAAAAAATAGCAACCCAAGCACCGGAAGCACGCGAGCGCATCGAAAGAGAGCTTCTCGGCACGGTAACCCGCTAAATCACAAGATAGTAGAGCATCCAAAAATCACCGCCTTGTTTTTGTGTAGAATTCCCAATGCTCACCCCTCCAACAAGGCAAGGAACTGAAGGTGCGCGGTAAAAAATTTGCTATACTGAAGATAGTCCAAAGGGCTACCGCAGTACAAGCGCATCCCCCGCGGTTTGGCTGACGAGAACTGCCTCGGACGATGCAAAAGCATTGGAAATTAGAAAGCTCTCATGAGGAGGAGTCGATATGGGAATCAATATTTGTGGGGCCCCATGCTGCTGGGGTGTAGATGATCCGAAAAATCCGTTTTTGCCGCCATGGCAGCGCGTTTTGGCAGAAGCGGCACAGGCTGGCTATCGTGCGATCGAACTCGGCCCCTATGGGTATTTGCCGATTGATGTACAGATTGTGTCAGAAGAATTGCGAAAAAACAATATTTCTATCGTTGCAGGGACGATTTTTGATGATTTGGTGTCAGAAGAAAATTACGAGAATCTGCTGCGGCAGACGGAGGATATTTGCTCATTACTCGTCAAACTGCCGCCCTTGCCCACCCATGAAGGGCAGCACCACCGCACGCCCTATATGACCATCATGGACTGGGGGCATGACGAGCGCGACTATGCCGCAGGTCACGCAGAGCGCGCACCGCGCTTGTCCGAAACGCAGTGGGCAGCCATGATGCGCCACATCCGCGGCATCTGTGAAAAAGCGGCAACCTACGGGGTGCGTCCGGTGATTCATCCGCACGCAGGCGGCTATATTGAGTTTGCAGATGAAATTGATGCACTGATGCGCGATATTCCGTATGATCTTGCTGGTTTGTGCTTGGACACAGGACATCTCTATTATTCTGGCATGGACCCCGTGGAATGGCTGAAAAAGTACAAAACCCGTCTGGATTATATCCATTTCAAGGACATTGACGAAGCCGTCTATAATGCCGTACTTTCTGAAAAAATCCGCTTTTTTGAAGCATGCGGAAAGGGGGCGATGTGTCCCATCGGTTCTGGCTGTCTGGATTATCAGGCGATTCATAAGACATTGGAGGAAATCCACTACAACGGCTACATTACGATTGAGCAGGAACGCGACCCGCGCAATGCGGATACCAGCTTGCGCGATGTCAAGGCAAGCGTAGAATATCTCAAGCGTGTCGGCTATGCCATTTAAAAGGAGCGAAAGAAGATGTATTACGGCGAAAAGAAAGTAGAAAACCCCATCCGTTGGGCGATGGTTGGTGGCGGCAAGGGCAGCCAAATCGGGTATATCCACAGAAGTGCGGCGTTGCGCGATTTTAATTTTGCCCTCGTTGCAGGTGCATTTGACATCGACCCCGTGCGCGGCAGGGAGTTTGGCAAGAGTATGCATGTATCCGAAGACCGTTGCTATCCAGATTACCAGACCATGTTTGCAGCAGAGTCCAAGCGAGCAGACGGCATTCAGGCAGTGTCCATTGCAACACCAAACGGCACGCATTTTGCAATCACAAAGGCCGCGCTGGAGGCAGGGCTGCACGTGGTTTGTGAAAAGCCGCTTTGCTTCACCACGGCAGAAGCACTGGAGCTGGAAGCCTTGTCAAAGTCCAAAAACCGCATTGTTGGCGTGACCTATGGTTATGCAGGACATCAGGCAATCGAGCAGGCACGCCAGATGATTGCAAACGGAGAGCTGGGGAAAATTCGCATCGTCAATATGCAGTTTGCGCACGGATTCCACAATGTCGCAGTAGAAAAGAATACAGAATCGACCAAATGGCGCGTGGACCCCAAGGTCGCAGGTCCCAGCTATGTCTTGGGCGATGTCGGCACGCACCCGCTCTATTTGTCTGAGGTGATGCTGCCGGATTTGAAAATCAAGCGTTTGATGTGCGCGCGCCAGTCTTTTGTAGAAAGCCGTGCCCCGCTGGAAGACAATGCAATGACCTTGATGGAATATGAAGGCGGTGCATTTGGCATGGTTTGGTCCAGCTGTGTCAACTGCGGTTCGATGCATGGGCAAAAGATTCGTGTCATTGGCGAAACGGCATCGCTGGAATGGTGGGATGAGCAACCCAACCAGCTCCGATACGAGGTGCAGGGCGAACCCGTCAAGATTTTGGAGCGTGGAATGGGCTATCTGTATCCTTCGGCAACCACGGAGGACCGCATCGGCGGCGGACATCCGGAAGGCTTGTTTGAAGCTTGGTCGAATCTGTACAGCCGCTTTGCACAGGCAATGACGGCAGCAGACCAGGGCAAGACGGCGGACTTGTGTTATCCGGACATTCACGCCGGCGTAGAAGGCGTGCGTTGGGTTGAAAACTGCGTGCGTTCCGCAGACAGTGGTGCGGTATGGGTCGATTACCAGTAAACAAGCGTACATTCCAAAGGGTAGCAGACAAATTCCCGTCTGCTGCCCTTTTTTGCGCGATATAAGGTGAAACAAGTTGTTTTTCGGGCAAATTGCAGCAGATAATCCCCCGTTTCCCCGCTCGACTCCATAAAGCTCACGGTGTTTGGCTACCCTTACAGCGGCATTTACAAGCACTGCTTTCTGCATAGCAAGATAGTGAAGAAAACAAATTGCACGCACGATATTTGTACAGATTTTTAAAGAAAGGGGTTGCAAAAACCACAATATAATGAAGGTTAAAACAGCAGAATATCGCTAAAATAAGACTGTAATCAATCAATAGAGGAGAAGGGGGAGAAGTTCCGAATGCAAAACGCAGGCGCAAAAACAGGCGAGTTTGTTTTAGAAATGCACGGGATTGTGAAAGAATTTCCTGGTGTGCGTGCACTAAAAGGCGTGCAGCTGCAGCTCCGTCCGGGGACCGTCCACGCGTTAATGGGAGAGAATGGTGCGGGCAAATCGACACTTATGAAATGTCTGATTGGTATTTATCACAGAACATCTGGTTCTATCCTTTTCAAAGGACAGGAAGTCCATTTTCAATCAACCCTTGAAGCACTGAGTAGCGGCATCTCCATGATTCATCAGGAGCTTAGCCCTGTACCGGAACGCTCGGTTGCGGAAAATGTATGGCTTGGTCGAGAGCCCATGCGCGGATTCATCATTGACCACAAGAAAATGCATGATATGACCGTAGAGCTGTTCCGTGAAATGGATTTTCATGTTAGCCCAAATGAAAAAATGGGCAATCTGACCATTGCACAGATGCAGATGGTCGAGATTTGCAAAGCGGTGTCCTATCATCCCGATGTTATGATTTTGGACGAGCCGACCTCTTCGCTGACAGAAGCCGAAGTGGCGCATTTGTTTAAAATCATCCGCAAGCTGCGCGAGGACGGCTGCGCTTTGATTTACATTTCGCACAAGATGGATGAAATCTTTCAGATTTGTGATGAAATGACCACCTTCCGTGATGGTGAATATGTCGGGCATTCCTTCGCAAAGGATACCAATGTGGATGCACTCATCACACAAATGGTTGGACGGGAAGTGACGGATATGTTCCCCAAAATACCGTGTCCCATTGGCGAAGTCGTGTTTGAAGTCGAGCAGCTTCATGCGGGAAAATCCGTCAAAAATGTGTCCTTTAATTTGCGGCGCGGCGAAATTTTAGGGTTTGCAGGCCTGGTGGGTGCAGGACGCACCGAAACCGTAGAAACCATCTTTGGGATGCGTCACTGTGAGAGCGGCACGATTCGGAAAAACAACGAGGTGCTGCACATCAAAAGCCCTGCGGATGCCATCGCCAACAAAATCGCACTTTTGACCGAGGACCGTCGCGGCAATGGCATTGTTGGGGTCAGAAACATCAAAGACAATACGATTCTGGCGAATTTACAAGCGTATGGTATGCCGCTCAACCACAAACAAATTGCAGCAGATACCGATACCTATGTGAAGATGTTGAACACCAAAACACCCAGCACCGAGCAGCTGATTATGAATCTGTCGGGCGGCAATCAGCAAAAGGTGCTGGTTGGACGGTGGCTGCTGACCAATCCGGATATCTTAATTGTAGATGAACCGACACGCGGCATCGATGTCGGCGCAAAGTCGGAAATTCATGCCATCATCACAAAGCTCGCAGGCGAGGGCAAATCGATTATCTTGATTTCCTCCGAGCTGCCAGAGGTCATGGGCATGGCAGATAGAATTGTGGTCATGTATGAAGGTGCGGTCACCGGCATTTTGGAGCGGGATACCCCCGCGTGGAATTCAGAACATATTATGGCATTGTGCCATGGCGAAACCGAAGCAAGCTGCGGTTCGTAAAGGATGAGGAGTGTTTTACATGGAAAAATTCATAAAGTCAGATAAGATGAAAAAAATCATCAGCGATAACTCCATCTGGGCCGTGTTTATCGTCATGGTGGTGGGGATGTCCTTTGCTTCCAAAGCATTTCTGACTTCCGCAAATATTTTAAACGTTTTGACGACAGAGTCCATCATCGCGGTCTTAGCGGCAGGTGTCATGTGGACGATTTTGTCAAAGGGCATTGACTTGATGCCTGGCTCCATGGTCGCGCTAAGCTCGGTCATTTCTGCATCTCTGGCACAGCAATATGCCTACTCCAGCAAGCTGTTTCCCAATCTGCCGGATTTGCCCATTATCATTCCGATTGTATGCGGTATGGCGGTTGGTATCTTATTCGGTGCTTTGAATGGTTGGCTGATTGCATATACCAAGATTCCCCCGTTTATTGCAACGCTGGGAACACAGCTGATTTGCCGCGCTGCCGCACAATTATATACTAACGCCTATCCCATCCCGGAATTGAAAGAGGAATTCAAGTTTTTTGGGCAAGGATATATTGGTGCATTTCCCGTGATTATTTTGATAGCAATCATATTTTTGGTGATTTCAGGATTCTTGCTGGCACAGACCAGATTCGGTAAGAGCATCTATGCCATCGGCGGCAATGACCAAGCGGCACGCGTTGCAGGCATCCACGTGGAAAAGAATCTTATCAAGGTCTATGTGTGGTCTGGTTTCTGCGCATCGGTGGGCGGCATTCTTTTGGCGGCACGTTCGGGTGCTGGCAATTCCTCTTTGGGCTTAAACTATGAATTGGATGCCATCGCAGCGGCAACAGTCGGCGGCACTTCTCACACAGGCGGTGTGTGCCGTATTACAGGTGTTGTTGCAGGTATTTTGATTTTGGGCATTCTGAAAAACGGTATGCTGCTATTGGGAATCTCCCCCTATCTACAGCAGGCGTTTAAGGGCGCGATTATCATCGCAGCGGTGGTGTTCGATATGAGAAAGAACGCCAAGCGCGTATAAGCATCTGTATACACAAACGAGAATCGGTGGGTTCGGGAAAGTTTTCCCGAACCCACCGGTTCTCGTTTTGCATATAGGTTCTTAACCGAAACCATCCGCAAAGCGCAGGTATATGCGGCATATGCCTGCGCTTTGCTTGCTTGCGAAAAAATGCAATCTGCATTATTTTTTCGCATATTTCATGTCTGTGTTCAGAATATGCTTGCGCAGCCATTCATCCAGAAAAAGCATGACCTCCATCGCAAGGATGGTGTCACCGCGCCCCAATGCAGCCGAAAAATCTTTAATTTTATTGGTGAATGCCGCATGCTGCTGCATCTGCACCTCCAAATCCGGCGAGCCGCTTTCCTTTAAATAGGCTTCTTCGCGCTCGAAGTGCCGAATGGTGTACGCCTGTAGTTCGCTGAGCATCGGCGCAACGACACGTTGGCTCTTCCCTGCAATCAACGCCTGGTGCAAGGTATTAATCATACCAATCAAAATGCGATGGTCATCGTCTAAAAAATCGATGCCTACACTATAGGCTGGAATCCAAGGTTTGATTTCGCGGTTTTCCATCATAAGTCCCTCTTTTCTGGCGAACTATTTATAAAATAATTATACTTTTTCGCCGTTTGTTTGTCAATGCGATATGAAAAGATATGCCTGCTCACTGCAGAGAAAGCAACTCCGGTGCATCCACCTTATAGATGACGCGATTGCCCTATATTGGCTCGGATAATTATTGTTTTGGCACGATGGTTGCACAGAATTTTAATGAACATCTAGGGAGGGTGCTTCCCTGCTGCTGTTGTTCGGTCCGGAAAACCAATCCAGTATCATTGAGCGGTAGCTCTTTATAAGCTACTATAAAAATTCTTTTTTTAGCTATTTGAATGAAAGCTAGGTGTTTATAACGAGCGATTATGCCTGCATCAGCGTTTCTTTCAGCAGCTCGATGGCACTTTCTTCGGCAGGGTCATTCGTGCCCAGCTCGCCACGGAAGGCACGCGCTAGAATGGCTTTTTTCATCAGGTCAATCTTGTCGAGGATGTCACAGGCAGACTTGGCAGCTTGCTCTTTTTCAAGGAGGGTGTCAAGGATACGGACGATTTCTTGCTGTTCTGGTAGTGATGGAATGCGCATACGATACTGGAAAATCTCTTTTTCCGATACACGCGGAAGGTTAATGCCCTTTGAACGAGAAACTGCATATTCCATAAATGCAGAAGTATCCATAACATAATTGATATATTTTGCTTCTGTGCAATCATTTGCTCGAAAAACCAAAATATCGGTAGAACACATCCCTGCAAAGCCTGCAACATCATGTTTGTTTAAGTATGGACGAAGTTTTCCGTATAAAATATCTCCCGCTTGAAAGAGGGTTTTTAGGCTTTTTAATTCCGCAGAGCTTCCTGTTGCGATGATACCATTCCCTTTTGCAAGATGTTCCAGCCCAATATATGGAATGGATGATGTGTCGTTCACTGGGTCAAATTTATCTTTGATGGCACGAACCAGTTGATGGATAGCCCGCATCGTCCAACCTTCTATATGGATATGGTTTTCCTCCCGCCATTGCTTCGTCAGCTCGCCCGTAAATGCCTGATGCAGAATCGCCACTTTGCGGGTTTCAAAGGTGTCCAGTACCGATTGTGCCAGCTCTTTCGCCGCATCTAGCTTTTCAAACAGGCTTTCGATGCGGTCAACGATTCGTTGCTGTTCAGCAAGCGGTGGGAGCGGAAATGGAAGCTGCTCCAAATCACTTTTTCGAATAGCAGGAACCGTAGTTGCGTTTGTAATTTTATAAAACTCTTGAAAAAGACTCCAATAATATACATATTTATATTGAGTTATGTTAGATATAAAAGCCATTAAGTTATTATCAATACAGCATGGTTGCATATTCAAGCTACGTCGATTTAATCTGATTGCTTCACCTATTTTGGCAAAGATAAGTGAGTTTGTAGGGATTAACGCAGCCTTTAAAGTTTCTCGAATCTTTTCGGATACCGTATTTGTAGTATCATACAAATATCCGTCAGAATAGGAGTGTTTTAAGCTCCCTACTTTATAAAACGGAATCATATACTCTGTAAACCCTTGAAATTCTGGTTTAAAGCTATTTCCTGCAATAAAAATACCGCAGAATCCCCATTTTGTCCACACCCAATTCTCCGGCAAGGTATACGGCTGTTCACCCTCTGGCACCAGTGCCTGCTCCAGCTTTTCCTCCAGCGACAGGGCATCTGTTTTCTTTGCCATCAGCCCTGCCCCCCGAGCGATTTCAGCTCCTTCACCACGCTCTGAATCAGATCGACCGCCTCTTCCAGCTGTGCCACAATCTCTTCGCCGCTCTCGATCGGGTCTTGCAAATCCTCATAGTCCAGCACGCTGTCATCTCGAATCAAGCCAAGGTCAAGGCTGTCGTTTTTCTCCCGAATCTGCTCGCGCGTGAAGCAATGAAAACGCTCATCCTCCACCTTGCTGCGGTCCTCTGCCAGATACGCTGCCTTAAACGCATCAAAGTGCTCCAGCTTCAGCGGGTTTGTCTTGCCAAAGTTTTGCATATTGGTGCGCAGGTCATAGAACCAAACCGCCTTGGTGTTGCCCTTGTCACTCTTGCCGCGCGTGAAAAATAGCACATTGGTTTTGACCCCCTGCGCATAGAAAATACCCGTCGGCAGGCGTAGCACGGTATGCAGGTCGCACTTTTCCATCAAGTCCTCGCGAATCTTCGTGCCGTCGCCGTCCGCAAACAGCACGTTATCCGGCAGCACCACCGCTGCGCGCGCCTTGCCGTCGGTTTTCAAGCTGCGATAAATATGCTGTAAAAAGTTCAGCTGCTTATTGGAGGTCGGGAACGTGAAATCCTCGCGGGTCGCCCGCTCGCCACCCTTCTTTGTGCCAAACGGCGGATTGGTCAGCACCACATCATAGCCGCTCAGCTGTTTGCCAAAGTTGGAAAGCGTATCGCCAAGTTTAATGTCCCCGCCTATGTCGTGCAGCATAGCATTCATCAGCGCCAGACGGTGCGTTTCATGCACCAGCTCACAGCCGGTGAAAGCTTGTGTGCGCTGAAACGCCTGCTCCGCTGCGGACAGGTCAAACAGATCATCCGTCTGGTCTTTCACATACCGATCCGCCGCGATCATAAAGCCGAATGTGCCACAAGCAGGGTCATTGCACCGCTCACCCGGCTGTGGTGCGACCAGCTCCGTCATCACGTCAATCAGCACACGTGGCGTGAAATACTGTCCCGCGCCGGATTTCTTCTCGTTTGCGTTCTTCTCCAGCAAGCCTTCATATAGGTTGCCGAGCCCTTCTTCCTTTGCGGAATACCAGTCCAGCGCATCGATGGAAGAAACAATTTTCTCCAGATTCTTCGGCTCTTCAATGTTGGAGGTCGCACCCTGATAGATTTCGCGGATGCGCCCGGTGCACTCATCACCCAGATGATTCAGCAGCTCTTTATAGAAGCGGCGCAGCTCGATGCCACTTTTCGCGGTCAGCGCATCCCAGCGATATGCCTCGGGAATCTCGGTTTCACTATCCGTTTCCTTAGCCATCTTCAAAAAGAGGATATAGGTCAGCTCAGTCACATACTGATGGTACGTAATGCCGTCGTCACGCAGTACGTTACATAAGTTCCAGAGCTTGGAGACGATTTCTTGGTTATTCATGCGGGGTGTCCTCCATCATCGTATAGGTATTCGTTCAGCTCCAATACGATGTCTTTTAATTGATTTCGGAATATTTTATCGATGCGGTTGAATCCACCGTTGTCCTTGAATGCACCCTCGTCAAAGGTCTGCACATTCAGCACGGATTCGTTGAGCAGATAGGATTCCATACGGCCGATCCAGTTCTGCTCCTGCTTGGAAAAGCTATGTGCATGGCGCAGCTTATCTACCGCGCGTTTGATGCGTGCTTCATGGCTGAGCAGAGATGAGCCCAGTGCATACCGGCGGATAATGCTGATGATGTCGGCGGCAATCGCCTCATTGGTCAGCTCGCCAATCGCGGTATTCAGCTGCTGCTCGGTATAGCCCTCGCGATCGAGCGCGAGCTTTAGGCTTTTCAGGCTGTCGCGGGTCAGCTCCTTTGGGCGGGTGCAGACGATGTTCAGCGCGGCAATTTCATTGACATTGTTTTTCACAAAGGCTGCAAACTCGTCCAGATAGTCCTCGGGACGCTTGCCGCTGCCATAGCCGCGGGTATGGCTGATCAGAGCATCCTCCTTGTCAGAAATCACCATCGTGCGAGCGGGATTCATTCCACCCTCGTTCAGCACAGCAAACAGCTCACGGCTGCGCAATAAATGCTCCCGCGCCTGCTCCGGCGGCATCTCCCGCACCTGTTGCATGAAAGCAGCGGGCTGCATCCCGCCAGTCAGGTCTGCGAACTGCTCGAGTGCTTTGGAGCTGAGCTTACTCTTTTTACGCTGCAGCTTTGTTAGAATCAAATCCACTTGATAGCGCATTTGATCGGCACTATCTGCGACATCCAATCCGTTCAGTAGGTCATCAAATGTTGCCGCCGGATTTGCGGACACGGGCTTCATGGTGCTGACATCGTCCAGCGCTTCATATACCCCGATGGGGTCATAAATCTCAAAGTGCGTTTTCTGGATTTTGGTGCACAGGCGTGTGGCACGTCCGAGCATCTGCTCAAAGAGAATACGAGATTTTACGCGCCGCATGAAAACCAGCGTGTTGATTTCGGGCACATCAATGCCGGTGGTCAGCAGGTCAACCGTTACCGCTATATTGGGGTAACGCTCGTTTTTAAAGCGTTTGATGGCCTCCAGCACCTTCTTTTTGTTGCCGCCGCCCACGCTGCCTGTGATCTTCATAACGGCATCATTATCCACGCCATAGTCGCTGTAGATTTCCTTCAGAATTTGCACGATCAGATCCGCATGCTGGTCATCCACCGCATAAATCAGCGTTTTACCGTCAGATTCGGGGTCGATATTCTGCGCAATCTCGGTCAGTACCGTGCGGTTAAAGCTCTCTGTGATGACCTGTCGGTTAAATTTCTCAATGTCGAAGGAGACCTCGTCCGTCAGCTCATCACTGTTGGTGATTTCTCCTGTAATGGGGTCATAGATGGCAAGCGTCTCGCCCTGCTTGTACGAAATGCCCTCATCGCGCAGCTTGGTGTGAATCTCATGCGGTGCATCATGGTCGACCAAATAGCCTTCGATCACCGCTTCTCTATAGGAGTAGTTGAACACTGGCTTGCCGAAGATCTCGGTGGTATGCAGCGCAGGCGTTGCTGTGAGCGCAATTTTCACGGCATCGAAATAATCGATCACCGCACGATACTTGCTGACGAAATCCGTCTGATTGCGGTAGTCTAGCTCAAGGTCGCCCATATCCTTATCCAGAATGTACCCACGGTGCGCCTCATCAATAATAATCAGGTCATAATCCGTAACGGCAGGCATCGACTCTTCTTCGTTATAAAGAATGCGCTTGACCATACTCTGCACAGTAGCGACTTGAATACGAGTTTCGCGGTGAATCTGCTGATCTTCAAGGCTGTTGATGTTGTAGATCTCATCCAGTGTCATCAGGTCTTCGAGCTTGACTTCACGGAATACATCCTGCGCCTGCTCACCAAGTGCGGTGCGGTCTACGAGGAACAGGATACGCTTGAAACGGTCGGTTTTCAGGAATCGGTAGATCATACCCAGAATCGTTCTGGTTTTGCCTGTGCCAGTTGCCATGGAGAGCAATGCCGTCTGGTTGCCGTCAATAATCGCACCTTCTGCCGCTTCAATCGCGCGAATTTGGTAATCACGCAGGTTCAGCCCGTCCTTATCGCGCAGCAAATCAAAAGGGGTCTGCTGCAAGGACTGGTTTGCGGATGCGATGTCCTTTTCGAGCAGCTCCAGCATACCTTCTGGGCTCATCCAGCCCTGCAGCGCCTTCGGGATATTGGACGGCGCGCGCAAATCAAGAAACCAGATTCCAGACTTGGTCTCCAGCTGCTTTAAGTACGGGCGGCCATTTGTCGCAAAGGAGAAGGGAACCTTATATTCGCCCCAAATGCCAATCTGGTATTCCAGATGCTCGGCTTTGATGTTCTTAGGGTATTCCTTGCACTGATAGTCAATGATCGCCGGAATATCCTTGTGATCCGCCTTAGCTTCAATGATGCCTACAAGCTGCAAACCGATGAACAGGGCATAATCCGCTGCACCGGCATGACCAACACGGGAATCCGTGGGCCATTCGGCAATCGCAAGGTTGCGTCCTTTCACCGGGCGAGTGCCCTTGGAATAACGCAATCCAATGGAGTCCGCCTCCCACCCAACCTTGCGCAGCTGCTCATCAATGAGATAACGAGTTTCCTTCTCCGACAGCTTGATATGGGACATTGCGTTGTTTGAGCGTTGGATGCGTTCCGCAGTAGAAATGGTATTATGTGTGGTAGCCGCTTGGATTTGCTGCGACAGCGTTTCTATGGTTGCCTCTTTTTGTTGCAGAAGTGCTTCAAAATCAATCTGCTGACTTTGATCATCAGGCATGAAAAATTCACCGGGAACGAATGCCCAGTCGCCATAAGTCTGCATAAACCATACCGCTAGATGAAACGTCATCTGAAGCAGGGTTTTGCATTCTTCAAAGGAGTCGTAGCTGTCATGCACCGCTTTATTGCGAGCAATACGCAATGCGTACAGTATATCGTCAATATCCTTTGGGACAAGACCCTCACGCTTTAACACACGGATGCGGTTGGCGTGTGTGTTATCAAAATCAGGCGCGGTGATGCCATCCAATACAAACATCTGCTTGACAAGAGTTTCACCAAACTGCCCTAGTTTAATCAGGCAGGAGTTGGTATCCGTATATAAATAGCTCTCTGCGAGATGCCCTAAATTCGCCATCAGCGGAAATTTGCTTTCCAGAAAAACAAAATTATTCGTCATTGTATGTCACCACCACCAAATAAATTACAGATACAGGGAGTTAAAAATTCATGGTATTTATTTCTATTATACACTTTTAGAAGTGGTAAAACAATATGAAATCTGAGGATGCAGCAATAAAGAGATGTGCTATGCCGCCGTAATCACAACTGACCAAGAAAACGAGGAACTTTGTATATGCCCAATCTGTGGCGGTACATTTGCCGCCGCGGACGGCATCTACTTTGATGATCATGATCTGTGCCCAGACTGCGTGGATGACCAGACCGAGACTTCCACCGTATCGGAAATAACAAAGCAGCGTGGCTCCTGCATTCAAAAATGGTCTTGTGCACGGTTTCTGTAAGGGCCTTATTCATAACGCCACACAGAACAAACCGGCTATAGCATCCTTATTGATGCGATAGCCGGTTTGTTCTGTTCTATTGGGTATTTTACAGATTATTGACCGCCAACGAAATAAAATTGATGATAAACAAAATGGTGGTGCCGTACATAATCGGGTGGACTTCTTTAAATTTGCCTTTGATGAGCTTAATCAGCACATAGGTGATAAAGCCCATTGCAATGCCAATGGTAATGCTGTATGCAAACGGCATGAATGCCACTGTGATGAATGCAACGGCTGCATCCTCAAAATTGTGCCAATCAATGTCAGCAATCGATGCAATCATCAAAATACCCACGACAATCAGTGCTGGTGCGGTTGCACAAGACGGGATGATGCAGATAATCGGGGAAAGAATGGTGCAAAGTGCAAACAGGATTGCCGTCACAACCGATGTCAAGCCTGTGCGTCCGCCTTCTGCAATGCCAGCCGAGCTTTCCACGAAAGCGGTGGTATTGGATGTGCCGAAGAAGGAACCCACGATGGTTGCGCTCAAATCCGCGAACATTGCACGGTCCAAACGGGATTTGATGCCCTTATCATGCAGCAGCAGGTTTTCGTCCTCGGCATCAAAAATGCCAGTGCGGCGTCCTGTGCCAATCAAAGTGCCCAATGCATCGAAAATATCGGTTAAAACAAAGCCGATAATGGCGGTAAATGCCAAAAGCATACTGCTCTGCTTGGTGAACAAACCGACAAAATCAAATTGCAAAAAGGTATACTGAATGGATGCAATCGAATGGCCGATTGCGGCAGGCGAAATGGAAATGCCAGAGAAGAACTGCGCCGCCGTTACGCTTTCATCCACTGCCGGAAAGAACACGTGCGGGCTGACACCAGCCGCAATCTCTGCCATACACAGCAAAGTGGTTGTCACGATGCCAATGAGCACGGCCCCCTTGACCTTGCGCACCATTAAAATCAAAATGATGGCAACGCCAATCAGTGCAAGCTGTACTGATGGATTGGAAAAATTGACGAGTGCCGGCACGGCAGATGCATTTGCCACAACCGTTTCGCCATAAACTGCATAATTGCCCGGGTCAATCGTGAACTTTAACAGCCCTGCATCTTTGATGCCGATATATGCCACAAAAAGACCAATGCCTCCGCCGATTGCGCTTTGCAGCAGCGGCGGCAGCGAGCGAATAATCATTTTGCGCAGTCCTGTGACGGTGATAATGATGTTAACCACACCGCAAATGAGCACCATCGACAACCCTTGCTGCCAGGTGAACCCCATCACCCCACAGACGGTATACGTGAAGAAGGCGTTTAGCCCCATGCCGGGCGCGAGTGCATACGGCACATTTGCAAACAGTGCCATGACCAATGTGCCGACCACAGAGGCAATGATGGTTGCGATGAAAATCGCCTGCGCATATACAGCATCCCCATTGCCGATGACATTGCTCAAAATTGCAGGATTGACAAAAATGATATACGCCATTGTGAAAAATGTCGTGATACCTGCAATGACTTCTGTCTTGACATTAGTGCCGTATTTTCCGAGTTGAAAGAACTTTTCCATTGTTTTTCCTTCCTTTTCTTTGTTTTGAACGCTTCTATAAAGCATATATTGTATCATTATATGTGAAAAATCTTCAAAAATCAAGAACATCTGACAAATCGTTTTTTAGAAAACTCGATTTTTTGTGGAATACGGAGTACAGGGCAAAAAATTTGACTTTTGCGGCATGTAGGCATATAATGCTGTTATATTTCAATGTGATTGGGTCGCTGACAGCGTGCCAAAGTCACACAGTCGTGTTTGCTGCCTTGGCACCGCCTGCACCCATATAAACCGTTCGATAAAATAAAAAGGAGACTTCCCTATGGAAACCATACAATGCATCACAACCCGCCGCAGCGTCCGCAAATTCCATGCGCAAGCACCAGAAAAATCCATTGTGGAGCAAATCATTTCTGCCGCTGCCTGTGCACCAAGCTGGAAAAACACCCAGATTGCGCGCTATATTGCCATTACCGACACCGAAATGAAGCAGAAGCTGGCAGATACCTGTATGTTGGATTTCAAGTTCAATCAGGATACGGCAAAAGCTGCACCCATGGTCGTTGCGATGACGATAGTGGAAAAACGCTCTGGTTATGAGCGGGACGGTTCTTTTTCTACTTCACAGGGCACCCACTGGCAGTCCTTTGATGCTGGCATTGCGGCGCAGACATTTTGCCTTGCGGCACATGATTTGGGTCTGGGAACGGTCATTATGGGCGTATTCGATACAGAAAAAGTGGGTACACTGCTTTCCATCCCCGAAGGACAGACTTGTGCGGCATTGATTGCCCTTGGCTATCCTGCGGAAACGCCGCAAATGCCCAAACGCAAAACAGTGTCCGAACTGGTGACCTATCAATAACCCCCCTTTGCCACGTGGAAGGTTTGCCGCCAACGCTGCCGCAGCCTCGGATATGCTCTGTGCACAACAAAGCATCGAAATATCGATATTTCGATGCTTTTTACATCAAAAATTCTGTTGAAATGATTAAAAAAAGCAACTTGCACAGGAGGTCGTATGAAAAATGACGCGCTTATTTCCATCGGCGAAATGGCAAAAATGTACGAAATCACCACACAAACCCTGCGCTATTATGATAAAATTGGTCTGCTGCACCCTGCCATCATCAATCCCGAAACAGGCTATCGCTATTATGCGCTTCGCCAGTGTCTGATTCTGGATGTGATTTTATATTTGAAGTATATTGGTACGCCTCTGGAAGAAATTGTACATTTGATTCAAAATGGACAAGATTCCGTGGAGCATCTGCGGGAAATTCTGCGCAACAATCAGCAGGCAGTGGCGGAAAAAATCAAGGCACTGGAGCAGACCGGACGCATGATTGACATCAAACTGGCACAGCTGGAGCAAATGGAGCAGGTCAAAGGCTTTGGAGAGGTCTATCACAAAACTCTGCCCGCGCGGCAAGGGCTTTGCGTATATGCCGAAGAGCCGAGCTATACCAGCGAGCATCCCGACTATCGCGAAAATCTGCGCACACATGATGTGCATTATGCGGCACGCATCCTAACCGCCATCGTGGAACGCAGCGATTATGCCAACATTGAGTGTGAGTGGGGATTTTTTGGTTCATCAGCAAACACGTTGCAAAAAGATGTCCTGCCCAAATACAATGGATATTTTTCTATCACAAACAATCCTGCACTCGACCGTCAATTTCCGCAGTATGCCTTTCAGATTCCTGCTGGCGAATATCTATGCACTACCTATCGCGGACAAATGTTTGCCAATGCACAGGCGCATAACCTCCTGTATGACTATGTCACAGAGAACCACATCGCGTTGGAAGGCTTTTTTTATGACGAGCCGCTGTACAGCGGATATTTAACGCCCAATCGCGATGACTATATAATGGAGATTAAATTCTTAATAAAATCGCATGATTAAATGAATTTTTGAAATATTTTCTCCTGAAAACTTTTGTTTATTTGAAATTTGTACTTTTTTAAAAAAGGCTATTGACCTTATAGCAACAATAAAGTTTATACTAACGCCATAAACAATAGAAATTGTAATTCGAGTATCTTCGTAAATACTTAATTGCTGACAATGGCGTCTGCATCTTTTATCGGATTGCAGGCGTCTATTTTTATGCACTCATCATAATTGGAGGGGGAATCAAACCATATGGATTTTACGTATCATCTGCCCGTAAATTTGATTTTTGGCGCAGGAAAAGCCGACTTTATCGGAGAAGAAACCGCGAAATACGGCAAACACGCGCTGATTGTCACAGGTTTTTCCAGCACAAAGAAAAGTGGATTGCTTGACCGTGCGATGCAGCAGCTTGAGAAGTCTGGTATGCAATACACCCTGTTTGACAAAGTGGCACAAAATCCGCTGACCACCACCGTGGAGGAAGGCGCAGCGCTGGCACTGGAGCACGGCTGTGATGTCATTTTAGGGCTTGGCGGCGGCAGCATCATGGATGCGGCAAAGGGCATTGCATTCCAGTGCAACAACCCCGGCGACATCAGCGATTATATCTATGGCAAGAAATTCGGACCCACAGCACTGCCGCTTGTATTGGTGCCAACCACCTGCGGAACAGGCAGCGAAGGCAACCACTTCGCCGTGCTGACCCATCCGGAAACCAAGGATAAAAAGTCCCTGCGTACGGGTGCCATCTTTGCAAAGGCTTCCATCATCGACCCCACCCTGATGATGACAATGCCGAAGCATATTGCGGCATCGGTTGGATTTGATGCCCTGTGCCACTGCATGGAAGCCTATACCTCCCGCATCACCAGCCCGTTGGTCGAGATTCAAGCGCTATATGCGATTGAGCTTTTGGCGAAAAATCTGCGCCGTATGGTGGAAGCCCCCACCGATTTAGAGGCATTTACAGCGGTTTCTCTGGCAAGCACCATCGGCGGCATGAGCATTGGTGCGGCAGGCGTAACACTGGCGCATGGCATGGAGCATCCAGCAAGCGGTCTGCGCGACATCGTCCACGGGCTTGGCTTGGCGGCACTAACACCAGTTATCATTGAGCGTTCTATCGATGGTGCACCAGAAAAATATGCACGCATGGCACAGTTGCTCGGCGGCAAGGACGAAACCGACTGCGCCGATTGTGTGCGCAAGCTGCTGGCTGACATTGGCATGGAAACGACCCTTGGCAAGCTGGGCATCCAGATGGAAGATGTCGATTGGATGACCGAAAACTGCCTGAAGGTTTCTGCCGCAGGCATACAATATAACCCTGTTATTTTCACAAAGGACGAAATCGCAGAGATTTATCGCGCGTGCATCTAAGCACCTATATTTGGCAGTTTTTGCGCTGCATCTGAATTATCAAAGGAGATAATTACCACACCGACAACGGCCGTGGTAAGGTATCTCCTTTTTTATTTACAAAGTTTTATATTTTAAAAGGAGATGACGGATATGAAGGATAGAAAATTTGAACGCGTCCTCGGCAAAGCCGATATTTTTGCTTTAGCGTTTGGTGCAATGATTGGTTGGGGATGGGTCATTCTGGCAGGCGACTGGATTCAGCAGGCAGGCACACTGGGCGCAATGATTGCCTTTGTGCTGGGCGGCTTAATGGTTGTTTTCGTCGGTCTTACCTATGCAGAATTGACCTCTGCCATGCCGGAATGCGGCGGTGAACACGTGTTTTCACACCGTGCCTTGGGCGCAAACGGCTCGTTTATCTGTACATGGGCGATTATTTTAGGATACATCGGCGTGGTTGCCTTTGAGGCGTGCTCCCTGCCGAATGTAGTGGAGTATATCGCGCCTGGCTTCCTGCAGGGATATATGTACTCCATTGCAGGCTTTGATGTCTATGGCTCTTGGGTTGCGTTGGGTGTTGTGGCATCCATTCTGATTACCATTATCAACTTTTTCGGTGTCAAGAGTGCGGCATTCCTGCAGGGCGTGCTCACCATTGGCATCGCAGCCATTGGCATTGCGCTGATGTTCGGCGCGGGTGCTTCCGGCGATGTTTCCAATGCACAGCCGTTGTTTCATGGCGAAAAAAGTGCACTGGGCGGCATTCTGGCGGTTGCGACCATGACCCCGTTTATGTTCGTTGGGTTTGACGTCATCCCGCAGGCGGCAGAAGAAATCAATGTGCCATTCAAGAAAATCGGCAAAATTATGATTTCGTCCATTGTCACTGCTGTCATTTGGTATATCATGATTATCGCAGCCGTGGCGTATGTCCTGCCCAAGGAAGTCATGGAGGGCTCTACACTGGTGGTTGCAGATGCCATGAAGGCAGCCTTCCACGGCAGTGATGTGGCAGCAAAGATTCTCATCATTGCTGGTATGGCAGGCATCGTTTCCAGCTGGAATGCATTCTTCATCGGCGGCAGCCGTGCCATCTTTGCACTGGCAGAATCCCAGATGCTCCCCGCTTGCTTTGCAAAGCTGCATCCGAAATATAAGACCCCGACCAATGCAATTCTGCTTGTAGGCTTCTGCTCCTGTATTGCACCGTTCTTTGGCAGAAAAATGATGGTTTGGCTGGTTGACGCAGGCAGCTTTGCAGTGGTTGTGGCATATATGCTGGTTTGCATTTCCTACATGATTTTGCGCAAGAAAGAGCCGGAAATGAAGCGTCCCTACAGCGTGAAGAATTGGAAGTTTGTTGGAACGATGGCAATTCTGCTGACCGTTATGATGGCAGCACTGTATGTTCTGCCAGGATTCTCTTCCGCACTGGTTCCGCAGGAATGGATTATCGTGGGTGCGTGGGCACTGTTGGGCGTTGTTTTCTACTTATATGCCAAGGGCAAATATCCCGCGTTCGGACACCATGAAATTCGTGAGCACGAGGACATTGTGCACACACCGACCACTTGATTTTTATTGTCGTAAATTATTTTGTTTAAGAGTGAAAGCTGTCGGCACGCTGCACACGGCAGAGTGCCGACAGCATATGTAAGGAGCGATTTGTATGTTAAGAGAAGCATTGCCCAAGGTTATCACCGAGACCCTGCCAGGACCGAAATCCCAAGAGATGATTGCGCAGCGCGCAGAAGCAACCCCCAGCCCAATTCGCTGCATTTATCCGGTCGTCATCAAGCGCGGCGAAGGCGCAATGATTGAGGATTTGGATGGCAACTACATCATGGACTGGGCAGGCGGCGTTGGTGTTTTGAACATTGGCTTCAGCCAACCGGAAGTCATTGAAGCTGTAAAGGAGCAGGCGGAGCTGTATTTCCACGGAATGTTCAACATCGTCACCCACCCGGGCTATGTCAAGCTGGCGCAGAAGCTCAATGCCATCGTTCCCGTTGCAGGTGACCACATTAAAACCTATTTTGCAAACAGCGGTGCAGAAGCGGATGAAAATGCCGTGAAGCTGGCAAGAGCCTTCACCAAGCGTCCGAATATCATTGTATTTTCGGGTGCATTCCACGGCAGAACCCTGCTGACCATGGCAATGACCGCCAAGAAAGCATATGCAAACGGCCTCGGACCTTTCCCAGACGGGGTTTATCGTGCAGAATATCCGTACACCTATCGTGCACCGGAGGGTATGCCTGAGGATAAGCTCATTGCATACTATGTCAAGAGCATTTACAAAACCTTCGATGAAGCAACGCCCGCTGAGCACGTGGCTGCTATGATTATCGAACCGCTGCAGGGAGAAGGTGGCTTTATTCCTGCACCGATTGCATGGGTGAAAGCAGTGCGTCAGATTTGTGACGAAAAGGGTATCTTGATGATTGCGGACGAAGTGCAGACTGGTTTCTGCCGCACAGGCCGTATGTTTGCTTCTGAATATTGGAAGGATGCAGGCGTTCTTCCAGATATTTTGACGGGTGCAAAGTCTATTGCCGCAGGTATGCCCATCAGCTTTATTTCTGCACGGCAGGAAATCATGGATGCACCGAAGCCGGGCACCATCGGCGGCACCTACTGCGGCAATCCGCTGGCGTGCGCAGCAGCACTCAAGACCATTGAGGTCATGGAGCGCGACAATTTTGCGGCTCGTTCGCAGGAAATTGGAAAGACTGTCATGGAACGCTATCAGTCTTGGAAGGACAAGTTTGAGGTGGTCGGTGATTTCCGCGGTTTGGGCGGCATGATTGGCATTGAATTTGTGACCGACAAGGCATCCAAAACCCCGAATGCAGAGCTGGTGAACAAGGTCATCAGCCATGCGATGCAGCAGGGTCTGATTATCGAAAACGCAGGCTTGTATGGCAATGTCATTCGTTTCCTAGCACCACTGGTCATCACTGACGCGCAGCTGGAACGCGGCTTGGATATTTTTGAAGAAGCAATCAAGGCAAACATCTAAAACGGACTTTCAAACAGTAAGGGAGATGCGGTCATGAAACTTGCAGATACAGGACTCAGCGCAGCAGAACTGAAAGAAATCGTAAAAACCTACATGATTGATACCTATGAACGGTATGATTTTGTTGCAGACCATGCCGATGGGATGTACTTATATGACGAAGCAGGCAACGAATATTTGGATTTTTATGGCGGCATTGCGGTAAACAATGCAGGCAATCGCAACGAACGCGTGGTTGCGGCGGTGAAGGAGCAGTTGGATGATATTATCCACACCTTCAACTATCCATATACCATTCCGCAGGCGTTGCTGGCAAAGCTGATTTGTGATACCATTGGGATGGATAAAATTTTCTATCAGTCTACTGGTACCGAAGCCAACGAAGCCATGATTAAAATGGCGCGCAAATATGGCACCGACCGTTACGGTGCAAATAAGTATCACATTGTTACGGCAAAAAAGAGCTTTCACGGACGCACCTATGGTGCACTGAGTGCAACGGGTCAGCCCGATAATGCGTGCCAAATTGGTTACAAACCTGTGCTTCCCGGCTTTACTTATGCGGATTTCAATGATTTGCAATCCTTCCGCGATGCTGTGACAGATGACACGATTGCCATTATGCTAGAGCCTGTGCAGGGCGAAGGTGGTGTCATTCCCGCAACACAGGAATTTATGGATGGCATTCGTGCCCTGTGCGATGAAAAAGGGCTGCTGCTGCTGCTCGATGAAGTGCAGACAGGTTGGTGCAGAACCGGTAAGGTGATGGGCTTCATGCACTATGACATCAAGCCGGATATTGTATCCATGGCGAAGGCGATGGGCGGTGGTATGCCGATTTCCGCCATCTGTGCAACCCGCGAAGTTGCCACTGCATTCGGTCCCGGTGCGCATGGTACGACCTATGGCGGCAACCCCGTTTGCTGTGCCGGCGCTCATGCACAGATTCAAGAGCTGCTGGAACGCAAGCTTGCTGAAAATGCGGACAAAATGGGCGCGTACTTCATGGAAAAATTGCGTACCCTGCCCCATGTCAAGGAAGTACGCGGCAAAGGTCTTTTGGTGGGTGTGGAATTTGATGTTGACTGTGGTCTGGACATCAAGCATGAATGCCTCGACCGCCGCTTGCTTGTAACACTCATTGGAAAAAGCATCATTCGTATGGTGCCGCCGCTGATTTTGACAGAAGCTGAATGTGATAAGGCATATGACATTCTTCTGGAAGCTGTGAACGCAGCAACAAACGCATAACCCACCTGTTTTTTTAATGTACTCCTTAATATAGCCCCCCTATTTGTAAAATGATAACAACAAAACGAGTGACCCATCGCAGGAACAGAATGCGATGGGTCACTCGTTTGTTTGTGTACCTATGTTTGTAACAGCGGCTGCAACTGCCGCCCTTCCAATGCCGCGTGAATCGTTTCTGGCAGCTGCTCCATATGTGCGACCAAGGAATATGGCTTTTTCTGTGGATTATCCTGCCCCATGGGCACAAAATAATAATGGCGGCGGTTCAGGAGCATACCCAAATTCGCCGCACTGCCAGACAGTGCGTCATTGGTTGAAAGCGCCAATACCACGGGTCGTGCCCCACGCAAGTGACTTTTTACCGCCATTGGCACAGTAGTGTCGGTGATGCCATGCGCCAACTTTGCCAGTGTATTTCCAGTGCAGGGGGCAACCACCAATACATCAAACAGTGCACTCGGCCCGATTGGCTCGGCAGCTACGATGGTGTCAATCGGTGCACACGCGCAAATTTCTGTCAGTTGATTCCGCCATGACTGCGCCGTGCCAAAGCGTGTATCCATGGTGGCGGCGTGCTCTGACAAAATGGGTGTGAGCACAAACCCCTGTGACTGCATTTGCTCTATAATGGGTAAAACCTTGGAAAATGTACAAAAAGAGCCTGTCAATGCAAACCCGACACGAATCTGCTGCTTCAAAGAATCCCCTCCTCTTCTAAAATGTGATACACGGTGTCACGAATGGCCTTTGCCGCAGAAATTGGCGCAACCTTTCCGGGGAGCGACAGTGCCCAAATGACACGGCGGGACAGCTTTTGTGCCCCGTCAAAATCCACCCCTCCGGGTTTTGACGCCAAATCGATGACCAAACAGTCTTCGCGCAGCTCTGCAAGCTCTGCTGTCCCTAAAATTTTTGCGGGAACGGTATTGAATAACACATCAAACGCGCCTAATTGCCCTGTGAGCATACGGGTATCCAGTGGCTTCATTCCTTCAGCATCAATATGTGCAAAGGCTGCATAGGAACGTGCTGAAACCGAAACCATTGCGCCCAGACTATGTAACCTGCGTGCCAATAAGCTGCCGATACGCCCATACCCCAGCACCAAGGCACGCGCACCGTGCAAGGTGATTGGCAGTTCTTCCATGGCAATTTGCAGTGCACCCTCTGCAGTGGGGACAGCGTTGCGTATCGCCAGCTCCTCCCGCTGCAAATAATCCATGCATTTTAGCCGATTGCTTTCCGCCTGTGCACACACCTGTGGCGATGCTGCGCCACACAGCACCACTTTTTCAGGCGGGATACTGTCTAAAATGGTTTCCATATGATAAGGTGCATTGGAAAGCGGTGCATTGAGATAAATCCCATCCACGGTCACGGGCATGGGTAAAATCACGGCATCCATTTTTGCAAACTGCACCTTCGGATTCTTTACATCATAAATTTTTTCCGGAAATTGCTGTCGTTCCAAGGCATATACGCCGACGCTGTGCCCATCTTCCAGCAGCAGCCGCGCCAAGCACGCTTGTCGCAAATCACCACCGACCACGGCGAGAGTCGCTGTTTTTTTCATCAGAATCCTCCTTCCCCTATGCCTCATCGTATGCAAAACGCCATACGCGTGACACTCGGAAAAGGCGGGGAATCGCCACCACTTTTTTCATAAAACCACTTGACAAATCAGCAGGCTCTGCATATTATAATATATGAATATATGAATATATGAATATATGTTCATATGAAAGGATGTTTGTGATGTGGAAAGAACATGATAACGAACCACTGGACACCTGCGACTTTATCCATGTGCATCCCGATGTACTGGCGCGCGTGCAGTCTGCTTTGCCGGATGAAGATTTGCTGTATGATTTGTCGGATTTATTTCGCATTTTCGCAGATTCTACACGTATTCGCATTTTATATGTGCTGTTTGAATGCGAAATGTGCGTGTGTGACATCGCACAGGTGTTGGGCATGACGCAATCCGCCATCTCCCACCAACTGCGTGCACTGAAATCTGCAAAGCTAGTCAAATCTCGTCGGGAAGGCAAAACCGTGTTTTATTCTTTGGCAGACAGCCATGTCCACACCATCATCAACCAAGGTTTGGAGCATATTTCCGAATGACACTTTGAAGATACATTGGAGGGATTTTTTATGAAAAAGCGTTTTCCTATGGTAGAATTGGACTGCGCACACTGCGCTGCAAAGATGGAAGATGCCATCCGCAAGCTGGAGGGCGTGCATAGTGTATCGGTCAATTTCCTCACCCAAAAACTAACGATTGATGCCGAAGAGTCTCTTTTTCCGCGTTTACAGACAGAAATCAGCGCCATCTGTAAAAAAATCGAGCCGGACTGCACCATTAAATGGTAATCTGCAGCCGATGGTAACGATACCAAATCAAACGAGGAGACCATTTTTATGAATAAAAAGCAAAAAAAGCGGGTGCACCGCATTGCAGCCGGTACCCTGTTGCTGATTTTGGTGAATCTGCTGCCATTGCAAGGGACGCTGCGCATTTTAGGGTATCTGCTTCCCTATGCGGTGATTGGCGGCGATGTGCTGCTCGATGCGGCAAAAGGGTTGCTGCATCGACAGCTGTTGGATGAAAATTTTCTGATGGCATTGGCAACCATTGGTGCATTCTTCACGGGGGAATATGCAGAAGCGGTTGCCGTGATGTTGTTTTATCAAATCGGCGAATTGCTACAGGAGCACGCCGTTGGCAAATCCCGCAAATCCATCGCCGCGTTGATGGATATTCGTCCGGATTACGCCAATCTTGACCATAACGGCACTTTGCGGCAGGTCGACCCCGAGGAAGTGCAGGTTGGCGACAGCATCGTCATCAAGCCTGGCGAACGTGTTCCGCTGGACGGCATCGTCACAAGCGGGAGCAGTGCACTGGATACCGCGGCATTGACAGGGGAACCCCTGCCGCGTGATGTGCAGGCGGGCGAACCTGTCATCAGCGGCTGCATCAACCTTTCGGGTGTGCTACACGTGCAGGTGTCTAAGGTCTATACCGATTCCACCGTTGCGAAAATACTAGAGCTTGTCGAAAATGCCAGCGAAAAGAAGGCAAAAGCAGAAAATTTCATCACCAAATTTGCGCGCTACTACACACCACTGGTCGTGCTTGCCGCCGCACTGCTGACGCTGCTGCCCACCCTTTTGTTGCTGCTGCCGTCCACTGCACTGCCTGCCTTTTTGGCACAGACGGTCTGGACAGATTGGCTGCATCGGTCTTTGATTTTCCTTGTCGTTTCGTGTCCCTGCGCCTTGGTCATTTCCATTCCGCTGACCTTCTTCGGCGGCATTGGCGGCGCGGCAAAATGCGGCATTCTGGTCAAAGGGGCGGCATATTTAGAGCGGCTTGCCGGGGCCAAAACCGTTGTGTTTGATAAAACCGGGACGCTGACACAAGGCACATTTTCCGTCACCGAAGTATATGCTGAAGCCGTCTTTTCGGACACTTTGCTTGCCTATGCCGCACTGGCAGAAAGCTTTTCTGACCATCCGATAGCGGTTTCTCTGCGCCGTGCATGGGCGCAGGAAATCGACCACGCCCGCGTTGCCGAGGTTACCGAACGTGCTGGCGAAGGCATTTGCGCACAGGTGGACGGACACGCGGTTTGTGTAGGCAACCGCAAGCTCATGGAACACATCGGATGCGCAATGCCATCCATCGCGCAAAACGGTACGATGGTGCACGTTGCTGTGGATGGTGTTTATGCAGGCAATCTCATCATTGCGGACACCGTCAAACCGGATGCGGCGGCGGCGGTTGCCTCGCTGAAATCGGCAGGGATACATCGCACCGTGATGCTGACAGGTGATTCACAGGCGGTCGCAACGGAAATTGCCGCGCAGCTGGGGCTGGACAGCGTGCAGGCAGAGCTGTTGCCTGCGGACAAGGTCACCGCCGTGGAGGCACTGCTCACCCAACACCATGGACATTTGGTCTTTGTTGGCGATGGCATCAATGATGCGCCTGTGCTTAGTCGTGCAGATGTCGGCATTGCCATGGGCGCGCTCGGTTCGGATGCCGCCATTGAAGCCGCCGATGTGGTGCTGATGGATGACAGCCCGTCTAAAATTGCGCTTGCAATCGCGATTTCTCGCAAAACCCTGCGCATTACCAAACAAAACATTGTGTTTGCACTGGGTATCAAAGCACTGGTGCTTCTGATGGGGGCATTTGGTATGGCAAATCTGTGGGAAGCCGTCTTTGCCGATGTTGGCGTTTGCATGATTGCTATTGTCAACGCCGCGCGTACCCTGCGGATAGATTCTTAAGGCAACACCGCACAATTCACACAAAATTGTTTAATGCATCGCTTACTGGTAGAAACTCCGTCATATTTTACAAAAAGCCTCGCTAAAACATAGAGCATTACCTGCGTTTTTTGTTTCATCTGCCGGAATTTCTACTGACGTAAGCAATACATCAGAATTGTGCGGTATCGCCTTAAAAACAGCAATTAAAAAGCAGGGGGTTTCTGCCCCTGCTTTTTAATTTGCACAAAAGTATGTTGGTTTGGTATGCACTGTGCTATAATGAAGAAAACCACCAAAGGAGATATGGTATGCATCGGGAAATATCCAAACTGGTCATTTATCGCAATCTACGCCATGACAGCATTTTGCGTGGGCTTGCCGCCTGCTGTGCGGATTTTGACAGCCAAAATTATCAGACAGAAGCACTGACTGACCGTATTTTTGCGCACATTCATGTTTTGTTAGACCTTGCCACGAAATATGGCTTTGACAACAATCTTTGGCACTGCTATTTGGCATATCTGCTGGCAATGGCAGAGAACCCTTTCAGCATGACCTGTGAAAAAATCGGTGCGCACGAGGGCAGTGTCAACTGCTTTGCTGTATCCGATTTTGCGATTTTCAAGAAGCTATTTGACTATGATTTTGCGCCGATGGAGCGTGTGCTGGGCATTGACTGCTTTTCGACCATTTCGGCATATCACGCCATTCCCAAAGCAGAGCAGCGCTATCATAAAAACATCAGCGAAAAGGTCAAGGTGCTTGCCGCGCAAATCCGTGAAGCGACAGATGCACAGCAAGTGTTTGCCTGCGTGACCGATTTTTATCGCACCTATGGCGTGGGGACACTGGGGCTCAACAAAGCCTTTCGCGTGGTGCATCCAGAGGGCGAAGCCATGCAGTTGGAAGCGATTCAGAACACCGAGGAAGTCTATATGGATGATTTGGTGGGCTATGAAATCCAAAAGCAAATGCTCATCGAAAACACCGAGAGCTTTGTTGCGGGCGGCAAAGCCAACAACTGCCTGCTGTTCGGCGATGCCGGTACAGGCAAATCGACCAGCATCAAGGCAATTCTGAATGCCTATTATCCGCAGGGACTGCGCATGATTGAAATTTATAAGCATCAATTTCGGGATTTGTCGGCGGTCATAGCGCAAATCAAAAACCGCAATTATCGCTTTGTCATTTATATGGATGACCTGTCCTTTGAAGAATTTGAAATCGAATATAAATATCTCAAAGCTGTTATTGAAGGCGGCTTAGAGATTCGCCCAAACAATGTTTTGATTTATGCCACATCTAACCGCCGCCATCTGGTGCGCGAAACCTGGGGCGACCGCTCGGATATTTCACAGGATGAGCTGCACCATTCCGACACCATGCAGGAAAAGCTGTCGCTTGCCGCGCGCTTTGGTGTCAGCATCAATTTCTCTGCGCCGTCCAAAAAGGAATATATGCACATTGTGCACACGCTTGCCGCGCGGGATGATTCCATCACCCTTACCCCCGCAGAGTTGGAGTTTGAAGCCAACAAGTGGGCTGTGCGGCATGGCGGCGTTTCCGGACGCACCGCACAGCAATTTCTGCTGCATTTGACCGGAAAATTGCTCTCCTAACCAACTTTTCAGCAGTTTATGCACCTCTGTAACAGGGGTGCATTTTTTATGCAGTCGCGCCTTCCTGTTCCGGCGTGTCTACACAGGGAAAGCGCAAGAATCTATACTGTCATGCTTTTGCATTGTGTATCACACAACACACAATGCAAATGGATGCTTTCCCATGCCTTTCTCTGGCTTTTTTCTGAAAAGCAGCGTACAGAACTGTTCATAGTACCGAAAATTCAAGTTGCCCTTTGACGTGCCCAGCGGGCAGGAGTATACTTTGTACAAGAAAGCGCATAACCAAAATCATCAGCAAAGGGCGTGGGGTGTTCATGTCTGTAACGATTGAAAAAATTGCAAACCATGCAGGCGTTTCCTGCGGCACGGTGGACCGTGTGCTGCACAATCGTCCGCACGTGCGCCCGCAGGTGCGCAAGCGTGTGCTGAATGCCATGCACGAGCTGGGGTATCACCCGCTGATTCACGGCGCACAGGCAGACACGGTCACCACACAGATTGCCGTGCTCATTCCGCCGTGGACCGACTCCTACTTTAATCGTAAGATTGACCGCGGCATTCGTATGGCAAAGCAATTTTTGAACGATACGTCCTTTCGGGTTTTGGAATACCCCTTGCATACACGCACCGAACAGGAATTTTTGAGCACCGTGGATGAGGCGATTGCCGCAGGAGCACTCGGCTTGGTTATCACGCCAGAAAACACACAGGCGATTCGCGACAAAATTGACATACTCTGCGCCAAGGGCATTAAAGTCATCACCTATGATGCGGATTTGCCGGGAAGCGGGCGCATTTGCCACGTGGGGCAGGATTTGCTCCGCTCGGGGCGGGTTGCCGCTGGTCTTTTATACAAGATGCTGAACCGACAGGAACACATCCTTGTCATCACAGGCAATATGCGGATGGAAGCCCACAAGGGCAGGGTGGATGGATTTTGTCTGTATTTGCAGGAAATGGGCTTTGACAGCACCAACTACACGGTGGAGGAATGCTACGAAATGCCATCCCTTGTGTGTGATGTCGTAAAAAATGCGATGCAGAAAAATCCAAAGCTCGGCGGAATTTATATGGCAACGCAGTCCGTTCCTGGCTGTATGCAGGGAATTGCACAGGCAAAAGCTGCACGCGTGCCGCACGTAATTGTCAACGACTTAACCCCCTATGCAAAAGCGTGTTTGCGAAAAGGGAAAATTGATTATATTGTGGACCAATCCTTTGAACAGCACACCTACAAAGCCATTGTTGCGCTGTATCAGATTCTGCGGCAAGGGCGTATGCCATCAAAAGAACTGTATTTAACCGATATTTCCATTGTTTCAAAAGAAATGTTATGAAAAGCATAGGAGAATGAATATGAAGCTTGCCATTAAAACCTGTACACTGGACCAATATTCCTTCACGGATATGTTGGACTATGTCAAATCACTGGGGGTCACTGCGCTGGAAATCGGCACTGGCAACTGGTCGGGTGCACCGCACATCGATTTGGATGCCATGGTGTCCTCGGCGCATATGCGCAATGCATGGATGGACGAACTCAAACGGCGGGATATGGAGCTGGTTGCACTCAACTGCTCGGGCAATCCGTTGGCATATGCCAAAGATATGGAAGTGACGCAAAAGACCTTTGCACTGTCCGAACTGCTGGGGCTGAAAAAGGTGGTCATGATGAGCGGACTGCCTGCGGGCTGCAAAGGGGACAGCACCCCCACGTGGATTACCACCAGTTGGCCGCCCGAAACGCAAGACATACTGGACTATCAATGGAATGATGTTGCCATTCCGGAGTGGACAAAGCTGGCGACACTTGCGCAAAATCACGGCATTGAAAAGATTGCACTTGAAAACCACGGCTTTCAGCTGGTGTACAATCCCGAAACCTGCCTACAACTGCGGCGTGCCATCGGCTCGATTGTGGGCATGAATCTAGACCCCTCCCACCTGTTTTGGATGGGTGGTGACCCCATTGCGGCACTGCGTGTGTTGGGGGAAGAGCAGGCGATTTATCATATCCATGGTAAGGATAGCCGTTTAGAGCGGCGGTTATGCGAGCCAAACGGTGTGCTGGATTTGAAGCCGATTGACCAGTTTGCCCGTCGTGCGTGGAACTATGTGGCGGTCGGCTGTGGACATGGACAGCTGTGGTGGAATGAATTTGTGTCCGTCGCGCGGATGTGCGGTTATGACGATGTCATTTCACTGGAAATGGAAGATTTAACGATGAGCATTGAAGCAGGGGTAGAAACCTCTATCAAAACCCTGCAAAACGCCATTGTAAAATAGGAATGAATAGCAACAATTCATAGGAAATGAAAGGGAATGTCGTATGAAATTTTCAGTCAATCTTGAAATCATTTACAAAGAACTGCCGTTTGCAGAGCGGTTTGCTGCGGCAAAAAAAGACGGCTTTGACCGTGTGGAAATCTGGGATTGGGACAGCAAGGATTTACACGAGGTGCGCCGTCTGCTCGAGGAGAACGAACTGACGCTGACGGCAATGGGAGGCGATGGACCTTACTCCATGTGCGACCCTGCGCACCAAGAGGAATACCTCGCATATATCCAGAAATCCATTGAAGCGGCGAAAATTGTCGGCTGCAAACGCCTGCTGGTGCACTCCAACGAGCTGCTGCCAGAACCCAAACAGCATGCGGCAGATTTGTTCCCGCAGTATTCCGACACCGTCAAGACGCTTGCCATGTTCCGCAATCTCATGCGTATGGCACCCCTTGCCGAGGAAGCGGGCATCACCTTCTGTCTGGAAGCACTGAACATCGAAACCGACCACTGCGGCAACTTTTTAACCAATACCACCGATGCGGTGGAAATCACGTCCATGGTGGGTTCTGCGCATATCAAGGTCATTTTTGATGCCTATCATATGTTCCTCAGCGAGGGCAAAACCTGTGAAACCCTGCGAAAATACAAGGATTCGATTGATTATATTCACATTGCGGACTGTCCGGGCAGACATGAGCCGGGCACAGGCATCATCAACTATCGCGGTGTGTTCGCTTGTCTGCAAGAGATTGGCTATGCTAGTGACATCGCATTTGAACTGTATCCGAAGGCAAGCAGCACCGAAGCCATTGCAGCAATTAAGGCTTCCATGGAAGGATTTTAAGAGGAGAATATCATATGGTAACAAAATTAGGGGTTATCGGCTGCGGTGCGATTGGCAAAGACCACATTCGCCGCATCACAGAAGTTTTGACAAATGCCGAAGTAACGGCTTGTGCAGATGTGTTTGCGGACAGCGGCGAAAAGGTCGCGGCGCAGTATGGCATCCGATTTTATCAGGATGGGCTAGACCTGATAAAAGACCCACATGTGGAAGCCGTGGTTGTCTGCTCCAATGATGCCAGCCATGCCAAATTTGTGCTGGCGTGCATCGCTGCGGGCAAGCAGGTTTTGTGCGAAAAGCCACTGGGCACTTCTGCAGAAGAGTGCAAGTCCATTGTGGATGCCGAAATAGCGGCAGGCAAGCGCATGGTACAGGTGGGCTTTATGCGGCGATATGACCGCGGGTATGTTGCCCTAAAAGAGGCCATCGCATCTGGTGCCATCGGCAGACCGCTGATGATTCATGCCTGCCATCGCAACCTGAGCCACGTACCGAGCCACACCTCGGATATGACCATTAAAAATTCCGGTATTCATGAAATTGATGTTCTGCGCTGGCTGCTGAATGAGGATTATGCAAGCGGACAGGTGCTGACGGTCAAGCAAAATCAGTATGCGGCGGAGGGCTTGCTTGACCCGCAAATTATGCTGCTGGAAACCAAAAGCGGTGCGCGCATTGATGTAGAGGTGAATATGTCCTCTGGCTACGGCTATGACATCCAGTGTGAAATCGTTGGCGAAAAGGGCACAATTCGCCTGCCCGACCCCAATACGATTCTCATGCGCACCGATTGCCAGAGCCGCTATGAGATTTACAACGACTGGTCACAGCGGTTTGTGGAAGCGTATGACACCGAATTCCGCGCGTGGGTGGACAGCATCCAAACAGCAGGACCGGTAGGACCATCCTCTTGGGATGGATTTGTGGCTTGTGTCACAGCGGATACGCTGATTCAAGCGCGCAATGGCAAGCAGATTCTGCCGATTACCATGCCGGAAACCCCTGCTTTTTACCAGTGATAGTACACAAAACAAGGTGGCTGCTGATGCGGCTGCCTTGTTTTTTTCTGCAGAGCAGAATATTTTTTTGGAAAAACTACAGTTGCTTTGTGCAGATTTCCACTTGTAATTGATTGATAATATGCTATCCTAAAAACAGTGGTACTACCAGTAGTATAAAAAATGACGATGCAAGGAGGACTGCGAGATGTCAAATTATTTATTTGAAACCATCGCAGAAACGATAGAAAAGCGCATTGCGTTGGGGGAGCTGGCAGTGGGAAGCAAACTGCCCTCCGAGCGTTCCATGGCGGAAAGCTATGGCGTCAGCCGCAATGTGATTCGAGAAGCGATTCGTGTTTTGGGGGAAAAAGGGTTTGTGGAGGTGCGGGCAGGCCGCGGCGGATTTGTCTGCAAGCCAAGCCAGCAGGACCTCAGCGACAGCTTGACCAGCGTGGTGGAAAGCAGCAGCGCATCGGTGCAGGAAATCGTAGAGGCGCGCGAAGTATTTGAAACTGCCATCTTGGCTTGTGCGGCAGAAAAGGCAGATTCGCAGGATTTAGAGACACTTTGGGGGCTTTATGACCAAATGGAGCAAAGCCGCACCCATGGAAAAAATTTCGCATTGCTGGACAGAGAGTTCCATATGGCGTTGGCACAATGTGCCAAAAACAGCGTGCTGACCCTGTTGGCAGGCAGTATCTACAACATGGCGGATGCCAATTTGTTCCTTCTGACACCCGTGAATCCCGCGCGGATTGTCACCGCACAGCGGGAGCATCGAGAAATGATTTTAGGGATTGAGCGACGCTCGGCGGAGCATATACAGGAAGCCTTCCGCAGGCATATCGCCTGTATTCGGGAGCAAATTTCCGCAGAAGCATTTACGGAAGGCTGAACAAGCCAAATATTTCAGGAATGAAAAAAGGTTCTTTGTGCAATCTGTATGTTGACGGATTTAAAAAAAGGTCTTATACTAAGAACCATCAAATTGTTCTACTGGTACTACCAAAAAACAAATCGTATCTATGCAAGCAACGGCGCTGCGCAGGAGAGAAAACCTCTTCTGCACAGCGTCTTTTATTTTTTGCAGCAAAGGATACGCAGGCTGGTAGCTGTGAGAGGAGATGAGGCACGAATGGAACGCAAGATGGTCGAACTGAAAAACATCCAGAAATCCTTTTCTGGAAACCCCATTTTAAAGGGCATTGATTTGACAGTAAATACGGGAGAAGTGGTGGTCATTTTAGGACCGAGCGGCTCCGGCAAAACAACCATGCTGCGCTGTATCAATTTTTTGGAATCCCCAGACGATGGCAGCATTACCGTAGGAAATTGCACCGTGAACTGCAAAAAGGCAACCCCGCATGAAATCTTGCAGCTGCGGCGCAAGACGGCGATGGTATTTCAAAATTACAATCTGTTTCGCAACAAAACACTGTTGGAAAATGTGATTGAAGGCCCCATGATCGTGCGCCGCGCAACCCGTGAAGAGGCTACAACAAAGGCAATTACACTGCTGGAAAAGGTGGGGCTGAAGGAACGCATGGATAATTATCCATCGCAGGTTTCCGGTGGACAGCAACAGCGTGCTGGCATTGTACGCGCACTGATTATGAATCCGGAAGTGATTTTGTTCGATGAGCCAACCTCCGCACTCGACCCCGAGTTGGTCGGCGAAGTGCTGGGCACGATTAAGGCAGTGGCAAAAACCGGCATCACCATGATTGTGGTCACACATGAAATTGCCTTTGCGCGAGAAGTGGCAGACCGCGTGGTGTTTATGGCGGATGGACATATCGTAGAACAGGGAACGCCCGAAGAGGTACTGGAACAGCCAAAGGAAGAGCGCACACGCGAATTTCTCAAGCGATTGCTCCAAGCAGATGCAGAAACCGCTTAAGCGGATGCAATACGGTCGGTAAACACAGGTTTAGATAGGGGGCAACCCCACAACAAGGGAGGACGCAAAATGAAAAACTTGAAGAAGATGGTGGCACTTGGACTGGCAAGCACGATGCTGTTAACTGCACTGATGGGCTGCGGTTCATCCACAACCGATGCAGGAACAACTGCAGCAGCACCCACCGCAGACAATCCGCAGACCTTGGAAATTGCAATTTTAACTGGCATGGCACCGTATACCTATGTGGACGATGCAGGCGAATTTCAGGGCTATGATTATGAATTTTTGACCAAGGTAGATGAACTTTTGCCGGAATATGAATTCCATTATAATGCAGTTGAGCCCGATGCGGCAGCGGCAGCGGTGCAGGCTGGTACGTATGCACTTTCCTGCTCGGCACATTTCGTGACACCGGCAAGAGAGAAAAACTTCATTTTGTCGATTCCGAACTGCTATTATCCGGTAAACTTGATTTCCCGTAAGGAAGACAACATGACCAAGTTTGAAGATTTGAATGGCAAGGTGGTTGTGCCGAACCCACCGAATGATGGGCTGTATGTCGTGCTGCATAACATGGCAGAGGAATATCCGGATGTACAGTTTACACAGGAAGAGGTTTCCAACTATATTTCTTATGCAGATTCCTGCCGCGGCGTTTCCAATGGTACATATGATGTTTGGTTCGGCGGCGATACCATGTTTTATGACATCATGGAGCAGGAGCCGATGGACAATTTGGTTTGCTCTGACCCCATCACCTGCGCGCCTTGCGTGGTGGTTATCAACAAGGATTTGACCGCGTTCCGTGACGAAATCAATACGGCGATTGCAAAGCTGTATGAGGATGGCGCTTTGCAGGAGCTGGCAAACAAATGGCTGGATGTCGATGTGTTTGCGATTGCTGAAAGCACGGGTGCACTGGAAGATTACAGCCAGTATGGCGCTTAATTTGCACATTTCTTGTTTCTCTTTTCATAAACTGGGGGATTGCAAGGAAGAGGAACGCTCCTCTTCCTTTTCTCCCACAGCAACTGGTCTGACTGGTTATACCAAAATAAAAAGGAGGTGCGAAAATCATGCAAATCGTACTGGAAAAACTGCCTGTACTGTTCAGCGCATTGCCGCTCACCTTTGAACTGTTGTTCCTGTCGGTTGCCATCGCATTTGTACTTGCCCTGCTGCTGACGGCGGCAAAACTCAGCTCGCACAAGGTACTGCGTGGGTTTGCAAGTGTCTATATTTCGTTTATGCGCGGCACACCGATGATTGCACAGATATTGATTACCTTTATTGGGATTCCGATTCTTTTTCGGGAAGTCTTTGGCATCAGTACCGCTGGTTGGAACAACATGGTTTATGCGGTTGTGGCATTTAGTTTGAATGAGGCTGCATTTTTTGCAGAAATTTTTCGGTCGGCGTATTTGGCAATCGACCGTGGACAAATGGAAGCAGGTCAAAGCATCGGCATGAACCGCTGGCAGGTCTTTCGGCGCATCATTTTTCCGCAGGCGGCCGCTTCTGCGCTTCCGAACACTACCAATATGGTGATTGAGCTTATGAAAAATACATCTCTTGGCATGGCAATCGGTGTTGTAGACCTGATGGGCATGGCAAAGCAGGTTTCCTATAACACCATGGGTGTAGGACAGACATCGATTTTTTTAGCCGTTGCAGTCCTGTACTGGTTGATTGGCATTGTGTTTATGGTGATTTCCAGCAAGGTGACACAGCACTTGAATCGATGGAACAGCCCAAATGCACCCGTTAAAAAGCGTTGGCGCATGGCGAAACGAGCGACAGGAGGGGATTCGGTATGAGTTTGGATTTTGGATATGCACTCTCTTGCATCCAGCCGATTCTCAGAAAGCTGCCGATAACCATGTATATGACATTGCTTGCAGTGCTCTTGGCGTTGGTAGTGGGAACCGTGTTTGCATTGTTTATTCGTGGCAGAGTGCCCGTACTTGCACAGCTTTCCACCGCGCTTTGCTCCTTTTTGAAGGGCGTTCCGGTACTGGTGATGCTGTATGTGGTTTATTATGCGATGCCCGACATCTTGACCACGCTGGGCATTCCCTATGATTTGCGCAATCCGCCAAAGATGCTGTTTGCCGTGACGGCGTTCGGGCTGGCATATGCGCCGTATATGTCAGATATGCTGATTTCGGCATTTGATACCGTACCGCGCGGACAGATGGAAGCCTGTATGTCCTTGGGGTTTACGCATTTTCAAGCCATGCGCCGCATCATTGTCCCGCAGATGGTCGTGGTGGCAACGCCGGTATTTGGAAACCATTTCGTGAATTTGCTGAAAATGACCTCACTGGCGTATATGGTGACGATTGTGGAAATGATGGGTGCCGCTAAAAACTATGCCACGGGCAACCAGATGTTTTTAGAAACCTATATCATGGCGGCACTGCTGTTTTGGATGATTTGCGTGCTGTTTGATTACGCATTTGCAAAGATGGAGGTTCGTTTGGGAAAATTCCGTTCCAAAATGCTTCCAGCGGATGCACCGGTGAAAAAAACAAGCGTTTTCACCATGATGACTGGTATGAGCCGATGAAAAAGGGGAGGTCGTATGAAGGAATTTCAATTTAAAATGCCTGCCCGTGTGGTATTTGGCGAAGGCACGGCAAAAGAGCTGGGAACGCTGGCGGCAGGGCTGCTGCCCGAGGGAGAAAAACGGATTTTAATTGTGACAGGGCCGCGCGTATCCAAGGATGCTTATTTTACCGAAATTGTCGCAGCACTCACAGCGGATGGGTATCAGTGTACGGTATATACGAACACCATGCCCGAACCCAATGTGCAAGCGATTGACACCGCGGCGGCATTTCTGCGGGACTGCGGCGCAAAGCTGCTGATTGCCATTGGCGGCGGCAGTCCGATTGACACCGCAAAGGCGATGGCGGTGCTTGCCACGCACGAAGGCTCGATTCGAGAGTATTTATTCGGCGGCAGTAAGTCGGTGCAGCATACGGTGCTTCCGCTGATTGCCGTACCGACCACTGCGGGCAGTGGCAGTGAAGTCACAGCGGCGAGTGTGGTGGATGACACCGAAAAAGGCGTGAAGTTATCCATTACACACGATAGCTTGATTCCCAAATATGCAGTTATCGACCCGCTCATGCAAATAGGGATGCCGCCTGCGATTACCGCATCCACAGGCATGGATGCCCTGACACACGCGATTGAAGCCTATGTGTCCCGCAATGCAAGCCTCATCAGCGATGCTTATGCGGAAAAGTGCATTGCACTCGTCGGCACATATCTGCGTACGGCGGTTGCCGACGGCACCAACCGAGAAGCACGCAGTGCCATGGCGATTGCGGCGGTGCTGGGTGCGGCGGCATTCCTAAATGGAGGTTTGGGTGCGGTGCATGGCATCAGCCAATCGATTGGTGGCGCGGCACATACCCCGCATGGCATGACCAATGCGGTGATGCTGCCCTATGTGATGGCAAATAACCTGCCAGGGAATTTGCAGAAATTCGCACATATTGCAGCTTTGTTGGGTGAAAAAACAGATGGTTTGACGCTGCGTGAAGCCGCAGGAAAATCTGTGAAAGCCGTGCAGCAGCTCTCGGCAGACATTCGGATTCCGAAATCCTTGGGGGAAATGGGTGTCAAATCCGAGATGTTTGATGAAATTATCAGCAGCACGATGGCATATCGGCTGCTGCCGATGAATCCTGTGACGGTGCAGGCAGACGATGTGCGTATGATTTTACAGCAGGCAATGCAAGTTTAAGGCGTATGTAAGTATATAAAAGTTTGGAAAGGAATTGTGTAGTATGATGAAATTTAACGAGTATAAGCCGTTTTTGAGCCCAGCGTTGGCAAAGGCAACCGATTTGATTGTGGAAAGTGGAAAAGGCTGTTATGTGAAAACGGTGGAAGGCGAAGAATATCTGGACTTTGTGCAGGGCATTGCGGTCAACTGCTTAGGGCACAGCCACCCTGCGATTGTGCAGGCGATTGCAGACCAAGCGGGCAAAATTATCAACGGTTCGTTTAACTTGGTCAACTTCCCCAGCACCCTGGCGCTTGCCAAGCGTTTGACCGAAAAGACCCCTGGCGCGTTGAACTCTATCTTCTTTTCCAACGGCGGCGCGGAAGCAAACGATGGCGCACTGAAGCTGGCACGTGCTTACACCAAGCGCACCGCAATCATTGCGTTCAAGGGTTCATTCCATGGACGCACGATGGGCGCGACCACCATCACCGCCTCCAACTCCAAGTATCGTAAATATTGCGAACCGATGATGGGCGGCGTGTACTTTACGCCCTATCCGACGCGTGATTTGTGCCCCGATGGGTTTGATGAAGAACAGCGCACCGATTTTTGTCTAAAAGAGCTGGAGAATCTGTTTAAATATATCGTAGCACCGGAAACCGTCGCGGCAATTATGATGGAACCCGTACAGGGCGAAGGCGGCTATGTCGTGCCGAACAAACGCTTTGTGCAGAGCATTCGCGAACTCTGCGATAAGCATGGTATTCTGCTGATTTTCGATGAAATTCAGTCTGGATATGGACGTACTGGCAAGATGTTTGCCAGTGAGCATTTCGATGTGGTACCAGACATCATGACCGTGGGCAAGGCGATTGCAGGCGGTTTGCCGATGAGTGCCATCATTTCAACAGAAGAAATCATGTCCGAATGGCACGCAGGGATGCACGGCACGACCTTTGGCGGCAACCCCGTGGCGGCCGCGGCGGCAGGCGCAGTGCTGGACCAATTTGACGAATTGAACCTTTTGAGCAATGTCAACGAAATGGGCGCTTATCTCAAGGAACGCCTCGTGGAATTGCAGAAAAAATATCCGATTATCTATGATGTGCGTGGTCTGGGACTGATGATTGCGTGTGAAATCTGTCATTTGGACGGTACACCAGCAGGCGATTTGTTTGCGAAAATCAAGGATTTGTGCTTGCAAAAGCATATGCTGACGCTTTCCTGCGGTGTAAACGGCAACGGTATGCGGTTTGCAACGCCGCTCAATGTTACCAAGGACGAACTGGATGCAGGGCTGAAAATTTTTGAAGAAGCCGTGCAAGAAGTATCGGCTGCACTGTAAAGGAGGAATCCGCATGGCAAAGGTAATCTATTACAATATCGATGACAATCTTGATTATGAAAATCAGCTGCTGCAGGAATGGGGCATTGCCGATATAGAGTTAATTGAAATCAAGGATGCGGAACGTGCAACGGCGTTTACCGAAGCAGTGCAGACAGCAGATGGTCTGGTTGTAGAGTATGACCAAGTGACGGCAGAGCGCATGGAAAAGCTGCCAAATCTGAAAATCGTGGCATTGCAGTCCATTGGCTTCAACAATGTGGACATTGATGCCGCAACCGAACACGGCGTATGTGTCACGAATATCCCAGGATTTTGCACCGAGGAGGTCGCAACCCATACCATTGGTATGCTGCTTGACCTAACCCGCAAGATTACCTATTTAGACCGCAGTGTCCGTGCAGGGCAGTGGAATCCGCTTTTGGGATATGAACTGCATCGTTTGACGGGAAAGACCTTTGGCATGGTGTTCTTTGGCTCCATTCCAAAAGCAATGATGCCCATTTTGAAGGCACTAGGACTGAATGTTTTGGTATATGCTCCCACCAAGACCAAGGAATTTTTGGCGGAATATGGCGCAGAAGAAGCAGAAACACTGGATGAACTGCTGGAAAATTCCGATTTTGTGTCCATGCACTGCCCACTCAACGAGGTCACCACCAAGATGATGGGTGCAGCGCAGTTTGCCAAGATGAAGGACAGTGCATTCTTTATCAACACCGCACGCGGCGGCGTGGTGGATGAACCCGCACTGGTGGAAGCGTTAAAGACAGGTGCAATCATGGGCGCGGCGGTGGATGTCATTGCAGACGAAGCATCCGAGAAGAGCGACCTGTTTGCGCTTGAAAACACCGTTATCACTCCGCACGCGGCATTTATGTCCGTTGATGCGTTCTATAATGGAAGAAAATTGGCGCTTGAGCAGTTGGTTCAGCGTCTGTCTAAAAAAGAAACACCGACCAATCTGGTCAATAAAAATCTGGAGATTGTGTTTTAAAAGGAGTGATTTTCATGAAAAAGCAAATCGAAATTATGACCGATAAGTGTCCACCTGCGGCAGGACCTTATGTGCAGGGCTTGCAATTTGAAAATCTAGTGTTTGCAACACAGGTTGGCATCGGCGCAGATGGAGCTTTGGTAGAAGGCGGCATCGAAGCGCAGACCCGCCAGACGATGGAAAATATCAAAGCGGTACTGGAAGCGGCAGGTTCTTCGATGCAAAAGGTGCTGAAATGCACGATTTATATTGCAAATGCAGAAGATAAGCCGGGTATGAATGCCGTATACAGCAGTTATTTCACAGACCCATTTCCCGCCCGCTGCTGCGTGCAGGTGGCAGGTATGGCAGATGGTGCATTGGTTGAGATGGAAGTTATGGCGTATATTCAGTAAAAAAATAGTAGGGTAGTATGTCTAATATAAGGGCAGGGGGCGAAAAAAGTGTGCATGAGAGTAGAAGAACACGTGATTTTGGACACCAAACCAACTGGAAAGCTGGTGGAAATCACCGTCGATGGAACAACCATAGAAGCATATGAAGGTGAAGCGATTTTGGCGGCATTGCTTGCCAAAGGCATCATCGTGAATCGATATACCGTCAAAAAACAAGAGGCACGCGGTTTGTTCTGCGGCATTGGACAGTGCACAGACTGTGCCATGGTGGTAGATGGCAAGCCGAATGTGCGCACCTGCATCACACCAGTGCGTGCCGGTATGGTCATTGAAACACAAAATGGCTTGGGAAAGGCAGGTGTGTAGCATGCTGGAACGTGAAGTTGTGATTGTTGGCGCAGGTCCTGCGGGATTGGCGGCAGCGATTGAAGCGGCGGGTGCAGGCGCACAGGTTCTGCTGGTGGATTTGAATATGCGTCCGGGCGGACAGCTATTCAAGCAGATTCATAAGTTTTTCGGCTCCAGTGCACATCGTTCTGGCACACGTGGCATGGACATTGGAGAAATGATGCTGAAAGAAGCGCAGGAAAAGGGCGTGGAGCTTTGGCTAGGCAGCACGGTGATTGGGTTATTCCCTGGCAACAAGGTTGGCATTCGCCATGGCAGTGACGGCACTTCCGGCGAATTTGTCACCGTTCATGCCAAAAAAATCATCGTAGCCACAGGCGCATCGGAGAATGTAGTGCGGTTTGAGGGCTGGACAACACCGGGCGTGGTGGGTGCAGGTGCGGCACAGACGATGGTCAATGTCAATCATGTGAAACCCGGCAAAAAAGTGGTGATGCTCGGCAGCGGCAACGTCGGTTTGATTGTATCCTATCAACTGATGCAGGCAGGCTGTGATGTGGTGGCGTTGGTAGAAGCGGCACCCAAGGTGGGCGGCTATGCGGTGCACGCGGCAAAGATTGCACGCGCAGGCGTGCCGATTTACACAGGACACACCATCAAGCGTGTCATTTCCGACGGCAATCGTGTTTCACAGGTGGAAATTATAGCATTGGATGAAAAATTTCAGCCGATTGCAGGCACAGAGCAAACGCTGGAGGCAGACACCGTTGCCATTGGTGCAGGACTGAAGCCTACCACCGAACTGTTAGCACTGCTGAAGTGTGAATTTACCTTCCATCCCACATTGGGACGTGTGCCGCTGCACAATCGTGACATGGAAACCTCCCATGCAGGGGTATATATCGCAGGCGATACCACAGGGGTAGAGGAAGCCAATACCGCGCTGGAAGAGGGACGTATTGCAGGTATTTCGGCGGCGCAGTCGCTGGGGTATCTGTCTGACGAGGCGGCAACGGCGGCGAAGGATGAAATCTGGGCACGTGTCAAGGCATTGCGTATGGGCCCGTTTGGTGAACGCCGCCAGCAGGCGAAGGTTGATATTTTAGCGGAATATACCGAAAAAATCGGTGTTCCGACAGTGGTTTAAGAGGAGGTGTGCAAGATGCCGCTTTTGAAAAACGGTTTTTTAACCTATGAAGAACTTACGGCGATGCGCGCCGTTCCTAGTCAGGCACGGTATGCCGCAGGAGCGGTTGCCGTCATTGAATGTGTGCAGGAAATTCCCTGCAATCCATGTGAGTCGTCCTGTCCAGCGCACGCGATTTGTGTCGGCGAACCCATCATCAATTTGCCGCAGCTGACGGAAGACAGCTGCACAGGATGTGGGATGTGCGTGGCAAAATGTCCGGGGCTTGCGATTTTCATCGTCAACAAGGCGTATTCCGAAACCACGGCAACCGTGGGCTTTCCATATGAATATTTCCCACAGCCAGAGGTCGGCGCAGCGGTGAATGCGGTGAATCGTGCAGGCAAAGTGGTCTGTCAGGGCACGGTGGTCAAGATTATGAATCCTGACACCTTTGACCATACACCGGTAATTACGGTGGAAATTCCGAAAGCATACGCCGATGAAGTGCGTGGCATCGAAAGGGGGGCGTTCTGATGGCAGCGTTCAACGATTTGGACATGATTGTCTGCCGCTGTGAAGAAATCACGGTGGGGGAAATCAAGCAGGCGATTGCAGAAGGTGCGCGTGATGTCACAGGCGTCAAGCGTCGCGTGCGTGCAGGGATGGGACTGTGTCAAGGCCGCACCTGTGAAAAGATGGTACAGCAGATTTTGTGCAGTGAATTGGGATTGCCGCTGGAGGCGGTGGGCTCGTCCAGTCCGCGCCCGCCGGTGCGTCCCATCAGCTTTGGCGAGTTGGCAGATGGGGAGGTGGAGTAAATGGCGATGTTTGATGTAACAGTTATTGGTGCGGGTGCAATCGGTTCATCCGTTGCCTATCACCTTTGCGAAAAGGGATTCAAGGTTGCGCTGATTGACCGTGGCGATATTGCACATGGCTCCTCCAGCCACTGTGATGCAGTCGCACTGATTTGTGACAAACAGCCGGGACTGGATACCATGATGGGTGCGGCAAGCATTGCCCACTATGAAGAGCTGGCACAAAAATTCGACTATGATTTTGAGTTTGACCGCAAAGGCTGCTTGTATGTTTGTGAAACCGATGCCGAATATGAAGCGGCAAGCCAATATGCTGCACAGCAAGCGGCGGATGGCTATGACATGGGCATGGTGGACAACAAAACACTGTGCGAGATGGAACCGTTTTTGGCAAAGGACATGGTGGGTGGCATTTGGACACCTGGTGATGCGGCGATGAGCCCGTATAAGGTCTGCTTTGCGTTCACTGAAGAGGGCAAGAAGCTAGGGCTGACCACGTATACCTATTGCAAAATCGATTCCATTCAAAGTATCGAAGACAGATTTCAGCTTTCCACCGACCAAGGCACGATTAAAACGGCGAAAATCGTCAACTGCGGCGGCGTTTGGGCACCGGAAATCGGTGCGCTGAGCGGACTTGATATTCCGATTCAGCCACGCAAGGGCATGAATCTGATTTCTGAAAAGTGCGAAAAGATTTCGTTCCACAAGGTGCTGGAATTTGGCTATATGATGTCGAAATTTGACAATATTAACTTCAAACGCAATGTTTCTCCCTTGGTGGAAGAATACAATGTTGCGTTCAATATTGAATATACCCATGCCAATAATCTTCTGCTCGGCGGCTATCGTGGCTTTCGTGGCTTTGACATCCGCTCGGAAGTGGAAGCGATGAAAGCCATTGCAGAGCGTGGTCTGCGGTTCTATCCCGTGCTGCGGGACATCAGCTGTATCCGTTCTTATGCAGGCGTGCGTCCCTTTGTGGAAGACCATCTGCCGATTGTTTCCGAGGTGGAGGAACTGCCGGGTTATTATATTGCGGCAGGGCATGAGGGCGATGGCATTTGCTTATCCCCCATCACAGGCAAGCTGATGGCACAAATGATTGCAGGCGAGGAACTGGATTTTGACATTTCCAAACTGCAGTTCTCACGCTTTCAAAAGAAGGTGACGGCATAACATGGCAAGAGAATATGGATATTTGCCGCCGAGCGGGGGTGGGGTTATCTCCATGCCAAAGGGGCAGAATACAGCAGGGTTCTCCATCGGGATTTTGTATATCGATGATGTGCATTATCCCTTACTGCCGGGCAATGTGGTCAATGCCACAACGTATCCGTTTCCCGTCTGTATGCAGGCGGTGGAAGGCTTAACCATTGACCGATTGTTCGCCGCAGGGGATGATGTTTTTGAGGATATTTTGCGGGCGGCAAAAAAGCTGGAAAAGGCAGGGGTGCGTGCCATTACAGGGGCGTGCGGCTTCTTCGGGAACTATCAGGAGAAGCTGGCAGACGCCTTGGAGATTCCTGTGGCACTGTCCAGCTTGGTGCAGATTCCTTGGGTGAAAACCCTGCTGCGGCCAAGCCAGCACATCGGCATTTTAACCGCTGACCTTTCTTCACTCACAGATAAGTTGCTGGCGGCATGCGGTACGAACAGTCGGGAGCGGCTCGTCCTGCGGGATTTGCGCCACGCAGAGCAGTTTTCCTGCATTTTGGAAGGAAGAGGCACGTTTGACAACGAAAAGGTGCGGCAGGAAGTGGTCGCAGCGGCGTTGGATGCACAACAGTCATCTCCTGAAATGGGGGCGATTCTGCTGGAATGCAGCGATATGCCTCCGTATGCAGTCGACGTACAGCGTGCAACCGGTTTGCCGGTGTTTGATTTCATCACGCTCATCAAATGGATGCATCTTGCAGTGGCACAAAAGCCATATGGCGGCTACATTTAAATGCGGATTGAGGGACGGCAGAAGTGCCGTCCTTTTTTCAAAAAATCGAAAGGGGGAGAAACGGATGGGCACTTTGTGGGAACTGCTGCTCAAAATTATGTTGATGATGCTGTTTGGGTTTTGGGTAAAAAAACGAGGATTACTGCCCGATGTGGTGGAAAAAGGGTTGTCCGGACTGCTGATTTCTGCGATTTTGCCGCTTGCCATTTTGGCTTCGGGGGATGTCACGCTGTCGGCAGAGCTTGCGGTCGGTCTGCGGCTGAGTGCGGCGGCAACGGTGGGGTACTATGCGGTGAGCATTGTGCTGCTGCTGTGTATCAGCCGATTTTTACCGCTTGCATCCGCCCAAAAGACCATTTTTGTCATTACAACGGTGTATGCCAACACGGCGTTTTTGGGATTTCCCATCATGTATGCGCTGTATGGTGCTGAAGGCATGCTCTATGCCGTGATTTTCAACATCGGCTATCAGTTGACCTTTTTCACATGGGGGGTTGCCAAAATCACAGGCAGCGGTGCAGAGGGCTGGAAAGCACTGCTGCGGACACCTGTCACCATTGCATCGTTTATTACAACGCTGTTGGTACTAACGCCGCTTGCCCTGCCAACCGTGCTGCAGGATGCCTGCACGGCGATTGGCAACATGACCACGCCGCTTTCCCTGCTGCTGATTGGCAGTTCGTTTGTACGGATGCATCCCATGGAGCTGCTGCGGGATAAATGGAGCTATTTGGTGAGCGGGCTGCGGCTGTTGGTGCTGCCACTGCTGATGTTTCTGGCGGTGCGGGCATTGCAGTTTCCAACGGTTCCAGGGTCGGTTTGCGTGTTGATGAGTGGGTTGCCCTGTGCTTCATTGGGCGTCATCTATGCAGAACAATATGATTGTGCACCGGATTTTGCGGCACGTGCCGTGGTGCAAACCACACTGCTGATGGTCATCACCGTTCCTTTGTGGATACTATTGGTGCAGGGGGGACTGTAAATGCAGATACAGACACTGATACAATATGTTGCCGCTGTTGGTGCGGTGCTCGGCGGACTGGATTGGATTTTTGGCAATCGATTCGGTGCAGGGCAGAAATTTGAAGATGGCTTTCGCCTGATGGGTACGCTTGCGTTTTCTATGACAGGCATCATGATGATGGCGCCGGTGGTGGTGGCAGTTCTGCGACCAATGATTACGCCGATTTGTCATTTTCTGCGGCTCGACACTGCTGGAATTGCGGCACTGCTGTGTGTGGATATGGGCGGCTATCCCTTGGCGATGCAGCTGGCAGAGGATGGCGCGGTGGGGCAGTTTGTAGGGGTTGTGTTGACATCTACCCTTGGCTGCACGCTGAGCTTTACCATTCCTGTAGGGTTTGGCATGGTATCGAAAGAAAACCAGCCGTTTTTTGTGCAGGGTCTGCTTGCAGGATTGATGACCCTGCCCATCGGCGCTATCCTAGGGGGTATGGTAACCCGACTGTCCATTCGGGCAATGCTTTGGAACTTGCTGCCGACCGCCGTGTTTGCGTTCTTGCTCGCAATCGGTTTGCTGCGGATGGAGGACTGTGTGCTGCGCTGCATTTGCGGCTTTGCAAAAGGCGTGCTGGCGTTGGGCGTGGTTGGAAACAGCGTTGGGTTGCTGCAAATCTTAACAGGATGGACGGTGCTTCCCAATTTGACACCGATTGACGAGGTTTTTGCACTGGTTACCACGGTCACCATGACCTTAATCGGCATTTTACCGGCAATTCATCTGTTGGAATTGGTGCTGCGCAAACCGCTGCAGCGGATGAGCGAAGCACTGCGGCTCAAGCCATTTGATATGACCGGCTTTTTGCTGTCCACTGCCAGTGCCGTGCCGGTGTTTGCGATGATGCAGGAAATGTCCTCGCGCGGGGTAGTGCTGAATACGGCATGGATGGTATGCGCCTGCAGTATGTTTGGTAGCCAAATGGGATTTGTGTCCACAGCGGACCCTGCGATGCTATCCGCCTTTTTGCTGACGAAAGGTGGGGGTAGTATCGTGGCGTTGGTTGTGGCAGATGTGTTGTTTCGCAAGAAAAACCCACCCAAACCGTAAAAGGTTGGGTGGGTTTTTCGATGGTATGCATCTCTGAATGAATAGATTTATGCTTCTGCGCTGCTTTCACCATAGCCATCCATTGTGCCGTTTGCCTCTAAGTAGTCAAACCGATTCATCACCTCTGTGTAGGTGTCGCTCGTGATAGATGGCATATCGCTGATGTCGTCAACGCCCCATTTGGAAGCGGCATTGCTAAAACCCTGCATCACAGCAGATTTCAGTTCTTCATATTTGGAGGAATCTCCGCCGGAGAGCGCAACTGCCATATCCATGATGCGTGATGCAACAGCATCAACCCCCCAATCCCCATCTTCGCTGACGGCATCGGCGGCGGTTTGTGCATCTTCGTCCGAAATTTGGAATGAGGAAAGCACATCTTTTAATGCGGTGCCATCGGTTCCCAATGCGCTGGAAAGCACCTCGCCAAGGGAAAGACCATCGGCATTTTTGGTCTGGAATAGTTGGGTTGTGAGCATCTCGGACACCATGGCACTGTAGGAGTCCGCCTGCTGCGACACCAAATCCTGTACCTCTGAGGCTTGCAGTCCCTTAGAGGCCTCTTTTCGGCTGTAGGTAACCGCAGTATTGGAGGTTGCCGCGGTTTGCGAAACGGCAAAGCCATCGGCTGCGGTTTGGGAGGTGTCCTGTGCGGCTGTCGTGGTTTGCTGCATATTTTGCGGCGTTTGCAGGGCAGTTTCAGCGGCTGGCATAACCTTGGCCGAACCTTGCGAAGAAGCAGATGTTCTAAAAACCGAATTGTTGATGTCCATACATATACACCCTTTCCTGATAAATAACACTATCCCGCTTTCGACGAATTGTCTTTATTTCTTTATTCTAACACAGGAAATATCCTTCTGCAAGATGAAGAACCCATATGCATAGCACCGAACCCTGTTGGCAAAGTTTTAGTTGACATATGTCAGAAATGCAGTATAATGAATATGACATATGTCAGAAACAAAGCTTTGGTCATTCGATGGAGGTGCATACCATGCCCAGACCAAGAAAGTGGAGAAAAGTCTGCTGTCTGCCGGAAAACAGCCGTTTTGGACCGCTGGATGCATTGCCAGATGCAGAAAAAATGGTGCAGATGACGGTGGATGAATATGAAACCATTCGCCTGATTGATTTAGAGGGGTTTACACAGGAGGAATGTGCCGCGCAAATGCGCATTGCGCGCACAACGGTGCAGGGCATCTATAACGATGCACGCAAAAAGCTTGCCGACTCCCTGGTCAACGGCAAAATCCTCTGGATTGAGGGCGGCGAATACCGTCTTTGTGACGGCGGCGGCTGTGGCAAAGGCTGCCGCAGACATCGCTGCGGTGCGGCACTCGCAGCTGCGGAGGATGACGCCCTATGATGTATTCGCAAACGGTGATGGAGCATTTTATGTGCCCCAGAAACGCACACAGTATGCCCGATGCAGATGCCCAAGGGCAGTTTGGTGACCCCGCCTGTGGCGATGCCTTAACCATGTATATCAAGGTGCAGGCAGGTGTTTTGACGCACGTCAGCTATCTGGTGTTTGGCTGCAGTGCATCCATTGCAACCTCCAGCATGACCTCTGTTTTGGCGCAGGGCAAAACACTGGAGGCAGCACTGTCGATTACCGAGGAGGATGTGACATTCGCGTTAGACGGACTGCCGGAAACCAAGCAGCACTGCTCCAATCTGGGGGTGCGGGCACTCCAAAACGCCATTCATTCTTATTTAGAAACCCATGAAACGGAGGAACTCACATGAAAATAGCCATTCCAGTTGATGAAAAGCAGGAAAACACTGCCGTCTGCGTGTCCTTTGGGCGCACGCCCTATTTCTTGATTTTCGATACCGAAGCCCAAGAATCGCAGTTTTTAGACAACAGTGCCGCGGCAAGCCAAGGGGGTGCTGGCATCAAAGCCGCACAGTCCCTTGTAGACCACCACTGTGCGGTACTGCTGACGCCGCGCTGCGGTGAAAATGCCGCTGAGGTTCTGCGCGCGGCGGATATTGCAATCTACAAGACCGAAAGCGGCTCTGCCATGGACAATTTGCAGGCGTTTGCGGACGGAAAGCTCTCTGCGCTGACCGAAATCCATGCAGGCTTCCATCATCATGGCGGTTGAGTCGATGCAGATTGCAGTACTCAGCGGTAAGGGCGGCACCGGCAAAACCTTGGTTTCGGTCAATCTGGCGGCAGTTGCCGAACGTGCACAGTATATTGACTGTGATGTGGAAGAGCCAAACGGACACCTGTTTTTTCAGCCGCAGCTACTTTCGGAGGAAATCGTCACCGTGCGGTTGCCAGTGGTAGATGCCACGCGCTGTGTCGGCTGCCGAAAATGCGTGGATTTTTGCAAATTCAATGCGCTTGCCTTTGTGAAAAATAAACCGTTTTTGTTTGAGGAGGTTTGCCATTCCTGCGGCGGCTGTGTGCTGCTTTGTCCGGAGGATGCGCTTTCGGAAATCGAAAAACCAATCGGCGTCATACAAAATGGCGTGTCCGAAGGCGTACAGGTGCGCACTGGGGTTCTGCACATCGGGGAATCCTCCGGTGTGCCCATCATCCGCAGTCTGTTGGCAGAGTGCCGCCAACCATCCGACCGACCAACCTTCATCGACTGTCCCCCTGGAAGTGCCTGCATCGTAATGGAAAGCATCAAGGACGCAGATTTCTGTGTGCTGGTTGCCGAACCAACGCTGTTCGGTGTGCACAACCTGCAAATGGTATATGAATTGGTGCGCCTCTTCCAAAAACCGCATGGGGTTGTGCTCAACAAGTGTCAAGACGGCGAAAATCCGGCAGAAATCTTCTGCATAGAACGTAATATTCCCATCTTGGGCAAAATCCCCTTTGACCGAACCCTTGGGGCAAAAAATGCCGATGCCAAAATCATCGTCCGCGAGCATACGCAGTATCGCGACTTGTTTCTGAATCTGCTGGATACCATCACAAAGGAGGTGCGCCATGAAACAGCTGCTGCTCCTCAGCGGTAAAGGCGGCACAGGGAAAACCACCCTCGCCAGTGCCTTTATCCAGCTGGCACAAGCACACGCTTATGCCGATTGCGATGTGGACGCACCCAACCTGCATTTGGTGACCGCACAAACCAACGACCCAAAGACCACGGATTTCTACGGCATGGACAAAGCGATGATTGACCCATCACGCTGTATCCGCTGTGGTAAATGCCTTACAACCTGTCGATTTGATGCAATTACCACCCAAAACGGCTACCAAATAGACCCGTATGCTTGTGAGGGCTGCGGCGTTTGCGAGGCAGTTTGCCCTGTACAAGCCATTTCCATGCAGCCCGCTGTGGCAGGTGATTTGATGCAGTATTTGGACGAAAACCGCGTCTTTTCTACCGCACAGTTGCGCATGGGCAGCGGCAATTCCGGCTTGCTCGTCACAGAGGTCAAGAAGCAGATGCGCGAGGCGGCATCGCCTGCGACTCCATTCGCCATCATCGATGGTTCGCCTGGCATTGGCTGTCCTGTCATCGCGTCGCTTAGCGGGGTGGACTTGGTGCTGATTGTGACCGAGCCGTCTATTTCCGGCATCAGCGATATGGAACGCATCTTAAAAACCGCTCAAACCTTTGGCACAAAGGCAGCGGTTTGCATCAATAAATATGACATTCATGCCGAAAACACCGCACGTATTGACGCATTTTGTCAAGCGCACAGCCTACCGCTGGTCGGCAAAATTCCATTCGACCCGATGGCGGTGCAGGCGGTCAACCAAGGCAAAACCATTGCCGCCATCGATTGTGCCGCAGGGCAGGCTGCAAAGGCGGTGTATGACCGCACCATGCAGCTGCTGTTGACAGAAAACGAAAGGGAAACTCCATGAAAGTATATGTTTTGGCGGAAAATACTGCCGTCTCAGACGCTTTTGGCTGTGAACATGGACTGAGCTTGCTGTTGGAAACGGCAACGCATGGCTTACTCTTTGACACGGGCGCAAGCGGTCTATTTGCCGAAAATGCACAAAAACTGGGCGTTGATTTGGCGCAGGTAGACCTTGCCGTCCTATCCCATGGACATTATGACCACGGTGGTGGTCTGCACACCTTTTTGTCGTGCAACGCACACGCTAAAATCTATGCGCACAAGCGTGCCTTTGAAAAGCATTATGCCAGCCGATTGCATGGGCAAATTGCCGATATTGGGTTGGATGCCGCGCTGCTGCCAAATGAGCAGTTTGTGTTCTGTGACGACCAGACCTATATTGATGATGCCTTGACGCTGTTTGCAGGGGTGCAGGGGGACAGGCTTCTGCCATCGGGCAACCACAGCTTGTTTATGATGGAGAACAACGCGCTGGTGGTGGATGATTTTTCTCATGAGCAAAATCTCATTGTGCACGAAAACGGCAAAACCCTGCTGATTGCAGGCTGTGCACACAACGGCATTGTCAATATTTTAGAGCACTTTCACGCCATGACAGGTGTATTTCCGGACGCAGTCATTGGTGGATTTCACTTATACAGCCATGGACTGAAGCGCAGTGAAGACCCTGCCCTTGTGACCGAAATTGGTAAATTCCTGCTGCATACAAAGGCACAATATTACACCTGCCACTGCACAGGCACAGAAGCCTTTGCAGGTTTGCAGGCGGTGATGGGTGACCATATTCGGTATCTTTCGTCCGGCGATAGCTGCACCATTTTCGCGTAAGGCACACAGACAACCTTGCTCCAAACGCTTCTTGGGAAGCTGTTTTGAGGTTTCATATTCTACAAAAAACGAACACACTATTTTTTAGGAGGACAAAAACATGATGAGAATCGCAGTTGCAAGCGAAGGCAAAAACGTCACCGAGCACTTTGGACACTGTCCGCATTTTATGCTGTTTGACGTGGAAAACAGCAGCATCGTCCAGACCGAAAGCGTTGCAAATCCCGGGCATCGTCCCGGCTTCCTGCCCAATTTTCTGGCGGACCGCGGGGTCAATGTCATCATCAGCGGCGGCATGGGCGGCGGCGCGATTGATATTTTCAATCAGCGCAACGTGGAAGTTGTCGTTGGGGCATCGGGTGACGCGCAGGCGGCTGTACAAGGCTATCTGAACGGCAGTCTGGTGTCGACCGGTTCGGTTTGCCACGAGCACCAGCACCATGATGAATGCGGCGAAGCATGATTTGCCACACTGGATACCCGATTACCGTGCCCGTAACGATGTGTTGCGGGCACTTTTTCATACTACAGTACTATGTTTTCCGTTCCGTTTGTTTTGTACCAAAGAAGCTGGCATATTTTTCACAAAAATTACAAATGCTAATTGCAATATTGCCCAGTATTTGCTACAATATGAACATAGTTTGCTTGGTCGGTCTTTCCGGCAAAGCAATGAAAAAATCCTCTACGGACTATGAAAAGGAGACACAGCTATGAAATTTTACAAATGCGAGCACTGCGGCAACATCATCACTTTTGTGGAAGCATCCGGTGTGCCGGTTGTCTGTTGCGGCGAAAAAATGCATGAACTCGTGCCAAACACGGTGGATGCCGCGGTTGAGAAGCATACTCCGGTTGTCCAGATTGAGGGCAATACGGTCAAAGTCACCGTTGGTTCTGTGTTGCACCCGATGACAGAAGAGCATTACATCGCGTGGGTTGCGCTGCAGACCCAAAAGGGCACACAGGTGAAGCAACTCAAAACCGGTGAGCCGATTACTTGCTTTACCCTCTGCGAGGATGATGCGGCGGTTACGGTGTTTGCATACTGCAACCTGCATGGTCTTTGGAAAACCGATGTATAACCCATTTGGTTGACTTCCCCTAATTTGCATAAAAACATTGCCCTCTGTTGCATAAAAGTGCATCAGAGGGCGATGTTTTTGTTTTTCAAAGGAATGATTCCCCATCTGTCGTGTCAAAACTGTTCTTGACCACGCATTGATAGCGTTGCTGCTGCTGCACCGCGGCCGCGCGGTTGCCGCTTTGCTTGTACACATCCACCAGACTATCATGCACCTCTTTGCAAAGCGGGTCGATTGTTAAGATTGCGAGCAGGTGCTTTTCCGCTGCGGAATAGTCCTGTTTTGCGAGATACAACGCGGCAAGTTCCTTGCGGGCATGGATGAGTAGCAGCTCGAATTGGTTTCGTGCTTCTAACACCCATTGGCTGTACAAGCCCTGCAAGTAGTCACCTTGATACAGCTGCACTGCTTGTTCCATCTTGGAAATTTTCACAGTTTCGGTCTTTTCGTGGCGGGCAGCTTGCAGCAATGCTACAAACGCATTTGCATCGCAGCAAATTTGGGCAGAGCTAATAGTGTACCCTTTGTTTTTGTAAACGAAATTGGCATCTAGACCGATTGCTTGCAGCGTTTTACGGATTTGATAGACATATGTATGCAATCTTTTGGATGTTTTTTCTGGATTGGTTTCCGGCCAAAGGTCTTCTAAGATAGCATCTTTGCTGAGGTCTGTATTGGTGTTTTTTATAAAATACAGGAAGATTTCCGCAGCTTTTGCTGTTTTCCACATAAGCGGCTGCTGGTTCTCGGTTAGAACGATTTCGCAGGCTCCAAAGGTACGGATGTGCAGAATATCCTGCTGTGTGTCCGTATGCGGCTGGACCTGCGCCAGCAGAGCCTTTGCGCGCAGCTGCACTGCCTTGGCTGCCCCAGATGCAAGCTCGGAAAGCATCGGTATCGCCGTTTTTCCCAGCCGCAAAATGATTTTATCCAAAAATGCTGTTTCGATACCCAAACCCAGACTCAACCGAAGAAATGGCAGAGAGGTTTTGGGATAGGAGAGAAAAATCTGCAAATAGTTTTCTGCCGATGCCAAACTTAAGCATTCTTTCGCACAGCATAGGGCATTTTCTTGCAAACCAATGCCTAAATAAATATTGGACAGTGCCCAACAGCATTGCGCAATGAGATTCTTAGCGCCCACTCGTCTGGCAACCGTAAGCGCGTGCTCTACCATTTGGATGGCTTCCTCTATTTTGCGTGTTTGCAGCAGCGTATAGCATCCTATAAACTCACAAAGTGCCAGATTGAATTCCGAATTCTCTCGTGCGCAGGAGATTGCCTGCGCAATCAGCTTTGTTCCGCGTTCGGTCTTGCCGTTGTCAGCCAAAATCTTTCCATACAATGCCAAATGCCATGTCCATTGAAAATCTCGACGTTCAATTCGCTGATATAGACGTGTTGCCTTTTCAAAATACTGTTCTGCCTGCTTGGTTTTCCCCATATCTTGAGAAATCAATGCCAGTTCATGATAGGCGCGCGGTAAATCATCCATAAAACCATAGGATTCTTTGGCAGCAATGACTTCGGAAATCAAGGAAAGCGCCTTCTCCAACTCGCCCCAATCCCGATAAATTTTTGCCAATGTTGTTTTCTGGGAATAACGCTCCATCTCAAACTTTGAAAATCCCTCGGATTTTGGCGGGAACAATGCTTCTGCCTGCTGATAATATTCCACCGCCGTGTAATATTCGCCTTTTGCATAATGCACTGCGCCCAAATGCTCCAGAAAATAGGCAATCAACTGCGGTTCATTCTGAAGCTTTGCAAGCTGCAGCCCTTCCAACAGGGCATCGACTACTTTTTGCAGCGCACCAATCCACATCAGCGTATTTACTTTTTCTAGAATAATGGTATACCATTTTGTAAGAGGAAATGCGCGCGCACCGTGAATTGCAATCTCCAAAATCTCAATGCTTTTTTGTAACTCTCCTGCTCTGCGCAGAGTAATTGCTTTTTGAAAGCGTGCTTCCAGCAGATATTGCGTGTCCTGTGCTTGCAAAAACAGGTGCTCCGCCTTTTCGATTCGTTCCACCGCAAGCTCCCACAAGCCATTATAATTATCCACAATTCCTTGCAGCAGCATGACATGCGGGGACTCTTCCTGATAGTGTGCGGGAATTTGGCGCAACCAGCGTTGGAATGTGTTCCATTTGCAGGATTTCACCATTTTCAGTGCACTTTTTTCAATGTTTTGTACTGCACACGCATACGCACCAATCAACAAATAGGTTTCCACCGCTTGCATATACTGTCCATGTGCTGCAAAAACGCCCGCGGCACGCTGCTGCAGCGGTCTTTTTCGTTCCCCCAGCTGTTGCAGCAAAAAATCGCGAAACAAATGATGGTAGCGATAAATGCCGGCTTCATTTTTGGTAATGAAAATATTTTGCCGAAATAAATCCTCTAAGACACTGCCGCTGCTTGTTGTTTCGGTCAATGCGTTGCACAGCGCTGGTTCTAAGCTTTCTAGTACAGCCGTTTCTGTTAAAAACGTCTGCAATTCCGCAGGAAGCTGCTGAAATAATTCCTCTGCAAAATAATGATACATCATTTCGCGGTTGCTCCAATGCAGGTTGGGCGGCTGCTCCAGATGCATATGCTCCATATTGGGAAATTGCATAAACATGAGCGCTGCCGCCCAGCCACCGGTTTCAAGCAAATATTGCTGCGCAACCGCTTCGGAAATGGTGGCTTGCTGATGCATTTTCAAAAAACATTGCATTTCCGCAAGGTTGAATCGTAATTGCTCCTCTGTAATTTCAAAAAGCAATTTATGCAGTCGCAGCTTTGTCATGGCAAAGGGCAAGGTATGGCGGCTCGCCATCACAAAACAGATGTTGTTTGGCAGATATTGTATCAACTCCTCCATCAATGCGTGAATGGAGGGTTCTTGTATGAGATGATAGTCATCGAACACACAAACGAGCCCGTTTGTGCCTCTCGCTTGCAATTCATTTACGAGAAAGGCTGCAATCGAACGAATATTGTGGCGTCCATCGTCTTGTTTTTCGATGTAACTCCATGTGTGTGCACCAAATTCGGGAATATGCTTTGCAATCGCCTGTATCAAGTACTGCACGAACAGCAGCAAATCATTATCATAATCGTCCAGCTGATACCACGCCACTGGGAGCGGCGTATTGGCGGCAAACTGCGATAAAAATACCGATTTCCCATAGCCTGTGGGGGCAGAAATGGCGATAAGTTTATGATTGCTTCCGATATTTTCAAAAAGTCGTTTCCTGCAAATGGTTTTGACATTTTCTTGCGGCGGAAGCATTTTTGTAGAAATCAATTCATGAATAGACAGCATCAAAAACTCCTCTTTGTCTGCAACAGTGTCTTTGATACCAGTATATCATATTTTGCAGGCAATCCATCAAGATTGGCTTGCATTTTTGAATTTTTCCGCAAAAAATGCAGGCAGTGCTTCAAAAAAGCATATCTGCCTGCATAGTTTAGGAAAAAACTGTTTAAATTTGTATTCTTGTATCCACCAGTTCTGCACTTTGTAGGAATCGCAGAATCGCCGCTGCGCATTCTGCCCGCGTGATGGTATCCTGCGGACGAAGTGCACCGTCGTTGCCGATAATGAATCCATTTTCAACCGTGAATGCAACGGCGCTCTGTGCCCAGCTGCTGACCGTTTCCGCATCCACGAAGTCTGTGGAAAGCTTGCCCACCATAGATGTCTGTCCGACAAAATCGGCAACCGCCGCGGCACGCTGCAGCATAGCCATTGCCTCCTGTCGGGTAATTGCAGCATCCGGCGCAAACGAACCATCGGCGTAGCCGTCAATCAGCCCATATGCAGCCGCTGTTCCAACCGCACCATAGCACCACGTGCTGTCGCTAACATCGGAGAATTGACAGGTGGCATCCGTTGGCAGTCCCAGCGCACGAATTAAGGCTGCAGCAAATTCTGCGCGGGTGATGTTTGCAGACCCATCAAACGTTCCATCCTCTCGTCCGTTCAAAATCATGCGGGATGCCAGTTCTGCCGCAACATCGGCATACCATGTGCCTTCGGCATCCGCAAACTCCACTTCGTGGTCAATCAGTGCATACACGGAGTTGGTTAGCGAGTGAATGCGTGCGTAATATTGGCCATCCTCTGCTTGATAGACCTGCGTTGGAATATGCCGCTGCGTGCCGTCGTCATCGACAATGACAGCCGTGGTGATGGTTGCGGGGTTTACGGTGCTTGGAATCGCAATGCTGCGCACGACATAATTTTTAAATGTGTCGATTTCTACGCTGTTTTCGTTGGAAACCGCATGGATTGTAAACTCTACAGGTGACATCACCAACGTGTATCCGCCGTTCTCTGCAACGTTTTCGACAAATGCTGTTGCAGTGTCGCTTAAATCGGAAATATTGATTTGCACCTCGATGTTTTCCAAATCGTCCGCACTCAGCCCCAATGCTTCCGCTGCTGCGCCCACATCAACCGCATTTGCAGGAATGATGTAGCTGATGTTCTCGGTTTGTACGGCAACAGTCAGGTTCTTTTTCGCGGCATTCTCCACCATTTGCGCGGTCAACACGGATTGGCTGGCAGTTGCCTCCGCATCACTGGGCACGGTAATCACAACGCTTTCGCTTGCCTGCTCCAGCTTTTGATTGAAGGAAGCGGCATCCACGGTGACTATCGCTGTGGTAGTCCCTGTTGCGGCATCTGTTTTGGTGGAAGCAGTGCCGATGTTATAGCTTTTTCCATCCACTTGGACGGGCACGGTGTTTGCGGCAGTGGTGGTTGAGGTGGTAGTACTGCCGGAAGAGCTGCTGCCTGAGGAGGAGCTGCTGCCTGAGGAGGAGCTGCTGCCCGAAGTGTCCCCGCCAGAAGTGTCACCGCCAGAAGTATCACCGCCTGGCGTTATGCCGTTTTCAAACTGCGGATAGCCCACGTTCAAAGTGTTTTCAATCTTCCATTCGATTGCCGTCAGCGAAGAACCCTCCGCTGTCAGCAAGGCATCCACGGCGGTGCGCCCTGCGTTCAAGGAGGCAAGCAGTCCTGCACCATCAAACATATCCGCTGTAAATAGACTGATAACATAGGCAGAAACATCCGTGATTTCGTTGTATAGACTGTCTTCTGCATAGCCAACCGCTGTGTGCGTGTTTTCGTAAAAATTGTTGGCGAGGGTCATGTCACTTGTGACACGGAGATACCCAAAGACATCACCTGTTTGGGTGTCACCGCTGCCGTTGTTTGTGATTGTGCCTGCAAAATAATTATTGACGGCAGTGTCGTCATCCAAAACCCCTGCGATGCCTCCAATAAATCCATCTGTGCCACCGTCATCCACGGTAATTGTGCCTTGTGCATAGCTATTATAGATACAACTGGGCATGGTTGCAGTGGTCATGCCGACAATGCCACCCACTTTCGGACTGTCCGCGGTGACATCCATGGATACCTCAGCGCCGCAGTTCACAAGTGTCGAGCTGACATTCATGCCGACAACACCTCCGACATAAGAATTGCCAACAGTAATCTGCATATTGATTGCGGTCTTGCAGTGCGAAATGCTGCAATCTGTTGTGTATCCGACCACACCGCCAACTGCACTTGTACCCGCGGTATTGTTGAATGCAACCGCACCTTCTATAGTCAAATCTTGTATGGACGCCCCATTTCCATAGCCGAAAAATCCAATAAATGCAGGGGTGGTGGATGCGCTTGTGATGTTCATGCCGCTGATCGTGTGCTGACCGCCGTCAAACGTGCCCTGAAATCCATCCATGGTGGTGCCGATGGGAATCCAATTTTCCGCAGACAATGCAACATCATTTGCCAAGGCAATGGTTTTCCCTAAAAAAGCATCCGCTGCAATGGCAGAGGTTGCATCGGTCACGTTGCCGCTACTGTCCGTTGGATATGCCATGTCATTTACAATGTTCGCCAATCCACGCAACTGTTTCTCTGTGGAAAGGGTAAAGGCGCTCTCGCTTGCATCGTACCAACTGGTGTCATAGTTGACAGATGTCGAGCGGGTAATGGTGACGGCATAATATTTCATCGTTTGCAAATCTTCTGCGCGCACTTTTACATAAAGCGTGGTGGGCGTGTCAAGGCTGAGTGGAAGGCTGCTTTCCAGATAGCTCGAAAATGCGGCATCGTTAAAGGGCATGGCGCTTGCATTGCTGTCGGACGCCACCAGATTGCTGCGACTGACACTGGTTACGGAATTGCCCACGCTAATAGACCACGTAATTGGGTCGGAAGGACTGTTGCCCGTGCCGCCCCCTGGAGTGGTGTCGGTCTGGGAGAGCACACTCGCCAGTGCAGCATTGCTGCTTAGACACGTCAAAGTAATCGCTTTAGAGATGTCTCCGTAGAGTTTTGCCGATAAGGTCACAGTGCCTGAACCGTTTATGACGCCTGTCAGCGCTTCATCTGTGGGAATGCTCGCAATATCTAGATCGATAACACTGTCGTCCGAGCTCTCCCAATATATGCCGGATTTTACCGAGGCGAGAAATGCGCTTTTGACGTTGGATGCCTTCTCATAGTCCGTGCTTGAGGTTGCTGCCAAAAGCAGCGGGACTGCCGATATGCTTGCCGCTTCTGTTGTATCCATAGCATAATCTGTGCTGGCATCCACATAACCCGTCAAGCGAGGGTAATACCCTGAAAAGAAAAGCCAGATGTTTTGCTCGCCGCTGATGCCAGGCCAACCATCAAATGCTGTGCCTGCTGTCATTTCGGAGGTTAATTTTCCCTCCACTGCGCCCGCACTATCGCTTCCCTGTGTGCCGCTGATGTCCCCGGTAATCTGCTTGTCATAATAGCAGTAGACGGGGGATTCCGTGGTGTAACCCGCAATCGCACCAAAGCCATAATCACTGCCTTGAACGCTGCCGCTGTTGTAGCAATAGTTTGCAGTGGCCCCTGTAAAAAACTTGCCGCCAATGCCGCCGACATACGAGGTGTTCCCCGCAATATTGCCTGCATTATAGCAATTTTGCACTGTGGTGGCATTGCCGACATATCCGCCGATGCCGCCTGCATAGGCTAAGCCGAAGAGGCGATTGCTGACAACGGTGCCGAGGTTATAGCAGCGTTCGATTGTGCCCGCCGCAGTGCCGACAATACCGCCAATCGCACTGCCGCCCGTGATGCTCCCCGTGTTATAACAAGCCTGCGTCAAGTATGTACTGCGGCCTGCAATGCCGCCGACACTTGCGTCCGTACTGGAACTGGAATAGGTGCTGCTGACGTTTCCGCTGTTATAGCAGTTTGTAATGGTGGTGGTGTTCGTGGTGTTATTGTTCGCACCGAGTACGCCACCGACAAAGTTCAATGTGCCGACAACTGTGCCGCTGTTATGGCAGTTTGCAATGGTGGTGGCAGAGCAATAACCAACCACGCCGCCGATGAATTTTTTGCCAAGGATGTAGCTTTGGACAACACCAACGTTTTGAATCGTTGCATTTTGCACAAAGCCAAACAGACCTTGTGAATTTGTGTCTGGGGCATTGATGTATAGCCCAGAAACGGTATATTCGCCGCCGTCAAATGTGCCTGCAAAGGGGGTTATATAGTCGCCGATGGAGTTCCATGCGTTGGAAGGCGCATGACTGTTGTTCCAGCTTGTCCAATTGGAGGTATCGTTCAGCACGATATTGTCCCCCAAGGCAATGGTCACGCCACTGAAATTGCACGTGCCTTCATTCACCAGACTTGCCAAGCCTGCAAGCTCTTCGGCGGTATTGATGGTGTAGCGGGTAGCCGTTGTATCGCTTTCATACCAGCTTTTGTCTGCTGAGCCGTCCCACACGTTGCTTGCAGCAAATGCCGAAAGTGAAATCTGCGGCAGTATGCCCAGTATCAAAATGCATGACACCAGACGCGAAAGAATGCGTTTTAAATCGATTGCTTTCATTTCTGTCTCTCCTCGCTTTTTGGTTCTTTTTTTTCAGCTGTTTCTATTTTGGTAGGTCTAGTTTACAGGACCATTCTAAATAAATTCTGAATTTATTCTGAATCGCTTGATGAAAAGGGATGCTTCAACCAAAAAAATCCGTCGTGCAATCGCTAAAAAGCACTTTTCTTCCAATTCTGCAAGGAAAAACCTTGAAAAGGCGGGCATATCACTGTATAATATACATAAATCCTCTCATTTGCCTGCAATGGTCGCTCATTGTCTAGCGCGTGGTTGCGAAATCTTCAAGGGATTTGGCGACCCATGAGAGGGCATTTTTTTGTGAATTCTAAATCCGTATTCACAACAGCAGGACACCCAGAAAACAGACGAAAATCCACATCTCATAAACGCAGTGAGGGGGAGAGAGCATATGGCGCGCATGACACAGATGAAACCAGAAACGCAGTTTTTTCCAAAAAGCATCATCGACCGCTTGCAGTTTGTGAAGGCGTATGCGTTAACACTGGTGGAAGCACCATCTGGCTTTGGGAAAACAACGGTTTTAAATCACTTTTTTGAAGAACAGATTGCCGACACCGCACAGGTGTGCTGGCATACATTTTCCAAAGAACCGTCCAGCGCCGCGTGGAACGCTTTTTGTGGAATGGTGCGCACCTTTGACGCAAAAAGTGCAGATAAGCTGCTGGAGGCAGGCGTGCCTGATGAAGACAGCTTGGCGGAAATTCAAGAAATTCTGAAAGCACTCCAGTGTGCCGAGGAAACCTATTTGGTGCTGGATGATTTTACCGCGTGGAATTTGTCGGTGTCCAGTGATTTTTTGCTGGCACTTTCGGCGCATGGCGGTCGTGAACTGCATATTGTGGTGGCGTCGCAGCTGCTGCCAGAGGAAGCACAGCATACCCTCCTGCCAAACAATCGTTTTCTGGTGCTGCGAGAATCCGTGTTGGCATTTTCTCGCGAAGATACCGATGCCTATTATCGGCAGGCTGGCGTTGTGCTCACAGATGCACAGCTCGACGAAGTGTCCAAAATGACAGAAGGGTGGATTATAGCGCTCTACCTGCAGCTTTTGTCCTATATCGAAAGCGGACAGTTTGAAAAAGGCGGGATGCAAAATCTGATGCACAAGGCATTGTGGAATCAATTACCTGCGCAGGAACAAACCTTTTTACTGACGGTTTCCATTTTTCCGCGCTTCACCTTGGCGCAGGCCACGGCGCTATCCGGCATGAGTGCGGCGGCAACAGAGCGTCTTTTGCGCGGCAAACGGGTGTTTGTTCATTTTGACAGAGAAGCGCGGCGGTTTCATCTGCATAAGCTGTTCCAAAGCTTCCTCGCGGAGCGGGTTGCCTTGCTGCCGGAAGCGCAGCAGCGCGCCATTTATCTGGCAGGCGGCAAGCTGGCAGAACAAGCAGGCGACCGCGTGAATACCCTGCGGTTTTATTATCGTTCCGGTGCATGGGAGCACTTTTTCGCGTTACCCATAACGAGCTATGAGCTTGCGGATGTGGTAGACGAATCTACCAAACCCATGATTTTGGACATTATGCAGCAAACCCCCTTTGCAGTCAAGCGGCAATATCCCGCCGCAATGGTGCCGCTGGCATTTACACTGTTTTTTTGCATGAAAACCAAATGCTGCTTTCGTTTCAGGCAGAAATCGATGCAGCGATTCGGCAAAGCGCACTTGCGCAAGCGCAGAAGGATGCACTGCTTGGCGAAATGGAACTGCTGCTGTCCTTTTTGGAGTATAACCGCATCGATGCCATGAGTGCGCGGCATCGCAGGGCGTTGGCGCTGCTGGACGGTCCTGCCAATCTGATTAGCGTGAAAAGCACCTGGACCTTTGGGTCGCCCTCGGTGCTCTATATGTTTTATCGAGAAAGCGGCAAGCTAGACGAGGCATTGCTACAAATGGACGCGTGTATGCCGGTTTACTATCGGCTGACCGGCGGACATGGAAGCGGCGCGGAAAGCATGATGCGCGCAGAGGCGCATTTAATGCGGGGAGAAGCGGATGAAGCCGAAATCCTTTGCCACAAGGCGATGTTCACCGCAGACAGCAAGCGGCAGAACAGCATTTATCAATGCGGCTTGTTCTTGCTCGCCCGCCTTGCTGTGCTGCGGGGCGATGTGGGAATGCTGCAAAGCGCGATGGGTTCTCTTGCGGAGCGTGCCCATCAAAACACCGAGGACTTGTGCCGCTATACCTTGGATTTGGCGCGCGGCTATCTGTATCTGCTGCTGGGGCGAGAAGAGGAGCTGCCATTTTGGCTTGCAGAGGGTGAAATCACCGACAAGCGGTTGGTTGTTATGACGCAGCCGTTTGCGCATATCCTCTATGGGTGGCTGTTGTTGGTGCGCGGAGAATACCAAAAGCTGCTGGGGGTGAGTGCATTTGCGTTGGAGCTGTCCGGTATTTTCCCAAATTTGCTGCCGCAGATTTACATCAAGATTCATATGGCACAGGCACTGCAGCGCCTGGGAAGGCTGCCACAGGCAGCTGCGACCTTGCAAGAGGCGCTCGACATGGCGCTGCCGGACCGCATCTATTTGCCGTTTGCAGAACAGTATGACGGCATTCAAATGCTGCTTTCCGACACGCGGTGTGACAGCGACAGCATCGCCCAAATGCGTACGCTGTCCCATGCCGTTTTGCAGGGGTGTGCCGTATTCCGATATAAAAAATGGACACCGCGGGAGGCTGAAATTTTGGCATTGCTCAAACGGGATATGACCAACAAGCAAATTGCGGGGGCACTGTATTTATCGCCCAATACCATTCGCAATGTCATCAGCGGTATGCTGGAGAAATGCGGGTTTGCCTCTAGGGAGCAGCTCAAGCAGTTGCCGGATGAAAAATAAAAGTACACTGTACTATAGCGCGTTGGCAGGATATACCCTACAATAGAAGCAGGGTGTATCCTGCTTCTTGCTATCAACAGGTGTGGTGCACCTGCATGGCATTGCGGGATATATTTGGGGCAGGGGAATATCGCGCGGGTTCACCATTTTGCGGGCACCTGCAGGACGGATGTGACGCGAACGACCGCACGCACCAGTATCAAAAGGAGAGTACCAATGAAAAAAATGAACAGGCGCAAAAAGCTGTGCAGTATGATGATGGCGTTGGGTTTGGCAATGCTGACAACTGCCTGTGCAGGACAAACCACCACAACAGAGACGACAACGACCGATGCCGCAGCGGCGGAAAGCACAGCGATTGATAACAGCAGTACCGAAATTGCAGTTTTGACGCAGGAATATATCGGGAATAACATCGGTGAAATCTTGTTCCTCAGCTATGATGAAACGCAGGCAGATTTGCAGGAATATGGCGGCAAGAATCCAGAAATCGAATCGCTAAACCACACCATCGCCAATGGGATTGCGACAATCTATAACGACTATATGGCAAACACGGGCGATGATTCATGGATTGAAGTGCGCTCTTATCCATTCACCAGTGAGGCGTATTTGCAGATTGTAACGACATATTGCCAGTGCCCCACCTATGCGATAGACGGAAACCTATATAGCTATAACTTCGACCGAAAAAACAATAAATTCTTGTCGGTGGACGATGCGTTGGCGGATTTAAAGCTGGATAAGGACACGGTTTCGGATACGGCCAGCGGGATGATTCAGGATTATTATCCGGATGCGAATATCACGGTTGAAAGCGTGGATGTGGCAGGCTTTCTCATCCAAGAGGGTGCGTCCGGCCCCCTCACACAGCTGCTGCTGCAGGTGAATGCAACCGAAGAGGGCGCGGGCGACTGGGAAGGCTTCTTTGGATATACCCCTGCGCTCAACGAGCTGATACGACTCAATGGGCAGTGTCTGTTTGACCCGAGCCAGATGGACCAGATGAACCCGCCGCTTTCCTATCAAGAAGGCTGGGGTGCAGATGCCGGCGATACCACCGGCGGCAATAACGCTTCCAGCGCCTATACCCTCTCTTTTAATACAGACGGCATGGACGAAATTGTGCCGGGTCAGGAATATTCATTGGATGGAATGGTGTGGTTCACGGTGGATACGCCGCAGCAGGTAGAATATTCTGAGGATGCAGTGCTCGCAAACATTAAAAGCTTGGAGGGCGAGGACATTCGGCTCATCACGTTGACACCGGCAGAGGAATACAGCGATTTGCTCAGCTATCCTGCGTGGCTTATCGTGTATGAAACGGGTGAAAACGAGGATACGCGGGAATGCCAAGATGTTTATGTGCAAACGGATATTGGAGATTACAGAGTGCACATCAGTATTCCAGCTGATTTTGTGCTTGATTATACCGATGAAGTCGGCAGACGATTGGCGACACTTTCGTTTACAGAAACATAAGAAGCTGTATGCAGATTCTTAGAGGGGGGTGAACGCCTAAGGCATCGAGGAAGGATACGAATATTTGGAAAAGGGAAAGGTGTTATTATTATGAAAAAATTTGTTGCAACAATGTTACTATGTGCGCTGATGGGCACATCCTCCATGGGCACCACGGCATCTGCCGCCTATATTGCTGACTTGTCCGAGGACAACTGGGCCTATGTATATGTATCGGCTTTGGTGGATACAGGGATTATGTACACGGACGATGACGGCTATTTCTACCCCGATGTGTGCACCACACGCGGTGAATTTGTGATGGCGCTGTGGAATGCGTGTGAAAACCCCTATGATGAAGTGATGGAGAACACCAGCTTTTCGGATGTGCCGAGCAGCCACGCCTATCATTATGCGGTGGAATGGGCTGTGAACAACGGCATTACCAGCGGAATTAGCCGCATTCAGTTTGGACCTGACCAGTATTTGACACGTGAGCAGGCATTTACCTTCCTGTATCGCACAATGGAATATCTGGGTGTTGCACCGAGCTATGAGCAGGAAGATATATACAGCAGACAAATTGCGGACTTCAAAGACTATGCATCCATCAGCAGCTGGGCTGCCGATGCCATGCAACTGCTGATGGATGCTGGTATTGTCACAGGCAGTGACAACGACGAGCTTTGGCCGAAGGCAGATGTGAGCAACGCTGCGACGGCTGCCATTATATTCCGCGCGATGGATTCTGATTATTGGCCGAAGGGCTAAGCCGCGGAGTTTCGCAGATGCGGTTTGATAGACATTTTGCAGTTGATTGAATAGAAAAGTGCAGGGCATATATCATGCAAAATGCGTCCGCTTTTGCGCAGGATATGCCTTGCACTTTTTCGCAGCCTTTCGTTTATGAATGCAGGTTTTGAGATGGTGGAAGGATAATCCAGAGAACGGATGCACACGTGTGGCGGAACGTTTCGCGGTGCGCAAGGAGGAGCGTATGGCAGGAAAGCAATTCGCAAAAAAACAGAAAATGCCAACCATTCAGGCGGTGACGCCGCTTGACGGCTATCGCATAAAAATGGTGTTCAGCAGTGGCAGCGCGTTGGAGCTGAACATGGAAAATCGGCTGCAAACCGTTCGGTATTATCCTCTAATCGACCCAAAGGTGTTTTTTTCTGCGACCACGGACGGCTCTAAAATTGTTTTTGATACCAGCCCAAAGTTTGAACTGGATATTTTTGCGAGCGAAGCCATGGATATGGCGTTGAAGCCCTTGGGTGGAGAAGCGGTGATTTTACGCGTACAGCCGTTGGACAACTGGCGGCTGCACTTAGAATTGCAAAGCAAAAGCGTGCTTTTGCTAAACCTAGAAAACTGGATTCGCACAACGGCGCGGTATCAGCCTCTGCTGGATGCAAAGCAGTTTGAGGCAGTGGTTACAGATGGGAAAATCTTGCGGCTTACGCCGCGGCTGCAGCTGGCGGTTTCTGAATTGGCAGACATCGTGTTGCTTGCGCCGCCGGAGAGATAGCATCTGTATGCACGGCGGCAAAGTTTTTTTCATGTAGCTGCAACATTTTCAATTCCCCAGCTGTATATCAAATGAAGTGAACAAATACGACACCCTTTGTATACAGAAAGGAACATCCACCATGAAAAAATTTAGCACTGCACTCTTGTCGCTGACATTAGTGAGCACACTCACTGTGTCTGCGCTTGCTTTGGAGGAAAGCAGCCATCCCGCGCTTGCGGTCGTTTCGGAAACAACCCCTGCGCAAGACATCTATACCATCCAGATAACGCAGCTGCACACGATTGCACAGCGCTGTGAAATGGTTCCGCTGCGGGCGGTCGCAGAAGAATTGGGCTTCAAGGTTACTTGGGAAAACGGCGCGGTCATGCTGGATAACACGGAAATGCACACCGCTGTGACCATTGGAAAAGACGAATATTTCGTTGCCACCAGCATAGAAGGGATGGTTGGTGTCAGTGCACCGTTTTCTCTGGGAGTACCTTCCTATGTGAGCAATGGTATCACTTTTGTGCCGCTAAGCCTATTCGACGCGTTGCTGGGGTATCCAGAAGGAAGCATCACTATGGAAGGAAGCAAAATCATCTTCCCTGCTGAAATCCTCCCTGCTCAAGAAGCTGCAGATACTAGTGCTGTGCAAATTGCAAATCCGTTTGTGCCCTGTGATACGCTGCAGGCAGCCGAGCAGCTGGCAGGCTTTTCGCTGACTGTCCCTGACACGATTGCCGGCTACGACAATCCCACGATAGAAGCCATTGAAAATGCGCTCATTCAGATTATCTGGACAAATGGTGAACATGAATTCAGCATCCGCAAAGGCGTGGGAACGGAGGACATCAGCGGTGATTACAATACCTATGCGCAGACAAACACCATCGCTGTCGGCAATCTGGCGGTGACCATGAAAGGGGAGAAGCATCAGATTCATGTTGCAACCTGGAGCCAAGGTGGCTATGCATATGCCGTGCGTGCCACGGAATCGGGCATCAGCCGTCAGACCATGTGCGCGCTGATACAGGGGATACAATAGGCTTGTTTCTATGATGGGGTGTGATGGAGAAGGAGCGGGGGAAATGAACGAACGTCTTTGTTTACGGCGCGGTGTAAGATGGAGGATACAGTGCATCAAGCGGCGGATGATGCGGTTTTTTGCAGCACTGACAGCCCTTTTTTCTGCAAAGACAACCATGGGGAATGCTGCAAGTCGCGAAGTGTTAAACCTACAAGCAGAGAAGCTGTTAAACGCGTATGGTGCGCACATCCTGCGGCTTGCGTATTCCTATGTGAAGAACATGAGCGATGCTGAGGAAATTCTGCAGGATACACTGCTGCAGTTTTTAAGAGCTGCACCTGCGTTTGAAAACCAAGTGCATGAAAAGTCGTGGCTGCTCCGTGTGGCGGGTAATCTTAGCAAAAACCGCATAAAGTATAATAAAATGCGCCATACAGACGAACTAAACGAAGCACTGGTTGCAGATGGACGAGAGGATTTGTCGTTTGTCTGGGAGGCAGTAAAAGATTTGCCGGTGCACTATAGGGAAGTCATACATTTGTTTTACTATGAACGATATTCTACGGCACAGATTGCATCCATACTACAGCTGAAAGAATCTACCGTGCGTTCCAAATTGAATCGTGGGAGAATGAGACTGAAAGAGATTTTGCAGGAGGCGTATGACTTTGCGTAAACGGTATCATGAGCTTATGGAAACCATCCAACTGACCGAAGAAATGCGTCAACGCGTGCTGAAAAATGTCCAACGTGCAGACTTGCAGCATTCCGCCAAAGCACGACGCTTTTTGCATACAAAACGGTATCTGGCACTGGTTTCTTGCGTTGCGGTTGTGTTTGTCGGCGCATTGGTTGTGCCAAAGCTGGTGCAGCCGCCTGTGACAGACCTCTCGGCACAGGTCATCCCCGAAATCACGCAGTATGATTCTGCGCAGGCACTTTCCGAAGCCGTAGGGTTTCCGATAACCGATGTGACAGCGCTGCCGTTTACGGTCACGGAACAGACATACACCTCATATTGGGATTCTTTGGGCGAAATTGAGTATGTCGGCGCGGATGGACAGCGTGCCGTGTATCGAAAGTCCATCGGAACGGAGGATAACACGGGAGATTATACCGCGTATGAGGAAACGGTGTCGCTTTCGATAAATGCGGTCGATGTGACCCTGAAAGGGACCGGAGAAACCTATGTGCTCGCCTACTGGACCGATGGCGAATATGCCTATTCCATCTCTTTGTCCACGGGTATCCGTGCAGCAGATTGGACATTCATCCTTCAAAACGCCGAGGGATTGGTGCGCTGATGGGCAAAAGTGCATCTGCACACCATCTTCGTCACCATTTTCGCTGCGCGCAAAAGAACCCTCGACTGTCGCTGCCATCTATGTGTGGCTTGCGAAGTCGAGGGTTCTTGCAGCTTTTATAGTACAAACAGACCCTAGCGAGTGCCAAATGGATTTTCTGTCGGATAGGGGAGCGCTGCGGGTTGGTTATAGGAAATATCCAGAATGCCAAGGTACTTGAACACTTCAAACAGGGTGCGACCGAAGTGACCAAATGCCACTGCGCCATGGTGTGGATATTGCTTTTCAATCAATACATGGCGATAGAAACGATCCATTTCAGGTATTGCAAAAATGCCAATAGAACCAAAAGATTGGGTTGGAACATCCAGCACCTCCCCCTGTGCAACATAGGCGCGCAGCTGGGTGGACGCAGTGGATTGCAGTCGGAAAAAGGTGATGTTGCCTGCCTTGATGTCCCCTTCCATCGTGCCGCGCGTAATATCCGGTTCTGCTACATTTGGCTCCAATGCACGTTTCATAATCAGCTGATAGCCCATATGCGGATTCCGAAGCAGGCTGGAGCAGGTGTTTCCGCAATGAAACCCCATAAACGTTTCGCGATGCCGATAGGCAAACTTGCCTGCAATGTGCTCCGCATACATAGACGCCGGCACCGAGTTGTTAATATCCAGAAGTGTCACCGGTGCGCCGGAGATGCAGATGCCGAGATACTCCGAAAGCGCACCATAAATATCCACCTCGCAGGACACAGGGATGCCGCGTCCCGTGAGCCGACTATTCACATAGCAGGGCACAAATCCAAACTCGGTTTGGAACGCAGGCCAGCACTTATTTGCAAAGGCTGCGTATTTTCTGCTGCCCAGATTGTCGCGCATCCAGTCTTCCAGTGTCAGCTCATATTGTGCCAGACGGGCAAGCACACCTGCATAAGGGTTCTGTGCATTGCCAGCTTCCTGCTGCATCTCTTCTATCTTCGCAGGGATGCGGGCATCATTGGCGTGCTTTTTGTAAGCGACCAGCAAGTCCAGCTCGGAGTGTTCTTCTACCGCGACGCCAAGGTCATACAGTGCTTTGATAGGTGCATTACACGCCAGAAAATCATTGGGACGAGGGCCAAATGCAAAAATCTTGAGCCCTTTGAGTGCGACCAGCGCAGTTGCAATCGGCAGAAATTCCCGTATCTGCTGCGCCGCTTCTTCCGCGGTAACACAGGGATAATCCGGAATGTAGACCCGCTTGCCACGCAGTCCGAGGTTGTAGGAGGCGTTGAGCATACCACAGTATGCATCGCCGCGTCCATCGTGCAGGTCACCGTCGCCCTCCGCCGCGGCAGTATACATCAGTGGTCCTGTGAACCAGTCTGCAATCATGGTTTCCGGCGTTTCAGGGCCGAAGTTGCCCAGAAAGACCACGAGGGCATTCACGCCATGTGCAAGGACATCCTCGACCGCGCGTTGCGCATCCAACTCTGTTTCCACGCAAATTGGACATTCATAAAGTCCTTCCCCATACGCCTTTACAATGTTGGCACGGCGCATTTCAGAAAGCGCGATGGGAAAGCAGCTTCGGCTGACAGAAATAATGCCCATTTGCATTTGGGGGATGTTTGTCATGTTTGTCTTCCTCCCTAAATAACTCGTGTTTTTTTGTTTGGTTTTGGAACGCTACGCTTATAAATCACTTGCAATATCGATATTTTCGCCGCGCAATCCGACGAATGCCCCTTGGGTGACCTCGTGTGCGTCAGGGTGGGCAAGCAGCCATTTGTTGCGTGCCCACAGAAGCCGGTCTTCTGGGCGGAGGACGGAAATGGCGGGCTTTTCCGTGTTGGTTCCACGGGGCAAAACCACGGCAACCCGAAAACCCGCGCCGGCTGCGCCATCACAAGGCGCATAATGCAGCGTTGTTGCATACAGTTCAACCGCAGTTCCTGCCGGCGTGTGAAATGCCTGCACGTCCGCCGTATCAAGCGTCCCATTTTCAAGTGCCTGCTGCTGTGCGACCAGCAACACAATATCGCCTTGCGTAATATTAATTTCACTGTCTCGATGATATTCCAGACAGTTTAATTTTGTGTTGCTTCCGTTACAGTAGCCAATCTGGATGGGCATACCGCCATATAGACTCGCTGCAAGATATTCTGCGATGGGCAGCGCTTCCAGTGCTGCGCTGGAGGGCACATACGTGACGCCGCTAGAAGGCTTTTCGGTCTTGTCCAGCAGCGTTTGGATAAGCTCGGTCGTGTCAACCCCTTCCACAACCCGCCCATAGGGTGCAAAGGAAGGGCTAAATACAGATTGTATTTGCATCATTCGCAGGACTCCTTTTACAATGCGGCGAGTGCCGCATAGGATTGTTGTAGTGCAGGATAAAGTGTCCGATAAATGGCATAAATCGCGTCGTACTGCGTGCTTTCCACTTCCTGTGGTTGCTGGGCACTGCTTGTGCGGATGACCGCTTTGCAGGCTGCGGGCACACTTTCATACAAACCAACCCCGACCCCTGCAAGCAGCGCGGCACCAAGCGCTGGACCCTCGCGTCCCAGTGCAGTTGTGACAGGGCAATGCAACACATCCGCCAGCATCTGCCGCCATAGCGGAGAGGTGCCGCCGCCGCCACAAGCGATTAGCTCCTGACTTGTCACGTGCATACTGCGCAGTACTTCGGCGCAGTCACGCAGTGAAAACGTCACGCCTTCCAGTATGGCTCGAATCATATCGGAACGCTGATGGATTGCAGACAAACCGATGAATGCACCGCGACAGTTGGGGTCGAGATGGGGCGTGCGCTCCCCCATAAGATACGGCAGGAACAGCAGCTTGTTGCTGCCAATGGGAACCCGCTTTGCCATATTCGTCATAAAAACATAGGGGTCGACGCCTTGCTTTTCCGCATTTGCCACAATATCTGTGCCAAGCTCGTTGCGAAACCACTGGAGGGAGGCACCTGCGGACAAGGTAACCCCCATGACATGCCAGCAGCCCGGCACAGCACAGCAGAAGGTGTGCACGCGCCCCTGCGGGTCAACGGAAAGCCGGCTTGTGTGCGCAAAGACCACGCCGGAAGTGCCAATGGTCGTAAATGCTTTGCCATCGGTGACGACACCTGTGCCAACTGCGGCGGCGGCATTGTCACCTGCACCACCTACAACAGGGGTTCCCACCGCAAGTCCAGTTTCGGCGGCGGCAACAGCGGTCACCGTCCCTGTGATTTCTGGACTTTCGTAGACCTTCGCAAGCATGGACTTCTCTATTTGGAGCTTTGCCAGAATTTCATCTGACCAAGCGCGCTGCGGCACATCCAACAATCCCATGCCGGAAGCATCGGACACGTCGGTGGCATATTCGCCCGTTAGGCGAAAGCGGATATAGTCTTTGGCAAGGAGGATGTGTCGGCATTGGGCATACAGCGCCGGCTCATGCCGCCGCACCCATAAAATTTTACCGGCAGTAAAGCCTGTCAGCGCTGGATTGGCTGTGATTTGGAGATACCGCTCTTTTCCCACCGCCTGATAAATGTCCTCGCATTCCTGTGTGGTGCGTCCGTCACACCATAAAATGGAAGGACGCAAAACCGCATTGTCTTTATCCAGCAGGACGAGCGAGTGCATCTGCCCGGAAAGTCCAATGCCCTGGATGTCCTGCGGCGAAATGCCGCTGTCGGCAAGCACCGCGCGGATGCCGTTCTGTACCGCTGTCCACCAGTCCAGCGGGTTTTGTTCTGCCCATCCGTTTTGTGGCTGGGACATAGGATAGTGAAAGGTTCGGCTTGCAATCACATCGCCGCAAGTATGAAATAACGCAGTTTTTGCGCCGGATGTACCCACGTCAATGCCTAGTAAATACGCCATAATTTCTAGCCTCTTTCCTGCGTGTGGAAACGACAATATCGGATTGGTCTCCATTTCAAATAAAAGTTTTGCAAATGTCGTTTGCTTAAGTTTAACTAGAGATTACTATGAGAACACAAGAAAGTCAACTCATTTTCTTTGAAATCTGTGAAAACGTGATTTTCAACGAATATCTTGCATCCGCATTGTCGGTTTCAACAGAAATAAGCCTGTGGCGCCGATGCTGTGCGCAACCAAGAAGAGCGGCGCTCCCTTGCACTGGGGAGCGCCGCTCTTCATCCAAACTTTAAATTTTCTATAACCTGCTAACAAATTGGTCAATAAAATGCAGTGCAACACCGATGCAGTTGCCTTTTGCATGACATTTGCCCAAACGCAAAAAATCTCCGCTTGAGCCAAAGCTATCCAAAGATTGCAGTCTGGCGCGAATATCTGGCAGATATTCCGGCAGATAGGGTGTCAATATCCCACCGAGCACAACATCACAATCTAATATCATATGAATGGTATTGATGCCGATGGAAAGATGCTGCAAATATTGCTGCCAAAGGGCAAGGTACGCGGGGTTGCCGTCTTTTATCGCTTGAAAAAAATCTTCTATGGAAATGCCCAAGTCATCCGAAAGCCGTGCTGTCGAGCAATAGGCCTCCAGACAGCCCTGCTTGCCGCAGCTGCACCGCGTCCCCTCGGGTACAATGCTCATATGTCCAAACTCTGCACTTCGCCGATGGACACCCGCATAAGGCTTGCCATCCATCAGCAGTGCACCGCCCACACCTTTTCCGACAAATACATATGCCATACTGCCCAAATCATTTTGATGCCACCATTCCGCATACCCACCCGCGGATGCGTCATTTTCGATATAAACTGGATAGGGTATCCGCTCGGTCAGCAAGGAAAGCTTCATTTCGCGCAGATGCAGAATGGGCGCGGAGGTAATGATTCCACGCGTTTCATCGATAATCCCCGGAAGGGTAATGCCGACGCCGAGCAGCTTGGTGCGCTCCAGACCAAAGGCATCCATGAAGTCTTCCAGCGTCTGTGCAAGCTGCTTCCAATAGCCGTCATCGCTGCTAAAGCCAGCTGCAATGCTTTGAAACGCGAGTTCTTCCGCGCACAGGTTGACCGCAATCAAGCGGATATTCTTCGTAGACAGCTCGATGCCGATAGAAAAGCGTGCATCCGCAACCAATGCCATCGTGCGTGCACGCCGACCACCAGTCGAGTGCTCCACACCGACATAATCGATGACACCCGCTTGCATCAAATCTCTCAAATTTTGTGTCACCGTTGGCAGGCTAAGCCCCAGATGGACGGCGATGTCTTGTTTGGTTTTGGCTTGCTTGGTATCATAAAAATACTGGAAGACCAAATTGCGATTGCGTTTCCGCAACTCTGTCGTAGACAGCTTGTTTCTCAAAAATATCAACACTCTTTTGCATCTGTTTTTAATTCTATTATAGCTTTTTTTCATGCGATTGCAAGTTGAAAGAACCAAGGCGGAACAAAATATTGTTTTTGGCTTTTCATATCGAGAGGCGTATGTTAAGATAAGGCTATCGGATTGGCTCTGAAAAGGAGCTGTTACTAATGGATAAACTACAATCACACCCTTTTGGCATGACACAAACCGGTTACCCTGTCACGCGCTATGTGATGGAGGCGGGTTTGTTTTCGGTGGGCATTCTCGATTATGGCGGTGCGGTGCAGATGCTGCGTGTACCAGACCGACATGGCAGTCCTTTGGATATTGCACTGGGCTTTGATACCGTTGCGGCGTATGAGCAGCACGATAAGTTTCTCGGGGCTTTAATCGGTCGCTGTGCAAACCGCGTCGCACACGGAACCTTTTGTCTGCAAGGCACGTCACATTTTTTGCCCTGCAATGAGGGGACAAATCACCTGCATGGCGGAAATCGTGGCTTTGACAAGCAAGTGTGGCAGGCAGAACGGGTGGATGGTGGCTTGCGGCTGCAGCTGCACAGCGAAAACGGTGACGAGGGGTATCCGGGCAGGCTGGATGCTTCGGTTACCTACACCTTGCAGGAGGGTGCCTTGCTTCTGGAGTATCGGGCAACGAGTGACAGGGATACCCTGTGCAATTTAACCAACCATACCTACTTCAATCTGTCTGGGCATGGCAGCGGAGATGTACTGCAACAGGAAATTCAGATTTTTGCACAGCAATATACCCCTGTCAATCCATTTTCTATCCCGCTCGGAGAGATTGCATCTGTCGAGAATACACCTTTGGATTTGCGCACGCCGCAGTGTATCGCACAGAACATAAATTCGGATTTTGCACAATTACGCTATGCGGGTGGATTTGACCATAACTGGGTCATTCCTGGAGAGATTGGAACAATGCGTCCCGCCGCAAGGGTGTTTTCGGAAGAAACTGGTATTGATATACAGGTAGAAACAACCATGCCTGGCATCCAGTTTTATAGCGGCAACCATTTGGACGGATGTCCGGACGGCAAAGATGGTGCGCGCTATGGCAAGCATTGCGGTTTTTGTTTGGAAACACAATTTTATCCGGATGCCATCCATCACGCCAATTTCCCGCAGCCGATTCTACACAAAGGCGAAACCTATATGCATCGAACGATTTATCGTTTTCACACATAAGAACCTGTATGCCTCCAAATGACCCAAAAAACTTCGCTTCCTATATGACACAAATGCAGCACACCAAATCGGTGCGCTGCATTTGTGCGAAAAAGTGTAAAGTTAGAGAGGGAGCGGTGTTATCGGCATATTGCAGTGTGGGTATTACCTTATGAAAAATCGCTGGGCAAAGCTTCTTTTAAGACCTGCATCGATTTTTTTACACCCGTTAAAGGCGGCATCGTGAGGTCCTCCATCTCCAGGCTGACAGGACCCGTATAGCCAAGCATACTGAGCACGGAGAAAAATTCCTTCCACCACTGCACACCGCGACCATGGCCGAGTGCAACATAGTTCCATGTACGCTGTGCAAATTTATCGATGGTCTTGGTGTCCAGCGCGCCGTCCGCACCATGGTAACCACGTTCGATGCGTACATCCTTGGCGTGGACATGATAAATGCGTTCTGCACCTAGCTTATGTGCCGCCATGATGGGGTCACCGCCCATCCAGAGCAGGTGGCTAGGGTCGAGGTTCATGCCAATCATATCCCCCACCGCATCCCGCAGCCGAATCAAGGTTTCTGGATTGTAAACCATTTGACATCCATGGTTTTCCAATGCGATTTTTTGAATGCCGTGTGATTTTGCGAGTTCTGTGGTCTTCTGCCAATAAGGAATCAGCACATCATTCCACTGCCAGTTCAAAATCTGTGTTGTGATGGGTGGCCAGCTGGTGGTAATCCAGTTCGGCGTCACATCTGTCGGAGAACCGCCAGGCAGACCGCTCATCATGACGATATTGGAAACGCCAAGCTGTTCTGCCAGCTGGAACGTTTTTTCAACCACAGCCTGATGCTGCTTACCTTCTTCGTTTGGTGCCAGTTGGTTGCCGGAGCAGTTGAGTACCTCCAGCTTGAGTCCACGGCTTTCAATAGCATCCATAAATTTCTTGCGGCTATCCGCGTTTTGCACCATATCGTCCAAATCAATATGCGGTGCACTCGACCAGTTGCCGCAAGCGATTTCTACAGATGCAAATCCGAGCGCTGCCGCGGTATCCAGCATCTCTTCAAATGGCATTGCGCCAAGTCCATCGGTATTAAAACATAATCTCATGATGTAGTCCTCTCTTTATTGCGCATAGAATGCCGGCATATCGTCCATTGCAATTTTGACAACCGTTTGGCTGTCACGTGCCTGTGATGCCGCTGCCGCTGTGATTTGTCCCAAATAGCCATCCCATGCGGTGGGTCCATCTACGCGACCTTCCTTAGTGGCATTAATCCATTCCTGAAATTCGATGTTATAGGCTTCTACAAACCGTTCTGACCAGTCATGGCAAATCGGGGTCACACGGGAATCATTGGTGCGAATCATGGCATTGGGCGGTTCGGGCAAATTCAGCGTGCCCTCCTCGCAGACCACTTCACATTTGATGTCATAGCCATAGCGGCAGTTGACAAAGGATTCGACATCGATGCGTACCCCAGAAGTCGTTGTCAGATACATAATCTGCGGGTCGCGCAAATCGCCTTCGGCATTGCGCGTGGTCTTGGGGAAAACCACCTCTGCAGTGGCATAGTTTTCGCCAAGCAGCCAACGCAGCACGTCGATTTCATGAATCATTGAGTTTTCGACCGGCATAGAGGTTGTAAAGCCTGGTGCATCATAGTTGCGGTGTGCGCAGTGCAGCATGAGCGGCATACCAAACTTACCGGAATCAATCAAGCGTTTCAACTGACGATAGCCTGGGTCATAACGGCGCATGAAACCAACCTGCACCAGCTTTTTGCCGCCTGCCATTTCAGCATCTACAATACGGCGGCAAGCGTCTACCTTGGGTGCCAGCGGCTTTTCGCAGAACACATATTTACCTGCGGCAATGGCAGCGAGTACCGTTGGCTCGTGGTAAGCATCTGCTGCGGTACAAATGACAGCATCAATGTCTGCATCATTTATCATCGCCGTGATGTCTTCATAACCCTTGATGCCGTATTTTTCTGCGACAGACATCCCAAACGCGGGGGTCGGGTCTGCACAAGCCACAACCTTTGCGCCTTGCAGCTTGGTGTTAATGCGTTCAATGTGGGTGCGTCCAATACTGCCTGTCCCCACAAGTCCAATTTTTAAATCTTCCATGGTTTTCCTCCTAAAAATTCCGCCCACTTTATGGATACCGCGCCTTTCTAACAAGACGCGGTATCTTTTTTGCATATAATCAGCTCAAATACTGGTCTACGTTGTCCTTGGTGATGGAAACAAACGGAACCATCACTTCCTTGCCCGGGTCTTCGCCAGCCAAAATCTTCTGGATGCTGTCTACTGCTGCCGCACCCTGACCTGCTGCATCCTGCAGAACGGTCTGTGCCATCAAGCCATCCTTAACCGCCTGGATGCCATCGGCTGTGCCATCAACACCGGAAATCAGCACTTCACCTGCGTTGGTCAGGACATTTGCGCCCTTGAGTGCTTCCATTGCGCCCAATGCCATCTGGTCATTTGCTGCGATGACTGCGCTGAACGACACCTTGCCGCTGCCTGCACCATACTTCTGAATCCAAGCCTGTGTGATGCGCATACCTTCATCCTTGACATAGTCGCCGTCCTGGTCATCCAAAATCGTGATGTCTGTGCGTCCTTTTTCTTCCAATGCCGCTTTCAAGCCATCACGACGTGCGGCAGAGTGGTCAAGACCTGCTGTGCCTGCCAAATAGCACACGGTTGCGTCCTGCGGCAGCTGTTCTGCAAAATATTCGCCTTGCATATAGCCTGCATCATAGTTCGGAGAACCAATGAAGGTATAGGAGAGAGCATCTGCACCAGATGCATCAATGCCAAACAGAATTACCGGAATATTGGCATTGTTCGCTTCCTGAATCGCCGGAACGATACCAGCCGCATCGCAAGGCACCAAAATCAACAGGTCAACACCCTTTGCAATGAAGGATTTTGCTTGGTCAATCTGCTTCTGCACATCGTTGTTGCCGTCTGTAAACTCCACTGTATATCCTGCTTCTTCAGCAGATGCCTTGAATGCCGTTTCGCGCGCCATACAGAACACATCGGTGTCTGCCAAGTTTACATAACCAATGGTTGCTCCCGTTGCGGCAGCCGCAGAATCGGTTGCTGCGGCTGCATCTGCCCCGCCAGCTGCTGCATCCGTGGTGTCAGCAGTGCTGCCGCAGCCTGCCAGTGCGCTCAGTGCCATCATGCCGGAAAGTGCCAGGGCCATGCATTTTTTCTTAAACATAATTCTTTCCTCCGTTTTCTCTTGTTTGTTTTATCACACAAGCGTTTGCACGCGTTTGTGTCTTTTTGGCTTACTTAGACTTCTTCGCTGCGCTTTTTGTTACAACATCGATGATAACTGCCGCCAAAATGATGCAACCCTTTACAATACGCTGGATGTTGGAATCAACACCAAGCAGGGTCTGCACGTTGTTGATGATGCCAACAATGATTGCACCGAAAATGGTGCCCACCAAGGTACCAGAGCCGCCCGCCAGCGAAGTACCGCCAACGACAACCGCGGTAATCGCATCGAATTCATAGGATACACCTGCGCCCGGCACACCCGAGTTCATGCGTGCCATCAGCAAAATGCCTGCGATGCCCGTCAAAATGCCGTCCAAAACGAATGCTTTGAGCACAATCTGCTTGGATTTGATACCGGAAGCTTCCGCCGCATTGATATTGCCACCCACCGCATAAATATAACGACCAAACTTGGTTTTGTTGAGCAGAACCCAGCAAAGTGCGAATAAAACTGCCATAATGAGAACTGCAATCGGAATCGGTCCGATATAGCCCTGTCCGAGTGCGGTGAAGGAGGTCGGCAGACCAGAGATAGTCTGCCCCTTGGTCACGATAACCGCGCCGCCGCGTGCCGCTTCGGTCAGTGCCAAGGTCATGATAAAGGCAGGGATGCCGAACTTTGTGATGATATAGCCGTTGAGTGTACCGAACACAATGCCCAGCAGCACACCCACGAGCACTGCCATCAAGGTGCTGCCCGTCGCAACCGCAACCATACAGGCTACGCAGCCAATGAGTGCAATTTCTGAACCATATGCCACGTTAATGTGTCCCAAAATGATGATGAACGTTGCACCGAACGAAAGCACCGTTGTGCAGGTAATTGCAAGCAGTACGCTTGAAAGGTTATATTCGCTCAAAAACCCTTTGACAAAAATGCTGGATACTGCAAAAATAACAACTAAAATGATGAAGATGCCGTACTTTCCATAAAGTGCGCCAAAATTCAAACTTTTCTTTTCCGTAGATTGACCCATTTTTAACCTCTCCCCTTCGTTGCAAGATACATAATGCTTTCTTGTGTGGCGTCTGCACGCTCCAAAATGCCGTTGATTTGTCCCTCCTGCATGACGACAACGCGGTCGCTCATGCCCAGAATTTCCGGTAATTCAGAGGAAATCATGATGATTGCCATGCCCTGTCGTGCAAATTTACACATCAGCTTATGGATTTCGCTCTTTGCACCGACATCAATGCCGCGGGTTGGTTCGTCCAAAATAATCACCTTGACGTCCCCAATCAGCCACTTTGCCAGCACCACCTTCTGCTGATTGCCGCCAGAGAGCGTTCTCGCCTCGACATTTTGGTTGGCAATCTTGATTTGCAACAGCTTGACCATCTCGTCAACCTTGGCATCAATGGCCTTATCATCAATCAAGCCGCCCTTGACGAACTTGTCCAGATTGACCAGCGCAGTATTTTCATGAATATTGCGTTCCAAAACCAAGCCATAGCCCTTGCGGTCTTCGTTAATCATCGCAATGCCTTCCCGAATGGCATCGGAGGTATGCTTGATGTTGAGCTTTTTACCGCTTAGGAAGACTTCGCCAGAGGAAACCGGGTCGAGTCCAAAGAGGGCACGCATCAGCTCGCTGCGTCCTGCGCCGACCAGTCCGGCAAAGCCGAGAATTTCACCTGCACGCAGCTGAAAATTGATGTTGCGGAAGCGTCCGCCATCGTTCTTTTCCTGCGTAAAATTCTTGACCTCAAACACCACATCGCCAATCGGAATATCGGTTTCCTTGGGGAAAACGTTGCTGATTTCACGCCCTACCATGAGCGAAACCAGCTTATTGGCATCATATTCGCTTGCCAAATCGGTATCAATCCAGCGTCCGTCACGAATAACGGTAATATCGTCTGCGATGCGGAAAATTTCATCCATTTTGTGGGTGATATACAAAATCGCAACGCCTTGCTCACGCAGTGCAAAAATCTGCCCGAACAGCACTTCGATTTCAGCATCGGCAATGGCTGAAGATGGTTCGTCCATGATGATGACCGAAGCATTCATAGAAATCGCTTTTGCAATCTCAATCAGCTGATGTCCTGCAATCGAAAGCTCCCGCATTTTTTGATGTGCATTATAGGGGATGTTTAGTTTATCCAGCAAGTCCTGTGTGTCCTGGTACAGCTTGCCGTAGTCTACAAACACACCCTTCATGGGTTCGCGTCCAAGGTATACATTTTCTGCAACCGTCATATCCAGAACCGGATTCAGCTCCTGATAAATCATTGCAATCCCCATTTGAATCGTATCTTGAACCGTATGTGCGCCAACAGACTTGCCCTTGAAGTACATTTCGCCTTCGTCTGCGACATACGTGCCGTTGATGACCTTCATCAACGTCGATTTGCCCGCCCCGTTTTCACCGCAAATGACGTGCACCTTTCCAGGACGAACCTTCAGATTCACGCCATCTAATGCGCGCACCCCGGGAAACACTTTGACGATGTCTTGCATCTCCAGCACATATTCCGTGCTTTGTCCTTTCATACGCTTTGCATCCTCCCTTTCATAATCCCGCTATCTATCGAACGCAGCAAATAGGCATTTTAACGAATGTTCCCTTTGATATGCCGTCGTTTTTATGGATAACAACGACAGTCTAGCATTAAAAAATCTGAATTTCAACAAAAACACGAAAACGTGAAATTTTCGTGCTTTTTATCGTGTGTTTCACCAATTCCATTTGGTTGGTTTCGTGGACTATTTTCAAAATTCACAAAACCACGCTTTCAAAACGTACTTTTTGAGAAGTATTTCGTATATTCTTATATTTCTTCTGTTTTCTGTTTGTCTTTCGCCTGGAAATATGGTATATTAAGAAAAAATTCATCATAAAAAAGGTGTGAGTAAACGATGTCTGTTACCATCAATAAAATTGCCGAATTGTGCAATGTATCGCGTGGTACGGTCGACCGCGCACTCAATCACAAAAGCGGCATTCGTGCCGAAGTGGCAGAAAAAATTCGTAAGGTTGCACTGGAACAAGGCTATATTCCTAAGCGCACGGGCACTGCTGTTCTGCGTCCAGATGCGCCGATTCGCATTGGCATTGTAGTGCACTCTTCGTCCTCGGATTTTGTCAAGGCGGTCATTTCAAAAATTGGGAGGAAATCCTTGGAAATGGAAACGCTGTCTGCGCAAATCATCCTGCGTTCTATAGAAGGCGTGGATGTACAGCATCAGTTGGCACTCATCAATGAACTGGTGGAAGAAGAGCAGGTCAGCGGTCTTGCCATCATGCCGTTGGCAAGTGATTTGCTGCGTGACAAGATTAATAAGCTGTATGAGCATGACCATATTCCGGTGGTGACCTTTAACACGGACATCCCCGAAAGCAAGCGCATCGCCTATGTTGGACCGGATGATTTGGCTGCGGGTCGAACGGCTGCCGCGCTGATGAAGCTGTCCACGCGGGAGAATGGAAAGATTCTGTCCATCGCCGACCGAACCAACGGACACTTCGCACACTGTCAACGTTTGACTGGCTTTTTATCCGAATTTTCACCACTGCAGAGCAAAATTGAGGTATTAGAAACGCAATATTGCTATCAAGACCAGCAACTATCTGAACGCATTGTCCTGCGGCAGTTGGAAATGCACCCAGACCTGACCGGCATCTATTCGCCCGCTCCAGACTGTACAGGTATTTATCGCGCATTGCAAAAAGCAAACGCGGTGGGGCGTGTGCACGTCATTGTGCACGATTTGAGCCCAAATAATCTGCGGATGCTACAAGCGGGGGTTGTTGATTTTGCCATTGGGCAAGATACAAAAACCCAAGGGGTACTACCGATTATCATCCTGCACAATTATTTATCCAAAAAGCGTTCGCCGAAACATGATAAATATGATGTGGATATTGAAATCAAGTGCAAATATAACATCGGTCATATGCGAGAGGAAATGTAGAAGGTAATGCCTCAAACAGCAACCGACAAAAAAACACTGCAAAGACGCGGACTTTGATAAATCCGCACTTTGCAGTGCTTTTTTTATGAATTTTTTTATGGGAAAATTCCGTCATTACAGCTTACAGTACATCACAGAAGGCTGCAAAATCGATTGTCTAGTTTACGCCAAACAATACAGAGGTTATCAGTAAGCACGTTGCTGGACGAAATGTCCACGTGAGATAAGACATCTACTGCAATTATAGAACGCATTGGGACAGATGCTCATGCTCCGTAACATCCAGCGGATGCCGAATTCGTCTTGATGCTTTGAAATGAATCGATAAGCCGCTAATCAAATTTCAAGGCTATAAATAATTTTGTGTTTCTAGTTTAAACATGCTCCGGAGCGGTAAGGATAGAAATAGATCTAAAACTTACTGCAAAGGAGCATTTTATATGTCTGTGATACCAAAAGAAGTAATCAAACAGCTCATTCGAGAAGCTAACCCCAACAGTACCACCGAAGTGTTGGATTTGTTACGGGAAATGTTTAAGGAAGTGCTGCAGGGTGCGATGGAAGCCGAACTGGAAGAACAACTCGGCTATATGTCAGCTATAAAGGCATCAAAGAATTCGTACACGACCTGAAAACCGTTTATGGTGCGGTATCAGAAGAGCTTGCGCGGGATAATCTAATGACAATGAAAGACAAGTGGGGTGCTAAATACCCAAGCTCGATTCGTAGTTGGGAAAATAATTGGGACTGTCTAAGTACTTTCTTCAACTACCCTCCAGAGGTGCGAAAAATTATCTATACCACCAACTGTATCGAAGGACTGCACCGCCAATTTCGCAAGGTTACCAAGACAAAAGCAGTATTTCCCACTGACCAAAGTTTGCTGAAAATGCTGTGGCTCGCACAGGACAAAATCCAGAAAAAATGGACACAACGTCAGCGCAGCTGGGATTTGGTGCTGGCACAGCTGCAGCTGCTGTTCGCGGTGCAACTTGCCAGCTAAACCCTCGTTTTATTTCTTGCCACTCGGAGCGGAAACACAAAATTCAGGACAGTCTCTATTTCTTTGTTAGTTCTATTTTTAAAAGAGCATTTTGTAGTACAAGTATAAAGAAATAAAGTAGTGTTATACTGAGCCAAACAATACTATACGTATTAAACAACTGCCAAGATAACACTGAAGTTAAAACAGCAACTCCTGTACTAACACTTACCGCTTTTATGGTATTTTTTTTAATTCCAACTATCAATAGAATTAGAATCCCTATAGACAATACTGCTGTAATCATAGGAAGAAAATTTCCATAACGCAAAGGAACTGTGCTGAAAAATGAAAAATGCTCGGTTTGTGTTTCTGTAGCATTAAGTGCAAAAATTCTTGTAACCCCATATGGAGTGCACATTAGAATAATTGCAATCACCATACAGCCGATAGAAATTATTTTTTTCATCATAGAAATCACTTTTTCTCCACAAAACATAGTCATTGATATGCTAAAGCAGATTTATTGATAAATTGTAACATATCTTACTGCCCTAAACAAATTTGATAGCACAACATCAATTTCAAATTTTAAGCTGGAAGCATTGATTTAAAAAAAAATCAATGCTTCATTGATATTACTGCATACCTATATTACAAACAAAATGATAGCTCTTATTTTTTCAACTTACCCAGTAATATCGCCAGCTCATCTACCATTGCTGGACGTCGTTTATAGGTTTGCATCAGCTCATTCAGTTGCGCTTGCGCTTCTTGTATGCCCCCAGCAGTATGCAGTTCTCGAATGGCAGTACATACTTTTTTATACCCGCGTCGATCTGTGGCAGTTGCTGCAAGCTTGCGTATCTCAGCTCGATAGAGGCTGTACACCACTTCGGGCGAATACTTTGCCAAATCCTTGCCGTATTGAAACACCGCACTGGGCACCTCTTGCACCTCATGCAGCAACAACAGCCATTCTTGTTCTGCATGAAGCACATACATATACGATAGTGGCGCTAAGATTTTTTTGTATTTTATACGCACTTCCGGGTAGATTGCATTCCATTCTGCTCCATAAAGCGTTTTCATTTTTTCATAATATTGCCGTTCTCCGTGTAGAAAAAGCTGCTCGGCAATATCGATTTGTTTCGTTTTTTCGCCTGTTGCGGCATAAATATCAAACAGAAAATGCGTCCATTTCTGTTTATGAAAATAAGAGCGTTGGTCTTCGCTGTTTATTTTCTCCAAGCAAAGGCGCTCTGCATTTTGAAATGCACCGCGTTCCATGTCCTGCTGAACGGCCTGCCATCGCATTTCGTCGATATCGAGATGTGCATCGATAAATGACCGCGCTGCCGCGCTGCCTTCCAAGGCTTCAGTCATCCGCAGGCGCACCTTGGCTTCTGCGGTTTGAAATCCTCTCGACAGATAGGGTTTCTGTGCATTTTCACGCTGAAGTTCGATTAAAGCATCCTCTAGTTTTTGATAATTCTCCGATGTTATAAACAGTGCCGCATTCTCTAGCAAAACATAGCGCCAATCCGTCCATCCCTCAAACGCTTTGTTCCAAGCTTCTTTACACAGCTTTTCATAGCAGGTTTTCTGCAGTTTTGCAGTTCCTGTTGCAACAATCGCTTTGCTGGCATCTTCCAATAATGCTTCCGTTGTATCTGTGCAAAATGACAAACTGCCCGAACTGGAATCAGCTGTCGACGCAAGCTTTGCGCCTTCTATCAGCAAATACAATGCTATTTCGAATGCGATTTCGGGGAATTTTTCCAGATACCGCATTCTGGCGGCATCCAAACAGTCGGACAGTTCGGCACAGATGGCATCACAGCCGCTATAATCAATATAGCCCCGATGCCTATTTTTACGGATTGCAATGCGCACACGTTCTTTTACAGCTTTCAAAGCTTCTTTGAGGTCTGGCAAGCCCAAATGCAGCAGCATTTCCAAGCAAAAGCTTTCATCATACTGTGCCTTTTGGAGAATGATTTCGCAAAGCTGTGTCTGTGTAGCGTTTGCAAGCACCGCCTGTAGTTTATCAATCGGCGGATCCTTTTCAGATTTCATACTGTCGCTCCTTTATGCCATCAAGCCATCTGCCCACAGCTCACACTGCCGCATGACTGTATCCAGTGCATCTTTCTGCTCATCCCATGGGTATTTATACTTTTTCAGCAACCGTTTAATCATTTAATCGCATAAATTACATATATCTTTGCGCCTATTCACACATGCTTCCAATTGTTCACGAATATAAGAAGTTGTATTCACAAACGAGAACCGATGAATTTGGGAAAGATTTTTTGCAAGGCAAGGCAAAAAGACGCAGGAATACTTGGTGTATTCCAAGGGTTTTTAACGCCGCATGTCAGAAAAGATTTCTAAAATATGGCGGTTCGCCGTTGTGAATACAGGTTCTAAGTGTTGTTGAGCCAGAAGCACTGTTTAGGCATGGTGTGTCCATCGGGAAGTTCTGCTATATTGTTGGCGTTTTTAGCATGGGGGCGGACATGAGCAATCGCTTACGCCTAATTACACCTCTGGAAGCAGAAAGAATGCAGGGCTTTGAGGACAACTGGATCAACACGGGAATGCCTGAAAAGACCAGATCTTTTTGCATGGGAAATGCATTGGTTGTATCTAGGGCAACACCGCACAATTCACACAAAAATTGTTTAATGCATCGCTTACTGGTAGAAACTCCGTCATATTTTACAAAAAGCCTCGCTAATACATAGAGTATTACCTGCGTTTTTTTGTTTCATCTGCCGGAATTTCTACTAACGTAAGCAATACATCAGAATTGTGCGGTATCGCCCTAGTGTAGCTCACATTGGAAGGACCTTAAACACTATCTTTGAACAGGAGTCACAGGAAATTTCCTCTTGCTTGCAAGAAACCAGCCACGATATAGAGGAAACTGTCAAATAGACTTTGTAGAGTGCTTTGATGCAACCCATTCTTCCTCAAAAGAACAAAAACATTTGATAATGACATAACATGGAGATATAGGAATACAGGAGGTATCCTATATCTTTTTTTTCAGCCATGGCAGTTTTGTACTCCCTTGCTAAGAAATTTAATTTACATATAAAAGAAATTATACCAGTTTTTCGCGAAAAAGCAACCGTCTGCGCACAGGATATGCAGTTGTCTTGCCGTCGGCAAAAAAACGTATCCGCATAAACAAAAGCGGACACCTTGCGGCATCCACTCTATAATACATATTTCAGCAATCTAAGCGCTTTGTTTTCGCTGATGGATACGGCTTTTCCACATCCGTAAGTCATAACAGATAATCTACACTAACCTTATAGTATTGTGCCGCGGCAATCAATACCCGTGTGGGAATATCATTTTCACTGGTTTCATATTTGGAATATCCCGTTTGGGACATATTCAAAATCTTAGCAAATTCCTTTTGTGAAAGGTCATGATCTTCTCCCAATTCTCGAAACCTATCAAATTGTGCCATTCAACTCACTACTGTTCACAGGCATGCGCGTCGGCAAGCTGTTGGCTCTTCAGTGGCAGTATACTTCCGATTTATACAATATTGTTAGCCTCGTACCGTGTAGAATAAAATCCAGATAAGGACAAGGGAGTCTACTTCATCCCCCACGATGATGTAGGCTCTCTTTATTTCATTGCAAGAGACAAACTTAAGGAGGTAGATTGATATGCGCACAAATATTGACTTTCTATATTTAAGCGAGCAGGATATGATCGCAGCTGGTGTAAAAGATATGGCAGGCTGCGTGGATGCTATGGAGGAGATGTTCAAGCTGATGAAGCTAGGCGACTTCCGCATGGGCGGACCGAACGGCAACTCTCACGGCGTGATGATGACCTTCCCCGATGCACCAGAGTTTCCGAATATGCCGAAGAATGGCCCTGATCGCCGCTTTATGGCAATGCCGGCGTACCTCGGCGGTAAGTTCGACATGGCGGGCATGAAGTGGTATGGTTCCAATGTGGAAAATAAGCAGAAGGGTCTGCCTCGCTCCATTCTGATGCTAACGCTCAACGACAAGGACACCGGCGCACCGCTGGCATATATGTCTGCCAACATCCTCAGCGCCTACCGCACTGGTGCGGTTCCGGGCGTGGGCGTAAAATATTTCGCGAAGGAAGACGCAAAGGTCGTCGGCGTAGTCGGCCCGGGCGTGATGAGTAAGACCTCCTTTGCGGCGATCATGGCAGTGCGTGATGGCATTGAAACCGTGAAAATTAAAGGACGCGGTGCAAAGTCCATCGAGAACTTTGTGCAGCATCTCAAGGAGGAATACCCGACCGTCAAGAATGTCGAAGTGGTCGACACTGTAGAAGCAGCAGTGCGCGGCAGCGACATTGTTTGTCTGTGCACCTCCAGCCCCACGGGTGACCAGAGCGACTATCCGTACGTAAACGAAAGCTGGATTGCTCCAGGCACCCTGTTCCTCTGCCCCGCAGCGGCCCGCTTCGACAATGATTTCATTCTGCATCGTGCACGTACCGTCACCGACAACATTCAGCTCTATGAAGCTTGGGAAGAGGAATGCGGCTATCCGGCATACAACACGATTCCGATTCCGGCGGTTCGCTGCATGGACTTGATCCACGAAGGCAAGATGCAGCGCGAGGACATTGACGATCTCGGCGATGTGCTGATCGGCAAGATTCCGGTGCACCGCAAAGACGGCGAAATTGTCATCTATTCCGTCGGCGGCATGCCGGTTGAGGATGTGGCATGGGGTACCATCTGCTATCGCAACGCACTGGAGAAGGGCATTGGCACTAAGCTGAACCTGTGGGATGCACCTGCCCTCGTATAAATCAAACATGAGAAAGGGAGATAACGATGATGAGAATCACAGAGCATCCGATCCTCGGCACGCCTGAAAAGGGACGGCTCATCACATTTACATACGATGGAAAGCCGATGGAGGGATATGCAGGCGAACCAATCGCCACGGCACTCCGCGCGGCAGGCGTGATGGCTCACCGCCACACAAAAAAGAACGATTCCCCGCGTGGTGTGTTCTGCGCTATCGGAAGATGTACAGACTGTGTCATGGTCGTGGATGGCAAACCCAACGTCCGCACCTGCATCATGCCCCTCACCGAGGGTATGCAGGTACAGACACAGTACGGCGTATCCGCCAAGCAGGAGGTGTCCGAATGAAACGCTATGATCTAATCGTCATCGGTGCAGGCCCTGCGGGGTTATCCGCCTCCATCGAAGCGGCAAGGCGTGGACTTTCGGTTGCGGTGTTCGATGAGAACGCCAAGCCAGGCGGACAGCTGTTCAAGCAGATTCACAAGTTTTTTGGATCCAAGGAGCACAAGGCGAAGATTCGCGGCTTTCGCATCGGCGATGAGCTGCTGGCACAGGCGGCAGAAGTCGGCGTTGAGGTCGTCCTAAGTGCAATCGTCGTCGGTCTGTTCCCCGAGAAGGCGCTCACCGTCAAAATCGGCGAGGAAATCCACCACTACAAGGCAGATGCCATCATCATTGCGACCGGTGCAACGGAAAATATGGTGCCCTTTGAGGGCTGGACACTTCCTGGTGTGATTGGCGCAGGCGCGGCGCAGACCATGATGAATCTGCACGGCATCCTGCCCGGCAAGCGTATTCTGATGCTCGGCAGCGGCAACGTCGGTCTGGTGGTCGGCTATCAGCTGCTGCAGGTCGGCTGTGAGCTAGTTGCAATCTGTGACGTCGCGCCCCGTGTCGGCGGCTACGGCGTGCACGCATCCAAGGTCGCGCGCTGTGGTGTGCCGTTCTTCATGAACCACACCATCATCCGCGCGGAGGGCACCGATCATGTCACTGGCGTGACCATCGGCGAGGTTGGTGCAGATCGTAAGATTATCCCCGGTACGCAGCAGCATTTCGATGTGGATACCATCTGTCTGGCCGTCGGCTTGTCGCCGATGTCTCAGCTGGCACACATGGCAGGCTGTAAAATGGTGGATGATCCCCGTAAGGCAGGCTATGTGCCGGTGGTCGGCGCACACGGTGAAACCTCTATCCCCGGCATTTTCGCAGCGGGAGACGTTTCCGGCATTGAGGAAGCAAGCTCCGCAATGATTGAGGGTCGCATTGCTGGCGTCGCTGCAGCGCACTACCTCGGCTATATCGATGAAGCAGAGCTGCACGTACAGGTCGCGGAAATGGAACCTGCGCTGAACAGCCTGCGTCAGGGAATGTTCGCACCGGAAAACCGCAGCAAAATCCTCGAAAAAACCGAGGAAGGCTGTGATACCTCCATGAACCTGCTGAAAAAGGGCTTCGTTGCGGACGAGGAAATCACCTGTTATCCAGGGGTGACACGGCAGAAAGGCGTGCATCCGGTCATCGAGTGCACGCAGAACATCCCCTGCAACCCGTGTCAGGATGCCTGCAAGAAACGCTGCATCCGCATCGGTGAGAAGATCACCTCTCTGCCCGCAATTGACGAAACCCAGCCGTGCATCGACTGTGGCATGTGTGTTGCTTCCTGCTCTGGTCAGGCGATTTTCCTCGTCAATGAGGACTATGCGGACGGTTTTGCGACCGTGACCATGCCGTATGAATTCCTGCCGCTGCCGCAGAAGGGCGACAAGGGCATCGCCTTTGGCAGAAGTGGTATGAAGGTGTGCGACGCTGAGGTTGTCAGCGTCCGCACCGCACCGGCATTTGACAAAACCCACCTGCTGACCATCAAGATCCCCGTAGACATGGCGATGCAGGCAAGATTCTACAAGGCGGAGGTGTAACAGCACATGATTCACGACAGAAGCAAAGCGATCGGTGCCTTTGTATCCGGTTCTGACGATGATATGATTATTTGCCGCTGCGAGGAGATCACCAAGGGGGAAATTCGCCGCGCAGTGCATGACGGTATGTACACCCTGACCGAAATTCGCCGTTATCTACGCACTGGTATGGGTCTGTGTCAGGGACAGACCTGCGGCAGACTGGTGAAGTCCATCGTTTCGGCAGAGCTGGGGATTTCCCCGCAGGAGCTGGAGCCCGCGACCGCAAGAGCGCCGATGCGCCCCATCGAGATGCGCATTCTGGCGCAGGAAAACGCAGGTGCACACCATGGCAAATAAGTATGCAGACGTCATCATTATCGGCGCGGGCATCATCGGCTGTGCAACCGCGTATAACCTCGCGAAAAAGGGCGTGAGCGTCCTCGTTTTAGAAGCGAGCGACCACATTGGCGACGGCGGCTCGACCCGCAACGGCGGTGGTGTTCGCCAGTCAGGTCGCGACCCCCGAGAGCTGCCCATCGTGATGTATGGCATTGAGCATCTATGGCCCAAGCTCAAAGACGATCTAGGTATGGATGTGGAGTATTATCAGGAGGGCAACCTTCGGCTCGGACGCACTGAGGGGCACCTCAAAACCCTTGAGAAATTGACCAAAACAGCGGTTGGCTGTGGCCTGGATGTGCGTATGGTCTCGGGCGATGAAGCACGAGAGATCTGCCCTTACCTGTCAGAAGATGTGCTGGGTGCCAGTTGGTGCGCAACCGACGGACACGCCAATCCCCTGCTGGCGACACTGGCATTCTATCGCAAGGCACGCGAGCTGGGCGCACGGTTCATCACCGGTGAAACGGTACGCGAGATTCGCAAGCTTCGCGGCGCAGCGCGTCAGGTCGTCACGCAGAACAACACCTACGAGGGAGATAAGATCATCGTCGCCGCAGGTCTGGGCAGCCGTAGCATTCTCAACACCGTTGGCATCGATGTGCCGATGAGTCCCGTGCTGCTGGAAACACTGGTTACCGAGGCCGCACCTCCGATGTTTTATCAGATGCTCGGTACAGCGGCGGCGGACTTTTACGGACACCAGAGCACGCACGGCTCGTTTGTGTTCGGTCTCAACTATGGCTTAGAGCCTTATGCGAAGCCTGGCGCGCCGGTGACTGCGGCGATCGCTGCTCCTGCAGCGTGTCGTGCAATCCTGCGCTATTTCCCCGTGCTTGCCGACCTCAAGGTCGTACGTACGTGGTCTGGCTGGATGGACTCCTGCGCGGATCATGTGCCGGTCATCAGCCATGTCGACGAAGTGCCGGGACTGATTGCGGCGTGCGGCTTCTCCGGACACGGTTTCGGCATCGCGCCCCCGGTGGGAATGCTTCTCTCGGAGCTTGCCACCGATTGTAAATCCACCATCGATCTCAGCGCTCTGCGCTATGATCGTTTCAAGGCGAAGTAAACAACTATGGAGCATCCTACACTGAAACGCACACTGAAAACCAACGATCTGGTCATTATTGGCAGTTCTTTTGGCAATGCCCTCATCCCTGCAATCCCCACATGAGCATGGGCGCTGTTTTTCATCCTATTTAGCACCATCACGAACCTCATTGGTGTGGATATGATGGCAAAATGCAGTTGGGTGCTGTTTGCCTTGCAGATCGTCACCATCATCACCTTTGTCGCCTGCACCCTCCACAAGTGGATGGTTGGGGAAATACACTTTAACACCATCTCCTTCTATAGCCCGATTCTCGTGGCTTGCCATTGGCTTCGTTTGCCTGCTGTGTGTGACAAAGGGTTTTCGCACCCCCGTGCCGCAGCTGGATTTGGGTTGAGCACGGCACACGGCATCTCATTCCCACACATAGATGCAGGTGAAAATACACAAAAACGAGCAATCTGCTCACGCACCATTGACAGAAAGAGCTGTGCGCGCTATGATAGTTTCATGGGACAGGTGCAAAGATGCGTCAGCATTTTTGCACCTGTCTTTTTTGTTTTTCTGCTCTATAAAAATTACGACAGAAGGTGAAGCTATGACACCTGTACAGCCTTATTTTGTATTCGCGACCGATCATTATTACAAAAAGCTTGTCATGCGTGATGGCATCGCTCACATCTACAACTATCAGCAAAACTGTGATGTGTTTGAAAAGATTAGCGCTATCCCAGATGGATGTGTGGATATTTTTTTTGAAAAGGATGCTTCGGGGGTGTATGCCCGCGCGTGCGGAACAGTGCTGCAGCGAACCGAGCTAGGCAACCAGAAAGATCGTGAATATTTCGGCATTCGCTTTATGCCGGGAGTGCTGCCGTCGAACCTATCTGTCAGCATGAAGGAGCTCATCGGACACGAGATTGATTTGGCAGACGTGGTCAAAAGCAAGGACCTTCCCAAGAAAATCGAGGAAACACAGGATTGGCGCGCGTGCTTGCAGCTGTTCGCGGACGACTACGCTGCAAGCCTGCAGAGCATACCGTCTCAAAGCGCACAGACCAACCATCAGCGATTGGCGGCGTATTTGAAGGACAAAATGCTCTCCACAACGGGCAGAGTGCAGATACAGGAGCTGGCGGCGCTGACAGGATACTCTGCACGCTACATCAATATGGTATTTGACCATCATAACGGTGTAAACCCCAAAACCTTCGCCAAAATCATTCAGTTTCAAAACGCAATTCAGCTCATCAACCATCACCAGGAGGATCAGCTAACCTATATCAGTATGGAATCCGGCTATTTCGATCAATCGCATTTTATTCGTGAATTCAAGAAGTTTATTGCAATCACTCCAGCGGAATATCGCAAACTCGTCAAGAGCCATGCCTATCTCCAGCGTCTGAACATCGACTAAAAAAGAAAATAACGAGGGAAAGCACCGATGCCAATCAGAAGGTATGAAATGACCAATGAACAATGGGAGCAAATCAAAGATTGGATACCGAAAGCGCGAACTGGGAGACCACCGAAGGACAAACGGGCGACCTCTTTTCTTGCCTTCATATACCTTGCGGCTATCTTCATTTTGTCCAAATAGCACAAGCTGTCAGAGTTTTCAGAAACGCTCTAGCAAAAAAGCTATCCCTACTTCTCCCATTCTCGTTTATGAATACAGCTTCTTATAATTTGCAACATTAGGTTTCCCATCAGGTCTAGTATGAATTTGGATGCCGTCAGATTGTAATCTGCTTAACTTTTTTCTGTAAAAGCCCCTGTTCTCCTTACAGTTAATGTATTGGAAAACAGGGGCTTTCTGGTTATGTTATCCTGAACAAATGTTGTGTTTATGCGCCTTTGACAGCATGATACAGCCGTACCATGGTCATATATGCCTGCTCACGTGTATAATATGACAAAGGGGAAAAGGCAGTGCTGCTCGTGCCGTTCATCACCCGCTTGTTGTTGGTGGGGTCTGTAATTGCAGAAACCGCAGAAATACCTTGCTGTGCCCATGTGGCGAGTGTAGTGGTATCGGTGAAGTTGACCGCAGTGCCGCTTGCAGTATATCCCAAACACTGTGCCAAGCGGGAGAGCATGGCAGCCGCTTCCTGTCTGGTCACCGTTCCTGTGCCGAAGGTGCCGTCTTCTCGTCCGTTGACGATGCCGAGTGCCGCCGCTGCCAGCACATTGGAGGAAGACGTATCGGAGAACTGTCCCTGCTGTACCGCCACGCCCTTGTCAGACAGGAATGCATCGATGCTTTCCCTGCTTGCAGATTCGATGCATGCCACCACCAAATCACAAAATTCCGGTCGTGTAATGGCATTTTTATAAAGCTTACGATAGTTTTTAGGCACTAAATCCGCTTGGATTGCCGACAGGACTTCGGGTTTATAGGCGGAAAGCGAAGTCGCATATTGGGCGATTGCAGGCTGATCCGAACCCAGATAGAAAAAGCTTGCCCCGCACAACCCATACCGATAGGTGCGCAGCAGACGGGAACAAATGCCGGTATCGGTTTCCAGATACACGATATGTGTTCCATCTGAAGCAGTGTAGGTAAATTTACCGCCGCGTGCATCGACAGTTTGCTGAATGGTCGTACCGCTTGCTCGTGCAACTAGGGTCGAACGAGGGGTATCCTGCGCGGTATGATTGGTGGTGTTGTAATCAATGCCGAAGCTTGCCATGCCAAGCAGGATTTTGCCGGAGGGAATGAGCTGGGTTGCATAGCGCATGGTGCGGTCAATGGTAACCATATTGCTCATTTCGCCCGGGTCTGTTGTCCACGCATTGTAGGCGGTGTCTGAATGGTCATCATATAAGATAACGTGCACATAGTCTGATACAGAACCGATTTTCTGATAATCAAAGACGCTTGCCTGTTCCAAATCCGTACGAAAATACGCACCGACTGTGGTCATCAGCAGTTTGTCTTCGGCGTGCAGACGGGTTGCCAGCTTGGTCAGAAACGTGCTGTATGCACTGCGCATGGTGGGGCTGACATGTTCAAAGCCCATATTTACGCCGTCCATATCGTATCTCTTTGCCAAAGTAACGATTTCCGAAATCGCAGCATCCATTTTACTGGTGGAAGACAGTAGATTTTCAATCGTTGTGCTGTCAAATCCGCTCGTGCCAAAATTGCTGACCCCCAGAAAGGTTAAGATGTTTTTCGATTGACAATAAGCGGCTGCATCTGGCACATCATCCAGCGACATATTCTCATGAATATATTGATAGCCGCTGTTTGGTGTATGGTTGCTGATAAACGCCGCCAAGAAAGTCACCATCGTCAAATCACTGCCGTATTGCTTCAAACGCTTGAACTGCTCGGCAGGTGCATCGAAATCCTCGGTGGAATCGGTGGTGAAATAGGCGTGCAGTTCTTTCATACCGCCATCACTGGCTTCTGCGGGTGTGGTTGGAGTGGTGACGGTCGTTGGAATCAAATACTTCGTCAGTTGTGCACGTGTAATCTGTGCGGTGGCACGCATCCCGCGCGTATAGGCAATGAGTTTGTGGTCTGCGGCGACATTCAAGAACATCTTTTGCTCTGCAGTAAGTCCCGCAGTATCCGAAAAGGAATACGCATTTTCATAATCCCATGCGTACAGTCCCTTACAGCGGGACAGATATTCTGCCGCAAAGGCAACCGTTGCAGGTGCAGAATACGCATAGGTTTGCGGGGTCAAAACGCCTTTGTTGACCTCTGCCTGCACATATTTTGCGCACCAAGCGGAGGGCTGACTGCCGGTTTTATCCGCAACCGGTGTGGTCGATACGCCATCGGTGTAATACGAGTACGCAGTGACCACTGCCACAAATTCCTCGACGGTTGCCACACGATTCGGCTCATTGGTGAGGTCAAAGTGGGCATCTGGATAATGCTGCAAGAAATACGTCATGTTCAATGCACCCACAGACGGCGCAAACAGCATGACCATTGCCAGGAGCATGGCTGTGATACGGATGGTTTTCTTCATCAATAATATCCCCCTTGTTTTTTGTTTTGCCTGAACCCTTATCCCAAAATCAGACATATATAGTGTACTGGAATGGATGAGATGTTGTCAACCGCAAGGCAAAAATTCCTTGTAATATTATAGCCTGTGCACCTTTTTTCTGCAAAAATTGCGGTATAGCATTCTTCATGATACAGTGGTAGAATAGAAAGAAAACAGCGAAGGATAGTTTTCTGGCATTCCGCCGATGAACGAGATGTTTGATATGGCAGATATGCAGCTGCCTGCGTTTTTGGGTAAAACATCGCCAGAGCAATTACAGCCGGTGACATCGGAACCGGACATTAAGGCATAAATTTGCGATGTAGATTTAATAAGAAGAAGGAAATGGTTTGATGATTGTTTTGTTCAGTTATTTGGCTGAAGTGTTGAAAGTGATTCTTATAATGTTGGGAATTGCATGCTGCTTGAAGTATTTAAGGAAATAAGTAAAGCTACAAACGGATAAATAGAAATTGATAAGAGGGATTTATATGAATAAGATTACTTGTATTTGCTTAGGCGTAAGGAGCATGGAAAAATCCATTCAGTTTTACCGGGATAAATTAGGCTTTCAGACGGAAGAAAAGGGCAACAATCCTCCGGTAATCTTTTTCCGTACACCCGGCACAAAGTTTGAGCTGTTCCCCTTGGATTTACTGGCAGACGATATTAGCAAAGAGAATCCGCCGAAAATCGCAGGTGGTTTTGGTGGGTTTACGCTGGCATATAACGTTGAACGTAAAGATGATGTTGCAGAAATCATTGAACTGGCGCGAAGTGCCGGAGCAAAAATCGTTAAAGAACCGCAGGATGCTTTCTGGGGAGGCTATCATGCGTATTTTGCCGACTTAGATGGATACTATTGGGAAGTTGTTTGGGGCCCTGATTTTCAGTTCGATAATAATGGTATGTTGGTATAATTTCATCGTACTGCAATCCAATCAAAAAAGCACAAAGGATATGTAAACAGATTTCTCTGAAATTACATATCCTTTGTGTTTGCTATACCCAAAGTTAAGCGACCGTATAGATTTTCACATCAGGTTCAGCACTCCACAGCGGCTTGCGTCCCACAAATATGTTATTCTGGAACATTTCGCTGCCGAGATACGCCTGCACATGTTCTGCTATATTGAAATTATGCCCGAGGAAAGTAAAAATGCGGCTTTCTATAAAAAGCATGGGTTTCAAATCATATCTGATGGCGTGGAGATGCAGCGCTGCAACTTTGGGAATATATAGAAGCAATATGCCCTTCTAGGGCTTGTGCAAACCACCGGTTGCACTGGTGGTTTTGGTTTTTGAAGCGATTCTAAACGTACAGGAAAGTACATTGCTTGCAAAAATCTATTGAGTTTTCAAACAATCTATAGTAAAATAAAACATATGTTCATTCATTTTGAAAGGGGGGGGGTTGTTGTTGTACCCATTTGAAAATATGAAAATCAATGCGAATGTTAAAATCGGCACTCGCTTTCAGATATATGGGATGCAGGACTATTATCTTTGGGTAACATTTCGATATCCAACAAAAACTTGGAACGGATGCATTCCTATCACATCAAAATATCAAGGAACAGATATTCCGTTGACCGCTGATGATGTGAAAAGTTGGGTGTTACGCTGTTATACAGAACTTGACCCTGGTAAAAACGCATTGTGGCAAAATGAACAACGCCAATTTTGGGAGAATAAGCAAGCCTTTGACACTCAAGCGGTATTTGATGCACTAAATGGAACGGATGTTTTAACCAAATGGCAATGTCGCAAATGTGGTCCAGTGCCGCAAAGTAACCCACAACCTGCTGCGCGGATTAAAGCTTTAAAACAGATGGGATATTACATTGCGACAATGAAAATGGATTGTGCAACGTGTGGCGGCAAACAGTTTTTTGACCTGCTAATTAGAATGCCGCGTCATGCCGCTGACAATGAAAAGCGATTTTCGATTTCTGTTAGTCTGCAAAACAGAATAAAAGCCGTTCTGCCATTGAAAGATGCTTGTTTTGAGTCTTCACAGACCATATCGGAGTTAGTGATTGACCATAAGTTTCCATCGTCAAGGTGGATTAACGGAGAAACAATCAATGAAACGACGATGCCAGATGTGGAAATCAAACGAAAATTTCAGCTTTTAACAAATCAAACGAATTTACAAAAAGAAAGATATTGCAAACGATGCGTTTCAACCGGTAAACGAGGAGATTTTTTCGGCATACAATGGTATTATTCCGGCAGTGAAAATTGGTGCGGAACTTCAAAGGCAGATGAAAATGGCTGCATCGGTTGCTGTTGGTATGATCTTGCTTTATGGAAAGAAAAATTCAACGAATACATTTCTGAAAAATGAAACAAATTGACGGTGTATGAGATTGGTATAAAAAGGGGGTGCTATTCATGATAAAAACGGTAGGAAGTATTTGCTCTGGAATCGAAGCCGCTTCGATTGCTTGGGAATCACTAGGTCTATCCTTTGAGTGGTTTTCTGAAATCGCGACCTTCCCTTCAAAGATTTTATCTGAAAAATTCCCTGATGTTGTAAATCTTGGAGATATGAATACGATACCATTTGCATTAGAAAATCAACAAGTCCGTGCACCGGATTTGCTCTGTGGCGGAACACCGTGTCAGGCGTTTTCATTGGCAGGTGGCAAGAAGGGGTTACATGATAATCGTGGAAATTTAACGCTTAAATTTGTTGATATTATTGAAGCGAATGACAACGTACGAAAGCAAATGGGAGCTCCGCCTTGTGTTGTTTTTTGGGAAAATGTCGAGGGGGTCTTAAAGGACAAGACAAATGCGTTTGGATGTCTTATTTCTTCGCTAGCAGGGTTGGATAAAGTGCTTCATGTGAAAAAATGGCCAAATGCTGGGGTGTTAAAAGGGAAAAAGCGTAATATTGCGTGGCGCGTTTTGGATGCCAAATATTTTGGGTTGCCACAGCAGCGCAGACGCCTTTATGTATTAGCAGGCGGGAAAGAGTTCAAACCGGAAAATATTCTGTTTGAACTACATAAAAATGAATTTCCGTCGTATCCAACAACAAAATTAAAGTTTGAAAAGGACGGACATTCGTTCGAGGTTTTTCGAGAATATTCGGATTGTCTGTATTCCGCGTATGGAACAAAGTGGAATGGAAATGCTGCTGCATATAACGGCTCCCTATTTGTTGCTCAAAATGAACGTTTGCGAAGGTTATCTCCCTTAGAGTGCGAGAGATTGATGGGATTTCCGGATCATTATACAGACTTGAAAAGTGCGTCCAGAACAAATCGATACCAAGCGATAGGAAACTCATGGGCGGTTCCTGTCGTTAAATGGATTGGTACAAGAATAAAAGATGGGATGAACGATAACCTTGATTTCGCGAATTTCGTAGAATTTCTTGAGAAACGCACCACGTTTCTATCGGATGGTGAGGTTTTTTATGATTTAGGAAGAGATTTGGTTCCGATAAGTGATGGTTCAGTTGTTAATTGTACGGAAATTCCAGAAAATTGTTCATTTAAAACATTGCCAGAGATTATTTCACTGGATGCGCCGGAAGAAATCTATCTTTCGCCTGTTGGTTGTCATGGAATTGTCCGAAGAAAGCGCGAAAGGAATCTTTCTATCAATCAGCGATTGGAAGAAGTTTTGTTAAACATCTCTTCACAAATGGGGATAGAGGAAATTGAAAAACGCTCGAGAATACAGCCACGTGGAAAGTTTAGTGAACGGTTGATAAGTGATTCAGAAAAGATAGTCAAATGAGGATGAAGCACAACAAAAGGTGTTCTGAGAAGGACGCCCTTTGTTGTGCGCTTTTGTTGATTGGTGCACTTGATAACAATCATCTTTAAGATGACAGGGATTTGATTGATTATTTGTAAAAATATAATATACTTAGAGAAAATAAATTACTTGAGCGGTTTATCTGATAGTTCATATAGAAAAGGAGAAAAGGCATGGAACTTATTACTGTTACAAAGGATAATCTGGAGCAAGAACATATTTGCTGTGCGATTTCCAGCAACAAAGACTGCCAAGTCGCCGCAAAAAAATCTTGGCTTGCAGAGCGATTTGCAGATGGACTAGTGTTCAAAAAGGGCAATGTCCGGGGGAAATGCTTTATTGAATATATTGCAGCAGAAAACGCATGGGCACCCGTCGAAGCTGCCGATTATATGTACATAAATTGCCTATGGGTATCTGGACAATTCAAAGGGCAGGGCAATTCCAATCTGCTATTGGATGCGTGCATTGGAGACAGCAAGGAGAAAGGAAAGAAGGGGCTTGTCATTCTTTCTTCCAAAAAGAAAATGCCGTTTCTTTCTGACCCCAAATACTTACGCCATAAAGGCTTCCTCGTGGCGGATACAGCAGCGCCATATTATGAACTATTGTATTTACCGTTTGAAACAGCGGCAGTAAAGCCGCGATTCCGCACGCAGGTGCAAAAACTACATATTGAAGAAACGGGCTTTGTGCTATATTATACACAGCAGTGCCCGTATACCGCCAAATACGTGCCGTTGATTGCAAGCGTGGCAGGAGAAAAAGGTGTTCCTTTTCGGGCGGTTTGTTTGGAAACGGCGCAGCAAGCGCAGAATGCACCGGCGCCGTTTACTTCATATTCGCTCTTTCATAATGGTGAATTTGTCACGAACGAAATCCTATCCGATAAAAAATTTGAAAAAATGATTGCAGCAAACCAATCATAACCTTAGCACCGAATAGCATATAAAGCGTGTGGAGAACATGGAATATTGCGGAAATGTTTCGCGTGTGATTGCATCGAATGCGGTATAGAACAGCAGACAAGCGCAGTGCATCTCTGTCACTGCGCTTGTCAAAGAAAAACAAGGGGATAAATCCCCTTGTTCAGACCGTCGACAAAAAGGTACTTTACGCAACGCGTAGAGTACCTTTTTGATTTGTATTTAGAAACAAGCAATAGAAATAGGCCAATTGATTGATAAAGTGTTGTAAAGGTGGCGGCAGCATGCCCGTTCTTCGCTTCCATGTCGCCAGCTTTTTTAAATTCATGCACGCGAAAGTAAGCGTGACCTGCATTTTCACCTTTTGCAGTCCACGTAGCTGAGTATAACGCATGGCATGTTTCTCTTTTGCATCGGCAAAAACACGCTCAATGGTTTCGCTTCTTAACTTGTAAATGTCCCGATACTCGGGAGTATGCCGGTAATCCTCAGCAAGTTCCATGTATGGCTCCCAAATATGCCGGGTTACAACCTTTTGACAGGCTTTGCTTTCTGTACACTGGGAACGCATAGGACAATTTTTGCAAATTTCAGTGTTGCTTTTGTATTCACGGTATCCTTCCCGATTGGTTGTAGAATATGTTAGGGCCTGCTTGTTTGGGCACAACACACAGTCAAAATATTCATCATACACAAAGTCATACTTTTTAAAGAATCCTTTTTTCGTCATTGGACGTTTGTATGGCACACAAGGAATTTTTTCACTGTCAATGATTTCTTTCATAATTGCCGGAGTTTTGTATCCTGCATCTACCGCAACAGCCTGTATTTCCGGAAACTTTTTTAAAACCTTTTCATATACACTGCTGAACATCATGCTGTCATGAATATTTCCTGCACCCAGTACAAAGTCCAGTATAAAATTGTGTTTGTCACATGCGGTATTCGCTACATAGGCAAACTGCTTTTCATGTTCTCCCTTGTGGAACATTCCGCACTCTGGATCTGTTTTGCTTTGCGCGATTGTTTTTGTTGCCGGAGGTGTGGGCGGTTGGTCATCGTCATTGCCGTCATCCTTTTTCAGCGGCTTTTTTCCGTGCAGTCCCCGGTCTTTTGCGATTTCCTCATCTAACTGCTTTTGGTAGCTTCTTGCCTGAATTTCAATTTCCGCAGGCTGGCTCTTTTTCTTGTTTGCACTTGCCTTTATGTGCGTACCGTCTATGAATATCGCGCTTGCATCCACAAATCCGCAATCCACCGCTTCATTCAAAATATGTGTGAATATTCGTTCAAACACATCTGTTCCTTCAAATCGGCGTGTGTAGTTCTTTCCGAACGTAGAAAAGTGGGGGATTTTCTCTCCGATATCATACCCGATGAACCAGCGGTATGCCATATTTACTTCTATCTCTTTAATGGTCTGCCGCATACTGCGGATTCCGAATAAGTATTGTATGAACACTATTTTAAACAGTGCTACCGGGTCGATTCCCGGTTTGCCCCATTCTATTTCGGAATACAGTCCTTTTACTTCGTCATATATGAAATTAAAATCAATCGCTCTGTCGATGTCCCTTAAAATGTGGTCTTTCGGTACCAAATCTTCTATGCTTACAAATTTTATTTGTTTTTGCTGTCCTCTGTCCTTTTTTATATACATCAAAAACACCCCTGTCCTTATGGTTTAATTATACCATAATTCCAGAGGTGCTTCGACCCTTTTGTCTACAGGCTGAACAAGGGGATAAATCCCCTTGTTGCAATGCAATATTTGAGACTATAAATAATTTTGTGTTTCTAGTTTAAACATGCTCCGGAGCGGTAAGGATAGAAATAGATCTAAAACTTACTGCAAAGGAGCATTTTATATGTCTATGATACCAAAAGAAGTGGTCAAACAACTCATTCGGGAAGCTAACCCTAACAGTACCACCGAAGTGCTGGATTTGTTACGGGAAATGTTTAAGGAAGTGCTGCAGGGTGCGATGGAAGCAGAACTGGAAGAACAACTCGGCTATGCCAAAAGCGATGTGTCTGCCAAGCAGACAGAGAACCACCGCAACGGCTATTCCAAGAAGACGGTGAAATCAGAACTGGGACCTGTAGAGCTTTCGATCCCTCGGGATCGAAACGGTGAATATGAGCCGAAAATCATTACAAAACACGAACGAAATATCACAGGTTTAGAAGAAAACGTTTTGGGGCTATATGCAGCTGGGATGTCTACTCGTGATATTCATGATCAGATTCAGGAGTTGTACGGCGTGGAGGTGTCCGCAGAGCTTGTCAGCCGTATTACGGACAAAGTGCTGCCACTCGTGACAGAGTGGCAGTCCAGACCATTAGATGAGGTATATCCGTTCGTTTTTATGGATGCGATTCACTACAAAGTGCGTGAAGACAAAACAGTTGTCAGTAAAGCAGCTTACGTGGTTTTAGGCATGAATTTAGACGGATACAAAGAGATTTTAGGCATTTATGTCGGCGCAAATGAATCCAGCAAGTTCTGGCTGTCAGTTCTGAATGAGCTGAAAAACCGTGGTGTGAAAACGGTTTGCATGTTCTGTGTAGACGGACTAACTGGATTCAAAGAAGCGATTGGTGCGGCATTCCCAAAGGCACAGATTCAACGTTGTATTGTGCATCAAATTCGTTCTTCCACACGATATGTCAGCTATAAAGACATCAAAGAATTCGTACAAGACCTGAAAACCGTTTATGGTGCGGTATCAGAAGAGCTTGCGCTGGATAACCTAATGACGATGAAAGACAAATGGGGTGCTAAATACCCAAGCTCGATTCGTAGTTGGGAAAATAATTGGGACTGCCTAAGTACTTTCTTCAACTACCCTCCAGAGGTGCGAAAAATTATCTATACCACCAACTGCATCGAAGGACTGCACCGCCAATTTCGCAAGGTTACCAAGACAAAAGCAGTATTTCCCACCGACCAAAGTTTGCTGAAAATGCTGTGGCTCGCACAGGACAAAATCCAGAAAAAGTGGACACAACGTCAGCGCAGCTGGGATTTGGTGCTGGCACAGCTGCAGGTGCTGTTCGCGGAACAACTTGCCAGCTAAACCCTCGTTTTATTTCTTGCCGCACGGAGCGGAAACACAAAATTCAGGACAGTCTCCAATATTTTTTGCGTTTATGGATATACCACATAATCTCCGCATTCAAAATCCACGGCAATCCGTCCATCCTCATACATGGTAATGGATGATATGGGTTCCTCAGCATACGAACCCAAAGTGATGGGACTAAAAATCATATCCCCACGAACATGATCAACCTCCTCATCCAAAAATGCTTGGTTGTCTTTGATAAATTGAATTGCTAACGTTTTCTTTTCGGTGTTCGCAGTTGTACATTGTTGCTTATATGTTGCCAATAGTTCGGAGATTTTTGTTTTTGCTGCATTCAGGGTGCGTTCTTTGTTAAGATAAGCCGATTTTGCCATCAATAAGTCTGCCCATAGTGAATCGGCAGCTGCAACAAACACAGGGGCGTTGTTTTTATGAATAATATCGTGCCATGCAGAATTGTGCGCAGGCAATAAACCGGTAGCATCCGAAATTAAATTTCCATTGTCCAGAATAAAAGTCCGCAAGCCGATTTCTATCGACCCAGAACGGTCAAAGGTACATCCTTGCTCAAATCCATTTTCCAAATAACGGCTAACATTATCCAAGAGGATTGCTTCTTGCTGTTGCTGCCTTGCTGCGTCCTCGTCCGCCTGCTCCTGGTATTTGCTTTGAATGGGCTCGCTGGGAATCACGGTATCCTTTAGGTTAAACGAAGGAGAAGCACCCCCTACCCATTGCTGACAAACGGCACAGGGTGGGATGGGAGCATTTGTTTTGCCATCAATCGCGTCATCTAATGTGAGATGTTTCATCCAATCCTTGGTGACAGGATGTTCTGCGTCAACCGCATGTTGGTTCAGCAATTTCGCCAAAGCATTGGGTTCGGCACACATAAAAGGGGTTCTTGTATAGGTGTCATCACTATCAGAGGACGGCATTTCCTTAGAACTCAGCTGATTGAATTTTTCAAAAACAGTTGGCCATTGCTGCATCAGACTCTTCGTGCCAGCGCCATTGCTGCTTTCCCCTGTCACTTGGCTGCCATCATTTGCATGAATGGTACAGGTCGTTTTTAACTGAATCGCTGCATCTGCGGCAGCCTTGCATTGCAATGGTGCTGCGGCTGTATTTTCTGCGCGCTGCAAAGGGGGGGGCTGCGCAATCTTATCCGCCGCGCGCTCCAGCGCAGGGTTCGTATTTAACGGTTGATGATTTCGTGTTCCGGTTGGCGGTACCACCCCTTGCTTTTGCTGCACCACATGCCCAAGCTCATGCCGCAAATGCTGTTCTTGTCCTGGTGCAATATGTATCTCCGAGCCCTGTGTATAGGCGAGCGCCTGCAGCTGCTCTGGCTTATCCGAGTTATACTGTACATGTACATCATCGAACGAAAATCCAGACTTTTGCTCAAACTCTTGCTTTAATGGATTCGGAATGCCGGTGTGATTGGGTCTTGACCATGGTGCGGATGGTGTTTCCTGCTGATTGCGCTGCATCTGCCGCAGCTGCACAGTGGCAGTGTTGTTATCTCGATGTGTCACGCGAAAATCATCTGAAATATTGCTCACATATGGATTGCGCATAAAAGAATTCGAATGAGCAAGCGATTGCACTTCGTTCTTTTGCAGCTTATGGTGCATACAAAAAACTCCTTCTCATGGTTTTATGGTTGCTAAAATGGCTTGTTTCGGTGTGTGCACAAATATGCAGTAGTGGATTCCCGATGTGCGCGACAACACACCGAAGCTTACTGAATCTGGATTCATATAGAAAAAAAACCTATTTTTACAGTATACTACATCTGCCGAGCGACTGCAATGAAATATCCCCAAAAATCAGCAAATGAAACGCATTTTTTACGCACCGATGGAAAGCGTCTTTTTGCAGATGAAAGGTACTGGGTTTTATAGGGTTGTACGGGTATCAATCAAGTCTGATTTTTGCAGCAATCTCAATAGAACTACCACACACTGCCAAGAGACTATAAATAATTTTGTGTTTCTGGTTTTAAAGATGCTCGTAAGCGGTAAGGATAGAAATAGATCTAAAACTTACTGCAAAGGAGCATTTTATATGTCTGTGATACCAAAAGAAGTGGTCAAACAACTCATTCGGGAAGCTAACCCTAACAGTACCACCGAAGTGCTGGATTTGTTACGGGAAATGTTTAAGGAAGTGCTGCAGGGTGCGATGGAAGCCGAACTGGAAGAACAACTCGGCTATGCCAAAAGCGATGTATCTGCCAAGCAGACAGATAACCACCGCAATGGGTATTCCAAGAAGACCGTGAAATCAGAACTGGGACCTGTAGAGCTTTCGATCCCTCGGGATCGAAACGGTGAATATGAGCCGAAAATCATTACAAAACACGAACGAAATATCACAGGTTTAGAAGAAAACGTTTTGGGGCTATATGCAGCTGGGATGTCTACTCGTGATATTCATGATCAGATTCAGGAATTGTACGGCGTGGAGGTGTCCGCAGAGCTTGTCAGCCGGATTACAGACAAAGTGCTGCCACTCGTGACAGAGTGGCAGTCCAGACCATTAGATGAGGTGTATCCGTTTGTTTTTATGGATGCGATTCACTACAAAGTGCGTGAAGACAAAACAGTTGTCAGTAAGGCAGCTTACGTGGTTTTAGGCATGAATTTAGACGGATACAAAGAGATTTTAGGCATTTATGTCGGCGCAAATGAATCCAGCAAGTTCTGGCTGTCAGTTCTGAATGAGCTGAAAAACCGTGGTGTGAAAACGGTTTGCATGTTCTGTGTAGACGGACTAACTGGATTCAAAGAAGCGATTGGTGCGGCATTCCCAAAGGCACAGATTCAGCGTTGTATTGTGCATCAAATTCGTTCTTCCACACGATATGTCAGCTATAAAGACATCAAAGAATTCGTGCAAGACCTGAAAACCGTTTATGGTGCTGTATCAGAAGAGCTTGCGCTGGATAACCTAATGACGATGAAAGACAAATGGGGTGCTAAATACCCAAGCTCGATTCGTAGTTGGGAAAATAATTGGGACTGCCTAAGTACTTTCTTCAACTACCCTCCAGAGGTGCGAAAAATTATCTATACCACCAACTGCATCGAAGGACTGCACCGCCAATTTCGCAAGGTTACCAAGACAAAAGCAGTATTTCCCACCGACCAAAGTTTGCTGAAAATGCTGTGGCTCGCACAGGACAAAATCCAGAAAAAGTGGACACAACGTCAGCGCAGCTGGGATTTGGTGCTGGCACAGCTGCAGGTGCTGTTCGCGGAACAACTTGCCAGTTAAACACTCGTTTTATTTCTTGCCGCACAGAGCAGAAACACAAAATTCAGGACAGTCTCACTGCCAACGGGTAAGCTCGCTTTTGGGGTTCACTTTTCCGTCTGTGCCGCTGATAAACCCGTTGTACAGATTCCAGTACATGGCGTCCTCGGCATAGATTTGATACGGTATCAAGGTCGGTAAAGGTGAGTGCAGACTGCTCAGTCGTTTCGGTATATCCTGTGATGCCTGGTGCCAGACACAACTGTCAGCACAATCAGTATCAGAAGGATTTTTTTAAAGTTCTTGAACATATTCATTCCACCGCTTCTTGTTGACGGCAACATTTAACTGTAACGTAGTAGAACCTGTATTCATAAACGAGAACAGGTGAATTTGAGAATACAGCTTCTAGGGCAACACCGCTATTCCGCTTGAGCTGTAACAACTGGCTCTACTGCAGAATAGTTTATCAAAAGAGCTTCCATCATTGAATTGCGGTTTGCTTCCTTTGCGCCTACAAAATAAAAATGCTCATGTGTTACCTTTTGATAACCATTCCATATGGAATTGATATATGGATTTTGCCTATATTGGTTAAAATCCCAAGTTGACAGCATGAACTTTGCACCGCTTTCCAATAGGCAACTCTTTAATTGTTCCTCTTGCTCCTCATTCCAACTATCGTAATAATCGACGTGACGACCAATATAAGGTGGGTCACAATAGATAAATGCATTTTCATTCGCCAATGCTATTGTTTTCTCAAAAGACTGGCAATGGAAAGTCCAGTTATTATTCCTGACCATTTCTTCAAAATGAGAAACTTGATTTACTATTTTTGTAATATAGGCTTTTGCGAATCTTTCTGATTTATGTCCATAGGGGACATTATAGCCGTTGTTTTTATTAAAACGTATCATGCCATTAAAACACGACCTGTTAAGAAACAAAAAATCTAACGGGTTATGTTCACGATTAAACCGCTCGCGAACGGTATAATAATATTCATCTTTCGTTTCAGATAACAACGCGCCTTGTTCTGTCAAAAATTCCCTTACAATTTGAGCAGTTATTGTTTCCGATTTTAGTTGGTTATAGAAATCAACAATATGCGGGTTTAAGTCTGCAAAAATGGCGTTGTGAGGTGCAATGTTTAACCCCACAACCGCAGAACCCATAAATGGCTCTATCCAAGTTGTGCTATCGTCAATATCAACCGTCGTTTTAATTAAAGGAACAAGTTTTGTTTTTATTCCTTGCGTCTTAAACGGCGGCACAAAAACTTTATCGCCTTTCATTATGCCTACACCTCACTTGACGGCACTTTCTTAGTCTTAATATCGGGAGATAATCCACGATATGCTATGTACTCATCAAACGAAGTCATCGCTTTTCTTTTGCTGTCCTTCGTTTCAACCTGAATCCTCCCAAAATTCGCCCAATAGTCATCAAAAATTTCCTCACCAGCCTTTGCAAATACGCCGTTGCCTTTGAGAATATCTGCAATGTTCTTGATACTACCGATATTCGCCGTATTTCCGCTGCCGCCTTTATCGCTTGCAATTTTCCACTTCTCAACAGCAAAAAATGTGAAATGATTTATTACGGATGGTATCTTGTCTAATTCTTCAATAGAATATTTGCGTGTTTCAAATTCAGCCGTCAATATTGCCCTAGAATAGATAATACCAAGACAGAAATGACCGCTATATTTATTATACGGGTATTGAATGTTCTTTGAGCTTTCACGGTTAATAAAATACTCACCGTGAGAACCGAGCGTAAAGCCATTGCAGAACCCCTTGCGTTTCTCGTCAGCATAGGTTGTTTTTAAGTCAACCGCAAATTTTATGTCTGGATTTTCAATATTCACAAACGTTAAATCCGGATACCAGTTTTGGAAAGCTGCCAATTCTAACGAATAGCCAGAGCAGCGAGCGAATTCAAGAAAATGAGGAAATAAGTGCAATTCAAGTATTTTTGAAATAACTTTTGTATCTGGCGATACTGTATAAATATTTCTGAATACATCTATAAAGCCTTTAACAGTCCAGTCACCGTTAAGGGCAATTTGGCTTTCAAGAGTTTGCGAAAATTCTGATAGCGCAGATTGAAACTGTGCTTTTTCATCGGCGTATTTCACTGACAACTTTTCCGCTGTTGTATCCATTTAATCAGGCCCCTTTTTAGAATAAGTAATACATTTTATACACTAACACAAACTCAAACAAAACGCAATCGCCAATTCCAGCGTGCAGCGTTCCTCTATTTCCCTGTTCACTATTTTCAAGGATACAGGTTCTAAAAAACACAGACCGTATGCCTACCATGACTTACGGACATGGCGGCGCATACGGTCTGTGTTATATGGGCGGCAAAAAGCGTATGTCGCCGCCGATGGAACTGCTGCACGCAGACTAAATGAGCTTTGTGGTCCAATCTTCGCAATTCCAAACATCGCTTACAATGTCTTGATAGAACTCTGGTTCGTGGCAGATGAGGACAACGCTGCCGCCATAAGCCTTCAGTGCTGCCTTCAGTGCCGCTTTCGCCTCGATGTCCAGATGATTGGTGGGTTCGTCCAGCAGCAGGACATTTGTTTCACGATTGACGAGCTTGCACAGCCGCAGCTTGGCCTGCTCACCGCCGCTGAGCACCATCACACGGCTTTCGATGTGTTGGGTGGTCAGTCCGCACTTTGCAAGCGCCGCGCGAATCTCCCCTTGATTCCACGAGGGATATTCCTCCCACATCTCTTCAATACAGGTTTTGGTGTTCCCTGCCTTGACCTCCTGTTCAAAATAGCCTTGGATTAAGAATTCTCCTAGGGAAACAGTGCCGGATACGGGCGGAATAAGTCCCATAATGCTTCGCAGCAGTGTGGTTTTGCCAATGCCGTTGGCACCGGTCAGCGCGATTTTCTGCCGTCTTTCCATGGAGAGATGCAGCGCACGCGACAGCGGCGTGTCGTAGCCGATGACCAAATCAGAAGTCTCGAAAATGAACTTACCTGGCGCGCGTGCCTCTTTAAACTGGAAGAAAGGCTTGGGCTTTTCCCTTGCAATCTCAATTACCTCCATCTTATCCAGCTTTTTTTGGCGAGACATGGCCATGTTGCGTGTGGCGTATCGCGCCTTGTTTTTCGCCACAAATTCCTTGAGTGAATCCATCTCTTGCTGCTGCCGCTTGGCGGCAGATTCCAACTGCTGCTTTCGTGCTTCATACACGGCTAAGAAGGTATTGTAGTCGCCCACATAGCGGGTCAGGGCTTTGTTTTCCACATGATAAATCAGGTTGATGACGCGGTTGAGAAAAGGCATATCGTGCGAGATGAGCACAAAAGCGTTCTCATATTCCTGCAGATACCGTGTCAGCCAAATGATATGATTCTCATCCAGATAGTTGGTGGGTTCGTCCAGCAGGAGGATGTCCGGTTTTTCAAGCAGCAGCTTGCCAATCAAAACCTTGGTGCGCTGGCCGCCGCTCAGCTCGCTCACATCACGGTCAAGCCCTAAATCCGTCAGCCCCAGTGCTTGGGCAATCTCACTCACCTTTGCATCAATCATGTAGAAGTCATTTGTGCTAAGCAGGTCCTGTATTTCGCCGACACGCTCCATCGCGGCATCTAGCTGTGCATCGGTCAGCTCTGCCATCGCTTCATAGAGCGCAAGCATCTCCTGCTCCAGTACCAGAAGATAGCCAAAGGCGGAGTCCAGCACATCCTTGATGGTCTGCCCTGCCTCTAGTACCGTATGCTGGTCCAGGTGTCCCACCCGGATATTGCGAGACCATTCGATGGTGCCTGCGTCTGGCTGCAACTGGTGGGTGATGATGTTGATAAAGGTAGATTTTCCTTCACCGTTGGCGCCGATGAGTCCAATGTGTTCTCCCTTGAGCAGGCGGAAGGAAATGTCTTCGAAGATCGCCCGATCTCCAAAGCCGTGGGTGAGATGCGATACGGTCAATATACTCATTGCAATGATAAATCCTTTTCTATTTGGTCTAGTGTTTACAGGCTTTGTAAGAAGCTGTGTGCACAACGGCGAATAGGCGAAGTGGGCATACCTTTTCTGCCATGCGGCGTTAAAAAACCCTTGGAATACACCAAATCCCCTAGGGGATTTTCTCGCACTGGCGTGCTCACCTTATATTCCTGTGGCTTTTTGCCTTGCCTAGCAAAAAATCTTTCCAAAATCCATCGGCTCACGTTTGTGAATACAGTTTCTAAAAGATGGACCGCCTGTTTTAGGATGCTGCTGCTGATAGAGCATCATCTCTGCCAGTTTTAAATTCGGTGCGGAAAAATTTCACTCCTCATTCTCTCAGTTGTGCCACACGCTCTGTACATCATCGTTATCCTCGAGAAAGTCGAGCAGATGGCGCATCTGCGCCATGTCTAAAAGTAAGAGAATCAATGAAAAATGATGCTGTTATAACAATTAAATTTCCATTATTGAAACTAATTGGAAAACATATTTCATCACTCAAAACGAATATTTTCCTTAGCTGAGAGAAGTATATCATAGTCCATGACGGAAAATCAAGCCTTGGCCGATGACATACATACCAATACTTTAGAATTTGAGTTATGCTTTTTGTTCTGCTTGTCCGTCTGCCCTTCTGCTCGGTATCAGATATTTCATCCCAAAAACAAAAAGAAAGCCTGACCAGTTTGAACCAGTCAGGTATTTCTTTATAAGCACCAAAAAATGTTTTAATTTCTGTTCTGAATAGAAGTAACGATACCATCATCTAAATGAAGATGTCTGTTACCAGAAAATACCCATTGCGCATGCTTAACATATGCAGCGGTTTCGTTCTAATTCCCGCTGATATTCCTTCTGCTTTAATAAACCCATATAAGTTTAACACTTTTTGGGGACAGCCAGCATATTTTCAACCGAATTTTTGTAATTTCGAAGTATTTCCACTACTATCGTAGAATAATTATCTAGTTCGATAAGCAGCTGGTGTGCATTTAGAACTGCTCCTTCGTTATATGCTCGAATTGCTTTTTTAGCAAATATATGTACATTTGCGTGCGGGGTTTCTAGCTTTTGGAGTACATTTGCTACTTTAGGATCAGTTTCATCTAACGATGCCAACCACTTTCCTAATCGACAGTTCCTATGATCTCCAACAGCGTTTTCCTCTAATCGAATATAGCCTAAAATCATGTTATAAACGCGCCATTTCCACATCAAATGATCCGAAATACTCAGTTCTATCATAGTATGGTTATCCAATTTGTCCGCACAATTCAAAGCCTGAATTCGGATAGCATCAATTTTTTGTGAAATATCAAAAAATGCCTTACCGGTTTTATGAGACTCGTCATTCAATTTAATTGCTTTTTGGCTGATACTCTGTATATGCAGGGCAATATCTTGTGTAGTTTGTGATTGTTGCTCTACATTCGATGTAATCTCAGAAAAACTCTCACCAACAGCATCTATTGTCGTTGTAATGCTCTTTATGCTACCAGTAGTATTGTCTATTGCACTTTTTGATTTTTGGAAATTAGATATGATTCGCTCAATTTCATTAGATGCACGCTCGATTTTGCTATTTAGCTCATCTACAATGGTACGGATGACATCCCCTTGTTCCTTCGTACTATTTGCTAATTGTTTCACCTCGCCCGCAACAACAGCAAATCCTTTTCCGCTTTCTCCTGCGCGCGCTGCCTCTATGGATGCATTTAAGGATAAAAGATTTGTTTGATCCGCGACTGATTTAATGACACCAACCAAATTATTTATTTTAAAAGTCTCGGCTTCTACTTCCAACATAATATTTTTGACTGCAGCCATTTCATCAATATTATTTTCAACATCATTAAAGGTGTGCTCTACCTGTTGTAAGCTATTGTGGGTTTCTTCGACTGCACGGTTCATCATCAAATTGGAAGACTGAACGGCACTAGAGATTTCTTCTGTTGCCGCTGCCATCTCTTCGCTACTAGCGGCAACTTTTTCAATCAAATCTGCTTGTATGCGGGCATCATCTATCATATCTTTAACATAGTCTAATCGTGTCATGAATTGTAGCAAGTCATTGAGTGTCCCAATGGATGATAAAATGCAGCTTTCCTTTGTTTCGATTGCTTGTAGTTGTTGCAAAATTTGTGCATTAGCTTCGCCTATTTGGATTTTACTCTTATTCCCGAAAAATAGAAATGACATATAAGCCCTCCACGCAAATCATATCAACTAATATATACAGGGAATTATTCCTAATAATTCCCTGTAATGTGTTTAAGTGGTGTTTATCTCATGAAATATATACAAATAATTATATACGATAGTGCATTCCATTTCAATACTAGCTATTTGGTTTTATGCATATTAAACCAATAGTAATGTATGTGTCCTTTCCTCGAAGTTTACCGTTTGCATCAGAATGCCCTAGGAATGACTTTTCTGAATCAAGCGGGAATACTGTCATGTATAACGGCAAGTATGCGGACTTGCTCGAATGCTTTCAGATGCGGTATCCTTTGATGGTTTTCCATGTATACTTGCGCATTTGACAATCATAGAGGAATTCCTTTAACGCTTCTTCTAATAACATAAAAACCCTCCTAGTATGCACGAAATACACACTAAAAGGGTTTTAATAATGCAATGCTTTCTGATTCCATTAACGCAAGCTACCACATTGGGCAGTTTGTCGTTATAGGTCAATCATATGTCATAACGCAGCACAGATTCCATTGTTCGAGTGGATATTCCAAACGCCTGCAATCGCTTATAAATCAAGGAGAATAGAGCACTTCACTCCTCGTTCTCCCAGTTGTGCCACACGTTCTGTACATCATCGTTATCCTCGAGGAAGTCGAGCAGCTTGCGCATCTGCGCTATGTCCTCCGGTGTTTCGAGGGTGACATAATTTTGCGGCACCATTTCCAGTTCTGCGGCGGCAAAGGTCAAGCCGACAGCTTCCAATGCTTCGCGCACCGTGCCGAAGTCCTCAGGCGTGGTATAAATCTGGAAGCTGGTTTCATCCGCATGGAAATCCTCCGCACCGGCATCAAGGGCGGTCATCATGGTTTCATCCTCGTCCTGCCCTTCGTTTTCGATGATGAGCACGCCTTTGCGGTCAAATTGCCAACCGACACAGCCGGTGGCACCCATGCCTGCGCCGTATTTGTCGAGCAAATGGCGCACATCAGCCGCAGTACGGTTGCGGTTGTCGGTCAGCGTTTCCACAATCACCGCCACGCCAGAAGGACCATAGCCTTCATATGTGATGGAATCATAGGATACCGCCCCGCCAGCACCCGAAAATTTGTCCAACAGACGTTTGATATTGTCGTTGGGCATATTGTTTGCCTTTGCCTTGGCGATGACATCGCGCAGACGGCTGTTGTTATCGGGGTTTGCAGAGCCGCCTTCTTTGGCAGCAGTCGCCATTTCACGACCGATTTTTGTAAAAATTTTCGCTTTTTTAGCGTCATTCGCCCCTTTGCGCTTGGCAATGTTATTCCATTTGGAATGTCCTGACATCTATAAAATCTCCTTTTTGTTTGATTCTTTCATACCATTTCATGCAAATAGTGTATCAAATTTTTGTAATTCTCGCAAGCATACGTTCTGGAATTGTGGCAGGATGCGTTTTTTGTTTGTATAATTGCAAGGCGGGCAGTGCATACTATGCTCACAAAACGAAGTGAGGTGAATTTAAAATGTTTGCAAAGGATTATAACCAGTATAAGCAGAGCGGTGGTACCAACAATACCAATGGCAATGCGAGCGATGTAAACAGTGGTGCAGGCAATGCACAGCAAAAAACAACGCAGGCAGGCAAGCAAAACAGCCAGAACAAGGGACAGGCAACCGACTGCCGATAAGCGCGCTGGATTACAGCAGCAATGAACCGTTTAAGGTGATGCAGTGAAGTACTGCAAACCGATATAAAAAAACGGAATCTCCAAATACAAGTGGGGTCGTGGCGGAAAATGCGTTTTGCGCCGCGATTCCACTTGCTTTTTTATGCTTGCGGATGTACAATGACATCATATAATTCGTTGATGCGGTCATACGCACCGGATAGATAGAGGAAGCCAAACAGCGCCTCGAGGGCGGTTGCCTGTGCATATTCCCCTGGGGTGCAGGATTTGGGAACGCTGCCGGGCTTGGCATTGCGCGCACGGCGAAAAACAGCGGCTTCCTCTTCGGTCAAGCGCGGCAGCAATATCTGGGCAGCCTGTGCCTGTGCCTGTGCACATACGCGGCGCACGGTTTGCGCGTGCAGATTTTTGGCGGTCTGCGTGCCTTGTTCTGCCAGCAGCAGGCGAGTCATAAGTTCATATACCGCGTCACCAATATGTGCCAGCGCGAGCGAGCTCATTTGGCGCAGGGCACGGTCTTGCATGGGAGAGCGTAAATAGTCTTGCATTCGGTAATCCTCTCGTTCTGAGCAGTGTTGCACACAATCTTTTTTGGTGTGTGTTCTATGATTGAAATTTCTTATCAAATATGATAAAATTATACTGCAAAACCATGTTGTATGTAAAGCCATGTGTGGCTTGTTTTTTTGAAAGGAGTCTAGGTTTATGGCAATCATCCATTTAACGAAGCAAAATTTTGAAGAAGAGATTCACAATGCCACGGTTCCGGTGCTGGTGGATTTTTGGGCGGTGTGGTGTGGTCCCTGCAAGATGCTGGGTCCGATTTTGGAAGACATGGACCGCGAGTATGCAGACCGCGTGAAAATTTGCAAAATCAATGTTGATGAGCAGCCCGAGCTGGCAGCCCAATATGGCATTATGAGCATTCCAACCCTCATCGTGTTTCAGAATGGTGAAAAGGTGCATCAAATGGTAGGCGTGCACAGCGTGGCGGATATTTTAAAAATCCTGCCGCAGTGAGTGGGACATAGGACGGCAGGACAGAGGGGATACTCTGTTCTGCTGTTTTTTATGAAAGACAAAATCAATGGCGGGAAAGGAACGGTTATGCAAAAGCGAATCGTGAAGATTTTGGCAAGTTGCACCCTTGTGCTATCCATGCTGCCCATTTCGACATATGCGGCAATGGATAATTTCAAAGCACAGCGGTCCTATCGTACGATGTTTGACGATGTTTCTGAAACGGCATGGTATGCAAACAGTATCGTAAAAGTGTATGAGCTGGGGCTGATGAATGGAAAAAGCACCTGCCAATTCGCGCCCAATGGCAACATCACCCTTGCAGAAACGATTGCGCTGGCGGCGCGGATGCACGCGACCTATCACGGGAATAAAATTTATCTGACCGAAGGCGAATGGTATGCGTCTTACATACGGTATGCCTTGCAGAACGATATGCTGGAAGCGGCAGGCATCGACCTGCAAAACCCTACAGAGCAGATTCCGCGCGACCTGTTTGCACAGATTTTATATACGGCATTGCCTACGGAAGAATATACCGCCATCAATACCATCGCAGACGGCGCGATTGCTGATGTTTCCGCGCAGGAGAGCGATGGAAAAATCATTTATACGCTGTATGCCGCGGGCGTTTTGCGTGGCAGTGATGCCAGCGGACGATTTTTGCCGACATCCTTTATTACGCGGGCGCAAGGGGCGGCGATTATGGTAAGAATGGTGGACGCGTCCCAGCGGCAGCATTTTGTGCTGACACTAATAGACGCAGAGGAGCAGATTGCCACAGAACCAGAAGAGCCCACCCCGCAGATGCAGGCATTACCACAAAAGGAAATAATGAGGAAATCATATGCTAAAGCTGACACAATGCTTGATTGTGAAAAATGAAGAGCACAATTTGCCGCGTGCACTGGGTTGGGGCAAGTCCTTGTTTGCAGAACAAATTGTGGTGGACACCGGTTCTACAGATGGAACCGTGGTATTGGCGAACAAATTGGGCGCGGTGGTGCATTCGTTTGCGTGGATGGATGATTTTGCGGCTGCGCGCAATTTTGCGGTTTCAAAGTGCAGTGGCGATTGGATTGTGTTCTTGGATGCGGATGAATATTTTGAAGCCGAGGATGCAGCGGGACTGCGTGCACTGATTGAGAAGGTTGCGCAGCTGCACCGCAAAGAGGGCGTACGGGCGCGTGCATACAATGTAATAGAGTTGCCTTGGGTGAATTGGAGCAATCATGGCAAGGAAATCGGCAGACAATCGCGCATTTTCCGCAATACACGCCAGGTGCAGTATGTAGGCGCGGTGCATGAGCATTTGCAGGCAATGCCAAACGGGTATTTAAAGGTATATGCGCAGCAAAATACGCCTGCCATTTGTCACATGGGCTATGTATGGTCAGCAGAAAACAGCAAAGCGGCAAAGGGTGCGCGAAACTTTGCTGCGGCACAGAAAGCCATCGAACAAACACCGGAAAGTGCAAAAATGTGGCTTTTTGCAGCAGAAGCATTGTTGTTGCAGGGAGCATATGAACAGGCAGAGCAGTATTTCATGCAAGCCATGTCAAATCGAGATGGTTCTATTTGGGAAGAACGTCTGCGGGAAGGCTATCAGCAGTGGATGAAGCTGTATTTGCGCATGGGCAAACCCACCGCAGAGATGCCCCATATATTGGAGCGGGCACTTCGGGTGTATGCCGAAGCATCACACCGCTTTCCGGATGACCCAGATTTTGATGTTTTAATGAGTTTGTTGTGCTTTCAAGCCAAGGATTTGAAGCATACGATACAATTTTTTCGGGCATCCCTACAAAAAAACAATGGCAAGATGTCGACTGGGTTGATGACATCTCATCGGGAAGCCTATGAAAAACTGCGTGCAATTTGCGAAAGTCTGGAAAAGAGAAACCTGCTGTAACTGGGTGCATACCAGTTCGAAATACTGCGGGAAATGAGAGTGTCAATGGAACGAAAAAAACCATGCCGCTAGGCATGGTTTTTTTCGTTCCATTGACACAATAAGACTTCGATATATATTCGTCAATCTGCTTTAAAACAGTAAAAAAGAGCACTTTGTTCTGTGCAGGTTTACCTTCTTGTGAAACTAAACAGCAAGATTTATATAAAATTTGTAGAAAAATTTAATTTGTTTTGTTCAAAGTGCTTTGTTTCGGGTGTCAAGACAAGTGCATCTTGTTGGTTTACACACAGCAAATTTGTGGGAAGTTGAAAAGTCGAAATACATGGAAAAAATTTGTTGAAAAAGGGCGTGGTTCTTGATAAAATAAGAGCAATACAATCACACACAACCACACACAGCCATACACAATCACATAGCAGTCCCTGCATAAAGTTGTCAAACCGATTCACGCGCATATCTTTGTGCTGTCCTGCGTAGCATGGGCAGTGGCAAGGGCGTGCGCACCAGAGTGTAAACAAGATTCCACCATTTTCATTGTGAAGCCAGATTGCAATAAAATGAGAGAATAGATAGACGTCAACACGAACTAGAAGTAGGAGGGAATGGTTATGATGAAAAACTTGAAGTTGAGCGCCAAATTGGTAGTGAGTTTTGGGATTGTTCTGCTGGTATTACTGGGCAGTGCCATCATTTCTGTTGTGAATATGGTTGCCATGGCAAATCAAATTGACCAGTATGCGAATAAAACCGTCCCCAATACAGACAGTGTGTGGGAAATTCGCCGCACGATGTTGTCCATTGAGCGGTATGTATTGAAGGGCATTATGGATGAAAAGAGCAATTTTAACAGTGATTCGATAGAACAGGCGGCGCAGGAATGCGAAAATATGTTGGCTATTTTGGAGAAGTATAAGGCAAATGCACGTGTTGACAGCGCAACGATAGAGGAACTCTCTGCGAAGCTTGTGGAAACGAAGGTGCTACGTGAGGAAATCACCGCGCTGGTGCAGCAGGGGGATGCAGATGCCGCTTATGCAAAATTCCGCTCCGAATATGAGCCGAAATTCGATGAAGCGGGCGCTATTATCGTTGGCATCACGCAGTCGCAGCGTGAATGGGCAGATGCGCAAAGCGTAGCGGCACATCGTACATTGTCCATTGGAACGGTGCTGTTGGGTGTTGCAATCCTCCTTGCGGTATTGTTAACGCTGCTGACCATGCAGGCATTGCGTCGGGCGATTTTGAAGCCTGTTGGCGAAATCGGCACTGCGGCAAAGGCACTCTCGGAGGGCGATTTGAGTGTGACCATCACCTATACCAGTCGGGATGAATTTGGAGAGCTGGCAGAATCCATGAAGTCCTTGGTTGTCCGTGTTGTGGACATCATTAAAGACATTGATTATAGTCTGCGTGAGATTGGCAACGGCAATTTTAAAATTGATTTTGCAGCCAGCGATTTATATATCGGCAATTTCTCGCCTATCGCAGACTCTTTGCATCATATTACCGAGCGGTTGTCTGCAACGCTGGAGCAAATTAACAAAGCATCCAATCAAGTGGCACTGGGCGCAGACCAGGTGTCAAACAGCGCACAAGCACTCAGCCAAGGCGCCACCGAACAGGCAAGCTCGGTGGAAGAGCTGTCGGCTTCGATTTCTGAAATTGCATCGCAGGTCAAGCAAAATGCACAAAGCGCGCGCAAAGCCAACGAGCGCGCAGAGCTTGCTGGCAGTGAACTGACAAGCAGCAACGAGCAGATGAAGCACATGGTTGGCGCAATGAATCAAATCAATACAAAATCCTCCGAAATCTCCAAAATCATCAAGGTTATTGAAGATATTGCATTCCAAACCAACATTTTGGCACTGAATGCGGCAGTCGAAGCGGCAAGAGCCGGCGAGGCGGGCAAGGGCTTTGCAGTGGTGGCAGACGAAGTGCGCAATCTGGCAAGCAAATCTGCGCAGGCAGCGCAAAGCACCACAGCACTCATTGAAGAAACCTTGGTTGCAGTGGAAAATGGGTCTTCCATCGCCAGCCAAACCGCGCGTTCTTTGGATGAAAGCGCAGAAGCAACGCAGGCAGCTGTGACCTTGATTGATGAAATCACACGTGCTTCGGACTATCAGGCACAGGCGATTGAGCAGGTCAATGTGGGTGTGGACCAGATTGCAGCGGTGGTGCAAAACAACAGCGCAACCGCAGAGGAAAGCGCGGCGGCAAGCGAAGAGCTGTCCGGACAGGCGCGGATGCTCAAGGATTTGATTGGAAAATTCCGTCTGCGCAGCACCGAGAAAAGCTTCGACATGATGGACGATGTGACGCAGGTGGAATATATGCCAGAGCAGGCATATGACCACGCCGTCGGCGAAAATAAGTATTAAGGCAAAACGGTTATCAATCAAAAAATGCCCTTATGCACGTCGAGTGTTCGACCGCATAAGGGCATTTTCGGTGCTTACAACATCATGCGCAGAGCTCCTCAGATTTCGTGTGTTCCGTCAGTGAACGCATCCCGAAATAGAAACCAATGCCGGTGATGGCAGACGAAAGGCCATCGGCAAATGGCGCGGCATATAAGATGCCGGTCAGACCCCAAAGCCTTGCAAAGATTAAAATCGCAGGAATTAAGAACAGCACTTGGCGTGACAGCGTCAATATCATAGCAGAGGTCGTTTTTCCAACCGCTTGAAAATAGTTTGCGCCCAAGGCTTGGAAACCGATGAAGGGCATACATAAAAACCATGCTTGCAGGGCAGTGCTGCCGAAACGCACCAAATCCGGTTCTTGATTGAACAAGGTGACGATTTGCGTGGGAAACGCACGCGTGAGAATCCAACCGATGACTACAATAACGGTTGCAGAAAGGATGGCGAGCTTTTCCACATCCTTGATGCGCTGATATTGCTTGGCACCGAAGTTGAAGCTGACAATGGGCTGCACACCTTGCATCAGTCCCACGATGGGCATGAGCAAAATCGTCTGCACGCTGTTGATGATACCCATGCCGGAAATTGCAATATCACCGCCATATGCGAACAAACTGCGGTTTAAGATGATATTCAGCAGGCTGTTGGAAACCTGCATCAAAAATCCCGGCAGTCCAAGCCCTGTGATGCGCCGCACCACGCCCATTTGCAGCTTCATATGGCGCAGTCGAAGCCGATGCGCACTGCGACCCGATAAAAAATAGAGCAAAATCCAAATCGTAGACACGCATTGGGATAAAATAGTGGCAAGAGCGGCACCAGCCATCCCCATTTTAAAGACAAAAATAAACAATGGGTCCAATAGAATGTTGGTTCCTGCGCCCACAAACATGGTAATCATGGCAAGCTTGGGTTGTCCATCTGCCCGTAAAAAGCTGTTCATGCCCATGCTGACCACCTGAAAAACGGCACCGAAAAAGATGACGCGCATATAAGAAATGGAGTAGGGCAAAACGGTTTCGCTGGCACCAAACAGCTGCAGCAGAGGAGCAAGAAAAATCTGACCGAGTATCAAAAACAGCACCCCGCTGATGAGCAGCAGCGTGAACGCATTGCCCAGCGCAACATCCGCCTCGTCCCATTCCTTAGCACCCAATTTGATGGAAAACAGCGTTGCGCCGCCCACCCCAAATAAAATGCCGATGGAAAGCAAAATCACCATGATGGGAAATCCAATCGTGATGCCTGCCAGTCCATTTGACCCCAAATCCGACGCATTTCCGATGAAAATACGGTCTACAATGTTGTATAGTGCGTTCACGACCATACCGATGATGGCAGGAACAGAAAATTTCACCAAAAGGCGTGATACCTTCTCCGTTCCTAAAATATTGGGTTCGTCCATTATGCATCCCTCCAAATGTCCTGCAAATCTACCTTTTCTAACTTTTTTGCCATTTCTTCCAGCACGTAAAACATGGTGTCAACGGCGGCAGTATCCAGTCCTTCTGTTAAAAAGTGGGTCCATTGCTCCAGTCGCGCCTTCACCAGACGGCTTCGTTGTTCACCCAAATCGGTCACGTAAATTTTGTTGGCTCTGCGGTCGGTTTCATCTTTTTCTTTTCGGATAAAGCCTTTTTGCAGAAGCGACTGCACAGCGCGCGCGGTCGCCGCTTTGTCGATGAGAAGATAGGCGGACAACGCCTCTTGTGAGATGCCAGTGTTGGCATTCCGAAAAAGATACAGCAAAAATGGAAGCTCTGATGCCGTAATTTGCAGGGGTTTGAGCGCAATATTCAAATATACTTGATTTTTTCGATACAGAATGGACACTAACCGCCCCACACTTTTTTCCATAGTACACCTCCTTGGAGATAGTTGTTTCGACAACTATCTTACAGCGATTTAGTTGTGATGTCAACTGTTTTCGCAAAAAACGATAAAGGTGAAAGAGTGGCTTTGCCGCCAAAAGAATGGTGGCATTTGCGGTTCTTCGGCAGAAATTCTCAGAGATTTGCGCTATACTGATGGAAAAAGTATGCAAACAGACGAGAAATGGAGGAATCTATGCAATATCCCGACTATCGCGTGGCATTGCACCGCGGCATCAAGTGCCTGTTGTTCGGGCTTGGACTTGCGGTGCTGGGGGTGACTGCTGTATTGATGCTGCGGGGGATTTTCTTTCGGCAGATGGTCACCCAACAGACACCGGTATATCATTATACATATCAGCCCACATTGCGCAGTGAAATGCGACTAAAACCCAACCATATCTATGCGGAATCCACACTGGAGGGCGATTTTTTGTGTCCGCAGACACTGGCAGACACCCTGCTGCTGCACGTTTCTGCCGCCTTTGAAGGCGAGGAAAAGGCATTGCTGTCCATGGAATACACGGTGGACAGTGAGGTGGTCGGTGAAATGGAAGCGGGCGTGTTGTGGCGGCACAGCGTTCCGCTGCGGGAGTCCCAAAAAATAGAAAACTATGCACAGGTGCTGTCGCTGTCCGAAACACTGTCCGTTTCTATTGCCCCCTATGAAGCATTCGCTAGACAAGCCATTGCAGAAACAGGCGTCACGCCGCAGCACATTTTTTTGCGGGTTGTTCTGCGCGGCACATTAACCGCCGACACCGCCTATGGTGTGCTAAAAAAGCCGATGGTGATACAGGCATCCATGCCACTGCTGCAGCCGACGTATACCATGGAAACGGACGTGCCCGCGGCAGAAACTGCCCAGTTGGAAACGGTGGTTACCCAGCGTGCGCCGCTTTCCAAGCCGCTGCTGTGTGGCTGTGGATGTGTGCTTTGCATCGGGGTTGGATTTTTGGTGTTTTTGCAGTGCGGCACCCGAACATATACCAGAAATGACCGATTAAATCGGCGCGTTCGGCTGATTTTGCGTCAATATCGGCATCGTATCGTTGCGCTGCGGGATGCTTCGGATTTGCAGGAGTTTTACACCCGCTATGAGGTTTCGGATATGGCAGATTTGATTAAAATCTCCCGCGAAATGGAACGCCCGGTGTTTTACTTGCTGCCCACTGACCATATGCAGAATGTGCGGGATAACTGCTTTTATGTGCAGACCGAAGCGGCACGATTTTTATATCGAATTGAATGAGCCACTGTGCGCTTGAAGCGGCAGAGTACCTGCGGTATAATAGAGAGGATAAAGCGTGCTACACAGCACTTTCAACAGAAAAACACACAAATAACAAGAAATAAAGATATACTAAAAGACAGCTTGGGAGGCGGCGCAGCCTGTGCCGGACAACCCTCTGGATTGACTGGGGATAAAGGAGTATAGCAGCATGGGAACGATTCTATTAGCAGATGATGAGGCGCGTATTCGCCGTTTGGTTTCAGATTTTTTGCGTCGGGATGGTAATATCATCGTGGAGGCGGCAGATGGCACACAGGCAATGGAATTGCTCGACCAAAAGCGCGCACAGTTTGATTTGGTGATTTTAGACGTGATGATGCCAGGAGCAGACGGTTTTTCCGTGCTGCAATATATTCGGGAAACCGAAGGCGAGAAGCGTCTGCCGGTGATGATGCTGACCGCACGCGCGGAGGAAACCGATGAGGTGTTTGGGCTGACGCGCGGCGCGGATGATTATATTACCAAGCCGTTTTCGCCCTTAGTGCTTGCCGCACGCGTCAAAGCCTTGCTCGGACGCTATGGGCGCGAGGAGCGCGTGGTTTCCAGCTTTGGACCGCTGGTCATCGATGAAATGCGGCGCGAAGTGCGCATTGAAAATGTGCCCTGTGAGCTGACACCGAAGGAATATGAGCTGCTGGTGTATTTCAAGAACAACAAAAGCATTGCCCTCTCGCGCGAAAGCATCCTCAACTCGGTGTGGGGCTATGACTATTTCGGTGATTTGCGTACGGTGGATACCCATGTGAAAAAGCTGCGCGCCAAGCTGGGCGAATGCGGCGCGATGGTGGAAACCGTGCGCGGCTATGGCTATCGTTTTGAGGCAAAAGAATGAAAATATCCATCAAACACAAGCTGTTTGCTGCCATTTGCGGCATTGCAGTGGCTTTCGTGGGCATCATGATGATTCTCAATCTGTTTTGCTACAAGGAATATTATTTGTATGAGCGCCGTCATGCACTTGTGGGTCTGTATCAAGAAATCAACAGCCAATATGCAGGGAGCATTGCGGACATTACCAGCACCTTGGAGCAGATGGAAAACCGTACTGCTGTGCGGCTGTCCATCATTGATACGGCAGGGCAGATGACCTATGATTCATTCTATCGAGAGCATCGAGAGGATGTCAATGACGATGGTTGGAAACAGAAAATGATAGAGCCGGACGAAAAGGATTTGATGATTGCCAACGCAGTTTTGGCAAATGTGGACGAGGACGAGCTGCAGCTCAAAGGCTATACCGTGCTGCTCAGCCGACTCAATTTGCTGGATGAATTCGATTTGGCACCAGATGACGCGCATATGAATGAGCCGATGGAGGAATTTTTGTGTCTGGTGGCAAAGCTGGAAGCGACAGGTGAACTGCTGATTATGCGGCTGCCGATGGCATATATGGAGCAAAACACCTCGTTTAACAGCACCTTTTTGTTGATTGCAGGGTTGGCAACGCTGCTGCTTTGCATGGGCATGGCATACCTTCTGTCCCGGCATTTCGTGAAACCGCTCATCGAAATTGAGGAAGTGGCAACTGCCATGGCGGATTTGAATTTCAAAAAAAACTATACGGGCGGTGCCAATGATGAGATTGGACGCTTGGGGCAGAGCATCAACCGCTTGAGCGAGCATTTGGCAACGGCTATTTCAGAATTGCAGCAGACCAATGAAGAATTGGCGCACGAAATTGAAGAAAAAGAGCGCATCGACAGTATGCGGCGTGAATTTATCGTCAATGTGTCGCACGAACTCAAAACACCGATTGCCTTGATTCAAGGCTATGCCGAAGGGTTGCGGGTGGGCGTGATGGATAACCAAGACGACAGGGACTATTATTGCAGCATCATTGTGGACGAAGCGCACCGCATGAATCATTTGGTGATGCAGCTGCTGGGGCTGTCCAAGCTGGAGCTGGGCAACGATTTGCCCGAGCCGACCGAAGTGGAGCTGCATGGGCTGTGCATGATGGTGGTGCAGAAATTGTCCGTCCTGCAGGAGGAACGGCAGCAAACCATTTCCTGTGAGCAGTGCAGTGGCGTTTTTTATGCGGATTATGAGATGATGGAGCAGGTGGTTACGAATTATTTGTCCAATGCCATTCGGTATACGCCGTTTGGCGGAAAAATCAACCTGTTTACACGGGAGCAAGCCGATGGGGCGATGTGTCTTTGTGTGGATAACGAGGGCGAAGCGATTGCGCCGGAAGAGCTGATGCTGATTTTTGAAAAATTTTATCGCACAGACAAAGCGCGTTCGCGCGAATCCGGTGGCACAGGCATTGGCTTGTCCATTGTCCGCGCCATTGCAGAGGCACACCATGGCACTTGCGGCGCGGAAAATATCGAAAACGGCGTACGATTTTGGTTTTGCCTGCCGCCGAAGGCTTCTCAAGATGAAACGTAATATCGACAAAAAGCCACACGCTATACAGCTGTATAGTGTGTGGCTTTTTTGCGTGCTCAAAGCACCTGTAAATGCTTTAGGGAAAAGTCCATGACAGGTGCGCCATAGGTCAGTGCACCGCAGGAAACGAAATCCACACCTAGTTCACCGATTTCGCGCAGACGTTCCAGTGTGACATTGCCCGAAACCTCGGTCTGTGCTCGTCCGCCAATCAGCAGCAGGGCTTCGCGCATGGTTGCGGTGTCCATGTTGTCGAGCATGATAATGTCCGCGCCTGCGGCAACTGCTTCCTGCACCATGGCAAGAGTTTCCACCTCTACCTCAATTTTGCGGACAAAGGGCGCATAGGCTTTCGCCAGTGCAATGGCACGCGTCACACTGCCCGCGGCATCGATGTGATTATCCTTGAGCAGAACCCCGTCGGACAGGTTATAGCGGTGGTTAGTGCCGCCGCCAATGGCAACTGCATATTTTTCAAAGGGACGCATATTCGGGGTGGTTTTGCGGGTATCAAGCAGCTTGGTGGGATAGGGGGCAAGCACCGCGGCATAGGTGTGGGTGTGCGTGGCAATGCCACTCATGCGCTGCAAATAATTGAGTGCGACGCGCTCGCCCGACAACAGCACGCGAATATCGCCTGTTATCGTGCCGATTTTTGTGCCGTTTGTCACAGCATCGCCATCTTGATAGCCGGTTTCAAAGGTAGTTGCAGGGTCTAGCAACTGAAACACGCGGTGAAATACGGGTAAACCGCACAGCATCCCATCCTGCTTGCACAGCAGGTCGACGCGTCCGCGCGTGGCCTGCGGCATGACGGCGTTGGTTGTCACGTCCTCGCTGGTGATGTCCTCCTGCAAGGCACTTTGCAGATAGCGGTCAATGCTGACCGGCAGCATGGCACCATTTCGCATAAAACAGTTCATCCTTTCGTTTAATCTCCTGCAGCAGCAGTCTGCGGTTTTGGGTATGCCACGCTGTAAGATTGGCATAGGGGGTCAAATCGACCGCAACAGGGGCGGTTTCCATAGAAAACGGTGTTTGTATGATGGCAGAAGCGGCATATTCCGCAAAAACCAGACTTTCCAGAAGGGAATTGCTCGCCAGACGATTGGCACCATGCACGCCATTGCAGGCGGTTTCGCCGACGGCATAAAGATGCGGCAAACTGGTTCTGCCATGGGTATCGGTTTGGATGCCGCCCATCAAATAATGCTGGGCAGGGGTGACGGGTACCAAATCACAGGTCGGGTCATAGCCTTCCTCCAGACAGCGGGCATAAATATTGGGGAAATGATTCAGAATTTCCGCACGACAGATGCCGTGAAAGCTCAAATACACGTGGTCGGTGTTGCATTTGCGCATTTCCTCGTAAATTGCCGCGGTCACCACATCGCGCGGCAGAAGCTCATCCACAAAGCGCTCATGCTGTTCGTTAAGCAAGACAGCACCCTCACCCCGTACGGATTCGGAAATCAAAAATCGCCGTCCGGCTTTTTGGGAATACAGCACCGTGGGATGGATTTGGATATAATGCAGGTTTTCCAGCGCAATCTTGTGCCGCAGAGCAAGGGCGAAGCTGTCGCCGGTGATGTGCGGATAATTGGTGGAGCTTTGAAACAAACCGCCAATGCCACCGGTGGCGAGCACCACGTTGTGTGCCGTGAGCAGGGAAACCAGACCCTGTGCATCTGCCGCCACAATGCCGCGGCAATGCCCGTCAATGTCAATGAGGTCTAGCATGGTGGTGTCCTCTGCAATCACGATGTTGGGGCGTTCCAGCACGCGGTCAAGCAGGCGGCACACGATTTCTTTCCCGGTCACATCCTGATGGTGCAGAATGCGAAAGGCGGAGTGACCGCCCTCGCGGGTGTAGGCGATTTCGCCGCTTGGTGTGCGGTCAAAGGCAACGCCATAGCCCATAAGGCGGTCAATAATGCCGGCGGATGCACGAATCATGGCATCCACAGCCTGTGGATTGTTTTCATATCGACCGGCTTTCAGCGTGTCGGCAAAATAGGCGTCATAGTCTGCGGCATCCCGCAGCGCAGAGATACCGCCCTGCGCCAAATACGAATCGCTGCGGTCTTTTTTGTCCTTGGTCAGCATCAAAATGCGGCAGTCAGACGGCAGAGAAAGTGCCGTAAACAATCCGGAAACACCTGTGCCGACAATGATGGCATCATAGAGCGGCTGTTTCATTTGCATTCATCTCCTATTTGGCAAGCTCCAGCATTTTGGAAAGCGGTGCCTGTGCCCGCAGACGCTGCTCCTCGGTCAAGGTGACCGCGGGGGACAACGTGCGAAGGCAGGACACGATTTTTTTCAAAGTGATTTTTTTCATATCGGGGCAGATTTGCTGTGGTTTGATGGTATAGAACTGCTTGTTCGGATTTTTTTGCTGCAATTCATACAAGACACCGCTCTCTGTAGCAATGAGAAAGGCGGTTTCCGCGTGGGCAGTAGCATATTGAATGATGCCGGAGGTGCTGCCGATATAGTCCGCATGACGCAGGACAGCGGCGGTGCATTCGGGATGGGCGAGCAAAGGCGCATCAGGATGCACCAGTTTGGCTTGCAGCACATCCGGTTCGGTGATTTCAGTATGGACGGGGCAAAAGCCCTCGTTGAAAATGAAGTGCTTTTCTGGTAGCTTTGCGGCAATGTGCCGCCCCAAATGCTCGTCCGGAATGAAGAAAATGGTGGGGTGTGGCAGGGCGCGCACAATTTGCAGCGCATTGGCACTGGTCACGCAAACGTCCGCGTGTTCCTTGATTGCGGCGGTGGAATTGATATAGCAGACCACGGCGGCTTTCGGATGCTCACGGCGTACCTTAGCGATGGTTTCGGGTGTCACCATGTGCGCCATGGGGCAGTCTGCAGTAGCATCGGGTAGCAGCACGGTTTTTGCGGGATTTAGGATTTTTGCGCTTTCGCCCATAAAGCGCACGCCTGCGATGCACAGCGTTTTTTGCGGAATCTGTGTGGCAAGGCGGCTGAGATAATACGAATCGCCGACATAATCGGCAACTGCCTGCACCTCGTCCGGCACATAGTAGTGCGCCAGAATGGCGGCGTCATGTTCTTTCTTCAGTCGCAGAATTTCTTGTGTATAGGCAACAGTGTTCATTGCATAGCACTCCTTTGGCGGCATGGTGATGGAGAATGTATCCCTTGTACTATGCCACTAAAACAGAGATATGTCAAGTCATGTGTCATGACATATTTTTTGAAATGCAGTGAATAAGAACCTGGCTATACAAGCGAGCATGGTTCTGGCAGATAACAAAGAAACGAAATCCGCAATCAAAAAAGCTGTTTGATTGCGGATTTCGTATAAAAATATCAGTTGCTTGTATCATCGGATGGTTCGGGCGATGCGCAAGGGGTGGAGAGCGTAGAGCAGGCGGATTCCATGCCCAGCAGCACGTTTTGGTGAAAATCTTGGCGTTCTGCTTCGGTCATATGGCGCATAACGGCTTGAAAAAAGGCAGAGAAATCCTCAGCGTTTTGGATGGTGCACGGGTCTGACAGGAGATTTTTGTGCAGGAAATCCTGCTGTACCGTTGCAAAAATACGGCATAACACCTGATTGTGCAGCTGCTGCACGGCTTGTAAATTGGTGAGTATCGTGCGATAGGATTGCGCAGCCGCTTCGGCATCCGTCTGCGGTGCAGAACGCCCCAGCAAGTCATCCAGATTCACAAAAAAATAATCAGCAAGCAGGTGCAACGTGGCAAGGCTGGGTTCACGCTCCCCCCTCTCATACATATTGACGCTGCTTTTGGAAACACCGATGCGCTGCGCCAGTTCATTTTGTGTGATATTTCGGCTGCAGCGCAGTTCTTTTAACCGACTGGAAAAATTTTTCATCCATGAAGCCTCCTGTAATTGCTTGGCGCAGACAACGGCTTGCCTGCAAAATCGACAGAACAGCGGAAAAAGTTCATCGCTTGAAACGGTGATGTACGTATCTGCAGCATCAGGAAACGGAATGTTTGAAAAACGGCATTTTCACAGTTTTTGAGAGATGCATCCAAAAAGAAGTGCAACAAAATCATCTGCAAATAAGAATCCTCACAAGTATACAAAAAAATGGTTTTGTTGTCAATGTTATCCTGCACAAAATACGACAGCAAAATATGTAATATTTTGGAACAACCATTCATTGACATATGAGCACAAATAGTGCATTATTTTTAGTGACGAGCACAAATAGTGATGTAAAAGTGGCATTGCTTCGCATAGAGTCGGTTGCATATCGTGCCGCAGACCGCTGTGTCTGCCATGCGCAGCAGAAAAACCGCTGTGTGCAGGGGAACAACATCTGCAAACAAACCATCGCTGTTTTTGGGAAAAGAAATCTACGAAAAGAAGCGAGGGTTTGTTTATGGAGTGCGTACGCGCAACGGAGAATCCCATGCTCATCTGGCACATTATGCAGGTGGCAACGGGGGAGCATTTTTTGCTTTGGGGGCGTGCCTATCGACGGCAAAGCACCTATCAGGAAGGGGACACGGTGCTGTATCTCTGCGAGGCGGAACGCCTGCATTTGGGGAGGGGCGGTGCGGTGCTGCAAAATGGAAAAATGGTGACCACCCATTACCGTGGTCTGCGCTATGCCCACGTGGACACCCGAGAATACAGCGTGATCGAGTACCACGCGGATGGAAACTGCAATGGGCTGATGGAATATGCCGTGCTGCGCAATGCGTTTGCGCCAGATACCGTCTGCACACCGCTTGGTGTTCGATTATCTTAGAAGCTGTATTCATAACGGCAAACAGGCGAAACAAGCATATCTTTTCTGCTATGTGGCGTTAAAACTCCTTGGAATACACCAAGTCCCCCAGGGGATTTTTCTCGCACCGGGGTGCTCGCCTTATATTCCTGCGTTGCCTTGCCTAGCAAAAAATCTATACCCGTTTCTCCCATTCTCGTTTATGAATACAACTTCTTAAATATTTGCAAAAAAATTCCCCGATGCGCAAAACCATTCCGCACCTTTGCAGAGGTAAAATGGCTTGTTATCGGGGAAGTGTTCGTGCTTGCCGCGCGGCATAGGGTTATGCCTGCAGTTTGTCCTTTGCCTTTTGCTCAAAGCGTTCGGTGGAAATGATTGCCCGCTGGTGGGTGCCTTGACCAATCAGACCTGCTTCGTCATAAGCGGCAATGCGGAAGGTCAAAATCTTGCCGTTTGCGCTCAGCTCGGTCAGTTCGCTTTCAAAGCGAACCTTCATGCCCAGAGGGGTTGCCGCTTCGTGGCTGGTGCTGACCTGCATACCGACCGTGGTTTTGCCCTCGCCGACAAATGGCTGCACACTTTGTGCAGCGCAGTATTCCATGCCTGCAATCATCATAGGGGTTGCGAATACCGCAACCAAACCGCTGCCGACCTTGTTGGCAAGCAGCTCGTCTGTGACGGTCAGCTCGTGGGTGCCTTGGATGCCGATTTCCATAGGGATAGTCCTCCAATTCGTTGTCAATTCTATAAGATAAAGCGTATCGCACTTTGGGGAAGTTGTCAATCCTTTGGGCATGGATTTTGTGCTTTTCCGGCGAGGTCACGTATGCCGATAAACGCCAGGACACATACTAAAGCTTACATTTTATGCTCCTCGCAAAACTGGCGCAAATCGTCCGCGGGTTCGCCTGCGGCAGGGGTTTCGGTGAACATCCATTCGCGCCAAAGCGCATGGGGGTCGTTTTGCGGAATTTCCGGCAGCTGTGCCAGTTCCCGTGCCTTTGTGGGAGTAGTTGCATCAGTGGGTAAATTTTGTGCGTAAATATCTGTTTTTTTCAAAAAAATACACGCCTTTCTATTTGTGAAGTGAAAGATGTTGCGCTGTATAGCATAAGGGTGTGTAAAAAAAACCGAAACATACACAGAAAAAATCAAGGAAATGGACGTTTCAAGCTTGCCCAAACAAACAAATTTTGATAAAATAAAGAAATGAAATATTAAATTAGTGGGAGACAAAAATTATGATAAATCCTACCGTTACAATCGAAATGGAAAACGGCGCAAAAATTTGTGCAGAGCTGTATCCGGAGATTGCCCCTAATACGGTGCGCAACTTCATTTCTCTGATACAAAAGGGCTTTTATGATGGTGTCATCTTCCATCGTGTCATTCCCGGCTTCATGATTCAGGGCGGCGACCCGAACGGCACCGGTACAGGCGGACCTGGTTACTGCATCCGCGGTGAATTTTCGGCAAACGGCTTTGCAAATGATTTGCAGCACAGCCGCGGGGTATTGTCCATGGCGCGCACCATGATTCCGGATTCCGCAGGCAGCCAGTTCTTTGTCATGACGAGTGATGCACCGCATCTGGATGGCGAATATGCCGCGTTTGGCAAGGTGACGGAAGGCATGGAAGTCTGCGATGCCATTGTTAATGCAAAAAGAGATTACAGTGACCGTCCTCGTGAGGACCAGCGTATGAAATGCGTCACAGTCGATACCCATGGCGAAACCTATGACGCGCCGGAAACTTTATAATTAAAAAGAGGCGTAAAAATGGTATTTAATACAAGAGAAACCTTTGTCGTGGCAACCACAGGCTGTATGAGCACCGAAATCGACAGCTTGGAATCGGTCATTGCAGGCAGTGAAGCCGGTGCAACCGGCTGTCTGATTGCGCTGGATATGACGGCGGACGGCATCGGTGTGCTGTGCAGCAACGGCGGCTATATCCTGCCGGATGGTTCGTCCATTGCGCTGGAGGAAAACAGCTACGAAGAGGTGCGCCGTGTGCATCTCAAGGTTGTGACCATCGGACAGGTGATTGAACTGGCAAAGTCCATGGCAGGCAAGCTGGGCATTGAGCTGAAAAACACCATGCTGTGCGCCCAGACCAAGCTGGCACTTACCCACGCCGATTATGTGGATTCGACCTATTTTGTCGGCGTACCGCTCAATGAAGCGTGTCGTTTGGCAAAGATACAGCCACATCTGCACATTATGGCGGACATCACCGCACCGGTTGCCAACGAAGGCGGTTTGGTGCGTTCGGCGCAGGACGGCGGCTTGTTTGGGTTGCGTGTCAGCCCGTCCGTGCTCACCCCAACGCTTGTGGAAGAAGCGCACCATGTGGGCCTTATGATTGCCACCATGGCTACCAACGATGAAACGATGATACAGCGTTTGATTGATATGCACGTGAATTTTCTGGAAACCAATGTGCCGGATGTTGCATACAACCTTCTGCCGAAACCGGAAGAAGAAGGACAGCTGTCGATTTAGGAACATGAAAAAATCCATCACGCATGGATTTTGGGTGCAGTGGGGTTGCCCTGCACCGCAGAAAACAACGATGATGGCAGGGGATGACCGCGGCGGGCTGAATGCGTCCGTGGCGGTCGTTTCCTGTTTTCCGAAAGGTTCAGAAAAAATGGCGGATTTATCCATACAAAACATCACAAAATATTATGGCGACCGGCTGATTTTGGAAAACATCAGCTTTGACATCCAGCCGGGGGAAAAGGTCGCACTGCTCGGCGCAAATGGTACGGGGAAAACCACCCTGCTGCAAATCATTACGGGTAAGCTGCCGCATGACGGCGGTCTGGTGGCGATTGGCACGGGGCGAACGGTTGGCGTGATTGACCAGATGCCTGACTTCGCGCCCGACCTTACAGTCGAGGATGTCCTGCGGTCGGCATTTCGCGAAAATGAAGAAATCATGCGGGAAATGACCGAACTCGAAGTGCAAATGCAGAAAAATGCGCACGATGCAGGGTTGCTGAAGCGCTATGGTGCACTGGGTCAACGGCTGGAAATGCTGGGCGGCTATCAATATGATTTTGAAATTGACAAGGTTGCCAATGGTCTGGAAATTCCAAAGGCACAGCGGCAGCAGCGGTTTGCCCAGCTATCGGGCGGCGAACAGACGCGCATCAATCTGGCACGCATTATTTTGGAGCATACGGATATTTTGCTGCTTGATGAACCGACCAACCATTTGGACATGGGTGCGGTTGCGTGGCTCGGCGAATATCTGGAGCAGTATCGTGGCACGGTGCTGACCATTTCGCATGACCGTTGGTTTTTGGACAGATGCTGCTCCCGCATCATAGAGCTGCGGGAGCACCACTGCGATTTTTATGCAGGCTCTTATTCGTTTTATGCCGTCGAGCGGGAAAAGCGGTTTGCGCTGCAGCTGGCACAGCATGAAAACGAACTGGCAGAAAAGCAGCGTCTGGAAGCGGTGTCGCGCAAGATGCACTCTCATGGCACAGAACATTTGGCGAAGCGTGCCGCGTCCATTGATAAGCGCGTTGCTCGTATGCAGGTCACCGACCGCCCCAAGCGGGAAAAAATGATGACTATGAACTTTGGTGACCCAAATTATGAAACCGAAGAGGTGCTGAAAGTACGCGAACTCACCAAAAGCTATGGCGATAGAACGATTTTTTCGGATATTTCGTTCAATATTCGCAACGGAGAGCGCGTGGCGATTTTAGGGGATAACGGCGCGGGAAAAACCACACTGCTGCGGATTTTACTCGGCGAAGAAACCGCAGACCGCGGCGCGGTCAAAAAAGGCATGGGACTGCGCCCTGCGTATTTGCCGCAAAAGGTGCACTTTGCCAACGAAAACCGCAACTTGATTGATACCTTGATTTATGACAAGGATTTCAGCATGCAGACCGCCCGCACACGCCTTGGTGCGTTCCATTTTTCGGGCGAAACCCAAATGAAACTGGTGCGCAATCTGTCTGGCGGGGAAAAAAGTCGTTTGCGCCTGTGCGAGCTGATGTGTGACTCGCTGAATATGCTGGTACTCGATGAACCGACCAACCATCTGGATATTTTGTCGCGGGAATGGCTGGAAGAAGCGGTGGAAAGTTTTACAGGAACGCTTTTGTTCGTGTCCCATGACCGCTATTTTGTCGAGCGGTTTGCCACCCGCGTGCTCTATTTGGGGCAGGACGGTTTTTTTGATTACAGCGGGGATTACCCCTCGTTCCTGCAATATCGGGAAACCCATTCTGCAACGATACCATCGCCTGCAGCTGCAGAAAAATCGGCAAGAAAAGAGCCGTTAATAGACGATATACCGCCGAAGAAAACGGAAAAACGTACCGGCGGCACCAAGATGCTGCAAAAGCAACTGGGTGCACTGGAGCGTGACATTGCCCGCTTAGAAACGCAAAGCACCCAGTTGGAAGAGCAGATGGCAGGGGCGGCAAGCGATGCCCAAAAACTCATGGCATTGGCAGCGGAAAAAGACACCTGTGACGTGGCACTGCTGTCCAAAATGGAAGAATGGGAAGCGGTATCGCTTGCTTTGGAAGATGCCACATGAGCGAACAAAAATGGTGGAATAGACTGGCGTATGCGTGTATTGCGCTGGGTATTCCCATGCTGTTTTGGCAACCGGGGCGCATCGGCGGCATTTTTCTGCAGCTGCTTGCGTGTTGCTGCTTGGCGGAACGGCATTTTGTGGCGCACAGTGCCGAAAGCCGTCTTTCCAAATGGATTGCGCGGGTGGGACGGCTGTTGTTTGCAGTGTTTTTGCTGTCATTTATAACGGTGCAGGGCATCATTTGGCGCGGCATGGCGCAGGATGTGCAGGCAAACGAAGCAGATGTGCTGTTGGTGCTTGGCGCGCGGGTCTATCCCGACGGCAACCCGTCCTTGACCCTCGCCAAACGGCTGGACGTTGCGGCTGTGTTTTTGCAGACCCATCCGCAGCCGATTGCCGTGCTGTGCGGTGGACAAGGCTCGAATGAGCCATGTACCGAAGCCGGTGCAATGCGGACATATTTGCTCGAAAAAGGCATTGCAGACGAGCGTTTGCTGCTCGAACAGGCATCCAACAATACGATTGCGAACATTGCCAATGCAAAATCACTGCTTGACGCACAGATGGCTACCTATCATACCGCGGTGATTTCCAGTGATTTTCACTTGGCACGTGCCAGAAGACTGTTGCTCCATGCAGGGCTGGACGCTTGGGCGATTCCCGCGCCGACCCCATACCTGTTCCAGCGCATAGCACTGCATCTGCGGGAATATGGCTCGATTATGGGACTTGTGCTGACGGGAAGATGGTAGGAGGTATCAAACATGGAACAGACAAAAATGTCATCGGCAGATGATGCACGCGTGATGGCACTGCTGCACGATTTGACAGACCACACGCTGAACGATTTGCAGGCGGAAACGCTGTATAATGATATTGTTGCGCGGATTTTGCGCGTACCGGCAGAATATCAAGTGGCATTAGGGATGCAGATTGCCCAGGACAGTGCCCTGCCGCTCACCACACTACAGGCGGAGCGATTTGTGACCTGTGTGCTGTTTTGCTTGTGCTACACAGATGATGCAGGCAAACCGGGGTATCAGCTTGTGACGCGGGAGCAGGTGACCCACTGGCACGGGCAGTTTGCGCCGTTTTTTGCCGGTCGCACAGCGGCACTTGAGCAACTCATCACCGCCTTGCGTGCCTCTGGCACGATGCCCCAATAAAGGAGGAACCTTATGTTTGACAAGCTGGATGCCGTAGAAATACGGCTGGCAGAGCTGGAAGGCCGATTGTCGGCACCGGATTTATACGACGACCCCGATAATGCCGCGAAATTGCTGCGGGAACAGCGGGAAATTGAACCCATTGTAACCGCGTATCGGCAATATAAAGCCGCAAAACAGACCATTGCGGACGCAGAAGAAATGCTTTCCGACCCAGAACTGCGTGAAATGGCGCAGGAGGAATTGGCGCAGGCAAAGGCAGATGTTCTGCGGTTGGAGGACGAACTCAAGATACTGCTACTGCCCAAAGACCCGAATGACGGCAAAAATATCATGGTGGAAATTCGCGGCGGTGCGGGCGGTGAGGAAAGCGCGCTGTTTGCCAATTCGCTCTATCGGATGTACTGCCTGTATGCGGCGGCGCGCGGCTGGACAGTCGAAGTGCTCAGTGCCAATCAAACGGAGCTGGGTGGCTATAAGGAAATTGTGTTCCAAATCGCGGGGGACAGCGTGTATTCACGGCTGAAATTTGAAAGCGGCGTCCATCGTGTTCAGCGTGTGCCGGAAACAGAATCGCAGGGGCGCGTCCACACCTCAACCACGACTGTGGCAGTCCTGGCCGAAGTGGAGGAAGTGGAATTTTCCATCAATCCGACGGATTTGAAGATTGATACCTATCGTTCCAGCGGTGCGGGAGGACAGCACATCAACAAAACCGAATCTGCCATTCGTATCACCCACCTACCTACGGGGGTGGTCGTAGAGTGTCAGGATGAACGCAGTCAGTTCAAAAACCGCGAAAAAGCCATGCGTGTCCTGCGCACCCGCCTGTATGAAGCCGAGGTGGAAAAGCAGAACGCCGCCATTGCCGCAGACCGCAAAAGTCAGGTAGGCACAGGTGACCGCTCCGAGCGCATCCGCACCTATAACTATCCAGAAAATCGCGTGTCCGACCACCGCATTGGGCTGACGCTCTATAAACTCGACCGCTTTATGAACGGTGAGTTGGATGAAATCATCGATGCGCTGATTACAGCAGATACCGCGGCGAAATTGCAGGCGCAAAATGAATCATAATCAAAATACGACAAACAGAGAAGGGATGCAAGTGAAAACCAAGCTGCTCAACCCGCAGACCGATGCAACCGCACTTACGCAGGCGGCGGCACTGCTGCGGGATGGCGAAGTGGTGGCGATTCCCACCGAAACGGTGTATGGTTTGGGGGCGGATGCCTTCAGCCGTGCGGCAGTGCGCAAGATTTTTGCAGCGAAGGGGCGTCCGCAGGATAATCCGCTGATTGTGCATATTGCCGATGTGGAGCAACTGGAGGAACTGTGCCCTAAGGTGCCGGAAGCGGCAGAAAAGCTGGCGCGCAATTTCTGGCCGGGGCCGCTGACCATCATCGTGCCCAAAAACGGACGCATTCCCGCGGAAACCTCGGCGGGACTCGATACCATTGGCATTCGTCTGCCTGCGCATCCCATTGCGCGCGAAATCATCCGTCTGGCAGGCGTGCCGATTGCCGCCCCGTCCGCCAACCTGTCGGGCAGACCCTCCACCACTACGGCGCAGCACGTTCTGCGCGACATGGATGGCAAAATTGCAGCAGTTGTGGACGGCGGCGCATGCACCGTGGGACTGGAATCGACCATTGTGTCGCTGGCGGGTGACGTGCCAAGGCTGCTGCGTCCGGGCGGCGTGACACTGGAGCAGCTGCGTGCAGTTTTGGGCACTGTCGAGGTGGACGAAGCCCTATATTGCACCATAGATGATACTGCGCAGGTGTCTGCCCCCGGCATGAAATATCGCCATTATGCGCCCAAAGCCACCGTTGTTGTGGTGGTGGGCACACCGCAGGACACCGCACACTATATTTTGGGGCAGACGCAGGATGGGGACGGCGTGCTGTGCTTTGATGAATATGCGGCGCAGTTTGCAGGCTGTATCGTGCACACCTTTGGCGCAAGTGCCAACCTCAAAGCGCAGGCGCAGCAGGTGTTTGACCGTCTGCGTGCCTTTGACGAAACCGCCGTGTCCATCATCTATGCCCAGTGTCCGCAAGATAGCGGACTGGGGCTTGCCATCGGCAATCGCATCAAAAAAGCCGCAGGATTTCACGTGGTGCAGGTATAATTTTGGTACAGACATCGTAAAAAATGTGCATATCGCCTGATAGAATCAGGGATTTTGCAGATACTAATGCAGTATTTTGCATCGGAAATGGGATGAAGAAATATGCAGATTATTGGGCTCACCGGTGGCTCTGGCACAGGCAAAAGCACGGTTGGCAGGCGGCTTGTGACGCAGGGCGCAGGGTATGTGGATGCCGATGCGGTGTATCGCACCCTGTGTGCAGAAAGCATGCCCATGCTGGCGGCATTACAGCAGGCTTTTGGCGCAGTTTTGACCGAAACGGGCACGCTGAACCGTCCCGCGCTGGCGAACATCGTCTTTGCAGACCCTGCACAATTACAGCGGCTCAATGCCATCACCACGCCATACATTCGTAAGGCATCCTTGGAAGCGATACAGGCGCAAAGTGCGTGTGACATCGTGCTGTATGACGCACCGACTTTGTTTGAAACCGGTGCAGAGGTGCTGTGCAATGCCGTCATTGGAGTCATCGCACCGTATGAGGTACGCCTACGGCGCATCATGGCGCGGGACAAGCTCAGCCGTACAGCTGCCATGGCACGCATTGATGCACAGCCGAACGATGCGTTTTATCAAAAACGATGCACGTATCTCATCTGTAACGATGGAGATTTGCACGGATTATATGCTCAAACAGACCACATTTATCAGCAAATACAAAAACAGCGTTGAGGACAGCTACCACTACAGGACAGAAAGGACGACAAGCAAATGAGCGAACTTTTTTATGACAAAAACTCCGGATATGGACGATTGACAGCGGAACAGGAAACCGAAATGCATACCTATGCAGAGGGCTACAAGGCGTTTTTGAAAGTGGCAAAAACCGAGCGTGACGCGGTGACTGAGCTGCGCCGTCAGGCAGAAGCACAGGGCTTTCGTGCCTATGAACGCCATATGCAGCTGCATCCAGGCGATAAAATTTATCGCATCAACCGCGAAAAGGGCATTTTGCTGGCAATTATTGGACAAGAAAGCATGAACGAGGGTGTGCGCCTGACGGCGGCGCATTTGGATGCACCACGTGTTGATATTCGCACCAATCCCCTGTATGAGGACACAGGCATGGCGTATTTCAAGACGCATTATTATGGCGGCATCAAGAAATACCAGTGGCTGGCAATTCCGTTGGAGCTGCACGGCGTGGTTTGCATCTGCGACAATGGCGAGGTGCGCAAGGTGGAAATCCATATCGGCAGCAAGCCGGAAGATCCCCGCTTTGTGATTACAGACCTGCTGCCGCATCTGGCAAGCGAGCAAATGGGCAAAAAGGCAACCGAAATTGTCAAGGGAGAAGCGATGAACCTGCTCGTTGGCATCCAGCCATCCAAGAGCGAGGACAGCGAATCCGACAAGGTGAAACTGGCGGTGATGGAGCATTTAAACAAAGCTTACGGCATGAAGGAAGTCGATTTTATTTCGGCGGAGCTGTCTGCTGTGCCGGCGTTCGACCCGTCCGACATCGGCTTTGACCGTGGCTTGATTGGCGGCTATGGACAGGACGACCGCTCCTGCTCCTATCCGGCGGCAACGGCATTGTTTGCGCTGGAGGGCGCACCGACCCACACCGCCGTGGCACTGCTGGTGGACAAGGAAGAAATCGGTTCAGAGGGTGTGACGGGTATGCAGTCCCGCTTTTTTGACACCTTTATGGGGGATTTGTGCCGTGCACAGGGTTCAGAATTGGATATTTGCTATGAAAACAGCCTTTGCCTGTCTGCCGATGTCTGCAATGCGTTTGACCCGAACTATCCAGAGGTTTCGGAAAAGCGCAATGATGGACGTGCGGCGTGCGGCATGGCAATCGTGAAATATACTGGCTCTCGCGGCAAAAGCGGCACTTCAGACGCCACTGCAGAGCTGATGGCACGTGTGCGCATCATTCTGGAGCGTGCAGGTGTCATTTGGCAGACGGCACAGTTGGGGCGCATCGACCAAGGCGGCGGCGGCACGGTTGCCATGTTCCTTGCCAACCGCAATATTGATACCGTGGATGCGGGCGTACCCGTTTTGTCCATGCACTCGCCGTATGAAGTGATTGCAAAGCTGGATTTGTATATGGCGCATCGTGGATTTTTGGCACTGTATCAAGATTAAATCGAAAAAAAGACGCTCTTTTTTACAAAGAGCGTCTCAGCCTGTAGACAAAAGGGTCGAAGCACCTCTGGAATTATGGTATAATTAAACCATAAGGACAGGGGTGTTTTTGATGTATATAAAAAAGGACAGAGGACAGCAAAAACAAATAAAATTTGTAAGCATAGAAGATTTGGTACCGAAAGACCACATTTTAAGGGACATCGACAGAGCGATTGATTTTAATTTCATATATGACGAAGTAAAAGGACTGTATTCCGAAATAGAATGGGGCAAACCGGGAATCGACCCGGTAGCACTGTTTAAAATAGTGTTCATACAATACTTATTCGGAATCCGCAGTATGCGGCAGACCATTAAAGAGATAGAAGTAAATATGGCATACCGCTGGTTCATCGGGTATGATATCGGAGAGAAAATCCCCCACTTTTCTACGTTCGGAAAGAACTACACACGCCGATTTGAAGGAACAGATGTGTTTGAACGAATATTCACACATATTTTGAATGAAGCGGTGGATTGCGGATTTGTGGATGCAAGCGCGATATTCATAGACGGTACGCACATAAAGGCAAGTGCAAACAAGAAAAAGAGCCAGCCTGCGGAAATTGAAATTCAGGCAAGAAGCTACCAAAAGCAGTTAGATGAGGAAATCGCAAAAGACCGGGGACTGCACGGAAAAAAGCCGCTGAAAAAGGATGACGGCAATGACGATGACCAACCGCCCACACCTCCGGCAACAAAAACAATCGCGCAAAGCAAAACAGATCCAGAGTGCGGAATGTTCCACAAGGGAGAACATGAAAAGCAGTTTGCCTATGTAGCGAATACCGCATGTGACAAACACAATTTTATACTGGACTTTGTACTGGGTGCAGGAAATATTCATGACAGCATGATGTTCAGCAGTGTATATGAAAAGGTTTTAAAAAAGTTTCCGGAAATACAGGCTGTTGCGGTAGATGCAGGATACAAAACTCCGGCAATTATGAAAGAAATCATTGACAGTGAAAAAATTCCTTGTGTGCCATACAAACGTCCAATGACGAAAAAAGGATTCTTTAAAAAGTATGACTTTGTGTATGATGAATATTTTGACTGTGTGTTGTGCCCAAACAAGCAGGCCCTAACATATTCTACAACCAATCGGGAAGGATACCGTGAATACAAAAGCAACACTGAAATTTGCAAAAATTGTCCTATGCGTTCCCAGTGTACAGAAAGCAAAGCCTGTCAAAAGGTTGTAACCCGGCATATTTGGGAGCCATACATGGAACTTGCTGAGGATTACCGGCATACTCCCGAGTATCGGGACATTTACAAGTTAAGAAGCGAAACCATTGAGCGTGTTTTTGCCGATGCAAAAGAGAAACATGCCATGCGTTATACTCAGCTACGTGGACTGCAAAAGGTGAAAATGCAGGTCACGCTTACTTTCGCGTGCATGAATTTAAAAAAGCTGGCGACATGGAAGCGAAGAACGGGCATGCTGCCGCCACCTTTACAACACTTTATCAATCAATTGGCCTATTTCTATTGCTTGTTTCTAAATACAAATCAAAAAGGTACTCTACGCGTTGCGTAAAGTACCTTTTTGTCGACGGTCTGAGACGCTCTTTTTTACAAAGAGCGTCTTTTTTTATGGTTTCAAAAGTCTAAACGGGGATTAGTCTGCAGCGACCTTGGTAATCAAAAATACACCATTTGGCTGCATAAAACCAGTCACAAATTCCTGCGTACTGCCGCCATCGGTATGGGAAACGGTGACGGTTACCAGATAGCTTGCATTGCTGAGTGCATCAATCGCATCCACAGAAACAGCTTTGAACTGGCTGTCAGAGGTGGAAAAATACGAATTCACAGCAACGGTTGCCGCCTCTAAGCGCAGCGCTTCATCGTTATAATCAATAATAGCGGAAGAGCCTTCGGAAAGCTCTACCGATTGACGAACAGAAGCATCGATGACACGCGCCAAAATAGTTGCGGTTTCCGCACGGGAAATGGCTGCATTGGGCAAGAATGCCTTGTCAGTGCCGCTGCCGGTGATAATGCCTGCTTGATACAATGCATACACTGCGGAGGAACCGCTGGTGTTGGTGGCTAAATCTACAATGCCGTTCTTTTCCACGGTGTTGATAGAGGCAAATTCACTGGTGGGCAGGGTTTTGTAAAGCATTTGCGCAAAATCATAGCGTGTAATCGGGCAGTTGATTTCCGCATCAGTCATGGTCTGATAGGTGGCATCAATGATTTGATTTTCGGTGGCATATTTCACATAAGGAGCATACCAAGCGCCTGCATTGGAACCAATGATAACACCGTTATATTTGGCATGAATGCGGGAAAGCAGGGTGATGGTTTCTGCAATGGACAATGTGCCGGAAGGGGAGAATGCGCTGTCTGTGCGGCCGTTCATCAGCCCGAGCTGATATGCCTTGACCACATTGTCATAGTACCAACTGCCGGAAGACAAATCCTTGAAGCCGTTGCTGTACGTTTTTTGGTTGGTGAAATTGCTCATTGCTGCGGAAGCAGGCAAGGTCAGGCAGCTGCCGGTAATCGCAGCTGTCATGAGAAGTGCGCCGATTCTTCGTTTCATCTAAAGGTGTCCCTCCTAAAATTGTCTGCGTGCGATATGACATCGCAAATGTGTATATTCTGTGTATATCAAGAATAGAATACTATAAAGTTTTGTTAAAATCAAGTGCGGTTTACAACATTAGAGAAAAAAGGTTAAGGATTGCTTGAGAAATTGCAGACAGCGAATATCTAAGGGGCAAATGTATGATGGAAACACAGACGGAATGGGGATTCTGGGTTGCGGCGGCGGGCGAGAAATTTTTACGGGTTGTGTACAAAAAAAGTAAAATTAGTTGCGGATGATTTGTATATATGGTATAATACTATCATGGTTAAAAGTGGTAAAAATGGTCAAATCAGACGCGTTCGCAGGCGCAGAGCAGGAGGAATGTCAGGCTATGAAAAAATATGTATATTTATTTTCGGAAGGCAACGGAACGATGCGGGAACTGCTTGGCGGAAAAGGTGCCAATTTGGCGGAAATGACCGGATTGGGCATGCCAGTGCCACCCGGTTTTACGATTACAACGGATGCCTGCACCCGTTATTATGAGGATGGAAAAAATATCTATCCGGATATACAGGAGCAGATTTTGGCGCATCTTGACCAGCTGGAAAAAGCCACAGAAAAGGGTTTGGGCGATGCGGAAAATCCGCTTTTGGTGTCGGTGCGTTCGGGCGCACGGGCATCCATGCCAGGCATGATGGACACGATTTTGAATCTTGGCATGAATGATGCGGTTTGTGCCTCCATGACCGCCCTGACAGGTAATCCACGCTTTGCCCGCGATTCCTATCGCCGTTTCATCCAAATGTTTTCCGATGTCGTGATGGAGCTGCCGAAATCTGGCTTTGAAAAAATTATGGAAGACATCAAAGCGCAAAAAGGGGTGCAGATGGACAGCGAACTGGATGCCGACGATATGCAGACCTTGGTGACACGCTTTCAGCAGCATTATCAGCAGGAATTGGGCACAGTATTTCCGCAGGATGCCAAGGTGCAGCTGATGGAAGCGATTCGTGCCGTGTTCCGCTCATGGGACAATCCACGTGCCAACACCTATCGCCGCATGAATGACATCCCGCATTCTTGGGGCACGGCAGTCAACGTGCAGTCGATGGTGTTCGGCAACATGGGGGATACATCGGGCACAGGCGTTGCCTTTACCCGCAACCCAGCCACGGGCGAAAAAAAGCTGTACGGCGAATTTTTGATGAATGCACAAGGCGAAGACGTGGTGGCAGGCATTCGTACGCCGCAGCCGATTGATGCATTGGCGCAGGTGATGCCTGCGGTGTATCAGCAGTTTGTGGACATTGCAGACAAGCTGGAGCATCACTATGGTGACATGCAGGACATGGAATTCACCATTGAAAACGGCAAATTATATATGCTCCAAACCCGCAACGGCAAGCGTACCGCGCAGGCAGCGCTCAAGGTGGCGGTGGATTTGGTCGATGAGGGACTGGCAACGCGCGAGCAAGCCATCATGAAGGTCGAGCCGAAGCAGCTCGATGCGCTACTGCACCCAACCTTCCGGCAGGAAGCATTGGATGCGGCAACCCCCATCACCACCGGTTTGCCGGCATCCCCCGGTGCGGCGTGCGGCAAAATCTATTTCAATGCCGCCGATGCCGTGAAGGCACACAAATCCGGCGAAAAGGTCGTGCTGGTGCGGCAGGAAACCTCCCCTGAGGACATCGACGGCATGGCATCTGCAGAGGGCGTGCTGACGGCGCGCGGCGGCATGACCAGCCATGCGGCGGTTGTGGCACGCGGCATGGGCATTTGTTGTGTGGCAGGCTGCAACGAAATCCATGTGTCTGAGGAGAAAAAACAGCTGACCATTGGTGATACCGTGTTGCAGGAAGGGGATTTTGTTTCCCTCGATGGCGCAACGGGGCGGGTGTATCTGGGGCAAATTGCAACGCAGGCAACCGAACTGACCGGCGATTTCGGTCGGTTTATGGGTTGGGCGGATGACATCCGCAATCTGCACGTGCGCACCAATGGCGATACGCCACGGGATGCCACCCAAGCACGCAAGTTTGGCGCAGAGGGCATTGGGCTTTGCCGTACCGAGCATATGTTCTTTGAAGCGGACCGCATCAAGGCAGTGCGGGAAATGATTGTGGCAGAAACCGAAACCCAGCGCCGTGCGGCACTTGCCAAGCTGTTGCCGATGCAGCAGGGCGATTTTGAGGGCATTTATCGTGCGATGGGCGGACTGCCTGTTACCATTCGCCTGCTTGACCCGCCGCTGCATGAGTTTTTGCCACAGGATGAGGACGAAATCCGTGACTTAGCGCAGGATTTGCAACTGCCGTATGAAAAACTGGCGAATATCATTGCCGATTTGCGGGAATTCAATCCGATGCTTGGTACACGTGGCTGTCGTTTGGCGATTTTGTATCCGGAAATTGCCGAGATGCAGACCGAAGCTATCATTTCAGCGGCGATTGCAGTCGGCAGGACCGACGGGCTGAAAATCACACCGGAAATCATGGTGCCGCTTGTCAGTGATGTGCGGGAACTGCGCTTTGTCAAGGCACGTATTCGGGAAACCGCAGACCGCTTGATTGAAGCATCCGGCACGAAAATGAAATATTTGATTGGTACGATGATTGAAACGCCGCGTGCCGCAGTGACCGCGGGTATCGTGGCGCAGGAAGCGGAATTTTTCTCCTTCGGTACGAATGACCTCACCCAGATGACCTATGGCTTCAGCCGTGATGATGTGGGCAAGATTTTGGAACGCTATTTCGAGGAAAAGATTCTGGAAAGTGACCCATTCGCGCGACTCGACCAAGAGGGTGTGGGCGCACTGGTGAAAATGGCGGTGGAAAACGGCCGCAAGACACGCCCCAATATCAAGCTTGGCATTTGCGGAGAGCATGGTGGCGATTTGTCCTCGGTGGAATTCTGCCACTGCATTGGGCTGAATTATGTATCTTGTTCACCGTTCCGCGTACCGATTGCACGCCTTGCGGCGGCACAGGCAGCGGTGAAATACCCGAAAACATTTGATAATTAAACAATCAACATTTCCTATAAAAAAACCGCTCTCTGAGAACGAAAAAATCTCGGAGAGCGGTTTTTGCATGCCTTATAATGTACGATATTTTTGGAACAGCTGTGGCAGTGCACGATAGAGTAAAATGCTTACAGCCACGGTGATGATGGTTTCGGGCAGCATATAACTGCCGTTGTAGGTCAGCGAAAAAATGACACAGCCGATGCCGTCCTGCGTCAGCGAACCCCAAATCAAGATGCCCGACAGGAAGGAGCACATAAACCGCAGCACGCAAACGGCAAATGTGCCAACGGCAACCCCAAGCAGCTTATGCGCTTTGCCAAAGGGCTTTGCGAACAAACAGGCGAGCCCCAAGCAGGAAAATGCCAGCACATAGTCAAGCAGAATCATGCCAACATAGGCAAGCAGCGTGCCGGCAGGAGGTGCCCAAAAGCCGGTCATCATTTGCAGCAGACTACATACAAAGCCGGTTGCCAGCCCCCATTTTGCACCATGGCGAAAGGAAATTAAGATGAATGGCACCATGCTGGCGGCGGTAATTGTGCCGCCATTTGGCATTTCAAACAGCTTGAGGTTCATTAAAATGGTACCGATGGCAATCATCAGTGCACATTCGACCAGAATACGGATTTTGGAAAATGCGGGCATCATCGCGCGCGAATCCTCGGATGGGGTTGTGTTTTGCATGGAAATGCAGCCTCCTTTTTTGATTGCAGGTTTCAGATGAGTGCAAAACAAAAAGCGCGTCCGTTTTCCACATCGGAAACAGACGCAACAAAAAGCAGATTGCAAGCCATGCAAATTTGCTCCCTGCGTCGGCATTATCCGCATCAGGTTCTAACGGTATCTTCTCAGCCGCATTGTGATATGCAGCACCCATTGCTTTGCGAATCTATGGTATCACTTTGTGCGGCAAAAGTCAAGAAACAGACGCACACACCGCAAAAAAAGCAGGAAAAATCCCCCTGTATGCCCGATGCAAGAAAGGCATGACAGAGAGAAGTTCCCAAGGGTCTATATTATGGATACGACGTGGGCAAGAGAAAAAACAGGGTCTATCGGCGAGCGATTAAGAGGTGTACACCGCAAATTTCTGTTCCAGTTCGGCGTTGATGGACTTGGTTTTCGCGCGCAGCTCGCGGTTTGCGTTGCGCATCTGGGTCTGGCGGTCTGCTGCAAGCTCCAAAGCATGGGTGTATGGTGCGGTTTCCGGATGTGCCAAAATACGAGCGCACAGCTCCTGCATATTTTTATCAATACGTACGGTGATGGATTCCTTCACGCGCTCCCACTTGTCTTCAATGGATAGGCGCATCAAATCCTGCTGTTCGAGCAGCCATTCTTCAAAGCTGGAGATAACACCGCCGGAGTTTGCAATGATGCCAGGGATGGAAACAATGCCACGGCTGTTGAGGGTGTCACGCACTTCTGTGCTGGAATATGCAATGTTTGCGCCTTCTGCGATGAGTTTCACCCGCAAATTCTGCACATTTCCCTCGTGAATGCTGCGGCCGGGGCCTGCCAGCACCAAAATATCCGCGTTCTGCTCCAGCAGAAATGCACTGGTCGGCTCGAAGGTCGCTTCCGGCAGCAGGGCAGAAAGCTCGGAAACTGAAACCTTGTGGTCAATGGCACTGCACAGCTTGATGTTGTTCAGACCGTTTGCGTCATACAGCGAGCCGGAAATATCGCTGACGCCCAAAATCTTTGCGCCCTTTTCCATCATGATTTTGATGGCGTTGCCGCCAACCTCGCCGATACCCTCGACAATGACGCCTGCGCCGTCCAACTCGAGCGGCAGATTTAAGTAATCAATCGCTTTTTCCACGCACATCACTACACCAAATGCAGTGCTGCCAAGTTCATGCGGGATGCCGCTGCTTTTGCCGGTTGCGGCGATGCGTGCCTTTCTCCAGCCGCGTACCGAAGCACAGCCTGCAATAAATGCATCAATGGACTTGCTGTCGGTGTTGACATCGGGTGCAGCGCACCATTTGTACGGCAGAAACTCGATTTTGGACAGCTCACGACCAAATGCATACATGGCACGGTCGACATCGGCAAGATTGGACAAGCGAATGCCGCCCTTTGCGCCGCCAAACGGCAAATCTGCCAGCACACATTTTTTGGACATTTCCGCCGCCAGAGAAGCAATTTCTTCTTCGGTCACGTTGGGGTGGATGCGGATGCCGCCCTTGGCAGGTGCGGTTTTTTCCACGGTGTCAATGACCAGAATTGCTTCGGCATCGAGTTTATATTTTTCAAGATTCAGCTTAATTACCATAGAAGACATATCGGGTACCCATCCTTTTCGATTCATCAAAACTTATATACTACAAACATACTCAATTTTAGTAGGGCAATGCACATGCGTCATGTGCCGCCGTCTTGCAAAAAAGGGGGTGCGTGGGTGCGCTGCGCGAAGCCGCCGCAGATGTTTCTTTGTGTCAATGTGGTCACACTCCTTACATACATTCCTAATGAACGATTTAGATTATAACATGAAAATGGGCTGTTTGATAGTGTAGTGGATAAAAATTATTAAATAAAATAAGCTATTAAGAGTTTAATAAATTAAGTTTTGGATGAAATATCCTTGTTTGGTGTACGACAACAAAAAGTTAGCCAAAACTTTTTGTTGTCATTTGTCGTGGAAACCAAAGAAATGAAAGCACTTGCATGGGGGACAGTGTGAAGAAACTGGGTAAAGCGCTTTGTGTTCCATAAAAATGAATAAAATGTAAAAATATATAAAAAGCCGTACACCTTCCGCAAGGGAATGTGTACGGCTGCTGTATGGGCTATGTCATTGATAGGTCAGGATTTTTGCGAGCATCAGACGTGCCAGAAATTCCTGTACGTCCAGTTCTGCATCCTCTATCGGCAGGTCATTGTGTGCGGCGAGTCGTTCGGACAGCTCATGGAGCGTCACAATGCCGGACTCAATCAGATTCCACAGAAAGATGCCATCCGGATTGAGCGAGGGGATGCCTTGAACCGCCCCTTCGTTGGCGCGGGAGGCTTCAAAAATGCAGAATTCTCCGGCATATTCGCGCAAGATAAACCCCTCGTGCAGATATATTTTTTGCATAATCGCTCCTATTCTATCCGCAAATGGAGCAGCTGGAGCAGTCGCCGCCGCAGGAAGAGGTCGATTGGGGCATGGCGGTGGAATTGCCCTGCCCGGTCAGCACGCGGAAGCAAACGGTGGCAGGGTCAACGATTTCCTCCTGCTCGGCGTTGTCCAGTCGGACACGTCCGTCCAGTTGAAAGGTAACGCGCAGCGGCAGGGTAATCGTCATTTCTTCATCCAACGGGTTTGGCTTATGCAGCGGCTTCATAAAGACGCTGGGCGTGTCGCCGCCATAAATCAGCTCAACTTGGTCGCTCTCTGTGACCACGGTGCGCAAAGCGCCATCTGGATAAAAGGACAGCGAATTGTGGTCAGCATGGATGCCGATGGCACGGGGGTCAAACGCATGCAGGACACCGATGGGGGTGGACACGAGCAGTGGTTCGGGTGGCTCGACAGATTCGATGGTGCCGTCTTCATAGAGGGAAAAGCCGATGCGTGTGGGCAGCAAACTGCCTTGGTTGCGCAGCACAATTTGCTGACCGGGCCACAGCGTAATTGAACGCAGTGCACCGCTTTCATAGAAGTGCAGGGAAATGACCTTTGCCTTAAATGGACCGGTCGGCAGCTTGAGGGTCAGCACGGGGCAAAGCTCGGCTTCGTCCTGCTCGGTCCAATAGCCAGAAATTTGACCGTTGCAGGGGAAAACGCGGCAGAGTGCGCCGCTCTGGTAAAAGGTCACAAATTCCGCAGGAAGCTCCCCAAGTGGGGTCTGCACGAGGGTTTGTTCATTCAGGGACAGCTTTTGGACACTGCCGTCTGGATAAAAGGAGATGGATGGAATGTGTTTGCGGCGCACGTTTTCGTCTTCAAACTGCGGGATGAGGTCGCCGCAAGCGGTAGATACGATGTTTTTTTCAGCAAGCATACAGCTGTCTATCGTGCCGTTTTGATACTTGCTAGAGGAGGTAACGCCTTTTAATGTAGAAAATACCATGTTTTTCACTCCTTAACATAGCGAACGGGTGAGGGTTACGTGCAGGGTGCCGTTTGGCTGCGATTCGGTGACACAGCGCAGGCGGCGTGTTTGAGCTTCCTCTTCCAGCCAAGGCGGCAGGTGAGAGCAGACCAAATGCAGTTCATAAAATGGGGTGCTTTGCAAAAAGGGACGCAGTGCCTGCTTGGAGGAAATTTCGGGGTGCTGCTCCTGCAGGGCAATCAAGTCTAATCGATAGCGTCCGCGTTCGTCCATCGGCATCGGCGCGGTGGGCACTGGTTCTTTCAGGCGTTTCTGTTCCGCATCGCTGATGTCGATGAAAATGGCAGTCAGCAAGGCGTCGGAAAGGGTTTCTGCCTCGAAAATCTGAAAGCCCATGCGGTCAAACACATGATAGGGCAGCCCCTGCAGGCGGCGTGCCACCACCACCGAGCAATCGCCCAACTCCAAAATCAGAGAGCGCACGCTGCTGCGGATGTCCTCTGATGTGGTACAGGCAGCTGCATCATAGGGAATTTCCTGCACCATCTGCCATGCGCCGTCTTGTTGTTCAAACACTGCGGCATGGGTGCATGCGGCGAAATCGGTGAGCATGCCGTCTTGCAGCAGTGCGGCTACTTTCTTTGTCACAATCCTACAACCTCCTTTGACTCACGGCAACCCTTATATATAGAAAGAATATATCATATATAGGAAAGAGTGCCTTATCCATATCAATAAAAGAACAAATCCTCTCAAAAAAAACAAGAAAGGCGCATATCCTCTATCTGATATGCGCCTCGTTGCGTGTTCGATTGGTTATAGTATACGTGCCATTGGCGTGTACTGCAACGAATAAATGCAGGAAACTAGGATTTTTGGCATAGATGACAAAAGCGGCAAAAGAAATGGTTTGTTTTTTACAAATTGGTGCATTGCAACTTGTGCAAAATACACGTATACTATTGCCATAGTCAAACGAAAAAGACAACGGAGTCGAAACGCATAGTTCGCGTTTTGCCTCCGTTTTTTTCTTTTTCGCAACAAAAACCAGCGGATTGGTTGTTTCTCTTATTTAAGAAGAGCCGGGGGGTTCGAAAAGGATACAGACCAAAACGCTACCTCAAAGATACATAAGGAGGCATATGTATGAGACAGGTTGCAATTTATGGTAAGGGCGGCATCGGCAAATCCACCACCACACAGAACCTGAACGCAGGTCTGGCGGAGATGGGCAAGAATATTATGATTGTTGGCTGTGACCCGAAGGCAGACTCCACCCGACTGATTCTGGGCGGCTTGGCACAGCAGACCGTACTGGATACCCTGCGTGAAGCTGGCGAGGACATCGAACTGGATAAGGTTATGAAGACCGGCTATGGCAACATCAAGTGCGTGGAATCCGGCGGACCGGAACCGGGCGTTGGCTGTGCAGGACGTGGTATCATCACCTCCATCGGCTTGCTCGAGCAGTTGGGTGCTTATGAGGCTGACTTGGATTATGTATTCTATGACGTTTTGGGTGACGTTGTATGCGGCGGTTTCGCAATGCCGATTCGTGAAGGCAAGGCGCAGGAAATTTACATCGTTTGCTCCGGTGAAATGATGGCACTGTATGCAGCAAACAACATCTCCAAGGGCATTATGAAATATGCAAAGACTGGCGGCGTTCGTTTGGGTGGCTTGATTTGCAACTCCCGTAATGTAGCAGGCGAAGCAGAGCTGGTAGACGCCGTTGCAAAGGAACTGGGCACCCAGATGATTCACTTTGTACCACGCAGCCGTGATGTACAGCAGGCAGAAATCCACAAGAAGACCGTTATCGACTGGAATCCGGAGTGCGAACAGGCTGATGTATATCGTGGTCTGGCAGGCAAGGTAGACGGCAACGATATGTTCGTGATTCCAAAGCCGCTGAGCCAGGATCGCCTGGAAGAGCTGCTGATGGAACATGGTTTGATGGAAGCGTAAGACGACGAGAGGAGGACCAAGTATATGTTATTGATTCGTGCAATCGTTCGTCCGGAAAAGTCCGGCGAAATCATGGAAGAACTGGCAAGCGCAGGTTTCCCAGCAGTCACCAAGATGGATGTGTTTGGCCGCGGCAAGCAAAAGGGTATGGTCGCAGGTGAAGTGCAGTATGACGAAATCCCGAAGGAAATGCTGATGTTCTTCGTAAATGACGAGGACAAGGATGATTTCATAAAGGTGATTCTGCGCACCGCAAAGACCGGTGAAGACGGACACTATGGTGACGGTCGTATTTTCATCAGCCCGGTGGTGGATGCATGGACGATTTCTACTGGCAAACAAGGACTGTAAAGGAGGGACTGCACCATGAAAGAGGTTATGGCCTTCATTCGTGTCAATAAGGTGAATGATACCAAAAAGGCACTTGCAGATGCAGGATTCCCGTCCTTTACCTGTCGTAAAGTATTGGGACGCGGCAAAAAGACCATCGATTCCACGTTGGCGAAAATCGTCATGGAATCCGGTAAAATGCCGATGAACGCATCCGGCGAATCCCTGACCGAGCATCTGCGGCTGATTCCGAAGCGTTTCTTTACCCTCGTGGTAGAGGACGACCAGGTCAAGGAAGCGGTTGAAGCAATGATTCGTGTCAACCAAACCGGCAACTCCGGCGATGGTAAGATTTTCATCATTGATATTCCGGAAACCTATCGCGTTCGTACCGGCGATACCACACTTTGATAGGAGGTGGAACAAGTATGAATCCAAGAGATTTAGTGTTAGATAAATACAGCGCACGTGTCTATAAGAACCGTAAAGAGCACGTTCTGACGATTCCGGAAGATGGAAGCATTCCGGAACTGACCGCAAACTCCCGTACTCTGCCTGGTATCATCACCGAGCGTGGCTGCTGCTATGCAGGCTGTAAGGGTGTTGTCGTCGGACCGATTAAGGACGTTGTCACCATTACCCATGGACCCATCGGCTGCGGCTTCTATGCGTGGGGCACTCGCCGCAATCAGGCACGCCCGACCATTGAAGGTGAAGTGCAGGAAGATATGCCGTCCATGATTCAGTATATGTTCTCCACCGATATGCAGGAACCGAACATCGTGTTCGGCGGCGAAAAAAAGCTGCGCAAGGCATGCGAGGAAGCCATCGAAATCTTCCATCCCAAAGCCATTATGATTTGCGCAACCTGCCCCGTCGGCTTGATTGGTGACGATATTCATGCAGTTGCCGCAGAAATCGAAGAGGAATACGGCGTTACTTGTATCTCCTATTCCTGCGAAGGCTATAAGGGCGTTTCGCAGTCTGCAGGTCACCACATCGCAAACAACCAGCTCATGCGCCGCGTAATCGGCACAGAAGCAAAGCCGGTTCCGACCACCTTTACCATCAACGTATTGGGCGAATATAACATCGGCGGCGACGGTTTTGCAGAAGAAGAGCTGCTGAACAAGTGCGGCATTCATGTCCGTGTAGCATTGACTGGCAACGCATCCATTGATGAAATCCGCTCCATGCATGAGGCAAATCTGAACGTGGTCATGTGCCACCGTTCTATCAACTACATTGCAGAGCTGATGCAGACCAAGTACGGCACAGATTGGATTAAGGTCAACTTCATCGGCATTGAATCGACCAAGAAGTCCCTGCGCGACATCGCAAACTACTTCGGCGACCAAGGTCTGATTGACCGTGTGGAAGAAGTCATTGCAGAGGAAGAAGCGAAATATGCAGAAGAATACGAATATTATCGCAAAAAGCTGACGGGCAAAACCGCAGCCCTCTATGTTGGCGGCTCTCGCTCGCACCACTATCAGAAGCTGCTGGGTGACTACGGCATCTCCACCGTGATGGCAGGTTATGAATTTGCACATCGTGATGACTATGAAGGCCGTGATGTCATTCCGACAATTAAGCTCGACGCGGACGGAAAGAACATCGAATCCATCACCGTTGAGCCCGACCCGGAGCATTTCAAGACTTTCTTGACCCCTGAAGGTCTTGAAAAGCTCAAGGCCGAGCATCCGGAAATGGAGCTGAACGACTACAAGGGTATGATGGCAGAAATGGAGCCTGGCTCTGTGATTGATGACGACTTGAACCACTTTGAAACCGAAGAATTCATTCGTCTGCTCAAGCCCGATGTGTTCTTTACCGGCATTAAAGATAAATACGCTATCCAAAAGGCAGGCACACTCTGCCGTCAGCTGCACAGCTATGAATATTCCGGCCCTTATTCTTGCTTTAAGGGTGCTGCAATCTTCGGCCGTGATTTGGTGATGAGCATGTATACCCCGGCGCGCGGCATGGTCGTTCCGCCGTGGAAGAATCAAGCAACCATCCAGGCAACCGTAGGAGGTGGTAACTGATGCTGAACGCAACTCCAAAAGAAATGAAAGAGCGCGAAGCGCTGCGCATCAACTCTTGTAAAACTTGTCAGCCGGTCGGCGCACTGTATGCGGCAATGGGCGTTCATAAATGTATGCCATATTCTCATGGCTCTCAGGGCTGTGTCGCATACCATCGTACTGTTTTGGCACGTCACTATAAAGAACCTGTCGAGGCGGCATCTTCTTCCTTCTCAGAAGGCGCATCCGTATTCGGCGGCAAGAGCAACTTGACCACAGGCTGCAAGAACGTATTTGACATTTATGATGCAGACATCATCGCAGTACACACCACCTGCTTGTCCGAAGTTATCGGCGATGACCTCAATGCGTTTATCCGCGACATGGATATTCCGGAGGGAAAGCTGGTTGTACACTGCAACACCCCGTCCTTCAACGGCTCTCATGTAAACGGCTATGCATCCATGCTGTCTGGTTTTATCAACTATTTGGCGGAAAACACCGGCGAATCTAATGGAAAGCTGGCGATTATGCCGGCATGGAGCGAACCGTCTGATTTGCGTGAGCTCAAGAAGTACATGGAAATGATGGGCATTGAGTACATCCTGTTCCCAGACCAGTCCGGCATCATGGATGCGCCGATGGGTGACCACTTCAAGTTCTATCCGGACGGCGGCACCACCACCGATGAAATCCGTGCGCTGGGCGACTGCAAGAAGTCCTTGGGCTTGGGCGACTGGAGCATGGCAGGTCCTTGCGAAACCTTGAGCAAGAAGTGCAAGGTGGACTATGATGTGCTGCCGTATCCCATCGGCATTGAAAACACCGATACCCTGCTGATGAAGCTTTCTGAAGTCAGCGGCAAGGAAATCCCGTATGCACTGGAAGAGGAACGCGGACAGTTGGTTGACCTGATGCTGGACTCTCATATTTGGACTTCCCAGAAGACCTGTGCCATCTTCGGCGACCCGGACTTTATTCTGGGTGTGACCGCTCTGGTGCTGGAAATGGGCATGATTCCAAAGTATGTGCTGACCGGTACACCGGGTAAGGCATTCTACCAGAAGACCAAGGCACTGTTTGAAAAGTACGGCGTGGAAGACCAGTGCACCGCTTATGAATTCGATGACCTGTTCAAGCTGCATCAGCTCGTGAAGAATGACCCGGTGGATGTGCTGATTGGCACCAACTATGGCAAGCAGATTGCACGTGCAGAGGACATTCCGTTCGTTCGTGCAGGCTGGCCGGTACTGGACCGTTATGGACATTATCTGTGGCCGAATATCGGTTATCGTGGTGCAATGCGCTTCGTAGAACGCATTTCCGGCGCGATTATGGATAAAATTGACCGCACTTGTCCGGAAGAGAACTTTGATGTTGTCATGTAATATCTAAGTTCAAGACCCTATAAAAGATGAAAAAATGGCAAGGGGGCTGTTTTGTGCGGTGATTGGTGCCGACAAGACAGCGCCTTTGGGCATTTCGATGTGAAACGAAAAAAAGGAGGACGACCGCGTGGCAGGTACAGAGATTTTAACAGAAAGACGGGATTTTATTCGTCAAGGCAGCGGCAGCATCAAGTGTGAAGCCGATAGCGTTTCCGGCGCGGTTAGTCAGAGAGCGTGCGTGTATTGTGGGGCACGTGTGGTGCTCAATCCGATTACAGATGCGTTTCATATCGTGCATGGACCCATTGGCTGTGCAAGCTACACATGGGATATTCGCGGTTCGCTGACCAGCGGCGAGGAACGCTATCGCAACAGCTTTTCCACCGACCTGTCCGAGCAGGACATTGTGTTCGGCGGTGCGGAAAAGCTGACGCGGGCAATCGATGAGATTTGTGAAACACACCATCCCAAATTGATTTTTGTCTATGCCACCTGCATTGTAGGGGTTATTGGAGATGATTTGGAAGCGGTTTGCCGTGAGGCAGAGAAAAAATATGGCATACGGTGCATTCCGGTGCAGTCACCCGGCTTTTCGGGCAATAAATCCTATGGCTATCGCATGGCGTGTGAAGCAATTTTGCGGCTCATTCGACCGCACGCAGAAGCACCAAAGCAGTTCGGCGTGAATATCCTGGGGGATTTCAATTTGGCAGGCGAAATGTGGATTCTGCAAGAATATTTGAAAAAAATTGGTGTACCCGTGATTTCCACAATTACCGGGGACGCTACTTATGATACGTTGATACAGGCACCGACGGCGCAGATTAATTTGGTGCAGTGTGCAGGGTCAATGACCTATCTGGCAAACCAGATGGAAACGGAATTTGGCATTCCGTATGTGAAGGTTTCTTTCTTTGGCAGAGAGGACACCACCGCATCGCTGATGCGCATTGCGGAACTATTGGGCGACCCTGCGATTATCACCCGTGCAAAGGCATTCACCGCGCAGGAGGAAGAGGAGCTGATTCCGTTTGAGCAAAAGTATTTGCCGCTCCTGCAGGGCAAAAAGGCAGCCATTTATGTAGGCGGCGGCTTCAAGGCAATTTCCTTGATTCGGCAGTTCAACACCATGGGCATTGAAACCGTAGTCGTTGGCACACAGACGGGCAAGGCAGAGGACTATGAGGTCATCGGGCAGCTGGTGCAGCCGAACACGGTGGTGCTGGACGATGCCAATCCCGCAGAGCTAGAAACCTTCATGCGGGAAAAAGGGGCAGACATTCTGGTTGGCGGCGTAAAAGAGCGTCCGTTGGCATATAAGTTGGGCATTGCGTTTTGTGACCACAACCACGAGCGCAAGCATGCACTTGCTGGTTATGACGGTGTGCGGAATTTCACCGAAGAAATCAACCGCTCGCTCAATCATCCGGTATGGGGATATGTGGAGGATGCGATATGAGCCAGAATTTAGTGAATCTGAATGTCAACCCCTGCAAAATGTGCATGCCAATGGGTTCAGCAACCGCGTTTTATGGCATTGCAAAATGTATGACCATTCTGCATGGCTCGCAGGGCTGTGCCACTTATATCCGCCGCCATATGGCAACGCATTACAATGAGCCAGTGGACATTGCTTCCACCTCGCTCACGGAAGAAGGCACGGTGTTCGGCGGCGAAAAGAATCTGCTGAATGGCTTGCGCAATGTGGTGTCGATTTATCAGCCGGAGGTCATCGGTGTGGCTACCACTTGCCTTGCGGAAACCATCGGCGAAGACGTGGAGCGTTATATCGAAACCTTTTATGAGCAGAATCCCGATTTGGATGTGAAAATCATTCCGGTTGCGGCGGCAGGCTATGGCGGTTCGCAGTTTGAAGGCTTTTGGAATGCGCTGTATGCGATTGTTTCCTATGTGGAGATGGATACGACACCGCAAGAGGCAATCAATATCATCACAGGCATTCTGTCACCTGCGGACACACGTGCACTCAAGGCATTGCTGGATGGCATGGGGATTTCTTATATTTTGTTGCCGGATTTGTCGGATAACCTCGACCATCCGCACAATCCGGAATATGACCGTCTGCCGCAGCGCGGCACAACGCTCGAGCAGGTGTCCCACATGGCGGGCGCACGCCACACCATTGAGCTGACCACCTTTGTGACAGGCAAGCAAAGCCCAGCGCAGTATCTGTATGATACCTACGGCGTGCCGTTCACACGGCTTCCCATGCCGATGGGTCTGCGGGACACAGATGGACTGGTGAAGCTGCTGAAATCCTTGGGCGGTACGGTGACTGAACCACTGCGGGAGGAACGGGGACGCTTTGTGGATGCGATGGTGGATTCGCACAAATATAATGCGGAAGGCCGTGCGGCAATCTTCGGCGAGCCGGATTTTGTCTATAGTGCGGTACGGTTGTGCACAGAAAACGGCATTGTGCCGATGTTGTGTGCAACGGGTGCGAAATGTCCATCGTTTGCAGAAATAATTCTGCCAGAAGTTGAAAAAATTGCAAAAACCCAGTTCATCGAAAATTATAAGATTCTCGATGCCACAGATTTTGACACCATCGAGCGGGAAGTGCAGGCGCTCGGCGTCAATTTGCTGATTGGTTCGGGCGATGGACGCCGCATCGAGGAAAAGCTACACATTCCTTTGGTGCGCTGTGCATTCCCGATTCATGACCATGTGGGCGGTCAGCGCATACGCACGCTGCTGTATGACGGCAGTGTTTCCTTAATGGACCGCATGACCAACGAACTGCTCACCCGCAAGGAGCACGCATTCCGCGGCAAAATGTACGACAAGTATTACACAGGAGAAAAACAGGAGGTGCAGGTAGCTATGGCAACAACCACTGACCGCAAGGCGGAACTGGCGGCAAAAACCTTGACGCATCCGTGTTTCAATGGATGCGGTGCACAATATGCGAGAATGCATCTGCCAGTGGCACCCGCTTGTAACATCCAGTGCAATTATTGCGTGCGTAAGTTCGATTGTCCGAACGAAAGCCGCCCGGGTGTGACGACCGAAGTGCTCTCGCCGGAGGCTGCACTCGATAAGTACTTATATGTGAAGTCCAAGATGCCAAACCTCAAGGTGGTGGGCATTGCAGGCCCTGGTGACAGCTTGGCAGAGTGGGAAAAAACCTCGGCTTCGCTTCGCCTCATTCATGAAGCCGACCCTGAAGTGACCTTCTGTTTGTCGACCAATGGACTGTTGCTGCCGCTGTATGCGGATGAACTGAGCGAACTGGGGGTCAGCCATGTGACGGTGACGCTCAACGCAGTGGATCCGGAAATCGGTGCGAAAATTTATAAGCATGTCGATTACATGGGCACACGCTATACTGGACTGGCAGGCGCATCCATCCTGATGGCGAATCAGCTGGCAGGCATCAAAAGAGTATGCGATTTGGGATTGATTTGTAAGGTCAATATCGTGATGCTAAAGGGGATAAATGATGCCCATATTCCGCAGGTGGTCGAAAAAGCGAAAGAAATGGGCTGCTTCATCACCAACATCATGCAGATGATTCCGGTGGAAGGCTCGGCATTTGAGCACATGGAACTGACTTCCAACGTGGAAGTGATGGAAATGCGCAAAAAATGCGGTGAAACCATGCAGCAGATGTATCATTGCAAGCAGTGCCGTGCGGATGCAATCGGCACATTGGGGAATGATGTATCCATCGAATATCGTGGCTGTGGTGCGAAAAAGGCGGAGGAAGAAGCGGCAAAACCCGAAAGTCCGGCAATTTTGTTCGCGGTGGCTTCCAAGGGCGGTGTGCTGGTAGACCAGCATTTTGGGCAGGCAAATGATTTTTATATCTACGAATACAAGGATGAAAACATCCGTTTTGTAGGCAGACGGTCGGTTTCACAGTATTGCGACGGCACAAGCAGCTGCGATGGCATGGGCGGCGGCAAGCGGGATGCGGACAAGGAAGACCGCATCGGCAAGATTCTGGAAACAGTGGGGGACTGTTCCGGTGTCGTGACGATGCGCATCGGAGATGCACCCCGCAAAAAGCTGCAGGAACGTGGTATTGTGGCAGTTACAACCTATGACCGTATTGAAGATGCCGTACGCAGTGCGGTGAAAGAATATTTGGCAGGCTAAGGAGGAATTTTTTGTGGTAGTACCAAAATATCATGTCTTTATCTGCACCAGCTGCACCCTGAATGGGCAGCAGCGTGGATTTTGTGCCAAAAAGGACAGCGTGGCGTTGGTGCAAAAGCTGATGCAAGAAATTGAAGAGCGCGATTTGTCCAGCGATGTCATGGTGAACAACACCGGATGCTTCGGCATCTGTGAAAAGGGCCCTGTCATGGTGGTCTATCCCGAGGGCGTTTGGTATGGCAACCTCACCGAGGAGGACATTGAAACCATTGCCGAGGAGCATCTGGAAGGCGGCACGCCTGTGGAATCGCTCCGTATCTAACCTTTCTTTTTGATACTTTATTTCTTACTTTTTATTCTTTAACCATTGTTTTGTTCTCTTATATGTTTCTTTTCTTCTCTCTCATTTGAATCTGGCTGCAGGGGCGTTTTTGAAAGTTTTTTTCAGAACGCCCCCAAAGTCGTTGTAGGAAAGGCAGGTGCTTTTTTATGATTAAATTGACCGACCAAACGCTGCGTCATATCCAGACAAAGGATTGCGACACGGCAGTTTTGCAAGAATTTTATCATCTGCTTTTCCAGTGTGGTGCGGATTTTGTCGAGCTGGATGAAAAAACCGCCGAGCGGTTGGCAGATGACTTGGATTGGGGGCGTACGGTGCTGCATCTGCAAAATCCACGGGAGGTGTGCCAGCCGTTTGCACGCTGTGTTTGCCGCTTCACGCAGTGGCAAACCAATGCGCCGATGCTATATGAAGTGCGCGTCAATGACGTGCGTGAAATCAATTTGCTGGGGCAGTATGCGCATTTGAAACAGCTGCGGATTGTGGGATTAGGTGATTTGCTGCTGCACGATGCGGTGCGCATGATAGAAAACCTGCGGGAAAAGCTGCCGAAAACCAAAATTGAGCTGTGCCCGACCAATGAATATGGCTGTGCGGGAGCAATTTTGCACGAATGGCTGTCCGTAGGCGGTGAAATGGGGGTCACAGGGTTTTTGGGGCGCGGCGGCACAGCACCGCTCGAGCAGGTGATGATGTCGCTGCGGTTGGGTGCAAAGCGGCATAAACCCAAGCTGGATTTATCGGGTTTGCCGCGTTTGTGTGAATTATTCACCGCTTTGACGGGCACACCTGTGCCATCCCATCAGCCAGTGGTGGGCAGTGCCATTTTTGAGGTGGAATCGGGGGTGCACGTGGATGGAATTTTGAAAAATGCGGCACTGTATGAGCCATTTCCGCCGGAAAGCGTGGGCATGGAGCGCAAAATTGTCATCGGCAAGCATTCTGGACAAAGCAGTCTGCGCCATCGTTTGCAGCAGCTTGGCTGTGCGGCAGACAAAGCGAACCTGTCCAGACTGCTGCAGGCGGTACGTGCCAAGAGCGAAGCGGTGCAGCGTGCCCTCACGGATGCGGAATTGCTGGAATTGGCACACGAGGTGGAGGGGTTGGAATGAAGCGAACCGTTTATCTATCGGATACCACCCTGCGCGATGGGGAACAGCGTCCGGGCGTTGTGTTTTCCAACGAGCAGAAGCTACAGCTGGCATTACTGCTTGACCGCGCGGGGGTATCTCGCATTGACGCGGGCGTGCCTGCCATGGGTGACAACGAAGCCGAACGCATTCGCCAAATTGTGCGGCGGCGGGTGCGGGCAAAGATTGCCACATGGAATCGTATGCGGGTGTGTGACATTGAACTGGCGATGTCCTGTCAGCCGGATATTATTCATATTTCGGCACCGATTTCCTATGTGCACATTTATACAAAGCTGAAAAAGAACAAAAACTGGCTGCTGCGGGAATTGGAAACCTGCGTGCAGACCGCACTGGACGGCGGGTTTACAGTGACGGTGGGACTGGAGGACGCTTCCCGCGCGGATATTACATTTGTGGCAGGCGTTGCAAAGCGCATGGGCGAAATGGGGGTTGCGGGCGTGCAGTTTTCCGACACAGTGGGCGTGCTGACCCCATCGCGCACCTATGAGAGCATACAGGAAATGCTGCTGCGCGGCAGTCCACCGATTAGCTTCCATGGGCACAACGATTTGGGGTTTGCGGTTGCCAATGCACTGGCGGCACTGCGGGGTGGGGCATCTGCCATTGAATGTACCCTGCACGGCATCGGCGAACGCGCGGGCAACTGCGATTTGCAGGAACTCATATGTGCTGCCTCAGCGCAATATGAACTGCGTCCAACCCTGCACGATGTTAAGCTGCTGTATCGTGCGGCAGAGCAGTTTCTACCATTTACAGGCGTTTGATAAAGTTGTTGACAAATGTCTAAAACCGGAGTATCATATCTAACATAAACAAAATATACCGTGCTTATTTATACACAATAACAAAGGCGTTATGCGAATGGATAATTTCGCATAACGCCTTTTTGTGCAGTTCTCTAAAATTGTGGCAAATCAGCAGGGGAAACAGAAATGGAAGAGAAAGACGGAGGTTGGATTGTTATGACAAAGACAAAGCGTTTGGCTGCATGGGCGTGCAGCGCATTGCTCACCTTGGGAGTGCTGGCAGGCTGCGGCAGCAGCACAGACACCACTGCACCTGCAGAAGACACCTCAGCACAAACTGCAGCGGCAGAAAGCACAGAATCCGTCACGCTGACGGTGTTTGCGGCGGCTTCTCTGACCGAAACCCTGCAGGACATTGCTGAGCAATATAAGGAAGTGGCACCAGATGTGGAAATTGTGTATAACTTTGATTCCTCTGGCACGCTGTCCACCCAAATCCAATCAGGTTCAGACTGTGATTTGTTCCTGTCCGCAGGGCAAAAGCAAATGGACGCCATTGATGTCACAGCGGAAGCCAACACCGACAAGCTGGATTTTATTCAGAGCAACACCCGCGTGGATTTGTTGGGCAACAGTGTGGTGCTGATTGTGCCGAAGGATTCCGACAAGGGCATTACCTCGTTTGAAGATGTAGGCACAGACAAGGTGTCCTTGATTGCACTGGGCAATGCCGATGTACCCGCAGGACAATACGCCGAGCAGGTGTTCACTAGCCTAAACCTGTGGGATGCATTGCAGGCTGATCAAAAAATCACCTATGCCACCAATGTAAAAGAAGTGCTGACACAGGTGGCACAGGCGGCGGCAGACTGCGGCGTGGTCTATGCAACGGATGCGGCGGTGAATGAGGATGTGACGGTGGCGGCAACCGCATCGGAGGACAGCCATAAGCCGATTGTCTATCCAGCGGCGGTTCTCAAGAATGCGGCACATCCAGACGAAGCAAAGGCGTTTTTGGAGTATTTGCAGTCAGATGCCTGCAAGGATGTCTTTACAGCGGTTGGATTCACTGTTTTATAGCCGATAACAGCGTATAAAGGCGGCACGGGAGTGGTTAACGTGCTGCCTTTGTGTATTTTAGGGAGGAGGAACGAACATGGATTGGTTTCCGTTGCTCAATTCGCTGCGCATTGCATTTTTTTCCACCATACTGACATTTTTCAGCGGTATTTTTGCGGCGTATTATATTGTAAGGCTGCCGCGGATGGCAAAGGGCATTTTAGACTGTGTGCTGACCATGCCGCTTGTCCTGCCGCCAACCGTTATCGGATTTTTTCTGCTCCAGTGCTTCAGCCCCAACAGTGCATTCGGTGCCATGCTGTATGCTTACAGCGGGCAAAAAATCCTCATGACTTGGTATGCGGCGATTGCGGCAACCACAGTGATGACCTTTCCGCTGATGTATCGCACGGTGCGCGGGGCATTTGAGGCACTCGACCCCTCGCTGATTTTTGCGGCAAAAACATTAGGGCTGTCCAATGTCTATATTTTTTGGCGGGTGATTCTGCCAAACTGTAAGCAGGGGCTGATGGCAGGCATGATTTTGGCGTTTGCACGGGGATTGGGGGAATATGGCGCCACCAGTATGGTGTCCGGCTACACACCGGGGCGCACGGCAACCATCTCCACTACGGTCTATCAGTTGTGGCGCGAGGGCAATGAAACGCTTGCCTACCAGTGGGTGGGGGTCAACCTACTGCTGTCGTTTATCATGCTTGCATTCATCAATAATATGGAGAAAAAGGCGCACGCAGCCAAACAGTGAGCCAAACGAAGGGAGGTGCAGGCAGATGTCGCTTTCTATGGATGTGACCAAGGATTTTGGGGAATTTCAGATGCACATACAGCTGGAAACCAATGGCGGCGTGACGGGTTTGCTGGGTGGTTCGGGTAGCGGCAAGTCAATGACGCTCAAGTGCATCGCGGGCATCGTCACACCAGATGCAGGACAAATTATCTTGAACGGCGAAACGCTGTTTGATTCCCAAAAACGCATCAATTTGCCGCCGCAAAAACGGCATGTCGGCTATTTGTTTCAGAATTATGCCTTGTTCCCCAATATGACGGTGCGGCAAAATCTGCTGGCAGGTGCCAGACGGCATGAAAACCGCACGGAGGCAGAGCGGCGCATACAAATCGGCATGGGACAGTTTGCTTTGGAAGGGTTGGAGGAGCGTTTGCCCAGTCAGCTTTCCGGCGGACAGCAGCAGCGGGTGGCATTGCTGCGTATGCTCATCTCGAATCCACGGATTTTGATGCTGGATGAACCGTTTTCCGCACTGGACAGCTATCTGCGTTGGCAGCTGGAGCGCACCATTGCGCAGGTGACAGAAGAATTTGACGGCACAACGCTGTTTGTATCCCATGACCGAGAGGAGGTCTATCGATTGTGCGACCACATCGCCATCATTGAAGCGGGGCGGGTGGAACAGGCGGCAACACGAAATGAGGTGTTCGACACACCGAGGACGCTTGCCGCCGCTATGCTGACCGGCTGCAAGAACATCGAGAAAATCGGCAGATGGGAAGCGGACGGCATGGTGTATCTTCCGGCATGGAACTTGACCCTGCGTGCCGAAGGGGCAGACAGTGCGGCGGCGCAAGCGGTCGGCATTCGTTCGCATGCGTTCGACTTCACAACGCAGGCGGGGGAAAACACCTTTGCCTGTGTGCTAGAGGAGCGCATCGAAAGCCCGTTTTCTGAGATTTTGATGGTGCGTCCGCAGGGGGCATCGGGACTGCTGCGCTGGGAAATCGACAAGCCACGTGCCCCAAAGCTTGCGGTGGGAGAGCAGCTGCGGCTGCGGATTGCGCCGCAGCAGGTGGTGCTGCTATGCTGAGCCATCATGAAAAAGCAGTTGTTTTTGAGAGTTTTGCAGAGAACTGTCGCGAGAAAGTATAGAATCTGAAAACAACCTTGTTCGGCATATTGACAAGCAGGGTTGTCCATGCTATCGTTTAAGAAACCATTTCCGACAAATTAAACAAACAAGCAGAGAAGGAGAATGCAAAACATGGCAGTCTATACGGAAACCAAGACCTACCACACCAAGGCGCATATGGGCATGATTGACATCACGGAGGATTTTCAGCGTGCTTTGCAAGCGGCGTGTCAGGAGCACTCCATTCGGGCAGGCATTGTAACCGGCTTCACCACCGGTGGTGTCGCAGGACTGACGACGTTAGAATTTGAACCGGGTATGGTATATCATGACCTCAAGGCGGCGATGGATGTGTTTTCTCCTTATACCGATGAAACCGGTCGGGTGATTCATTATCGCCATCATGATACGTGGAACGATGATAACGGCTCTTCACATATCAAGGCTGCATTGCTTTCTCCGTTTATTACCATTCCGTTCACAGACGGCAAATTGTGCATCGGCCCTTGGCAGAATCTGACCTTGGTGGAATGTGACACCCGTGACCGCACCCGTCAGGTGGTGTTTCAGGTGATGGGGGAATAAGGCTCCCCGTAACGCTACATATAATAAGCGATTTCAATCGAAAGCATCGTACGGCACGGTGCTTTCGATTTTTTTTTGCGGGGTGATGCGGAAAACTGGAGAAAAAAGGAGTGTTTGGAAACCTTTTGAGAAAGAAGATGCAGATTGTGGAAGCAAGATTGCAGTTGTGTTTCAAGTGGGCGGAAACCCTTGCAAGCGCAGGGAAAAATAGCGTATACTGGGTGCAATAATGAAACTGCGATTTTAAAAGATGGGAATGGGATGGAAGTTGAAAAAGATTTTCTGTATGGTTTGCGCACTGTTTATGCTGGGCGTGTCTGCGGCCGCCGCAGACCTGTTTCCGATGTCTGTGACACAGCTGGACGGCCAAACCCGTTGGGGCTATATGGACACGAGTGGCACACTGCAGGTGGGCACATTTTATGCCGCCGCACAGGTGTTTGAGAACTGCGGTTTAGCGGTGGTGCAGGATGTGCAGGGCAAAACCGGACTGATTGGCACCGATGGCAAGGTGGTGGTGGGCGCACGGGAAACCCCGCTTTCCGTGGACTTTTCAGCAGACACGGCAGCGTTCCGCTATGCAGACCACAGCGTCTATTTTGCGCTGGACGGCACGGAAATCGGCAGCTATGTCGGTGCGGCAGGCTTCTTTTCGGCGGAGGGACTGCTGCGTGCCCAGAAAAACGGCAAGTGGGGCTATGTGGATGCCACAGGCGAATTTGTGATTCCGGCAATATATCAGCAGGCAGGCGATTTTTCCGGCGGCTGCGCACTGGTACAAAAAACCGACGGCAGCTATGGCTTTATCAGCACAGGAGCGGCGTTTACAAAACTGCCGGCTTCGCCCGCAAGCTTTGCGGTGCAGGAGGGTGATTTGGCGATTTTGCAGGAAAATGGTAAAATGGCGCTGTATTCCCTCTCCCATCGGCGGCATTTGACACAAGCAGCGTATGACAGCATCGGCGATTTTGAAAACGGTGTGGCGGTTGTGCAGCAAGGGGAGCTGCTCGGGCTGCTGAATGCTTCTGGCAAGGAAGCCCTTGCGCCGCAATATTATTATTTGGATGCCATGGGCGAAGGGGCATATGCCATTCGGGATGCGGCGGGTGCCAGCATGGCAATCGACAGCAGCGGCGCACGCATCTATGCGATGGATGGGTACACAGGCGGCTTTGCACCGTTTCGGTTCGGCTTGTCCTGGCATGGCACGGCGGAGGGCGGCATTGTCTTTTTCAGTGACAGCGGTGCCTATCGTGGGGCGATAGAGGCGGCCGAAACGGCGGAAATCGTTGGGGATGGCGTGGCAAAGGTGAAGACAGCGGGCGAAACGCAATATATTCGCATCGCAGACGGCAAAGTGCTGTACACGCCAAAGCGTAGCTATGCCTTGGACAGCGGCATGACCATTTCGACCAATCGCTATGAAAAATATCTGGGAACAGCGCAAGACGGCACGGAATACGGCTGGGATTTGCAGTATCCGGTGGTGTCGGGCATGGCAGATGAAGCCGTGCAGCAAACCATCAATGATACGATTGAGGGCTTCTTCCTAAATGGTCCTTCTGCCGCGGCACAGCGGCTGTCGCTCGTGGGGGATTACGGCGTTTCGTTCTGCGGACAGGTTCTGGTGGTCAATGCGGATGCCATTTCTGGCTTGGGCGAGGGTGCGATGCCATGGAATGACAACATAATGGTGGATTTACGCACGGGTGCGACCTATTCTGTAACAGAAGACTTGTTGACGAGCGATGCCGCACAGGTGCTGCAGCAGGTTTTGCCACAGGAAAATCCATTCTATACCTATAGTGCACCGCTTGCCAAGCCAAACGGCATTGTTTATCACGTGGCATATGCGCAAACCGCAGAAACGGCGGCATATACGGATACCTATATGGTGTATTACAGTGAACTGCGCGATGTTTTGCAGACGGACGGCGCGTGCTATCAGGCGATAATGACTGTGTCAACCCCAAAAGCACAGGCTGCGTTTTCGGATGTACCGACCAATTTTTGGGGGTATGATGCCATTGCGGCGGTCAGTGAGCAGGGGTGGATGAACGGCTATCAGGGCAAGTTTTACCCCGCTGCGAGCATTTCCGCCTGTCAGGCGGTGGCATCGCTCAGCCGCGCGCTGTCCCTGCCGGACGGACGCATGGACGGCATCGACCCTGTGGCATGGTATGCAGGCAGTTACGGCGGTGCTTATGAAGAGGGTCTGCTGGATGGATTGGAAACCCTAAATCCGCTGACACCGCTGACCCGTGAGCAGACGATGCTTTTGATGGCGAATGTCTTGCGCAAAGACGGCGGGGAACCGCTGGACGATATGCAGATACAGACGGCTTTGCAAGGGTTCTCGGACCAAAACCAGCTGACTGCCGACTATCGGGAAGCGGCGGCGTACTGCGTGCAGGCAGGTGTCATACAAGGCACAAACGGGGCACTGCACCCTAAGGACACCCTAACCCGTGCACAGTTTGCAGTGATTTTACGTCAGATGATTTCCGCTTAAAATCCTGCCAAACCCCTGCTGATTCCCTGAAAATCAGCAGGGATTTGTGCATTTTCGCAGGTTTATGTACAAATGGTGTAGGGTTTGTGTTTATGTTACACCTATGTTACACAGGCGGCAAACCCCTTGACGGTGCTGGAAAAATCGGTTAAGATAGAGCGCATAAAGGGAAATTTCCCGAAATTAAAAGGAGGCAAAAATCCAATGAAGAATCTTAAAAAGGTTCTCTCGCTGGTCCTGGCGTGCTCTTCTGCACTGTCTGTCATGGCTGGCGCGGCATTCACTGACTCTGCTGACATCAGCGCATCAGAAGCAGTTGGTATGCTGTCACAACTGGGCGTCATCAACGGTTACGAAGATGGTTCCTACAAGCCGGCTGCAACCGTAACTCGTGCAGAAATGGCGAAGATGATTTACGTTACCCGTACAGGTAGCACCGACGCATCTGCGTACGAAAACATCTCCACCACTTTCACAGACATCAAGGGCCACTGGGCTGCTGGCTTCATCAAGTACTGCCAGACCAACGGCATCATTGCTGGTAAGTCTGCAACTTCCTTCGACCCGGATGCAACTGTAACCGGTACCGAAGCTACTAAGATGCTGCTGGTAACCATGGGCTACACCGCTGACAAGGCTGGTTTGGTTGGCTCCGCTTGGGCTACCAACACCCTGTCTTTGGGCGATGAAAACGGCCTGCTCGACGATGTAGATTGCGATGTTACTTCTGCAATTCCGCGTCAGTACGCAGCACAGGTTATCTACAACACTCTGGACGCTTACCGTGTGAAGTGGTCCACAGACTCCGGCACATTTGACTACTTTGCAACCACTGGTGGTGTAAAGGAAACTGTGGGTCAGAAGTATCTGGACCTGAGCACCTATGTTGGTACTCTGACAGAGGCTGTTGGCGGCACCTTGAACGTTTCTTATGATACCTCTGATGACGTATCAGACACCACAAAGGGTACTGGTTTAACAACCATTGTTCTAGGTGGCACACAGTCTTTCAGCAGTGTTGATGAAGACTTCACCGATTTGATTGGCGAACGTGTCAAGGTTATGATTACCGACGACAAGACCAATCAGGTTCTGGGCGTTTATGCAACTGATGACAACACCGTTTACACCGTAAACGCTTCCGCAGTGGAAGAAGACGGCGTAAAGGTGAAGTTCGGCGGAACCTCTTACTCCATTGAAAAGATCGCAGCTGGTGTTACAACCGCAGACCAGTTGACCGCTCGTTTCACCCCATACAACAGCAGCACAACAACTGTAGGCACTTTGTCTTCTACAACTCAGGTTGCTGGTGCAATTAATGCTGTAAACGCAGACTCTGCTGTGTATGCAAACGGTTTTGCAGACACTACCAACACTGCTGACGAAATCAAGTTCGTTGACCGCGACAGCGACGGCAAGCTTGACCAGGCAGTCATCACCCAGAAGGTTGCTGCAAAGGTAACCTATGTTGGTTCTAACAAGGTAACAATGTCTGGCATCAGCGGCAACTATGACCCGACATCCGACGTGGTTGATGCTGACATCGTTGCAGACGACTGGGCTGTACTGAGCTACAACCGTCATGAAGATGCAAAGCAGATGTTGAAGGCTGACGTAACCAGCGGCACAATGTCTCAGTCCAAGACTGATACCAATGCAGTTGGCACATTCGCAAGCTCTGGCGGTACTACTTACTACAAGTACTATATTGATGGCACATGGTACAGCGAAGCAATGAACGGCTTTGGCACCACTGACATCAACACTGCTATCCCGACCTGCACCGTTCAGGCGGTTGTTGTTGGCGGCGTAGTATACAAGCTGAAGAAGACTTCTACCAGCGCAACTGGTTCTATGTCTGACGTAGCTATTGTTGTTAAGAAGGAAGAAACCGTTAGTGGCAAGCAGGTTAAGCTGCAGATGTTCGACGACACCACTAAGGTTGTTACCGTAAACGATGATGACGGCACTGTTACATATGCAAACCTGTCTGCAGGTACTGCATATGAATTCTCCGTCAACACCAGCGGCGAATATTCTTTCAACGCAGTAAACGCTACAGCTGACTATTATGGCGACTTCACAAGCTTGGGCTTGGGCACCATGAACCTCAACAGCGGTTACTACACAAGTGTAACAGGTGTTACAACTGACACCGCTACCTACACCATTGATGACTCTGCTGATGTTATCCTGTTCACAGGTAACGTATCTACTACAGCATCCAACACCACCAGCAACGACTCTGATGTGATTTCTGGTAAGGAATTCAAGACCATGGCTTCCACTAACCTGGCAAGCGGTACGTCTGTAATTTCTTTCAAGGAAGAAATCAGCGGTCTGAAGAAGATTGGCGCAATGGCTGTTCGTGTTAATAGCCTGAGCAACACTGGCATCACCACATACGACAACTATGGTTACATCGTAACTGCGGGCGCTCGTTCTGGTTCTAATGCTGTTACCTTCACCATCTGGAATGGTTCTGAAAACGTACAGGTTACTAAGACCGGTACTTCCAACAACACCCAGTATGCGAAGGGCATGGTAGTAGGTTACTCTTCTGTTGATTCTGATGGATTCATCAAGGATTGCACTCTGTTGGATTCTACAAAGGTTACTATGACTGCTTTGACTAGCGTAAGCGACGCAAAGGATACCATCGTAACTACCAACGTTGCATATGGTGCAAGCGCTTCTCAATACGAACTGGATGTCAAGAGCGACAGCCATGTAATGTATGTTGACTCCGACAACGATACCGAGGCTAACATCGGTGTTGCAGGCGGTAGCCTCCGTACAGCTAACGACTACACTGGCACAAACAGCTATGGCAACAAGATTCCGAACGCATTGGTTGTTGGTAACATTGACAAGGTCGAATTGATTATTGTTGATACTGCAAACGACTACTCTGCAGCACCGAGCCCGTACTACGTATCTCCGACTGCAGCAGCATTGTCTGCAACTGCATCTGCTTCTACAAGAGCATTTGGCGATACTACTACATTCACCTACAGCGCAACTTCTGCTAACATTGCAGTTGGTACAGCTGTAACTCCGACTGTTAAGAACAGCCTTGGTGCTGATGTAACAGCATCTACAACTGCAACTCCTGCTAACCTGGCTGGTACTTTGGCAGCTGGTACAGCATCACCGACAGTTGCTGTTGCTGCTGGTGCATTGCCGGTAGGTACTTACACAGTAACGCTGACAGCAGGTACTACAACAACTACCAAGACCTTTACTGTAACAGCTACCTCTGTTGCAGCAAGTAACTTCTTGGCAGCAAGTGCAAATACAACAACAGGTATTTCTACAACCGTAACTACAGTTGCGAATATCTCTGCTGGTACTCCGGCATTCGCTTCTCTGCCGTCTGGTATCACAGCAACTACATTGAGCTACGTTGAAAAGACCAACAATGCTACGATGTATGGTGCTATTGAAGCTACCGACGTTGTAACTGCAACTGTAACTCTGACTCCGGCTACCGGCTATGAGTTTGCAACTGCTTTGGCAACTGTTGGTGCAACTTTCACCACAGACGCAACAGCTAACACATGGACTGTAACTGCAGTTAATTCCACCACTGGTGCAATCACTGCAACTTGCGACTTCACAATTGCTTAATCTCTGAGTTTCTCAGGATTCGGTTCATGTGAATCGTGTATCGCAGTCGAAAGTCCCCTCGGGAAACCGAGGGGGCTTTTTTCGTCTGTCTGTGCACATATCGTGCAGTTGTCTGCATTTTGGTGCACCTATTGTGCGTTCATCAAACCATGATGCACATTTCGTGCACCATGCGTCAAACAAAGACACATATCGTGCACTTCTGCACCCGCCTTGACGAAAAGCGCAAAATGGCGTATCATAGAATGAGTAAACCATGCCAAAGGAGAAGGGATTTATGATGAAAAAGCGGATTTTCGCTTGGCTTGTTGCGTGTGTGTGTGTGCTGACCAGCTTTGCAGGGGCGGCGTTCACCGATGCAGGGCAGATTGACGCCACCGAAGCGGTACAGATGCTCTCTTCGCTTAAGATTGTCGGCGGCTATGCAGACGGCAGTTACAAACCGAATGCCACCGTCACCCGCGGCGAAATGGCAAAGATGATTTATGCCGTTTGTCTGGGCACAAGCGATGCGTCAGCCTATCAAGACGTATCGACGGATTTCACAGACATCAGCGGGCATTGGGCACGGGGATATATTAAATATTGTCAGCTGAATAACATTTTGGCGGGCAGAACAGCCACTCGGTTTGCACCCGATGAAACCGTGACGGGCAGTGAAGCGGCAAAAATGCTGCTTGTTGTGATGGGATATGACCCCACCCGTGCAGGCTTGACCGGAAAAACGTGGGAGCAGAGTACCCTTGCCCTTGCGGCAGATGCGCACCTGCTTGATGACGTGAATTGCGACTTTACGGCGGCATTGCCCCGCCAATATGCCGCACAGCTGCTTTACAATGCCATTGATGGGAACTGCGTGACATGGTCCAAGGATTCAGAAAGCTATGATGCGCTGGACAAGGACGGCTTAAAGCGCACGGTTGGCGAAAAATATTTGGGGATGTATACCAGCGTGGGCACGCTCGTCAAGGTGCAGGAGGATTCCATCACGATTGTGCAGAATGATGAGGATTTGTCAGACAGCAACTCTAGATTAACAACATTTAGCAGTATTTCACAGGATTATACAGGTTTGCTTGGGCATCGCATTCGTGTCATGAACAAAAACGACAAGGTGAACCAAGTGCTCGGCGTCTATGAAACCGATGGAAGCACCTGTGTCACGGTCAACCATGCCGACATCAAGCAAAATGGCACTGGCATCAAATGCAATGACATCAAATATGATTTGAACGCAGACGGCATGAAAGTCTATCAAGATGGCGCGTATGACAAAAAAATTACCGCAGGCAGTGATTTGGTGGACACACAGTCCCCAGACCAAATCATTTTGGTGGACAGCAACGATGACGGCGATTTGGAGCTGGCACTGGTGCAGCCCTATTTGGTGGCTCCCGTCACCACCGTCAGCAAAAAATCCATCAAGGCAGGCGGCGTGGAATATAAATTTGCAGAAGATAACATCCAGACGGGGATTGCAAAGGATGATTATGTTATCATCACCCACAATGGCTACAACGACCAATATGACATCGTCAAGGCAACCAAACGCACGGGGACAGTCAAAAGCGTCAAGGGCGAGAAAGACCCATATGATACCTACAACTTGGATGGTACGGACTATGCTCGTGCGGCAGAAAATTATGCAATGAATGAGATTAAGGGCGGCGAAACGGTTGAATATATTTTGGTGAACCATGTGCTGTTTTACACCAAAAGCACCTCGGACGTTACCAGTACCGTGTTTTCCAATGTGGCGATGGTGTTGGGACTTGATAGCAACCTAAATGGAAATCAAGCCAAGCTGCTGTTTATGGACGGTTCAACGAAGATTGTGACAGTGGCAGAGGGCACAAATTTAGGATTCAGTGACCTAGTAAAGGGTAATTTTTATGAAATTATGGTCGGTTCCAATGATTCCTATTATTTTGACCCACTAACCACGTCAGAAAATTATTACAGCAACTACACCGCCGTGGACAATGGTCTGATTAGCGGTTGGTCAGGTAGCAAGCCCTCGGGCGGCAAGCCGATTACCAAGAGTGCCTATAAGGGCGTGACGCTTGCACCCACCGCCAGTGTAATTTTGTATGCAGCAGGCGGCAACAGCTTTCAGATTGTCGGTGCAAATCAATATACGAACATGTTCACCGCAGAGGACAGCGTCATTGTTTCCGGCGGCGGGTTGGCAGCCTTTATGCAAACGGCACAGACGGACAAAGAAGAGGACACCGTTTATCTGATGGCGGTGGCGGTCAGCAAAATGCCCGATTTGGAAAATGACGGCTACGGCTATATCGTCAGCGACAGTGTACTGACTAGTAAAACCACCCTCAGTTATACCTTTTGGGATGGCGAACGCTATCATTCGGTGCTGGAGCAAATCGGAGATTCGGATTTGGAAGCCACAGACCGCCTGCGGGGCATGGTCATCGGTTATACAGACATCGACAAAGATGGAACGATTGCGGGTGTGGCATGCTATGGCAGTGAAGGTGATGGCATGTATATTCGCCCCCTCAAGGCGGTGTCTGGAAATGCGCTGACCTATGCCATCCAAAGCGAGGACAAGACCTTTACGATGGACAGCAGCACCAAGGTGCTGTACGTGGACAGCAGTGCCCAGCTTGCCGATGAAATCGGACAGACCAGCGGCACGGTGCAAACGGCGCAGACCACTGGCGGCTATACCTATCCCAACACGATGCTGATTCCAAAGGGCACCGCTGGCGTGGCACTGCTTGTGGTGGATGTGCGCAATAAGCTGGATGTGCCTGGCTTGTATGTCAGCGTATACACGAAAAAGATTTCAAACGGCAAGACCAAAGCCACCATTTCAGGGGCAGAAAGTGTCATGATGGGGGACAGCCTAACCGTGACGCTCAAGGATACCAAGGGGGCAACCAAGCTGATTACCCTGCAAAATGCCGTATTCGCAGACACGGGTCTTGCCACCAAAACCGTAACATTGGAGGCGAAGCAAGAAGTGACCTACACCATTGCTGCAGATGGAAATGGAGAGGTCAACTTGACACTTGCCGATGTATAAACAGGAGGGATGATAGATGAAACGCAGACTTTGTGCCGTGCTTTTGGCAGGAATGCTGTTGTTGGGAAGCACTGCCGCAGCAGCGAGCACCAGCAGCACCTTTAAAGACCAGTCGAAAATCAACCAAACCGAGGCGGTGAACATCGTCAATTTGCTAGGCATTATGAGTGGCTATGACAACGGCAAATTTGAGCCAACCAAAACCGTCACCCGTGCGGAAATGGCAAAAATTCTGTATGTGTTGGCTACTGGCTCAGATGATGCATCGAAATATGATGCGGTCAGCGTGCCTTTTTGGGACATTGATTATAGTTGGGCAAAAAATTACATTCAGTATTGTTATTCGGCAGAACTGCTCAGCGGTAAGGGCAATGGAAAATTTGCACCGGATGACAGCGTTACTGCCGTGGAAACGGCAAAAATGCTGCTGGTGCTTTCTGGATATGACAGCACGCATGCCGGCTTTTCGGGCAGCGATTGGCAGAGCAATGTGCTGCGCTATGCCAGCAATGCGGGTCTGCTAGAGAATGTCACCATGTCCTTGACCGAGCCGCTGACACGAGAATTTGCCGCACAGCTGCTTGCCAATGCTCTTGAGCTGGATTATGTCAAGTGGTCGAACAATAGTGCCAAATTCAATGCCACAGACGAAACCATGGGCAAGCGCACCATGCGGCTGGTGACGTATGACGGGGTGCTGCTCAGTTCCATTGGGGCATCCATTGATGGCACGACAGTGGGATTAGTGCAGGCACGGATTTTGGAGGACGGCAAAACCAGTGTCACCACCATCGACAATATGACCCGCAATTATGCGCACCTGCTCGGCAAGCACGTGAAGGCATATTCCCGCACATCTGGCATCAATTATGGCATGATTGCGGATGATTACAACACGGTGGACATCGAAACCAAGGGCAGTAAGGTCACCGCCATTGATGGAGAAAACCGCATTACGGTGGATAAAAAAGAGTATGCCGTCAACACGGCAAAGGGTGTGACGGTTTGCATATTGGATGCCGTAGAGGATGCGAATACGGCGGATGTGTATACGATTGCAGGCACCACACAGACCATTGACAGCTCGCCCCTGCAGCTTGCCGAGGCAATCAGTGCAGGCGGTAGCGGCACGGTGCATGTCATTTCCAATGATGGAGATTATACCGTGGATGTAATCGTCTTTTATACCAAAAACTTTGTGAAACAATATTTTGTGGAGTAGGAACAGCAGATGAATATTCAGATTTTCGGCACAAAGAAGTGTTTTGATACCAAAAAAGCACAGCGGTGGTTTCAAGAGCGCAAAATCAAAGTGCAATTCATTGATTTGACGCAAAAGGAAATGAGCGATGGCGAATTTACATCGGTTTGCCGTGCAGTCGGCGGTATAGATGCACTTGTGAATCCGAATGCCAAAGAGGCGGCAACCCTGCGCTATCTGGCATTGGAAGAGGACCGCATACAAAAGCTGCGGGAAACCCCGTCGCTGATGAAAACACCGATTGTGCGCAACGGAAAAACTGCCGCAACCGTTGGCTATCAGCCAGACATTTGGAGCACTTGGGAATAGATACAAAAAGCACCTGCTGAAATCAGCGGGTGCTTTTTGCTGCATTTAGTTAAAATAGACGAGTTCAGGGTCGGCTTTTTGCGCGGGTTCAATGTGGGTGGCGTACAGCACCGGCGCATCGCCCCGAAACTGCGCATAATAGGCAGTTTGTATCGTTGCGGTGACCGTTACCCAATCCTCTTGTTGGTACTTGCTCGCCTCCTCGCTTTGGCACAGGAAGCCGATGAAGGTGATGTCATCGGCACAGCAAACCATTGCGAAACGACCGGGCACAAAGGCATCGGGCGCAAAATCCTTGCCCTTATAGACCATGCCAGTCACCTTGACCGTTTTACCGACATATTTTTCAGGGGACTGCATCGCATCGATATACCACGCGCCATAATTTTCGTCCGAGATTTCAATTACAGGCGCATCTATATCAAACGGCAATTCACTGCTGTCCATATATTCCTCGGCAGTGCCGTCCTCGTTGTCAAAATAGAAGGTGGCACGTGGATTCATCGCCTGTAAATTGCGTGCCCGCAGCGTTTCTCGGATGGCTTCGTTGGCACGATTGAGCACCACGAGCTCGGCATTGGCAATCTGCTCCAGCATACGTGTGCCCATATTCGCAGAATAGAGCTCAAAGGTTTGAGAATTGATGATGGTGACGATTTGATACACGTTCCAGTCCTGCGGCAGGCACACGCCCAATTCGGCAATGGGCCACATGCCATTCCATTCGAGCAGGACGCGGTCGGGCTGATATTGTGCCGTCAAGGTCATGAGATGGGCAGGGTTGAGTTCCTCTTGGCTTTCTATGTTGACAAGAATCGCATTGGTGCGCTGCAGCAGTGCGGTGTCAAATTTTTCTTCGCCTTCTTCGCAAAGCAGAATCAGCGTGCGTTCGTCTTCCGTAAAATTCGGGTCACCCAAGGTTTCTTTCATAAAGCTGGTCTTGCCGCTCTCCAAAAACCCCGCAAAGGCATAAACAGGTACTTCCATAGCAGCCACCCCTTATTCGATGCCGAACAGCTCGGCAAGCTGTGGTTCGGCAAGGTCTGCACCAATGACGCACAAACGCCCTGTATAATCGGCACTGCCACGGCGGATTTCCGGTTCGCCCGGTACATAATCGAAGTGCAGCCACGTGCCATCTGTGCAGGGCAGAATGCCCTTGGCACGCAGAACCATACCATAGGACGCACTGTTAAGCGCATCCAACGCAAAGGAAAGTTCCTGCTCGGTGAACTGCCGTGGGGTTTCCCGTCCCCAAGCGGTGAAAATATCGTCTGCCGCATGATGATGGTGTTCATGCCCGCAGTCGCAGTCATGGTTGTGCTCATGGTGGTGGTCATGTCCGCAGTCGCAGTCATGGTCGTGCTCATGGTGGTGGTCATGTCCGCAATCGCAGTCGTGGTCATGCTCGTGGTGGTGGTCATGTCCGCAGTCGCAGTCATGGTCGTGCTCGTGGTGGTGTTCATGCCCGCAGCCGCAGGCATGGTCGTGCTCGTGGTGGTGTTCATGCCCGCAGTCGCAGTCATGGTCGTGCTCATGGTGGTGGTCATGTCCGCAGCCGCAGCCGTGGTCGTGTGCATGTTCCAATTCGGCACGCATTGCATCCGCTAGAGAATGGGAATCCTCCATGGCGCCTAACAGCTGTGCGCCCGTCAGTGCGTCCCAAGAGGTGGTGACGATGTGTGCCTTTGCGTTATGCTCCCGCAGCATAGCAACCGCAGCATCCAGCTTTTCCTGCGGCATCGAAGCCGTACGGGAAAGAATAATCGCACAGGAATTTTCGATTTGATTGAGATAAAACTCGCCAAAATTACGCAGATACATCTTGATTTTGCCCGCATCAACCACCGTGACAAAGCTGTTTAGCACAACGGGGTGCTCCGTCGCCACGCCTTCCACTGCGCGAATGACATCGGACAGCTTGCCGACACCCGATGGCTCAATCAGCACACGGTCGGGGTGGTACTGCTCCAGCACCTGACCCAATGCTTCGCCGAAATCGCCCACCAGTGAACAGCAGATGCAGCCGGAGTTCATTTCGGTGACTTGCACGCCTGCTTCTTTTAAAAATCCGCCGTCAATACCGATTTCGCCGAATTCATTTTCAATCAGCACAATTTTTTCATTTGAGAGGGCTTCGCTGAGCAGTTTTTTGATAAGGGTGGTCTTTCCGGCGCCCAAAAAGCCAGAAATAATGTCAATTTTGGTCATGAAATGTTGCTCCTTTGCAAGGGAAACGGTGCCGATGCCGATTGCATCGCCCGCTTCAATTTATCGTCCAGTTACTCTACAGTTTACCCCTTTTTTGGCATAAAAACAAGCCTTGTAGAAATATTTTCCGCAGAAAAAACGCCCGTGGGCATCCGCTTGCAACGAATTCCCATGGGCGATGTAGGTGTTACGTATCACACAGCGCACGCAGCACCGTGCCTGCAATCGTACCTGCCACACGGTTGCCGCCGCCGCCGTTTTCCACCATCACCACAAAGGCGTATGGATAGTCTGGATTGCGGCAAAAGCCTGCAAACCATGCGTGCGGCGATTTGTCCCCGCCGACCTCTGCCGTGCCCGATTTGGCGCACAGCTCCATGTCGGGGAAGCGGTCTTCGCCATAGGTTTCAGTGACATCACCGCGCATCATGTCGGAAAGCAGCTGTGCCGTTTCGGTTTGCAGCATACGGCTGCCTGTCTTTTTTAGATAAAAACTGGTGGGAATGCCGCTCGAAGTGGTGGTTTTTTCAACTAACTGGGGCAAAATCGGCACACCATCGCGTGCAATCGCCCCCATATACACCATCAGATTGGCGGGACAGATGAGGTCATTGTGCTGTCCAATGCCCGCCCACGCCAGATTTCCGATGTCATCATCGGAAAAATCCGCACTGCCTGCGGCGGTTTGGATGCCGGAAATCGAAATGCTGTCTGCAAGCCCTGCTTTTTCAAAATAGGTCTGCATGGTTTCTGCCCCGACTTCGGTGGCAAGCTGTCCAAACACGCAGTTGCAGGAGTTGGCGAGCGCATCCTGAATGGTTTGTGTGCCGTGTTCGGAGGGGCAGGTGATGGTCGCATTGCCGATGCTCCAGCTGCCTGTGCAGGTAAATTTCCGCGAAAAAAGCGTGGGGTCGGTGTCGATTGCGGCGGCGATGGTCACCGTTTTGAACACCGAACCAGGGGTGAAGGTCGCAGATAAAAAGCGGTTGACATACACGCCATTATAGCGGTCGCTCGATTCGATGTCCTCGGAAGAGGGTGGATTTTGCGGGTCAAAGGTCGGGGTGGATACCATGCAGAGCACCTTGCCCGTTTCGTAATTGTACACGCCCACCGCGCCACGTGCGCCGTCGAGCGCCTCGTAAGCCGTTGCGCATAGGTCGGCATCCAGTGTCAGATAGAGGTTCTGCCCACTGCCAAGCAGCTTGAAGGCGCCTGTAATCAGATTATAGCCAGTCATGCGGTCAGCAAAGACGGTCTGCGCCCCTGTGCCAATGTTGCCCGCGGTATCGCCCACGGCGTGGAGCAGGGCGCGGCGTACGGTTTTGCTGTCGGCATAGGTGCGCCCGCTATCGGTGGAGGCGGAAAGCACCGTGCCGTTGCGGTCTAAAATACGACCGCCGATAAGGATACCTTGGGAGTTGTACAAATGCCGATTGGCAGGGAAGGATGCCCAGTCGCCGCCGACCGTGACAAAGCGGAAGCAAAACACCAATAAACCAAGCAGCAGCCCTGCTGCAAGCAGCAAACAAAGTGCCGCACGTCGTTCAATTTTTCGCATCAGTTTTCCTCCTCATAGGATTCATACGCCGCAGAATCGTCGAGTTCCTGCAATTCACGGCGGGAGGGCAAGCGCACGGCGAAGGACGCATTTTGGCGGGTGTCGGTGGCTTTCAAAAAGGCGAGTAAGCCCCAAGAGGACAGCATCGCCGAGCCGCCATTGGATACAAACGGAAAGGTCACGCCTGTCAGCGGCAGTAAATCCACCGCGCCGAATACATTCAGACAGGTTTGAAATACCAAAAGTGAGGTGGCGGCACACGCGGCGATGGTATAGAAGCTGGAGCGTCCCGCGCGGCAGGCACGCACCGCAAAAATGGCAAGCGTGATGATGGAAAACACTGCTAGAACCGCGATAATCAGCCCCCATTCCTCACACAGCATCCCGAACACAAGGTCGGTGTCCGCCGCCGCAACGCGGTGCAGCCAGCCTTCTCCCGCGCCCATGCCGACCAAACCACCTGACGCGGCAGCAGACATGGTGCGTGTCTGCTGATAACCGGTGGTCGAGGCATATTCCCAGACGTGCCCCCATGCGGCAAAACGGTTGGCAATGTAGGGTTTGAAGCGGAGCGCGAGCATACCGGCAAAGACACTGCCGCCGCAGAGGAGTGCCAAGGTTGCCCAGTCGCCCGAGCGCAAAAAGGCGATGACCAAAAAGGTGACGAAGAAGATTGCCGCTGTGCCAAAATCGCTCATCAGTGCGAAACAGCCCATGCAGAAGCCGGAAAACAGGATGAACAACGTCAAATTGCGCCGCCGAAACAGACGGTCGAGCGTTGCCGCACCTGCCCAGACATAAGCGATTTTAATCAGCTCCGATGGCTGAAAGGAAAACGACCCAAAGCTGACCCAGTTGCGTGCGCCGTTGATGGTGTGCGCAAACACAAGGGTAAATCCAAACAGCAGGGCGGCAAGCAGTACCGCCAGCGGGCGCAGACGCACGGCACGCTGCAAATTGCGCAGCTGCACCACAATCAGCAGGAAAAACAGCACGCCCAATACAATCGAGAAAAATTGCTTGCCTAAGGCATCTGGCGCAGAGGAAGCTGTCACCGCAATGGACAGGGTGGTGAGGAAAAAGGCGATGGTTTCCATCTCAAAGCCAATGCGGCGCAGGGCGCGCAACAGCAGATAATAGGTCCATTCCAGAGCAATCAGCCCCAAAAAAACGGCAGGCACAACGGCGGTCAAGTCCGCTCCCTTGGCGATGATAAGTTGTACCGCCGTAAAAATCTGGAACAGTGTCAGCAGGAACAGCATCCCCCAAGGGGACACGGGCGTGTCATTTTCGCGGCGATGGCGCAGGTTTTCCTGCTTTTCCTGTGCGGAAACCGATTCCAGCACACAGGGCACGCCGCCAAACGAAATAGTGTCCCCCTCCTCGACCAAGGCTTCGCCTTCGATGGGCATCTCGTCAATCGTGGTGCCAACCTTGGACTGCAAATCATAGAGCGTCCAAGTGCCGTCCTCGCCACGGATGAGCGCGGCATGGGTACGCGACACCGAGGGGTAAGGCAACTCGACATCGGCGCTGTGGCTGCGGCCGATGATGTTTTCCCAGTGGGTCAGCGGCACGCGTTCGCCGTCTGGCAGGCGCAGATATGCCCACAATTCGGGTTCACTGCGCACCTGTAGAAGCGAGCGAATCGCCGTAATCAAAATGCCCATGGCAAGAACTGGAAAGGCAAACCGCGTCACGGCAGTGTACCAAAGTCCAGCAAGCGGATAGTTCGTGAAAAATGTAATCAGGGTGTCCATAAGCGGCTGTAATGCGTCAATCATAGGGTAGCAACCCTCCCTTTCTGTGTACACAGAATTTTTGTGCTCCTTTATTATAGCACAGATGCGCGGCAAGTAAAGATGCGATATGGGCACAAAAAAACTGCCGCCTTTTCCCAAAAGACGGCAGAAAATAGATGGGCGTTATCGGGTGCGAAGTACCTGCTGCAGAGGCTTCCAAATCATCACGGAAATCGTGAAATCGACCAAGGAATGCACAAAGGTACCCACGCCAACAAGCAGGGCGATGATGCGAATCAGTTCGCTCGTTTCCATGCCTTTTCCAAAATAGAACGGCATGACCACGCAGACCTCGCCGAGCGCGTGAATGACACTCAGCCACGCCGCAGTGAAAAACAGATGCGGCATACGATTGGGAACAGGAGATGAAAAGTTCATCAGCTGCGGACGTTTTTGCAGATACCATGCGCCGATGGTCACAAAAAGTACTTGGGAGAGTGCACGCAGCACCACTGCAAGCGGAAAGCCGCCCAAAAAGAAGCCGAGCGTGGTGCCGAGTGAAACCGCCACCGCGACGGGGGTGGAAATAAACATGGCAATGAACAGCGCAACATGGCTGGCGAGCGTGAAGGACATGGGGTCTGCCACGAATTTGATGGGCATAAACATGGGAATCATGATGCCAACCGCGCAGAGCAGTGCGGCAATCACCATGTGATACAGCTTGTGGCTGGAGGAAGAATGCATAGTCAGATACCTGCCTTTAATGTTATCATATGGGTTGCCACAACTAGTGTCATGACAACTGTCGTGATTATTATACCGACAGGAAAGACGCTTGTCAATTGTTTTTTCAGCAAATCTCGAAATACAGGTTCTCAGTCCGCAAGCTCGCCAAACAGCAGTCCGCGCTCTCGCAGAGCGTTTGTAATGCGCAGCATGGCTTGGGTGTCTACACAGCGGATACGGTGCAGGTGGACGCCGTCGGTCAAGTCACACAGTGGCTTTGCACTGGAGTTTTGCAGCTTTTGCAGGAATAAATCCGCATCATAGCGGGAAGAAATGTGCAGCGGCGCACAGATTTGCCCATAGACCGAGTGTTCCACAGTGACATCTAGCAGTGTACCGCCCAAATCCACAATCGTGTAAATTTCCTCCGCTAGGCGGTCCTCCGCATGGGTGCAGGCAATGGTTTGCTCACAGCCCTGCGCCGTGCGCTCCACAGGGTCGAGGACATAGCCGCGCGGTGTGGCGGTGATGCTGCTGCCGCTGGCACGCAGCAGGGCAATATCCCCCACAATCAACTGGCGGCTGACCGAAAAATGGGTGGCCAAGGCACTGGCGCTGACGGGGGTGTCACTTTGTGCAAGCAGTGTGACCAGTTGGATACGGCGTTCAGAAGCAGTCATAATTGAGATTCCTCCATGTTGTTGTAGTTCTTTTCACTATAGCGAAAAAACACGGAAATTGCAAGCCAAAGGGCACCGCACAAGCGATGCCCTTCGATATAGAAAAAAAGGATTGTGGGAATGGTTCAATCCTCGATGCGATGCTGATTTTCCGCGATGATGCGCTCTTGTACAGCGGCAGGGGCTTCATCATAGCGCGCAAACGCGGCAGCGAAGCTGCCACAGCCATGGGTCATGGCACGTAGGGCAATGGCATAATCGGCGATTTCGGACTGGGGAGCTTCCGCCAAAATTTCCTGTTCGCCGTCCTCTAAGGGATTCATGCCCAAAATGCGGCCGCGGCGTTTGTTGAGGTCGCCGATGACATCACCCATGTAGTTCTCAGGAACGACAACGGAGAGGGCAGAAATCGGCTCGAGCAGTACAGGATTTGCCTGTGGAATGCCGGATTTGTACGCCAACCGCGCCGCCATTTTGAAGGAAAGCTCGTTGGAATCCACATCGTGATAGGAGCCATCGGTCAAAATTGCTTTCAGACCCACGAGCGGATAGCCTGCCAGTGTGCCATGCTCCATTGCCTCATGGATACCCTTTTCCACCGCAGGGTGGAAGTTTTTCGGCACAGAACCACCAAAAATCTTTTCTTCAAAGAGGAAATCCCCCTCGGCATAGGGTTCAAACTCCATTTTGACATGTCCATATTGTCCATGGCCGCCCGACTGCTTCTTATGCTTGCCTTCGGTTGCCACCTTTTTGCGGATGGTTTCGCGATAGGGGATGATGGGGGCTTCCAATGTCACTTCCACGCCGAATTTTGCGGTAAGCTTAGCGCATAACACCTCCAGATGGATGTCGCCCATGCCGGAAAGCAGTTCCTGCTTGGTTTCAGGTTGGAATTGCAGGGTAAAGCTGGGGTCCTCGTCATGCAGCTTGGCAAAGCCTGCGGCGATTTTTTCCTCTGTGCCCTTGACTTTGGGCACAATCGCCTGTATGTAGCAGGGCGGCGCAAGCTCGATGGGGTCAAGCTGGATGCGGCGCACGCTCATGGAAAGCGTATCGCCGGTGCGGGTAGCCGCCAGCTTGGAAACCGCGCCGATGTCCCCGCAGCCAATCACAGACTCTTCGGTGATTTTTTTGCCGCAGACGCTGTATAGATGCGCGAGCTTTTCGCAGACATCTACGCGTTTGTTAGACAGGTTCATGTCGTGCTTGACCGCACCGCTCATTACCTTGAAGAAGGACAGGCGACCATATTGGTCGGAAAGCGTTTTGAACACAAAGGCACTGGTTGAGCCGTTTGGCGAGCAGGGAATTTCAATCAGTTCGCCCTTTTCATCCTCGCACACCTCGGGCAGCATTTCATCGGGGGACGGCATATAGTCCACAATGCCCTTTAGCAAGGCATACGAACCGACATTGAGCATCGCAGAGCCGCAGAACACCGGCGCCAGCACCATGTCCAGCACACCTTGGCGAATGCCTGCAATCAGCTCCTCATCGGAAAATTCATCGCCCGCAAAATAGCGTTCCATCAGCACCTCGGACAGTTCTGCCACGTTTTCGCAAAGTGCGGCACGGTGCTGCTCGACGCGGTCACGCATCTCGTCCGGAATCGGTACTTCCAGACGTTGTGTGCCCGCCATGCGATAGGCTTTTCGCAGCACGCAGTCCACAATGCCGACTGTCTCGCGGTTGCCCTCGAAAATCGGAATCACGACAGGGCATACCGAAACGCCAAACGCCTTTTGCAGCTTGTGCAGGGCGGTGTAATAGTCGGAATTTTCCTCATCAATGCGCGAAATATAGAACATACGCGGCAAATGCTGTTCGTTTACGCGTTTCCATGCCTTTTCCGTGCCAACACTGGGACCGGACTTGCCGGGAACCACAATCAGACCACTTTCTGCAACGCGCAGGGCACTTTGTACCTCGCTTTCAAAATCAAAGAATCCAGGGGTGTCCAGCAGGTTAATTTTACTGCCAAGAAAGGTTGTCGGCGCGACCGCCGTACCGATAGAGAACTGCCGGCGGATTTCTTCGGGGTCATAGTCGCAAACGGTGGTGCCGTCTGTGATTTTGCCCAAGCGGTCGGTTGTGCCCGCCGTAAACAGCAGACTTTCGACAAGCGAAGTTTTACCGTCCCCGCCATGCCCCATGACGCAGACGTTTCTGATTTGGTTCACCGGAAAAATAGCCATATGTCACACACTCCTAGCATCTGCAAAAACAGCAGTTCATATTATTTACAGGTGGATGTTTGATGAATTTGATAAGTTTTCCACTTCATGGCTATTATACACTATTTTACTTATGGTTGCAATGTATTTTATGTGTATTACACACAATTCGTTTTCTCGGCAAAGAAATAGATTTCCGACAGCAAACGGAAACAAAAAAGCCGCAGCGGGTTTGCGTCCGCTGCGACAAATGGGGTAGGGCTATTTGCGCGTGCCAAAGCCGGATAAAAAAACGGGCAGATACCAAAGCATCAAATATAGCAGCACATTTTTCGGAGAAAGTGCCACGAGGCTGTAGGAATGCACCAGATAAAAGCCAATCAAAACACCGCAAACGCCCGCAAGGACACCGATGCCCATGCGGATGCGCACGGTGCGCGACAGTTTGTCTGCATAGCGAATCACTTCTGCATAGGGCGTGATGCCATCCCGTGACAAAATGGCACAAACCGCATCGTTTTTCACATACATCGGGTCGCAGACCAGCTCCATGCGCTCGCCCGCCAGTTCCTCTATCGAGCCGGAGCGAAGCTCAAACAGGCTTTCCGCCATGGCAGCGGTAATGTTAAAATCGCGCACCAAAAGCAGCGGATGCATCCGCCGCCGCAGACCATGCAGGGCAGAATAGGTCTGCGCGGTGGGGTGATAGGAGAGCGTGAAGGCGCCGCCCACTTGATTGTTGATGACCACAAACACCCCATTTTCCACGCCTGTCATGTCTGGAATGCGTACGCCCAGCCGCGTCAGAAAGGCGGCTGTACCCACCATGACGCTGTCCGGTCCAATGTCCGCGGAAAGACCGCCGCTGTCATAGCGCAGCAAATCGCTCGCTCGCACCGGTCTGCCATATTGTTCGCGCAATTTTTCGGAAAAAATGCGGCCGATGCCAAGCCCAGCCATGGAGGTGACCGCCGCAACATAGGCAAGCAGCTTTTCGTTGTCATATTTGCCATAGTTGCGCAGTCCTTGAATCGAAACACTGCCAAGTGGAAACAAATCGACATCGTCAAACACCACCTGTCGGGCACGGCACAGTGCACGTGCGCCATGGATGCTGCCAAGCGCCGCGCCTTCCTTCAGCAAATGCTTTGCCACGCGGCTGTGTGCCTTGCCCACGCCAAACAGAATGCCAAGCGGGGATGCCAGCGACAACAGCACCGAAAGCCCCCAGAAAAACCGCGAAGGCGCACCCATGCCCACCGTGGACACGAGTGCAAAAATCAGGCAGGAGGTGATGGCAATCGGCGCATAAATGAAGGCAAGGGTTTGCGGCATATCCGGCTTTTCCAACTCGGTCAAAAAACCGTTACAGTCCTCCTGCGGCACCTTGGTGATGCGGCGCACATTTTCCGGCTTGTCGGCATGGCAATAGATGCCGGTCGGCTGGGATTGCAGCATGGCGGCCTTGACGGTGAAATGCCGCGCGGCAAGCCGTCCCTTTTCCTCCTGCATGGTGGCAAACAGCAGCAAAATGCTGACAGAGCAATAGGGCAGCACTTGGTCCCAGTTGGGCACAAAGATGGTGATGCAAGCGTGTGCCAAGGTTGCAAGGCAGGTCAGCGTGAGCAGGGTCTTGCGGTCAGGTGTGCCTCTGAAAAGGGCATAAATCCCCATGCCGATGATGTCAATGCCAATCAGCATGGCGAAAAACTGCAGTAGAATCAGCACCAATACCGCCATAAAGGGCTGCTGGGAAAAATTCGCCACAGCAGGCAGCGGTAACCCTGCGCCGCCTGCAATGCTGAGATAAACCGCCGCTGCACCCAACAGAAACACGAGAACCCCGCGTCCGCCAAGCGAACGAATGCGGCGCGCGGTGGCACGTGCGGCAACTCTGGGGTCACAGGGGACATAGATTTCCTGCTCTTCCTGCACCAAAGCGGCACGGCGTGCTTGCTTTTCAGCCTTTTTTTGGGCGCGGCGTTCGGCTTTTTCCGCTTTTTTGAGGGCACGCGCATCCCATTGCGGTTCTTCTTCCCATGCGGAGGGCTGTGGGGTGGGCGGTGTGACAGGCTTTGCCGCTGCAGGCGTGGGTGCGTGTTGGGTGCGTGGCAGCGGCACCACGTTGTTCGGCAGTGCTTGGGGTGCCGATGCAGCGGGGGTGTCATGGGGATTTGGGATTTCCACAATGTGCAGACGCGGCTTTTTGGCGTTCTGCGGCGGGGTGGAGTTCGATGGTGCAGCAGGTTCTTCGGAAGGGTGCGGTGGTGTCACCTGCGGTGCTTTGGATGTCTCTTGCAAAATCTCGTCTACGTCAAAAGCATCTGCCGTACGGCTGATTTTCGGGTCGTTGCCGATAAGTTTTTTAATTTCCGAAAGCTCTTGCGTATCCATGATATGCTTGCTCATAGACCTCTCCCTTTCTCGGTGGTGCGCCGCCGAACGGCTTCATAGAGAAGCACCGCGGCGGCATTGGAGGCATTGAGGGAATTGACCTTGCCGCGCATCGGAATGCTGACGATAAAGTCACAGCTTTCGCGCACGATGCGGCTGAGCCCTGCGCCCTCCGAGCCAATGACGATGGCAGCAGCATCGGCAAAATCGGCGTCATACAGGGCAACTGTGCCATTTGCTTCTGCGCCGAAAATCCAGACGCCACGGTCCTTCAGCTCTTTCAGCAGGGCGGAAAGGTTGGTTGCCTTGTGTACGGGCAGATGGGCAAGTGCACCCGCTGAGGCACGCGCTGTGACGGCGGTCAGCCCTACGGCGCGCCGCTTGGGGATGATGACTCCGTGCGCGCCAGCGGATTCCGCCGAGCGGATGATGGCACCAAGATTGTGCGGGTCTTCGATGCCATCACAGATGACAAACAGCGGGGCTTCGCCTGCGGCCTTCGCCTTGTCAAACAAATCATCCAGCGTGGCATAGTCATGTGCCGCAGCCAGTGCAATCACGCCCTGATGGGCATGGGTGGTGCTCATGGCATCCAGCTTGCGGCGGTCACACTCCACAATGGGAATGCCACGCTGTCGCGCCAAGGCATAAATATCCTGCATACGCCCGCCCATGTCTGCGGCAAGCAGCAGCTTATCCACAGCGTGTGGACTGCGCAGCAGCTCCAGCACCGCGTTGCGCCCTTCCACTGCCATGCTGTCGGCAGTGTCAGTCTGGGGCTGGGTGGGGCGTTCACGGCGTGCAGGACGTACGTTCTTTTTTTGGTATTCGTTCATGTATCTCTCTCCATTGGTTGTAAATGGTTTTCATCATCGATTATGAGGTTTTTGCCAGTTTTTTAATAGTATATCATAAAATACAGCAGACATACAATCCAAAAGCCCGCAATCTGTCAAAAAAAACAATGCTGCGAAAAAAGGAAAAGAAAGGGAGGTTCTTCCATAAAAATGCGAAAATTGTCCGCCGCTGGTTGTGTGCACAGCGGGGGTGTGCTATACTAAAAGAAAAATTGACGGCAAGACAGTGTTGTATGTAAAAAAATACCGATTTTCAAAAAGCGGTATTCACCTTGAAAGGAGCAACCCGATGGACAAACCGATTCGTATTGTTTCCCGCGCCAGCAAGCGTATTTACACCGATGCGATTCCAGGGCATTTTGCAACCAATCATTCGCATACCAACTACTATATAGACACCGCGCATCTGCGGCACAGCAACAAGATGGCATATGAAGCGGCGCAGGTGATTGCGGCGCAGTACGCAAACCTTGCCATTGACACCATTGTTTGTCTGGAAGATACCAAGATGATTGGCGCATATCTGGCATTGGAACTGACCCGTGAAGGGTTACACAGCCTCAATTCTGGCAAGGAAATTTTTGTGGTCGAGCCGGTCAGCAATGTCAACGGCAAATACATTTTTGCGGATAATCTGGTGCCGATGGTGCGCGGGCGCAATGTCCTCATTATGGCGGCAACGGCGGCAACCGGCGGCACGCTGTCCGACGCACGGGAATGTGTGGAGTATTATGGGGGCACAGTTGCCGCCTATACCGCACTTTTGAGCAACGTGCCGGAAATGCAGGGCTTGCCGATTGTGCATCTGTTCAGCAGTGCCGAGCTGCCGCATTATCACAACTATGCCGGTGGACAGGGCTGCGCCGACTGCATGGCAGGGCGACCGCTGGATGCCATCGTGACACCACATGGGTACCAAAAGCTGTAAATCCGTTTCCAACAAAAAAACACCTCCTCGGGCGCGCGGTGCATCGTGCCTTGTGGGGTGCTTTTTTATGCGGTGAGGGGGTTCTAATCGGCGGTTGTGTCTGCGGCAGCAGAGCGGCGGCAGGCTTCCACGCGATAAATGCGGCTGCCCTGTGCGGAAAAACGCTCTTCATATTCGGTCATCACGTTGTTTTCAAAGGCAGATTGATGTAAATCGAGCGAAATATTTTGCAGCAGCCAGCCATAGGCGCAGATTTCGCTGAGTGACCACTCAAACAACCGCTGGTTGTCGGTTTTGAAATGGACAGCACCTGTCGGGGACAGGATTTCGTCATACACCGCCAAAAAGTTGGCGTGGGTCAAGCGGCGTTTGCGCTGCCGATTGGGCGGCCATGGGTCAGAAAAGTTCAGATAAATTCGGTCAACCTCGTTTGGCGCGAAGATTTGGCACAGCTCGGCGGCATCATAGGACAGAAATTTGACATTGTGCGGAATGTCCTGCATGGCACGTTCGGTTGCCATGATGAGCGCGCCCTCTTCCTTTTCGATGGCGACAAAATTGATGTCGGGATACAGGGCGGCCATGCCGCGTACAAAGCGTCCTTTGCCGCACCCGATTTCCACGTGCAGTGGGTTTTCATTGCCAAACAGCGCACGCCATTTGCCACGCAGGGCATCCGGATGCGGTGCAAGCACCGGTGCGCAGGCAGCAAAGCGCACATCCAGATTCTTTTTCTTTCGCATTCTCATTGTATTACTACATCCTTGTTTTTTTCAGTATATCCCTATTATAACGAGATTGGCGTGCTTTTGCAAGCGTTGACACAGTGGGGCAAAATTCGCGCACCGCACCACAGAATATCGTTCTCGTAGTGCGATGCGCGGCTGTTACTTTTCAAACAAAACCGTTGTGTTCGTCAGGGTTAAATCACACGTGGTAGCGGTGTCGATGTTTTGATACAGCGGGATTTCGCCCGCTATCAATCGATTGGAGATGGCAACATAGTCTGCGATGCCAAAGGTTTGGAAGCGTGAGGTCAGCATCGGCAGACCCACACAGTGGTCTTGCAGCGACAGCAGTTCGACCTCTCCGCCTGGCAGCGTGCCGGCGTCATAGGCACAGAGGGCATTGTACACCGCGGTGTCAAGCCGCTTGAGTGCCGAGGTGATGACCGCATCGGACAGCCCGCTTTGGTCAACCCCTTCACCAATCAAGCGGCCGCCTGCGACATCTGCCGCCGCCGCAACCGATTGTGCAATCGCACCACTACAGGCAAAAATCACCTCGGTCTGGGCGTGATACCATGTTTCGGCGCGTGCTTGCACCTCTGGAGAAGCCGAAAAGCTGCCAGTGTAATGATAGCGCAGGGTAATCTGCTGCTGCATCTCCCGCGCGGCAAAATCCGCCCCCTGCACAAAGCCATAGCCATAGCGGATGACCGCAGGCACTGCCATGCCGCCGAGAAAGCCAAGCTGGGTGTAGCCATCGCGCACGACGCCGTACCCTGCGAGAAAACCGGCTTGCTCCTCGTGGAATTGGATACAGGTGACATTTTCACCGATGGTGCGCTCGGTAAAGGCGGGGTTGTGCGGCACGCCGTCCAGCAGCAGAAAGCGAATGGCGGGGAATCGCTTTTGTGCCAGAAACACTGGTACTTCGGACAGAAAACCCGTGCAAATAATCACCTCTGCACCCTGCTTGGCTGCGTGTTCAATCGCCAGCAGATAGGCTTCTGCGGTGTGCTCGGTGGGCGGATAGTCGGCATAGGTGACGTGCTTTTCCTCCGCATATCGCCGCAAACCCTGTAAGGTGGCAGTGTGGTAGGCAGGGTTATCCATGGTGCGCAGGTCCGTGATGAATGCCAGCTGTGCGGTTTGCGCGGGTGCAGCTGTGTCCACCACGCTTGCGGTCGATGCAGCATCGGTGGACACGGTGCGGTCGGCACAACCCCATAACACAGAAAAGAAAGAAGAAAAACAAAGTAGAAGGGAAATGCAGCGTGTTTTCATGTCAGGAATCTCCTTCGTTGCAGTAAAGTTGACTCTTACCATGTTTTTTGGCTTGATAGAGGGCGCGGTCAGCGGCCTTATACAGTTCGTTGAAGGAGATGGCGTCGGTTGGGAAAATCGCGGCACCAATGCTGGTGGAAATTTCGATATGCAGCTCGTTTTCTGTGGTGAATTTGCAAAACAGCTGCTGCACACGCCGAATTTGTTGGTGTAAATCGGTGTCCGAAGGAATATCTTTGAGGAAAATCAAAAATTCATCGCCGCCGATACGCCCCACGATGTCATCGCTGCGGAAATTATCCTGCAAATGCCGTCCGATGCTGGAAATGACCTGGTCACCCATTTCATGCCCGCGGGTGTCGTTGATGGTTTTAAAATTGTCGACATCCAAAATAAACAGGATGCAGCGCGCATGAGGATGGGAGGTGAGATAGCCAGAGATTTCCTCCTCCGTCGCCATTTTATTATAAATACCACTCAAAAAATCAGTGGTGGCGCGCTTTTCAAGGTGATGGCTGCGGCTTTTATACATCAGATGGATGGCAAGCATCGTGCCGCTGACCACCACGAGAAACAGCAGCAGCACCGCCAGTAAATAGGTGATGAGCCGATGCATATCGCCCCAGTTGTCGCGCAGCATCTGCTGATACAGCGGCTGGTGGATGCCCACGGTCAAATACCAGTCGCGAATCTCCAGTGGATGAAAAAACAGCTCCTGCGGGGCGTCTGCAATCAAAACAGACAGAGAACCGCTCGCGCCGCTTGCAATGGCATCCTGCGCCTGCTGCAGTTCCTTGGTGCGGGGGTCGAGCTGCTCCAGCAGCTGTGTGAGTGTGGTGTCGGCAGGGAGTTGGTCAGACAAAACGCTGTCCAGCCCATATGTCAGCATGACAAGTCCGCCATCTGTGCTGAAAATGAGCGACGAGTCTGCATAGGGAACGGTGTCACCAAACAGCTCTAAAATGCGGTTGAGTGAGTAATACATGAGGATATAGCCGCAGGCTTTGTTGTTTTGCACCACGGGAATGACCGAAACAATGGCTTGCGCCTGTGTAAGCGGTTCGTTTTGCAGATATGTATAGTATTGTGCGGTGTTTTCCACATCCCGCAGCAGATTGTCTTGCTCAACGTGAATATAAATGCCGGAATTGGTGATGCCCTCGCCGGCAGTATCGCAGTAAATCACCTGATAGGCATCGGAGTTGGCACAAAGCGAACCAATGAATGGCAGCGTGTCTGTGCGTGCTTGGGGCGGCTGCGCTTGCAGCACATCACGCACCACAATGCCCGATTTGGTCATGATGGAGAGCTCCTCGTCCAAACGGTGGGAAAGGGATTCGACATGGCCTTTTAAGGTGTTTTCCAGTATGATTTTGGCGGTTTTTTGGCTAGTGAGCGAAAAGTTAAACAGCAGAGAGCCGATGAGCAGGATGAGAAGCCCGACGGGAATGGTGATTCCAAGAATCAAAACACGTCGACTGGACTTGTCTGTTGGATTCATAGCATTCAAAAATCCTTTCCGGAAACCACAACGATTGGCAAATACGCCGCCCTTTGCCAGAGGGGGAAAGTACTGCCAAGCATCGAAGGGAACGCCTGTATGTAGATTGCGTACAACATCAAAAAATGTTCAAAAATATCTATAGTATTTTTATATTACACTCATTTTTATGCTTCGTCAAGAAAATAAACAGAAAAAGCCAAATCGCGTTTTTCCTGTATAGATGTCGCACAGAAAAGGAACAGACTTCCAGAAAAATCAAGCACAGATGTCGGCGTTCTTAGATGTGCTGCTCGCGGAATTTGGAGGGCGAAAGCCCGTAATATTTTTTAAAGACATAGCTAAAGTAATTTGCTTGCCCAAAACCGACCCTTTGCGCGATGGAATAGGTTTTTTCATTCGTGCTGCGCAGCAATTCCGCGGCTTTTTCCATGCGCACCCGTGTCAGATAGGGCACGAAGTTTTCGCCGTTTTCGCGCTTGAAGATGATGGAAAAATAGGAGGGGCTGACGCACAGCGTTTCACACAATCGCTCAATGGAAATATCAGTTTCCATATAATGCTGCTCGATATAGGCACAGGCGCGCGCCGAAAGCGTTTGGGCAGAATCGGGCTGCATACAGCGCAGGGAGCGACTGAGCTTGTGATACAGCGTGCGCAGATGCGACCAAATGCCGTCAAAAACGTTGTCTGAGGCATCATATGTGGGTAGAAATTCTTCCTCGGGCAGGATTTGTCCCATGTGCTGCACCAGCTCCGACACGACCTGCATCGTGCACAGCTGGTCGAGTAGGGCGAGCAGGTGCGGTTCTTCCTGCCGCAGCTGCTGAAAGACTACCTTTGCTTGTGCAAAATCACCGCCGCGCACGAGCTCGAGCAGCTGATGCAGCGGCGCATCCGTCAGGCTGCTCTGCTGCGTCAAGGTTTTGGCATAGTGCAGGCGCAGATGCGCGAGGCTCTGCTGCTTGGCAAGCCGCGTGCGCAGACGCAGCAGGGTTTTTTGCAGGGTTTGGGGAGGGGTCGGCTTGAGCAGATATTCCGCCGCACCCAACGAAATCGCTTGCCTTGCGCACTCAAATGCACAGGCATCGGTCAAAAAAATAATTTGCGTATCGGGCAGTTGGTACAAAATTTTGCGGCACATGGTCAGCCCGTCCATGTCCGGCAGATGGGTATTGGTGATGATGACCTCTGGCTGCAAATGCAATGCCAAATCCAATCCCTGCAGTCCGTTTTTTGCTTCTCCGACAACTATATAGCCACAATTTGACCATTTTGTGCGTCTTAAAAGCGTTTGGCGATGACCGTCATCTGCATCCACCAATAGGACTTGATGGTTTTTCACAAAAAACACCTCCGTGATAAGTTGAAATATGGTTATATTATACCATACAAAAAAATACTGGTAAAGTATATATTGTGCAAAATTAATAAAAGAGGTTTGTAAAAAATAAATAAAATCGTGTAAAGTGCAGAAAACCGACTAACCGCCACGCCGTCCAACCAGACGGTGCATCGTGACGCGATATGCCAGATACAACGGCAGCGTGGAGCCTGGCCACGCCAGCGCATATGCAATGCTGACCCCCAAAAAGCCGAGGCGCGGCGCCAAAAAGGTGACGCCCAAAAAGCGCATGAGCAGCTCCATGATGCCTGCGATGGTGGGAATGAGGCCTTGCCCCAAACCTTGCAGGGTGTAACGATATATGTATAAAAGCGATAAAATTACATAAAAACAAGAGGTTGTGCGTAGATATAGTGCTGATTGGGACACAATTTCAGGCGCATTGCCCACAAAAATGCCTGCAAGCTGTCCGCCGCACAGGTGCATGACCACAAAGGCGGTCAGCGCGTAGCCTTCTGACATCAAAATGCAGTCGCGTATCCCCAAACGGATGCGGTCGGTGCGCCCTGCGCCATAATTCTGCGCGACATAGGTCGCCATGGTCATGCCAAAGGAGCAAAGCGGCTGCAGCACCACCAGTTCCACCTTTTGCGCGGCGGTATATGCCGCTACAGTGGTTTCCCCATAGCTGTTGACCATGGACTGCACAACGATGACCGCAATGCCGATGATGGATGCCTGAAAGCCCATCGGCAGCCCGAGCCGCGCGTGTGCCCACAGCTCCTGCGCCGACAGGCGAAAATCTGCACGGCGGACGTGCAGCAGCGGAAAACGGCGGATGATGTACACAACGCATAAAATGCCGGACACTGCCTGCGCCGCCAGCGTGGCGAGTGCCGCCCCTGCCACGCCCAGATGCACCCACAGAATCAGCACCAAATCCAGCACGATGTTGAGCAGGCTCGCAAGCACCAGAAACAGCAGCGGTGTGCGGCTGTCGCCCAGTGCACGGATGGAGTTGGACAGCAGATTGAACAGCACCGCAGTGAAAATGCCGCTGTACAGCAGATACAGATAGCAAAATGCATCGTCAAAGATGGCGGCAGGGGTGTGCAGCAGGTTGAGAAAGGGGCGCGCGAGCGGCAACGCCACAGCGGCTAGCACGATGGCGGCAATGGCGGCAATGATAATGTTGGCGGCAAAGCTGCGGCGCACGCCGTCATAATCCTGCGCGCCAAAATACTGCGCGGTGACAATGGAGGTGCCCGTGGTCAAGCCTTGTACAAAGCCGATGATGAGGAACAAAATGCCGCCTGTACACCCGACCGCCGCCAGCGCATCCACTCCAAGGGCACGCCCCACGATGAACGTATCCATCATGGTATACAACTGCTGAAATAAATTCCCCGCCAAAAGCGGCAGGGTGAATAGAAAAATCAGCTTGAATGGGCGGCCTTCGGTCATTTGTTTGGTCATGGTTGTTTCCCCTTTTGCATATGTAGGCATAATTTATTATTATACGCTTTTTTTGCAGAAAGTGCATAAAATATGAATGAAAATTTGTACAAAAAAAGCGCATCGAGAGCGGGGGGATTCTCTCGATACGCTAAAAGGGAGGCGGAATTATGATTTTTTTGTGGTATCTTGCGGGGGATGTGCCGCGCAATGGGAACAGCCTGTGTGGTTTGTGTCACCATTGCAGCCGCTGCATCCACTGCAGCCGTGATGGGTGATAACCGAACGCAGGGCAAGCGCGACAAGCAAAAGCAAGACGAGTCCAACCAAAATCGTTGCAATCATGATAAAAGACTTCCTTTCCGGAAAACAGTGCCTGTTTTAAGAGGCAGAGCGAGGGGTGTCTGTGGTTTGGCGCATCGGGCGTGCCACCAGATAAACCAGAACTGCCAGAACAACGAATGCAATGGCGGTGAACACAGTAAACGGTGCTTCACCAGTCAGTAAACCGCCGATTTGATAGACCATCAGCGACATGGCGTAGGCAAAGCCTGTCTGATAGCCAAGCGCGAAAAACGTCCACTTGGCGCTGTTCATCTCGCGCCGAATCGCGCCCATTGCCGCCACACAGGGCGCACACAACAGATTGAATACAAGGAATGAATAGGCAGAAAGATGGGTGAAATGGCTGGCAATGTTGCCGAGCATACCAAAATCACCATTGGAGGTCAGCTCCAGCGCATCGCCGCCCACAGCATACAGTGTGCCGAACACGCCGACCACCTCTTCCTTGGCAAGCAAGCCGAGGACAGTAGCAATCGCGCTCTGCCATGTGCCGAAGCCAAGTGGGGCAAAAATGACGGCAATCGCACCGCCGATGTTCGACAGCACAGAGTCCTCCATGCTGTCCACCATGCCGAAGCCAACGGATGTGAAGCCGAAGCTGGAGGTCACCCAAATGACAATGGATGCCAACAAAATGACCGTGCCCGCTTTTTTAATGAAGGAAAAGCCGCGTTCCCACGTGCCGCGCAGAATATTGGTCAGCGTTGGGAGGTGATAGGGCGGCAATTCCATGACAAATGGGGCAGGATTGCCCGCGAACATACGGGTTTTCTTCAAAATCAGACCCGACAGCACCACCGCACCGATACCGACAAAATACCCCGAGGGGGCAACCCACCATGCGCCGCCGAACATCGCGCCCGCAATCAAGGCGATAATCGGCATCTTTGCACCGCAGGGAATAAACGTCGCAGTGATGATGGTCATTTTGCGGTCGCGGTCCTGCTCAATGGTGCGCGATGCCATGATGCCAGGGACACCACAGCCTGTGCTGACGAGCAGGGGAATGAAGCTTTTGCCCGAAAGGCCTAAACGGCGGAAAATGCGGTCCATAATGAAGGCGATGCGGGACATATAGCCGCAGTCTTCCAGAATCGACAGCAGGAAAAACAGCACGAACATCTGCGGCACAAAGCCGAGCACCGCACCCACGCCGCCGATGATGCCATCGACAATCAGTCCGGTCAGCCAGCCGGCAGTGCCTGCATGGGTCAAAAAGCTTTCGACTGCGGGGGAAATCCACGTGCCAAACAGCGTGTCGTTCATGAAATCGGTCACGAAACTGCCGACAGTGGTCACCGCAATGTAGTACACGCCAAACATAAGGAGCGCGAAAATCGGCAGGGCAAGCACACGATGGGTCAGAATATGGTCGATGCGGTCCGAGGTTGTCCGACCATTTTTGGGGCGATTTTTCACAACACAGGCACGGATGATGTCGGTGATGTGGGTATAGCGTTCGTTGGTGATGATGCTTTCCGCGTCATCCTCCAAATCAATTTCACAATCGTTAATGAGGGTATCGAGTTGGTTGAGAGCAGGTGCATCAAAGGCAAACCGCGCCAGCACCTTTTCATCCCGCTCAAACAGCTTGATGGCAAACCATCGACGATGCCGCGGGTCAAGGTCAGTCGGAAGCAGGGCATCAATCGCCTGCAGGGTGGTTTCCACCCGCGCCGAAAACAAAATCGGCTTGACGGTATGCTGCTGTTTGCGCTGTGCAATCGCCGCTTCTGCTGCCGCCAGCGTGCCTTCGCTGCGAATGGCGGCGGTTTCCACCACCGGACAGCCGAGGGCTTCCGAAAGCTTGGCGAGGTTGATGCGGTCACCATTGCGGCGCACCACATCCATCATATTCAGCGCGATGACCACAGGCGTGCCCAGTTCCATCAGCTGGGTAGATAAATAAAGGTTGCGCTCGATGTTGGAGGCATCTACCAGATTCAAAATGACATCGGGGGATTCGTCCAGCAGATAGCTGCGCGTCACCACTTCCTCCAAGGTATACGGTGAAAGGGAATAAATGCCCGGCAGGTCCATGATGACAACATCCTCATGCCCACGCAGGCGACCTTCCTTTTTTTCCACGGTCACGCCCGGCCAGTTGCCCACATATTGCGCGGCACCGGTCAGCGCGTTGAACATCGTGGTCTTGCCGCAGTTGGGGTTGCCTGCCAAGGCAATCGTAATCGGCATGGGTGTGTTCCTCCTATTGTACTTCAATCATGGATGCGTCATCGCGGCGCAGGGAAAGCTCATAGTCACGCACTGAGATTTGAATCGGGTCGCCAAGTGGCGCGACCTTGCGCACAAACAGCGGTGTACCCTTGGTGATGCCCATATCCATGATGCGGCGGCGCACAGCACCTGCACCGTGCAATTTGACAACCTGTACGGTTTCGCCGCATGAAATTTCTTTTAAGGTTTTCATAGAAAATACCCCTTTCGCCAACCTAGATGTTAGGTTAGACTAACTATTTACTATCTGAAGTTTACCACACCTAACCCTGCGTGTCAAGACTTTGCATAGTCGCGCAGTCGGATTTTGTAAAAATAGCAAAGTTCACAAAAGCAATGCGGATATATGCAAAAATATGGTGAATTCATATGACGTGCAATACAACAAATGCTTATATAATAAGGTATGTGCGAAAGGGGTGAGGTGCAATGGAACAGCCGACCTTGCGGCGGCTTTTGGAGAGAGCGATGCAGCCGGTAGGGCATACGCTGTATGTGTGGGGCGGTGGTTGGAATGCGGCGGATACGGGTGCGGGGCAGGAAGCGGTGACGATTGGCGTTTCGCCGCGATGGGAAGCGTTTTTTCAGTCACAGGGGGCGAATTATGATTTTCACAAGACACGGTTTCAAATCCATGACGGATTGGATTGCTCGGGGTTTGTCGGCTGGGTGATATATAATGTACTGCATACCGAAAGCGGCGGTACGGGCTATGTGATGCCGTCTGGGAGAATGGCAGGAGATTTTGCCGCGCGTGGCTGGGGGCCATACACCCCTGCAAAGCAGGTGCATTGCCATACCGCAGGCGATGTGATGAGCACTAAGGGGCACGTATATCTGGTGGTGGGTGCGTGCGCGGATGGCAGTGTGGTGCTGGTGCACGCGTCCCCTCCTGCGGTGCAAATCAGTGGCACAGTGACGCCCAGTGGGAACATAGACAGCCAAGCGGCACAGCTTGCAGAATACTATATGCGGCGATATTTTCCTGCGTTTTGTGCAAAATTTCAGGTTTTTGTCAAGGATTGTGCGTATTTGACGCAGTATGACCGCATGACGTGGGATGTTAGCGGAACGGCACAGCTGACCGACCCCGATGGTTTTGTGGCAATGGATGCGGCGCAGGTGTTGGCACATTTGTTTGAAAACGGCGAAATCGATAAAATGTGTCAGGGTTTGTCATAGAAAAGCCTCTTTACAAGCGGCGATTTGCGTGGTAAGATAAGTATTACCACGAGAAAGGGGATTGCCATGGCGACCAAACAAGGCACAAAGCAAGTCACTGCCAATAAAAAAGCATGGCATGACTATTTTATCGAGGAAAAATATGAAGCAGGTGTCGAACTGTTCGGCACAGAGGTCAAATCCATCCGTGCAGGTACGGTCGGGCTTAAGGATTCGTACTGTATCTTTAAGGATGGCGAGATTTTTGTCAAGGGGATGCACGTCAGCCCCTATGAAAAAGGAAATATCTTCAACAAAGACCCGCTGCGTGAGAAAAAACTGCTGCTGCACAAGCGTGAAATTATGGCTTTGTTCGGGAAAACCAAGCAGGATGGCTATTCGCTGATTCCGCTGGCGATTTATTTTCGCAATTCACGAGTCAAGGTCGAAATTGGGCTTGCCAAGGGCAAAAAATTGCACGACAAACGTGACAGCATCGCCGCCCGCGATGCCAAGCGCGAAATGGACCGTGCGATGAAAAACCGTGACCGATAACCTAAAAACCATCGGTTGGGTCCTCTATATGGGGACGTAACGGCTTCGACGGGGGTGTTGAAGCTGGGATAGCGTGCCGTGGTGGGGCCCCACGATAAAAGCTCCAATGTTTATAAATTAAACAACAACAATTATTCTTTACAGGCTGCCTAATTAGGCTGGCCCGTCCTGCCTGAGAGCGCCGCGGCTCGGGGTCAGGGCGTCGATTAGCGGCGTCCGTGTGTGCAGTAAGCTTTGCCTGCACCATGAACCATGAAGCTACTAAAGCGCATAGCCTGCTTACCGGCGATGCGTGGCGGGAATTTTAAACGATAAGCTGCGCACGGAGAAGTCACAGTGAATGTGCTTTCGGACGCGGGTTCAACTCCCGCCGTCTCCACCATTGAAAAAACCGCCTGATGGGGCGGTTTTTTTATTTGTTTCGCAAGAAAAGTGCTTGAAAAGCGAACCTATATGGAGATGTTAAAACTTTCAATGTAGTTTTAATATGTATAGATTTACAGGCTAAAACACGGCAAATACACGGATTAAAACATACTTTTCTGAAAAAACATGACACGGAATATGACACGCCATGTGACACAAAAAGCCGCTTACAACTCAGGTGTGCGGCGCTTTATCTTGTATCGTTTTTTCTTCTTTTCCGGCTCAACAAACTGATTAAAATATCCATCGACCATTTCATTGATTCTGGATTTTTCAGACGGCATGGTGTGTTGATACACAGTCTTGAGCATATTGTTCGTGGCGTGCCCCATGCGCTCCATGGCATATTTGTCTGGGATGCCAAGGGCAAGCATGACAGATGCATTTGCGTGCCGAAGGTCATGGAATCGAAAATGCGGAATGTCATACAGTTTACACATTCTTATGAAGCGCATATAAATTGCGTGACCTGAAAGGGTTATAATGTGTTCGCTTGTTCTTGGCTGCCTATTTATCAAGGATATGATGGTGGAGGGAACTGCTAAAGACCTAGTAGACGAATAGGTTTTTGTTTGCTTCTCGACACTCTTCCCGTTTTCGTTTTGTTGGAAGCTTAGTGCGCAATACAAAGTGCGGGTTGTAGTCTGCGAAAACTACCGATAGCAGACCGTGCGCATTTCTGATTGATTTCGGGGAATGTGTTGCGCTCTCTTTATTCACGCATTGTTGTATCATTTCCTGCGTGATTTGTCCATCAGATAGCGCACAAGCTCTGCCGCATGGTCAATGCTGCCCTGGCGCACAGCACCGCTCTTGTCCAGCATGCAAATCTCTACGCCGATGCTGTTGGCGTTCTTGCACTTGCCCCAATAGGCTGCTGTGCCGCCGGAATAGTCCTTGCCGCAATGCCAAGCGATGTCCTCATCCGAAACGCTCTGGTAAATGTCCGTTTCATCTACAAAATAATGCGCCGAAGTACCAACATCGTCATTCGCAAAATAATTTGCATTACCCGACGCCGTGTCACCCTCGTTGCCCGTGTAGTGAATCACCAGATAGGTAATATCGGACTCCCCACGGCTTGCGTTTTTATAGTTGACGCTGTTGCAAGCCTTTTTCGTAATAACCACGCTCAATGTCGTGCCCCCCTTTTATGTACTGTTTCCACGGGAAACATCCGTTGCTTCCGTGGACGCTTTCGCCGCATTGATAAAATTCTGTAGAATGGCAGGAATCTCAACCCCACAATCAGACAAGTTGGAAATAAAGCCGCCGAACTCATTCAGCACACAAATGGTGATAACAGCGGTTCGCAGCACACCATTCAAACCAAACAGATTATCCAGCACTGCGCCTGCAATCAGCACCAAAACAGCAGCAGCTTCTTACCCAATACAATCAAGCCTTTGGTTGCCGAAAAAGAATTACTGATAAAGGCTGATACAACGCTATGTAAACACATCCACAATGGTATTGATTTGACCTTCGGCATAGCCGTTGCCGACTGCGCCAAGGGTTTGGCAATAAACTGCAATATCCACATAGGTGCTTCCGGCAGATACGCCGTTGGAAGCGAGAGAAAGCGGCTATGAGCGCAGCAGGAATGCCAACTGATGAAGCGGCCGCAAAGGTTAAGCACTGGAATGCGGTGCATGAGGATTTTCTAAAGCAGACGAACCCAAAGCGGCAGGTTGATAGGTTGAATGTTGGCGGCGGTAAACGTGTTGCAAAATCTGCTGAGAGTGGTATAATAGACAAAAATATAACAAAAGCAGAGGGCGCAAATTTGCGGGTAATAGGAACGATTGATGTAGAAAAATACAAAGTGGTTGCGGAACATATCCGTACAGATGAAGTGGTTTTAACGAAAAAACAAGAAGAACACATTGTCGAAAGACGCGGGCAAGGTTTTTACGATAAATATCATAAGTATTTTTCAGACATTATCAAAGACCCAGAGTATATATTCGCAGATAAAGACCATCCAAACACTGCGCTTGCGTGCAAGAAGATAGTAGACAGCGGGAAATATGTCAATGTGGTTATGCGTCTAGCTGTTGCAGGAGATGACCCGAACTACAAAAATTCGATTATAACTGCCATTATAGAGAATGAAAAGCGGTTTAATCAAAGATTGCGCAATAATATACCGCTTTACAAGAAGGAATAAATGCGTTATAATAAAGATACAATAAAGGGGTGTTTTGAGGTGGTAGATTTCGTAGCAACCACACGCCGACGGTAACGACAGGGGAAACCCGAGAGATGCAGGAGAGCGCTACGCCTGCCGAAACACCGAATTTGTTCTGAGGGGTCGCAGTGATGTGGCTCCTCAGTTTTTTCACCCAACCAATCGGCGGGGTGGTTTTTCCATACCAAAATTTAATAAATCGGCATCGTATCGATTCGGTACGGTGCTTTTTTGTACCCATTTTTACAGAAAGGACACAAAATCATGGAATTTTTGAAGGACATTTTCGGTAGTGAAGCGTTGACATTCGACCAGCTTGCCGAAAAGCTGAAAGGCAGCAAAGGAATTTGACGGTGTGGACGTGAAAAAGCTACAGGGTGATATGGCGGCATTGCAGGGCAAGTATGACACAGATGTTGCTGCGTTGAAGCTGGATGGCGCACTGGAAGCGGCGTTACTCGGTGCAAATGTGCACAATCCCAAAGCGGCACGAGGCATGCTGAATATGGACGAAATCAAACTGGACGGTGATAAGCTGCTCGGGCTTGATACGCAGGTGGAAGCGTTGCGCAAGAGCGATGCATACCTGTTTAAGGGCGAAACGCAGACAGAACAGACCTCCACTGTCAGCACAGGTGGCACACATGGAGAGGGCGGCATAAGCACAGACGCGTTTATTGCGTCAGCAATGGCAGCGGCAGGCATCAACACGGATACAAAGTAAAGGAGAATTGAAACATGGCAAACAGCATTGAATTTGCAGCAAAATTTATGCCGATTATTGACGGTGTATATAAGAAGAGAGCCGTCACAGAAGGCATGGACAAAGGAACACAGGTTGATTTCACAGGTGTAAACGAAGTGAAGGTTATGAAAGTCAGCACCACTGGACTGGGTGATTATGACCGTGAAACCGGATACCCTGCTGGAGACATTGCGCTCGGATGGGAAACCTTAACACTGACAGAGGAGCGCGGCAAAGAACTTTCTATTGACCGCATGGACAATGAAGAGGCACTCGGCAAGGCGTTTGGCACGGCGATTGACCAGCTCATGACCTTGCACGCCGCACCGGAACTGGACGCATTCCGTTTTGCGAAGTATGCAAGTGCGGACGGCATCAGCACTACGGATGCCGCGGACTTGACCGCATCCACAATTCTGGATGCGATTGACGAAGCATACCGCCAGATGGACGAGGATGAGATCCCGGAGGATGGTCGCCGACTGTATGTTTCCACAGATTTACACCCTGTGCTTGCGGGTGCTGTACAGCGCCAGTGGGGTTCTGATAGCGGTATCAGCAATGGGTTGAGCAATTACAACGGTATGCCGATTCTGTATGTGCCGAAATCTCGGTTTTATACGAGCATTACACTGCATGACGGTTCTTCTGCGTGGGGATATGGCAAGGCAACAGGGGCAACAAACATCAATTTCATGTTATGTGACAATGTCGGTTGACTGATGGGAAGAACTTCTTCCAGAATACAGGCACATTTTTCACCGCTTTTTAACATCTCTAGTATCTTTAGTATGTTTTTATCGAAAATGCTTTGAGAATTTTTGCTTGCGCTTCATATATTTTACTACTATTTTTCTGAAACTTAAAAACAGCTACCGAAATTCATTTCGGTAGCTCAGACCGTCGACAAAAAGGTACTTTACGCAACGCGTAGAGTACCTTTTTGATTTGTATTTAGAAACAAGCAATAGAAATAGGCCAATTGATTGATAAAGTGTTGTAAAGGTGGCGGCAGCATGCCCGTTCTTCGCTTCCATGTCGCCAGCTTTTTTAAATTCATGCACGCGAAAGTAAGCGTGACCTGCATTTTCACCTTTTGCAGTCCACGTAGCTGAGTATAACGCATGGCATGTTTCTCTTTTGCATCGGCAAAAACACGCTCAATGGTTTCGCTTCTTAACTTGTAAATGTCCCGATACTCGGGAGTATGCCGGTAATCCTCAGCAAGTTCCATGTATGGCTCCCAAATATGCCGGGTTACAACCTTTTGACAGGCTTTGCTTTCTGTACACTGGGAACGCATAGGACAATTTTTGCAAATTTCAGTGTTGCTTTTGTATTCACGGTATCCTTCCCGATTGGTTGTAGAATATGTTAGGGCCTGCTTGTTTGGGCACAACACACAGTCAAAATATTCATCATACACAAAGTCATACTTTTTAAAGAATCCTTTTTTCGTCATTGGACGTTTGTATGGCACACAAGGAATTTTTTCACTGTCAATGATTTCTTTCATAATTGCCGGAGTTTTGTATCCTGCATCTACCGCAACAGCCTGTATTTCCGGAAACTTTTTTAAAACCTTTTCATATACACTGCTGAACATCATGCTGTCATGAATATTTCCTGCACCCAGTACAAAGTCCAGTATAAAATTGTGTTTGTCACATGCGGTATTCGCTACATAGGCAAACTGCTTTTCATGTTCTCCCTTGTGGAACATTCCGCACTCTGGATCTGTTTTGCTTTGCGCGATTGTTTTTGTTGCCGGAGGTGTGGGCGGTTGGTCATCGTCATTGCCGTCATCCTTTTTCAGCGGCTTTTTTCCGTGCAGTCCCCGGTCTTTTGCGATTTCCTCATCTAACTGCTTTTGGTAGCTTCTTGCCTGAATTTCAATTTCCGCAGGCTGGCTCTTTTTCTTGTTTGCACTTGCCTTTATGTGCGTACCGTCTATGAATATCGCGCTTGCATCCACAAATCCGCAATCCACCGCTTCATTCAAAATATGTGTGAATATTCGTTCAAACACATCTGTTCCTTCAAATCGGCGTGTGTAGTTCTTTCCGAACGTAGAAAAGTGGGGGATTTTCTCTCCGATATCATACCCGATGAACCAGCGGTATGCCATATTTACTTCTATCTCTTTAATGGTCTGCCGCATACTGCGGATTCCGAATAAGTATTGTATGAACACTATTTTAAACAGTGCTACCGGGTCGATTCCCGGTTTGCCCCATTCTATTTCGGAATACAGTCCTTTTACTTCGTCATATATGAAATTAAAATCAATCGCTCTGTCGATGTCCCTTAAAATGTGGTCTTTCGGTACCAAATCTTCTATGCTTACAAATTTTATTTGTTTTTGCTGTCCTCTGTCCTTTTTTATATACATCAAAAACACCCCTGTCCTTATGGTTTAATTATACCATAATTCCAGAGGTGCTTCGACCCTTTTGTCTACAGGCTGAGCTACCGAAATTCATTTCGGTAGCTGTTTTGTCGTATGCAACTTGCGTTTTTTTTCAGTTTTCCTTTTGACACAGTGGCTTTGTTTTACAGGTTCTTAGTATGATATAGGGAAAAATCGTTTGTTTATGCACCGAAAACCTTCAGCATAAAGCCTGCGGCAACGGCAGAGCCAATCACACCTGCCACATTTGGACCCATGGCGTGCATGAGCAGGAAGTTTGCAGGATTTGCCTTTTGTCCTTCTACCTGAGAAACACGTGCGGCCATAGGAACGGCAGAGACACCAGCAGAGCCAATCAGCGGATTGATTTTGCCGCCGGACAGTTTGCACATGATTTTGCCGAAAATCAAACCGCCAGTGGTGGACAGCATAAATGCCAACAAGCCCAGCACGATAATCTTGATGGTTTCCAGGGTCAAAAAGGTTTCCGCAAGTGCCTTGCAGCCAACCGAAAGGCCGAGGAAAATGGTAACAATGTTACACAGAGCATTTTGTGCCGTATCAGACAGACGGTCCGTGGCGCCGCATTCACGGAACAGATTGCCGAGCATCAGCATACCAATCAGCGGAGCGGTATCCGGAATGAGCAAAATAACGAAAATGGAAACTGCAATCGGGAAAATGATTTTTTCCACCTTGGAAACCGGACGCAGCTGCTCCATTTTAATGCTGCGCTCTTCCTCTGTCGTAATCAGGCGCATAAAGGGCGGCTGAATCAGCGGAATCAGCGCCATGTAAGAATATGCGGCGATTGCAATCGCGGGCAGATACGCAGGCGCAAGCTGGCTGGCAACCAAAATAGAGGTCGGACCGTCTGCACCACCAATGACACCGATGGCTGCGGCAACCTCACTGGGGAAGCCGAGTGCTAGTGCCAGCAAAAATGCAGTGAAAATGCCGAATTGTGCGGCAGCACCGAGCAATAGGGAGGAAGGGCGTGCAATCAGCGGACCGAAGTCCGTCATTGCACCGATGCCAAGGAAGACAAGGGAAGGATAGATGGCTTTTTCAACACCCAGATAAAAATAGTGCAGTAAGCCGGTTTCTTCCAACAGCCCCGTATACGGAAAGTTTGCCATGAGAATGCCGAATGCAATCGGCACAAGCAGCAGCGGCTCGTATTTTTTGCCAATACCCATATACAGCAGGACGCAGGCAATGACAATCATTATGAGATTGCGTGGATTTTCAATCAGTCCGGCAAAACCGGATTCGCTCAAAAGCTTTTGAATCACCTCTACAAAGGAGAATTGCATGATTTCCTCCTCCTTTATTACAGCGTGCACAAAGCTGTGCCGGTTTCAACAGTTGCACCTGACGAAACCAACACGGCGGAAACGGTGCCGTCCTGTGGTGCAAAAATCTCATTTTCCATCTTCATAGCTTCTAAAATGAACAGAATATCGCCCTTTTTCACGGCTTGACCAACCGAGCACTTGACCGAAAGAATGGTGCCGGGCATGGGCGAGCAAATGTTTTCGCTGCCGCCGGCAGACGGGGCTGCAGTCTGGGGTGCTGCAGGTGTGGGCGCAGCGGCAGCAGCCGGTGCGTTTCCGGTGAGCACAGCCGTTGCCTGCCCTTTGTCGACTTCGACCTCATATTGTTTTCCGTTGAGCGTTACGATATATTTCATGATGGTTATCTCCCTTACAGTGCCTTAATGTGTTTGAAAATCAATTCGGACAGCGCAATGCCGGTTTCGTCACTGACAATCGCCATAATACACGCCGCTGTGAGATCGTCCACATCGGTCAGCTGTACGGGTGCAGCTGTCGGCGCACTGACAGGCACAGGTGCGGCGGCTGTCGGTGCGGGCATTTTATGAACATTGCTCAGTGTGCGCGATATGATTACAATAATCAGCCAAAGGCACGCCAGCATGATAAACACCGTGATAAAGCCACATAGTGCAATCAGCAGGGCATCGCTAATGGAAAGTGACGTTAGATTCATGGCTATTGTACCTCCTTGATGCTATAGGTGACAACCAGAGGCTTTTCGCTTTCCCGTTTTGCAAAATATTGCTCGGCTTGCTGCGGGAATGCAATGTAGGAAAGCACATCTTCTTCACTCTGTGCACGGTCGCCCAAATATGCCTTTGCTTCTGCAAATTCAGGCGCGATGCTGTCGGCAAAGCGACCGGAAATCGGTTCTTCCACGCCCAGCACCTTTTTCACCAAGGCAGGGTCAATGGGGCCGGGGGCAGTGCCGTATTCGCCGCGGATATATGCCTTAATTTCCTTGCCGATGCTTTTATAGCGGTCGCCGAGTAGCACATTGACCGTTGCCTGCACGCCTACCATTTGGCTCAATGGAGTCACAAGCGGCGGATAGCCGAGGTCCTTGCGCACGCGAGGGGTTTCAGCAAGCACTTCCTCCAGTCGGTCGATGGCATTTTGTGTTTTCAGCTGTGCCACGAGGTTTGAAAGCATACCGCCGGGGATTTGGTTCACCAGCGCATCCGCCTTGATGCCCAAAACATATGGGTCAAGCGTGCCGGAGGCAATGAATTTATCCTTGAGCGGCACAAAAAAGTCATTGACCTGCTTGAGGGTTTGGAAATCCACGCCGCAGTCAAAGCCCATTTGGGTCAGGGTATAGACCATGGATTCGGTCGCCGGCTGTGAGGTACCGCCTGCAAAGCAGGAGGTGGCGCAGTCGATGCCGTCAGCACCGGCTTCTGCAGCCTTGAGATAGGTCATAGAGCCTAGCCCAGAGGTTGCATGGGTGTGTACGAACACCGGAATTTTGATTTCCTTTTTCAGCGCACTGACAAGGTCAAAGCATTCCTGCGGGCTCATAATGCCTGCCATATCCTTAATGCACAGGCTGTTGCAGCCCATTTCTTCAATACGGCGACCCAGACCGACATACATCTCCAGACTATGGATGGGGCTGATGGTGTAGCAAATGGTGCCCTGGGCATGACCGCCGGACTTCAGACACTCGTCCACAGCCGTTTCGATATTGCGTAGGTCATTGAGCGCATCAAAAATGCGCAGAATGTCCATACCGTTTTCAATGGCTTTGCGCACAAAGCGTCGGACGGTGTCGTCCGAATAGTGATGGTATCCCAAAAGATTTTGTCCGCGCAGCAGCATTTGCAGTTTGGTATGCTTCATATGCTTGCGGATGACACGCAGACGCTCCCAAGGGTTTTCCCCCAGATACCGCAGGCAGGAATCAAAGGTGGCGCCACCCCAGCATTCGACAGAATAATATCCTGCCGTATCCATGCGTTCCAGTGCCTCTTTGAAGTCTGCGAGCGGTAAACGTGTTGCCATGAGCGATTGGTTTGCATCGCGCAGCACGGTTTCGGTGATGTTGATTTTCACGCGTTTTTTCACTCCCTGTTCTATTCATACAGCCATTATGGAAAGGCGTTGCGCATAGCTTGCCCCAAAAGAAGCAGACCGCACAGCACCCAATGATAAGACCCCTATTTTTCAACAATTCTATCATACCACAGCTGCTTGTCAAGTGAAATAGGTTTGTGAAAAAATTGTCACCCTTCCTAATTTGTTTTTGTATTTTATGATAAAACGACGAAAAAGAAATTGAAAAAATCCTTGACAACGCACAAAAATAAACGTGCATCCGTTCATAGCTTGTTCATGACAAGGGCGCATGCAAGGTGTATACTATAAAAGACCGCATTTTGTCCGCAATCCTGCGTGCAGGGCGAAGCGGTCCAAAATCAATCTTGAAAAAACGGCAGGTGTAATAGGTAATGGCAAAAAAAATTTTGATTGTTGAAGATGAGGAAAATATCCGCGAGCTGCTGCGGATTTATTTGGAGCATGAAGGCTTTACCGTCGTGGAGGCAGCCAATGGTGCGGATGGTCTGCAAAAGTGGAAAAAAGAAAATCCGGATATGCTGCTGCTGGATGTGATGATGCCGATTATGGATGGCTGGCAGGTGTGCGCTGCGGTGCGTAAAGAAAGCAAAGTGCCCATCATCATGCTGACAGCCAAGGCAGAAACCTCAGACCGTGTATCCGGCTTGGAGATGGGGGCGGATGATTATATTGTAAAGCCCTTGGAAATGCGTGAGGTGATTGCACGCATTCGGGCAGTGTTTCGCCGATTTGCGCCCGATGATGATGGCAAAATTGCCTATGAAAATCTGGTGGTGGATAAGCAGGCATACGATTTGGTGGTGCGTGGCAAGCGCGTGGATGCGCCGCCTAAAGAAATTGAGCTGCTGTACTTTCTGGCACAAAGCCCCAATCGTGTGTTCACACGTGCGCAGCTGCTGGATGAGGTCTGGGGATTTGACTATTTCGGTGACACCCGAACCGTCGATGTCCATGTGAAGCGTCTGCGCGAGAAGCTGGAGGGCGTCAGCGAAAAGTGGGAGCTGAAAACCGTGTGGGGTGTCGGCTACAAGTTTGAAACAAAGGATTGAGCCTATGATGCGAAAAACCAGTTTTTTTGCCCGCAGCTTTGTGTCTTATGCGGCGATTCTGTTGGTAGCATTGCTGATTGCCGGGGCGGTGTTTCTGCGGCAGATTGGAATGTATTCTTTGCAGGAGAAAAAGGAGCAAATCAAACAGACTGCAAATACGGTTGCGGAGCAAACGGTCACGGTTTTGGAAAATTATTCAACAGAAATCGATACCCTGTATCAAATTTCTTTAATTCGTATGGCGCGGGATGGGCAGGTTGAAATTCTGATTACCGACCCTGACGGCAATATTTGCATTGCAGCGGATGATTCTGCGGTTTCGGTGGACCGTGGCGGACAGGTGGCAACCTCCATTGTGCGGCAGATTTCCACAATGGGATATTATGGGGAAATCGGCACGCTCGGTAATATTCTGTCGGACACAAACTATGTGGTCGGCACGCGGTGCGTGGATTCGCAAGGGAATATTTGCGCGCTGGTGTTTGTGAACATGAATTTGCAGACAACGGTCGGGATGCTGAGCCATGTCAGCCGCATCTTCGTGATTATTGTTGCCTCTGCACTGATTGGCATTCTCATCATGACCTATATGACCTCTGCGCGCATGACGCGTCCGCTGAAAACGATGGCGGGGGCAGCACGTGCCTTTGCAAACGGTGATTTTTCAGTGCGCGTGCCGCAGGATAACCATTGCGGAGAGATTGACGAGCTGGCGGCGTCCTTCAACCACATGGCAAGCGGTCTGGAGCAGCTGGAGGAACTCACCCGTGGGTTTATTGGCAATGTTTCGCATGAATTTAAGACCCCGATGACAACCATCGGCGGCTTTGTGGATGGTATGCTGGATGGCACCATTCCGCAGGCGCAGCATGAAAAATATCTGCACGTGATTTCTGAGGAGGTGCATCGCCTCAGCCGCATGGTGGTGCGTATGCTGGACACCGCAAAAATCCAATCCGGTGAGCTGCTGCTGACGCCTGCGCCCTTTGATTTTTCCGAAATGGCAAGCCAAATTATCCTGTCCTTTGAACAGAAAATCGATGCCAAGCTCGTGGCGGTCGAGGTGGAATTTGATGACCAGATGATGGTCATGGGTGACCGCGACCATGTGTTCCGCGCGGTGTATAATCTGGTGGACAATGCGGTGAAGTTTGTGGACGAGGGCGGCCGTTTGGTGCTACAGGCGCACATCGCGCAAAATATGTGTGCGTTTTCCATTAGCAACACAGGCGGCGGCATTGCATCCGAGGATTTGTCGCATATTTTTGACCGATTTTATAAAGCAGACCAGTCGCGCAGTCGTGATCGTACCGGCGCGGGATTAGGGCTGTATATTGTCAAGAATATTATCAATTTGCATGGCGGTGATATTTCGGTGCGCTCCTCTGGAGGTGAAACAGAATTTTCCTTTACATTACCATTAGCACAGCAGAAAAAGACGAGCAGCAGAGCGGCGGAAGCAGAGGATGCGGAATTTACAAACAATTCATAATCCTATTATAAAAATGTCACAACTGCACAGTACAATAGGTTCTACAGTAAAGAGCGAGAAAACGCTGTTTGGATAGTATGAAAGGACATGAGTAGATATGGATGAGAAAAATCAAAACGGCGGCGGTTATCCGCAGCAGAACGATACCGTACATCATATATTTGGCAAGACCCAATCGCAAGACCATGTGTCTGCAGATGCGCAGGAGGGGTGGAACACAGCATCCCCCAACGGTACGGACACGCCGCAAAGCGGCTGGAACACCACCACTGCAAGTGGCTTCGATGCGCCGCAAAACGGCTGGAACAATGCAGATGCGGGCACATCGCAGGACGCGCAGGACGGTTGGAACACCCAGCCGAACCATACGGCAGATGCGGGTGCACAGAGCGGTTGGAACACCCAGACACCCACGCAGCAGTGGGACAATCCGCAGGAAGGATGGAATACCGCTGTGCCGCGTACCCCGTATCAAACCCCTGTGCGCATGGGTGAGGGGGGAAACCATCCGCAGCCAAACGCATACCGTACCTATCAGGAATGGCAGGAGCAAAACAAAAAGCAACATAAAAGCACCAAGAAAGACGGGAAAAACAGACGCATCCTCTATGCTTTGGGCGGTGTTGTGGCAGCTTGTGCAATTTTTGCAGGTGGCGCACTTGCGGGCGGTATGCTCGGCAATCCAAGCGGTACACAGACGACATCGGCGGCAGAAACCCAGCAGGTCATTGCCGACACCCCGCAGCTGACCATCAGCGAAGCCTCCACAGACAGCAGCAGCACGGGCAGTGTGCTGACGGGTGACCAAATCTATGAAAAGGTGTCCCCATCGGTTGTGAGTATCGTGTCCACCTCCTTGACCACACAGGGCACAAGCAGTGGTTCGGGTGTCATCATGACCACGGATGGCTATATCATCACCAACGCCCATGTGATTTCGGGCGCTGATAAAGTCAGCATCGTGACCTCGGATGGGATGCAGCACAATGCAGAAATCATCGGGTCAGACACCAAAACGGACTTGGCAGTGCTGAAAATCAGTGAAAGCGGTGTCAACTTTACACCCGCAGAGTTTGGCGATTCTGCGCAGCTGAAAGCAGGCGAAACCGCCTATGCCATCGGCTCACCCGGCGGCGTGGAGCTGGCAAACTCTATCACAACCGGCAGTATTTCTGCCATCAATCGTGATATTACCATAGATGACCGCGTTATGACACTGATTCAAACAGATGCGTCCATCAACCCCGGCAACTCGGGCGGTGCGCTCATCAACCAGTATGGGCAGGTCATTGGCATCACTTCGGCAAAGCTCGGCATTTCCTATTATGAAGGCTTGGGATTTGCCATTCCGATTGACACCGCGAAGGACATTGTTGACCAGCTGATTGCCTATGGATATGTGCCGGGACGTCCTGCGATTGGCGTGACAGGCTATAACATCAGCGAGCAGACCGCAGCCTACAACGATGTGCCGCAGGGTGTGCTGATTACCGAAGTGGATGCCCGCAGCGATGCGGCAGCAAAGGGCTTGCAGGCGAAGGACATCATCACGGCGGTGAATGGTAAAACCATCCAGACTATGGACGAAATCAACAAGGAAAAGGAACAGCTGAAGGCGGGAGATAGCTTGACGCTGACGGTGTATCGCATCAGCACAGGCGAAAGCATGGACATCACCATTACCTTGGCAGATGAAAATGATTTGACAAGCAACACCACCACAACCACCCCAAGCAGCGACAGTGGAAGCGGTGAAAGCAACGACAATGCAGAAAGCTATACCTTCCCTTGGGGGTATTGAGTGACACGAATAGGGTTCAAAAGTGCGGCGCCGATATAGGTGCCGTACTTTTTGTGTATCAAATATATGGTAAGGTGCAGAAGCACGAGGGAGGGGTACAATGGGCAGAACGTTTGAGCGCATTTATGAAATCGTACGGCAAATACCGACAGGAAAAGTCGCAACCTATGGACAGGTTGCGTGGTTGGCAGGCAATCCACGGTGGGCAAGGGTCGTGGGGTATGCTTTGCACAGCAATCCCAACCCAGCGCAGATTCCTTGCCATCGGGTGGTGAACCGCACAGGTGCATTGGCGCAGGGGTTTGTATTTGGCGGCGCCGCGGTACAGCGCACACGGCTTGCGGCAGAGGGGGTATCGTTTCGGGAGGACGGAACAGTGGATTTGGAAGCCTGTCTGTGGAATGCAGAGTGAGCGCAAAAAAAGAGCCTTTCGGCTCTTTTTTTATGGGGATTACAGCAAATCGCGATAAATGGTGACCGACATCGGTGCTGCAAAGAACGCTTCAAACTGCGGCACGGTAGAGGTGAAATGCGCGGTGGCATTGTGGAGCTTAATAGCGTCTTCGTCTTTCCAGAACTCAATGAAGGCAACGGTGTTCGGGTCGGATGTGCTTTCGGTCAAATCATAGGAAATATTCCCATCTTCTGCACGAGAAGCCTCCACGAGCGGGCGAGCGAGTTCCAAAAACTGCGCCTTGCAGTCGGGCTTGAGGGGTGCACTTGCAACGATTTTCAACATAAAAAATACTCCTTTTTGATACGCGATAAGAACTACATCTGTTTCTTATTATTATGGAGCAATTCTCTGAAAATGTCAATCAGCAAGCACCGTTTTCTGTGCAGAATTCGACGGTTTTCCCTTCTAAAATCAAATTGGTGGTGCGTACCGCGCACATTTTGCCGCACATGGAACAGCTGTGACGGTCAGCCGGTGGAGTCTGGTTGTAGAAACGCTCGGCTTTTTCGGGGTCCATTGCCAAACGGAACATCTCATCCCAATCCAAATTATGGCGTGCATCTGACATCGCGTTGTCGCGGTCACGTGCGCCGGGCAGACCATTTGCAATGTCTGCGGCATGGGCGGCAATTTTGCTGGCAACAATGCCTTCGCGTACATCGTGCAGGTCGGGCAAACGCAGGTGCTCCGCAGGGGTCACATAGCACAGGAAGTTTGCGCCGGAGGATGCCGCAATCGCACCGCCGATGGCAGAGGTGATGTGGTCATAGCCGGGCGCAATGTCGGTGACAAGCGGGCCTAAGACGTAGAATGGTGCACCATGGCACAAACGCTTTTGCAGCACCATATTGGCAGCAATTTCGTTCATCGCCATATGGCCGGGGCCTTCCACCATCACCTGCACATCGCGCGCCCAAGCGCGCTTTGTCAATGCCCCCAGTTCAATGAGTTCCGAAATCTGTCCCGCATCAGAGGAGTCGGCAATGCAGCCGGGACGCAGGGCATCGCCAAGAGAAATGGTCACATCATACTGGCGCAGGATGTCCAGCACTTCGTCATAATATTCATAGAAGGGGTTTTCGTTGCCTGTCATCTGCATCCACGCAAACAGCAGAGAACCGCCGCGCGACACGATGTTCATTTTGCGTCCTTCGCGCAGAAAACCTTCCACAGCGCGGCGATTGATGCCGGCGTGGATGGTCATGAAGTCCACACCCTCCTTGGCGTGCGCTTCAATGACACGCAGGAAGTCTTTGGCGGTGATTTGCAGCAAATCCTTTTCCAGATAGCCAATGGCATCATACATCGGTACAGTACCAATCATAGCGGTGGAGAATTCCACCAGCTTGGTGCGGAACTGATTGGTTTTGCCGTAGTTCGAGAGGTCCATAATGGATTCTGCACCCATGTCGATTGCCATTTTGACCTTTTCCAGCTCCAAATCATAATCCTTTGCATCGCCAGAAATGCCAAGGTTTACATTGATTTTGACACGTGTGCCATCGCCAACGGCTTCTGCCGACAGGCTTTTGTGGCTGACATTGGCAGGAATCGCAATCGTGCCTGCGGCAACGCGTTCACGGATATATTCGGCTGTACGGTTTTCTTTTGTCGCTACAGTTTCCATTTCAGGGGTGATGATACCGCGCTTTGCCGCGTCCATTTGGGTTGCATATGTTCTCATGGTAGAAATCCTCATTTCAAAAGTTCGTGAATGGTTGTATCAGATTGTTGAAAATGCTTGTAAGTATGCGGTAGGGTCGGGATGGGTCATCAGTCCGCTCATCACGCAGGCACCGCAGGCACCTGCTTTGCGCACGTCGGGCATACGCGCGGGGGTCACGCCGCCAATAGCATAGACCGGAATTGTGCCCGCAGACTGCACCACCGCTTGCAGGAATGCCGTACCGCGCCCTGCAAGCCCTGCTTTGCAGTCGGTTGCCCAAATGTGCCCCGCGATGAGATAGGAAGCGTTTGACTGCCGCAGTGTCTGTGCTTCTGCGGGCGTATGCACCGAAATGCCGCCTTGTACAAGCTCCGTGCGCCGTACAAAGGGCAGATGTGCGCCACAGCCGAGTGATATGGAAAGCTGTGGATGTCCATTGAGCAGGAGGGGCACGTTTTGCGCCTTACAAAGCGGCAGAAGCTCTCGTGCCAGTGCCAAATAGTCCGCTTCGCACAAATCCTTTTCCCGCAAAATGACGGCATGGGGCTGTGCGGCAAGAATGCGCTGCATTCTGGTCAGAAAATCATCGGGGCACAGCCTGCGATGGGTCACGCAAATAATATCAGACATATAAATAATCTGCCATCACAGGCTGCAAGCCTTGATTGGTAATCGCTTGGAGCACTTCCTCTACCGAGCGACCATCGGAAATCTCAAATTGTTCGTCGCCTTTGTTGTCGCTCTCATCGGCGTGCCCGCCAATGCCCACATCCACACCCGCAGAAATTTTGGTGGCGGCAATGTTAATGATATGGTCACGGAAATGGGCACGCTCGCGCGTGGAAATCGTGATGGAAGCAAACGGCAAAAAAATTCGATAGGCGCAAATGACTTGCAGCAGCTGTGCCTCATGCACATCCTTGGGGTTGATTTTGTCATTGTTGATGATGGGGCGCAGACGCGGACAGGAAATGGCGATTTCTGCATGGGGATAGTTGCGCTGCAAGAGATAGGCGTGCATCCCTGTGGCAAACGCATCGCGGCGGAAATCGTCCAGACCCAGCAGTGCCGCAAAGCCAACCCCTCGCATACCGCCGCGCAGCGCACGCTCCTGCGCACACAGGCGATAGGGGAAAATGCGCTTGTGCCCTGCCAAGTGCAGGGTTTCATATTTATCGGGGTTGTAGGTTTCTTGGAAAACGGTTACATAATCTGCACCCTGTTCATGTAAATAGGCATATTCATCCGTATTGAGCGGATAGATTTCAAGACCTACCACACGGAAATATTTACGAGCGAGCGCACAGGCTTCGCCGATGTAGGAAACCGGGGACATTTTACGGCTTTCACCTGTCAAAATCAGCACTTCCTGCAAGCCGGTTTCCGCGATGGCTTGCAGTTCCCGTTCGATTTCAGCAGCGTCTAGCTTGGCACGCCGAATTTGGTTGGTGCAGTTGAACCCGCAGTAGATGCAGTGGTTTTCGCAGTAATTGGCAATATACAGTGGGGTAAACATTTGGATGGAGTTTCCAAAGTGCTTGCGGGTTTCCTGCTGGGCACGCTGTGCGATTTGCTCCAAAAAGGGAAACGCGGCAGGGGAAAGCAGTGCGCCGAAGTCCTCTGGCTGCAGGATGTCACGCTGCAAGGCACGCTGGACATCTACGGCGGTATATTGCTCTTCGGCATAGCTCTGGTGCAGAAAAAGCACCTGCTCCATGACGCTATTGTCCTGCAAAATCTCCATGTCAGGCAGATATTGCATATGGTCGATTCGTTGTTCCTGCATGGTTACGCCTCCAAAAAGCCGGTGAGAGGAGAGGAAGCAGAAGCGGTGTCACGTACGCGACCCAAACCAGACAGATACGCGGCACGCCCTGCGGCAATGGCGTTTTTAAATGCGCCTGCCATCCTGGGAATATCGCCTGCGGTGGCAATGGCAGTGTTGACCATGCACGCCGCCGCGCCCATTTCCATCGCTTCACAGGCTTGGGAGGGTCGTCCGATGCCTGCATCCACAATAACGGGCAAATCCACTTCGTCAATCAAAATCTGGATGAATTCGCGGGTGCACAGTCCCTTGTTGGAGCCAATCGGTGCGCCGAGCGGCATAATAGATGCGGCACCTACGTTTTTCAGGTCACGTGCCACGTTCAAATCCGGATAGAAATAGGGCATTACCACAAAGCCTTCTTTCGCCAGCACTTCTGTGGCGCGGATGGTTTCATAATTGTCCGGCAGAAGGTATTTGGAGTCGTGGATGACCTCGATTTTGATGAAATCACCGCAGCCACATTCGCGCGCCAGCCGTGCAATGCGAATGGCTTCGTCTGCGGTGCGTGCGCCGGAGGTGTTCGGCAGCAGGGTCACCGTTTTGGGGATATAATCCAGAATGTTAGCAATGCCGCCAGCATTGGCACGGCGCAGGGCAAGGGTGATGATTTGCGCTTCGGCGTGGTCAATGGATGCCTTGACCAAATCAAGTGAGAACTTGCCTGAGCCAAGAATGAAGCGGGAGGTAAAGCTGTGCCCGCCGAGCAGCAGGGTATCGTCTTTCATAGAAATGCTCCTTTATGAAATATATATTGTAAACAAAGAGTTTATGGCTGTGTTTCGCCGAGTATCAGCCGCAGCACCATGGTTGCCTGATGTGCAGCGCAGACGGCAACACGTGGTGCCATGAGCGGCAGATGGTCGGAAAGGTCACTGGTTTCATCGCCGCATAGATACAGCTTTGCAAAACGATGCCGCGTTTGGATGGTGTTTGCAGAAGAAGCGCCTGCCATGCCGCTTGCGGCAACGAGCGGGATTTCGGGCAGGTCGGTCAGCAGGGTTTCAATCAGCATCGCCTTTTGGTCCGCGCGGTCAAAGGCTTCACAGATGACGGTGCAGTTTTTGAAAAGAGATGCCGCATTTTGTGGTGTGATGCGTACTGTATGCGGGATATAGGTCAAATAGGGGTTGATTTCCCGCAGCTGCGCAATCAATGCTTCGGTTTTGGGGCGATACAAATCGTGCATGGTATAGTGCTGACGGTTTAAATTGGATAGGTCCACACGGTCAAAATCGGCAAGAATCAGTGTGCCCACGCCAAGCCGTGCCAGATGCACCGCAATGTTAGAGCCAAGCCCACCCAAGCCCGCAATGCCAACCACTGCCTGCGCAAGCTTCCGCTGGGTGGCTTCGCCATGCCGCTTAACCAGTGCAGCATACAACTGCGCTTCGGTCAGCATCTTCAGCCACCCCCCACGAACGTCACGATTTCTAAGGTGTCCGCATCGGAAAGCTGGGTTTCTGCGAACTGGCTGCGCGGAATGATGGTGCCGTTTCGTTCAACGGCAACGCGTTCCGGCGCATAGCCTGCCTGCAATAGATACCCTTGCACGGTCATTGGGGTATCCAGAGAAAAAGGTGCACCGTTAATTTTCATAAAAAACCTCCAAAATGCAAAAAAATCCGGCTTACCATCTCAAGTAAGCCGGATTTCTACATACAAAATCCAAAATTGCGCAGTGCGATGCAAAACCGGACTGCCATCACGCTTCCCTACGATGGTGTTAACCAACAGGTTCAAAGGGTGGTGACTGTTACCCCAGTCATCTCAACCGCCTATGCGGTCCCCCTGCATGAGTAAGAGTATACGCTAGAAAAATCTTTTTGTCAAACAAAAATCTTTGCTGCGCAAAAAAATCTTAGGAGATAAACATTTGCGCCCAATAGCTCTGGCCGTTGATGGATGCATAGCCAACACCGATGGTTGTAAAACCTTTGTTGAGGATATTGGCACGGTGTCCTTCAGAATTCATCCAAGCGGTCATGACCTCTTCCGGTGTCTGCTGACCATAGGCAATGTTTTCGCCTGCACTGCGATAGGAAACACTTTGGGCATCCAAGGCGGTGAAGCAGGAAGTGCCGTTCGGTCGGGTGTGGGAGAAGCTTTGCGCTTGTTCCTCGGCACGTACTTGCGCTGCTGCTTGCACTGCGCTGTCAATGGTCAATGCCTGCAGTCCGCGGGAGGTGCGCTCTTTATTCACCAGCTGCACGACCTGCTCGACATAAGAGGCGTCGGAAGCGGTTGGGGTGGTGCTTGTGGTGTCCGTATCTGTCGAGGTGGAGGGGGTCGTGGTTTCTGTGGCTTGCGTGGTGTCGGTTGTCGGGGTAGATGTATCGGTGTCTGTCGAAGGGGTTTGAGTTGTATCTGTGCGGCTGGCAGGGGTGCTGAATAGGATGCGATTTCCGCAGAGTCGATTCAGCAGCTGCTGCAGCGATGCAGGGATTTTTCCTTGGGCGGTAACGCGCACAGGGGATGCACTGTTCTGTGCGGAAACGGAGGGCAGACATACTGCGCCGGCGGACACGGCACCTGCAAGTGCAATGCAGGTTACGGTTACGGTGAGTTTCTTAAAATGCTTCATTTGTTTCACACTCCTTATTTTTAGCAGAGAAATCATACTGCCATGCTAGGGCATCTCTGCTTCTTTCAAAGGTTACCATGGTGTGCAGGACAGATGCAACGGTAAATGTTAACTTTGTCAGTACATTGTTACAAAATCAGCTGTTTTTTATATAAAATCAAGTGTGATTTCCAGAATTTACGCCGGTTTTTTCAATGTTATATTGTGCACTGAGCACCAGCCACAGCTGCGGGAAATAGCGCATCAGTGACCAAATGCTGACACCGCGCAGACCAAAGCTTGCCGCCAGTGCGAGCTTTGCACGGATGCTGCGTGCATCTTCAAACCATACCTCGTGCTGCCGTTGTGCGCGCCAATATTCATAGTTGGGCGACTGCGCCGTCCAGTCATAGAGAATTTCGGCGTTTTCCGAAACCGCTTGGTCAACCGCTTCAACATTGCCCATGCTGCGTGCCACGCTGACACCGGCAATGTGCGGCAAGGTCCAATCGTACCCGTAATTGGGAATGCCCATAAAAATCTTTTGCGACGGAATTTCGCTGACGGCATATTGCACCACTTCGCGCACCTTGCCTAGAGGAGCGACCGCCATCGGCGCCGAGCGGCTGAAGCCCCATTCATAGGTCATCAGCAGGGCATTGTTTGCAGCAGCGCCAAGTGCATGATAATCGTGGGCTTCATAAAGCAACCCCGGCTGATTGGAAGAGGTTTTCGGTGCAAGCGAAACCATCACGACAAAATTTTGTGCATTCATAAAATCGGTTGCTTTTTGCACAAATGCGGCATATTTGACCGTATCTTCGGGAGGGATATACTCGAAATCGATGTCCATACCTGCATAATCTTTGGATTTCATGGTGTTTGCCAGTTGGTCTAGCAGCGCATCCTGCGCCGTAGGATTGTTGAGCAAGTCATGGGCACGCTGACTGGAAAATGTACCTGCGGCATCAATCGTGGTCAGCACCAGAATGGGGGACGCACGATAAGAACGCGCAAGCTTGACGATTTCCACATCGTCCTGCTGAATCAATTCACCGGTTTCGGGATTGAATCCATAGGAAAATACCGACATATACGATAGATACGGCAGGGTTTTACGTAAAATGGAGCGGTCGATGTTGGGATAAACATAGCCGTTCACCGCCAGACTGCCCACAATCGGTTCGGTCAAGGACACAATCAGCACTTGCCCCGGAATCACATTCGGCATACCGCCTAAACTGGGGTTGAGTTGAAACAATCGATTGATAGTGGTGCCGTACATTGCCGCAATCGAGGTGAGGGTTTGTCCAGGCTCTACAATATGGTAGGAATTGGGGTATCGGATGACAAGTGCCTGCCCAACTGCCAAACTTTCGGGATGCGTTAGCTCATTGTCGCTGATAATCCGTTCCATAGGCACTTGATAGAGCTTGGAAATCGAATAAACACTTTGACCCGGCTGCACCACATGGATTGTCATAAAAAAGACCACCTTTCACTGCAAGGATATATCGTTGCAGGCAGTCTTATGCCTGCGTTAGGATACCATCCGCGTTCTGTTCGTATGCTTGCTATTAAGATATGCAGCAGTACGGAGAAAGTGTCACAGTTGATATGGCGAGGAAAAGCCAAAAGCCACCTCGTTCATGAAAAATTGTGGTCAATTATGGTGTTCATATAGAAAAACAGGGTTTGTTTGGCGGCACTGAATGCGTTCAATGCGGCGCAAATGCTCGGTGTGAGCGAATACCTCCAGCAGTCCAAACCATTTTTGGTTGGGCGGAAATGTGCCGAATATGCTTTCGCCAAAATCCCAATGCATACCATGCGCAAGCTGCCAAACACTCTGCGCCCCGTTCTGGGAAAGCAGGCTGCAAATTTCATCACATCGCTGCGCATGATGTGTGGTGAGTTCTGCAATGCGCGTGGAAACATCTGTAATCGGTTGGCGATGTGCACTCAGCAACGCTTTCACCTGCATACTTTCCACTTTGCGCAGGTTGCGCAGGTAGATTTCCAGATAGTCGTTTTCAAAATCCCACAAACAAATGTTGGGCGAAATTTTGGCAAGAATATGGTCACCACAGAACAAAATGCCCTGTTCCCGCGCCCAAAGCCCCAGCTGCCCGGGGGTATGTCCGGCGAGGTCAACCGCTTCCAGCTGGTAGCCGCCAATGGAAAAACGCATACCATCACCCGCATCAGTGAAGGACATTGCATGGTCGACACGGTTTAAAAACGCAGGATGTTTGTGATAATCCAAGCGGTCGGTTTCGGGCACTCCCATTGGCTGCTGCAGCGCCATCAGATTCTCCCAATAGGCTTGTGTCAAAAAGCCATTGACGCGTGCCCCATCACACGCACGGATGAAAACACGGGTTTGCGGGGTTTGCAGTCGACCACAAAGACCAGTGTGGTCAGCGTGCAGATGGGTGAGGAAAATATCGGTATTTTCCATGGAAACCCCGATTTCCTGCAAGCCACTGCGGATGGCGTCCTCACAGGCATCGTGATTGAACCCTGTGTCAATCATGAGATTGCGCTCACCCGCAGCGCCGCGCAGAATGTAGCAGTTGAGTGTTTTGAGCGGACTGCCCGGCAGCGGCACTGCAATGCGATAAATGTTTGGATACAGCTGTTCGACAGACATTTACACACCTTCTTCCGGAGCATTCACAGGTGCATCTTCCATGATTTTGATAAAATAGCGGCGGTTGCGCGGGCCGTCAAATTCACAAAAATACACACCCTGCCACGTACCAAGCAGCAGCCGTCCGTCCTCAATGATGACCGATTCGCTCGCGCCGACACAGGAAGCCTTCAGATGCGCAGGGGAATTGCCCTCCATGTGCTGAAATTCGCGTCGGTCGGGAAACGCCTCGCGAAGCCCCAGCAACATATCCTGCTGCACATCAGGGTCGGCGTTTTCGTTAATGGTGATGCCGGCAGTGGTGTGCGGACAAAACACCATGCAGATGCCACTTTGCACGCCGCTTTCATAGACGGCATCCAGCAGCACATCGGTGATGTTGTACATACGCTGTGGGTCGGTTTGGATGCGATATTCTCGGGTTTTCATCGTGGATTCTCCTTACTCGTTGTCTGTTTGCGGTCGTTTTTCATACAGATAGCTGGCTTCCAAATCCGCTAAATGTAGCTTGACCGCAAGCGGATACATCGAAAATGCGTTTGCAAGGGCAAACGAGCCGCCGCGCACCGCTTCATCAAAGCCGCCCATGTGCCAGCGAATGGCAACGGCTTCTTCATTTTTCAGGTGCATAAACCGCTCAATCAAAAACACAGATTTTTCCCCATGTCCATATGGAAAACGGTCATCCACCGTATAAAAGGGCACTTTTTCCCATTCACCGCGCTCGTTCTTGGCATTGCGGTAAGAGAGCGTGTAAAAGCCTGCTTTGCACAGGTCATGCAGCAAAGAAACGATGGTGAAGCTTTCCAAATCGTCTGTAGAAGGGTCATAGTGCTTAGAAATCAGCACATTGTAGACATTGAATGAGTGCGCCAACAGACCGCCCTCATAGGCGGCGTGAAAGCGTGTAGAGGCGGGGGCGGTGAAAAAATCAGTGGTGTTCATCCATTCCAGAAGCTTGTCAGCACCGCGTCGGTGAATATTCTTCTGAAAGGCATCTATATAAGACTGTTTCATGGGTATTTGGTGCTCCTTTCCAGGGCGTGTTGTGCAAAGTTCAGCAAAATCTGCGGGTCGTTGTCTTCGGGTTTTTCAAGCACGTGCGCAAACAAAAGCCGCAGCATTTTGCCAATGTCTGCGCCCTGCAAACCGAGTGTGAGCATATGGTTGCCGTTCACGGCTAGCTGCACCGGCTGCGTACAGTTTTCGTATTCCAAAACCTGCTCCAACAGGGTTTCGGTTTCCAACAGACCCGTGATATTTTCTCGGTGTGTGCCTTGTCCGACACAGTCGGCTTTTTTGACGGCAAGCAACTGCCGAAAGCGGTGTTCGCCAATGCGGGACAGACGGCGGCGGATGAGACGCGGGTTATCTCCCAGTGGACGGTCATGCTGTTCGACCAAAAAGAGAATATCCGCCTGTAGTTGATTCGGAAACCGCAGGCGTGTCAGCAGCAGCTCCGCCAACACGACACTTTCCTTGGCGTGTCCGTAAAAATGCCCGACGCCATTGGTGCCCATGGTGAAAGATGCAGGCTTACCGCTGTCATGCAGGAGTGCTGCCATACGCAGCACAGGCAGGGCAGGAATCTGCTCCACCATGCGCACGGTGTGCTCCCATACGTCGAACAGATGGTGGGCGTTGTGCTGTTGAAAATCAAACATGGCGGCAAGTTCGGGACAAATCGGCGTCAGTATCGCGCGGAAGGTGCGCAATACCTGCCCTGCAAAACGTCCGCACAGCAACCGCAGCAGTTCTTCGCGCAGTCGTTCCGGTGCGATTTGTGACAGGTGCGGGGCTTGGCGATGCAGTGAGGATGCGGTTTCGGGTGTGATTTGGAAGCCGTCTGTGGCAGCAAAGCGCAGGGCGCGCAAAATCCGCAGGGCGTCCTCGGTGAAGCGAGCATCGGCATCCCCCACACAGCGCAGGGTGTTTTGCGCCAAATCCTGCTGTCCGCCAAAGGGGTCACAGAGCCCGCGGGTGGGACTGTATGCCATGGCGCCGATGGTGAAATCGCGCCGTGCCAAATCCTGCGTGACGTCGTCAATGAACTGCACCTTGTCGGGGCGTCTGCCGTCTGAATAGCCGCTTTCGGTGCGAAAGGTGGTGATTTCAATCGGCATACCATCGGAAATCGCGGTGACAGTGCCATGCTGTAAACCGGTGTCTATCAGACGCATATCCGAAAGCACCGCGTGCATTTGGGCGGGGGTTGCCGCTGTGCAAACATCCCAATCGTGTGGGGGTTGCCCGCGCAGTTGGTCGCGCACACAGCCGCCGACAACGTAGGTCGCAAAACCGGCACCCTCCAGCCTGTCCAAAATCTCGGCGACTGCACAAGGCAGAGAAATGTTGTTCATTTTGATTTTTTGGAGCGCAGACGCATCGCAGAACCATCTGGCTGCAGTACAACGGTGTTATCGAGCTGTGCCTTTAAGTTGGCACGATAGGCTTTGATATATTCTTCGCGCAGGGCTTGCTGTTCGATTTTTTCAGCATCGGTCAGCCCTTCCAGCTTGGCTTTTTTGGCAAGCGCATTGATGCGCTCCAGTTTGGATTGTTCCATCGTGAAAACTCCTTTTCGAGGGGGTTTTTATTTCTTTCATTATAACAGTCAAAAACCGTTGGGGCAAGGTTTCTCTTGTGCTTAACAAGTGCACATGATACAATATGGTAAAAATAATTTGTAATTTCGTTCGATACTGGAGGAAAATGGCTCATGAAGCTGGAAACCCAATGTCTGCATGCGGGATATACGCCGGAAAACGGTGCACCGCGTGTGATGCCCATCGTGCAGAGCACGACCTATCGTTTTGATTCGACAGAGCATGTCGCGGCACTGTTTGATATGCCTACCGAATTTATGTATTCCCGTTTTGCAAACCCCACGTGCGATGCGGTAGAAAAAAAGATTGCAGCCCTCGAGGGGGGCGCGGCGGCGATGCTGACCTCAAGCGGGCAGGCGGCGGCGTTGCTGTCCATTTTGAACATCTGCTCGGCGGGGGACAGCTTTCTGTCGGTGACCACGATTTATGGTGGTTCTATCAATCTGTTTGGTGTGACACTGAAAAAGCTGGGCATTGAGTGCATTTGGGTGCGTCCAGAGGCAACGGCAGAGGAAATTCAGGCACTGATTCGCCCCAATACCAAAGCGGTTTTTGGCGAAACACTGGCAAACCCTGCACTGACTGTGTTTGATATAGAAAAATGGGCGGACATTGCGCATCAAAACGGACTGCCGCTGATTGTGGACAACACCTTTGCAACCCCTGTGCTGTGCCGTCCCATCGAATTCGGTGCGGATATTGTCATCCATTCCACCTCCAAATATATGGATGGGCACGCGGTGCAGGTGGGCGGTGCCATTGTGGATTCCGGCAAATTTGACTGGGCGGCGAGCGGCAAATTTCCAGACTTCACCGAGCCGGACGAAAGCTATCATGGAGTAGTGTATACCCGTGACTTTGGGGCGATTGCCTATATCATAAAGGCACGGATGCAGCTGATGCGTGATTTTGGATGTTATCCTGCGGCGCATTCAGCATTTTTGCTGAATTTGGGGTTGGAAACCCTGCCAGTGCGTATGGAGCAGTATTGCCGCAATGCAGAAAAGGTGGCGCAGTATCTGCTGGGGAATGATAAGATTTCAGAAGTGCGGTATCCGGGGCTTGCGGGTGATAAATATCATGCGTTGGCGCAAAAATATCTGCCAAAGGGCACATCTGGTGTCATGTCTGTCAACATCAAGGCAGGTCGCAATGCGGCAATGCGGTTTATGGACAGCTTAAAATTGGCATCGAACGAAGTCCATGTTGCCGACATTCGCACCTGCGTACTGCATCCTGCAAGCGAAACCCATCGCCAGTTGACGGATGAACAGCTCGTGGCGGCAGGCATCGAACCTGGTCTGGTGCGTATTTCTGTGGGTCTGGAGCACGTGGAGGACATCATTGCAGATTTGGAACAAGCACTTACGCAGATGTAAGCGTTTTCAGGAGGAGTGTCAAACGTGCAGATTCGTAAAATAGAAGTCAAGGATGAGGCTGCATTTCTTGCGCTGATGAATGCGTTTTATCACACCGAAGGGGTGGAGCATCCTGTGCCGATGTCGCACGCACGCGCGACCTTTGCAGCCTTGATGGAGCATTCGCCCTATGTGGATTGCTTGATTGCCGAGCAGGACGAAACGCCAGTTGGATTTGCCATGCTGGCACTGACCTGGTCAAATGAAGCCGGCGGGCTGACGGTGTGGATTGAAGAATTATATGTTTCAGATGCCACGCGCGGACAGGGGGTCGGCACAGCACTTTTGCAAGCGGTGCACTGCCGTTGGCCGGAAGCCAAGCGATTTCGTCTGGAGGTTGCGCCGCGTAATGAAAAAGCGGCGGCACTCTATTCGAGGCTTGGGTACAAATCACTTCCCTATGGGCAGCTGGTGCGAGATTCGCTATAATCCCCAAAAAACACAGGGCATCTTGCAGAGGATATGCAGGATGCCTTTTTCTGCAAAAAACCCACAATAGAAGCTGGATTTTCCTGCGGAAAATTGGTATACTATATACAAATACGTGGAGTGCGTGCAGGATACGCAAGGAAGGACTTAGGATGGAACAACGATTGCAGGCGTGTCTGGAAGACATCCGCGCGCATACGGATTTTGTGCCGGAAATCGCGCTCGTGCTGGGGTCTGGTCTGGGCAATTATGCAGAGCGGATTCGCATGGTGGCTTCGGTGGATTATCATGACATATCAGGATTTCCAACCTCCACTGTGGCGGGACATCGCGGGCGGTTTGTGTTTGGATATGTGGAAAACGTGCCGATTGTGGTGATGCAGGGGCGCGTGCATTATTATGAAGGCTATGCGATGCAGGAGGTTGTGCTGTCAATTCGCTTGATGGGCAAATTGGGCGCAAAAACGTTGTTTTTGACCAACGCTTCAGGGGGTATCAATACCACCTTTTCAGCAGGTGATTTCATGCTGATAACCGACCAAATTGCAAGCTTTGTGCCTTCTCCGCTGCGTGGCGAAAATCTCGACACAATAGGGCCGCGGTTTCCGGATATGAGCGCGATATACAGCCATGTGTTGCAGGAGAAAATCCGCATGGCGGCAGCCGAACAGGCGATAGCCTTGCAGGAAGGGGTCTATCTCCAGACCACAGGCCCGCAGTATGAAACACCGGCAGAAATTCGGATGTTTCGCGTCTTTGGTGCAGATGCAGTGGGCATGAGCACAGCGTGTGAAGCAATCGCGGCGCGGCATATGGGGATGCAGGTGTGCGGAATTTCCTGCATTTCCAACATGGCAAGCGGCATTTCGAAAACCCCGCTTTCGCACACCGAAGTCAGCGCAGTGGCAGACCGCGCAGCACCGCAGTTTGAGCGATTGGTGACCGCGTCTATTTTGCAAATCGCCCAAGCAGATTGACGATTTCCCCAAAAGGAGGTGGTTTTTTGTGAAAATTCGCTTGTATAATGCCCGCATTTTAACGATGGAACAGGATTTTTCCATTCAGCAAGGTGAATTGTGGGTAGAAGATGACCGCATTTCCTATATCGGTGCGGAAAAGCCAGCATCCTTTGCGTGGGAAAGGCAGATTGACTGCAACAATGATTTGCTGATGCCGGGGTTTAAAAATGCGCATACCCATTCGGCAATGACCTTTTTGCGCTCTTTTGCAGATGATTTGCCGCTTTCCGAATGGCTGCACGAGCAGGTTTTCCCGATGGAAGCACAGTTGCAGGAGCAGGACATCTATGAGCTGTCGCGACTTGCCATTTTGGAATATTTGACCTCGGGTATCACGGCAAATTTTGATATGTACGCCAGACCAGACGCCATTGCACAGGCAAGTTTGGACACAGGATTTCGCACGGTACTCGCCGCACCGCTCAATGATTTCACCAGCTCCTTGGCAGAGCAGGAGGACTGCTATCGTCGATACAATGCAAAAGGGGGAAGGCTCGGCTATCGGTTGGGATTCCACGCCGAATATACGACTTCGGAAACGCTGCTCAAAGGGGTCGCGGAGTTGGCACAGGCATTTCACGCTTCGGTTTGGACGCACAGTTCGGAAACAGCCGCGGAAGTCCGCGCCTGTATCGAGCGACACGGCAAAACGCCAACCGCTTATTTTGAACAGTTGGGACTATATGAGTATGGCGGCGGTGGCTTTCACTGCATTCATATGTCGGCAGAGGATTTGCGGATTTTTCGCGAGAAAGGGCTTTTCGTGGTCACAAATCCCGCGTCAAACTGCAAGCTTGCCAGTGGAATTGCGCCACTTTGCCAGATGCAGGCACAGGGCATCCGCCTAGCGATTGGAACGGACGGGCCGGCGAGCAACAACTGTCTGGATATGTTCCGCGAAATGTTTTTGGTGACCGCGCTGCAAAAGCTACAGAACAAAGATGCTGCGGCGATGGACGCACAGCACGTGCTGCAAATGGCAACGGTTGGCGGTGCACAGGCGATGGAGCTGCCGGACTGTGACTGTTTGGCGGTGGGCAAGCAAGCGGATTTGATTCGCATAGATTTGCAGCAGCCCAATATGCAGCCGGAAAATCATTTGGTTAAGAATTTAGTATATAGTGGCAGCAAACAGAACGTTCGGCTGACCATGGTCGCAGGCAAAATACTGTATGAGGACGGACAGTACTTTGTCGGAGAAAACCCGGAACGGATTTATGCATATGCAAATGCCTGCATCAGGCGTATGCGAGCAGGCAGATAGGAGGAGGTGTTCTGATGCAAGCCAAATGGATGATTGTGACAGGTTTTTTGATTATTTTACTGACAACGTTGCGATTGTTTCGGAGATGGCGCATTTTGGATGAAATCCGCCCTGCCAAAACCATCGAGAGCACTGTAGATAGGGGTGACCGTGACCCGACACATTACCCGCACTGTGTGCTGATTATTTTGGATGGGGTGGACGACCGCAGTACGGCGCATCGTGTGGAGCAGCGGCTCAACGCGTTGCCAGGGGTTTGGGCAACAGTAGATTACACCAAAAAAGAAGCCTTGGTGCGCATGAAGCTGGAGCTTTCAGAGGCAAAGCTGCACGAAGCGGTGCGTATGGCAGGCTGTATGATTTTAATTGCACGAAAAGTCAAAATAGAAGAAGTGGAATCAGAAAAGCCGAAATCCCTGTAAGGGATTTCGGCTTTTCAACGCTAATGCGCGAATATGCAATTATTTCTTATCGAAAAGACCGGTGAAGTCAAAGGTTGCAAAATAGTCTTCCGGTGTTTCTGCACGGCGAATCAGCTCGCTGGAGCCATCCTCACGCAGCAAAACTTCAGCAGAACGCAGCTTGCCATTGTAGTTATAGCCCATGGAGAAGCCATGCGCACCAGTGTCGTGAATGCAAAGATAATCACCGATGTTGATTTCCGGCAGCATACGGTCGATGGCGAATTTATCGTTGTTTTCGCACAGTCCGCCGGTGACATCATATTTGTGGTCACAGGGTGCAGCTTCTTTGCCCAGCACCGTAATGTGATGATATGCACCATACATCGCGGGGCGCATTAGGTTTGCTGCGCAGGCATCACAGCCGATGTATTCCTTATGGGTGTGCTTTTCATGGATGCACTGGGTAATCAAGTGCCCATATGGTGCGAGAATGAAGCGACCCATTTCGGTGTAAATCGCCACATCAGACATTCCTGCCGGCACCAAAATATCATCAAATGCCTTGTGAACCCCTTCGCCGATTGCCATAATATCGCTAGCGTTCTGTTCCGGACGATATGGAATGCCCACGCCGCCAGACAGATTGATGAAAGCAATGTGCACGCCAGTTTCCTTTTGCAGGTCTACTGCGGTCTGGAACAAAATGCGCGCAAGTGCGGGATAATATTCATTTGCCACAGTGTTGGATGCCAAAAAAGCATGAATACCAAAGTGCTTGACGCCTTTTTCCTTGAGCTTCAAAAACGCTTCGGTCATCTGCGCGCGGGTCAAGCCGTACTTTGCTTCAGAAGGGGTATCCATGATTTCGTTGTTGATTTTGAAATCACCGCCGGGATTGAATCGGCAGCTCATGGTTTCCTGAAATGGCGCATATTGTTCATAAAAATCAATGTGGGTGATGTCATCAAAGTTGATGATTGCACCAAGCTTTGCCGCCAGCTGAAAATCCTGCGGGGGGGTCACGTTGGAGGAAAACATGATGTCATGCCCTGTGATGCCGCACGCTTCGCTCATCAGCAGTTCGGTGTAGCTGGAGCAGTCCGTGCCAAAGCCTTCTTCATTCAAAATCTGCAAAAGGCGCGGGTTTGGCGTTGCCTTTACCGCAAAATATTCGCGGAAATTTGGATTCCAAGAAAAAGCTGCTTTGACGCGGCGTGCATTTTCGCGAATCCCTTTTTCATCATACAGATGGAATGGGGTGGGATAGGTCTTTGCAAGCTCCTGCACCTGCGTCAAAGACACAAATGGTTTCTTTTCCATGCAATGAGTCTCCTTCTATAGCATTTGTTTTTAATCGTCTTTTCCAAGAATGCGCTCAAAACGTCGCTGCATATCGCGTTCGCGCCGTTCTGTTTCCTCCATATCAATACGCAAAATGGTGTCGCCGTCATATTCAACGACCATACCTTCTGCCAGCATCTTCGGTGCGCTTGTGAGAGGGATAGAAATCATGCTGTCATCGGCGTCTAAAATCACAAAATCGCCTTCAAAACGGTCTACAACTGCAGTTTTTTTCATGCCGCGCAAGCCTCCTTTTCTGTCTATGCGGGTGTGGATGCAGGGAATGTCATCACAATGGTGCCTTGCTCATCGGTACGGCGAACATCAGCAATCCCTGCGTTTTTTAAATTTTCCAAGGTTTCCACGTGGGGAAACCCATACGTGTTGTCTGCGGCACACGAAATAATGGCGGTTTTCGCACCAAGCTGCTGCAAGAATGCAAGCGTTGAGGAGGAACGACTGCCGTGGTGACCGATTTTTACCACCTCGCACGAAAGGGAAACACCGCTGGAAAGCAGAGTTTCCTCTGCCTGCGCTTCTGCATCTCCGGTGAACAAAATACGATGTGTACCAGCGGTGAGCATCGAAACAAGGGAATAATTGTTGAGCTCCTCAAAGGTTGCAGTGGGGTCGGGATATAAAAATTGCAGTGTTGCGCCTGTGGAAAGTGTTACAACATCGCCAGGGATTGGAACCACTGCGGTGACATGGTTGTCCTCAATGGCGTCCAGCAGCTTGCCATAGGTTGCGGTGGTCTGTGTGCAGTTTGGCATATAAATGGTGTCAACGGAAAAACGCTGCAATACAGCGGACAAACCACCGATGTGGTCTTCGTGTGGATGTGTGGCAATCACTGCAGACAAGTGCGAAATGCCTTGCTCTTCCAAATAGGTAAGCAGCTTTTTGGAAGAAGAAGCCGGCCCGCCATCAATCAAAATGGCATCCTTACCGGATTGAATCAGTTCGCTGTCACCTTGTCCAACATCGATGAAATGCACCGTTGTGTCCTGCGAAACCGCTGTCGCGGCAGAGGACGAGGAAAAAAGGTTGCTCTGCACGCCGGAATACACCATGTTGGCGCCGGCGAGTACGGCGGCAAGCACGATGAAAAGAAATTTCTTCCGAAGCTGCCGCAAGGAAGCCGATTTTGCAAAAGGTGAAAAGCGTGTCATGTTGGAAATCCCGTCCCTTTTTAGTCTACACACTCGTGGTACGTGTCAAATTCGTGCTGAATCTCAGCATCCGGTGCCGCAGTCAGCAGGCTGACAATGATAATCGCCGCCAGAGAGCACAGGAAGCCGGGCACGATTTCATACAAATCGAAGATGCCGCCGGACAGCTGCGACCAAACGATGTCCACTGCACCGCCGACCAAAATGCCTGCCAGCGCACCATGGCGGTTAGCGCGTTTCCACAGCAAGGAGCACAGCACCAAGGGACCAAAGGTTGCGCCAAAGCCTGCCCACGCATACTGCACCAAATCCAGCACCGAAGAATCTGGATTCATGGCGATGACACCTGCAACCAGTGCTACTGCGACAACGCAGATACGTGAAACCCACATTTGCTCCTTTGCGGAAGCATTCGGGCGCAGCTTCGCGTGATAAAAATCTTCAGTGATGGCAGAGGCGGTGACCAAGAGCTGGCTATCCGCGGTGGACATGATTGCCGCTAAAATTGCAGAGAGGAAAATGCCGCCCACAAACACAGGGAAAATGTTCTGCACCATGGTGATATAAACGGTTTCCTGCGCACCGCTTGCGGCGAGGTCCTGCGGCAGATACATTTTACCTGCAATGCCAATCAAGATAGCGGCGGTTAAGGAGAAAACAACCCAAACGGTTGCGATACGGCGCGATTTTTTGATGGATGCGGGGGAATCAATGCCCATAAAGCGCACCAAAATATGTGGCTGACCAAAATAGCCCAAGCCCCATGCCACAAGAGAGAGAATGCCCATGGCAGACAGCGGCAGGTTGGTTTCTCCATCGATAAACAGCTGCAAAAAGTTGGGGTGCTGCTGCGCGGTGGTTTGGAAAAAGGTGATGGGGCCGCCGAGCGAGAGAATCGCGATAATCGGCACGGCAAGAATCGTGAAAAACATCAGCATCCCTTGGAAAAAGTCCGTCCAACAAACCGCAGAGAAGCCACCTGCAAAGGTATAGCTAACCACGACCAAAACGCCAATCAGCAGAGCCGCCCAATACGGCAGATTGAAGACGGAGGAAAACAGCTTTGCCGCGCCGACAAAACCGGATGCGGTATAGAACAAATAGAAAATCAGAATAAAAAGCGAGGCAATCACATTGATGATGCCACTTTCATCCCGAAAGCGATTGGAAAAAAATTGCGGCAATGTGATGGCATCGCCAGCCACCTTGGTATATTGACGCAAGGGTTTTGCCACAAAGCGCCAGTTGAGATAGGTGCCAATGGCAAGACCAATGGCAATCCAAGCGGAGGAAAGACCGGATAAATACGCGGCACCGGGCAATCCCATCAGCAGCCAGCCGGACATATCCGAGGCTTGCGCGCTCATGGAGGTGACCCAAGAGCCAAGCTTGCGTCCGCCGAGAAAGTATTCTGTGGTGGTGCGGTTTTTGCCGTAAAAATACATACCTATGCCAATCATAAAGCAAAGATAGGTACCAAAAGCCAGAATCAGATAAATATTTGTAGATATGTTTTGCATAAAAGCCCTCCTTGACATACCAGGATATTATACAATAAATATGATATGTTTGCAAGGCAAAGCCGCGTAGAATTGCAGGAAATGCCGGCGAAACTATGAAGATTATAAAGAAATGGCACGGGCAAGCTTGCTCAAGGGCTCCGGCTGCAGGTAAAATGTCTGCGCCAGCTGTGCGGCGAAGGACAGAAAGGCTTGCACATCGCCGGATTTGTGCTCCAGCTCGACTTCAGCAAAGGGGCACGTGCGCGCCCCGCGATGGAGTGCGCCATTGTCCAGCGCAAGCTCAGCGGTCATTGTCGGATGCGCTGGTGAGGGCTGCACTTGCAGAAGCAGTGCCGTGCGTGTGAATGCCACCCGGCAAACTTCATCTACGCCTTTTTCCAGCAGCGGCAGGCAAATGTGGGCGGGTGCGCCTGCTTTTTTGAGCAGATGGACAACGCCTTCGCGGATGGTGTCCGCAGGGTATTCATATTCCTCGCGGGTGTGCAGACCGCTTTCGGAAACGTCGCCGCCGCATTTTAAGCAGCAAACGCATTTTCCATTTTCTGTGCGCAAACGCAGACCTGCGTGCTGTGCCGCGAGAAATCCGTCAGGGGTGTCATAGTAGCAGGCATCCATTTGATAGCGCGTGTCATCCACACAAAGAGGGGCGCACCACGCAAAAATAGACTGCTGTATGGCGGCATCGGCACGCCATTTCATTTCCTGTTCCATGTTATCGAACCTGTCCGTTGCCGTAGATGATGTATTTGGTGGAGGTCAGGGCATCCAGTCCCATCGGACCGCGTGCGTGTAGCTTTTGGGTGGAAATGCCGATTTCTGCACCAAATCCGAACTCAAATCCATCGGTGAAGCGTGTAGAGGCGTTCACATAGACCGCCGCCGCATCCACTTCATTTAGAAAACGTTGGGAAGCGGTGTAGTTTTCGGTGATAATGGCTTCTGAATGCCCGGTGTTATAGGTGTTGATGTGCGAAATTGCATCATCGATTGAGTCTACAACCTTTGCCGAAATCTCCAGAGCCAGATATTCTTTTCCGTAATCCGCCTCGGTTGCGGGCAGCACAGCATCACCAAGCACCTGCATGGTGCGCGGGCAGCCGTGGAGCGTTACGCCCTCCGCAGAGAGTGCCGCCAGTGCGCGGGGGAGGAACTGCTCTGCAACAGCGGTGTGCACCAGCAGACTTTCTGCTGCATTGCAGACGGAAGGACGCGAAACCTTGGCATTGACCAGAATAGAAAGTGCCATGTCCAAATCTGCGCTTTCATCCACATAAATATGGCAGTTGCCAATACCGGTTTCAATAATCGGTACAGTAGAATTCTGCACCACGGCTTGAATCAGCCCCGCCCCGCCCCGCGGAATCAGCACATCGAGCAGACCGTTGAGATGCATCATTTCATTGGCACTGTCGCGGGAGGTATCCTCCACAAAGCAAATGGCGTTTTCCGGCAGACCTGCATCCCGCAGTGCGCCGCGCATGAGGTTTGCCAAACAAGCGGACGAATGGATGGCTTCTTTGCCGCCGCGGAGCAGACACGCAGACCCCGCTTTGAAGCACAATGCCGCCGCGTCCACCGTGACATTTGGGCGGGCTTCATAGATGACACCGATGACACCCAGCGGCACGCGCTGTGCACCGATGCGCAGACCATTCGGGCGGGTGCGCATCCAAAGCAGCTCGCCGATGGGGTCGGGCAGGGAGGCCACTTGGCGGCAGCCCTCTGCCATGCCGCGAATGCGTTTTTCGTCCAAAGTCAGGCGGTCAATCAAGCCGGCATTTAAGCCGATTTCATGCCCATGCGCAATGTCCAGTGCATTTGCAGAGGTGATTTCTGCAATCTGCGCTTCCAGTGCATCGGCGATTGCCAGTAAACCGCGGTTTTTCTCCTCGGCGGACAGCGCGCCGACAGCGGGTTTGGCGGTGCGTGCTTCTTGTGCTAACAGGCGAACATCTTTCATAGTCTGCTCCTTTCGGTACAAAACAAGGTGCCAATATGGACACCGTCTACAATATCATACAAATTTTCGGGGCGGTCGCCATTAACAATCAGCATCGGGATGTCAGCATCCATGCAAAGCTCCGCCGCAGACAGCTTGGTTGCCATGCCGCCAGTGCCGTTTGCTGTGCCGGCACCGCCTGCGATGGTGCGCAGGTCGGCATCAATGGTGTTGACCTCTGAAATCAGCTTAGCATCTGGATTGGAGCGCGGGTCTGCATCGAACAATCCGTCCATATCTGTAAAAATCACCAGCAAATCCGCGTTGCAGATGCGGGCAACCACCGCAGACAGCGTGTCGTTATCGCCAAAGGTTTCCACCGCTTCAATTTCTTCCACGGCAACGGTGTCATTTTCGTTGACAATGGGAACGGCATGAATCCCAAGCAAGGCTTCAAAGGTGGACTGGATATTGGTACGCCGCGAGCCGTGCGCAATGTCATGCCGTGTCAGCAGCAGCTGGGCAACGGTGACCCCGTATTCCAGAAACAGTTTGTCATAAATATGCATCAAGGCGCACTGCCCGACGGCGGCTGCCGCCTGCTTCATTTCCAAGGTGTGCGGTCGCTCGGGCAAACCCAGCTTGTTGGCACCCGCTCCGATAGCGCCGGAAGACACCAGCACCATTTCATAGCCGCGACAGGTCAAATCAGACACACAGCGCGCGAGGTGTTCAATACGGCGGATATTTAGTTTGCCGTTTGGATAAGTGAGAGTGGACGTACCGACCTTGACAACGATACGGCGCACAGAGTCCAGAGGTGACATGAATCAAAAATCTCCTTTTGCAGCACGAAAACATACAGATACTGCGGCAGTGCATGATTTGTGCAGATTGGTTTGCTTTCATTTTAGCACAGTGCAATGGGCGTTACAAGGTTTAAATGGGCGCAGAATGCATAGAAGTCATCAGAAGAATTCGAAAAATAAGGTTCGCAAATAGAGAGCGGCTGTGGTATACTGATAGTGTTTATTCTTATGATAGGCAAGCTTTCGGAAAGTGTGTTCTGGCAGGATTAGGAGGAGAAACCATGAAGAACAGAGTGACCGTCCATATTGCCGGAGAAAATTATGTGCTCTTAACGGATGAGAGCACTGCTTATATGCAGCACATTGCGCAAATGGTGGATGAAAAAATTTGCGAATCTCGTAATTTGCCGGGGATGTCGCTGCTGAAATCCACCATGCTTGCCGCCTGCAATCTGGCAGATGAGAGCTGTAAAGCCACCCAAATGGCGACGCAGCTGCAGGAGCAGGTGGCACAAATAGAGCAAGAAATGGAAACCCTGCGCCGTGAATTGGAGGACAGTCAGCGGATGTTGGACGAACTCACCAAGCCGCAGACACAAGCGGAGGAAAATGCAGATTGGAAGGAACGCTTACAAAACGATGAAACAGATTGAATTGCTTTCTCCGGCGGGCTCGTTGGAAGCGGTGCGCGCGGCGGTGCAAAGCGGTGCAGATGCAGTCTATATGGGGTTTGGCAAAATGAATGCCAGACGCGGTGCCACTGGATTTACCCGCACCGAAATCGAGCGGGCGATTGCCTATTGCAGGGCGCGCGATGTTAAAACGCACATCACCATGAACATTTTGGTGAACGACCGCGAGCGTGAGGAAGCGTTGCAGGATGCGCGACTGCTGTATGAAATGGGAGCGGATGCCATGATTGTGCAGGATTTGGGGTTGGCGCGGCTGCTGCGACATTATGCACCGGATTTGCAGCTGCACGCGTCCACACAGATGACGGTACATTCGCTGGAGGGGGCGCGCTTTGCCAAGGCGTTGGGATTTTCCCGCGTGGTGCTTTCGCGAGAATGCACCCTCAAGCAAATAAGGCATATCACAGCGGAATGCGGCATTGAAACCGAGGTGTTCGTGCATGGTGCGCTTTGTATGTGCTATTCGGGGCAGTGCTACCTGTCCTCGGTGATTGGTCGCCGTTCCGGCAATCGTGGTCTGTGTGCACAGCCGTGCCGTTTGGGCTATTCCTATGATAATAATCGGCGCGGCTATCCGCTGAGCCTGAAGGATTTGTCCTTAGCAGATTGGCTGGAGGAATTGCAGCAGGCAGGGGTCAGCTCCCTGAAAATAGAAGGGCGCATGAAGCGGCCGGAATATACGGCAATCGTCACCGAGATTTACGCAAGACTGCTTAGGGAGCATCGCCAGCCGAGCCGTGAAGAGGCTTTGACTTTGCAAAAGGTGTTTTCCAGAGACGGCTTTACAGACGGGTATCTCACCGGACGCAAGGGTGACGATATGTTCGGCATCAAGACCGATGTGCCGTACAGCAATGTGCAGGAGCTGTATCTGGAAGCCGGAAAGCGATTCGCACCTGGCAAAGAACAGCCGATTGTGCCGGTGGATTTTTGCCTGTTTGCAGACATTGGCGGGCTGTATCTGCGTGCCACAGATGATGCGGGGCATGAGGCAGAGGCTTCGGATTTGGAGCCTGTTGCACCAGCACTGCATCGTGCAACCACAGCAGAACAGCTACAGCAAGCACTTGCCAAAACAGGGGGCACGCCCTTTTTGGCACGAGAACGGCAGGTTTCTCTGCCGGAAGGGCTTTCGATTCCGGCGGCACGCATCAATGCACTGCGGCGGGACGCCCTGCACCAGCTGCTGACGCTGCGGGAGGCACGCCCCAACCGCACTTGGACCGCAGCACCACCTGCACGCATGGCAGGTAAGCTACAGCCATTCAAAGGGTATATTTTTGAGGTGCGGACATTGTCGCAGGTGACCCCTGCGCTGCTGCAGGCAAAGCCCTCTGCGCTGTATATTCCGCTAACCGAGTTGGCGGCAGATTTGGAGCGTACCCGCCAGTTGGCAGCTTCGCACAGCATTGCCGCGGTCTTGCCACGCATCTGCACCGATACCGAATGGCAGTCCATTGTGGTGCTGCTGCAGGCAATACAGCAGGTTGGCGTCAGCCGTGTGGTGGCAGGCAATGTGGCACAGATTTTCAGTCCACGCCGCATGGGATTTTCCGTCATTGGCGATTTTGGGCTGAATGTGATGAATTCGGATACACTGATGCTGTTGGCAAACTGCGGGGTAGAACGGCAAACCGTGTCGTTTGAACTGCATTTGGCGCAGATACGCGATTTGGCAAAGCCGATGGACACAGAATGCATCGTTTATGGATATTTGCCGCTGATGATTTTTGAAAACTGTGCGATTCGCCGTAAAACAGGAAAATGTACCTGTGAAACACAGCCATGCAGTTTGATGGACCGCACGCGAAAAAGCTTTCGGCTGCTACCGGAGTATGGCTGCCGCAATACACTGCTCAATAGCCAGCCGCTGCTGCTTTCAGAACCGAAGGATTATCAAAACAGCGGCGTTGCCTATGCAAGATTACGCTTTACCATCGAATCTGCGGAGCAGTGTGCAAAAATAGCGCAGACGATGGTGCGCAGCGAAACCATCACGGGGGCGCAGGACGTGACCCGCGGGCTGTATTATCGTGGGGTAGAATGAAATGGTGAAGCCTATCGAAAACGATGATGTGGAACAGTGCAGGCAATCAAACTTCCATAAGAACGAAAAAAGGAGAACGATATGACAAAAAAAGTTTCGTGGGTACAGGTGCTGGTCGTTTTAATCGGAGCACTGCTGGGCAGCATGGTCGCTGGCGCTACAAAAGGAATCGTCTTTTTGTCTTGGCTGTCCTTTGGCAGCAGCTTTTCGCTTTCTCCGACCACATTGGACTTGGGCGTGGTTCATTTGACCTTTGGTTTTGGCATTGATATTTGCATTGGGATGCTGATTGGTCTGATTGTCGCAATGCTCGTTGCAAGAAAGGTTCGATAGCCGCATGATAGATACGAATCCGCAAATTATTTTGGCATCGGCATCGCCGCGTCGGCAGGAGCTGCTGCGGTTGCTGTGCCCGTCTTTTTTGGTGCAGCCGGCAGATGTGGATGAAAGCTTACAGGAAGGGCGGGCGTTGTGTGACGAAATCGTGCGCTTGGCGACCGATAAAGCCAAATCCATCTGTGAAACCGCACAAAATGCGGTTGTCATCGGGTCAGACACCATGGTGACCATCGACGGGATGGCACTTGGCAAGCCCCAAGATGCAGAAGACGCAAAGCGTATGCTGCGGCTGCTTTCGGGACGGACGCATGAGGTGCTGACAGCGGTTGCCGTGGTTTCTGCAGACGGGCAAGAACAAACCGCGCTGAACACAACGCGGGTCACCTTTTATCCGCTGACGGAAGCGGAAATTGTACGCTATGTCGCAACGGGTGAGCCGATGGACAAGGCAGGTGCCTATGGTATTCAGGGCCTCGGCTCGCGATGGGTGCAAGAGATGCAGGGCGATTATTACAGTGTGATGGGGCTGCCAGTGGCACAGCTTTACCGGCTGCTCCGTGCACGAGGGATTATAGAATAGAGAGGACGGCACATCTCCGTGCGAAAGTTTTTTTCATCAAAACAGCTGATTATTATACTACTAATCGTTGCCATTTGTTTGGGGATGGCGGTTTACACCGGCACGTCGGGCAAGGCATCGCCGCTGTCAAAGCTTTTAAGCATGGTCGTTGCGCCCATGCAAAGCGGTGTCAGCAAGATTTACAATAAAATGAATGAAGGCTTTGATTACGCATTTCATTATAACGAGATGGAAGCGGAAAACGAACAGCTCAAGCAGCAGGTGCGCGACATGGAACAGAAAGTGCGCGATGCAGATGTGGCGATTGAGGAAAACAATCGGCTGCGCCTGCTGCTTGGCATCAAGGAACGAAACCGCAGCTTCACCTTTGAAGTGGCGGAAGTCATTGCGCGTACACCGACCGATTGGGCAACCACGCTGACCATTGACAAAGGCTCCAATGCCGGTATTGCGCAAGGGGACTGTGTTATTACAGAGGATGGCATGGTGGGCTATGTCAACACGGTCGCACCGACCTGCTCGGAAGTGACCACGGTGATTGATACCGAGATGCAGGCGGGCGCATTGATTACCCGCACCCGCGTGATTGCCATTGCAGAAGGGGAATATACCCTGATGGCGGATGATTTGCTGAAGCTTGCATATTTGGATACTGATGCGGATATTGTGATTGGCGATACGGTGGAAACCTCTGGTCGCGGCGGGGTATTCCCAAAAGGCATTATGATTGGCACCGTCGAGAAAATTGTGCCGGAAACGCATGGTATCTCCAATTATGCGGTGATTAAGCCGTTTGTAGATGTGGAAAAGGTGCACAGCGTGTTCGTCATCAAGGATTTTGAGGTGACGGAGTAAGGTATGCAACAGGAAAAGAATCTAATTTGGAAATATCTTCTGTATATTGCGGTACTGTTGGTCTTATTTATTTTGGAAACCAGTCTGCCAATGAAGCTGTCCGGCTTTCATATTGATGTGTTGCCCTGTGTGGCGCTGTCGGTGGCATTGTTGGAGGGACCGCTGGAAGGGGTCGTTTTTGGCTTGCTCACCGGTATGCTGTATGATGTCGGTTATGGTGGGGCGGAAGGCTTGCTGCCGCTGTTCTATATGCTTTGCGGTGCGGCGGCAGGCGTTTTGAGCCAACGATATTTGCGCAGGATTTTACCAAGCTTGTATTTGCTGACGGCGAGTGTGCAACTGCTGCTGGGATTTTTTCGGTATGCTTACTCTTGGCTGGAGCAAAGACCGACACAGCTGCTGCTGTTTTTACAGCAATTATGCGGAGAAACGTTGGTTTCCATTGTGTTTTCCACCTTGGTGTATTTCGGGGTGCAGTTCATCAGCAATCGATATGTAAAACAGGACCAATAGGCAGTTTAAGGAGATGCAGCAGGCATGAATAATAAAAGTAAATTGCTCCGCCGTTTGATTGCATTATGCGGGATATTGCTGCTCAGTGCCGGTACCGCAGGGCTGGGGTTGTTTTCTTTGCAGATGATTAACGGGAAAGAATATCGTGCGCAATCGGAGCGGCGGCAGAGCGTCAGCTCCACGGTGGTGGCTTCGCGAGGAGAAATTTTAGACCGCTACGGGCGTCCGCTGGTTACCAATAAAACGGTGTTTTCCCTGACGATTGAATACGCATATTGGAAAAAAGAAGCACAAAATGAAACCTTACGCTCGTTGGTGCAGCTGATTCAGGCGGATGGCAGCGCGGTGGAGGATTCTCTGCCGATTTCACAGCAGCCACCCTTTGCCTTCACCGGCGAGGCGGACAGCAAGGAGCGCAGCGCACTGCAAAGCTTTGCCAAGAAAAAGACCGAGCTGCAGGAAACCATGTCGGCAGATGAAATGATTGCGGCAATGCGTCAGCTGTATGCAATCGACTCTGCATGGTCCGATGCAGATGCGCGCGCCGTTATCGGTGTGCGATATGAAATGGAAAATATGCTGTTTTCGCGCTACAATCCCTTCACCATTGCAACCGATGTCAGCTTGGACTTAATTTCCAAGGTCAAGGAGCAGCACCAGCAATATGCAGGGGTGGAGGTTGCCACCGAATCGGTGCGTGAATATAAAACCACATATGCCGCACACCTTTTAGGGCGTGTCGGCAAGATTTATGCAGAGGATTGGGACGAATACAAAGAAAAAGGCTACAGCAAAAATGCGCTGGTTGGCAGAGATGGACTGGAAAAGACATTAGAGAGCTATTTACATGGCACAAATGGTACCAAATCCATCGAAACCGATATTACAGGCGATGTGACCGATGAAAGCGCAGGAGATGCGCCGCAGCCGGGCAACAACTGCATTTTGACCATTGACCTTGCCTTGCAGGAGGCAACGGAGGATGCGCTTGCCGAAACGATAGAAAGCATTCCTACGGCAAATGCAGGTGCGGCGGTGGTGATACAGGTGGGCACAGGTGAGGTGCTGGCAATGGCATCTTATCCCACCTATCAGCTGAAAACCTTCAATCAAGATTATGAGCAGATGTACAACGACCCGAATCTGCCCATGCTCAATCGTGCCATTGGCGGCACGTATGCGCCCGGCTCAACCTATAAACCACTCACGGCGATTGCAGCGCTGCAGGAAGGCACCATCACCGAAGACACCTACTTTACCTGCAATATGTATTATAACTTTTTCACAGGGCAGACCTTTCGGTGCACAGGTAGCCATGGCAGAATCAATGTGGTGACAGCCATTCAAAAATCCTGCAACATCTTCTTTTATAACACCGGGCGTCTGCTGGGCGGTGAAAAGCTGGAGAAGTGGGCAGCCCAATTCGGTTTCGGGCAAAAGACGGACATAGAACTGGCAGGCGAACGCGCCGGCTCGATTGCAGGGCCGACCAATCGCGCAGCGATGCTGGAGGCAAACCCCAGCTTGAATCCATGGATGCCGGGCGATAATGTGCAGGCGGCGATTGGACAATCGGACAATGCATTTACGCCGCTGCAAATTGCAAACTATGTTGCAACCATTGCCGCAGGCGGCGAGCATTATCAGCCGACACTGCTCAAAAGCGTTAAAAGCTATGATTACGCTAGCACCATCAAGCAAAATGAATCTATTTTGCTCAATACCGTTGACATTGACCCTGAAAATCTGGAGCTGGTCAAAGAGGGCATGAACAAGGTTGTCAGTGAGGACGGTACGGCTGCGGCTGCATTTGCAGGCTTTCCCATTAAAATCGGCGGAAAGACCGGCACGGCACAGGTCAGCAGCGGCGATGTGCCAACGAATGGCTTGTTTGTGGCATTTGCTCCGTATGACAATCCGGAAATTGCCGTTTGCGTGGTAGGAGAAGGCGGCGGACATGGTTCAACGGTGGCACCTGCGGTTCGTAAAATCATGGAAACCTACTTTGCATCGGAAAACACCACCGAAAATGTGCAGGCAGATTACACCCTGCTGCAATGATTCGACAGAATTGTGCAGGACAGGCAGCAGATTTCAAAGTGAAAATCCATGCAAACACTTGTATCTTTCCGTAAACTGGTTTATACTTTTAGTACAACCAAAACAGCGGAGGATGGTATGCCAAAAATAATCATCATTGCATCCGGAAAAGGCGGAACAGGAAAGACCTCTTTGACAGCAGGCATTGCAGCAGGTTTGGCAGAGCGTGGACACAGAGTACTGGCAATAGATGGGGATAGCGGTATGCGAAATTTGGATATTGCACTGGGCATGACCGACCGTGTGGTGTTTAGCTTCGCAGATGTTGCAAAAGGTATGGTACCGCTGCGAAAAGCCAGTGTGCAGCATCCTAAAATCCTAGGGCTTTCGCTTCTCACAGCACCCATGCAAGGGCAGACGTTTCTTGAAATTGACATCGAGCGGTTGGGGAAACAGTTGCAGACAGCAGGCTATGAATACTGCTTGATTGATGGTCCAGCGGGGCTTGCACCAGAATTACAAGCCTTTGCAGCAATCGCAACGCAGGGAATCGTGGTCAGCACGCTGGAACAGGCGAGTGTCCGTGGTGCAGAGCGTGTTGCGCGAATGTTGGAAGAGAATCATTTAGCGCGCATTCGATTGGTTGTAAATCGTGTCCGTTCACGGTTTATTCGGCATGGATGGGCGCAGAATATTGATGACGCGATGGACGAAATCGGTTTGCAGCTGCTCGGCGTGGTGCCGGAGGATGCAGAGATGATTGCCTGCGCCAATCGTGGAACCAATATTTTAGCATACAAAAAGCAAGGTGCAGCGAAGGCATATCGAAACATTGCAAGGCGATTGGACGGTGAGCGTCTGCCTGTAATGAGATTATAAAAATGGAAGGGAGTTTGGAGATGAACATTGCATTGATTGCGCATGACCGCAAAAAAGAATTGATGGTGCAATTTTGCACAGCTTATTGCGGGATTCTTGCCAAGCATACGATTTGTGCAACAGGCACAACCGGTAAATTTGTCGCAGAGGCAACCGGTTTGAAGATAGAGAAATATCTCGCAGGTATGCAAGGGGGAGAGGAGCAGATTTCGGCACGCGTTGCGTACAATGAAATCGACTTGGTGCTGTTTTTCCGCGACCCTATGTCAAACAGCCAGTATGAGCCAGATGTACACGCACTCGCGCGGTTGTGCGACATGCATAATATTCCGATTGCAACCAATGCGGCCACCGCAGAAATGCTGATTCTGGGTCTGGACCGCGGTGATTTGGATTGGCGCAATATCGTCAACCCTAAGGCACGGTAACCTCAATTTGTACCCACCGAAGCCTCCCAAATCGGGAGGCTTTTTAGTGAAATTTCTACCTTTAGGAGAGTGCTATGGAAAAAATCAAACCTCGCACGCTGTCGGGCTTTATGGAGCTTTTGCCTGCACAGCAAATGCAAATGGAGCGCATCATGCAAACCCTGCGGGACACCTATGCGCTGTATGGCTTTTATCCGCTCGACACCCCGCTCATTGAAGCGTCTGAGGTGCTGCTTGCCAAGGGCGGCGGAGAAACGGAAAAGCAGATTTATCGCTTTCAGAAAGGTGACAGCGACCTGTCCCTTCGCTTTGATTTAACCGTTCCGCTGGCGAAATATGTTGCGCTGAACTATGGTCAGCTGACATACCCGTTCCGTCGGTTTCAAATCGGCAAGGTTTACCGCGGAGAACGTGCCCAACGCGGACGGTTTCGTGAATTTTATCAGGCAGATATAGATGTGATTGGTGATGGCACGCTGGACATCATCAACGAGGCGGAAATTCCGTCTATCATTTATCGCACCTTCTCGACGTTGGGACTCAAACGGTTCAAAATCCGCATCAACAACCGCAAAATCTTGAATGGATTTTTTGCGCTGTTGGAGCTGACGGAGCAGTCTGGCGATGTGATGCGCACCATTGATAAAATCGACAAAATCGGTGCCGATAAGGTGCGAGAATTGCTGCTGCAGGAGCAGATTGCGGCGGAAAAATGCGATGAAATTTTGCGCTTTATCTCTTTAGATGGCGAAACAAACGCGATTTTAGAGGCGCTGAACACGTATTGCGGGAAAAATGAATTGTTCGACTTAGGCGTGCAGGAGCTGACCACGGTTGCAAAATATCTGTCAGAATTTGGCGTGCCGGAGGAAAATTTTGCGATTGATTTGACCATTGCGCGTGGACTAGATTATTATACCGGAACGGTGTATGAAACAACCATGCTTGACCATCCGGAAATTGGGTCGATTTGTTCCGGTGGTCGTTACGATAATCTCGCAGAGTATTATACAGATAAAAAATTACCGGGGGTAGGTATTTCCATTGGCTTAACCCGCTTGTTTTATGTGCTGGGGGAGCAAGGCTATTTGGACAGCAAACAGCCTGCTGCGCCGGCAGATGTGATGATTTTGCCGATGACTGAAGACATTTCGGCATCGATTGCGCTGGCAACCCGTCTGCGTGAAGCTGGGATTCGTGTGCAGCTGCAGTGTGAGAAGAAAAAGTTTAAGGCGAAAATCACCTATGCAGATAAGCTTGCTATCCCATATGTTATTTTTATGGGCGAGGATGAAATCGAAAAAAATGTGGTGGCGGTCAAGGACTTGGCAACAGGAGAACAGACCGTGGGTGCCTTTGAAGAGGCAGTACAGCGGATTCGTGCAGGGATTTGCGCACGTGCAGCAGGCACGGTAATTACCGAAAAGGCATAAAAAACGGCTGAAAAAGCCTTTGGGATTTAATATTAACAAAAGCAAAGGAATGAAAAAATATGTCTACGTCTATCAATGGGATGAAGCGCACAGATTACTGCGGTGATTTGCGCAAAACAGATGTGGGGCGCGAAGTGGTTGTCAACGGTTGGTGTGACCGTGTGCGTGACAATGGCGGCGTATTGTTTTTGCTCGTGCGTGACCGTGCGGGTGTCGTGCAATGCACATTTGACAAATCGGTCAATGCGGAATTGTTCCAAGTGGCGTTTGGCGTGCGCACGGAATTTGTCATTGCGGTTCGCGGCAAGCTAGTGGCACGTGACGATGCTGCGGTGAACACCAAAATGCCAACAGGCGAAGTCGAAATTATGGCGGAAGAACTGCGTATTTTGTCCAAAGCGGAAACCACACCGTTTGAAATTTCCGATGAAAAGGAAGTTGGCGACCAGATTCGCTTGAAATATCGCTATCTGGATTTGCGCCGTCCGTCGATGCAGCGCAATCTGATGCTGCGCCATCGTGTGACCCAAATTGCACGCAATTATTTTGATGAAAAAGGCTTTTTGGAAATTGAAACGCCAATGCTCACCAAATCCACGCCGGAAGGCGCACGCGATTATCTTGTGCCTTCTCGTGTGCATGCAGGCAAGTTTTATGCATTGCCGCAATCGCCGCAGCAGTACAAGCAGCTGCTGATGCTGTCGGGCATCGACCGCTATCTGCAAATTACCCGCTGCTTCCGTGACGAGGATTTGCGTGCAGACCGTCAGCCGGAGTTTACACAAATCGACTTGGAAATGTCATTTGTGGAGCAGGATGACGTGATTGCCGTCAATGAAGGGTTCTTGCAGCGTGTGTTTAAGGAAGCGCTTGGTGTGGACATTGCCTTGCCGCTGCCACGTATGCCGTATGAAGAAGCCATGAACCGCTATGGCTCGGACAAGCCAGATGTACGATTTGGCTTTGAGATTTGCGATGTTTCGGATATTGCGCAAAAATGCTCCTTCAAGGTGTTTCATGACACGGTAGAAAATGGCGGTACGGTGCGTCTTATTAATGTGGACGGCTATGCAGACCAGTTCCCTCGCAAGGAAATCGATAAATTGGCGGAGTTTGTCAAAACCTATCGCGCAAAGGGCTTAGCGTGGATGAAGCTGGCGTCTGATGGCAGCATGACTTCATCGTTTGCAAAATTTTTGACAGAAGAAGAAATCGAAGCGATTAAGACCCGTGCAAATGCAAAGGCGGGGGATTTGTTATTCGTTGTTGCCGATGCAGACCGTGACACCGCACTAATTTCTTTAGGTGCACTGCGCTGCGAATTGGCAAAGCGTTTGGGATTGCTGCGCAAGGATGACTATAAGCTGTTGTGGGTTACGGAGTTCCCGCAGTTTGAATACAGCGAAGAGGAAGACCGTTTGGTGGCAAAGCATCACCCATTTACCGCACCCATGGAGGAGGATTTGGAGCTGCTGGACACCAATCCGCGTGCTGTGCGTGCCAAGGCGTATGACATCATCCTAAACGGCTGTGAATTGGGCGGCGGCTCTATTCGTATTCACGATGCCGCATTGCAGACACGGATGTTCCGTGCATTGGGCTTCACAGAAGAAAAGGCACAGGAGCAGTTTGGACATTTGATTGCTGCATTTTCTTATGGAGCACCCCCGCATGGCGGCTTGGCATACGGCTTGGACCGTTTGTGTATGCTGCTGGCAGGGCATGACTCGATTCGTGATGTGATTGCGTTCCCCAAGGTGCAGAATGCTTCCGATTTGATGATGTCTTGTCCAGATGTGGTGGAACAAAAGCAGTTGGATGAATTATCCATTGCGATTGTGCACACAGAAGACGAAGTATAAATCTCACAAGATTCCTATAAAATTGGCGTGCATTTCTGCACGCCAATTTTATATTTTACAGCAAAAACATGGGGAGATTTTACCATAAAGCATAAAAAGGAAAACGAAATATGGTAGGAGAAGCCGTTCTGCACGCACGAAAAAGCACAGTGCACAAAGAGCATATCATATAAAAATGTACAATAAAAATAGTATTAAACATAGAAAAGATTGGCGAGATATATGTAATATGAAACATTGTGTTATACGAATTGCACAAAATACAAGGCAAACTTTTATGTTGATTGAAATATAGCCTGAATGATAGATGTGTGTTACAATCATATGCGTGCAAAATGGAGAGGCAGATATTTAAAACAGCAAGATGCCAAGCGTGCCTGCAACTGCTTGGTATGGAACAAGGCTGTGACCCTGCGCTGCAGGAGCGGGGAGAGTGGCTGCCCATTGAATACGCTTACGCTTTTTTTAAAAGAGGAAAAGCAGCGTTTGCACAGATGAAAAAGCTGGAAGCCCTTTCTGAAAATGGGGCAAGAGAAAAAGGGGAAGAACATGAATTTTTTGAATTCACTGGCATTCACCGGGATTACCTTTTTGGGGTTTACCGCGTTGGTTGCATTGATTTCTTGGTGGAAAACGCGCGGCGATAAGCTGGACACCCAAGAAGGCTATTATTTGGCTGGACGTGGATTGACAGGCGGCGTCATTGCGGGTTCTCTGCTGATGACAAACCTGTCAGCGGAGCAGCTGGTTGGTATGAACGGGCAGTCCGTGCGCATCGGTATGAGTCCGATGGGCTGGGAAGTGACCTCGGCTGTGGCACTGGTTATTTTGGCGTTTGCATTGATGCCGAAATACCTGAAGACCGGCTTGACGACCGTGCCGCAGTTCTTTGAGCAGCGTTATGACACAGGCACACGCCGTTTGGTTTCGTTTATCGTGTTGCTGTCTTATGTCGTGATTATGCTGCCGAATATTTTATATGCAGGCGCACAAGTGTTCGTGAAGATTTTTCAGCTGGACCAGATGCTGGGCGTTTCTCAGTTTGCAGCGATTGCACTCGTTTGCGTGCTGACCGCAGTGGTAGGCTCTATTTATGCAATTTGCGGCGGTTTGAAGGCGATTGCGCTTTCAGACTCCATCAATGGCATTGGCTTGATTGTCGGCGGTCTGTTGGTTCCGATTTTTGGTTTGATTGCCGTGGGTCAAATGACGGGCGGCGGATTTATGGAAGGCTGGCATACGTTTACAACGTTTGACCCAACCATGCTCAATGCGATTGATGCACCGGATTTGAACGAGCCATATCTGCCGTGGCCGCTGCTGTTCACTGGTTTGCTCATCAACAACCTGTATTATTGGGCCACCAATCAGTCCATTATTCAGCGTACCTTTGGTGCGAAGAACTTGAAAGAAGCACAGAAGGGTGCGGTTTTTGCAGGCTTTTTGAAGATTATGACACCCATCATCATTGTTATTCCTGGCATCATTGCGTTCATCCTCTTTGGACAGGATGCGCTGGGTGCAAATGGTGACTCCGCATATCCGATGTTGGTTGCAAACATCATGCCGAAGCCGCTGCTCGGATTCTTTGCAGCCGTGATGTTTGGCGCAATTTTGTCTTCGTTTAACTCGGTACTGAACTCGGCATCGACCATTTATGCACTGGATATTCATCGCCCGCTGTTTGCGCCGAATGCATCTGACGCAAAGATGGTAAAAATCGGTCAAGTCTTTGGTACGGTCATTGCAGTGGTTGCGACGGTTCTGTCGCCCTTCATGCTGTACATGGGCGGCATCACCACATTCGTAAACTCTGCGTTTGCGGCGTTTAACACCCCGATTTTTGTTTGCTTGATTTGTGGCTTCTTCTGGAAGAAGGTGCCGTCCTATGCGGCGAAGGTTGTCATTCCGGTGCACGTGGTGCTGTATATGATTTTGCAGTTCGGCTTGCGCAATATGATTTCTGCGCTTGAGAACATTCACTATCTGTATTTCACAGCGATTTTGTTTGTGTTTGATATGCTCCTGATGGCTGTTATCGTGAAGATTCGTCCGCGCGAAACCGATTTCGTGCTAGAAGATGCCAAGGCAGTCGACTTGACACCTTGGAAGCATGGCAAGGTAGTTGCAACCATCACGCTGGGTGTGATGCTGCTGGCATACATCATCTTCTCACCACTGGGATTGGGTGCATAAAAAAGAGCTTTTTGAGCGATTAGAGAAGATGCTACAGCTGCTCTATCGCAAAAAAACGAAAGCCAGACGATTGTCTGGCTTTCGTTTTTTTATAATTTCTGCATAAACGGCATGGCGCTTTTTGCCATCAAACGTTTGCTGCCTTTGGAGAATGCGATTTCCAAAAGCTGGTCACCACCCATGGGTTTGGCACTTTGAATGGTGCCATCACCAAATGCCTTGTGCTTGACACGGTCACCCACGGCGAAGGTTGGGGACTGGGCAGCGGTGTGCACCACGGAAGTACGGAAGGTATCGTTGGAGCGAAACGCAACGCCGGGCGTGCGCTTGGCATCTTCGTCACGCTCGGCCGAAGCACGCATCTGCCGAACGGTAATGTTGGAATCGACATATTCGGTTGGAATTTCATTGACGAAGCGCGAGGGCTTGCTGTAACGAGTCTGTCCGTACATCATGCGGCGTTCTGCACAGGTCAGATAAAGATGCTGCTTGGCACGTGTCAGCGCAACGTAGCACAAGCGGCGTTCCTCTTCCAAATCTTCATCGCGCTCGGTGGAACGGAATGAGGGGAAAATGCCATCTTCCAGTCCCGCGATAAAGACGGTTGGGAATTCCAAGCCCTTCGCGCTGTGCATGGTCATCATCAGCACCGCGTCCTCATCCTCGCCGGTTTGGTCGGCATCGGTATACAGCGCCATATCCTCCAAAAATGTGCTGAGGGTTGCATTTTCAACCTTTTCGGCATAATCGGTCAGGTTAGACTTGAGTTCCATTACGTTTTCGCCGCGCGAACGCGATTCCATGTCGGATTTTGCAAGCAAAGCGTCAATATAACCGCTCTTTTGCAGCAATTCTTCATATAATTCCGGCAGGCTGAGAAACTCGCGCTGCTCGCGCAGGGTATCTATCATAGCCGCGAATTTTTCCATTGCCGCAGCACTGCGGGAGAGCGCGGGATATTGGGAGGCATTGCGCAGCACCTCAAAAAGGTCGACACCGTTGGCAGCGGCGGTTTCTTCCGCAACAGCGACGGAGCGGTCACCGATTTTGCGTGCAGGCACGTTGACAATGCGCTTTAAGCGCAGCGCATCGGCAGGATTTTCAATCACCCAAAGATAGGCAAACATATCCTTGATTTCGGCACGGCTGAAGAAATCACGCCCTTTGTAAATGCGGTAGGGAATCGAATTGCGGCGAAAAACACCTTCAATATTGTTGGAAAGGACGTTGTTTCGATATAAAACGGCATAATCGCTCCATTTTTTGCCCGAACTGATGCCTTCCAGAATACATTCTGCAATATACTGCGCTTCGCCCTCTTGCGTGTCGGAGCGATGCAGGCGAATTTTAGAGCCAACATCGGACTGCGTCCAGAGTTCTTTGCCTTTTCGATAGCTGTTGTTACGGATAAGCCCGTTGGCGGCGTTCAAAATCGTGCCGGTCGAGCGATAATTCTGCTCTAAGCGGATGACCGTTGCCGTGGGATACTGCTTTTCAAACTCCAGAATATTGGTGATGGTTGCGCCGCGGAATTTGTAGATGGATTGATCATCGTCACCGACTACACAGATGTTTTCACGCCCGCCTGCAAGCAAGGCGGTTAGAACATATTGCGCGTGGTTGGTGTCTTGGTATTCGTCCGTCAGAACATAACGAAATTTTTGCTGATAATATGCCAAAACAGACGAATTTTCGCGAAACAGTCGCACGGTTTGATAAATGATGTCATCAAAATCCAACGCGTTGGCTTCGCGCATTTCTTTTTGATAAATGGCATAGATTTCAGCAATTTTGCTTTTGTGAAAATCTTCTTTCACGATTTCAGCGAATTGCTTGGCGGACTGCAAACTGTCTTTGGCACGGCTGATGACGCCCGCGACCTGCTTTGGGTCGAAAATTTTATCATCCAGATTCAGCCGCTTGATGATGTCCGCAATCACCCGTTTTTTATCATCTTCATCATAAATCGTGAAATTATCCGCATAGCCGATTTTTTCAATGTCGCGGCGCAGAATGCGCAGGCAGGCGGTGTGAAAGGTGTGCGCCCAAATTGCACCGGCATCATCGGCGCCGATGGCACGAATTAAGCGTTCGCGCAGTTCCTTGGCGGCTTTGTTGGTAAAGGTGATTGCAATGACTTCCCAAGGCTTTGCAGGCTCGATGGCACAAAGGAATTCCGCACGCAGGCGCGTGTCTTCGGTGGGGTGGGACAGATATTCCGCCAAAAACAAAAGGTCATCTTCGGTGGCATTGGCGGGCGCGTAGGCGTATTGTCCGCCTTGACCAAATTTCAGAATGTTGATAATGCGCTGGATTAAAACAGTCGTTTTGCCGCTGCCGGCACCTGCCAAAACCAAAAGCGGGCCTTCGGTATGCAGTACCGCCTCTTTTTGGCGGTCGTTCAGAGAAGCAAACTGCGCTTCAATAATTGCGCGGCGAATCGACGAATATTTAACATCAAACTTAGAGGGTACCATAATATTTTATCCTTATTAACGCATACAATCGGAGGATTGCATTGGTTTGTGTGAAACAGAGGGGTCTGTGGTAAGGTCACTTTAGGATGGGGTGAAAAGCGAGTTTATGAGTGGAAAAGATGCTTTATATAGCTATTATAGCACGGAATCTGTGAATTTACAAACGAAAATAGAATGTGCGGCATAAAAAGTGTGTAAAGCAGACAAACAAGCTTGGCATGCCCTCCAAAACAAAAAAACACCCAAAGAACACTGGCAATCCTCTGTCAGGATACAGGCGTTTGCCGATGTTCAGGGTGTTTTTTGTGGGCTTTATGCGTGCGGGGGCGTAATGGATGGTGTTGCTAACACGTGGTTACATAGAAGCTAGGTGCAAGGAAAGCTGCGGGAAGCATATCAGGATGCGCCAATCAGCAGAGCTTACGGCAGCCGCCTTCCGGACGCGGGTCAAGTTCGCAGCCGCTGCGGCAGCCACAGCCGTGATGATGCGGCTCTTGCCGTGGAGGGAAGAATTCATCGACGGGGAATTGGAAGTGGTCAAACATATCACAGGGGTCTTCGTCAGGGTCTGGACCATTGGAACTGCAATCTCGTTCCGGCATACAAATATCATATGCAGGCATAAGTAGTTGAATGTCCCGCTCCAGACGGATGATGCAAAATTGTCCTAGGGTTACAAACAAACGGCGTGTATTTGGACGCATACAAATCGGAGAATGGAACAAATTCTCTATGCCATGGGGGATTTCTGCCAGCTCACAGCCACATCCGCAGTGATAATGCGGTTCAACAATTTTCGCTTCCAGCAGAATCGGGTCGACAACTTCCACCACAGCCACAGGGTTGTTGTTGCGCTGCCGCATTTGAATATCCGGACTGTCATTTACGAAGCGAGAAGAAAAAATGCGTGCACCACCCTCGCTGCCAAACAGGATGACGCGTTTGTCATAGACCGCAAGCCCATCTATGATTTGGGGGTTTCCGATGGGTCCCGAGATTTCCACCACAATGCGATAGAAAAAGCGGCAATCTACGGAATAAAATCCGCGGTTAAAAGGACATATAAGTTACTACATTTAGATAGACGGAAGCAATGGGTAAACAGTCAAGGTTAGGTTTCCGGGGTAGTTGGGTGTTTTTCGCTTTGTTTTGGTGTAATCGATGTGGTCTATCACGGATGAAAGCAATATATTTTGCTCATTTGCATTTTCTGCGGAATCAAACGTATCTAGAACGTGCTGCACCTGCGGAAGGAATGCTTTATAAAGTTGCTCTCTCTGATTGATGGCGGACATCATTTTCTTGATATGGTCCTTCTTTTGCAATAGAGCCACTTCTTGCGCTTCTAACTCTGATTTCCGCTGCACATATATATCTGGTGAATAGATTCCGGTTTCGACCAATTCGAAGGCTTTGGATTGGCGGTCTTTGACAACTTGCATTTCTGCGTCAAGCTTTGCTATCATGGTTCTGTACTGTTCCAATTCCGGTTTTGCGTCTACAGGTGAAACACTAACATCGTATTTTGACAGCCAGCCTCGCAACGTATTTAAGACGATGGACACCGTTTCATCGTAGTCATTGGAGATTGTCGGGCATCCATGCCTACCCTCCAGGCACGTGAAATACGAGTGTCTATTTGCATTTTTTCCAAAATCACCGCGCTGCATTTTGTGTCCACAGGCTGTGCAAACCAAAAGCCCACGCAACGCATTTTTCTGCCCTTTGCCGCGCGGAACAGGCGGTGTAACGTGTGTCTGCATACGCTTCTGCACAAGATTCCAAATATCACGCGGTATGATTGGTTCGTGCAGACCTTCGTACAATGTTAAGTCTTTTTCTTTTGGGCGAAGGACACGAATGGTACCGTCAGACACCGCTTTTTTGACAGGGCGTTTGGTGGAGGTTGTGTAGCCTGCATAGTGTGGGTTTGTCAGCATATTCCGAATCGCTTGCTGACTCCAACGCCATCCACCCAGTGTTTTTAGCTGTTCATCGTTTAGCTTTTTGCATATCTGGGTAAGATTTAGCTGCTCTTCAATAAAAAGCCTATAGATGCGGCGCACAAGTTCCGCCTGTTCGGGAATGATTTCAAGGGAGCCACCCTTTTGCTTTTTTAGTTTTGTTTTTCGATACCCATACGGAGGCGTTCCACCGGTGAATTTGCCTTCTCGTCGTGCCGCCTGCACGCCTGCGCTAAGGCGTCGGCGAATGGTCTTGTATTCTCGGCGGGACATGAATAAGCCAAATTCAAAATATTCTTCATCGAATTCATTGGCGGGGTCGAATGTTTTAGATGGCGTTATGATTTTGGTTTCGGAGTATTTAAAGGCTCGTGCCACAACACCTTGGTCAATACTGTCACCACGTGCTAAACGCTCGACTTCTACGACGAGAACGCCTTCCCATACACCCGATTCTACTTCTCGCAGAAGCTGCTGCATTTTGGGGCGTGCCGAAATGGTATCTCCAGATACAATTTCCTCATAGTACGCATTGATGCAAATTCCCATACGGTCCGCCAGACGGTTGAGGGCATCACGATGGCGGGCAAGCGTTTCCCCTTCGCCGTGGGCTTCGGCTTCTAAGTCTGCACGAGATTTGCGAAGATACGCAACATAGGGCATAAAATCAAATCCTTTCCATAATTATTCTTGTGAACCGTGCCAAGTATATGCACGGCGAAATCCAAGGGATTCAGCTTCTTTTACTGTGGAAACGAAATAGTCACCTTTTTTAACCGAAATAATGACACGGTCATATTGTAAATCCATCGGTAAATGATAGATTTTTTCTCCTGCTTTAGAGATATTGCATTTAATCAGGGGATAATCTTGCATGGACATATTTGACTGCACAATGATGCCCAAATGATTGGCACACTCTTGCGCAAGGTCGGATAGCGAGGTTGTTGTTACAAAGACACCTTGTATTTTCTTATTTGGATGTTGTATGGATAGCAAAACAACACTTCCATATAGCTGAAAAATATGTTTTTCGTGAATGTTTTTTTCTTGTGCCCAACGCTTGCATTGAATCACCAAAATTTCATCTTTGCTTTCGGCAATCAAATCCCGACCCATATCTTCTAAACCAAGCAATGCGCCGTGATAATGAACTCGATACCCTTGGGATTCATAGACATACCCAATGTAACGCTCGTACTCAATGCCAACCTGCCAGTTGGTTTTTTTCCTGTTCTTGTATCGGTCAAGGGCAAGCTGATATTTTTGTGAGGTGGTAAGGTTATAATATTCAGCGTCTGAAAGAAAAAATTGCATGACAGATTCATATTCAGATTTCCCGTTGGAATCCTTGGAAAGTGCTTGCAATCGGTCATAGGCTTCACTCGGAGAAGACTCTTTAAAATCAATGAGCCAAGGGAAAAGAGATTCATAACAATTTAGTTGATATTCAAGCATTTTTGATTTTTTTAAAATCTCTCGCTTTTCGGCACGAATGACTTTCACTTCTTCAGCGGCTTTGGGGGCTTTGTTTCTTTCACGCAATTGGTCTTCTCTAATTCGGTCGCAAATATATTCATAATCAGCATACATTTGTGCAAGAAAAGGATACTGACAAGTATTTGCGTTTTTGATTTCTTGGATGCGGAGATATTTTTCATGATTTTCTTTGTTTTCAAAAGAAAGTCGCTTCTCCCAGCGAGCAAGCTTTGCTCTTGTTTGACTGAAAGAAGCAACTAAATCTTTTTTGCTTTGCTGATATTTTTGCACCAGTTCAGCGTGTTTTTCTGTATATTTTTTTTCTAGGGCGTTTTGGGTTTCGTTATATTTCTTTTGCAGGGCGTTTTCTTCCTCTTGTATTAAGGAAGCAGCCTTTTTTGCCACAGCATTTTCGAAGATGATGCAGATTTTAGCATAAATCAATAATAGAATGAGCCAAAGTATAACAATGGAAAGCAAAGGATGTTCCTTTACAATTCCAACAAAAGAATCCAACATTGCAAAATATCCCCCTAATATGGTAAAATAATCATTAGAGGGAACAGAGGGAAATGTTCTTTCGGGTTGAAACGTCTTCGGTGGTCGCTCGCCGGAGGCGTTTTTTTTATTTTGGGGTGAGTTCCCAGACCGGGAAGTTGAGCAGGTTTTTTTAAACGTATCGATAGCGGTTGATAGGCAGATGTGCAGATACTCTTTGCCCTGCGGGTTCAAATTGCGATAGGCGGCTATAAGCCTGCGCTCGTCCGCCGTTAGTTCTATCATTGTTTGATGCGTTGACATGGTGTATATATCCCCTCCGAAATTATCAAAAAGGGGAACAGGGAAATTCTTTCGCCTTCGGTGGTCGCTCGCCGATGGCGTCTTTTTTTTATGGGTTGATGGCTTGGGCAAGTTCATGCGCCCAAGAGGGTGCCGCTTCTCGACAGGAGATTTCGCCATTTCGATAGTCAGCAACGGCAACAAAACCATTGTCATTTTGAAAAAAAACGGCTTCGTCACAATAGGGTAGGACAGCGGCAAGGGAAGCTGCACGAGCAGCATAACGACGCAGGACATCCTCTGTGGGGATGTTGTGGCCGCCACGGCGGACACGGTTGGCGATGCGCTCGATGCTGTCCTGCGCAGAATCCAAACCGATGTAGTACATCCGGATAAAATAACCTTGCTCCCGCGCTTTTTTGGCGGTTTGGGCGGTCATATGACCGGATAGGGTGGTTTCCTGCGTGAAGCAGATGCCACGCCGCAGACATTCCCGCATGTGCTGGATGCCAATGCGCCCGGCGAGGACATTGTTGCCGCCATTTGCCGCCGCAATTTTATCGACATCGATAATCATGCCGAGGTCGGTCATTTGGTTTTTCAAAACGCCGGTCAGACTGCTTTTGCCTGTGCCGTTGACACCGGCAACGATGGTGAAGGTTTTCATGCGGTCCTCCTCTATGCGTGTTTTTCGGCAGATTCTGCAAGTTCCCGCTGGCAGGACACCTTGGATACTTCCATGGTGATGCGGATGTGCTCCTGCCACTTGGGGGTTAAACTGCGATAGTCTTCAATGAGTTGCTGCTCATCTGGATATAGTGAAACATCAGCTGGCTTGGTAGGAAGCATTCCATAATCCGGGTCGGTTATTTCATCGAAGATTAGGTACATTAGGTTCACATCAAAGAAAAGGCAAAGTTTTTTTAAAATACTAAATTTCACATTATCAAAATTAGTGCGCCTAAGAATGTTGTCAAGTGTCTTATATGGAATATCTAAGGCACGCGAAAGTTCAGCAACGGTTTTAATTTCTTTACGTTGCATTAGAAATAATATCTTTTCAGCGAGGTTCATTTACTCACCGCCTTTACTTGCATGATAACACAATAAATTTTCGATTGCAATAAAAAAATGCCAACGATGGCAAATAACTATTGACATTAGCCGACGAAGGCTATATTATAAACACAGATAGCCAATGATGGCTATCAAGTAAAGCGTGGCGGTCTCCATGATGGGTGTTTCGTTCTAAGGTTTTGTATTACTTGTTAGTGCAAGCAATACGGGGAAATTCAGCAATTAGAGGTTGCCGAATTTTTTATTTACCCGAGAGAGTAAATCTTGTTCCAGTTCGGGAGAAAAACCAGATAGATTGATTAGGAAATGCAGGTCTTGCCGTTTTTCTTCTGTAATATGCGCAGTATTTATCATGGAGAGTATTTCGTTATACTCTCGTTCCATGGATGAGCCTGTTGCAATCGTACCAAAAGGGTTATGTTCCATAGCAACCTCCTTTCTTGGAGACCGCACGCTTTAGAACCTCATTATATCACAGGAGAGGGACAGCGAACAGGTGAGCGCACGCTTTCGTCCTTGTCTAAGCAGGGCGGTCGCTCTGCACGCTATCGATGTATTTGCACGATTTGCGTTTTATGTGCATCTGCGATTCCGCAAAGCGCATTGGGTGTCGTGTGCAAGACACGAGCAATTTTTTGCAGATTTTTATGGCGTGGCTCAAATTCACCGTGCAACCAGCGTTTTACGGTAATCAGAGCAACATCTGCTTGTCCTGCTAAATCGACGGCATCCATGCCACGATTCTCCATAGCAAGGGTTAGTTGCTTGGAGAATTCAGACGGATGGTCAAAAAAGAAGAAAAAGAAAAAGAAGAAGGCAAACACCCCCTTTCCAACCGAGGGACGTGCCATGAGCGACCGCTCTGCTTAGACAAGGATTGTATACCACCAACACCGGACAGCGAACAGAAAGGGTGACAGAATATGTTTGAAAATTTGCGACTGGAAATGTATAAACGGCGGATGTCTACAGACGACTTGGCGAAGATTCTCGGCATCAGCGGAGCGGCTATGCGGAACAAGCTGGCAGGGCGCAATGAATTTAAGCTAAGTGAGATTCAGAAAATCGTGGAAGTTTTCGGAATGGATTTCGGACAGGAATGGAAATTTTGGTTTGAAAGAACGGAAAGCCGTGCGGGGTAGCGGCGCGAGAGGAAAGGAGGTGAGGCAGGCATGATGATTGGGATTGAGCAAGCCAGAAAAATAAGAATGCTTGTCACAGAGCAGGTGGAGCTGCTGCATGACAAGCAAAGCTTCTTCGGGATTCTTAAAATCCGGCTTAAAATTTTGGCAATGGCCACTGCGCTGAAAGCAGTGGCAGCCGTGATGAATTATTAATCGACCAATTTGGAGAGAACTGCATCATACAGTTCTGCAAGATTTGTGCCTACGGTTTGTGGCTCATCGGCTGGACCAAATGCGACTTGACCGTTTTCAATCACGGCAAGCGTCAGCTTCAATGCGACTTCAGACATATCCATACTATCCCTCCTTTCTCGGTATCAATATAGCAGAGACAGGGAGGGAAGACAAGAGCGGGGCAGCGGCGCGAGAGGAAAGGAGGTGAGGGGAATGTTCGTTGAAATGCAATTCAGCAATCCTGAACTGGAAGAGAGTATTCGGAAGATTCAAACAGCTTTAGGTGTTATTCAGCATGAATACCGCAAGCTTGGTGTTCTTACAGCAACAGAAGTGGAAGGGACAGAAAACGCCGACAGCGGCAACTGACGGCGTTTTCAAGGAGTTATTTCATGGCATTCATTGAATCGGCGAGGTCTTTGGCAAGTTCGCCGATTGCGTTCTTTGTGGCATTGCACAGGTCGTGCAACAAAGCTTTTGTGGATTCATCGGCGGCAGAGTTTTTCAAAATATCATTGCAGTTCATCATGTAAATGTCTGCTGTGCCGCCAAGTTTTAATTGCAGCTTGTTGTAAATTTCGTAATCCATACTATCCCTCCTTTCTGCTTTGATTATAGCAGGAAGGAAAAGGAAGGGCAAGTGCGGGGTAGCGGCGCGAGAGGAAAGGAGAAATGCAGATGACAAAATACGATAGAATTTACAATCAATACGAGGAAAACCGTGTTGGTACATATGACGAGTTATTTGAAAGCCAGAAACACACAGATGCGTTTTTTCAAAAGATGCGGGAGATTATTCCAGACAACACCATGCTGGATGCCGCTGTGGATGCGGCATTGGACTATGCGGGCGCGTGTTTTCAAGACGGGTTCCAGATTGGATGCCGAGAGCTGGACCGAGAGAACAAAGCACGGGAAGATGCAGAAATACGGGACAGGCACGGCGACATAGATTGACATAGGGAGGTGGTGCAGATGGCGATTGTAAAAAAAATCGACGACCCACGCGCACCCGGTGGTGTCTACATAGATGATTTGTGCTTTGCAAATGTTCCACCAGAAGAAATCCAACGGCGGATGGAAGTGGGGCGACGCATCGCAGCAAAAATTATGCAGAGGGCATGGGAGCGAGAACAGGCGAAAAAGGGAACAGACGAGGGGGCTTGACACAAGCCTCCTCTTGGCAAAAAGGGGACAAGTTGAAATGGAGCACAGCACGATTGAACTGCGTGGGGCATATCTGGACATGGCGGAATACAACACGCTCTGCGAGGGGCGGCGGCATCTGCACATCCATGATGTGATGGTGAAAGTGAATATCACGCTGTTTGACGAGGTGCAGTATATCGTGCTGGGGCATGACCTTTTGACCGAGAAATGGTATCCGCTGGCACGTCCGGCGGACAAGCTGCAAGACGCTTGGAACTATCGCACGCTGCTGCTGGAGGACATGAAAAAAGCAATGCAGCAGAGAGGAACACAGAAAGGAGCAACGAAAAATGCAGGCAAAGCGGATTTTTAAACGGTCGATGTGCCGCCCATGTGCGGAGGGGATGCGTGACACGCATAGGCTGACCCCTGTGGCGGGGTGCAAGGACCAGAAGATTGATTGTTGGAGATGTAAGCGACACCGATACGGGCAATATTACGAGATTCGGAAGAAGGGGGCAGAAACATGAAGCACATTAGCAGCACCGCAGGGCGCAAAAGGATGCAGAGCATCGACAGCATCAATTTTGCATATGCAGAGAAGCAGACCCCTGTGCGCAACCATGTGGCAGAGGAACGAGAGCGGCGGCGGGCGGCGGCGCACATGACAGGGAAAGAGAAGCAGGCAGGGGCGGGCGGAACGCGTTCCCCCAGGGGACCTTCTCGCGCCAAGGCGCTCACCTTGTCCCCCAGGGGATTTTCTGGCGCTAGTGCGTCTACCTTATGTTGGCACTGCCAGAATGCTGTGCCGGATGCGGACGGGGAGCGGGGCTGCAGTTGGTCACGGGAAGGGAAGCCGGTTGCAGGATGGGAGGCGGAGATACGACCGCTGAACCTATCAAAGGAGCAGATTATCAGCTATTGCGTGCGCAGCTGTCCAGAGTTTTTCCCAGATAAAGAGGTGCGGGTAAAAGACTGTGCGCCGACGGAGTTGGCAGCTCTGTTTGAGCGGCTACGGCAGGCAAAGGCAGCATTGCAGAGCGCAAAGGTATGAAAAAAGCCGCTTCGGACGGGCATCCGAGAGCGGCAAATAGGAAATTTACGTATAGACAGTATAGCACCCCGAAGGAGGGTATGGCAAGATGAAATTTGAAAAATTAGAGGCGGCGATTGCAAAAGCAAATGGCGGTAGCCTCATGATTGGTAAGATACTATGCGAGATTGGCGAGAAATCACCACAGGCGGCAGAAATGATTGAACAAGACCTTACAAATGCTGAAATGGGACTAGAACAGTGCTATAAGGTGCTGTATGACTATGCCGCAAAACACGCAGAGGGCGGTTTTTTTGGATTCGAAGGGTTTGAGATTACGCCAGAGAATCCAGCGATACGCATGATTTTGGACTTTTACCACATTCCACACGAGTGGCTGGCGGGGGAAACAAAACCGGCAGAATCCCAAACGCAAGGTGAGCGCGACAGCGCGAGAAGGTCCCCTGGGGGACTTGGGGGCGGTTCTGCGGAAGTTGTGGACTTGCTGGATTGTTTGTGAGGTGACGGCAAGATGCAGAACATTTTTGACACCATGCCGCCCATCGACGCGGCGGCACTGGAGCGCAAGCTGCTCGACACGGTGCTGCTAGACGACAATTATCTGTTTTGGCGGCGGCATATTGCGGACGATGTAGGTTGGCCGATGGAGAGCGACCCCAAAGACGGCGAAGGCTGGGACACGTATTGCACCCGCTGCAAGGCGTATGGCTATATTGAAAAGACGGATGCACATCCTAAAAATCGGCATATTTGCCCATGCTGCGGGGCAAACATCAAACCGGCGGGATGGCGAGGCACACACCGTAAGCTAACAAAGAATTTTGTGTATTATCACATCCAACGGGGTGCAGAGGGTGCGGTCTGGATGCGGGCACTTTGCGTCAGCCATGTTTTTGGAGAAGTTGGCGAGGAATATCTATGCTATCTCGAAGAGGCACGCTATCGCTTTGCCAGCGGCACAGCAGAAAAGTACACAAGCAAATGGCATGGTGCACATGGATGGGGTTGGGGCGCAAATCAAAAGGTGACCCCAACGAAGTGGATACATGGATACTATGATGTGCAGGCGGAATATCCAGTGCACATGGAGGATGATGTGGATTTGCAGGGCACGTGCCTTGCATACGCCGCCATGGACATTGCAAAGGCGGAAGGCTTGGGTGACATCGAATATCTTGCGCTGTATGTGAAACATCCGCACGCAGTGGAAGCACTGGTGAAGCTTGGATTTTATGGATTGCTCAAGCAAAAGCTTTGGGGAAGCAAGGCACAGGTGAATCGTGTGGTGAATTTCCGTGCGACAAACTTCAAGAAGCTGTTTCGTGGCGGGATGCATGGGCAGGAAATCAAGTTGCTTGTCGGAAACAGCGTGGATACTATTTTGCAATACCGCACGCTGCGGGATGCTGGAGCAGCGAGGGCAGATGCGGAGAGCGTGCAGTACGCAAAAGAAACTTCCGGTGTGGGTTCCGGCAGCATTTATCACGAACATCTTGCGTTGTTCGGTGGCAACCACAAGGAAATGCGCAAATATTACGAACGGCAGGCGCGGAAAAGCGGGCTTTCTGTAGGGAATTTACTGGGCGACCATCGGGACTACCTGCGGGAGTTGGATACCCTGCGCATTGCAGATGGCGTGAAACTGCCGCACAATCTGCACGAGATGCACCAGCGGCTTTCGGAACGGATTCGCACAATGCAGCAGGCAACGGAAAAGATGCAGAACAATCCTGCATTTCGGGTGCGCCGCCGTCTTTTGCGATGGGCGCAGTTTCATGACCATGATTTCATCATTCGCCCCATCGACAGCCACACAGAGCTGATTCGCGAGGGAGAGCAAAACCAGAACTGCGTGGCAAGCTATGCGACACGGCATAAGAAAGGGGAAACCGCCATTTTTGTACTGCGGCGGCGGTCGGATGCGGGGGCATCCTTCTGCACGGTGGAATATGACGAGAAAACCAACACCATCGTGCAGTGCAGAACGGTACATAACGGCAAAGCGCCGGAAGAGGCGTGGGCATTCTGCGACAAGTGGCTGGCGCATTTACAGAAAACACACTTTGACAAGAAACCCACCAGAAACAACAGGAGGAATGCGGCATGAGCACAGAAATGACAGCACCCAAGCGGACGATTGACATGGTGACAGGGGAGATATTGACCACCCGCGACAACGTGAAACGGGTATTTTTTGAGGGGGTCATTCACATCGGCAGATGCTTGGAAGAAGCCAAAACGATGGTGGCACAGGGCGAATGGACCGATTATTTACAGTGTACATTGGGCTATAAACCCAGCACGGCGCAGAATTATATGCGCATTGCGCGGGAATTTGGGGACGAGCAAATAAAGCTGAACGGCAAGAGCACAGCGGAGATTTTTGGCGGGTTGGGATATTCGCAGCTGCTGCCCTTGCTGGGATTGCCGGAAGAGGAACGGGAGCAGCTGGCGCAGGAGCATGATTTGGTCGGAATGAGCAGCCGAGAGATTGAAAAGCTGAAAAAGGACTATCAAGCCGCACAGCAGGCGGCAGAGCTGGCGCAAAATCGTGCAGAACAGATGCAGGAAAAAGCAGAAAAGCTGGAGGCGGCAAAGGAAAAGCTGGAGGAAGCGAAGGAAAACGAAAGCGCCGCCCGCAAAGCGGCCGAAGCCAAAGCCTTGGAACTGGAAGGGCAGGTGGAGAGCATTTTGGCGCAGGCACAGGTGCCTCCGCTGATGGCGGAGGTTGTGCCCGATGAGGAAGTGCTTGCACGGATGCGGGAGGAAATGCAGGCGCAATATGCCAAAGAGGCACAGCAGGCGCAGGAGCGTGCCGCAGAACTCGAGCGCAAGCTGGCAAAAGCAAAGAATCCGGCGGCGGTGCAGGTGAATTTTTTATTCAAAGAGCTGCAAAGCAACTGGACAAGGCTGTTTGACGCACTGAGTGGATTTGAGGATGCAGAAACAGCGGCAAAGCTGAAAACGGCAATCAACCAGACGGTTGGGACATGGAGGGCGTGAGGATGGAAGATAAAACACTGCTACGGCAAGGTTTGGGAAAGCCGGGAATGCTGCTGACACTGACACACCAAGAGGAAACCACTGCAAAGGAATCCATGGAGCATATGCAGGCATTTGGGAAGGTGTGCGCAGAATTTTGGAGCACAGAGGAAAACAGTGCCCTTTATTTGATTGCACCGAACGAGGGAGCGCACCATATGCTGATTCTCAATGTGCAAAAGGATGTGAAAGAGCCGATGCTGTCGGAGTTTTTGAAGAGAAATTGGGTGCATGGTTCATTTGGATACCAGATGCTGCGGGAGATTGACCAGAATGTGGTGCGGTATTTGGGGAAGGACGAGGCGGAATGATGGACTACTACACCAATGTATCGCAAAGGCTGCGGAAGCACGAGCGTTACGGGCATGAAGATTGCAGCAGCTGCAAATCGTGCATGGAAGAAGCTGCGGATGCCATTGAAGAACTGCAAGCACGCCTGTCCGAAATTGATGCATTTGCAGCAGAATACGGCATTGACGGAAAAACAATGCTTGCATTGGCAAAGAGCCAGATAAGAACCACGCAGGACAATATCAAGCTGACAGAAGCGGTCGAACGGTTGACGCAGGAGCGGGATGCAACGATAGCATTGCATAAGGATTGTGCCGCTGAACTCGACAGAATGCGGAAGGAGAATACAAAAATGAAAAAGTACATTGGTGTGAAAATGATTATGGCAGAACCGGCGACAAAGGGGGACTGCTACAATGGGTTTGCGAAGCTAAGCCAAGAGCAGGCACAGCAGGAGGGTTACAAAGTAGTTTATACGGATGGATACGAAAGCTGGTCGCCGAAGGATGTTTTTGAGGAGGCATACCGTTCTGTAAAAGGATGTTCGTTCGGTTTGGCACTGGAAGCAGTAAAGAAAGGGAAAGGAATGCGATTGTCAGCATGGCAGCCAGATGTTGTTATTCGGGTGCAATTTCCGGATGAGCACAGCAAAATGACTGCACCATATCTCTATGTCGAAAGTCGATTCGGAAGAGTTCCGTGGAAAGAGACAATGATTGAGTTGTTTTCTGATGCTTGGGAAATAGTGGACTGAATAAAACGGACAAGCCTGCCCTGTGAGGGGCAGGCATTGCCATAGGAAAGGTAGGGAAAGGATTTTGCAAGTCAAAAAAGAAATGTGGGATGGGCGGCTGTATTTGGCAACGCAGTACAGCATGGGGGTGCTGACCCGCCAGAGCGCACCGGCACGGGCACGCCGCAAAAAAATGACCAGCGAGGCAAAGCAGAAAATCAACCGTATGCAGAAAAAGTGGGTGCTGATGCGCACGATGTGTGCGAACTTTGACCCGTTTGGGCAGGATTTGTTTGTGTACCTTGGCTATGAATATGAGCCGACCGAACAGGAAGCCAGCCGAGCAATCGCCGATTTTCACAGCAAGGCACGCAGGATTTGGGAAAAAGAGGACACGCCTTATAAATACATTGTGGTGACGGAAACGCACGGCGAGGACGGGGAGGACAAGAGATTGCACCACCATTTGGTGCTGAGCGGTATTCGTGGCAAGCGGATGCTGCCCCTTATCATGGAGCTGTGGGGGCATGGCAGCGTGGATGTGCGCACCCTGCGCAGCAGCGACAGCTTTCTGGACACTTGCAGCTATCTGCTGAAAGAACGAAAGCCGAAGGGCAAACGTGCCTACAACAGTTCGCATAACCTCAAGCGTCCTTCCGAGCCGATGCGGTGCCGCGTGGGGGAAAGCGAGAAATACGAAACGCCGCCGGGTGTGAAGATTTTGGACAGCGAAAGCCGTGCAAGCGAGGATGGACAGTACTGCATTGTGGTGGCACAAATCATAGATGTTGCGGCATTTGAAGCCTATTGGAAGCGTCGGAAAGAAAAAAATATCATCATGAACCAATGGTGGCGCAAGTATGAAAGACGCGATAAACGGCACGCGGCAACAATAAGAAATACATAAAATTTTCCAAAAAAGAAATGGGGCGTCCTGCCCCTACCTAGCACGAAATCCCGTCTAACTTTTCCGTATCTCTTTTTCCTGCCTTCCTGTCAAGTCTGGACTGCTTTGGACAAGGGAGGGGGTCACAGCGTGAGGGATGGCAAAACAGACAGCGGTTTGAGGGGCGGCGATATATCCGATGGGGCAAAGTTGGGCACAGGGAAGCCGAAACCCACGACCGACGGGAAAAACCAAGACAGCAGATAGCCTATTTTTACAGATGGGGCGAAAAGCCGGAGAAATCCAGACCGCCTTGCCAAAGGACCAGCTTGGAGCATGACATGGGACAGGAGGGAAACCACTTGACACGGGAGCGACTGAAACAATACGACCAGTTGTTGGAAGAAGTGATGGAAGCACGGGAACGTCTGCGCCGAGAAACCCTGCGGGCGGAGCATGACCAAGAAAGCAACGGGTACAGCCTGTTTGGTGACATCTTCGACCTTGCGCGGCATCGGATGGAGTTGGAACAGTTGCAGGCACAGGTGAAACAGGAGCGTGCGGAAATTGAACAGTACATCAGCGGGGTTTCTGATATTCTGGCACGGCGTGCGTTCCGCCTGCGATATATGGACGGCATGAGTTGGGCGGCGGTGTCGATGAAGCTGCGGTACAGCAGCCCATCCGGGGCGTGGATGCTGTGCGAGCGTGCACTGGAGCAGCAGGGCGAAGAATAACCGACTTTGCGGTTTGGCGCAGGTCGGCATTGCTGTACCCATGGGTGTAAAAATAGAACGTGCTCCAAATTTACACGGGGGCAGGGGTGGAATATCTGTAAAAATAGAGTGGAAAACGTGTATTGTTTTACAAATGTAAAGCAAGTGGGGTTTAGATTTACAAATGCGGAAAGGCAGGCAGAAAAATGGCAAAGATTGCATATGTGCGGGTGAGCACCGAGGAACAGAACGAGGCACGGCAGGTGGAGGCACTGAAAAAACATGGCATTGACAAATGGTACACCGAAAAGGTGAGCGGAAAATCGCTCGACCGTCCGCAGCTGCGGGCGATGCTGGACTATGCCAGAGAGGGGGACACGATTTACATTCACGACCTCAGCCGCATTTCAAGGTCGCTGGTGGATTTGATGACGTTGCTCGAACGAATGAAACAGGACGGCATCGAGCTGGTGAGCAACAAGGAAAATATAGACACGGCAACACCAACGGGAAAATTGATTTTGACCGTGATAGCGGCAATCAATGAATTTGAGCGTGAGAATATGCTGGAGCGTCAGCGGGAGGGCATTGCCGTTGCCAAGCGGGATAAAAAATACAAAGGGCGAAAACCCAAACGCTTGGGCGCAAATCGAGAAGAGGCGGCGCAGATTTATGAGGACTATTGCAGACGGCGGAAAACCAAGAGCGAGATTGCACAGATGCTGGACATATCACGCCCCACGCTTGACCGACTGCTGAAAGAATATGAAAGGGAGCTGGCGCACAAGGTATGAAAAAAAGCCACCGGAGGGCATCCGGTGGCTTTTGTGATGTACAGATTTAGTTGGCAGGCTTCAAGGGGATTTTTACGACACAAGCAACATCGTCTGCCCAAGCAAGAAGGGTGTTGACACCTTCACGCGTGATGGCGTGCTCTTCTTTGAGTTCGGAGACATCTTCTTTCAGCACAGCGACATCTTGCTTGAGTTCAATAACATCTGTTTTGAGTGCGGCAAGGTCTGTTTCAATGGTATCCAGTCGGGTTTCAATGGTATCCAGTCTATTATTGATTGGCTCTAGCTTGTCATCCAGCATTGCGCCGATGGCAGAGAGCAGCATTTTTTCGTCCATGGGGTTCACCACCTTTTTTGTTAGTATAGCAGATGCTACGCGGGGGCGCAAGGGAATGGAACGAAAATGATGGGCAGTCGATTGCCTGCTTTTTTATGCCTTTCGGACGGAAAGTTGCGTTTCGTGGTTTTTGTGAAAAAGTTGGCTGTAAAGTGGCATTTAGAAAAGGATGCGCGCGCAAAAGAAGGGAGGAATGACGTGATGAAGGGCAGCAAATACACAGACGAGCAGCGGGAGCAGGCACTGGCGATGTTGGCAAGCGGTATGACCGTGACCCGCACCGCCGCCGCCATGAAGATTCCAAAGCAGACCATTTCTAACTGGAGCGCAAAGGCGAGCGAAACCGACGAGGATTTTGTGGCGGCACGCAACGAGGAAAAACGCAAAATTGTGAAGCAGAGCTGGAAAATCGTAGACCAAGCGGTGCAGGCGGTTGGGAAACAGGTGGGCGCAAGCTTGCGAGAGAAGCGGGACATTGACCGTGTGATTACCACGATTTTAAAAAGCGGCGCAGTAGATGAAGTGACCACCGAACAAATCTGCAAGATTGTGCGGGAATACAGCGGCACGAGCATGACCGAGCTGACCCGTGCCATGACCGCCGTTTATACCCAACAGCAGAGCATTGCCGCTGAGCTGGAGGGGGGCACAGGCGGGCAGGAAATCCAAATTGCGTTTGATGCGGCAGAGGAGTTTGCCGTATGAAAGTGCTGCAATTCCACAAGCCGTTTCCGAAGCAGGCGGATTTCTTTCGGTCACAGACCCGATACACGGCATATGGTGGTTCACGAGGGGGCGGTAAGAGCGATGCGGCACGCATGAAGGCGATTTTGCTATGTCTGCGCTGGGCAGGGATACAGATTTTGTTTATGCGCCGCACGTATCCGGAGCTGAAAGAAAACCATCTGCTGCCTGCCATGAAGATATTGAACGGCGTGGCGAAATATTCCGGCGTGGACAAGGCATTTATGTTTCCCAATGGGGCACGGCTGAAATTTGGCTACTGCAAAAATGAAAGTGACCTGCTGCAATACCAAGGGCAGGCATATGATGTGATTTTTCTGGAGGAATGCACGCAGTTTCCAGAACAGGTGTTCACGACCATGACGGAAAGCAACCGCTCCAGCGGACTGATGCGGCAGGCATTTCCGCCACGGATGTATTTCACCTGCAACCCCGGCGGGGTGGGGCACGCATGGTTCAAGCGGCTGTTTGTAGACCGGCAATATCGAAAGAAAGAGCGACCGGAGGACTATGTATTCATCCAAGCGAGTGTGTACGACAACCCTTGGCTGCTGAAACATTCGCCGGACTATGTGCGGGCACTGGAAAATCTGCCGGAGGACCGCAAAAAGGCGATGCTGTATGGGGATTGGAATGTGTTTGAGGGGCAGTATTTCCCCGAGTTTCAACGGGAAACGCACGTGTGCGAGCCGTTTACCATCCCCGCACACTGGCGGCGATACCGCTTCTTTGACTATGGCTTTGATATGTTCGCCTGTTACTGGGCGGCGATTGATGAGGACGGACGTGCCTACATCTACCGTGAGGTATACGAGGGCAACCAGAAGAAGGACGAATACGGCAACGCGGGGCAGGATTTGACGATTGCCGAAGCCGCCGCGCAGCTGCACCAAAAGACCCTGCCGCACGAGGATATTTTGGCAACGATAGCCCCGCCCGATATGTGGAACAGACGGCAGGAATCCGGACGGTCGGCGGCGGAAATCTTTGCGTCCCATGGGATTTATCTTCTCAAGGCGGCAAACAACCGTGTGCAAGGATGGATGGATTTGAAAGACTGGATGCGGAAACGAGAGGACGGCAAGGGCGGGATTTTGATATTTTCCACCTGCGTCAATCTGATTCGCACCCTGCCGATGGTGCTACATGACGCGAAAAACCCCGACGATGTGGCAAAAGAGCCGCACGAGTGCACCCATGCACCGGATGCACTGCGGTATTTCTGCGCAGCACGTCCGATGGCGGCGGAAATTCCCATCGAGCGGGACGAGGACGACATGGAGTTTGAGGAGGAGATTGCAAATGTCTTTGATTATTAGTGCAGGGGCGGTGCTGTTGACAGCGGCGAGTACCTTCATAGGGCATCGGATGCGGCTGAACCACGTGCGGGAGACCTATGCAAAGCTTTTGCAGGAGAATCGGCTGGATGCGCAAACGGCATTGCAGCTGGAAAAAGACGCACGGAAAAGCGTGGAGCAGATGGCGGCGGATTTGAGCTTTGACTGCGTGGAGGCACAGAAGGAGGCGCAAAAGCTACAGGAACAGGTGCGGGATTTGGAAAAACAGCTTGCAGAAGCGACAGACGAGCGGGAAAAATGGAAAAATGCCGCAGAGCACGCGCGCAGTATAACGCTGATGGAGGTACAGAACTTGCTCAGCTACAACGGTACGGAGGTAGGGCAGCGTGAACTTGGACAGTGATACAGAGGTATTGACCGCCAGACGGGTGCAGGACGAATATGCACGGGGCAAACAGCAGAACGAACGGACGGATTTATACGAGCAGGTGAAGCTTTGCGAGCGATTCTATGAGGGCGACCAATGGAACGGGCTGAAAACCATTACCGTACGCCCGCTGACGATGAACTTTTTGCGGCGGGTGGTTTCGTATTTCTCCAGTATGATTGTGTCGGACGACATTGGATTTGAAATTCGCCCCTTTTGCGCAGGAGCACAGAGCGGAGAAGCGGACACGGCGGCGCAGGCAATTACTGCCGCACTGAAACGTATCATCGAGCGGCAGAAGCTGAAAGCAAAGAACCGGGAGAGCCTACGGGATGCGAGCGTGGACGGGGACAGTGCCCTGTATTTTTGGTTTGACCCCGATGCGGCAACGGGTGCCGACGGGGTGCAGGGCGAGATTGTGGCAGAAAACATTATGAACACCAACATTTTGTTCGGCAATCCATACAGTGCGGAGGTGCAAGAACAGCCGCATTTGCTGATTGTGCGCCGCCGTCCTGTGCAGGAGGTGCGGCGGGAAGCGAAAGAAAACGGTGTGCAGGACTGGGAGCGCATCAAGTCGGACAACGCCAGCGAATACAAGGGCGAGGAGGACACCGCCTGTGACAATATGACCACCGAAATTCTGCGATTTTGGAAAAAGACGGAACAAAGCGAAGACGGGAAGATGCAAAAACGGGTGTGGTTTTGCAGAGTGTGCGGCGAGGTGGTGCTGCAAGAGCCGACCGAAACGGGCATGACGCTGTATCCTGTCAGCTATTGGAGTTGGCTGCCGAAGAAAAACAGCTGCCACGGCGTGCGCCCGATGGATGAGGTCATCAACACGCAGATTGCAGTCAATCGGCTGTGGACGGCAATCCAAATGCACATTGAAAACCTTGCGTTCCCCAAAATCGTATATGACAAGAGCAAATTTCCAAAGGGATGGGATGCGACCCCAGGACGGGCGATTGCAGTGACCGGGTCGGTGCAGGATGCCATCACGAACCAAGCGGGCGGGGTACCGCTCAATGCGATGATTACAAACGTGCTGGAGATGATGATTTCCACGGCACGGGATTTTATGGGTGCCTCTGATGCGGCACTGGGCAATATCAAAAATCCGGACAACCAGAGTGCCATCATTGCGGTGCAGAAAGCGTCCAGTGCGCCGCTGGAACTGCAAAAGCTGGCGTTTTATCAATTTGTAGAGGACTATATCCGCATTTTGATTGACATGATGCACGCCTATTACGGAATGCGCGAGGTGCGCATAACCCGCCAGACGGCAGACCTACAGACGGGCGAGAGCCGAGAGGAGACCGCACCTGTGCTCTATGACTTTGGTGCATTGGCACTCTCCGAGATGGATTTAAACGTGGAGATTGGCGAAGCGTCCTATTGGTCGGAGCTGCTGCAAATCACCAATGCCAACAATCTGCTGGCGGCGCAGATATTGCCGGATGCGATTACCTATTTGGAGAGTATGCCGGACGGACTGATTAAGAACAAGGCAAAGCTGATTGAAAAGCTGCGGGCACAGACGGCAGCACCGCAGGGGGCGCAATCCATGTCTGCACCACAGGAAGCTGCACCGCAGGCATTGCCGAACGGGATGCAGGCATCGCCGCTAGGGTAAAACCGCTGTAATAGGCGTTTACAGTATATCGTGAGGAGGAAAAGCAATGGAAATCGAGCAGAACAGCGCAGAAAACACGCAGGCGCAGGGCACGGAAGACAGCACAGGCGCAGAGGATGCTTTTATCGGCGGACTGCTGGGAGAGGCAGATGATGCAGACACCGCGCAGGCGGAAGCAGACACAGCGGACGGTGCAGAAGAACCAGCGACAGAAGATACCGAAACCCCGCCGGAAACCGAACCGCAGGGCACAGGGCAGACCGAGGGCGCACCGCCCGAGCTGGTGACGCTGCAAATGGGGGACACCGCGGCGGCATTGCCTGCGGCGGCGGTGCAGGCGATTGCCAAGGCGATGGGAAAAGATGTGTCGGCACTGCTGGGTGTGATGCAGAAGGGCATGGACTACGACAGCAAGGCAGCACCTGTGCTAACGCTGATGGATGAATTTGCCGCGGCAAGCGGACTGACACGGGATGCCTATATGCAGCAGATGGAGCAAATGCGAAACGAAAATCTGCTGCAAAGTGAGGTCGCACGCGTGCAGCAGGAATTCCCCGGCACGCCGGATGCGGCGGCACGTGCCATTGCGCAGCAGAGAATGGATGCAGACAAGGCACAGAAACAGCAGGCACAGGCGCAGACGGCGCAGCAAATTGCGCAGCAGCGGGCGCAGATTCAGCAGATGGCGGCACAGGCACAGCACGATGCAACGGTAAAAGCTTGGGACGCATACGAGCAGGAAAGCGGTGTGCACAAGCCGGAGGACATTCCGCAGCGGGTGAAGGAACTGACGCAGGGCGGCATGACTCCGATTGCAGCGCACTATAAATGGCAGGCGGAACAGGCAAAGCAGGAGGCGGAAAATGCCCGCAAGGAAACACAGAACCGACAGCAGTCGGCGGGCAGTGCGCAGGGTGCGGGAGCGGACAGCGGGGACGCCTTTTTGCGGGGATTATTTGGATAACGATGATTTTAGGAGGAAGATAAAAAAATGGCTGATGTAATCAATTTTGCGATGAAATACAGTGGGGAACTTGCAGAGAAGTTTGCTATGGCAAGCTTTGTGAAGAAAAATACGCTGGGAAAATTGGATTTTGAAGGAGCAAAGACGGTACGTGTGCCGATGCTCAACACCGTGGCACCACGTCCCTATAAGAGAAGCGGCGCAAGCAGATACGGCGAAGCGAAGGACATTACGGATACCTTGCTGGAGTACACGATGCAGCAGGATTTGGCATATAACGGCGTAGTGGACAATGGGGACGAACTTGACCAGACGATTACCAGCAAGGCGGCACAATGGCTGAGCGCAGAATATGACGAGCAAATTGCGCCGATGATTGACAAGTATTCGCTGGAACGCATTGCACGATTTGGGCATTGCGTGGGCACTGCCGCACCGGACAAGACCAGCATTGTTACCATGATTGCGGATGCAGACGTACATTTTACGAATAAGCTAGTGCCGGCAGAAGGACGCATTTTGTATGTGCCTGCGACCTACTGCAAGGAAATTTATCTGTCTGACGAATTTCTGCAAATCGAAAAGCTGGGCGAACAGGCGATTTCCAAGGGGGAAATTGGTTCGCTGTTTAACTTCAAAATTATCCGCATTCCAGACGGATATTTGCCGACTGGCTGCTATTTTCTGGCGCACAGCAAAAATGCAGTTGCAATGCCGCAGAAAATTTCCACAAGTCGTGTGCACAAAAACCCGGTTGGCGTGGATGGTTCGGTGGTCGAAGGGCGTGATTATTTCGATTGCTTTGTACTGGGCAATAAGGCGGATGCGGTGTACTCTGCGGTGGCAACGGCGAGCAAACTGGCGACACCGACCATTACGATTACAGACGGCACGGCAACCATTGCGGCAACAGGTGCGACCAGCGTGCAGTATACACTGGATGGTTCTGACCCTCGCTTTTCTGCAAAGGCAAAAGAATATCCTGCGGGTGGTGTGACGATGGAAACCGGGGACACCATTCGTGTGGTGGCGTTTGGTGTAGCACCGAATGTGCAGGAAAATGCAGACGGTGACGGCATTTTGATTCGTGCGGATAAGTTTACATCCGACATGGCAGAAGCAACCTATACAGCATCCTAACAGTATGTGACGGGGCGGGGAATAGCTCCCTGCCCTGCTTTTTTGACCTTGGAGGGGGGACGATATGGCGAGCGTGAAACGTATTTATGCACTGGCGTTGGCGAAAATCTTTGAAACGGTCGGCAATGACACCGACTATGACACCTATTCCCCGCTGCTGCTCGACAGCCTGCTGGTGGAGGCACTGCCTTATGAGAATGCGATTCGGTGCGCGGCAGGGCAGGCGGAACTGACCCATGCGCCGGAACTCGACAGCATCACGACCGACACACTGGACTGGGATGACCGCATTTGCCGCATGGCACTGCCTTATGGATTGGCGGCGGTGCTGCTGTCGGATGACGAGAGCCGCAAGGCGGAAAGTGTGCTGAACCGCAACGAGTTTTTGCAGGCACTGGAAGATTGTGCCCCTGCGACCTTTGAAACCCCAAGCGGTTGGGAGGCGATGGACGATGGCACGTAAGATTGCGGTGCCCGATTTTGGCACACCACAGGGCGGCACAAAGCTATATCGGCGATTCGCTGGCGTGGATTTTTCCAGCGATGAAACCCAAATTGACGATGGACGCAGCCCGTGGGCGGTGAATCTGATTGCAGACGAGGGTGGGTTTCCGGAGAAGCGGGTTGGCTGGCGGACGGTTTGGCAATATGACGGCTGTGTGCATGGGATTTTTCCTTTTGAGCAGGATGGAGCAGAAGTTTTCATCATCCATGCAGGCACAACCATCTATCAGCAGGCGGGCGACACGCGAACGGTGCTGCTTGAAAATGTGGACGGAACGCGCACGAGCGGGTTTTATATGAACAGCAAGCTCTATCTGCTGACAGGCAGCCGCTATTTGGTATATGACGGCACGCTGTTGCAGGATGTGACGGACAATGCCCATGTGCCGACGACAACCTACGGCAGAGCACCGAGCGGGGGCGGCAAGGCATATGAAAAGGTCAACCTACTATCCAAATACCGCAAAAATCTATTTTGTGCGGACGGCACGAGCACGGCATATCAGCTGGATGTGACGAACATTGACAGCGATGTGCTGCCGACCGCAACCGTGAACGGCGTGAGTGCGGCGGTGGCTTCGGTCAACTACACAACTGGGGTGGTGAGCTTTGGCGGCGCACCCCCTGCGCCGAGCACCGCAGGGGTGGACAATGTGGAAATTACCTTTGCCAAGACGGCGGCGGGCAAGGAACAGATTTTGGGATGCACGATTTTTGCGGCATTTGGTATCGGTTCGGACAACCGTGTGTTTGTGAGCGGCAACAGCGACCATCCCAACTATGAATGGTATTCCGGACTGGCTGACCCCACCTATTTTCCAGACCAGAATTATGTGCGGGTGGGGTCGGATGCGTTCCCCATCCAAAGCTATTTGAAAGCGAACGGCGAGCTGTTTGTCATCAAGGAGGATAACAGACAGGAAGGCACGATTTGGGTGCACAGTGCGGAACTGGCAAGCGACGGCACGGCGACCTTTCCGCTGAAAGAAGGGGTTTCCGGCTATGGGGCGGCGGCACGGCACAGTGCCTGCACGGTGATGGATGACCCCATGTTTTTATCTCCACGTGGGGTGCTCGCTCCTGTGACCACCTACAACTACACCTATATGCAAAGGAGCATCAAAAACCGCTCCCAACGGGTCAACCTGCGGCTGACCAAGGAAACCGACCTTGCCGAGGCGGTGGCGGCGGCTTGGAAGGGATGGTATGTGCTGGTGGTGGGCGGGCACGCCTATGTGGCGGACACGACACAGAAAAAATCCGAGGACGGGTACGAATGGTATTACTGGACGAATATCCCCGCCTATGTGCTGCGCTCCTATCGGCAGACGCTGTATTTTGGCACGGCGGACGGACGGGTTTGCCGCTTCAATGATGATTTGGTGAAGGATGATAACACCATTCGCATGATGGCATTCAACGACGATGGGGCGGCAATTTCTGCCGAATGGGCAACCAAGCTGGACACCATGGACAATCCGCTGCGGCTGAAAACCTTGCCAAAGCGGGGCAGCGGGGTGCATATGAAAGCCTATGTGCGCAGTAAAATCGGCATTTATGTGCGCACAGAATCAGAAGCGCAGGCAAAACTGAAAAAGACGGCATATGCTGACCGACTGGATTTCAGCGACCTTGATTTTACCCGCTTCACGTTCAATTCCTCCAGCAACAATATGATACCGCTCCAGTGCAAAATTAAGAAATGGAAAGCGATGCAGATTATCGTCAAAAACAGCGAGGTCAACGAGGGGTTTGGCGTGCATTCCATCGTGATTCGCTATTTTTACGGGAACTATGCCAAGAAATGAGGGAGATAGATGGCGATTAGTGACAGCAAAATAACAGATGCACAGATGGACGAAAACGGCGTGTGCGCCGCCAGCGACATTCTGACGGGGACACCGGCGGAAAACAAAGCGGTTTTTGACCAGTTGGCACGGCTGATTGCAGGCAGTGTGAATGCATCCATTGACGAATTGCAGACGGTGCAGGACAATTCCGACGCGTGGGCAGTGGCAGAAGCGGGGCGCGTGAGCGCGGAAGCGGCACGTGTGACCGCAGAAGATGCACGCATTGCGGCGGAAACACTACGCGCACAGGCAGAAGCCGCACGTGAGGACAGCATGACGGGCAGCATTGTACAAGCAACGGCGCAGGCAGACCGTGCGGTGGCAGCGGCAGACAAGGCGGTTGCCATTGCAGGCGGGGAGGTTGTGCTGCGGCAGGAGCTGACAGACGATTTGGCGGCTGTGACAGCGGACTATACGGCGGCGGATGCGGCATTGCAGGGCAATATTGATGCAGAAGCAGAGCGTCGGCAAAGTGCGGACGCTGCACTGCAGACGGCATTGGATGCGTTTCAAACGGCACTCAATGCTTTGCAAAACAGCATTGACAACGAGACCACTGCACGCATTGCGGCGGATGCCCTAAAAGCCGCACTGGAAAACCCGATTTTCACAGGAATTCCCAAAGCACCCACGGCGGCAGTGGGGACAAACAGCACACAGCTTGCCACAACGGCGTTTGTGTTGGCGCAGATTGCGCAGAGTTTGGGATTTAAACTGTTATATGGTTCGGTTACAACGAATGGATATGGTCAAGCTACCATAACATTTCCAACCGCTTTTTCAACAATTCCAAAAGTTTTCGCAGTTGTAGGAGATTTAACGACAAGTAATTTTAACTACCCCAAAGTAGTAAACCTACACACGATTACTGCATCAACAGCAGGCTTGATAGCGTATCAGGTAGCAGAAACAACACTAGCGAATTATGGTGGTCACGCTGTAAGTTGGCTCGCCATCGGCACGTGAGGTGAAACATGATTATTGACAAAAACACAAAGGCGTTTCAAACCATTAACACGCACCCAAACAGCAACTGGACAAGCGCGCCTGATGAAGAATTATATATCATAGACGATGCGAGCGCACTTGCGCAAAGGGTGATGGAATATTATCCGAACTTTGATTTTGTACTGGATGCGGACGGCAATTTGACCGATGTGGTGCAAACCGAAGCGGAAGCCATAACGCAATCGGAAACAAGCCCGATAACACAGATGCAGCTGGCGCTTGCCGAACTGGCGGAAGCCGAAGCGGCGCATGATTTGGAAAACAAGCTGGCACTTGCAGAGCTTGCAGAAGCACAGGCGGGAGGGTAAACCATGGCAAAAGTATATTACGACTTGATAAAGGCAGGATACCGCACGATGGACGATGTGCCAGAACGATGGAAAGCGGCGGTGCAGGCGTTGCTTGGCGCGGAAACGGCAGGTGAAGCCACATGAATGAGGTTATAGTGGTGGCACTCATTTCCCTTGCAGGGACAACGCTTGGTACATTCGGCGGCATTCTGACCGCCAACAAGCTGACGAACTATCGTCTGGAGATGCTGGAAAGCAAGGTGGACAAGCACAACTGCGTGGTGGAGCGCACGTATATCTTGGAAGAGAAAATGAAGGTGGCGAACCACCGCATTGAGGACTTGGAGGACGTGCAGAAAAATATGCAAGGGGTAGGCTGAGGGATGCACCCAGCTGCCCGCAGGTGAGATACATAGGAGGTATATAGCGATGAAAGAGAAACTGAGAAGCAAGGTGCTGTGGGGTTCGATTGCGGCGCAGGTGGTGGCGATTCTCATAGCGGCGGGCAAAATTGATGCCGGCATGGGTGACACCATCAACAGCACGCTTGCGGGCGTGATGCAGATTCTGGTGACGGTGGGCATTTTAAACAATCCGAATGATGCAAGCAGGCTGTAAAGGAGGGGTGAAAGATGGGCTTGGGGGCAATGATTGCCGCAGCGGCGGCGAGTGCGGCAAAGGCAGCATCCAATGCGACGAGCAAAAGCTCAGGAAGCTCGCCTGGCAGTTCGGGGAGTACTTCCGGCAGTTCCAGCAGCACAAGCACGGGGAGCGGCGGGGCGGTATATCAGGTGAGTGGGAACGGTTCGGCAGAGACGGGCATCAAATATAATGTTGGGGACCAGGTGGTGACGGGCGGCGGCACATATACAGTGACGGGGGTGGATGGCAGCGGCAATATTACGGACAGGGCATTGTCCAACCAGAACCAGACCACCTATAACTACAGCGGTACGTATGCGAATCCACACGACGGGTCGAACATTGGCACAAGCAATTTGACAGCAAGTACGGCGCAGGACACGGGCACAGCGGGGGTTTTGAACGGATATGACAGCGCCTACACCGATTATCAAAGCCAGATGCAGACGGCACAGGATGCAAGCGAGGCGGCGATTGCGGCGAAGACACAGCAGGCTGTCAATGACCTTGAAGCGCAGAAGACCGATGTGCAAAAGGCGGGCAAGGCGGCGAACCAGTCCGCCTATGATGCCTATATGCAGGTGCTCAACCCCAACGGCGGGTTGGCCGAGAGCCTTGCGGCACAGGGGCTGCTATCCTCCGGGCTGACAGAATCCTCGCAGATTTCTGCCGGAAACACCTATCAAAATGCCATCAACAGCAACGGCGAGACGGTGCAGACCCAGCTGGCGGAGATTGCACGTGCCATTACGAATGCACAGCTTTCGGGCGACTATGAAACGGCACAATCGCTGGCATCCTATGCGGAGACGGTGGCGGCGGCAGGGCTGACGAATGCGCAGAATGTTGCCGCATATAAGCAGTGGGCAACGGAAAATGCACAGACACAAGCGCAGAACGCATTTTCGAACAATATTGCATCCCAACAGCTGGAGATGCAGCAGCAGGCGGCGCAGGACACGCACGACAGCACAAGCATTGCCAACGATACGGCGAAGCTACAGCTTGAAATTTTGCAGACAACGGGAATGACGGCGGCACAGCTTGCAAATCAGATTGCACAGTATGAGGCACAGGGGTATAGCTATGACAATGCGCTGAAACAGCTGCAAATCAAGTATTTTAACAGCTAATACAGGCGAAGTGCGCCGAAGGAGGACAGCAATGGGAACGTTTTTTGAGGACATCACGAAGAAGAAAAAGAAGAAAGAGGTCGTGCCAACAATTTTGCCGCCTACTGCGCCGAAGACGGTGAGCAGCACGCTTTCGGCACGAGAAAAGGCAGGGGCACAGCAGCGGCGCAGCACCACGACCACGGCGGCAAAACCGAAAACGACCACGACCGCAAAGCCTGCGACCGCTGCCGCCAGCACACCGCAAAAAACCACCACCATTGCGATGCCTCTGCTGCCCAAGGTGACACCCAGCACGACCACGGCTGCCAGTGCACCGAAGGCAACCGTATCGAAGCCGACATTGGGGACACAGATGGCGAGCCGTGCGCAGAAGTCCGCAGCCCTGCCCAGCGTGACAGCGCAAATCAACCAAAATGCGTTGGCGTGGCACAAAACAACCGACCCGACCCAGCGGGCAAAGCTGGAGGCGGCAAACGCTGCCCTGCGAGAGCAAAGCGGACTATCCTTTGATGCGAACACAGGGCGCACCTTTTCCGGCACAACGGAGCTGACCGCACCCGTATCGAACCTGTACGGCACGGCACAGACCAGACAGGCGGCACGGCAGACAATGCAGCACACAGCAGATGCGGCAAGGCGGGGGACATCGCCCCTCTTTTTGCAGCCGATTACCTCCATGCCACGGAGTTTGCCACAGGCGGATAATCGGGCGGAAATCGCCCAGTTGCAGACGAGATTAGAGGATTTGCAGACGCAATATCAAGAAACCCAGAAAAGCGGGGGCGATACGGCAGGACTGCGCACGCAGATGGAACGGACAAAAGGGCGACTGAACCAGCTTGGGGCATGGGCAAACCCTTTGCAACGGGTGGCAATGGCGATGGACAGCGCAAAAGAGAGCCTGCGTGCAGGATGGGACAGTGCATTTGAAACCAGCACCCTTGCCACGAAGGACGATGCAGAGCGCAAATATATGGAATTTTTGAGCAACAACCAACAGCAACCGGCCATTTTCAAGGAAGCACATTTAAACTTTCTGGAAAAGCACGCATTGCAACAGCAATATGGTGCGGGTTGGGAAGAAAAACTGCGGCAAAAGTATCAAGACGTGCAAAACGAAGCAGGAAAAGAAGCGTGGGACAAGCGGGATGCAGCGACAAATGCGGTTTGGTCGGATGGCTCACGTGGATTTCAGCAAGCACAGGCAACACAGGCAGAAGCGGAAGCCGGACTGGGGCAAGGCGGCAAAACGGCACTGCAAATGGTGAACAGCGGAAGTCAGATGCTGGGCAGTGCGGTGGTGGCGACTGCAACGGGGCTGCCGCCCGGGTGGGGCACAAACTATTTGATGAGCCTTTCTCATGCGGGACAGGCGAGCGACAACGCAAAGCAAATGGGTGCGGACATACAGATGCAGAAACAATATGGACGTGCACTGGGACTGACCAACGCTGCAATCGAAGGACTTGGCGGGTATGGTTCGTTTGGATTGCTGAACACACCGATGAAAAATATCAAAAAGACAGCGGTTGGGAAGATATTGGGGAATGTATTGGAGGAAGGCGCAGAAGAAGCACTGCAATATGAGGCAGAACGGCGTATAACGAATGGTATGCTGGGCACTGACCAGAAATTCGACCTCTCGCAACTGATGGCGAACACTGGCATGGGGATGGCAATGGGCGGTGTCTTCGGCGGGGGGACATATCTTGGCAATCTGCCAGCGAGAACCGCACCCCGCAACGGTGTGCTCATGCCGGAATACGGCAAAGCACCGATGGCGCAGAACCAGAGCACTGCACAGGAGGAATCCACGGCACAGCCTGCGCAGGGGGCAGAGCAAGCAAAAAACCCCGCCGAAGCGGAGCAAATATTACAAGCGCAGGTACAACCGATAAAGGTTGGGAAAGCAACCACAATTCAGCGCCCTTACAGAGGAAAAACACCGGGCAATGTGCAGCGTGTTGATACGCAGAGGGTCGAAATTCCGCAGGGAATGGTTCATGCAGCGCAGCAGGAAATCAATACAGCAGCGCAGACAGGTCAATTTAAAGTAAGTATCAAGCAGACTTTAAAAAATCTGTTTTCCTCTATGGGGGGACAAAGAAAGGTCACGCTGCAAAACGTGACCTTCGATGGAATACCATATGAAGTGGATTTAAATCAGAATCTGGTTAAGAAAGTGGCTTCAGACGGGCATATGTCACCGGAAAAATTGGCTGTGTTTGCAAACTTGGATGAAACCTTGCGCGATTCAATGTTTGTCGGAAGTGGTTCATACAACAAAAATAAGGCAAAGGCAGACAATGTACTGCGGTATGATTATTTTGAAAAAGACATTACTTGCGGAGGAAAGCCTTTTGTGGTGACTTTTGATGTGGAAGTTTATCATGATAGAAATAATTTTAGAACTTACAAAATAATAAATGAGATAGACCTGCAACCGTTAGATGCTATACACCAGTCATTGTCCAGCAGCGGAGTCCAAACGGAAACAAATCTATCTCATAAACAAAGTATACCGCAACTAAATACCAATGTCAATAGCGTAGAAGATGCGAAAAGTGGCATTTCTACGCCGATTATTCCGGAATACGGCGTAAATTATGCACAACGGGCACGGGAACAGGAGATTATCCGACAGCATCAGACACAGCAGGCACAGGAAGCGGGAGGGCAAGCAAAAAGCCCCACCGAAGCGGAGCGGGAGGAACATACGCCGGAAATGCAAAAAATCATTCAAGAATATCAAGATTCAGTGGATGATGGATTGATTTCATTTGTAAATAAAGTACATGGGTTGCAGAATCAAAGATATAAGAACAAAATTAAATATTCGGTTTCGGAGGTATCACAGAAAGCAGTGGAGGACGTAAAACGGCTAACTGGGGTAGATGCGAATGGTTTTGAAAACACGATTAGTGGAGGTGCAATTTCGCATATTGAAAAGCGTCATGGCAAAAATGGAGTCCATAATCGAAGTATGAGCGATGTTAAAGATATATCTAGAATTGGATATGTGCTTGATAACTATGATTCTGCAGAGCTGCTACTCGATAAGAATGGAAAACCTGTAACTAGCTATGAATATGCAAACGCTGATAATACACCAGCAAAGCTAGTACAGTTCCAAAAGCGGGTTAACGGAACATTTTATGTGGTAGAAGCTGCAGCAGATTCTAAAGAAAAGCGATTAGCGATTGTTACGGCGTATAAAGAACCTGCAATAAAAGAAAATGGGAGCACTGACCAAGTGCTGAACATGCCGTTAAACGACCCGCAGCCTACGTCTAATTCGCCCCATGGTGCGAATGCTCCCATTAGCAGTGTAGCATCAGAAACAGAAATTGTCAACGTAAATAAAGCACCGTTTATCCCCCAATGGGAAGGAGAAATTACAACAATAGAGGTAGAGCCATCGGCGCGAAGCTCCTCCAGCGAAACGCCTTTGGTACACCTCGTAAATGCCATTGATAACTCTACCTCTAATGTAATTGTACCGCAACAAAATGTAGATGTCAACAGAAAAACAGCTGAAAACAATACTGCTTCTGCACCTTTTATGCCGGAATACAAGGTGAGCACGACAGTGCGAGAAAGTCCCCTGGGGGATGGCGTGAATTATGAGCAAAAGGCAAGAGAACAGGCGATTATCCAGCAGTATCAAGAACAGCAGGCACAGGAAGCGGCGGAGCGGCTACAGCAGATGGAAAGCAGTGCACCAGTGGCAACGGATGTGGAGGGTGATTTTTACCAGAAGCGAGCGCAGGAAATGCAGGCACGTGCCATGCGCATTGCGGCACGGCATCCAAGAGAGCGTGCGCAGACCCGTGCCACGGCAAGCGAGGCAGACCGCTATGTGCCAGAGGCAGACGGTGCGATTGTGGAATCCAATGCAGCAGAGGGCTTGCGGCTGACGCTGCGCAGCTTGCGCAAATCGTTTCGGCTGACGGATGCGGACATAGTGAATGCGGAAGAAATTGCAGCCGGACGGGATGCAGTGCGAGAAATGGACGCAGAGAAGCAGGAAAAAATCATGGCTTATGTGCAGGTGCTGCGCAACTACCAAGATGCGACAGCCGATGTGCGGCAATATCAAGCAGAAATGCATACGGCACGTGCCCGCCGCATGGATGAACTGGTGACGAATGCGGAGCGATGGAAAGACGCAAAGACAGGACTGGGGCTTGCCATCAAGACCCCGGAGCGTGTTTTTCGGAAGGTGATGGGCGTGGATGCGGACGTGGTGACACACGAGGTGCTCACGCCGATTCATGCACACGAGGCGCAGAGCAATGCATGGAAACGGGAGCAGCGGGCACAGCTGAAAGCCATCGTGGACAAGTACACACGGGAAGAGGGCGTATATGCCCATCTGCGCAACCGTGCCAAGGAATTGCCGAACGATGCGGTATTGCAAATGAAATGCGTGAAATATCTGGAGCAGCACCGCAAAAACATCAATTTGGAGCGGGCAGCAACGGCGGAGCAGGAATTGACCGCCATGACACGGCGCATTCATCCCGAAATCAATGAGGCATATATCCGCAACGGGGTAGACCCGCTGGAATTTCGCAGCGACTATATCCCCAGCTTGAAGCCAAAGGAAGGCAACGTTGTACAGCGGATTTTGCGCAAAATCGGCTTGGAAACCACAGGGGACGAGCTGCCGACCGAAATTGCAGGCACAACCGAACAGCGCAGACCGGGGCACAAATATGCGGCGTTTACGAACGAACGCAGCGGGGCGGAAACGGAATTTGACGCTTTCCGAGCGATGGACAACTATATTGAAAATGCCGCCTATGCTATCTTTCACACGGACGATATTCAGATTTTGCGCACGCTGGAGGAGCGGCTGCGGTATCACTATTCGGACGAGGGGACACAAGCACGACTGGATGCCATCGGCAAGCGCAATGACCTGACCATTGAAGAAAAAACACAGAAGCGGGAAGAGCTGTGGGAGAACAAAGCGGAAAATCTGCCGCATTTTCCGACATGGCTGCGGGAATACAGCAACTTGATGGCGGGGAAAAAGGCAACCACAGACCGCAGCGCAGAGGATATGCTCAACCGCAATATGTACACCACGATGCGCAGCCTGGAATCCCGTGTGGCAATGAACATGACAGGGGCAAATATCGGCACTGCCATTACCAACCTCATTCCGCTGGCACAGGGCAGCGGGGAACTCAGCGCAGGCAGCATGGCACAGGCAACGCTGCAATATGGACAGAGCCTTGTGAAACAGGATTCTGATTTTCAAGACAGGTCGGTTTTTTTGACCAATCGGCGGGGGTCTGCGCCCGTGGTGCGCAATGGACTGGAAAAGGCGGTGGAGATTGCCTATACCCCGATGGCGGCGGTTGACCATGTTTCCACCAACATTTTGACCCGTGCACGCTATTTGGACAACCTAAAGCGTGGAAAAGGCGAGGCGGCCGCAATGCAGGAAGCCGGAGAATGGGCGGCGGGATTGATTGCAGACCGTAGTGTTGGGGCAACGCCAAACGTATTTCAATACAACAACCCGCTTGTAAAGCTTGCCACCATGTTTCAGCTGGAAGTGTTGAATCAATATGGATATGCGTTTGAAGATGTGCCCAGAAATCAACGGGGGCAGGGGATTGTCGCTGTTGCGGGCGTATTTTTGAAAATGATGCTGTGCGCATACCTTTACAACGATGCAGCGGAGAAACTGGTTGGAAGACGACCTGCACCAGACCCCATTGGCATTATCAATAATTTTTTTGGCGATTTGGCGGGGTATGCGCTGCCGAACACCCTGGACGCGGTGTGGAAAGCACTGCATGGCGACCTTGACGGGGAGGATTTTCAGACCGAACCCAAGACGGCAAAAGATGCGGTGGGTGGACTGCTACAGGATGTGGCGGCACAAGTGCCGTTTGTCGGCGGATATTTGGGCGGTGGCCGTTTGCCAATCGCCAGTGCTGCACCAGATGTTTCTGCCATTGGCAATGCAGTTCTGGGCGAAAATATTGCGATGGAAAAGCGGCTTGCGACCATTGGCAAGGAACTGGCGAAGCCTGCAACCTATCTATTCCCGCCATTTGGCGGCGGACAGGCAAAAAAATGGTGGAGGGTGCGGCAACCGTACACGCAGGCGGCAGCTACACGATGGACAAAGACGGCAGACCAAAATTACAGTTTCCCGCATATGGGCAGACACCGCTGGACTACATGAAGGCGATGGCATTCGGCAAATATGCAATACCAGAGGCGCAGGACTATGTGGACAGCGGATTTCAGACCATGTCGGCAGACCAGACCGCTGTTTATGACAATCTGCGCAAGTATCAAGACGTGGATGCACGCACGGCATACGGGGCGGTGCAGACGCTTTCCGGCATTGAAGCTGTGAAAGATGCGGACGGCAACACCATCAAGACCACCAAGCAGGCACAGCGGGACGCACTGTTTGCCATGGATGGCATGACACCCGCGCAGAAACAGGCACTGGACCGCATGATGCTGGTGGGCAGCGAGGCGGGGACACCTGCCGACTACAGCGACCGCACGAAATTCATGATTTCCAACTATGTGGCAGAACATCAGCAGGCGGCGGCACAGGCGGCGGTGGATGATGGGCTTTCCATCGATAGCTTTATTCAGTATGCGGATGCGCTGAAAGAAGAAAAGAGCAAAACGGACGAGGCGGGCGACACGGTGCCGGAATCCACGGCGCAGGAGCAGACACTGAACCGCATTTTGCAGGACAGCAGCTTGGACCAGACGGCAAAGGACGGGCTGATTACACACGTGCTGATTGACGGCATGAGCGACAACCGCAAGGCGGCATGGCAGGACACGCTAAAGGGCACAATCAGTGCGGAGCAGTTTGTGCGATTTGCAGACAAGTATGCGGAGATTAAGCGGCAAAATGAGGGAGTAGAAGACCAAGCACAGGTTTCTGCTACGAATTTCTCGTACTATCTGGATGGCGTGGGGCTGAATGCAGACGCAAGGGCAAAGGTCGACGATTCGTTTAAATATTACATGATGTTTCCGGCAGAGCCGAAAGCATACAGCTATGATATGCTGACAAGCAAAAACGAGGTGGCATATCGAGATGCGGCACAGGACAGCGGCGTTGACTTTGAAACCTATGCAGCGATTAAGGAATTTAAGGGCGAACAGACAGGGGCAGTCAAAGACAAAACCGTTTCCCATATGCGTGAAATGGGGCTGACACAGGCACAAATCAAAAATATCGGTCGGATGTTCGGCTGGAAGATGTAAAAGGAGGAAGAACAGCAATGGAGATTTTGCAAAAGGCGTGCAACAGCGTCAATTTTAAGAACACAAGCCGCAAGGCATACGAGATTTTATTTCTGGTGATTCACTACACAGGCAACGAGGGCGACACGGCAAAAAATAATGCGGACTATTCGGCACGAGAAGATACTGGCGTTTCGGCGCATTATTTCGTCGATGAAACGCACATTTACCAGAGTGTGCAGGATGCGGATGTGGCTTGGCACTGCGGCAAGGACTATTCCGGCGGCAGGGCGGCATATTGGGGCAAGTGCAAGAACAGCAACAGCATTGGTGTGGAAATTTGTATGCTGGACAAGAACGGCACTTTGCGACAGGGCAGCATTGACCATGCGGCGACGCTTGTGCGCTATCTGATGGATAAGTATGACATTGATGCAGCACACGTGATTCGGCACTATGATGTGTGCCACAAGCAGTGCCCTGCGCCGATGGTGGAATATGGGTCGCTTTGGACGGCATTCAAGGCAACGTTGGAGGACGATGAAGTGGTAACAAACAAAATGATGAAGATTAACGGCAAAAATTATACCGTCCCTGCAATTTTGAAGGATGGCAAGAACTATGTGGAACTGCATTCGCTGATGCAAGCAGGGTATGCGGTCAGCTATGACGCAGACACCAAAACGCCCGCGATTCTGGCACCGCAAACACGTGCGGAGGTTGGAAATGCGGATGGCGTGCAGGAAGCAATCGATAAAATTCAAGCTGCAACGGGTTTCACAGAAAATACTATGGCGTACCTGTTGAATTATCTATATGGCGATGAACTGCTACGGAAGCTGGCGGCTATGAATGAGTAAGTATATACAAAGATAGGTATTGTTTTTGTGCAAAGTATGCAACACATCTAAAAATTCTTGTAAAACAATAGACAAATATCGACATAAGTAGTATAATATGAAATAGCAGGCAGAGAAAGGGGGTTCGCTATGAGCAACTATAAGAAGCTGACGCTTTTCATCAGGAGCATGCATCTAGCGATTTCATTCGTTAGTTTGTGGAAGTAATTCCACCGCGGCTGATGGAGTAGTATGTATGGGCATGAAGGAGGACGCAAATCCTCAACCATAATGTGATTAAAAGCACGCTTGCAGAGTGCTCGCTCATTACAACCACAGTCGCGTGATACATAATTAAGTCAGCATCTTAGGCTAATAGCGTTCCTTCGGCGCACTTCGGTTTGCGACGATATGCGTGTCTATGTACCGTCTCGTTAATAGGGACGGTACTTTTCTTTTCTACCTACAAAACCAGCCCGGTAACGCATATATGGGGCTGGTTTTGTAGGTAGAAAATGTAGAAACCTATATGTACATCTTTAAAGGAAATTTTTTCTACATCAATACATACATACAGCAACTCGGCTTCGCGACCGCGCACATTTACAGGGGCGTTGTCAATGAGTTCTTGCGCATCGTGTGTTAGATAGACGCGCAGGTCACGCACGCACTCTTTGCTGCGGCAGGAATCATATACCTTGTTCGCAAGGCGACAGGGGTTGTAGCTGTATCAGAAAGGCTATATCGACAAAAAAACACCCCTGTGCCCGCGAATAGCACAGGGGTGGAGGTCAGCCAAGGGAATTACTCGATAACGCGCAGACGAATCATGCCTTCAATGCCTGTCAGCGCCTGCAGCATTGCTGCATCGGGCTGCACATCGACATCCATGATGGTATAGGCATATTCGCCACGAGAGCGGTTGCCCATGTTTTCGATATTTGCACCCTTATCGCTCATCACAGCGGTGATAGAACCAATCATGTTCGGCACATTGCCATGAATCATGCAGATGCGGAAGCCGCCTTCGCGCGGCACCTTAAGATTCGGGAAGTTGACCGAATTGCGAATGGTGCCGGTTTCCAGATAATCGCGGATTTCCTGCACAGCCATTTGTGCACAGTTGTCTTCGCTTTCGCCGGTGGAAGCACCCAAGTGAGGGAAAGTCAATGCATTTGGTGCCTTCAAGATGGCTTCGGTTGCAAAGTCAGAAACATAGCAAGCACATTTTCCGCTTTCCAGTGCTGCAATCATAGCAGCTTCATCGACCAGCTCGCCACGTGCCAAATTGATGACACGCACGCCGTCCTTCATCAGAGCCAGAGAATCCTTGCCCACAATGCCGCGGGTTGCATCGAGCAGCGGCACGTGCACGGTAATATAATCGCAGTTCTTGAAAATCTCATCCAGCTCGGTCACGTGCTTGACACTGCGGCTGAGCGCCAATGCAGCATCAACCGACAGGAACGGGTCATAGCCATAGACTTCCATGCCCAAACCAATGGCGGCATTGGCAACCTTGACACCGATAGCACCCAGACCGATAACGCCCAGACGCTTGCCTTCGATTTCAGGACCTGCGAAGTTTGCCTTGCCTTTTTCCGCCATAGGACCAATGTCTGCGCCGTTGCCGGAAAGGGTGCGGGTCCAAATCAGACCATCCACCAGCTTACGGGAGGACATCAGCAGCGCTGCAATCACCAATTCCTTTACGGCATTTGCATTTGCACCGGGGGTGTTGAATACCACGATGCCCTGTTCTGCGCATTTGTCAAGCGGAATATTGTTGACGCCTGCGCCTGCACGTGCGATGCACTGCAAGGATTCCGGAAATACGGTGTCGTGCAGCTTTGCAGAACGCACGAGCACGGCATCATACTTTTCAGCGTCTTCGCTGCAAGTATACCGGTCATCGAACTTGTCCAGACCAATCTTGGCGATTTTATTAAATAGCTTTACCTGATACATGAAAACTCTCCTTACTTGTTGGCTTCTGCAAAATCCTTCATAAACGCAATCAGCTTCTCAACGCCTTCCTTAGGCATTGCATTGTAGATGGAAGCGCGCATACCACCCACAGAACGGTGTCCCTTGAGGTTGGACATGTCGTTTGCTGCGGATTCCTTGGCGAACTTTGCATCCAGCTCTTCGCTTCCGGTGCGGAAGGTCACGTTCATACGAGAACGGGAAGCCGGCTGCGCAACGCAGGTGTAGAAGTCAGAGGTGTCTAGATAATCATACAGCAGCTTTGCCTTATCGTCGTTCATCTTTTCCATTTCGGTCAGACCGCCGATGGATTCAATCCATTCCAGCACCAAGCCCAGAATATAGATGGCATAGGTCGGTGGAGTATTCGGCATACTGTCCTTATCTGCCATGAACTTCCAGTCCAGAATGGACGGCATATTTTCACGATAATTGCCCAGCAAATCTTCACGGACGATGACCATGGTAAGGCCTGCAGGGCCCATGTTCTTTTGTGCACCTGCCATGATAACGCCATATTTGGAAACGTCAATCGGCTTGGAAAGGATGTTGGAGGACATATCTGCAACAATCGGCACACCCTGTGTATCGGGAACGTAGTCCCATTCGGTGCCATAGATGGTGTTGTTTGCGCACAGATAAACATAGTCAGCAGTGGGGTCAAGCTGCAATTCTGCCTGCGTGGGGATATGGTCGAAGTTGGTAGCTTCGGAAGATGCGGCAATGTTCACATTGCCGAATTTTTTTGCTTCCTTTGCAGCACTCTTTGCAAAATAACCGGTAACGATGTAGTCTGCATTGCCGTTCTTCATCAGGTTGAGCGGAATCGCAGAAAACTGCAAGGTTGCGCCACCCTGTAGGAAGAGCACCTTATAATTATCCGGAATGTTCATGACGCGGCGCAGAGAGGCCTCGGTATTTTTAATGATGCCGTCATAGACTTTAGAGCGGTGGCTCATCTCCATGACTGACATACCAGAGCCTTGACAGTTCGTCATTTCGGAAGCGGCTTTCTCGAGCACGGAAAGCGGCAGCATGGACGGACCTGCGGAGAAGTTATAAATTCTAAAGTCTGACATGAGTAGGATACCTGCCTTTCATTTTTACACCGATTACAATCGTACTTACCAATACAGTGGATGCCGTTTCTCTATCTTTCGCTATTTAAACGGACTTCTTTTATTATAATACGTTTTATATTCTCTGTGCAAGTGTTTTAACCAGATTTTGTTTGTGATATAATACAGAAATATAACGCTTCGCTTTGGTTTTATCTCGGCAATGTAGCTATATAATCAGGCGTTAACCGAAACAACAAGCACAAAACAAAGGGTTTCGCAAAACCCAGTGCCGTTGTCTGTTTTGCAGGATGGTGGATTTTGCTCTTGCAGATTTTGCGTGACAGAAGCGTGTCAAAAACAGAAAGGAACAGGTCTTTTTTATGAAACAGGAACAAGCGGCAACACCGCTATATACCGCCATCCAAGCACTTGTGGCGGGTGACGCGGCGCGCTTTCATATGCCGGGACACAAGGGAAAACCGATATTTGCGGGATTTGATTCGATTTTCGCCATAGATTATACGGAAATCTACGGCACAGGGAATCTGTATGAGGGCACGCAGCCGATTCGCGGCGCGGAAAGATTGACAGCACAATGGTATGGGGCAGAGGATTGCCATTTTTTAATAGGAGGCTCCACGCAAGGCATTCAGGCGATGCTATGTGCGGCGGTTGGCGCGGGCGGAACGGTGCTTTTAGACCGCACCTGCCACAAAAGCGTGGTGTCCGCCTGTGCGCTATTCGATTTACATCCGTTTTTTGTGTATCCCACGGTACAGGAGGTGTTCGGCTTTCCAGAGGTGTTATCGGCACTAGAAGTCGAAACGATGCTGGATGCACATCCGGAAAGCGCGGCACTGCTCGTGGTTTCGCCAAACTATTATGGTGTGCTGCAGGATATACCGATGCTGGCGGCACTGTGCCATCGGCGGGGCAAAAAACTGCTCGTAGATGCGGCACATGGGGCACATTTGCCGGCACTTGGCATCCCGTCGCCTGTGGCACAGGGTGCAGACGCGGCAGTGTTGTCGGCACATAAAACCTTGCCGTGCATGGGGCAGGGAGCGTATTTGCTGTTTGCAGACAGCATGGAGGGGGATAGCCTGCGCAGGGCAGAAGCGATGGTGGGCACTTCCAGCCCGTCCTATCCGATTTTGTGCAGCTTAGACTTGGCGCGTGCATGGCTTGCGGGCAGCGGCGGCGCGCAATATCGGCGGGTCGCGCGCTTTGTGGCGCATTTGCGGCAGTATTTACAAAAACGCACTGCGTTGCGCGTGGTGACCGAACAAAACGTTGTGCATCTCGACCCGTGCAGACTCACCATCCATACGGCATCGGTCGGAATGACAGGGCACGCATTTGCAAATCGGCTGTACGAGGAGTATGGAATCGCGTGTGAAATGGCAGACAATCAGTGTGTGGTGTTCATCATCACAGGGGCAGATGGTGCCAAGGAACTGCTGCGGCTGCTACGCGCATTGGTGCAGCTGGGGCAGTACACCTCATCTGCGGAAAATTCCGCACCGCTGCGACCGATGCCGCGGGCGGAGCGTATGCAGTCAGTGCGGGCAGTTTGGTTTGGCGCAGCAAAAACGGTGTGCGCGCAGGATGCGGTTGGTCAAATCTGTGCACGTGCCATTACACCGTATCCGCCGGGTATTCCGCTGCTTTGGCCCGGCGAGAAAATCACGGCGGCGCACATTGAATTTTTGCAGGAAAGATGCTATACTGATATTAAGAATCTTTGGATTCTTGCAGAATAAAAAATGTTTTTGCATAGAAAGTAAGAACCTGTATTCATAAATCGTATGGTAAGATAGACCGTATAGCCACAAGTTTGGTTGCAAAATGCACCAGAATTCCTTTTGAAAGGGGATTTTATTATGAAAATGTTGCTCGCAATTATCAATTCCGACGATGCGCACCGTGTCATTGATGAATTGATGAAAGAAGGGTATTCTATTACCAAGCTTGCTACAACAGGTGGTTTTTTAAAAGCAGGAAATGTTACCATTTTAATCGGACTGGAGGAAGCGCGCGTGGAGGGTGCTATGGAAATTATTCGTACCTATTCTTCCACGCGCAAGCAAACGATTCCGCCGACCGCTGAGCTTGGCATGGGATTTTATCCGACCATGCCGGTGGAGGTCGATGTGGGCGGAGCAACGGTGTTTGTGCTGCCGGTGGAGCGCTTTGAAAAATTATGAAAATGCGGCAGGAAGCAGGAAAGCGAACCGCAGACCAGATGGCGGACGTCATTTTGCAGTCTAAGCTGCCGCAAACCATTTTGCTGACAGGGGAAAGCGGCAGCGGCAAGCTGCGTGTTGCCAAAAAAATTGCCATGGCACTGCTGTGCACAGGGCAGGGGAAGCGTCCTTGTGGTGCGTGCAATGCGTGCCATAAAGTGCAGGCTGGCATCCATCCGGATTTGACGATTTTAGACCCGGAAAATCAAGACATTAAGGTGGATGCGGCACGTGAACTGCGCCGCGCCGTGACCGTGCTGCCAAACGATGGCGAGCGGCGCGTGACCATTGTGCGCCATGCGCAGAATATGAACCAAATGGCGCAGAATGCGCTGCTGAAAACGCTGGAAGAGCCGCCGCGCTATGCCTTTTTCATTTTGACGGCAGAGCAGCCCGATGCCCTGCTGACCACGGTGCAGTCCCGCTGCACCCGCTATGAATTGGCGCCGAGCGGGGCAGAGCCGTCGGCAGAGGAGATGCAGCTTTCTCTGGTGCTGCCGGTTTTAAAAGCACTGGCGGATGGAAATGAAGCCGTGCTGCTGCTGCACTGTATGGCGATGGAAAAGCTGGCGCGCCCCATGCAGCGTGCATTTTTGCAGGGGATGAAGACGGCGCTGCGCGATGCCATTTTTGTGGGAATGGAGTTATCTGCGCCGCTGCTGCTGCCGGAAGCTGGCAGCGAAACACAAGCGCTTGCGGCAAAAGTCGCACCGCAGCGTCTGCTGCGGCTCACCGCATTTTTGCATACACTGGAGATGCGGGTGGAGGGAAACGCGTCTGCCGCGGCAGTCAGTGCGGCACTGTGCGCCGGAAGCTATGAGATGTGTTATTTAGAACCTGTATTCACAAACGAGAACGGTTGGATTTGAGAAAGATTTTTTGTCAAACAAGGCAAAAAGACGCGGGAAAGATTTCATAAATACAGTTATTCGGCGTTGTGAATACAGGTTCTTATACGAAACGACCCATATGGGGGTAGGAGGATTGTCCTTGAGCACTGTTATTGGCGTTCGATTTAAAAAAATCGGAAAGCTTTATTATTTTGACCCTGCGGACAAGCAGATTTCTGTCGGCGAGCATGTGATTGTGGAAACCGCTCGCGGCGTAGAGTGCGGCGAGGTCGTGCTTGGCAATACAGCGGTTCCAGAAGAAAAAATTGTACCGCCGCTGCGTCCTGTGATGCGGATTGCCACGAGGGCGGATTTGCAAATTGCGGCAGAAAACAAAACACGTGCGCAGGAAGCATTTGTGATTTGCAAGCAGAAGATTGAAAACCACGGCTTGGATATGCATTTGGTAGAAGCAGAATGCACCTTTGACGTGAATAAAATTTTGTTTTATTTCACGGCCGACGGACGTGTGGATTTTCGGGAGCTGGTCAAGGATTTGGCGAGTGTATTCCATACCAGAATTGAACTGCGCCAGATTGGCGTACGCGATGAGGCGAAAATGATTGGCGGATTGGGTGCCTGCGGGCGAGAGCTTTGCTGTGCGTCCTATATGGATGATTTTCAGCCGGTGTCCATCAACATGGCGAAGGAACAAAATCTTTCCCTTAATCCCGCGAAAATCTCGGGCACTTGCGGCAGGCTTATGTGCTGTTTGAAATATGAGCACGAGGTCTATGCAGAGCTGCAAAAGAAAACCCCGCGGCAGGGAAGCTATGTAGAAACGCCGGAAGGCATGGGCACAGTGGTTTCGGTACAGATGCTGCGCGGTCTTTGCCGCGTACAGCTGGAGGACAACGCAGACGAGCCAAAGGTATTTTCGTGTGAGGATTGCCGCATTTCCAGACCTTCCGCCAAGGGGCGCGGCAAACCGCCGATGCACACCGAACCGGAAAAAAAGGTGCACCAAGCAGAGGCAGAGCCGCGAAAAGACACCTCTAAAACCGTAGAAAAAATGTTTGCACAGGCGATGAAGCAAAAAGAGGATGCTGCGGGCAGGCAAAAGCCAGCAGAACCACGTCCCATGCGGCAAAAACGCACAGAAGAAGAGCGTTCTGCACGGCAGAAGCGTCCTATGCGGCAAAATCCACCGCCGAAAGACGGGAAGGATGCGGAAGGTGCGCCGCACAAGCGGACACATCGCGGCGGACGCCGAAATACGCCCCGCACCAATCAGGAAGCGGCTGCACCGAAGGACGGCGGCTGAGAATATGTCATCCAGACACCGGCTTTGCATCACGAGGGTGCAGAGTCGGTGTTTGTCGTACAGAAGCAGACCGCCTGTCGTGCTTGTCTGGATAACAGATGTATGGTATACTGAAGACAACATCGCACTGCAATATCGTGTGCGACGGAGAATGCAGTGAATTTTGCCAAAAAAGAAAATATCCTATGTGCTTTTTAGAAGGGAGGGGGAACGGGTGGCAGTCAGTGACCAATTCAGTATGTTTCTGGTGGACGTTTGGAGCCGCATCAATAAAATTGAAGAGCATGCGCTGGCAATGGGACTGGAAGCGGACATTTCCGCAACGGAAATCAATATCATTGCAAAAATTGCGGAAAATCCCTGCACACGTATGTCAGATGCCGCGCGCATCATTGGTGTCACCTTGGCAACGCTGACGGTGGCTTCCGACAAGCTGGAGAGCAAGGGATTGCTTGTGCGCACGCGTGACCAAAATGACCGCCGCGTGGTGAATGTGTCGTTGACACCGAAAGGCATGGCGGCATATGAATTTCACAGGCAGTTTCATGCAGATATGTTTGCCGCGGCACTCGACGGTCTTTCTCCGGAGGAAGAGCGCATTTTAGCGCATTGCTTGGAGCAGCTGCAAAACCGCATCAACCAGATGCCGGATGGACTGTGAAACAGGCAGGTCACACGTTGAGAGAAAGGATTTCACCGCGCTTTGGAAAGCTTTGTTTTTAGTTTGAATGCCACCGTTCCGGTGTTTGCTGTGATTTTTATCAGCTATTGGCTCAAACAGAAAGGTTTCTTTTCACCGGACTTTGTCGGTGGACTGGACCGTTTTTCGTTTCGGGTGCTGCTGCCGCTGCTGCTGTTTCGGGATATTGCCACCAGCCGCATGGATGCGGTGTTTCAAGCCGATTTTTTTGTGCTATGCTTTTTGATAACCGCCGTCATGATTTTGGGGATTTGGGTGGGTGCTAGGCTGTTTTTAGCGGACAAACGCATGGTGGGCACGTTTACACAGGCAAGCTATCGCAGCAGCATTGCCATTTTGGGCATTGCCTTTGCACAAAATATTTATGGCGGTGCGGGATTGGTGCCGCTGATGATTGTGGCAGTGGTGCCGCTGTATAACATTGCGGCGGTGGTCGTGCTGGTGCTGGGTGCCGCCGAGCCAATGGCGGGCAGAAGCATGGTGCGCAGCTGCGCCAAAGGGATTTTCACCAACCCCATCATCTTGAGTATTTTTGCGGGGATTCCGTTTTCGGTATGGCAGATTACATTTCCGACCATCGTGGCGAAAACCATCGACAATTTTGCCAATATGGCAGCACCGCTTGCGTTGGTGGTCATTGGCGCGGGGTTTGAAGGCAATCGGGCGCTGCAAAAGCTGCGCCCTGCCATTGCGGCGAGCATCATCAAGCTGCTGGTACTGCCTGGGGTGTTTCTGCCGATTGCCTATGCACTGGGCTATCGTGGGGAAGCCATGGTGGCGCTGCTGATTATGCTGGGGTCGCCAACCACTGTCACGGCATATATTATGGCGAAAAATATGGGGGGTGACGGGGCGCTGTCCTCCAGTGTCATTGTGCTGACAACGGTGGCATCTGCAGTGACGTTGACCGGTTTTCTCTGCATTTTGCGTGCCGTTTGTGCGATTTAAGCTGGGTTTGTCTGTATAGTAGGAGGGTTTCATGGCAATCAATAAATATATGCGGGCGGTGCTGCGTGCGTTGTCATATCCGGATATTGACATCACGCGCCATTATTTGTTGGCACGAAATGCAACACATATTGCGCACCCGTCATTGCCACTGCGTACATATCACACCATTCCGCTCAAGGTGCGCAATGGCTCGTTTGATGTGCCATGTCAGCTGTTCACACCCCATCAAAAGGGGGAAACAACTACATCCATGATTGTTTATGCACATGGTGGCGGCTGGATTTCCGGAGATGTCAGCACATACAGCCGTGTTTGCCAGACCCTAGCGAATCAAACGGGACAAATGGTGCTGTTTGTTGCCTATCGGCTCGCGCCCGAATATCGTTATCCGATTCCGCTGATGGACTATTATGCAGTGGTGCAAGAACTGTTTCTGCGACCGATTTTGCCGGTAGCACCCGAAAATATCACCTTGATGGGCGATTCTGCGGGCGGCAATCTCACGGCGGCACTCAGTCTAATGGCGCGCGACCAAGGCGCGTTTGCGCCGCGCCGACAAATTTTGATTTATCCAGCGTGCGCCAGCGAGCATGACCCAGTGGTTTCTCCGTATCCATCTGTGCGAGAAAATGGAGAAGGGTTTTTGCTGACCAGCAAGCGGGTCTGTGAATATATGGAGCTGTATCAATCGTCCCCACAGGATAAATGGAGTCCGTATTTTGCGCCGCTTGCGGCAACGGACTTGACGGGGCAGCCGGATACACTGATTCTTACCGCGCAGTATGACCCGCTGCGGGATGAAGGCGAAGCCTATGGCGCAAGGCTGCGGGCAGAGGGCAATCACGTGGTAACGCGGCGGATTCCAGATGCGCTGCATGGATTTTTCAGCTTGCCGCTGCGGTTTCAGCAGGTGCGGCATTGCTATTCACATATTCTTGATTTCCTAAATGAGGTTTCATCATGAGTGCAAAAGAAAACACATCCAAAGGACAGACGCGTGTCCGTGCCCAAAAGGCGGCAACGAAGAAGGCACAGCTGCGGGGCAGCAGAGGGTGGAAAAAACTCGACAATGCGGCAAAGATTTTTCCTGCCAACAGCTCTGCACGTGATCCAAAGGTGTTTCGGTTTTGCTGTGAATTGACCGAGCCTATCCATCCTGAAATTTTGCAAATTGCAGCAGAAAATACACTGGAGGAATACCCGTTTTTTCGCTATAAGCTGCATCGAGGTATTTTTTGGTACTATTTGCAGGATGGACGCTTTGTGCCGCTGGTGCGCGAGGAGGCGGAATTTCCCTGCCAGCCGTTGTATGAGGATGCGTCTTCGGAGTTGTTTCGCATCACCTACTGGAACACCCGCATCAATTTTGAGGTGTATCACGTGCTGACCGATGGCACGGGGGCATTGGCATTTCTGCGCACCCTAGTCAGCCAATATTTGCAGGCAGTGCACCCGCAGGAGTTGGGCGGTGCGGAGCTGCATCTGGGAGATGATTCCTCGGCATATCAAAAGATGGGGGACAGCTTTGACCAATATTATACAGGACAAAAGCCGCGTCGGCGCATTGACCCACCAGCATACCGCATTCGTGGGGAACATTTGCCGATGAGGAAAATGCGCGTACTGGTGGGTGATGTATCGGTGCAGGATGTGCTGCGCGAGGCCCATGCGCGTGGCACAACCCTGACAGTGCTGCTGACAGCGTGCCTGCTGTGTGCAATTTGCGAAGAAATGCCAGTGCGCAGACGCAAAAAGCCAGTGGTGGCAACCATCCCGGTCAATTTGCGCAATTATTTTGCGTCTGAAACGGCACGCAATTTTTTCAGCATCATCAACGTCGGTATCCCGTTTGACCGCACGGAATGCACCTTGGAAGCGGTCATTCCACTGCTCACACAGCTGCTGCGGGAGCGATTGACACGAGAAGCACTGCAGGAACGGCTCAATGCGCTCGCGGCATTGGAACATCTTCCAATCGCGCGCGTGTGTCCGCTGGTGCTGAAAAATTTGATTTTACAGATAGCTGGCCGCATTGCAGACGCGGCGGCAACCGTGTCGGTTTCCAATGTCGGACGCATTACCATGCCCGAGGCGTTTGCACCCTATATCCGTAAATTCGATATTTTTATTTCGACCGCGGATTTGCAGATTTGTACGTGTTCGTATGGGGATATGCTTTCCATCGGGCTGACATCGGCATTTGTTGCCACGGATATAGAACGCCGCTTTTTCAGAAAATTAACCGATATGAATATTGCTGTGACCATCAGCACCAATTTGCCCGCGCCCATGGAGGAGGTGTCTACCGAATGAAATATTGCCGACACTGCAAGGTTTCGGTGACAGGACAGATGACCCGCTGTCCGCTGTGCCAGAATACCTTGCGCGGAGAATCGTCCTTGTCGGCGTTTCCCGTGGTGGAACAGCAGGTGTCAAGAAAGCTGTTTTTGCGGCTGATGCTGTTTTTTTCCATCCTTGTGATGGCGGTTTGTGTGATTATCAACCTCATGCTGCCGCATACGGGCGCGTGGTCGCTGTTTGTCATTGCAGGCGTGGTGTGTATGTGGATTAGTTTGGGCATTGCACTGCTCAAGCGGCGTTCCATCTTGAAAAATATCGTGTGGCAGACGTTTATCATCAGTGCGCTGGCAATGCTGTGGGATTATTTCACAGGGTGGTATGGGTGGTCGGTCAATTTTGTGGTGCCCATTGTGCTGTTCATCACCATGCTGCTGACACCGCTGCTGGCACATATTCTAAAGGTGTCTGCCAGTGCATATGTGCTCTATTTTTGTATTGTATGCTTGTTTGGGTTGGTGCCGGTGGTGTTTTTGCTGTTGGACTTGGTAACCATTCCCTTGCCAAGCTTGATTTGCGTGGGCGTGGGAGTGGTTTCCTTCATTGCGCTGATGATTTTCAGCGGTCGTGCCATGCGGGAGGAACTGCATCGCAGGCTGCATTTGTGATGCGGCGGAGAGGAGGCGTGCTGTGCTTACCTACATGTTGGAAAATAATGCTCGAATCCCATTATATGAACAGTTGTATCTTGCGATTCGACAGGATATTGTCGATGGGGTTTTGCAGAGCCACACCAAGCTGCCCTCCAAACGGCAGCTGGCGGCACATCTGGAAATCAGCGTTGCGACTGTAGAAGCGGCATATGGTCAGTTGGTTGCGGAAGGGTATTTGCTGGCAGCCGTAAAGCGTGGATATTTTGTGCAGTCGGTTTCTGTGCCGCAGCAGCCTGTGAAGCAGGAAAGGGCTGTGGTGCAGACGGCGGAAGAGCCGTGCTGTACCTATGATTTGCGCACCAGTGCGGTGGATACGGACGGGTTTCCGTTTGCCACTTGGGCAAAGCTGATGCGTGCAACGCTGAGCGACTATGGCGGAATGCTGCTGCAAAGCACATCGCCGCAGGGGGCACTTGCCTTGCGGGAAGAAATTCAGCGATATTTGTACAGCTTTCGTGGGATTTCGGTCAGCATAGAGCAAATCGTTGTGGGTGCGGGTTCGGAATATCTCATCGGTTTGCTGATTCAGCTGCTGGGGCGTGACAAGGTGTATGCGCTTGAAAATCCAGGATACCCGAAGGTGGCGCAAACGTTTCGGGCAGGTGGTGCGCAGGTGGTGCCGATTCCACTTGACGGCGAGGGGATGCGAGAGGATGCCATGCGGCAGGCCGCACCGGATGTTGTCTATCTGACGCCGTCGCATCATTTTCCGTTGGGGATGGTTATGCCTGTGGCACGCCGCATGGCGATGCTGCATTGGGCGGCAGCGGAAGAGCAACGGTATCTGATTGAGGATGATTATGACAGCGAATTTCGCTATACCTCCAGACCCATCGCCACCTTGAAAACGCTTGACCATGCAGACCGCGTGATTTATCTCAATACATTCGCGAAAAGTCTGGCACCCTCTTTGCGCATTGGATATATGGTGCTGCCGATGCCGCTTGTACAGCAGCTGCAGGAGCGATTGGGGTTTTATTCTTCGACAGTGCCGAGTTTTGAACAATATACCTTGGCGAAATTTATGCAGACTGGTGCGTTTGAGCGGCATATCAGCCGCAGCCGAAACCGCTATCGCTTGCGGCGTGATGCCCTGCTGGCTGCCATTGCGGCAAGCCCTTTGGCAAAGGTGGCAGAGGTGCATGGCGGCGATGCGGGGCAGCATATATTGGTGCAGGTGTGCAATGGCATGGATGAGCAGACGTTGGTGACAGCTGCGGCAGCGGTTGGGGTGTGCTTGACTGGACTTTCGCGCTACTTCCTACATGCGGAGGAACAGGTCACACCTGCTACGGTTTTGATGGGTTATGCAGGCATGGTAGCAGAGCAGTTGCAGGAAGCGGTCGCGTGCCTGGAACGCGCGTGGCTGTCATAAAAAAACATCCGCAAAATAGGCGGATGTTTTTTGCAAATATGGCGCAGTAAGGAGGCAATGGGATGAAAAAAGTGATTTTGGCACTGATTTGCTTCGTTCTGATCGGGGCATGGCTTATGGGATGCAGTAAACAGGCGCAAATGCCACAGTCAACAGCAGAAACGCCAACGCCTGCGCAGGAGCAACCTGACCCGCGCGAAACCACGGTGCAGCAAGTGCTTGCACAAATGACCTTGGAACAAAAAGTGGGACAGCTGTTTTTGGCACGCTGTCCAGAGAGTGACGAAGCCGCGCAGGCGCAAGCCTTGGCGCTGGGTGGCTATGTGCTGTTTGCGAGGGATTTTGAAAAACGTACGCCCGAAGAATTACGTCAGTTGCTGCAAAGCTGTCAAGCCGCTTCCTCCATTCCGATGCTGATGGCAACAGATGAAGAGGGCGGCACGGTTGTGCGTGTCAGCAAATATCCGCAGTATCGTGCCACGAAATTTCGTTCCCCGCAACAGGTGTATGCGCAGGGCGGTATGGATGCCATCCAAGCAGATGCGGCAGAAAAAGCACAATTTTTAAAGGACTTGGGGCTGAATGTGGATTTGGCACCTGTCTGCGATGTTTCAACCGATGCGCAGGATTTTATGTATGACCGCGCATTCGGAAAGGCAGCGGCGGAAACGGCAAACTATGTTTCCACTGTGGTGCAGGCGATGCAAAACAATGGGATGGGCACAGTGCTGAAGCATTTTCCGGGATACGGCAGCAATGCGGACACGCACACAGGCGCGGCAGTGGACAACTGTAGTTTGGCAGAACTGCGCCAAAAGGATTTTTTGCCGTTTGCGGCGGGCATCGGTGCAGGGGCAGGTTGTATCTTGGTGTCACATACCATTGTAAATGCGATTGACGCACAGCATCCTGCGTCCATGTCTACGGCGGTTTATCAAATCCTGCGGCAGGAGTTGCAGTTTGATGGCGTTGCGCTGACCGATGATTTGGCGATGCAAGCCATCACAGAACAGATGCCCGTTGGAGAAGCGGCGGTCACTGCGGTTTTGGCAGGCTGTGATTTGGTGCTGAGCAGTGATGCCGCGGCACAAGTGCCTGCAGTCGTGTCTGCTGTGCAGAACGGAACCGTGTCGATAGGGCGGATTGACGAAGCGGTGACACGGGTTTTGCGCTGGAAATATGATTTGGGGTTGCTACGGCCGCAGTAAAACGGTTTAATTAGCTGTGGATGCGTTTATAGTCCAAATACCCCTGCAAAATGAGCGAAGCGGCAACTGCATCGACGCTTTGGCGATGTTTTTTGGTTTTTTTTCCATTTTCACGCAAAATTGCATGGGCGGAAACGGTTGTGCGGCGTTCGTCCCATAGGATGACGGGAATGCCGGTGCGTTCCTCCAGCAGTTTGGCGAGCGCTTCGCATTTTTCGGCACGTACGCCAACAGTGCCGTCCATATTTTTAGGATGCCCCAGCACAATTTCTTCGATGTGGTTGGTTTGGATGAAAGTGGTCAGTTTTTCGGTGAGGGCATCGAAGTTCCATTCGTGAATGACGGTGGGACTGCCGGCGAGCATACCAGTCGCATCCGAAACAGAAAGTCCCGTGCGGGCATCGCCATAGTCGATTCCTAAGATTTTCAAGAGCAAATCCTCCTAAACAGTGTGTATCCATCTAATGATAGCAGTATAGCAGAATCTGCCCCAAAATTATAGAGAAAATCGAAAAAACAGGATTGACCTTGCAAATGGGATGTGCTATACTTGTTACACCTATGCAGGTTCTTTTTTTTATGCTCGGATTTTTTAGAAGCATCCAAAAGGGCAGGAGCACTGTAAAGGGAGGCAAGATTTCACGCCCTTTGCGTGAAAGGAATTTAAAGGAGGTGCCGTTAATGCGCGTTAAGGTAACGCTCGCATGCACAGAGTGCAAGCAAAGAAACTACAACACGATGAAAAACAAGAAGAATGATCCGGATCGTCTTGAAATGAACAAGTACTGCAAGTTCTGCAAGAAGCATACGCCGCATCGTGAAACCAAGTAACGCTGAGAAAGGAAGTACGCTTTATGGCAGACCTGGAAAAGGGCGGTTCATCCGCTGAAAAAAAGCAGTCTGACAAGTCCGCAAAGGCAAAAAAGCCGTCTTTCTCTGCGCGGATCAGCAAATGGGTCCGTGAACTCAAAAGTGAGATCCATAAGATTGTCTGGCCGACCCGTCAGCAGACGCGCACCAATACCATTGTTGTTGTAACAGCGATTTTAGTGGTTGGCGTTTTTATTTGGGTAATTGACGCGCTTCTGAATCTTGGGCTTACAGCACTGATTAATCAGGCAGCGTAACGCACAAGAAGGAGGTCTGGGCAAATGTCAGACGCAGCAAAATGGTATGTGGTACACACATATTCAGGCTATGAAAATAAAGTAGCCTCATCCATTGAGAAGGCGGTGGAAAACCGCAGACTGCATGATTTGATTACGGCAGTTAAAATTCCGGTGGAAACGGTCACAGAAATCAAGGACGGAAAAACACGAGAAGTCGAGCATAAGCTGTTTCCCGGTTATGTCCTCGTGAAAATGATTATGACAGACGAAAGCTGGTATCTGGTGCGCAATACGCGCGGATGTACAGGCTTTGTCGGTCCGGATTCCAACAAACCGTTGCCGCTGAGTGAAGAGGAAGTCATTGCAATGGGTGTTGAAAAACGCACCATTGAAGTGGCATATGCCTTGGGCGACAGCGTTCGCGTCATTGACGGACCGCTCGCCGGCTTTATCGGCGCGGTTGATGAATTGGAACCCGAAAAGAATAAGGTACGCGTGGTCGTATCGATGTTTGGACGTGAAACACCGGTGGAGCTTGCGCTCGACCAAGTGGAAACGTTGGACGAGTAAGCCTCGTTCTTTGTCCAAACACAGGATGGAATCCCCATCCCCATTGGCAAGTGGGAGAGTGACACACGTTACTCGCCAGCCACCACATTTTTTTAAGGAGGAAACCTAAAGTCATGGCACAGAAAGTAGTAGGTTATATTAAGCTCCAGATTCCGGCAGGCAAAGCAACACCGGCTCCCCCGGTAGGTCCTGCACTCGGTCAGCATGGTGTTAACATCATGGCGTTCACCAAGGAATTCAATGAGCGTACCAAGAACGACGTGGGTTTGATTATCCCGGTTGTTATCACTGTATATGCGGATCGTTCTTTCAGCTTTATCACAAAGACACCGCCGGCACCGGTTCTGATTAAGAAGGCTTGCAAGATTGAAAGCGGCAGCGCGGTTCCGAACAAGACCAAGGTTGCACATATCAGCAAGGAAGACGTGCAGAAGATTGCAGAAATGAAGATGCCTGACCTGAATGCTGCATCTTTGGAAGCTGCAATGAGCATGATTGCCGGCACAGCCCGCTCCATGGGCGTTACAGTCGAAGAGTAAGACGTGCATTGGCAGAGCATATCGGCAAGCAGGGTGCAGACCTTGCCTGTAGGTATCGTTTGCCGCACACTGGCTTCGGCAGCAATAATTTAAAACTTTTTTTCGCGACGGTATCGAAGCCGTCGAGTGGGAGGGTAAGGTTTAGCCTATCCCGCATTGACCACTAAAGGAGGATATTTATAGTGCGCAAGGGTAAAAAATATGTAGACAGCGCCAAGCAGATCGACCGCTCCAAGCAGTACGATCCGGCGGAAGCACTGGAAACCGTTATCACCACCGCAAAGGCAAAGTTTGATGAAACCATCGAACTGCACGTCAAGCTGGGCGTTGACTCTCGTCATGCAGACCAGCAGGTGCGCGGTGCAATCGTTCTGCCGCATGGTACTGGCAAGCAGGTTCGTGTATTGGTGTTCGCAAAGGGTGCAAAGGCAACCGAAGCAGAGCAGGCAGGCGCGGATTATGTTGGCGCAGAAGATATGCTGGAGCGTATCCAGAAGGAAAACTTCTTCGATTATGATGTTGTCATTGCTACACCGGACATGATGGGTGTCGTAGGTCGTTTGGGTAAGGTTCTCGGACCGAAGGGCTTGATGCCGAACCCGAAGGCAGGTACCGTTTCTATGGACGTTGCAAAGGCAGTGCAGGAATCCAAGGCAGGTAAGATTGAATACCGTTTGGACAAGACCAACATCATCCACTGCCCCATCGGCAAGGCTTCTTTCGGCGCAGAAAAGCTGAAGGACAACTTTGATGCACTGATTGGTGCTATCATCAAGGCAAAGCCGTCTGCTGCAAAGGGTCAGTATGTGCGTTCTTGCGTTGTTGCGTCCACCATGGGACCTGGCGTAAAGATTAGCACGGCTAAAATGGTTGACTAATAAAAAGTGGTTGACAAATCGATTTGACCATGTTATACTGTAATAGCTTGGTCAAAGACAGCAGGCGCCATTTGGCTTAAAGGCTTTTCAGCCGCCCGCCGAGGTCATCACAATTTCGTGAAACGTTTTGTGTCCTTCTGTCTTTGGCAGAAGGACATTTTTTTGATGTCGAGCATCAATTTAACAGGAGGTGAAAAGTATGCCTAGTGCAAAGGTTTTAGAAGAAAAGAAGGCACTGGTTGCAAGCCTGATTGAAAAGATTAAGAATTCTCCGGCAGGCGTTCTGGTAGACTATAAGGGCATTACCGTTGAAAATGACACCAAGCTCCGTCGTGACTTGCGTGCCGCTGGCGTGGAATATGCAGTTATCAAGAATACCATGATTCGCTTTGCTGCAAAGGAATTGGGTCTGGAAGGCTTGGATGAGCATCTGAATGGTACCACCGCTTTGGCGATTAGCACCACGGATGATGTCATTGCGCCGGCAAAGATTTTGTGCGACTATGCCAAGGGCCACGAGAACTTCAATGTCAAGGCTGGTTTCTTGGAAGGCGCTGTAGTCGATGCAGCAGAAGTGCAGCGTTTGGCTTCCCTGCCAAGCAAGGAAGTGCTTATCGCACAGACACTGTACTCGTTCAATTTCCCCATCATGCAGCTGGCGATTGCGCTTGACGCGATTGCACAGAAGTCTGAAGATGGCGAAGTACTGGTCAGCACTTTGGTTGCTGCCAAGGAAGAAACCGCAGAAGCTGCTGAATAAGCACGCCGAGGTTTTCTATCAAATGCAAATCCCACATATGGGATTCAAAAATGAAGTATTTATTGGAGGTATTTACCATGTCTATTGCTGAGATTATGGAAGCTGTAAAGCAGCTTAAGGTTATTGAGCTGTCTGAGCTGGTTAAGGCTCTGGAAGAAGAATTTGGCGTTTCTGCAACTCCTGTTGCAATCGCTGGCGGCGCTGGCGGCGCTGAGGCTGCTGCAGTAGAAGAGCAGACCGAGTTTGACGTTGTTCTGATGGACGCAGGTTCTTCTAAGATTAACGTTATCAAGGTTGTTCGCGAAATCACCGGCCTGGGCTTGAAGGAAGCAAAGGAAAAGGTTGACACCGCACCGCAGACCATCAAGGAAGCTGCATCTAAGGATGACGCTGAAGCAATCAAGGCTAAGCTGGAAGAAGCTGGCGCTAAGGTTGAAGTAAAGTAATTTTATGTTGCTTGCAAAGCACTCTATGGGTCAATGCTCATAGGGTGCTTTTTTGTCGTTTTCGCAGCAGGATTTGTTTCTGAAAGTATTCTGAAGCGAAATTTTCAGAGTAATTTCAGCTGTTGTGTGTATAATCAAAAACAAGGATGCAGAGGAAAGATGTTCCTGCGATTGGGCAGAAAGGTTCTGCATAGCAAAGGAGTTTGGTTATGAGAAATCGTAAGTATACAAGATTCGCTGCGGGCGCATTGGCATTGTCCTTGGGACTGGCGCAGCTGCCGGTTGCGTTGGCGGCAGATACTACCACGACCACCACTACCCAGCCGGAGGATAGGACACCGCCAGACGGCATGGGCGGACAGCCAAACGGCGCGTCTTACAGCGATATTTCCTCTGATGCATGGTATTATGCGTATGTGCAGTTTGTGTCCATGCGCGGTATTATGACAGGTGATGGAGAGAACTTTAGCCCGAATGCCGTCATTACACGAGCAGCGTATATCAGCGCCTTGTATCAGGCGGCAGGTGCGCCGGAAGTGACCACCAATACCACATTTGGTGATGTAGCGGCGGATGCCAAGTATGCAGATGCTGTTGCATGGGCAGAGGCAGCAGGCATTGCAACCGGGGACACCAACGGAAACTTCAACCCCACGGACTCGCTGACGCGTGAAATGGCAATGACCTTCCTTTATCGTGCGTTGGATGCGCTGAACCTCACCGCAGAGGAGATAACAGACAGTCCGTTGTCCGATTTCACCGACAGCAGTGCAATTTCAAGCTGGGCGACCACAGCCATGGCAACGCTGGTGCAGATGGACATCATTGAGGGAACAGATGCAGGTGCCATCAATCCGCAGGGGGCTTTGACCAATGCGCAGGTTGCGGCAATGCTGTACCGTGCACTGGGTGGCGCGGAAAGCGGCATGGGAACCCCGCCCGATGGTGCAGGCGGTGGCTTTGGCGGCTCGGACACCGTGACCAATGGCACTGCGGCAACAACGCTTTCGCAAGATGGCATCTATAGTGATACGACCTACACGTCTACAGGTGATGATGAAAATGCACTGCGTATCGATGGCGCAACCGCAACACTGGATGGTATCACGGTCAGTAAAACAGCGGGCGCAACATCCAGCACCGAAAATGGCGATTTTTATGGCATGAATGCTGGATTGTTGGCGCTGAATGGTGCAAATGTCACCATTACAAACGCAACGGTAAACACCAGTGCGCAAAACGGCAACGGCGTGTTCAGCTATGGCGAAGGCACAACTGTCACCATTCGTGATTCCACCATTCGCACCACAGCGAACAATTCCGGTGGCATTCAAACCACGGGCGGCGGCACGACCTATGCATATAATTTGGATGTGGAAACGCAGGGCGATTCTGCGGCGGCAATTCGCAGTGACCGTGGCGGCGGCACCGTTGTGGTAGAGGACGGCAGTTATATATCCAACGGAACCGGCAGCCCTGCCATCTATTGCACGGCGGATATTACGGTAAAAAATGCCACTTTGACGGCAAACAACTCTGAAGCCGTGGTGGTTGAGGGCAAAAATACGGTTGCATTGGTCGATTGTGATGTGACAGGCAATATGAGCGGTACCTATCAGGATGACAGCGAGAACATTCACAATGTGATGCTGTATCAGAGCATGTCGGGTGATGCAGATGTTGGCGTGTCCAGCTTCTCCATGACAGGCGGTTCGTTGACGGCAACCGCAGGCGATATGTTCTATGTCACCAACACACAAAGCACCATTTATCTGTCTGGCGTGGACATGACCTTGGCAAATGATACACTTTTGACCGTTGCAGGCAACTCATCCAGTCGTGGCTGGGGCACAGCGGGTGAAAATGGCGGCATTGTAGACTTTACCGCAGATGCACAAACGCTGGCGGGTGCGGTTACCTGTGACGAGACTTCCACACTGGATTTTGCCTTGCACAACGGCAGTGCTTTCACTGGCGTTATCAACACGGATGAACAAGGCGGCACGGTCAATGTGACATTGGACAGCGATTCGACTTGGACGCTGACAGGCGACTGCTATGTTACAGCCTTGGAAAACAACGGCACGATTGATTACAATGGATATACCATTTACTTGGAAGATGGCACAACACTGACAGCATAAATTTACAGTATTGGCTTGGTAAAGATTGGAGGACAGCATGAAAAAAACAACATTTGCGGCAATTTTGCTTTGTACATTTTTGGCAGGCTGCGGACAGCAGGCAGCACAGACCGACAGCACATCCACCACCGCACCGGAAACCACGGCGGCCGCCGGCGAAAGCACCCAAGACACCACGATGGCACGCATCACTGCGATTGATGGTGACAGCATCACGTTTGAAAGCATGGGCGGCGGTATGCGTGGGCAAGGCGGCGGAAACCAGCAGGGTGAAAAGCCAACTGGAGACGCCTCCGCCGATGCAGGTACACCGCCAACCGATGGCAATGTACCAACAGACGGAGATGCACCGCAGGGCGGCGGCAAGGGCATGCACAATTCAGAAGCGGTCACGGCAACGATGGCGGCAGATTGCACCATTATGACCGAAGCGGATGACACACAGACCACGGCGAGTGCATCGGATTTGGCGGTTGGTGACATGGTAGAAATCACCTATGCACAGGACGGTATCAGCATCCAAAACATTGTTATCAAAACCGATGCCCAGCAAGATCCAACTGATACACAGCCGACCAAGGATGCCGCTGTAGCATAAGGTCGCACCCTTGACACAAGTACGCATCTTTTCTTTTGCAAAGCACAGTAGGTGATAGGACTGCTGTGCTTTGCTTTTTTTGCAGGAGGTGTTTCGTCGTATTGACAGAAATACAAAAGGAAATCTTGAAAATTCGGGATAGAAAAGCTGAAAATGGTGGGATGCTATGCTATAATAGGAGCATGAAGAAAAAGCAAGGAGGAGCCATTCTTGGAAATTGCAGAAATGCTGAAAAAGCTTTGCGAAACGGCAGCGGTCAGCGGTTTTGAACAGCAGGGCGCCGCAGTGGTTGCGCAGGTGCTGCGGCCGCTTTGTGACCAAGTGGAAGTGGATGTCTTTGGGAATGTCACAGCCATCAAACGATGCGGCAAAGAGCCGGCGAAAACGATTTTACTGGATGCACATTTAGACCAAATTGGGTTTGTGGTAACAGAGGTTTTGGAAAATGGATTTTTGCGGTTTGCAGAATCCGGCGGGGTCGACCCGCGCATGCTGCTGGGCTGTGAAGTCACAATTTTGGCAGAGCAGCCGCTGTATGGCATCATTTCCTGTATGCCGCCGCATTTATTGAAAGCGGAAGAGCAGGATAAAGCCGTTCCCATACACAAAATGGTGATTGATACAGGGTTTTCCGATGCAAAATCGAAAATTACAATCGGCACGCCCATTGTTTTTGCAGAAAAAATGTGTCAGCTGTCCAAAGACAGCATCACCGGAAAATGCTTGGATGACCGTGCGGGCATTGTCGCCATTTTGCGCACGCTGGAAAAGCTGCAAAACGAAACCTTGGAGGTTGATGTGGCGGTGCTCATCAGTGTGCAGGAGGAAACGACTGGGCTTGGTGCAGGCATTGGCACATGGCGTTTGCGTCCGGAATATGCCATTGCAGTCGATGTGGGACACGCCAAAACACCCGATGCGCCATCGGACAAAACCTTTACCTATGGCGGCGGTGCGATGATTGGCATGGGGCCAAATCTACACACCAAGCTGACCCGTGCCCTCATCAAAACTGCAAAAGCGGAGGGCATTGCCTACCAGCAGGAGGTCATGGAGGGACACACCGGCACCAACGCATGGACGATGCAGGTGGCGGCATGTGGCACGGCGATGGGGCTGCTGTCGATTCCGCTGCGGTATATGCACACGCCGATTGAATCTATAAAGCTGTCGGATTTGGAAGCTGTTTCGGATGTTTTATATCATTTTATTCGGAATTTTAATGGGGAGGTGCGTCTATAATGCTGGAATTGTTGCAGACTTTATGCGCGCTTTCCGGTCCGTCGGGCGAAGAAGATGCAGTGCGTGACTATATTTTGGAGCAGGCCAAGCCATTTGCGGACGACATCCAAACAGACCCGATGGGCAATCTGATGGTTTTCCGCAAAGGCACAAAGCAGATTGGAAAAACCGTCATGCTGGCGGCGCACATGGACGAAGTCGGCGTGATTGTCAAGCGCATCACCGAAGATGGGATGCTGCAGTTTGGATTTGTCGGCGGCGTTGACCCGCGCGTTATGATTGGCAGACGGGTGCGTTTTGGAGCAGTGCAGGGTGTCATTGGCATCAAGGCGGTGCACCTGACCCGAGCGGCAGAGCGTAAAACCATGCCGCGACTGGATGATTTGTATATTGACATTGGAGCGATGAGCAAGGAAGCAGCAGAAGACAAAGTGGCGTTGGGCGAGTATGGCGTGTTTGATGCCGAAGCGGTGCTGTTTGGCGATGGCTTGCTGAAAGCAAAAGCCATTGATGACCGTTTGGGCTGTGCGGTGCTGCTGACCTTGCTGAAAGAACCGCCAGCGGTCGACACGTGGTTTTGCTTCACAGTGCAGGAGGAAGTCGGCACACGTGGTGCGATGCTGGTGAGTTATCGCATCAAGCCAGACATTTGTCTGGTGGTGGAAGGCACGACGGCGGCGGATTTGGCGGATGTGCCAGAGCACAAGCAGGTGTGTCACCTGCGTGGCGGCGTGGTGATTCCATTCATGGACCGCGGCACGATTTATCATCAGGGGTTGTTTGACTTGCTGCGCGACGCGGCAGAACAACATGAAATTCCGTGGCAGACCAAGCACATGGTAGCGGGTGGCACGGACGCGGCAACCATTCACAAAAGCCGCGCGGGGGTGCAGGTGTGCGGTGTTGCCGCACCGGTGCGGTATATTCATTCCCCCGTCAGCGTGGCGGCGGTTGCCGATATGGAAGCGGTGCTGACTTTGAGCCGCATATTCCTCAAGGAGATAGGAGAACGATACGATGTCTAACGTTTTTGAGTTATATCAGCAAATTGGGGGCGCATTTGGTCCTTCTGGTCGGGAAACCGAGGTTGCAGGCGTGCTGGAAGCGCTGGCACGTCCGTATGTGGATGAAATCACGACCGATACCATGGGCAACTTGATTTGCCGCAAAAAAGGAAGCGGCAAGAAAATCATGCTGGCGGCACATATGGACGCCATCGGTGTGGTAGCAACCTTTATCGATAAGGATGGTTATATCCGTTTTGCATCGGTTGGCGGGTTGTTTCGCGGCGATTTAATCAATATTCAGGTGCGTTTTGCCAACGGCACACGCGGCGTGATTTCCTATGAGGAGAAAACACCGTTCCGTGACCTGCTGATGGAGCATTTGTTCATTGATGTGGGCACGACTTGCAAGGAAGACACCGAAAAGCGGGTGCGCATCGGCGATTTTGCTGTGTTTGAAGCCCCTGCTTTTGTGCAGGGAGATGCCATCTGTGGGCCGTATATGGATAACCGCATTGGATGCGTGGCGCAGATTTTGGCAATGCAGCAGCTCACGCAAACCGAAAACGATTTGTATTTTGTGTTTACGGTGCAGGAGGAAGTTGGTCTGCGTGGTGCAGGGCCAGCGGCATTCGCCATTGCACCCGATTACGGCATTACCATTGATGTGACCGATACAGGCGATTTGCCGGAGCGGCAATATCCCATAGATGTCAAAATGGGTGCAGGTCCGGCGGTGAAGGTGATGGACAGTGCAGTGTTGTGCTCACCTGTGGTGCGTAAGGCATTGGAGAAAGCGGCAGCAGAGCTTTCCATGCCCGTTCAGCAGGAGATTTTGCAGGTGGGCGGCACAGATACGGCGGCAGTGCAGAAAAGCCGTGGCGGTGTGCCATCTGGTGCAGTCAGCATTCCCACCCGCTATATCCATTCTCCCAGTGAGATGTGCTCGATACAAGATGTAGAGCGTGCAGCGGCACTGTTGGCACATACTATTTGTGCGGTGCTGTGATAGGCAGACAGGAGGGCAGTCAAGTGGAACGACAGAAGGAAATGGCGCGATTGCAGGCGGCACGTGGAGAGATTGCGGCAGAATTGGTGCTCAAAAATGCCAAAATCATCAATGTTTTCACCAGAGAAATCGTTGAAAGCGACATTGCAGTGCAAGATGGCATCATCATTGGTGTGGGTGCCTATCAAGGGCATACTGAGGTGGATTTACAGGGGCAATATGTTTCCCCGGGTTTCATTGATGCGCATTTGCATCTGGAGTCCACGATGACAACGCCGCCCCAACTCATCAAGCACTGCGTTGCACACGGAACCACCACCTATATCGCAGACCCGCACGAAGCGGCAAATGTCAAGGGTTGGGATGGTATCCGCTTTATATTGGAGCAGACCGAGCAAGTGCCCGCAAATGTCTATGTGATGCTGCCCTCCTGTGTCCCTGCGACCCCCACCGAGATGGCAGGCTGTGTGTTTGATGCGGCAGAGATGCAAAAATATAAGGATGTGCCGCGCATCTTAGGGCTGGGAGAGGTCATGGACTATGTCAGCGTGGTGCACGGTGCACCTGAAATGGCGGATAAGCTGGCGCAGTTTCGTGGGCGTCCCTGTGATGGACATGCGCCGAACTTGTCAGATGGGGAACTATCAGCCTATGTGCAGGCGGGCATTTCGACCGACCATGAATGCACCACGTTTGCCGAGGCGCTACGCAAGCGGCGACTGGGAATGCACATTCACATCCGAGAGGGCAGTGCGGCGAAGAATTTGGACGATATTGTGCGCGGTATGCTTGAAAATCAGGCGGAAACAGATGGTTTTTCGTTCTGTACCGATGATTTGCACATTGAAGACATTCGCCGTACGGGGCACATTGACCATTGCATTCGGCGTGCCATTGCATTGGGGTTGGAGCCGATACGTGCCTATCAAATGGCAACGATTCAGGCGGCACGATGCTATGGACTTACCCATTTGGGAGCGATTGCACCGGGGTATCAAGCAGATTTCGTGATATTGCGGGATTTGGAGCAGGTGGAAGTCACGGCGGTGTGGCACAAAGGACAGTCGGTCATGGCGTGGCAAGTGCCGCAGGACGGGGTGACCGTCAATGCAGAGTTGCGGCAAACGATACATCTTGCGCCGCTGCAAAAAGATGCGTTTGTATATCCAGTCGAGTCGGGGAAAAACGATTCCGTCATTGGGGTGCTCGGCGGACAAATCGTGACCGAACATCTGGAAATGCCACTGCCGCAGGAAAATGGTGTGTTCGTCGCCCGCGAAGGCCTGAATAAATTGGCGATCATCGAGCGGCATCATGCAACGGGTGCAATGGGACTGGCGATTCTCAAGGGATTTTCGCTGCGTGGCGGTGCGATTGGCTCAAGCGTATCGCATGATTCACACAATCTGTTGGTTGTAGGCGACCAAGACGATGCGATGCATCTTGCCGTGCAGGAGTTGGAGCGTGTGGGCGGCGGATACACCGTGGTGGCAGATGGCGCAGTGCAGGCGACCCTGCCGCTTCCCATTATGGGGCTTATGACCGATGCGCCATATGGTGAAACCGAACAAAAATTGCAGAAAATGCTGCAGCTGGCGCATGAAATGGGCGTACCAGAGGGCATTGACCCGTTCATTACATTGTCCTTTTTGGCGCTGCCTGTCATTCCGGCGCTGCGCATTACACCGAGAGGTTTGTTTGATGTGGCACGGTTTGCGTTGATAGAGTAGATTCGATACGCAGCTTTGTGACAAAAAGCACACATATAGGGTGAAAAATTATGCAAGAATGCCAATGACAAATTGCAAAAAAAGCAGTATACTATAACCAAAGCAAAGGCGCTGCACCAACTGGTGCAGCGCCTTTCCATTACATTGCCCATATCATCACTTACATACTACTCTTAAACAGACAAACGCCATGTGCCGCAATGCACATGGCGTTTGTCTGTGAAATCATTGATTTTGCAGGTGATGCTTTTGGTATTGAAACATCAAAACAGCTACAGAACAAATGATGAGATACCCCAAAATGCTCCAAAAGTCGGGAATTTGCTGAAAAAATAAAAATCCAAGCAGTGCGGAAAAGGGCACTTGGGTATAGTCATATACCGAAACCGAGCCGGCAGGCGCCAGAGAATAGGCGGCGGTGATGGAAAATTGTCCGCCGGCAGCGGCAAGACCTGCAAGCACTAGCAGAAGAAGCTGCGAAGACGTCATGGGGTGAAAATCGAGCAGCAGAAAGGGCAGTGCGACCAAGCAAGAGAAGCCAGAGAAGAAAAACACAATGAATGGACCGCGTTCGCCGCGTTGGCTGAGTTTGCGCACCAAGGTGTACGCCATGCCGGCGCAGAAGCCGCCGAAAGCACCAATCAATGCCGGATAAAACTGCATAGAAAAGCCTGGTTTGATGACCAATAATGCACCCAAAAAAGCAATCAGAACGGCAAATAACTGAAATGGACGGATTTTTTCACGCAGAATCAAAAATGAGAGAAAAATGGCAAAAAACGGAGAAAGTTTGTTGAGCAGGGACGCATCGGATAGCACCAAATGGTCGACTGCATAGAAATTGCACAGAATGCCAATGGTGCCAAAACTCGAACGTAACAGCAAAAAAAGAAGATTTTTTCTCTGAAAATGCAGCTTTTGCGGTGTATGCCATGTGACCCAAAAAGCAAGCAGAAACGCAATAAAGTTGCGAAAAAAGCTTTTTTGGATGGTCGGGAGGTCACCTGCCAAATGCACCAACAGATTCATCAGTGCAAAGCAAAAAGCAGACAGAATAATGAAGAAAATGGCTTGTGTTTTGGAACGCATGGGAACTCCTTTCAGTGGAAAAATGCAAATAGAGAGGCTTCTGCGATATGCACAGAAGCCTCTTTGGTTTTTTTGAAAAAATCAAATTTTGATAACCTGTGTGCGTGCAGGACCAACCCCCAACATATGCACAGGACAGCCGCAGATGCGCTCCAGCTGCTTGATATAGGACTGCACGGTTTGCGGCAGTGCGTCAAAGGTGCGGCAATCAGAAATATCTTCTGTAAAGCCGTCGAATTCCTCATAAACAGGCGTGCAGTGTTCCAAATCTGCAAAGTTTGCAGGGAATTCGGTGATGGTTTCGCCCTTGAATTTGTATGCTACGCATACCTTGAGCTTGGGCAGACCACACAGCGGGTCAATTTTGTTAATCACAAGTTCAGTCATGCCGTTAACGCGAACCGCATAACGCGCAATGACGGCATCAAACCAACCGGTGCGGCGTGGTCTGCCGGTGACGGTGCCGAACTCGCCGCCTGCCTTGCGGATATAGTCGCCTGTTTCATCAAACAGTTCGGTCGGGAAGGGGCCCTTACCCACGCGGGTGGTGTAGCTCTTGCAGATGCCCATGACTTCGCTGACCGCGGTCGGACCGACACCCGAGCCGATGCAGCAGCCGCCGGAAACCGGATGGGAAGAGGTCACATATGGATAAGTGCCCATGTCCAAATCCAAAAGCGTACCCTGTGCACCTTCAAAGAGCACGTTTTTGCCGCTTTTGATGGCATTATAGGTCATGATGGTGGTATCCTTGATGTGGGCACGCAAGCGGTTAGCATAAACCTTGTATTCGGTCAGCACCGCTTCAATGTCGATGGGTTCGCCGCCATAAACACCGGTGATGACCTTGTTTTTGCGTATGCAAGCTTCCCGCATGACGGTTTCAAAGCGTTCTGCATCGACAAAGTCATGCATACGGACACCAATGCGCTCGGATTTATCCATATAAGTAGGGCCGATGCCCTTTTTGGTGGTGCCGATGTCATCGCCGCCGCGCGCTTTTTCGGAAAGTGCGTCCAGCTCCAGATGCCACGGCAGAATGCAATGGCAGCGTGCGTCAATAAACAGCTGGGACACCGAAACCTGCTTCTCGGTCAATCCGTCCATTTCCTTCAGAATTGCCCGTGGGTCTACAACAACGCCAGGTCCGATGATATTGATGCAGTTCGGGTAAAGGATACCGGAAGGAATCAGCTGCAGTTTATAGGTAGTGCCGTCAACAACAACGGTGTGTCCGGCATTATTGCCGCCTTGGCTGCGGACAACGAGGTCTGCCTCCGCCGCAAAAATATCAATAAATTTACCCTTGCCTTCATCGCCCCATTGAGCGCCCAAAATAACCTTACCCGGCATGATACAATCTTCCTTTCAAAAAGCAGATGTTGCTCATTTTCCATGACCAATGTCACATACTTTTTTAGTATATCATGCTAAAGTAATTGTTTCAATATGCAAGACGCAAAAAGCAGGAAAAAAATCAAATGCTATCAAAGCGGCGTGAGGGTGAGATGGCGCACAGAGGGCGCAGCAGACAGCTGCACCAGCAACGTTTGCTGGTCAATGGCTTGGTGAGGGTTTTGGGACTTGATGTGACACGAGAGCAGATACTGACTGGTTTGTTTTTGAATGGTGTAGCCGCAAATCAAAAGATGATGTGACGCTGCATAGGCGTCCAAGGTGGACAGAATATCGGCGGTTTCGGTGCAGGAAAGCTCGAGCAGAAAATGTAGATAGCGCGATTTGAAGACATGTCCCTGCACACGCTCAAACACCGTCAGCGTCAGCAGAATCACCAATGTGCCAAGCAGGGAAAGCGCATAAAAACCCGCGCCGACCGCCAGCCCCATGCAGGCAACTGACCAAAGGCTTGCTGCCGTTGTTAGCCCTTTGATGGTTAAGCCTTCTTTTAAAATAGTGCCCGCACCGAGAAAGCCAATGCCGGAAATGACCTGCGCGCCCAGTCGCGCGGGGTCGGCGTTGGGATGCGTGGGGGATAAAAAAAGACCGAGCATCATAACCACGGCAGCGCCGATGGAAACCAACATATGGGTGCGCAGACCGGCAGGGCGATGGATGCTTTCTCGTTCGCCGCCAATCAGTGCACCGATGAGCATGGAAAGGAATATGCGCAGAAAAATGCTCTGCAACGACATAAAAGCACCTCCATTTTCGTGATGTTTTCTATTATACAAGGATTTTACAAAAAAACCAATGTCCATTCTGTCCAAGGATTGCTGCGATTTCTTGATATGCAAAGTGTGCGTGCGAAGCATGCAGAACAGCGGGGATAGGCACCAACACCCCACCTGTCGCTTGCTTGTATTTTGGGCAGAATTGTATTATAATACAGGTTATATTTCAAAAAAATGCACGAGAGCAGATGGAGGACGCAATGATGGCAAAAGAGCAAGGCGCGCAAAACCGCAAAAGAGTTCTCATTGGCGATGCTTTGGTGGTTGTTTTGGTGCTGCTGCTGGCAGGCGGGATTGCCGTGCCGTTTCTGCTGGCACCTTCGGAGCACTTATATTGCGAGATTTGGCAGGATGGCACCTTGCTGCACCAGATTCAGCTGGCAGAGGGGTATGAGGATACCTTTGAGATTGCGGGGGACAATGGTGTGCGCAACACCGTGGAGATTGTGGGGGAGCGGGTGCGTATTGCGCATTCCAACTGCCCCGACCAAGTGTGCGTGCAAACCGGATGGCTCAGCCGTGCCGGACAGACCTCGGTTTGTCTGCCAAGCAAGGTGATTGTCAAGCTGGTGAATGCGGATGCCAATGCCCAAGAGATTGACGCCGTGGTGCGATGAAGGAGAAGCTGTGCAAATGAAAAGCAGACGACTGACCCTGTGCGCCATGCTGACGGCAATCGCCATTATATGTTCCATCGTTGAAAAATGGATACCATTGACCGCGGTGATTCCTGTGCCAGGCATCAAGCTGGGGCTTGCCAATATCATCACGCTGTTTGCGCTGAAAACCATGCGTATGAAAGAAACGATGGCGATTTTAGTATGCCGCATTGCGTTGGTTTCACTGTTTATGGGCAGCGTGACCGGATTTGTGTTCAGCCTGTGCGGTGGTGTGCTCGCTATGATGGTGATGGCGGCGGCACTGCGCCAAGAGGGCAGATTTTTTTCGCTGTATGGCATCAGCATTGCAGGGGCGGCAAGCCACAACATCGGGCAGATTTTGGCGGCAATGCTTTGGCTAGGAAGTGCAAATGTCATTGGATATTTGCCGCTCCTACTGGTTTCCTCCATCGTCATGGGGTTTTTGACTGGTGCAGTGTGTACAACCGTCCTCACACATTTAAAAAAAATTCAAATTTTGTAGCGCAAGCAGCATAATGCAGGAAATCTCCAGACATACTAAAGCGCAAAAGGAGGTTTTCGGAAATGATAAAAAAACTAATGGCTTTCACGCTAGTCACAGTGCTTGCCATGTCGCTGCTCACCGGCTGTGGACTTGGGGCGAATGTGGACACTGCAGACGATAATGCTGCCGATAACAACACGGCGGATAACAGCCCGACTGACACGGATACCCTTCCGGATGGCACAGATGCACAGGACAATATTTTAACCGATGATGCAGACGATGATTCCATTTTAACCGATGACGACGGCGATTCTATTTTAACCGATGATGATGGCGATAATGATGTGCTGCCGGATGATACAGATGCGACACAGGGTGACAATACTGCCGATGTGCAAAGCAGCAAAGCGGACACCACCACAGGCAACACCACCATTGGCAGCGCAACCACCGACCCCAGCACCACACCGCGCTAGGCAGGTGGGATGGGGCAACACAATCTGCATAGGATATACCATAAAAATCATCCAAAGGGCGTCCGTGTGGGACGTCCTTTTGGTCTGCATGAAATTGGCGCGATATACCGTTTGCAAGGCATGAAAACGCCTGCCCATGTGGTATCATACAGTTTTGGGGAAAAGACTTTTGTAAAATTTGATGATTCCATGTCTGGAAATGCAGACGGAAACAGCGTATAATAGTAAAAGATTTTATTAAGAAGAAAGATATAATCCTTTGGGAGGAATTATGGTAAGAAATGATCTTAGAAACATCGCAATCATCGCGCACGTTGACCATGGCAAAACGACCTTGGTCGACCAAATGCTCAAGCAGGCAGGCGCATTTCGCGATAATCAGGTGGTAGCAGAGCGTGTGATGGACTCGGGCGACATTGAACGGGAACGCGGCATCACAATTTTGGCAAAAAATACATCTGTACGGTATCAAGATACCAAAATCAACATCGTTGATACGCCGGGACATGCGGACTTTTCCGGCGAAGTAGAACGTGTTCTCAAGATGGTGGACGGCGTGGTGTTGTTGGTTGACGCAGCGGAAGGCCCTATGCCGCAGACACGCTTTGTGCTGCAGAAGGCACTGGAGTTCGGTCACAAAATCATCATCGTGGTCAATAAGATTGACCGTCCGGATGCACGTCTGAACGAAATCGGCGATGAAGTGCTGGAGCTGCTGCTCAATCTGGACGCAACCGATGAACAGCTGGACAGCCCCATTGTGTATTGTTCTGGTCGTGCCGGAACGGCATCTATGTCGCCTAATCAGGAAGGCGTTGATTTGACTCCGCTGTTTGACCAGATTATGGAGCACATTCCTGCGCCGGAAGTAGACACCGAAGGCACGCTGCAAATGCTGGTGTCCTCCATTGACTATAACGAATATGTCGGACGCATCGGCATTGGTCGCATTGAGCGCGGACAAATGTCGGTTGGACAGCAGATTACCATTTGTGATTATCATGGCAACATCAAGCCGTACAATTCCAAGGTTGTTTCTTTATATACCATTGAAGATTTGAACCGCACACCGGCAGATTCTGCAAAAGCAGGCGAAATCGTTTGTTTCTCTGGTGTGGAAAATGTAACGATTGGCGAAACCGTGTGTGTGCCGGATGACGTGCAGCCGCTGCCGTTCGTGAAGATTTCCGAGCCGACGGTGGAAATGTATTTCTCCGTGAACGACAGCCCATTTGCGGGTAAGGAAGGCAAGTTCGTTACCTCCCGTCACCTGCGTGAGCGTCTGTTCCGTGAACTGCTCAAGGACGTTTCTCTGCGTGTCAACGAAACGGATTCGACCGAAAGCTTCCGTGTTTGCGGACGTGGCGAAATGCACCTGTCCATTTTGATTGAAAATCTGCGCCGTGAAGGCTATGAATTTCAGGTCGGTGCACCCAAGGCGTTGCTTCGTGACATCGACGGTGTGCAGAGTGAGCCAATCGAGCGCATGATTGCCGACATTCCGGTGGATGCCGTCGGTTCTGTCATGGAAAAGATGGGTTCTCGTAAGGGCGAATTGGTGCAGATGGCACCCAAGGGCGATGACCGTATGCGTGTAGAATTCTTGATTCCGGCGCGTGGACTTTTTGGCTATCGCAGCGAATTTTTGACCGACACCAAGGGCGAAGGCATCTTGAGCTCGGTCTTCCACTCCTATGAACCATATAAGGGCGAAATCCAGAAGCGTGCAAACGGCTCCCTGATTGCCTTTGAAACCGGTGAAGCGGTGGCATATGGTCTGTTTAATGCACAGGAACGCGGCACGCTGTTCATCGGTGCCGGCACGCCGGTGTACGAAGGAATGGTCATCGGCGAAAATCCGCGTGGGGAAGACATGGCGGTCAATGTCTGTAAAAAGAAGCAGCTGACCAACATGCGTGCATCTGGTTCGGACGATTCGCTGCGTCTGATTCCGCCGCACATCATGTCCATTGAAGAAGCGCTGGAATTTATTTCAGACGATGAAATGCTGGAAATTACGCCGAAAAGCGTGCGTATCCGCAAGAAGATTCTGTCGAATAACCTGCGACTGAAGAAAATCAAGAACGGTTAATCACGTTTTCAGAATGGGGAGGATGACGCATATGTCACGGAAAGAAATCATTGCAACGGAGCAAGCACCCAAGGCCATCGGCCCATATTCACAGGCGGTTTCGGCAAATGGCTTTTTATACACATCGGGGCAGATTGGGCTGGACCCTGCAACCGGAGAGATGGTAGGCGATACCATTGAGGCACAGACCGAGCGCGTCATGCAGAATTTAAAGGCAGTGCTGGCGCAGGCATCGGTATCCTTTGACCGTGTTGTGAAAACCACCTGCTTCTTGGCAGATATGAATGATTTTGCGGCATTCAATGCCGTTTATGGTACCTATTTCACTGAAAATGCACCTGCACGCTCCTGCGTTGCGGCAGCAGCGCTGCCGAAGGGCGCAAAGGTAGAGGTGGAGTGCATCGCGATGCTGTAAGCCTTACCTGCGATAAAACAGCCAACCTACATTCATAAACAAGGTGCAGAACCGACCAAAAAAGTGGGCTCTGCACCTTGTCTTTTTCAGCATACATAATTGCCGAAGCACCTGCATAGTTTGACGGTGGGAGGCGGATGGCATGAGAGTTTGGATATGGCGCAGACACACGCTGGTGGGCATCTTTTTGGGGCTGTTCTTGCTGCTGTCGTGCATGGTTTTTTGGCAGCTGCATCAGCAGAAATCCGTGTTTTCGGCATGGGAAACCACGCATACCTTGGTCATAGATGCCGGGCATGGCGGGTTTGACGGCGGTGCGGTCAGTGCCAATGGCACATCGGAGCAGCACATCAATTTGAGCATTGCACGTCGTGTGCAGGCGTTGGCAGGTCTTTTTGGGGTTTCGACCATCATGACGCGGGAAGATGAGCAGGCACTGGACTATGATGCGAGCAAAACCATTCGGGAAAATAAGGTGGCGGACATTCGGCAGCGTCAAAAAATCACAGACAGCGCAGCGAATCCGATTTTTGTCAGCATTCACCTCAATAAATTCCCAGATACGCAATATTGGGGGGCGCAGGTGTTTTATTCACGCAACTGTGCGGAAAGTCAGCCGTTGGCGCAATCTTTGCAGCAGGCATTGGCGAGCGGGCTTTCACAGAACAATCAACGGCGTGAAAAGCAAGCGGCAAACACGATTTATTTGATGAAGCAGCTGCAATGCCCTGCGGTGATTGTGGAGTGTGGTTTTTTGTCCAATGCCGCAGAGGAAGCGAAATTGCAGCAGGAAGCCTACCAAACGCAGATTGCAATGTGCATTTGCACAGGCTATTTGCAGCATATCAGCGCAAAAGATACAAAGGAGACGTTATGAAGCGGAAAACAGTGTTTTTATGCAGTGAATGTGGATATGAAACGGGAAAGTGGTTCGGAAAATGCCCGTCCTGCGGGTCGTGGAACACCATCAGTGAATTCAAAGTCAAGCCGGAGGTGGTGACGCGTGGGGTGCTCGAGAAGCCGCGTGGCACCAACCGCTCAGCGGTGCTCAAAGAGATTGAAATCAGCAACGAAGACCGCTTTTTATCGGGCATTGCAGAGCTTGACCGTGTGCTGGGCGGCGGTGCGGTGCACGGGTCTTTTGTGTTGGTGGGTGGCGAGCCTGGCATTGGCAAGAGCACCTTGCTGCTGCAAATGTGCGAGGAAATGTGCAAATCTGCCAAGGTGCTGTATGTTTCGGGAGAAGAATCCCGCAGGCAAATCAAGCTGCGCGCCAATCGCTTGGGGATTTCTCCGCCCAGCTTGTTTGTGTTGGCGGAAACCGATTTGGAGCAGATTCTTTCGGAAACCGATGCGGTGCAGCCGGATGTGTTGATTGTGGACTCTATCCAGACCGTTTACCGCCCTGAGGTATCCGCCGCACCGGGCGGTACGACCCAAATTAAGGAATGCGCCATGGCATTGATGCAGTATGCAAAGCTGCACAATGTAACCATTTTCATTGTGGGGCACGTTAACAAAGAGGGGTCACTGGCAGGACCGAAAATTTTGGAGCACATGGTGGACTGTGTGCTGTATTTTGAAGGTGAATCCACCAGCACCTTTCGCTGTCTGCGTGCGGCAAAGAACCGCTATGGTTCGACCAATGAAATCGGTGTGTTTGAAATGAGCGACCATGGACTGCTGGAGGTGCAAAATCCATCCGCCGCCATGCTGTCAGGGCATCCCATTGGGGCATCGGGCAACTGCATTGCCTGCACGATGGAGGGCACCCGCCCAATTTTGATTGAAATGCAGGCGTTGGTTGCCAAAAGTGCCTTCAATGTGCCGCGCCGTACCGCTGCAGGGGTGGATTATAACCGCATGGTGCTGCTGCTTGCCATCTTGGAGAAGCGTGCGGGGTTGTTCCTGTCGGGCAGCGATGCCTATGTGAATGTGGTGGGCGGTATGCGTCTGGACGAGCCTGCGGTGGATTTGCCGATGGCACTTGCCATTGTATCCAGCTTTCGGGACAAGCCCCTGCCTGAAGGGGTGATGGCGTTTGGCGAAGTAGGATTGACCGGCGAACTGCGTGCGGTTTCCGCCGCATCACAGCGCTTGCAGGAAGCATGGCGGCTCGGCTTCCACACCTGTATTTTGCCCAAACAGGAATTGCAGGAAAAGGATATTCCGAAAGGCATGAATCTGGTGCGTGTGCAAAACCTTGCAGAGGCGCTCAAAGCTGTTTTATAAAACGAATCGGATTTACTGTAAAGGACCTGTATGCTTTGCGTGAGTATGCAGGTTTTTTTGCTGCCTATTTTGCAAATTTCGGTAACTCCACCTTATAAGAATCATGGAATCTGGAAAGAATACATCCAGATGGATTTTCATAGGAGGATAGCCGACATGAGAAGAAAGTTGCGGATTGTTTTGCTGCTGACCGCAGGCGCGGTATTGCTGCTGCTGCTGCTAGGGATGCGGCGTATCGTCACACCGGTGGTTACGGTGCAGGGCGCACGGGTTGTGGTGCAGGATATTTACAACAGCATCTACACACCTGGGGAGCTGGAGGCAGAGAATCGCAGCAGCTTTGCCGTGGCGCAGGGTGCGGAAGTGATGGAAATCTATGTGCAGGCAGGAGATACCGTGGAAAAAGGGCAAACACTGGTGCGTTTGCAGTCGGAAACACCGACATTGAGCGAAGAAACCGCGCAGGATGTGGCAGAGCAAGTGCTTTCTGGAGAAATGGCAGATGCATTCGCGCCGCAACAGGCGGTTACAGAAAACGGGCAGCGTGCGAAAAACACCTATGACATTGTGGCGGATATGGACGGCGTGGTGCTGCGTGCGCCGGAAACCGTGGGACAGTCGATTTTACCGGGCATTTGCTATCTGGAAATTGCGGATGTCAGCCATTTGCGCGTGCGTACTGATATTCCGGAAGGCTATGCGGGTAAAGTGCAGGAAGGGCAGACGGCAAATGTCACCTGTAGTGCCGCGCCGGAGGTGACGGTTGGGGCAACGGTGGCGAAAATTGCACCGTTTGCACGCCGTGCAGTCAGCATTATGGGTGAAACGACAACTGCAACGGTTTCCGCCATTTTGGAATTGGACACACAAGAGGCATTGCGCCCAGGCTATTCCGTGGAGGTCAAAATTTTCACAGGCACGGTGGAAGATGCGGTGCTCGTGCCATATGAGGCGGTTTGTCAATCCTCGGCAGGCAATGAATATGTGTTTGTGGTGCGCAATGGCATTGCCCAAAAGCTGTCCGTCTGCACAGGCAGCCAGTTGGAGGGCTATGTGCAGATTGTAACGGGATTACAGACAGGGGATGTCGTGCTGTGTACACCGCCTGATACCTTGCAGGATGGTGACCGCGTGGAGGTCACGGGCATATGAAAACATGGGACTGTGTACATTTGGCGGGCAAACAGCTGGTGCGGCGCAGACTGCGTGTGTTTTTATCTGCGGGTTCGGTGGGGGTGGGTGTTGCCGCCATGGTTCTGATTGCCGCCGTGGGTATATTTGGACAGGCACAGGCAGAGGCGGCGGTCAGCCGGATTGGATTGCGCGGTTTGGCAGTGTATCTCTCGCAGGAGGAACGCGGACAGGAATTGACCGCGCACCATGCCGAAGAAATCACTGCGTGCTTTTCCAATGTGCAGTATGCCATGCCTATCAAAGCCAAAACCGCAGCGTATCGGGCAGGTCAACACAGCGGCAGCGCGGTTTTGCTGGGCGCAGATGCACAGCTGGGGGGTGTGATGCAGCTGCATATCGTTGCAGGACAGCTGTTTTCCGAGCAGCAGGTGCAGCGCGCAGCGCATATGGCGATTGTAGACAGCACCTTTGCCAAGGAGCAGTTTGGGCGCGAAAATGTGGTGGGGAAAACGGTCAGCCTCAACGTGGAGGGAGAAGGCACCTCTTTTCAAATCATTGGCGTGATAGAGCCGCAAACCGCCGCGCTTGGTGCGGCGATACAGGCACTGGCGCCCACGCTCATCTATGTGCCCTATCCTTGTCTGGCGACAGAGAACGATGCAGCCGACCAGATTTTCATCCAATGCAAGGCAGATGCAAATGAAGCGGAATTGCAGACACAAATCGTGCGGTTTTTGCAGGATTGGGGGCAGGTGGGCGGCACAATTAAAGTGCAGGATATGAGCGGCACGCTGCAGCAGGTGCAGACGATGGTGCATCATATGGGGCTGCTGTTTCTGGCTGTTGCGGCGATTTCCTTTTTGGTGGCCATGATAGGCGTGATGAGCAGCTTGCTGTCTATCACCCATGAAAAAACAGCGGAAATCGGGATGTTTATGGCGATAGGTGCACGAAAAAAAGACATTATCCAGCTGTTTTTGTGGCAGGCTATCTTGATTTGTTTGAGCGGCGGCATCGGTGGACTGCTGTTTGCAGGGGGATGTCTGCAAATTGCGGCGTGGCATTGGGGGATTGTCGTCACGATTCCGAGCGGGACTTTTCCGATAATGCTTGGTTTATCAGTGCTGTTTGGGATGCTGTCTGGTCTAGCACCGGCGCTTTGGGCATCCAAGCTGCATCCGGTGGAGGCAATGCGGAAATAATCTCTGTGCTCCCTTTTTTTTTGTCGATTTTTGTGATAAAATAATCAGATATACAAGGAACACGCGGGCGAATAGAGCGGTATGTTTCAAGAAAGAAGGAGAACAACAGGATGCGCCACATCAACGATTTGAGCGATTTGCGTCTGGAGGAATTTCTGGAGCTATATAAGCTGACCAGTAATATCATTGACAGACCGGAAGGCTATGTGGAGGCCTGCCGCGGGAAGGTGCTCGGCAGTTTGTTTTATGAACCCAGCACACGAACAAATTTATCTTTTTCCACGGCAATGATGCGCCTTGGCGGCAATGTGATTGGGTTTTCTGACCCCAAATCCAGCTCCACTGCCAAGGGAGAAAGCCTGAAGGATACCTTTAATATGGTGGCAAGTTACGCAGATATGATTGTGATGCGCAACCCCATGGAGGGTGCGGCAAAGGCGGCATCCTTATATTCTGCGGTACCGGTCATCAATGCCGGGGATGGCGGACATCTGCACCCCACGCAGACCTTGGCGGACATTGTGACCATTTTGCGCCTGCGCGGCAGTGCCGACAATATGAAAATTGGCATTTGCGGCGATTTGAAATATGGGCGCACCGTACATTCCTTGATTAAATTTTTGCAGAAGTTTAAAAATGTGCAGTTTTATTTGATTGCGCCGCGTGAGCTGTCCATTCCGGACTATATCCGCCGCTTTATGCTGGAGCATCAGATGCCGTTTTATGAGGTTTCTGGCTTGGAGCCGGTGCTGCCGATGCTGGATGTGCTGTACATGACACGCATCCAAAAAGAGCGGTTCTCCACCGAAGCGGAATATAACAGCCTCAAGGGCATTTATTGCCTGAACGCGCGCAAAATGAAGGAAGCCAAATCCTCCTTGCTCGTGATGCATCCCCTGCCGCGTGTGGATGAAATTGCACAGGATGTGGACGATGACCCGCGTGCGGTGTATTTTGAGCAGGCACGCTTTGCGATGTACGCACGCATGGCACTTCTGCTGACGCTGTCGCGGCAAGAGCCGCAGAAGCCGCCGCAGCTGCCCGAAAGCGTGCGCTGCCGCCGCTGCACCAACCCCAAATGTGTCACCAAGACAGAAACCTATCTGCCGGTGCTGATGACACATTCCGCAGAAGGCGAATGCTGTGGCTATTGCGATAAGCCATTGGAGATTTGCGAAGAACCAGCGCAGGAAGCCGAATGAAATACGAAAACCCCCGTTCCTTGCCATAGTGCACGGAACGGGGGTTTTATGCGGTTTGCGTTAAGTAGACTCATCTTCGGTTTCATAGGCGGCTGCGAAAAACTCCGCATTGTCCTGCGTATCCTCGGGGCTGGAGGGTTCTTCCTCGTCAGAAGCATTGCGGCGCAGGGCGGCAAGCGGATTGCGATTGGTGGCGGCGCGCACGTTTTCATCATTGACATGGGTATAAATCATGGTGGTGTCCAGATTGGCGTGCCCCAAAACCGTTTGCAGGGTGCGCACATCCACACCGCTTTGGTACATGAGCGTGGCGGCAGTGTGTCGCAGTTTGTGCACAGAATACTTATTGCTGTCCAAGCCTGCGTAGTTCAAATATTTTTTGACCAGCCACTTGACCGTCTGCACATTGATGCGATTGCGATGTTTGCTGACAAAAAGGGCGTTTTTGTCACGCTCGTGCGGGGTCAAACGGTCTGGTAAATAGTCATCCAATGCGTTTTGGCAGGCTTCATTTAGGTAGAGAATGCGCTCTTTATTGCCTTTGCCCAGAATGCGCAGAGAGCCTTCTCGAATGTCAGACACGTTGATGCCTACAAGCTCGGAAACACGCATTCCACAATTTAGAAAAAAGGTCAAAATACAAAAATCACGCGAGGCGAAAGGTCCCTGCACATGCTGCAGCAGGTCAATGCTGTCCTGCACGGTCAAATGGCGGGGCAGGGATTGTTTTTGGGCGGGGAATTCCAAATGCGCCACCGGATTGACATCAAACAAAGCGGCTTTTTCCGTCAGATACCGATAAAAGATACGGATGGAAGAGGTTTTGCGGGCACGGGCGGCAGAACCCAGACCATATTCTGTGGAAGGGCTGTTTCGATGCTGCGGGCGTTCGTGTGCGATAAAATCCAAAAACGCATAGGTTTCAGACAGTGTGACATCTCGCAAAAAGGGTAAATCAACATCATCAATGGGGATTTCATCAAAGGGCATATCCAACGATACCAGTTGCCGCTTTTGCTTGAGAAATCGAAAAAACATCCGCAAATCGAGGTAATATTCATGGGCAGTCTGATAAGATTTACCACGGATGGTTGCAATGTAGGTTAAAAAATCTTGCAGTAATTGCGGTGCTTCTGCCGCATACGATGCAATGGAGCGGGGATTCATGCAGGCACCTCCTTTGGGACAACATAAGATAAAATATTGCGGAACGATGGAAAGGGAGTATCCAAAAAATGACGAACAAACAAGGAAACCCGGCAAACCAAATCAGCGTACTGGTATATTATGTAATTACGCTGGGAGTAACGATTTGGGTGATGAAAGGACAGGAAAGCTTGTATCTGCTGCTGTTGCTGGTGGCGGCATGGGGGCTGCCGATGGTGCCGCGTCTGTTTTCCCATGTGTTTGGACTGCCGAAGCTGGATGCGGCAGAAATTGCGTTTGATGCGTTTATCCTGTGCTCGGTGGTGTTCGGCAGTATTTTGGGCGGGTATCAGAAAATACCGTATTATGACAAGCTTCTGCACAGCGTTTCCGGATTTCTGCTGGCGGTGGTGGGCGCATTGGTGTACTATTGGAAAAAGCCAGGGCGAGAGATAGAAGCTGCAGATGCGCCGCTTGCATCCTTGTTTGCAGGGATGTTTGCGGTCGCATCCGCAGCATTGTGGGAAATCTATGAATTTGCACTATCCTTCAGCGGCATCGACCCCCAACAGACGGCACGCACCGGCGTGGGCGATACCATGTGGGACATGATTATGTGCACTATCGGCGGATTGCTGACCGCCGCGGCGTGTTATCGCTATATTAAATGGAACGGAAAAAAGCGATACGGGCTGATGATGGTGCTGTTTCGCAATGTGTACGACGTTACGTTTGCAGGAGGCTGTGCAGAGCATCAATCGCCCAGAGAAAGCCCTAATTGACGGGCAGTTTTGACCAGTTCACCGTTTGCGGGCACGGTTTTCAGCTTGCCTGCGACATCTTTCAGCGGAACGGCAACGACGTGGTTGTCCTGCATTGCCACCATGTTGCCAAAGTTGCCTTCTATAATCAGCTTGGCTGCCATCGCACCAAAGCGGCTGGTGAGCACACGGTCATATGCATCGGGAGAGCCGCCGCGCTGATAGTGTCCTGGAATGGTGACACGGATGTCTTGTCCGTTGATGGCGTGCAGCTCGTCGGCAATGCGATAGGAAATGGAGGGGTGCGTCATCTTGGCACGTGCCGCCTTAAAATCTTTCTTAGAAAGCGTGGCTTCTTCGGCAGAAATGGCGCCCTCAGCAACGGCAAGGATGGAAAACCGCTTGCCGTTTTTGGCGCGCGCTGCAATCGCATCGGCTATGCGCTCCACATGATAGGGGATTTCCGGAATCACGATGACATCAGCACCGCCTGCAATGCCGGCATAGAGCGTGAGCCAGCCTGCCTTATGTCCCATGGTTTCGACAATGAAAATACGGCTGTGTGAGAACGCGGTGGAGTGAATGGAGTCAATCACCGTGGTGGCAATATCCACTGCGCTTTGGAATCCAAAGGTCATTTGCGTGCCCCAAAGGTCATTGTCAATCGTTTTGGGCAGTGTGATGACATTGATGCCGTTTTCGGAAAGCAGGTGCGCCGTTTTGTGCGTGCCATTGCCGCCGAGAATCACCAAAGCATCAAATTGCTCCTCTTTGCAGGTTTTCAGCATGCGGGAAAGCTTGGTTTCTTCATTTTCAGATTCCAGCTGCATGGATTTAAATGGCTGGCGAGAGGTGCCCAAAATCGTACCGCCGAGCGTGAGAATATCGGAAAAATCATCTGGATTCATCAAATGCAAATCACGTTCCATCAGACCGCGATACCCATCTCGAATCCCATAAAGATTTACAGTTTCGCCCAAAGCATGATATAATGTTTTCGCAACCCCGCGCAATGCGGCATTCAAACCCTGGCAGTCACCGCCGCTGGTTAGCAAACCTATTTTCATAAAAAGCCTCCATTCCTACATGAAACAGTGTCGTTGTGATATTAGTATATGATATATCGTTTGAAAACACAATGGCAAGTGTGGATTTTTTGTGGGACAGGTGGGTTTTACGAAAAAGCATGGCACAGCGAAGAAAACATTTTTGTCTGGTACACATTGTGGGATAAGGAGAAATGATGGATTTGAACCGAAAAAATATGCAGCGGGTGGCGCTGCTCATTACATTTGCCATTTTGCTGCTGCTTGGCGTGGAGCACATCACGAGTGTGCTGTATGTGCTTTACAAGGGGGTGCAGCTGGTGGCACCGTTTTTGTTAGGGGCGTGCATTGCATTCGTTTTGAATGTGCCGATGACATGGATTGAAACCGGCTTGTTTGCGCGGCATCTGCGGCAGACACGCTTGCAGAAGAGCAAACGCCTCATCAGCATTTTGTTGACCTTTTTGATGATTATCGGCATTTTTGCGATTGCCATTGGCATCGTTGCGCCGCAAATCGGTCGCTCTGTTGCAGTGCTGATGGGGAAAATGCCGGCATTTTGGGAGGCGATGCAGGTGCGCATGGTGCAGCTGCAAACACAGTTTCCGTTTTTGGCTGGGCAGTTTTCCCAGCTGGACATCAGCTGGGAACAAATTGACTGGCAGAAGCTCGGCAGCACCGTGGTGCAGTTTTTGCAGTCTGGTGCGGTGGGGGATATGCTGGGGTCCACGTTCTCGGTGGCATCCTCTATCATCGGCGGTATCGTCAATTTCTTTTTGGGGCTGTTCTTTGCCGTCTATATTTTGGCGCAAAAGGAAACTTTAGGACAGCAGGCGGAGAAAATTTTATATGCCGCACTGCCGAAAAAGGCGGTGGAATCTACTTTGGAGGTGGCGGCATTGACGCAAAAGACCTTTTCCAACTTCATTTCGGGACAGTGCACAGAAGCCGTGATTTTGGGGCTGATGTTCTTTATCGCCATGAGCATTCTGCGGTTTCCCTATGCCGTTTTGGTGGGTGTGCTGATTGCATTGACGGCATTGATTCCGATTTTCGGTGCATTCATTGGGTGCGGTGTCGGCGTGTTTTTAATTCTGGTGGAAAATCCTGTGCAGGCACTTTGGTTTTTGGTGTTGTTTTTGCTGCTGCAGCAGGTGGAGGGAAACTTGATTTATCCGCATGTGGTCGGAAACTCCGTGGGCTTGCCGTCCATTTGGGTGTTGGTGGCGGTCACACTGGGCGCAAGCACGTTTGGTGTGGTGGGTATGCTGGTATTTATTCCGCTGTTTTCCATCCTATATACCTTGATTCGAGCGGCTGTTTATCGGCAGCTGCACAGAAAGGGCATTTCCCTTGCGGCATGGCAGGAAGCAACCGTCGAGCCGCCCCATGCGGAGCAGACATCCTCTGAAGCGGAGGACGCAAGATAACGATTTTTCGCATCAAAATATAGGTTTAAAAAGGCACGCTGCCAAAGAGCGTGCCTTTTTTGCGTGTTCAAGGGATGGTGCAGGCAGTTACTTGCCAATAGCAGCAGCAACGGACACATGAGCCGATCGAATGGGTTTCAAATCTTCGTTAAAATTGAAAAATCTATTTAAAATCCATCCATTCTGACCATCCTAGAAATCGAAAATGCAAAGTAAAAAACGGAGATACAAAGACAAAAACGGTGGATAGAAGCATGAAATTTGCGGAAAAGGTGGAAACGATGCTTGATTGTGCAAAAATTGGCTACATTGACAAAATGCAAGCAGGGTTGTATGATGAAAGCAATGAGTTGTGATAGAGAAGGGAGCAACAGATGTCGGCTTCATCGGGAAAGATGAAACGCACCGTGAAAAAGAGGTTTGGCGCATTGCTGCGGGACAGACTGTTTGTCGGCGGTACGTTACTGATAGCACAAATGCTCTTCATGGTGTTTTGTATTTTTCAAATCAGCGCAAAATGGTTGTGGGTTTATCGCAGTTTTACGGTTTTGAGCATTGGAATCGTCATTTGGCTCATTCGGAAATATGACAATCCGGCATATAAGCTGGCTTGGATTATCGTGATTATGGCGTTTCCGTTGTTTGGTGGTATTTTTTATCTGTCTTGGGGCAATACACCGCTTAATCGTGCACGCAAGCTGTATCGGCAGGAAGCTGCAATGCCGTTGCGCATTGAAAACAAGGGTGCGCCGTCTGTGGCGAGTGCACTTGCAGAGATTCGCCCCGACCATGCAGGCATCGTGCGATATATTGAGCGCACCTGCGGGCTTTCGGCATGGGACGGTTCGCAGGCAGCCTATTTTCGCAGCGGCGAAGAAAAATTAGCGTCCATGCTGACGGAATTGCCAAAGGCAGAGCGGTTTATTTTTCTGGAATATTTTATTTTGGAAGAAGGCGAAATGTGGGACAGCATTTTGGACATTTTGGTTGCCAAAGCGGCGCAGGGTGTTGATGTGCGCGTGCTGTACGATGATGCAGGCTGCCTGACCAAGCTGCCTGCAAAATATGATTTGTATTTGCAGTCGCTGGGGCTGCAGGCGATTCGGTTCAATCGCTTTATTCCAACGCTCAACACGTATCTGAACCATCGTGACCACCGCAAGCAATGTATCATAGACGGGAATGTGGCATACACCGGCGGCATCAATCTTGCAGATGAGTATATCAATCGTGTGCAGAGATATGGCTATTGGAAAGACACAGGCGTGCTTGTGCGTGGTGCGGCAGTGGTCAATATGACAGAGATGTTTTTGCGCTTGTGGGAGATTAGCGCAGGAAAATCCGAGGATGCGCAGTTTTTGTTTCATCCCACACAGCGTTGGGCATCCGATGGCTATATTCAGCCGTTTGGTGACAGCCCCATGGATGACCACAATGTCGGCGAAACGGTATATATGCGTGCCATCAACAGCGCAAGGCGGTATGTTTACATCACAACGCCGTATTTGGTTTTGGACAATGAAATGATTACGGCACTGACAACCGCGGCACAAAGCGGGATTGATGTGCGTATCATCACCCCCGGCATTCCAGACAAGCCGATGGTATATGCGGTGACGAGGTCTTTTTATCAGCAGCTGATGAAAGCGGGTGTTCGGATTTATGAATACGAACCAGGCTTTATGCATGCAAAAATGATTGTGACGGATGATGATTTGGCGGTGGTTGGCACTATCAATATGGATTTCCGCAGTTTTTATTTGCATTTTGAATGCGGTACGCTGTTTTATCAAGGAAAAATTCCGCTTCTGGTGCGACAGGACATTGAATCGTGTTTTCAGCAGAGTCGGGAAATGGATGAGGCCTATCTGCATCAGATTGTGCCATGGCCGCAGTCCATTGTGGCATCTATTTTGCGATTGCTGGCACCGCTGATGTGAAACAAATATGATAAACCCCCTTGCGGGCATGGAGGAGCAAAATCCATGGTTGCAAGGGGGGTTCTTTTATAGAAACAGGTGGGTTAAACAGGCGTTGCAAAAAAGGTGAGTGCGGGATTGGGAATATCTGCGGCATCCATATACGACAGCACATATTGCAGCTCCTGTGCGGTGTTCTGGTTGTGCCGCAAGCGCAGCACCACGGGTGCATCCGAGGTTTGAAATGCCTGCAGGACGGTTTCCGCTGCACGATAGGCGGTTTTGCGGTTTTCTCCGCCGTCCATGGTGGTGCGCCATAAACGATAGCCAGCGGCGGCAAGGGTTTGGCGCAGCTCCGCTGTAACCGTGCCTGAGGTTGTGACAAGACGAGTGCGAATGCCGCAGGCACGCTCCAGCAGGTCATTCGCCTGCTCCAAATGCGCAAGCACCTCGGCATCCTCGGCGGCAAAGGACAGTCCCATGGCGTGTCCCGACACAAAAATTTGCCGTATCAGCGCATCGTTTCCTGCCAGACCATCGACAGACAGAAAAAATGCGGCGGTGGCGGCGTGGTTTTGCAGGGTTTGCAGGATTTCGGCGGTATTGTCATTGGGTGTGCCGACTACGGCAAGATAGACACGGCTCGGTTTGGGTACATCCGCGGTTTCTGCGGGCGGGGTGACAGGGAGCGTATCGGTATTTGGGGTGGTGCTTCCGGTGTCAGAAGTGTCGGTGTTTTGATAAAGATTGACCAGACGTGCAATGGTGGATTCCATACTGGTCACAAAATCATGGTCCGATAGGGCGGCGCGGTCATTGATGATACGTAGGATGGGCCAGGTGCTGGAAATGCTGGAATAGGATAATCCAAATGCGCGGCAGACCAATTTGACAGGCACATAAATCATGCTGCCGCTGACATATGCCGGTTGGGTGTAGCTGGTGCCGCTTTCATCATAGACATAATTTTGCTGCAACGAAAAGGTCAGCGTGTTATCTAAATTATATAGAATCAGGGTTTGTGCATCTGGCAGGGCGTTATTAACGCCGAGCGTGCCCGCAAAAACGGTATAAGGCACATAAAGCTCGCCGTTTCTGCGGGTGGGCATGGTGCTGTCTGTCAATGGCAGCAGCTGGTCATTGACCGCTGTCAGCGTAATGGTTGCGGCAGACACGCCCGGCAGCGTGCCGAGCAAAAAAAACAGCAGGATGGGCACAATCCAGTGCCGCCACCGATTCAACATACAAAAGGCTCCTTCTCAAGATGTGTATAACAATAGACTGCTTGTAGTATAGCATATTGGGCATATTTTCTGCAACAAACGAAAAAATCGAAAAAAAAGACTTGCCCTCTTGCAAAATGCAGTTTTTTTCTATAAAATAGAAGAAAATAAGCTTTTTAGCAATAAAGCAGAAAAGAGTGATTTCAATATGCTGGACATCAAATATGATCTTGCAAAAACCAAGAAGGAAAAACCAAATCAGGACAAATTGGGCTTTGGCGTCTACTATACCGACCATATGCTGATTGTGGATCATACGGAAGGGCTTGGGTGGCATGATGCACGCATCGTGCCCTATGCACCGATTGCACTGGACCCCGCCGCGATGGTTTTGCATTATGCCATGGAATCCTTTGAAGGGATGAAGGCGTATCGCACCCCAACGGGTGAGATTCAGCTGTTCCGTCCAGAAAAAAATGCACAGCGTATGATTAACACCAATCAGCGTATGTGTCTGCCGTCGCTGCCGGTGGAAGATTTTGTGCAGGCGGTCAAGGCGATTGTCAAAACCGAGGCGGACTGGGTGCCCGCTCTGCCGGGAACCTCCCTGTATATCCGCCCGTTTGTGTTCGCAACCGAACCGCATTTGGGCGTTCGCGCGTCTAAAACACATCGGTTTATGATTATTTGCACACCAGTGGGCGCATATTATGAGTCTGGCATCAATCCGGTCAAAATTTTTGTCGAGGATGAATACACCCGTGCTTGTCCGGGTGGCACAGGCTTCACCAAGTGCGGTGGCAACTATGCGGCAAGCTTGGCATCACAGATGAAGGCGCATGAGATGGGATATGCACAAACCCTGTGGCTGGACGGCGTGGAGCACAAATATGTGGAAGAGGTGGGTTCCATGAACTGCTTCTTTAAAATCGACGGCACGGTGTATACCGCCCCCACCACAGGCACCGTTTTGCCGGGTGTCACGCGGATGTCCTGCATGGAACTGATGCGCAAATGGGGCATTCCAGTGTCTGAAGAGCGCATCCCCATCCAAACCATCATGCAGGCGTCCCAAGATGGCAAGCTGGAGGAGGTCTTTGGCACAGGCACAGCGGCGGTCATTTCTCCGGTGGGCGAGCTGCGCTATGAAGACGAGGTTGTCTATATCAACGAGGGGAATATCGGTGCGCTGACACAAAAGCTGTATGACACGCTGACAGGCATCCAGTGGGGCAATTTGCCAGATGAGCTGGGCTGGACGGTTTTGGTGGATTGATTGCCAGTTGCGGCGGTGCAGTCCGTCCTTTGTGAACGTGTGAAAAAAATGGCTTGCCGCTCAATCCTGCGGCAGGCCATTTTGTATGCGTGACGTTTCTGTGCATAACGAATAAAAGGACAGCTGTGTGTCTGCAAGGTTTTGCATCGTGAGCCCGTTGGCAGTGGCATATTGCACCGTGTATTTGGTGCCGCCGGAGCACCCATCATAATAACAGATGAGATGGGAGGAGGCATCTGCCAAAAAACGATTGCGCGCATAATAACAGCCTGCGTAATACTGGGGAGACATGGTGAAAACTTGGTCGGCGTGCGTACAAACCTTGTGATAGACCTGCTGCCAAGCATACGGCCAGTTGGCTGCCTGTGCAGAAAAGGGAAGAATGCACAGCAGCTGCAGCGGCAGGCTTTGCCGCAGCTGCAACACCGCTTGCGCCGCCCAAAGGTCAAATCCGCGGCTCATACCAGTCAAAAAATGGGTGTATCCGTCGTGATAGGCGGCATGGATGGCGTCGCACAAGGACTGCTGCAAACGGCATGGTATATCCGTACAGTCGGTCAGTGCAGAAGAAATTTTTTCGGGACGATAGCCGGAAAAGCAGCACGTGTTTTTGCGAGCGGGTTGTTTCATTTGCAAGCCCTCCTATCGAATGAATGTTCGCATTCTATTGTAACGGAAATTTGTCGAAAAAGAAAGAGGATTTTGTCGAAAACTGAAAATAAAAACAAAACCGTTTTTTCGATAGAAAAAATTGAGCCAAGCTGATATACTACATCCGCATCTTGCATGGGCAGTGCCAAAGACGTTTGGAGAGGAGGAAAGCGCGTGCAGAAGTCACATAAAGTGCTATATGTCCTGCGGCAAATGGTGCATCGATACTTTTCCGATGGCATTTCACAGGCATCGGCGGAGCTTGCCTATTTCTTGCTGTTTTCTTTTTTTCCGCTGTTGATGTTTTTAAACTCTGTGCTGGGCAGTATTGCCCTTTCTGCGCAGGTTTTAAATCGTATGCACACATTTTTGCCAAGCAGTTTAAGTGCCATGATTCAGGGGTATTTGGAGTATGTCGGTGGGATGTCTTCAGTTCGCCCGATGGTGATAGGTGGATTGCTCACGATGTTCTTTCTGTCCCGCGCCATGCGCTCGCTGCTGCGCACCGTCAACCGCCTGTATCGCGTGCCGGTGCGGGTGCGGGGAGCGGCGCAAATGCTGCTGTCGCTTTTGCTGACCATCATTTTTTTAGGGGCGATTGTTGCCAGCTTTGCGGTGGTGGTCATCGGCAGGACGATTGCACGATTTGCGGCAACCTATCTTCCGATTTCACCAACGATACAGCATTTGTCCCAAATCGGTGGATATTGGATTGCGATTGCGTTGGTTTTGGCATTTTTGCTGCTGTTTAACCGCATTGTGCCAAATGTGGAGCTGCACTGGCACAATGCCGTGCCGGGTACGGTGTTTTCAGCGGTGGTGTGGGGGCTGCTGTCCATGGGGTTTTCCTTTTATGTGGACAATATGGCGAGCTATTCCCTGCTGTATGGCTCGCTAGGGGCAATGATTGTGCTGATGCTGTGGCTCTATTTGATGGGGATGGTCATTCTGATGGGGGCGCAGCTCAATCATATTCTTTGGAGCATGAAGCAGTGTAACAGAGGGAAGAACACCGATGACAGGTAACAAAAGAACGACGCTGCCAATGGCAGCGCCGTTCTTTTGTGATACCTATCGCAGATTACTTCAAACCAGCGGTGATAATTGCCATCTGGTAAACTTCTTCCGCATCACAGCCGCGGGACAAGTCGTTGATGGGTGCATTCAGACCCTGCAAAATCGGACCGAATGCTGCAAAGCCACCCAAACGCTGTGCGATTTTGTAGCCGATGTTGCCGGCGTTGATGTCCGGGAAAATAAAGGTGTTTGCCTGCCCTGCAACCGGAGAGCCCTTGCACTTGGTCTGTGCAACAACTGGAGAGAAGGCTGCGTCAAACTGCAATTCGCCGTCGATTGCCAAATCGGGAGCGGCTTGCTTTGCCTTTGCAGCGGCGTTGCGCATCATATCCACGCTGTCGCCCTTGCCAGACCCCATGGTGGAATAGGACAGCATCGCGACCTTGGGGTCGATGTCAAATGCCTTTGCGGTGCGTGCGGTTTCCACAGCGATTTCCACCAGCTCGTCCTCATTCGGCGCAATGTTAATAGCGCAGTCACCCATCGCATATTTTTCTTCCTTGCCGTCTGCTTCGCGCACCAGAATAAAGCAGGAAGATACGATTTTGTTGCCCGGCTTGGTCTTGATGAGCTGCAATGCCGGACGAACTGTGTCTGCGGTGGAGTAGGTTGCGCCGCCGAGCAGACCGTCTGCCAAGCCCATTTTCACAAGCATGGTGCCGAAATAGTTGCCCTTGGACAGCGCCTTGCGGCAATCCTCTGCAGTCATCTTGCCCTTGCGCAGTTCCACCATTTTTTCTACCATTGCATCCATTTCGGAATAGGTTGCAGGGTCAATGATGTCGATGCCGGTGATGTCAAAGCTGCCAGCCTTTGCAGCAGCGGTGACTTCCTCCACGTTGCCGACCAGAATCGGGGTGAGGATGCCGTCCTGCATCAGGCGAGAAGCTGCCTCCAGAATGCGCGGGTCTGGACCTTCGGTAAAGACCAGCTTGCGGGGGTCAGCCTTCAAGGTAGCAATCAGATTTTCAAACATAGTGCCATAATCTCCTTTGTTCTATTATCGTTCATCGGTAATACTAGTATTATACACCTTTTGACAAGGGAAACTCAACCAATAAACGCAAAAAAACAAACAGAAAATCATCAAAAACTGCCATAAATTCTGTCAGAGCAGTGTTGTATGTGCTGGAGCACACGCGTGGTTTAGATGGCAGTGGCGTCTAAAATGGCTTTTTGGGCAGTTTTGGGCAGTCCGTGCAGAATGAGTTCGTAGGACATATCAACCATCTCTCGAACGGTTTCATCCGGCACATCGCCGTTTAAATCCACGGAATTCCAGTGCAGTTTGTTCATATAGTAGCCGGGCGCAATGTCCTCATGCGTTTGGCGGAGAAATTCCCCAAATTCCGGTGCACACTTGAGCGTGACAATCGGACGCTTTTGCTTGTTATCACCCACCATTGCAAACATTTTTCCGCCAATCATGTAGCGTGTGACTTCCCATTCTACCTTGTAATCTTTTTCTGCACCTTTTTTGGAAAGACAATATGCATCCAGCCATTCGTATTTCATTTGTACAAAGCTCCTTTTTCTCTCTTAAGGGGAGGATAACGGCATCTTTTGCAAGTGGGACTTGAAAAGACAACAAAAAATCGAATATTATCTAGTTTATGTCAGTATAGCACGGCAATCGGTGTCTGTAAAGCGGCTTGTGCACGAAAACGATACGGCGTATAATGGAAGGAAAGGATTGCAGGAGGACAGAAGGGAACATGGCAAAACAGACGGAACTGAAAACAAATGTGATGCGGATTTTGGAGCAGGCGGGCATTGCCTATACGGCGCACGAATATCCGCATGGGAAAGAAGCGGTGGACGGCGTAACAGTGGCACAGCTGTTGGGGCAAAACCCAGACCATGTGTTTAAAACATTGGTGGCGCGTGGCAAAAGCGGAAAAATTTTGGTGTTTGTCGTGCCAGTTGCCGCAGAATTGGATTTGAAAAAAGCCGCCAGAGCGGCAGGCGAAAAGGCAGTGGAGCTGATTGCAGTCAAGGAAATTCTGGGGTTGACGGGATATGTACGTGGCGGCTGTTCTCCTGTTGGCATGAAAAAGGCATATCCTACGGTGTTTCATCAAACAGTACAGCAGATTCCATGCATCATCGTTTCGGCTGGGAAAATCGGGCATCAGATAGAAACTGCGCCAGAAGAGCTGCTGCAGTTGGTGGCGGGTAGCTGTGCCGACATCACGGTTTGACAGCGCTTGTGACGGGTGCTGTCCGCAGCATGGGTGCGGCATCTGGATACAGCGCAAAGCAATGCGAGATATGCAGCCCATCCAGCACAGAAAGCTTGGCAAGCCACGTGCTGGCGTCATCAAAGAGGACAAAATGTCCGCGTTGCTCGGCATCCATATAGGTGAAATACTTGGCGCACAGCTCCCGCGAAAAGAAAATCTGGGACGGATATTGCTGCAGCAAGGTATGGCGCTCGGCGACAGTCAACGGTGTGCCGTCGGCAGTTTGCGAGGGCAGACAAAAATCGGCACTGATGGGCTGCAGCAAGGCGGCAACACGGTCGCTTCCATGTTGGGTTTGCGCCTCGGACAGGCGTTCGGACAGACTGCCGCCGCTGATGGCGGTTTCAAAGGTGATAATGGCATGGGCAACATCTTCGGCACGGGAGGGCGGCACAAACAGGGGGATATTGGCGGCATAAAGCACCGTGTCCAGCGTTTTGCAAAGCGCACGTACGGCGCGTGTGTCACTCTCCAAATCCGCAAACACGCCGCGCGCCCCTGTGCGGCGGCATTCCTGCAGCAAGGCTTCGGCAATGGTTGCCGCCGGAATTTGGGTGACCTGCGTGCCGGGGTCTTGCAAACCCAGATAGCCATTGGGCAATGTGCTGTGGCAGGAGGTATATAGGCTGCCCTGCGTGTTGATGGTTAGGCAAAGCTGGAGCAGGGGATGTCCGCTCGCTACTGCGCGCAGGGCATCGTCACCGGCACAGACAAGAATAACAGAATCGGGCAGTGGCATGAAAATCACTCCTTTGACTGGACATTGTATGCAAAATCCATTACACTATTGTATGTAGAAACGCTTTTTATCATGCCAATGGGAGGACGAAAAGGCTTTGAAAAATCAATTCATTCCGACATATGTGTTTTCTTCTATTTATGAAATTACGCCCGCGCTGATGCTGCAAAATGGTGTTCGCGGGATTTTAATCGATTTGGATGGCACCATGGCATCCAGACACGCACCGAAACCATCCGAGCAAGTCGGTCCTTTTTTGCAAAGCTTTGTGCAGGCAGGTATTGCCGTGCTGGTTTTGTCCAATAATAAAGCCGAGCGGGTACAGCTGTTCTGCGAGGAACTGGGCGTGCCCCATTTGCACCGTGCCTATAAGCCATCGAAAGACGGTTTTTTGCGCGGTGCAAAGCAGCTGGGATTGCCGATAGGGCAGTGTGCGGTGATTGGTGACCAGATTTATACCGATACGTTTGGCGGCAATCGAGCAGGGGCAGCAATGACCTGCTATGTCAATTCGATTGACCATCGGGATTTTATCATCCATTTGCGCTATCAGTTGGAACGTGGATTTATTGCATATGGAAAAAAACAAATGGAAACACGGAGAAAAACAAATGGAAGCTAAGTTTGGACCTGCGGGGAGCGCCCAATCGTTTATCGATGCAGGCTATAAAGCCACTGCGGATGCACCGCGCTGGCTGGCGGCGATGGGACTGAATGCCTATGAATATCAGTGCGGGCGCGGTGTGAATGTCGGCACGAAAACAGCACAAAAAATCGGGGAGCAAGCGCAGGAATACGGCATTGCGCTGTCGATTCACACACCGTATTTTATCAACCTATCCTCGGATGAGCCAGAGCGGATGGAGAAGAACATCGGCTATATTTTACAAAGCTGTGCGGCGGCGCAGGCAATGGGGGCAACCCGTTTGACGGTGCACTGCGGCGGACAAGGCAAGCTGTCACGCGACCGTGCGGCACAAAACACCATGGAAAATGTGCGGCAGATTTTGCGGGAAATGGATGCCGCAGGGTATGGTCAGCAGACCGTTTGTCTGGAAACGATGGGCAAGCAAAGCGTGATGGGCAGTGCGGAGGAGGTCTTTCAGTTTGTGGCGCAGGATGACCGTCTGCTGCCGTGCATTGACTTTGGGCATCTCAACGCACGCACACAGGGGAAATTTCGCTCGAAAGAAGCCTTTGCCGCCTTGTTTGACCAAATGGAAAACACCATCGGCATAGAACGTGCACGGGTGTTTCACAGCCATTTTTCCAAAATCGAATATACGGACAAGGGCGAAAAGCGGCACTTGACCTTCGCAGATACCGTCTATGGGCCGGAGTTTGACCCCATTGCCGAATTGACGGCAGAGCGCGGCTATACCCCCACCTTCATCTGCGAATCGGCAGGGACACAGGCAGAGGATGCCGTCACGATGAAACAACTTTACGAAGGAGCCAAAAAATAGATGAAACAGATTCTTTTGATGCATGGACCCAATATCAATTTGACGGGCAAGCGTGAGCCGGGTATTTATGGACGCAATAGCCTTGCGGCGATTAATGAAGAGGTGGTGCGCCGTTGCCGCCAGCTCGGCATGGAATGCGTGGTGTTCCAGTCTAACAGCGAGGGCGCGTTGATTGACCGCCTGCACCAAGCGATGGAGGATTGCGATGCCGTGATTTTGAATGCAGGTGCGTATACGCACTATAGTTATGCGATTCGCGACGCCATTTCCGCGATTCGTCTGCCCTGCATCGAGGTACATATGTCCAATGTTCATGCGCGCGAAGAATTCCGCCATACCTCTGTCATTGCACCGGTTTGCGCGGGCACGATTGCGGGCTTTGGTAAAAACAGCTATTTGCTGGCGGTGGAAGCGATTCAGGCGATGCAATTATGATACAAAAGATACAAGCGGCGCTGGAAAATGCAAGCTTTGACGCCGTGCTTTTGACCAGTGAGCACAATCGGCGGTATGCAACCGATTTTCATTCCACAGCAGGCGTATGTTATATTTCTCGCACAAGTGCCCATTTCTTCACCGATTTTCGGTATATCGAAGCGGCACGTGCCATCATTGAGGACTGCATGGTGCATGAAATTCATGCAGGGAACAGCTATGCTGGGGAGGTGCGTGCGTGTTTGCTTGCAGATAATGTGCAGTGCGTGGCGTTGGAGGACACCTCCCTGACCTATGCCGATTATCAAAAATGGGAGCGGGGTTTGCAAATTTCCACACAGCCTATGCAGGATTTCATGCAGAATCTGCGTATGGTCAAGACGGCGCAAGAGGTGGAGCGGATTGTCTGCGCACAGCGCATTGCCGAGCGGGCACTGGAGGAAGTGCTGGGTGACATTCGTCCAGGCGTGACCGAGCGGCAGATTGCTGCGCGGCTGACCTATCGCATGCTATGGCACGGTGCCGAAAATATGTCCTTTGACCCCATCGTGGTGTCGGGGGTCAATTCTTCCAAACCGCATGGCGTGCCGTCGGATAAGCCGATTGCCACAGGGGAGTTTGTGACGATGGACTTTGGCTGCATCGTGGATGGTTATTGCTCGGATATGACGCGCACCGTAGCGGTGGGATATTGCACAGACGAAATGCAGCGGGTCTATGACACGGTGCTGCAGGCGCAGCAGGCGGGTATTGCGGCGGCACATGCAGGCATCAAAGGCAGCGCAGTGGATGCGGCGGCGCGTGACATCATTGTGCAGGCAGGCTTTGGCGATGCGTTTGGGCATGGCTTTGGGCATGGTGTCGGGCTAGAGATTCATGAAGCGCCGAATGCCTCCCCGTCTGCGACAAGTGTGCTGCCCGTGGGCGCCGTGCTCACCGCCGAGCCCGGTATTTACTTGGCGGGGAAATTTGGGGTGCGTATTGAGGATATGCTGCTGCTGGAGGCAGATGCTTGCGCAAATCTTACAAAGGCGCCGAAAAATCTTTTGGTGCTGCCGGTATAAAAAAAGCATACAAGGGTAAAATAAATACTATATCAAACGAAAAACACGTAATTCTGATTGAACAAGATTGGAATTGCGTGTTTTTCGTTGGCTTTACAAAAACATTACAATGAGATGGTTACAACTTTACAAACGGACCGTATAATAAAATTTGTAAGACGAATTATGAGCAAAAAGGAGAAATACGAAAATGAAAAAGGCGTTGAGCATGATCCTCGCAGGTGTGTTGATGATGGGTGCAATGGCAGGCTGCGGCAGCACAAGCACCGAAGCTGCATCTACAGATACACAGGGTACCGAAGCCGCAGACACCACCACGGCGGCAGCAGCAACCGCAATGAGCGGTATGATTACCGTTGTTTCTCGCGAAGAAGGTTCTGGCACACGTGGTGCTTTCGTAGAGCTGACTGGCGTAGAAGAAAAGGATGCAAGCGGTAACAAGGTGGACAACACCACCGTTGAAGCAGTCATTGCAAATGCAACCAGCGTGGTCATCACAAACGTAGCAGGTGACAGCAGAGCGATTGGATACATTTCCCTCGGTTCTTTGAACGATACCGTAAAGGCGGTTAAGGTTGACGGCGCAGAAGCAACTGCTGAAAATGTAAAAAGCGGCGCTTATAAGCTGGCACGTCCGTTCAACGTTGCAACCAAGGGCGAGCCGACTGGCTTGACAGCAGACTTTATGCACTTTATCATGAGCGCAGAAGGCCAGAAGATTGTAGAAGAAAACGGCTATATTGCAGTGGATGCAGCAGACAGCTTCACAAGCGATGGTTCTGAGGGCAAGATTACCGTGGGCGGCTCTTCCTCTGTTTCTCCTGTGATGGAAAAGATGATTGAAGCATATAAGGCACTCAATGCAAAGGCAACCATTGACCTGCAGACCTCGGACTCTACCTCCGGCATGACTGGCGCAATGGAAGGCACATTTGACATTGGCATGGCATCTCGTGAGCTGAAGGACTCTGAAAGCGCAGAGCTGACACCGACCGTGATTGCAATGGACGGCATCGCAATGATTGTGAATCAGGAAAATACAATGGAAGATTTGACCATGGCACAGGTGAAGGATATTTACACCGGTGCAGTGGAAGATTGGTCTGAGCTTGCATAAAAACGGCAGCGCAGCAACGAGCTGAACGGTAAGAAAAAGGACACGCGGAAGGGGCGTTTGCACATTGCTTTGCTGGGTGAAAGCTGATGGATGAAAAAGGCGGAAAACGCCTGACACAGCACATCTATTTCACTTAGAATGGCAAAATGCAAATTCGATTCCGCTGTGTCCTTGGCTCGTTTCCGCATCTGTGAGGTGAAATGAATTGAAAGAAATAAGAGAAAAGGTCATGCACGTGCTGTTTTTTCTATGTGCACTGACCTCCATTGCAGCCGTTGTGCTGATTTGCATTTTTTTGTTTGCAAACGGCTTGCCGGCAATTAAAGAAATTGGCGTTTGGAATTTTTTGAGCGGCACAAAATGGGCTCCCTCCAACGAACCGGCATCATACGGCATTTTGCCGATGATTGTCGGCAGTTTGTATATTACAGCGGGTGCGATTATCGTTGGTGTGCCGATTGGTCTGCTCACCGCAATTTTCATGGCATTTTATTGCCCGAAGCGTATGTACAGCTTTTTGAAGCCTTGCACAGAGCTGCTGGCAGGTATTCCTTCGGTTGTCTATGGCTTTTTTGGTATCGTGGTGCTGGTGCCATGGGTACGTACACTAGGGGGCAATGGTGCCAGCATTTTAACGGCATCAATTCTGCTCGGCATTATGATTTTGCCCACGATTATCGGCGTTTCCGAATCGGCACTGCGTGCGGTGCCCAGCCATTATTATGAAGGTGCAGTTGGCATCGGCGCAACGCATGAGCGCGCGATTTTTACAGTGGTGCTGCCTGCGGCAAAATCTGGTGTGCTGGCGGGCGTTGTGCTGGGCATTGGTCGTGCGATTGGCGAAACCATGGCGGTTATCATGGTTGCCGGCAACCAACCGCGTATTACGGGCAACGTTTTGAAAGGTATCCGAACCTTGACGGCAAATATCGTCACCGAAATGGGTTATGCAACCGACTTGCATCGTGAGGCATTGATTGCAACCGGTGTGGTGCTGTTCGTGTTTATTTTGCTCATTAACTTATCATTCTCCATACTGAAAAGGAGGGAGGGCAAATGAATATACAAAAACTGCGTCGGCTGCTGCGCAAAACCATCAACTTTTTGCAGAAAGCCATGGTCTATTTGGCGGCAATCGCAACCTTTAGCGTACTGCTGTTTTTAATCGCCTATATTTTAGTAAATGGAATTCCTTACATCAAGCCCTCTATTTTCTCGCTCCACTATACGTCTGAAAATGTTTCTCTTGTGCCAGCGGCGATTACTACGGTCATCATGACTGCGCTTTCACTGCTGATTGCTGTGCCGCTTGGCTTGTTCACCGCGATTTATTTGACAGAATATGCAAAACGCGGCAATAAAATCGTAGAGCTGATTCGTATCACGACAGAAACCCTGTCCGGCATTCCATCCATCGTCTATGGCTTGTTTGGCACGCTGTTTTTCGTCAGCTATCTGCATTGGGGCTATTCCTTGCTGGCTGGTGCAATGACCTTGGCGATTATGATTTTGCCGCTGGTCATGCGTACAGCAGAAGAGGCATTGCTCAGTGTGCCCGATACCTTCCGCGAGGCAAGCTATGGCTTGGGCGCGGGCAAGCTGCGCACGGTGTTCCGCATCGTGCTGCCCAGTGCGGTGCCTGGCATCTTGGCAGGTGTGATTCTGGGTGTTGGCCGCATCATCGGCGAAACCGCGGCATTGGTGTATACCGCAGGCACAATGGCGCAGATTCCAAAGGATTTATTCCAATCCGGACGAACACTGGCAATCCATATGTGGGTGCTGTCCGGAGAAGGGCTGCACGTGGGCGAAGCATATGCGACGGCGGTAGTGCTGCTGTTGGTTGTTATTTTAATCAATACATTGTCTGCATACATTGCAAAAAAGCTTGCGAAAAAATGGTGATGCAGAATGAACGGGAGAAAATCATGAGTATGGAACCAAAGATTAAAATTTCCGGCATGGAGCTGCACTATGGCGAATTTCATGCACTGAAAAATATCAATCTGGAAATCCCAGAGAAAGAAATCACGGCATTTATCGGACCGTCCGGATGTGGTAAATCCACCTTGCTCAAGTCCCTCAACCGCATGAACGATTTGGTGGAGGGCTGCAAAATTACAGGTAAGATTACCTTGGATGGGGAAGACATTTACGGCAATACGGACATCAATTTGCTGCGCAAACGCGTTGGCATGGTGTTTCAGAAGCCGAACCCTTTCCCGATGTCGATTTATGACAATATCGCCTATGGACCCCGCACACATGGCATCACCTCACACACGCAGCTGGATGAAATTGTGGAAAGGTCGCTGCGCGGTGCGGCAATTTGGGACGAAACCAAGGACCGCTTGAAGAAAAACGCACTCTCTCTGTCCGGCGGACAGCAGCAGCGCATCTGCATTGCGCGCGCTTTGGCGGCAGAACCAGAGGTTTTGCTCATGGACGAACCCACCAGCGCACTCGACCCGATTTCCACTGCAAAAATCGAAGACCTTGTGCTGGATTTGAAAAAGGATTATACTATTGTTATCGTAACGCACAATATGCAGCAGGCAACCCGTATTTCTGATGGCACTGCCTTCTTCCTGTTGGGTGAAATGATTGAATACAATGACACAGAAACACTGTTCTCCGTGCCTGTTGATAAGCGTACGGAAGATTACATCACAGGACGTTTCGGCTAAGCGAGGAGGGTACTATGAGAAGTCGGTTTGACATGGAATTACAAAAGCTGGACTGTGAGCTGATTCAGCTGGGTGCAATGATTGAGCGCGCCATTGCAGGCACGGCAAAGGCACTGATTAACGATGATGCCCGTCAAGCGCAAGAAATTGTGGCACTGGATGATGAAATTGACCATAAGGAGCGCGATATTGAGCGTTTGTGCCTGCGTTTGCTGCTACAGCAGCAGCCGGTGGCGCGTGATTTGCGCTTGATTTCTGCCGCGCTGAAGATGATTACCGACATGGAACGCATCGGTGACCAAGCAGCAGATATTGCAGAATTGGCAATTTTATTTGCGAAAGATACACACAAGCCGACCCATTTGAAACATATCGATGATATGGCGCGTGCAACCATCAAGATGGTTAGCGAAAGCGTGGACGCATTCGTCAAGAAGGATTTGCAGCTGGTGCATCAGGTCATCGAATATGATGATGTGGTGGACGATTTATTTGATGAAGTGAAAAAAGATTTGGTGGAGATGATTGCAGAAAATTGCGCGTGCGGAGAGCAAAGCGAATATGGCGACCATGCCGAACACATCATTGACTTGCTGATGATTGCCAAATATTTTGAACGTATCGGCGACCATGCGACCAATATTGCAGAATGGGTCGAGTTTTCGATGACAGGCGAGCATAGAGCACATGCCGCAGACACGAAAGAGCAATAAGAGGGCAAGACATCATGAAAACGATTTTTGTAGTAGAAGATGACCGCTCCATTAATGATTTGGTGGCGTATGCGCTGCGAGGCGAGGGATATGCCGTGCAGGGCTTTACAGATGCCGAAAGTCTGTGCACCGAGCTGGAACAGACACTGCCCGACCTTGTGCTGCTGGATTTGATGCTGCCGGGACAGGATGGGCTGAGCCTACTGCACACACTGCGAAAAGATGCACGCACGCAGGCACTGCCGATTATTCTCCTAACTGCAAAATCAACAGAGTATGATAAGGTAATTGGACTGGACAGCGGTGCAGATGATTATATCACAAAGCCATTCGGCGTCATGGAAATGCTTTCGCGCGTGCGTGCGGTGCTCAGAAGAACCAGCGGACAGCTGCAGGGCGATATGCTGCGCGTTGGGGAAATCACACTGGATACCGTGCGGCACTGTGTATACGTTGGAGAAACGGAGGTTTCACTGACCCTCAAAGAATTTGAAATGCTGCGGTATCTGATGGAGCGAAAAGGGAAAGCGGTATCGCGTGACAGTATTTTGATGGCAGTTTGGGGTTACAGCTTTGAAGGCGAAACCCGCACGGTGGATGTCCATGTGGGCACCTTGCGGCAAAAGCTTGGCGAGCATGGCAAGATGATAGAAACATTGCGCGGCATCGGTTATCGTATTGGAGAATAGTTGTGAAAAAACGAATTTTTCGCATGATGTGCCTGTTAATGCTCATCATCATGACAGCGACGACTGCCTTAGTGCTGGGTGTGCTTTATGCAAAGGAATATGTCTTTGTGCAGGCGCGGGTGCGCAATGAGGCAATATTGATTGCACAAGGCATGGACATGGGTGGAGAAGCCTATTTGCAGCAGGCAGTCGCAGGGCTTACGAATAATGACCGCGTCACCATCATTGCGGCAGATGGTACGGTTCTGTTCGACAGTAGGGCAGACAGCGAGAGCATGGAAAACCATGGACAGCGTCCGGAGGTTGCGGCAGTGTTGGGCGGTGCGCCCAGTGCAGCCGCCGTGCGCCAGTCGCAAACGCTGGGAAAACACACCTTTTATTATGCAGTTCCCTTGGGAGAGCATCAAGTGCTGCGCTTGTCTGTGGAAACACAGGATATTGTCGGGCAGTTCAGCGATTTGCTGCCGTGGTTGATTTGTATGGCGGGTGTGGTGCTGCTCATCAGCATCATCACTGCCCAGCGTATGGCAGAAACCATCATTTCGCCGCTGGTCAATCTGGATTTGGCGCATCCGTTGGAAGTGGATGCATATGAAGAAATATCTCCTATTTTGATGCGTATTGCACATCAAAATCGCTCTATCGATGAACATATGAAAGAATTATCTGCCAAACAGGAGGAGTTTCGGGCATTGTCAGAGAATATGAGTGAGGGTCTGCTGCTACTGGATAATGATGCGGCGATTATGAGCATCAACCAAAGTGCGCTGCAGCTGCTTGGCGGAAACGCAAAACAGCCATATACAGGGCGGCACGTGCTGCAACTGACACGCTTATATGAATTGCAAAAGGTGATTGAGCAGGCGCTGCAGGGCGATAAGGCATCCCGCGTGCTGCCATTTGCAGGTCGACAATATCACGTGTTCGCCAATCCTGTGTTTGTGGAAGAAGAGCAAAGAGGGGCACTGTTACTGTTTTTGGATGTTACAGAGCAGCAGCAGGCGGAACAAATGCGCCGTGAATTTTCTGCAAATGTGTCACATGAACTCAAAACACCGCTGACTTCGATTTCCGGCTATGCCGAAATGCTGGCAAGCGGCATGGTGCGCGCGGAAGACACACAGGAGTTTGCAGGACGCATTTACAAAGAAGCGCAGCGATTGCTCGTGTTGATTGATGACATCATCAAGCTTTCCGGATTGGATGAAAACCGCATTCATACGCAGGCAGAAGAGGTCGATTTGTATACCTTGGCGTTGCAGACGGCAAATTCGCTGATGCTGCAGGCACAGGAGCGTCACGTGCAGATTGCGGTGGAGGGTGCGCCGGTGAAGATTCAGGCGGTGCCTACCATGGCAAGTGAACTGCTGTTCAACTTGGCAGAAAATGCGGTGAAGTATAACTGTGAGGATGGAAAAGTAACGATTTCAGTGCAAAAAACGGCATCAGGGGCAGAATTGTCCATCAAAGATACCGGTATTGGTATCGCACCGAAGGACCAAGAGCACGTGTTTGAGCGGTTTTATCGTGTGGACAAGAGCCGTTCCAAGGAAACGGGCGGCACGGGACTGGGGCTTTCCATCGTCAAGCATATTGCACAGCTGCACCATGCACGGATTCAGTTGGAAAGCACAGAAGGACAAGGCACGGAGGTCCGTATCATTTTTCCGTTGCGACAAGATGCAGAATAGCAAAAAACGCTCGTGTTTGAAGACACGAGCGCTCAGACCGTCGACAAAAAGGTACTTTACGCAACGCGTAGAGTACCTTTTTGATTTGTATTTAGAAACAAGCAATAGAAATAGGCCAATTGATTGATAAAGTGTTGTAAAGGTGGCGGCAGCATGCCCGTTCTTCGCTTCCATGTCGCCAGCTTTTTTAAATTCATGCACGCGAAAGTAAGCGTGACCTGCATTTTCACCTTTTGCAGTCCACGTAGCTGAGTATAACGCATGGCATGTTTCTCTTTTGCATCGGCAAAAACACGCTCAATGGTTTCGCTTCTTAACTTGTAAATGTCCCGATACTCGGGAGTATGCCGGTAATCCTCAGCAAGTTCCATGTATGGCTCCCAAATATGCCGGGTTACAACCTTTTGACAGGCTTTGCTTTCTGTACACTGGGAACGCATAGGACAATTTTTGCAAATTTCAGTGTTGCTTTTGTATTCACGGTATCCTTCCCGATTGGTTGTAGAATATGTTAGGGCCTGCTTGTTTGGGCACAACACACAGTCAAAATATTCATCATACACAAAGTCATACTTTTTAAAGAATCCTTTTTTCGTCATTGGACGTTTGTATGGCACACAAGGAATTTTTTCACTGTCAATGATTTCTTTCATAATTGCCGGAGTTTTGTATCCTGCATCTACCGCAACAGCCTGTATTTCCGGAAACTTTTTTAAAACCTTTTCATATACACTGCTGAACATCATGCTGTCATGAATATTTCCTGCACCCAGTACAAAGTCCAGTATAAAATTGTGTTTGTCACATGCGGTATTCGCTACATAGGCAAACTGCTTTTCATGTTCTCCCTTGTGGAACATTCCGCACTCTGGATCTGTTTTGCTTTGCGCGATTGTTTTTGTTGCCGGAGGTGTGGGCGGTTGGTCATCGTCATTGCCGTCATCCTTTTTCAGCGGCTTTTTTCCGTGCAGTCCCCGGTCTTTTGCGATTTCCTCATCTAACTGCTTTTGGTAGCTTCTTGCCTGAATTTCAATTTCCGCAGGCTGGCTCTTTTTCTTGTTTGCACTTGCCTTTATGTGCGTACCGTCTATGAATATCGCGCTTGCATCCACAAATCCGCAATCCACCGCTTCATTCAAAATATGTGTGAATATTCGTTCAAACACATCTGTTCCTTCAAATCGGCGTGTGTAGTTCTTTCCGAACGTAGAAAAGTGGGGGATTTTCTCTCCGATATCATACCCGATGAACCAGCGGTATGCCATATTTACTTCTATCTCTTTAATGGTCTGCCGCATACTGCGGATTCCGAATAAGTATTGTATGAACACTATTTTAAACAGTGCTACCGGGTCGATTCCCGGTTTGCCCCATTCTATTTCGGAATACAGTCCTTTTACTTCGTCATATATGAAATTAAAATCAATCGCTCTGTCGATGTCCCTTAAAATGTGGTCTTTCGGTACCAAATCTTCTATGCTTACAAATTTTATTTGTTTTTGCTGTCCTCTGTCCTTTTTTATATACATCAAAAACACCCCTGTCCTTATGGTTTAATTATACCATAATTCCAGAGGTGCTTCGACCCTTTTGTCTACAGGCTGAACGCTCGTGTTTGAAGACACGAGCGTTTTTTTGGTGGGTGGTTTAGTAAATCAGATTATCGGGGTCTAAGCCGGAATACCCGCAGTCAGTCAGCGCACTGATGGCAGCCATGTCGGCATCTTCCAATGCAAAATCAAACACCTGCGCATTTTCTGCAATGCGTGACGGCGTCACTGATTTGGGGATTGGCAGGATACCCTGCTGTATATGCCAGCGCAGGCAAACCTGTGCAATGCTTTTCCCATATTTTTCAGCCAGTGTCTGCAATTCCGGCACAGAAAAGATGCTGCCCGTCGAAAGCGGACTCCAAGCTTCCACGAGCATATTCTGCTCACGGCAGTAAGCGAGCATTTCGTCCTGCGGCATACCGGGATGGAGCTCCACTTGGTCTACCATGGGACGCACAGAGCAGTGCTGCAAAATGTTATCCACATGGTGTGGACGGAAATTACTCAAACCGATAGCACGAACTTTGCCGGACTGGTAAAGCGCCTCAAAGGCACGCCATGTTTCGGCATTCATTTCTTCCCAGTTGTCGAAATATTTACGGTCATGCGGCCAGTGGATTAAATATAAATCCAGATAGTCCATGCCAAGCCATTGCAGACTGCGGTCGCAGGCGGCAAGTGTGGAAGAGTAGCCTTGGTCGGGATTCCACAGCTTGGTGGTGACAAATAAGTCTTCACGTGGCACACTGGATGCACGGATGCCTGCACCAACTGCTTCCTCGTTTTTGTAAGCCGTTGCGGTGTCAATATGGCGATAACCTGCTTGAATTGCGTCTAATACAGCTTTGGTTGCGACATCGGCGGACATCTTCCATGTGCCAAACCCCATGCACGGAATAGAGGTGCCATTTTGCAGAGGGATGCGGTCTTGAATGGAGTTCATAAAACAGTCCTTTCAGTACAATAATCATGTGTTTTATCTAATATTATAGAGGTTTTTACGGAAATATGCAAGAAAAATGGAGCGTTTATTGTGCAGGAAGCTCCCACGCGGGAATGAAGCTTTCGCCTATGGACTCCCCTTCTTGCAGATAGCCGCAAAGACCAAGGGATGCAAATTGTTCTACCGCTTCTTCATATTCTGCGGCGGTAATGATGCGGTCGAGTTCTGGATGCGCTGCCATGTCGATGGGGGTATATTGCCGTAGCAAGCTGACCAAAATGCGCTCGCCGAAGCGTTCCGCCAGATGCCGCAGGACTTGCGCTGTATCGCCCGCAAGGCTGGGCAGCATCAAATGCCGCACCAACACCCCGCGCCGCAGCAAGCCATCGGCGGTGTACTGGGGTGCACCGACCTGCCGCAGCATTTCATAGACGGCATCCGAGGCGATTTCAAAATAATCCGGCGCATGGGAGTATCGTGCCGCATAATAACTGCTGTAATATTTAAAATCTGGCAGATAGACATCCACAAAGCCGTCCAGTTGCTGCAATGTGGAAACCGTTTCATATCCACTGCAATTATAGACAACCGGCAGGGTCAAACCACGAGTACGCGCAAGGGCAAGTGCTTCTAGGATTTGCGGCACATAATGGTCAGGGGTCACGAGTTCGAGATTGTGTGCACCTTGGGTCTGCAAGTCCAAAAAAATTTCGGCAAGTTGTATAGTGGATACCATACGCCCTTGGGCATTTCGTCCGCTGATGGTGCGGTTTTGGCAATATACACAGCGTAGGGTGCAGTGGGAGAAAAACACAGTCCCCGCCCCTTGTGTGCCGGAAATGCAGGGCTCTTCCCAAGCATGCAGGGCGGCACGTGCGATTTTTATCTGCGCTGCAGCGCCGCAGAACCCAACCGCGTCAGTGGTGCGGTCAGCACCGCACTGCCGTGGGCAAAGGTTACAGGACATGAGGGCAATCGCTCCTTTGGACAAAACCCCTCCCGTGCACGGCTACGGTGCATAGGAGGGGCAGTTTGATTACATCGCAGCGACAACGTCCTGCATGTTATACAGCTTCGGGGAGGTGCATCCCGCCAGAAAAACAGCGGCATTGACCGCACCAACTGCGAAAACTTCACGAGATTGTGCAATATGGGTCAGCTCAATGACTTCATCACGACCGCAGAACAGCACGCTGTGTTCGCCTACAATCGTGCCACCTCGAATGGCAGAAATGCCGATTTCGTGCGGGGAACGCTTTTCACGGCGCGGCTGACGGTCATAGACATAGTCTGCGTCATAGGGCAGCGCATCTGCCACCGCATCGGCAAGCATCAGTGCTGTGCCGGAAGGGGCATCCAGTTTCTGGTTATGGTGTTTTTCGATGATTTCCACATCAAACCCATCGCCCAACACGCGTGCGCATTTTTGCAGCAGTTCCAGCATCAAATTGATACCGAGCGACATATTGCCGGAGCGAAACACCGGAATCTGGGTGGAAGCGAAGTGGATTTTTTCCAAATCCGCTTCGCTGTGTCCCGTGGTGCAAATGACGATTGGTGTTTTGGTTTTGGTGCAGTAGTGCAGCAGGCTTTCAGTAGAGGCGATGTTGGAAAAATCAATGATGACATCACACGCACCCGTAAACTCAAACGGGTCGGTGTAAACCGGAAAGTCAGAAAGCTTTTCGCCTGTAATATCAAATCCCGCAACAATTTTCAAATCATTTTTTTGGGCACAAATGTCAGTGATAACACGACCCATGCGACCGTTACAGCCGGAAAGTGCAATTCTAAGCATGGTTTCGGTACTCCTTTATCTTTCTAGTTTGCAGGGGCGATTATGCTTTGATGGTGCAGCCGAACGCATCCATTTCCCGCTGGAGCAGGGCACGATGTTCTTCACTGAGGGATACCAACGGCATACGTACATCGCCTGTTTTCCAACCGAGCAGTTCCATGCCTGCCTTGACAGGAATCGGATTGACTTCGGTGAAAAGGGCATTAATCAGCGGCAGATAGTGCAGCTGCAGGCGGGTTGCTTCCTGAAAATCGCCTGCAAGGCAAGCCGCAGCAATGTCATGGCAGACCTGCGGTGCAATGTTGGACAGCACAGAAATCACGCCCTTACCGCCCATTGCCATCAGCGGAACGATTTGGTCATCGTTGCCCGACCAGAAATTAAGGGCATCACCGCACAGGTGCATTGCCTCTGCAATGGCGGAAAAATCGCCGCTGGCTTCCTTTGCGCCGTTGATATTCGGATGCTTGGAAAGTTCGAGATAGGTTTCCGGACGAATGGTCATGCCAGTGCGGGATGGCACATTGTATAAAATCACCGGAATATCGGCACAGTCGGCAATCGTTTCAAAATGCTTGACCAGACCACGCTGGGTGGTTTTGTTGTAATATGGTGTCACAGACAGCACGGCATCTGCACCGCACTCCTTGGCAAATTGCGTCAGCGCAACCGCATAATCCGTGTGGTTGGAACCCGTGCCAGCGATGACGGGCACACGGTGGTTGATGTATTCCACGCCGAAGGCAAGCACTTCCCGATGCTCTTTATCATGCAGGGAAGAGGATTCGCCGGTTGTGCCGACAATGGTAATAGCGTCGGTGCCGTGTGCAATCTGATAATCCAGAATTTTTTTAAATTCCGCGTAATCGACCTGGCCGGTTTGCGTGAAAGGCGTAATGACTGCAACCGATGCGCCGGTAAATACGGGATGTTTCATAAAAGATGACCTCCTAAAACGGAAACGATGTTTGTCATTAGTCCATATAGCCTTCTGCGCAGAGCAGTTCTGCCATCAGAACAGCGCCGCCTGCCGCACCACGCAGGGTGTTGTGGGAAAGGCTGACAAACTTATAATCATAAATGGTGTCTTCGCGCAAACGACCGATGGAAACGCCCATGCCGCCTTCCAAATCACGGTCCAGCTTGGTTTGCGGGCGGTTGTCTTCTTCAAAATAGGTCAGGAAATGCTGCGGCGCAGACGGTAGCTGCAGCTCCTGTGCACGACCGGAATAATTCTTCCAGCAAGCAAGGATTTCTTCCTTGGTCGGCTTTTTCGCAAACTTCACGAATGCCGCCGCCATATGTCCGTCGGAAACCGGCACACGCAGGCACTGCGCGGTAATCTTGGGGGAAGTTGCGTTTTCGATGTGGTCGCCATCGACATGACCCCAAACCTTCATGGGTTCTTTTTCTGACTTTTCTTCTTCGCCACCGATGTACGGAATGACGTTATCGAGCATTTCAGGCCAGGTTTCAAAGTTCTTGCCTGCGCCGGAAATCGCCTGATAGGTGCACACAGCAACTTCGGTCGGCTCAAATGCTTTGAGGGCGGTCAGTGCCGGCACATAGCTTTGGATGGAGCAGTTGGACTTAACGGAAATGAAGCCGCGCTTTGTGCCCAAACGCTTGCGCTGTGCCGGAATGATTTCCGCGTGCTCTGGGTTGATTTCCGGAATAATCATCGGCACGTCAGCGGTGAAGCGATGTGCGCTGTTGTTGGACACCACAGGGCATTCCAGCTTTGCATAGCGTTCTTCCAGTGCACGGATTTCTTCCTTTTTCATATCCACTGCGCAGAAGATGAAATCCACTTGGGATACCAGCTTTTCAGCATCTGCGTCTGCATCGAGCATCACCATATCCTTCATTTTTTCCGGCATGGGGACGCTCATTTTCCAGCGGCCTTCACAAGCTTCGGCATAGGTTTTGCCGGCGTTGCGGCTGGATGCGGCGATGGCTACCACGTGAAACCACGGGTGGTTTTCCAAAAGTAGCGAAAAACGCTGTCCAACCATACCGGTTGCACCTACGATACCAACATTATACTGCTTCATAATCATACTTCCTCCTAAACTATAGATGCGCCATTTTCGAGGTTCTCCATCAGAAGAACGATGCCAATCGTACTGAGGCGGCAAAAGGCAAAAGAAAAAACCGGTTGCAAACCGGTTCGGGCTATACTATAATGGAAAAAAGAGCGCAAAACCTTCTTCCGCATTGTGATAGCACTCCACCGGGGGTTCTCGGTGACAGACAACTCGATATTATCCAAGCTGTCCAGACAGGTTTGCCACACCGCAAGGCTGTCTTCGGCGAACTGTCCCTTTCTCTTCTTGTCATCGATTTGTGTGTCCTCGAAGAAGATACTGATGAAGTCCGCGCCTCTATCCGTCCAAATTTACATGAGCAGAATCTCTATTTCATTGTAGTGTACCGTGCATTATTTGTCAATAGAAAGAGGAGGAATTTTCGATAATGAAACGATTTTTGAGCATTTTGCTCGTCATCTGCACGCTGATGATGGTGCCTGCATCGTCTGTTGCGGCAGCAGACACCAGTTTGGTTCTGCGCATCGGTTTGTATTACAGCGGCAATGCATTGGCAGCACCCCAGCTGCAAAATGAGCAGGGCAGCGGCTATCAGGCGGGATATTATGACAGCGCCAAAACATTTCATAGCCTTTTTTCCATTTCTGCAACTAAGCTGGTGATGCTCAAGGCAGAAGGAAATTATGTAAAGTCCTCCAGCAATACATATGAAGAAACGACAGGCACACCAACGGTTGGCGCATATCATGTGCAGAAGGCAGCGTCCTATACATCCCAAAGTGAAGCCACAGCGGCAGCAAGTGCGGTAGGCGGGTTTGTGTCCTATGACGGCAGCTATCACGTGCGCATCGGCAATTATGCAACGCTCGCGGCGGCACAGGCGGCGGCAGGCGATGGACAGACCGCGGTAGGCGGCACTGCGACCGGCGTGACAGTGGTGCAGACGGACACAGGAACGGTTTTGTTCACGTATGACGGCAGTGACCAGTTTGCAATCGCACCACAGGGTGTAGACAAGCCAGTGACGTGGTTCAAAGGTTACAAATATTATGGAAACTTTGCCTATCTGCGCACGGCAAACAGCAATCTCTCTGTGATAAACTATGTGGAACTGGAGGATTATGTGAAAGGCGTTGTGCCCTATGAGATGAGCCCGGACTGGAACGTGGAGGCACTGAAGGCGCAGGCGGTTTGTGCACGCTCGTATGCCATGCAAAATCTGAATAAGCACAAAACGCTTGGGTTTGATTTGTGCAACACGACCGATTGTCAGGTATATCGTGGGCGAAATAGCGCAACGGACAATTCCGACAGCGCAGTGGAGCATACAGCGGGGCAATATGCGGTGGTAGACGGCAGTCCTGTGACGCTTTTCTTCTTTGCGGCGGACGGCGGTGCAACGGAGGATTCCGAAAACGTATGGGGCGGTTCATACAGCTATTTGAAAGGCGTGCAAGACCCATACGAAGATACACAATCGGCATACAATGGCATTTGGTCGGTGACGTTTAGCGCTGCAGAAGTTGCGGAAAAGCTGCAAAAAGCAGGATATATCATTGGCGCGGTTACGAATGTGGCAGTGACCAAAAAAACCGCGATGGGCAATGTTTTGCAGGTTACGGTGACGGATGCAAGCGGCAGCACCGTTGTGTTGGAGAAAGCCAAGTGCCGCACGGTGTTTGGGCTAAATAGTCAACGCTATACGATAAACGGGGAAGGAAGTCTTGACACAGACCCCACGCCAACCACAACCGAACCCACCACGACAGGGAGCATTGGTGACAGCATTTTGAGCGGTGCGAAAAGCATTTATGGCACGGTCAGTGCCACTTCGGTCAGCACGGTGCATGCTACGGCATCCACAGAATTTACGTTTGACGGGCGTGGCTGGGGACATTTGGTGGGCATGAGCCAGTGCGGTGCAAAGGCAATGGCAGAGCAAGGCATGACCTATGACCAGATTTTGAAATTTTATTTCAACGGCATTGAAATCGTAAACTAAGAACCTGTATTCACAAGCGAGAACTGGTGAATTTGGAAAAGATTTCTCAAATACGGCAGTTTGCCGCTGTGAATATAGGTTCTAAAGGGCAGAAAAGTGAGTAAAAGCGTATTATGAAAACCAGTGATTTTAATTTTGATTTACCAGAGCGGTTGATTGCACAGCATCCGCTGGAACAGCGGGATGCATCGCGGCTATTAGTGCTCAATCGCACAGATGGCAGCATTTCGCATCGCCATTTTACCGATTTGCTGACGTATTTGCAGCCGGGAGATACGCTTGTGATGAACAATTCCCGCGTGATTCCGGCGCGTCTGATGGGGCAGGCGGTTGGCAGAACAACACCGATTGAGGTCGTGCTGCTGACGGATAAGGGCAACGGCTTGTGGGAATGCTTGACCCGTCCCGGCAAGAAAACCCGCGAAGGTGTGCAGTTGACCTTTGGCGATGGTCTGTTGCAGGCGACAGTGGAGTCGGTCGACGCGGAAAGCGGCAACCGTATGATTCGGTTTCAGTATGAAGGCGTATTTTTGGAGCTTTTGGAGAAACTGGGCACCATGCCCTTGCCACCCTATATTAAGGAAAAGCTAGAGAATCAAGAACGCTATCAAACGGTATATTCCAAAACACCGGGTTCAGCGGCAGCACCGACGGCGGGTTTGCATTTTACAGAGGAACTACTGGAGAAGATACGGGAAAAAGGGGTGCAGCTTGCCTATGTCACACTGCACGTAGGGCTGGGAACTTTCCGACCCGTCAAGGTGGAGGATGTCACCGCGCACAAAATGCACGCCGAATATTACACCATGGATGCAGAGACCGCCCGCATCATCAACGAAACGCATACAAACGGACATCAGGTGTTTGCGGTCGGCACAACTGCCTGCCGCACGTTGGAAACGATTGCGAATGAGCAAGGGATGGTTCGAGAGCAGTCCGGTTGGACGGATATTTTCATGTATCCTGGCTATCGGTTTAAAACCGTTGACCACCTGGTGACCAATTTCCATTTGCCGGAAAGCACGCTGATGATGCTGATTTCTGCCTTTGCAGACCGTGAAACTGTGCTGCATGCCTATCAGCAGGCAATCGAGGAGGAATATCGTTTTTTCTCGTTTGGCGATTCTATGCTGATTTATTAAAGATATTGTGAAAAAAGTTAGGAGTTTTATGCAAGTAGGAACATTTGAATTGTTGAACAAATCTGGCGCGGCGCGCCGTGGCACTTTCCAAACGGCACATGGTGCGGTGCAGACACCGGTTTTTATGAATGTTGGTACAGCGGGTGCTATCAAGGGCGCAGTGGATGCGTTTGATTTGCAGGAAGTCGGCTGTCAAGTGGAGTTGTCCAACACCTATCATTTGCACGTGCGTCCGGGAGACCAAGTGGTGCGCCAAATGGGCGGACTGCACAAGTTTATGCGTTGGGAAGGTCCGATGCTGACTGACAGTGGCGGGTTTCAGGTCTTTTCGCTGTCCGAATTACGCAAAATCAAGGAAGAGGGCGTGTATTTCCATTCTCATGTAGATGGTCGCAAAATTTTTATGGGGCCGGAAGAGAGTATGCGCATCCAGTCCAATCTGGGTTCGGATATTGCCATGGCATTTGACGAGTGTGTGGAAAATCCAGCAACGTACGACTATGTAAAGGCATCGGTTGACCGCACAACCCGTTGGTTGCATCGCTGCAAGGAAGAATTGGCACGGCTGAATGCAAAAGAAGATACGGTGAATCGGCAGCAGCTGCTGTTTGGCATCAATCAAGGCGGCACGTATGATGATTTGCGTATCCAGCATATGCAGGAAATCGCCAAGCTGGATTTGCCGGGCTATGCCATCGGCGGGTTGGCAGTTGGAGAAAGTCATGATGTGATGTATCATATTTTGGATACCGTTCTGCCGTATGCGCCAGTGCACAAGCCGCGGTATTTGATGGGCGTCGGCACACCATCCAATATCATTGAAGCCGTGGCGCGCGGGGTGGATTTCTTTGACTGCGTGATGCCCACCAGGAATGCACGGCATGGGCATTTGTTCACTTGGAACGGCATTATCAATATTCAAAACGCCAAATATCAAACCGATGACCGTCCGATAGAGGAAGGCTGCGGCTGTCCGACCTGTCGTTCGTTTAGCCGTGCATATTTGCGGCATTTGCTGCGTGCGGGAGAAATGCTGTCGCAGCGTCTGCTGGTGCTGCACAATTTATGGTTCTATAATCATTTGATGGAGCGCATCCGCATAGAAATTGAGAATGACACGTTTGAAGCGTTTCGTGCACAATACAGCACCGTGTTGGCAAAGCGTATTTAATATGATTAAAATCGCAAAAAAAGACAGAATCACATTGGATTCTGTCTTTTTTGCAAATATCTCGTAAATGAAAGAGTTGTTTTAGTTATATTGGCTCAAAGCGTCTTTGCCCTCTACGCCATTGCTGATGCGAATCACGTTGGCGACATCGTACACGAAAATCTTTCCATCGCCCATGCTGCCGGTATGTAAAACATCTTTTACGGTATCAATCAAGGTTTGCACTGGGATTTCACAAATGACGATTTCCACCTTTACCTTGGACAACAGCTTCACATCCACAGCCATGCCACGATAATACTGTTTATGCCCCTTTTGCACACCGCAGCCGGACACATTGGAAACCGTCATGCCGGTCACACCGATTTTGTCAAGCGCTTCCATCAAATCATCGAGCCTATTGGGCGCGGTAATAATATCTACCTTTGTCATTTTATCACTCATGCGTATCGCCTCCTTTTGGTGGCTTCCATTATATCATAGCGACAAGCTGCAAATGAAGTTAGACCGCCGCATTTCGTGTCGCAATGATATAATCTTAAAATAAGATATAATGTTTGCCTGCAAACATTATATCATGTTTTTTTTTGATGCACAATATAAAATAAAGTGAAAACGAAATGAAATAAAATAAGTAAAGATTACATGAAGATATTGTATGCGCATTCGCCATGCAGGGCTTCGTCCAAGCCTGCGGTTTCTTCTTCTTTTCCGGTGCGAAGCGTTACAAAAAGCTTGATGAAACTGATAATTAGGAATGTTACAACAGAAGCGTACAAAGCGACCGCACCGATGCCAAGGAGATGGTGCTTCAATAAGGTCGCGTCACCATACAGCAGACCATCCATGCCAGCGGGATTGACCGATTTGGTGGAGAAGACAGCGGTGGCAATCGCGCCCCAAATGCCTGCAACACCGTGGCAGCCAAAGGCATCCAGCGCATCATCATACCCAAGCTTGGATTTTAAAACCACGATGGCAAAGAAGCTGCAAATGCCGCCGATAAAACCAATGAATAAAGCAGAAAATGGGGAAACAAAGCCTGCACCCTGTGTGATGGCAACCAAACCGGCGATTGCACCACTGACGGTGCCAAGTGCTGTGGGTTTTTTGTTATAAATCCATTCACAAGCGACAAAAGAGAGCGCACCGGCTGCCGCGGACGTATTAGTGGTTAAAAACGCATTGACGGAAACACCGTTTATGGCAAGCGCACTGCCTGCATTAAATCCAAACCATCCAAACCACAACAGACCCGCGCCCAAAATCGCCATGGGAACATGGTGTGGGTCCGGTGTTGTCTTTTTGCGTTTGCCAATCATGATGGCAGCCACCAGTCCGGAGATACCAGAATTGATTTCTACCACAAATCCACCGGCGAAGTCTTCTACACCAAGCTGACGCAGCCAGCCGCCGTCACCCCATACCCAGTGTGCGATAGGGGCATAGACAAATGTACTCCACAACAGAACGAATAAGATAAACGCCGGGAATCGCATACGCTCTGCAAATGCGCCCGAAATCACGGCTGCGGTAATGATGGCAAACATCATTTGAAATGTTACAAATAAAAGATGCGGAATGGTTGGGGCATAGTCTGCGATGGACAGCAAGTCAATATTACGCAGAAATGCCCAATCTAAATTGCCGATGAAGCCGCCGACATCCGGACCAAATGCCAAGGAATATCCAATCACAATCCATTGCACAGAAATCAGCACCAAAGCGGCATAGCTGTGCAGGGTGGTGCTCAAAACATTTCTGCTCTTTACCATGCCGCCGTAAAACAGCGCCAGCCCCGGCACCATTAACATGACAAGTGCTGCGGAGATGATGACAAACGTCATATCAGCTCCATTGAATCCTTCCATAAAAGAAACCTCCTTGATGATGTATAGAATGAACGACCTTAATAAAAAAGACATCAAAGCGATGAGGATATTGCAAAATATTCTCATAACGATGACGTCTTTGTCCATTATTAAGTTTTGATGTAAATTATTATACTAAACAAATGAAGAAAACACAATACTTTTTAAGGCATATCTTTTGCTATCACATAAAAAGTTAGTGGATGATTTATTATTTTATAGCATTTTATGAAAAATTGCTATAAATAACTGTGAATTGTATGAAATACTATAAAAAATTAATCTTTATGAAATGAAGCTTCTTGTATACATAATTTATTAAAATACTACTTTTTATCATAAAAATACAGAAAAATGTGAAATATAGAAGGGTTTTGTTTTTGGAAAATTCTGAAATATACTTTTTAAATAATAATGTGCATTCATTTTTAGAGAGATACAGAACAATATATACAAACGCTGCCAAAAGAGCAGTATATGCAATGGGAAAGCGTGCTGTGAGATTGGATTTTTTGGAAACAAAAAAACACCTCTATTGTGGGGCTATCAAGACGCAAAAGCATCTCTGGAAATCATAGCCGCCTCAAAAGAGGTGTTTCAAAGTTTTTAACGCTTTAGTTTGGAAAATCTTCGCTTTTGATAAGGCTTTGCAACAAAAAGGATGGATACACCATGTGCCGATTACTGCATGATTGCGCCCGTATCAGCAGAGCCGACCAGACGGGAATAGCGATTCAGCCAACCGGTCTTAAACTTCGGCGGGCGTGGTGTCCATGCCGCACGGCGTGTTTCCATCTCTTCGTCAGAGATTTTGACACCGATGGTGGATGCGGGAATATTGATTTCAATGATGTCGTCTTCTTGAATCAGCGCAATTTCGCCGCCTGCTGCAGCTTCCGGTGAAACATGTCCAATGGACGCACCGCGAGATGCACCGGAAAAACGTCCATCGGTGATGAGGGCACAGTCTTTATCCAGCTGCATACCTGCCAATGCGGAGGTGGGATTGAGCATTTCACGCATACCAGGACCGCCAGATGGACCTTCATACCGAATGACCACCACGTCACCCTTTTTGATTTTTCCATCATAGATGGCTTGGATTGCGGCTTCTTCTCCGTCAAACACACGTGCAGGACCGCTGTGCACCATCATTTCGGGTGCTACGGCGGAACGCTTGACCACGCAGCCATTCTTTGCAATGTTGCCCCACATGATGGCAATGCCGCCGGTCTGGCTGTATGGACTTTCAATGGGACGAATGACCTCTGGATTCTGGTTGGACACACCCTCCAGATTTTCGCCCACCGTTTTACCTGTTGCGGTAATCAAAGATAAATCCAGCAACTCACGCTTGTTTAGCTCGCTCATCACCGCCGGAATGCCGCCTGCTTCCCACAAATCACGGATGTGGTGCGGACCTGCCGGTGCCAAATGGCACAGGTTCGGAATCTTCGCAGACAAATCATTGATGGTCTTGAGGGTAATGTCGACACCTGCTTCGTTCGCCAACGCAAGCAGATGCAGCACGGAGTTGGTCGAACATCCCAATGCCATTTCGCAGGTCAATGCGTTTTGGAAGGCTTGCTGGGTCAAAATATCCAGCGGACGGATATTGCGCTTGAGCAGTTCCATAATCTGCATGCCGGCGTGCTTTGCCAGATGGATGCGGTGGGAATACACCGCGGGAATTGTGCCATTGCCAGGCAGAGCAAGCCCCAGTGCTTCAGAAAGGCAGTTCATGGAGTTTGCGGTGTACATCCCTGCGCAGGAGCCGCAGCTTGGGCAGGAATCCACTTCGCACGCCATCAGCTTGGCTTCATCAATCAGCCCTGCTTTATACGCGCCAACGGCTTCAAAGGTCTTTGACAAGGACACTTCTTCGCCGTCATATTTACCTGCCAGCATTGCACCACCGGAAACCACGATTGCCGGAATATTCAAACGCGCCGCTGCCATCATCATGCCAGGCACAATCTTGTCGCAGTTCGGAATCAGCACCAAGGCATCAAACTGATGCGCGTTGGCAAGCGTTTCCACGCTGTCGGCAATCAATTCACGAGAGGCGAGGGAATAGTGCATACCGGTGTGACCCATCGCAATGCCATCGCAGACACCGATTGCCGGCACCATGATTGGTGTGCCGCCTGCCATGCGCACGCCTGCCTTGACCGCATCACAGACCTTGTCCAAATTGATATGACCCGGAATGATTTCGCTGTGTGCCGAAACAACACCAATGATGGGGCGGTTCATCTCTTCGTCTGTCAAACCGCATGCACGCAGCAGAGAACGTTGGGGAGTGCGTTCTGCACCTGCGGTAATGTTATGGCTTCTTAATTCCATCACGTTTTCCTCCTTGTAGTTCTTGGATAATGTCAAAACGAGGTCGGGCGCAATGCCCGCCCTCGTTTTGGTTATCATGGCTTTTCTCTATTCGATTGGAAGAAATTACTTCTTCAGCCAGCTCATCATGCTGCGCAGACGAGTACCGGTCTCTTCGAGCTCGGTTTCTGCTTCCAGCTGACGGGTTGCGAGGAACTTTGCACGACCGCCTGCGCGGTTTTCCTGAATCCATTCAGATGCAAAGGTGCCGTCCTGAATTTCGCGCAGAATCTTCTTCATTTCCTTACGGGTTTCATCGGTGATGATGCGGTTACCTGCACGATAATCGCCATACTCTGCGGTGTCAGAGATGGAATAACGCATCTTTGCAAAGCCGCCTTCGTTGACCAGGTCAATAATCAGCTTCATCTCGTGAACGCATTCAAAATAAGCATTCTCCGGCTTGTAGCCTGCTTCTACCAGTGTTTCAAAGCCAGCCTTCATCAGCTCGCAAACACCGCCGCACAGAACAGCCTGCTCACCGAACAGGTCGGTTTCGGTTTCTTCACGGAAAGAGGTTTCCAGAATGCCTGCACGACCGCCGCCGATGCCGGAAGCGTATGCCAGAGCCAGTTCCTGCGCCTTGCCGCTTGCATCCTTCTCAATCGCGATGAGGCACGGTACGCCATGACCTTCCTGATACTGACGGCGAACGGTGTGTCCCGGTCCCTTCGGTGCAATCATGATAACGTCGACATCAGCCGGCGGCATGATTTGCTTGAAGTGAATGTTGAAGCCGTGTGCAAATGCCAATGCATTGCCTGCTTCCAGATTCGGTGCAACAACATCCTTATAGATGTCTGCCTGCAGTTCGTCCGGTACCAGCATCATGACGATGTCGCCAGCCTTTGCTGCTTCTGCCGGTGTCATAACGGTCAAGCCTGCGGCTGTTGCCTTTTCTGCGTGCTTAGAGCCCGGGCGCAGACCAACAACAACCTTCACGCCGGAATCATGCAAGTTTTGCGCATGTGCGTGACCCTGAGAACCAAAACCGATGACTGCGACCGTCTTTCCATCCAACAGACCCAGATTACAATCTGCATCATAGAACATTTTTACCATTGTAGTTGCCTCCATTTTTTGTTATATTATAGATTGTTTTATGAAAAACCAAACTTTAGAACCTGTATTCATAACGGCGAACCGCCATATTTGAGAAATCTTTTCTGCTATGCGGCGTTAAAAACTCTTGGAATACACCAAGTATTCCTGCGTCTTTTTGCCTTGCCTTGCAAAAAATCTTTCCCAAATTCATCGGCTCTCGTTTGTGAATACAGCTTCTTAATTTGTCATTGCGGCAATGCCGGAACGACAGGTTTCCAAAACCTTGAAATTGGAAATCACCGTCAAAAATGCGTCCACACGGCTAGGCATTTCTGTGAGTTCCAAAATGAGTATATTTTGGTCGGACTGCGCAATATGCGCCCCATAAACCGCTGCAACCTCCCGCGCACTTTCGCGCACCAGAGAGTCCTCTACCTGGATTTTGACAAATACCATTTCACGGCAGAATGCTTTTTGCTCGTGCAGGTGGTCAACGGACACTACCTCTTCCAGCTTGGAAAGCTGCTTTGTGATTTGCTCTAAAATCGCATCATCCCCCGCAACGACAAGGGTAATGCGTGAAATCTTGGGGTCTGTGGTGGCGGAAACCGTCAGCGAATCAATGTTGTAACCACGACGTCCGAACAGGCTGGATACACGCGCCAAAACGCCCGCATTATTTTTTACCACAACGGACAAAATATACTTTTCCACGCAAATCCCTCCTTAATTCAAGACGATATTTTCGATGCTGCCGCCTGCCGGAATCATCGGCAGCACACGCTCATCACGGTCAATGATACATTCAATCACAACCGGACCTGTGGACTGCAATGCCTGTTGCAGGGCAGCCTCCAGTTCTGCGGGGGTGGTACAGCGGAAGCCCTTTGCACCAAATGCCTCGGCAAGCTTGACATAGTCGGTTTTGCGCTCCAAGGTGGTGGAGGCATACCGCTTGTCATAGAACATGGTTTGCCATTGCCGCACCATACCCAGCACTTCATTATTCATCAGCACGGTGATAACCGGCAAATCATAGGTAACGGAGGTGCACAATTCATTGAGATTCATATGAAAGCTGCCATCGCCTGTGACATGGATGACATGGCTGTTTGGACATCCCACCTGCGAACCGATTGCCGCACCATAGCCAAAGCCCATGGTGCCCAGACCACCCGATGAAACAAATCGGTTCGGACGATTGCGCTTGCAGTATTGCGCTGCCCACATCTGGTGCTGCCCCACATCGGTCGCAATCACCGTATCATCATCGGTCATGCTTACGATGGTATCCATGATATGATGCGGTTTTAGGCTGGTTTCGCTTTCGATGGGACGATAGTCCAGACGCTGCTTCCAGTCCGCAATCTGTGCCATCCATTCGGGATGCTTTTTCTGCTCCAAAAGCGGCAGAATCTCTTCCAAAAAGCTCTTGGCATCCGAAACCACAGACGCATCAATGTTGATGTTTTTGTTGATTTCCGCAGCATCGATGTCCACATGAATGATTTTTGCATACTTTGCAAACTTCTCTGGATTGGTTGCCACACGGTCAGAAAACCGTGCACCAATCGCAAGGAGCACATCCGCTTCGTTTACTGCACGCGTTGCCGATGCCACGCCATGCATACCAATCAGCCCCAGATTCAGCGGTTCGTCTGAGCGCAGCACGCCCAAAGCCATCATAGTGCTTGCCGCCGGAATTTCTGCATGGCGCATGAAGGCGAGCAAGGCATCCGATGCCTGCGACAGCTGCACGCCGCCGCCGAAATAAATCGCGGGACGCTGTGCGCCGTTAATAAGGTCTGCAATGTGCGTTAGGCAATTCTGTGCAATCGGATACGCCTTTGCAGTGTCCAGCGGTAGTTTGTTTTCAAATTCACAAACCGCAGCCGTGACATCCTTTGGAATATCGACCAGGACTGGCCCCGGACGGTCACTGTTTGCAATGCGGAACGCTTCCCGCAGGGTGTCTGCCAAATCCTCAACACGCTGTACCACAAAGTTGTGCTTGGTAATCGGCATGGTGATGCCCGCAATATAGACTTCCTGAAAGCTGTCCTTGCCGATGAGCGGCGTGCCAACATTGCCTGTAATTGCAACCATCGGCACCGAATCCATATAAGCGGTTGCAATGCCTGTGACAAGGTTGGTGGCACCCGGTCCGCTAGTTGCCAAGCACACCCCTGTTTTGCCAGTCACGCGTGCATATCCGTCCGCTGCGTGTGCCGCGCCCTGTTCATGCGCTGTAATGATATGGCGAATGCGATTTTGGTTTTTGTAAAGTGCATCATAAATGTTGAGCACTGCACCCCCTGGATAACCAAAAATCGTATCCGCTCCCTGTTCGAGCAAAACCTCAATCAAGATTTCCGACCCATTTTTTTGCATGTCATTCACCACTCTTTCTCGCATCATGCAATAAAAAAAGCCCCCATCTCTTGCAATTTACAAGAGACAAAGACTTCAACATTCTCTGCGGTACCACTCTTATTGCCGCTCCAAAAGCGACCAACTTAACCCCATCTGCCATAATAAGCAAATGTGCAACCGAATAACGACGGTCAATCGTTCCAACCTACACAGAAAAAATTTCCTTCAGCCGACTGCTCTTGGGGAGACTTTCGCACTTTCCTTCCTCTGCCGCCTTACACCTGCCGGCGGCTCTCTGTAAGATTTCGGACGCTACTTTTCCCAGTCAATGCATTTCTGATATATGCAATCATTATACGATTCTATCTTCGAAAAGTCAACGGTATTTTTCAGATTCTTTTGGAAAAGCGAAAGGCGTTAGCGATTCTATAGAGGCAGTGGTTTTTGAGCATCTTGATGTGTAAAATATTTTTTGGAAAAATGCTTGACTTTTTGGCTGCTAGTATGTATAATAATTTTTGTCAGTAAGAACAGCGTAAACAAAATTGAAGATTGCCGAATTGTGTAATGGTAGCACGACAGACTCTGACTCTGTTTGTCTGGGTTCAAATCCTAGTTCGGCAGCCAAATTGAAAACCCCTGTAGGTCTTATAGAAATGAGATTTACAGGGGTTTTATTAAGTTTTCTAGCGAAAATATTGAATGGAACGTTTGGGATTGATAAAATGACATATCTTTGTAAATACTATTCTGAAATTGCGGGTGGAGAATGATGAAAATTGGTGTGCGGAACTGAAAAATTGGCAGCAAAGACGTTGCGTTTTGGGTAGGGGTATGGTATGATGCAAACAAGAAAAAGATTGTCCACAAAACAAAAGAATGTTTCATGCAGGGTCTAAAACACCATAAAATGCAGTTCAAATACGAAATCTTGAGATTGTTTTAGAAAAAGGAGGAGGGCAATATGCGCAAATTATTGGCTGTAATTGATTACCAAAATGATTTTGTGGATGGTACATTGGGCTTCGCCAAGGCAAAAACCATTGATAAGGGCATTGCAAAGCTGGTGCAGGAATATCTGGCGTCCGGAGATATGCTTTTGTTCACGTATGACACCCATGGAGGAGATTATCGTGAAACACGCGAAGGGCAGGCGCTGCCGATAGAGCATTGCATCAAGGGCAGTGCAGGGCATCGGTTGTATGGTGAAACGCAGAGTGTCTTTTGCGAAACCTGTATCACGCATCATTTGTTTGAAATCGAAAAAAACTCTTTTGGGGTGCCGCCATCTGCGCTTGCAGAGGTCGCAGAGAAAATCGGAGGAATCTCCCAAATTTTAGTGGTCGGGTTGGTGACTAATATGTGTGTGATTGCAAACGCCGCCATGCTGCAGGCGCAATGGCCGGAAGCGCAGCTGGTCATTGATGCTTCCTTGTGTGCAAGCAGTGATGATGCGCTACATGAAAAAGCACTTGATGTGATGGAAAGTCTGCAAATGCGCATTATAAACCGCGTATAACCATAAAAAAATCCGTATGTCTAGGACAAGCCAAGACATACGGATTTTTTTAAGCAATCACGTGAAATGTGCCGCCATTCTCCAGGGTAAAGCAGTCTTGCAGACCAGCTGTCACATAAACATCGCCGTTGTCGGTAATCAAAACCGCATCAAAGTCGGCTTTGTGCGCACGCCAATAGGTGCTGGCGTTGTCCAGCCCCATGATAAACAGCGCAGTGGAAAGCCCGTCTGCCAATGTGCCGGAAGGGCTGACAATGGTTGCAGAAAGCAGACCGCTTTCTGCGGGGTATCCGGTTTTGGGGTCGATGATATGATGATAGCGCACACCATCTTGGTCAAAATAGCGCTGATAACCGCCAGAAGTAATAATGGCTTTGTCCGAGGTCGCAATTACACCGATATAGTCGGCTAAATTGTTGGGGTCTTGCACTGCGACATTCCAAAGAGAACCGTCCGGCTTTGTGCCGAGCGTCTGCACATTGCCGCCGAGGGATACAATGCCAGAGGTGACGCCAGCCGCTTGAAAAACCTGCATCACGCGGTCAGAGGCATAGCCTTTTGCAATACCGCCCAAATCCAGACCTGCACCTGTGGGCAGCGTAACGACATTGTCGGCATCAATTTGCACCGTCCGATAATTGACAAGGGAAAGCGCTTGCGCAAGAGTATCCGCATCGGGAACGCCATAATTTTGCGTAGTAAAGCCCCACAACGTCATGACAGGCAAAATGGTGCAGTCAAATGCGCCGTCGGTGTCCTTGCCGATGTCCAGTGCTTTTTGGAGCAGCGCGGCTGTTTCGTCGGAAACGGTGCCAGAGCCGTTTTGGTTGACGGGTGCAATTTCACCTGTGCTGCTGCTGATGGAAAGCAGCGCGTCCAATCGTTCGATTTCTGCAACCGCATCCTCCACCGCCGCAGAAGAGCCGTATGCTGTAACGGTCATGACGGTGTCCATGGCAAAGAGGTCTTGCGAGGTGGGCGTGTTGGCGGTATCAGAGGAAGCGGTTACACCGCAGCCGGTCAGCAATAGCGTAGTGAGTGCGATTGCGCTAATTTTTTTGTTGAAAATCATTTAAAACGCCTCATAAAATGAAATACTTTATCTCAAAGGATAGCATTGTTCGCAGTCTGTTGTCAAGAGGGCAAGGTCATGTGGCATAAAAAACCCCCATTGCATCGGCAGTGGGGGTATGGATTATGGCGTTGTTGTGGTGGCACTGCGTGTGATTGCGCTGCCGTTGACGGTTTTTTGCTGCGCTGCTACCGCTTGCTCCGTGGCGGCGGCTTGTGCGGCGGCCGCCTGTGTCAGCGCATCCGCGCCGTAGACGGTTGCGGCAGAGGCGGCATAGTTGCCGTCGCTGGAAATGCTTGCCTGTGTGCTGTCTGTCACGGTCTGTGCAGTGCCGACGGTGGTGCTGCCTGTGCGGACAGTCGAGCCGCCAGAGGTGGCGGTCACAGCGCCATAGCCTGTGGTGTTGCCGCCTGTCGTACTGGAGGAAGGCGTAAAGGTGGAGTTCGAACTGGCTCCTGCGGTATCTGCGGCGGCTTGGGTGGTGTCCGTTGCCACGGTGGTAGAGGTTGTGGTGCTGGCACCGCAAGCAGACAGCAAGAGCGCGCATACAGCGGCGGTAAGTGCACAGACAACCCTCTTTTTAATCATCATGATGGGATGCTCCTTCGCATATTCGGTATCGAATGATGGCTGTTTTCATCTATCTTATCATGTTCGAGAACAGGGTGCAAGCGGAGAAGCAAAAACAGCGGTTATAGGTGACTCCAGAAGGTTGGAAACGTGGGACGCTCCAAACGATGGGAAATATATCGCCATACCGAAATGCCGAGCATCCGCAGCAGTGCCAGATACAACGCAAGCGCCGTTCCCGCAGCCCAAAGGGTAGCGCACCACTGCGCACCAAAAACACCCAGAAAAAAGCTGTAAAAAACGCGCACCCAAAAATATACCGTTGTGCCGCAGAGCAAGGGAATGCCAAAAATACGCAGAAACCGAAATTGCAAACCAATACACACATGAATGTTATAAAGGTGGAGTACACAGACCAGAAGTGCACTGAAAATCATCGCAAGAATATAGCCATAAATGCCAAGCGCGGCATTGCTTGCCAGACGCCATGTTAAAAACAACTGTGCGGATTCTCCTAAAATTGCCCCGATGACGGCGCGGCGCTGTTCACCGACGCCGTTCAAGATACAGGCGGCAACGATTTGATAATAGGTCAGCACGGCATCAATGCCAAGCAGCATCATATATGGAAGCGAAAGTGCCTGCGAAAAAAACAACCGCGCCAGACTGGGCGCAAGCGGCACCAAAGCGGCAGTTGCAGGCACACCAATCAATCCGGCGGCGGTGAGGGCTTTTTGTGCCAATGCCTGCACACGGGCAGGATTGCCGCGTGATTGTGCATCGGAAATATGCGGGACTAAAACCGCAGTCAGTGCACCAATCAAAGCAATCGGCAGCAAAATGAGTGGTCCCGACATCCCTGAGATTACACCCAATGCGCCGATGGCTTCGCTTTCTGTATAACCTGCCACCACCAAGCGACGCGGCAAAATCACTGCATTCGCAGAGCCGATGATGTTGCTGATGACGGCAGCGAAGGAAAGCGGCAGCGCAATGTCTAAGGTGTTGTGCAACAGTTGGCTGTCTGCACGAACGGGATGCCCATTACCCAGCGGACGGATGTGCTTTCGATACAGAAAGCTGAGAAAGGTCACCGAAAAAATTTCGCTGAGTGTCATGCCGAGCAGAATCAATGCCGCGATGCGTCCGTAATCTGCCCCGCCATAGAGAGAAAGCAGTGTCACAACAATGACTAAGCGTAAAATCTGCTCGCAAACCTCAGAAATGGCGGCATATTGCACCCGTCCAATCCCCATAAACAAGGATTTGATGATGTTTTCAAAGCCAGTCAACAGCAGACAGAAAAGCATAATCGGCAGTGCATCGGCTGTGCGACCATCGCCCAACAGGGTGTGCGCAATAAATTCATGAAACGGTGCAACCAATGCGGCACAGAGGGCAAAGACGATGGAAAAAATGCCGACTGCTATGTGCAGAAGTGCACGCAGCTGTTCGGGATGCCCTTCTGCCAGTTTTGCCGCACTGAGGCGTGAGCAGGCGAGAGTGATACCGGATAAACAGGCGGAATAAATCACCATGTATACGGACAGCACCAAGCGATAGACACCCAGGCCCTCTGCACCAGTTAGGTGCGAAAGTGCAATGCGATAGAGAAACCCCAACAGCTGCAGCCCCAAATTTGACAGCGCAAGTACGGATGCGCGATAGAGAAACGTGCGATTGTCCAGACGCAAAGTGATACACATCCTTTGTCGTTCAAATGGCAGGGCATCGCCCCAGCTATCCTATGCGGCAAAGCAGACAAGATATGCAAAAAGGATGCGCCATCCATGTGCAGATGTGCAGTTAAGTCGTTTGCGTGTCGGTGGCATAGCGCAGGATGCCAAGGCGCGCGACAACCAGACAAGCCACGATGATTTTCACCACATCACCCGGTAAAAAGGGCAGTACGCAGGTGGTCAATGCAGGGAAAAGGGCAGTTGCAGTGGAAAGCATATACCACGCTGTGCCAAGGGTGTAGCAAGACAATAGACCAACCACCATGGCGATGGGAAGCATGGCTTTGGCGGGCTTTTTTTGTAGCATCCAGCCGATGAGCAGTGCCGCGGTGGCATAGCCAATCAGATAACCGCCGGTGGGACCTGCCAGCACACTAAGTCCGCCGCGAAAGCCAGCAAACACGGGGATACCCACCAAGCCCAGACACAAATAGACCAGTTGGCTGATGGTGCCCCATTTTGCGCCGAGCAGTGCACCGCAAAGACATACCGACAGCATGGCAAGGTTGATGGGCACCATGCCCGGCAAGGGAATGGAAAGCTGGGAGAGCACAGCGGTGAGTGCCGCCAGCAGTGCACATAGCACCAAAGACCGAATTTTCATAAAAAGCTCCTTTGTCAACTTGTTGATATGCACAGTATACCGTCATAGTAAACCGAAGTCAATAAAAAGGTTTACAATGAAAGAAAAAGAAACACCGCCTCCCACAGCAGGAGGACGGTGCTTGCTGTCTGTGATTATGCAGAAGGGGCGGAAAGCTCCAACATCTTCAGAATGATGCGTGCGCTTTGGTGCGCCGCACGGTTCATAAAATCATCATAGGTCTGCGCCGCTTCATCATCAGCGGTATCTGACATGGTACGAATGACCAGAAACGGCTTTTCATGCATGAAGCTGACATGACCAATGGACGCACCTTCCATCTCTACGCAGGCAGGGTGGTAGGTGTCGTTGATGCAGTCACGAGTGGTGCGGTCAGAAACGAACACATCACCGGATACAATACGACCTTCGGTCAATGGGTGCGCAAAATCCAGCGCGGCATAGGCATCACTGCAAAGCTTGCGCAGGGCTGTATCCGTTTCAAAAAAGGCGCGTGCGGGGTAGTATTTGAGCATAATCGCATCTTGGTCGTGAAAGCCGACTTCGGTTGCCACAACGACATCCAGCACCTGCAAGCCATGCGCCATGGCACCTGCAATGCCGACATTGACAATGCAGTCTGCACCAAAGCGCTGAATCATGGTGGTGGTGCAAGCGGCCGCATTGACCTTGCCGATGCCGCAGCAAACCACGACAACGGATTGCCCTGCAATCGTGCCGACATGAAAGGTTGTGCCGAACATGGATTCGGTGCGTTCGGTCTGCATCTTTTCGCAGATGAGCGCCACCTCGGCATCTAAAGCTCCTAAAATTCCCCAAACCATTTCCTAATCTTCCTTTACATTTTTTTTATTCTAGTATACAGGGAAGGGGTTGCGTCCGTCAAGAAAACTGGTATAATTATTAAAGAGCGAAAAAGATGAAAATTTGGAGGGCAGAACGGTATGACAGAGAATTTACAAAGAATTGCGAGCTTTGAGGTAAATCATGATGTTTTGGTGCCGGGTATGTACATCTCTCGTGTGGACGGCGACATTACCACCTATGATGTTCGCGTTGTGACACCCAACGGGGGCGAATATTTGGCAAACGGCGCAATGCATACGTTTGAACACCTGTTTGCAACCTATACACGAAATTCTGCATGGGGCAGCCAAATTATTTATTGCGGACCCATGGGCTGCCGTACCGGTTTTTATTTTTTGGTGCGTTCGATGACCACGCAGGATGCCGTTGCGCTGATGCGCAGCACCATGGATTTTGTGGCGGAGTTCAAGGGCGAAGTGCCGGGAGTCAGCCGTCCGGAATGCGGCAATTATCGCGAGCATGATTTGATTGGCGCAAGAGCCATTGCAAAAACCATGCAGGTGGTTTTGCGGAATTGGCAGGTGGAGCAGTTGGTCTATCCGGCGTAAGAGGAACAGCATATGAAGAACTGTTTTTTGTGGCTAGTAGAAGAAGAACGTACAACCTCGGAACGAGTTGTTTTGCTCCTGCTGTCTGGAATATTGGGCTTTTTGCTCGGTATGGTGGTTTCGCCGTTTCGAAAAATCATTGTCGGCAGTTATAACGGCAGCTACAACGGGAGTGGCAACGAAGGAAATTATAAGACACGGGCATAAAAAAAGCTTGCACTTTGTCACACAGTGTGGTATCATAATTTTACGACTGTTAGGCTAATGCGGAAAGAGGTGAAACAAGCATGAAGGAAGGTATCCATCCTAAGTACGAGCAGACAACGATTCGTTGCGCTTGCGGGAATGTGATTGAGACTGGCTCCACAAAGGAAAATATCGTTGTGGACATCTGCTCGAAGTGCCATCCGTTCTTCACCGGTAAGCAGAAGCTGATTGATACCGGCGGACGTGTTGACCGCTTTAAGAAGAGATTCAATCTCGATAAGTAATCACGAATTGATGAAAAACAGACGGGTTTCCGTCTGTTTTTTTGTTGCCGGCAAGATAAAAGGAAGGGGACGCACGGCGTCCTCTTCCTTTTTTGTATGCTGCTAGAGAAATCAACTCTCTAAATAGCGTTGTACCAATTCCTGCATCAATTCATCGCGGTCGATTTTACGAATCAAGCTGCGTGCATTGTTGTGATTGGTGATATAAGTGGGGTCTTCCGAAAGAAGATAACCAACGATTTGATTGATGGGGTTGTATCCTTTTTCTTTCAGTGCATCATACACTGTAATCAGCGTGCGTTTCATTTCTTTGTCCGCATCGTCTGCAAGGCTGAATTTTCTGGTTCCGTCGAGCATACAAGCTGCCCCCCTTCTAATGTATCTAGAAAAATCTCTCTATATGGTTATAGCATAATACAGATTGCATAAAAAGTAAAGAGATTATGCGCGTAAAATTGCGTAAAATTCTTTTTGCAGGGCATCGATTGCGCTGCGCATCGCATTGTCACATTCTTCATCGGTCAGAGTGCGGTCTTGTGCGCGCAGAATCATGGAATATGCCATGCTCTTTTTGCCGTCCGGAATATTGGTGCCCTGATAAATGTCAAACAGGCGAACGTCCTCCAGAATGGCGCCCGCTGCTTTGCGAATGCACGCTTCCAGTGCGGCGGCAGTGGTCTGCATATCGACCACCACGGCAATGTCACGGGTGGATGCCGGGAACTTCGGCAGAGGACGGTACAGCTTTTGGGATTCCGCTGCGGCAAACAGTTTGTCCATGGAAAGCTCTGCAGCCTGCACGTCCGTCAAACCATATCGCTTGGAAACCGTGGGGTGAATCGTGCCGAATACACCAAGCGGTTCATCTCCGCAATAGACCCCTGCACATCGGCCGGGATGATAGGACGGATTGTCCGAAATCGCGGCAAAACGAATGTTTGGGATATTGAGTTCTGCAAATAGAGCTTCTAAAATGCCTTTCAGCTGGAAGAAATCCAGTGTTCCATAGGAAGCAAGGGTCAAAATACGCGATTCTGTGGGCAATGCGCTGGCATCTGCTTTGCCATCCTTGACCACTGGCGCATAGACCATGCCCAATTCATACAGGCTTGCGATGGGGTTGCGGTGTGCACGGTTATGTGCCAGAGCAGACAGGATGGAGGGCAGAACAGTGGTACGCATAACGCTGAAATCTTCCCCAAGCGGATTGGTAATCGTGGTGGAAATACGGCCTGCATCCTCGGCGGAAAGACCAATTTCATCATAATATTTGGGGCTGATGAACGAATGGGTCAGTGCTTCGTCAAAGCCTGCCGTGCGGCAAATCATGCCAACGGTGCGTTCCAGCTGCTGTTTTGCGGTCAAACCGCCCTGCACGGTTTCGCCGGCATATAGCGTGGTCGGGATATTGTCATAGCCGAACATACGTGCCACTTCTTCGGCGACATCACACATACGCGCAATGTCGATGCGGAACGACGGCACGATGACCTCATCCCCCGCAACGGTGAAATCCAGACGGCCCAGATATGCAATCTGGTCTTCTCTGGAAATTTGGGTGCCAAGCAGACCATTGATGCGGTCAGGCGAGAAGGGAACACGGCGTGGCGTGGCATCGGAGAAATCCACATCAATCATGCCATCCACTACGTCACCTGCGCCAAGTTCCTCAATCAATTCACAGGCACGCAGCAGAGCGGGCAGGGTATTTTGTGCATCCAACCCCTTTTCAAAGCGGCTGGAGGATTCTGTGCGCATACCAAGTGCTTTGGCGGTCAAGCGCACCATAGCACCATGGAAGCAGGCAGATTCAAAGACCACGGTTTGGGTGGCATCGGTGATTTCTGAGTTTGCACCGCCCATAACACCAGCAACTGCAACGGGCTTTGTGCCATCGCAGATGGCAAGCATCTCGCCAGTAATCGGCCGCTCTTGTCCGTCCAAAGTCTGGATGGATTCGTTTTCCTGCGGACGGCGCACCACAATTTTGCTGTCCGACAGGCAAGCATAGTCAAAGGCGTGCATCGGCTGACCGTATTCCAGCATGACATAGTTTGTAATGTCAACGATGTTGTTGATGGGGCGAACACCAGCGGCAAACAGACGCTCACGCATCCATGCAGGAGAAGGCTCGATTTTGATGTTTTTGACAACTTTTGCAGTATAACGGGTGCAGAGGGTCGGCTCCTGTACGTCCACGGAAAGATAGTTTGCAATCGCATCCCCACAGCCTTTGACAGACGGTGTTTTCAGATTGAGCGGACGGTTGAACGTTGCGGCGGTTTCTCGCGCCAGACCAATGACAGACAGGCAGTCCGGACGGTTAGAAGTGATTTCAAAATCTGCGACATAGTCGTCCAGTCCCAATACTTTGCGAATGTCTTCGCCTACTTTTGTGCCCGCTGGCAGCAGCAGAATGCCGTTTTCATCGGCATAGGGCACACAGCCGTGGTCTAAACCAAGCTCGCCAAAGGAGCACATCATGCCGTTTGACACCACGCCGCGCAGCTTGCCCTTGGTGATTTTGATGCCGCCGGGCAGAGTGGATTTGTGCAGCGCAACCGGACAAATCCGTCCCACGGTATCTGGTGTAATATTGGGCGCACCGGTTACAATCTGGACAGGTGCGTCTTGTCCAACCTGTAGCTGGCAAATCATGAGATGGTCGGAGTCGGGGTGCTTTTCGACCTGCAAAATTTCACCCGTCACCACATTGCAGATTTCTTCGCCGAGATAGACCACTTCTTCAACTTTGGAGCCGGACATGGTCAGCTTGGCATCATATTCCTTGGGAGTGATGCCATCGATATTGACATATGCAGAAAGCCAGGAAAATGGCAGTTTCATCTTTTATTTCCTCCTTGTTTTGATGATAGAACGCACCTTAAAATTGGTGCAGGAAGCGCACATCGTTTTCATAGAACAAACGGATGTCATCAATCTTATAGCGTCCCATCACAATGCGCTCCAGACCAATGCCGAACGCATAACCGGAATACACCTCTGGGTCAATGTTACAGGCTTCCAGAACCTTGGGGTGCACCATACCACAACCCAAAATTTCAATCCAACCCTCGCCCTTACACAAACGGCAGCCTTCGCCATGACACTGGAAGCACTGGATGTCCATTTCGGCAGATGGCTCGGTAAAGGGGAAGTGGTGCGGGCGGAAGCGCACAACGGTGTCTTCGCCATACAGCTGCTTTGCGAACAGCTCTAAAATGCCCTTGAGGTCACTCATGCGAATATCTTTGTCGACAACCAGACCTTCAATTTGGTGGAACAGGGGCGAGTGGGTGGCATCGACTGCATCGGAGCGGTAGACACGACCAGGCGCAATGATGCGAATGGGCGGCTTTTGCTGCTCCATGGTGCGCACCTGCACAGGGGAGGTTTGTGTACGCAGAACCACATTGTCAGAAATATAGAAAGTATCCTGTGAATCACGTGCGGGGTGATTTTTGGGGATATTCAATGCCTCAAAGTTGTAATAATCAAATTCTACTTCCGGACCCTCGGCAATGGAAAAACCAAGACCGATGAAGCTATCCTTGACTTCGTCCAGCACGATGGAAAGCGGATGACGCTTGCCGACCGCCATAGGCGTGCCGGGCTGTGTGACATCGATGGTTTCGCAGGCAAGCTTGGCAGCCATTGCAGCATTTTCGATGGCTGTTTTTTGCTTTTCGAGTGCGGTTTCAATGGTCGCACGGACATCGTTGACCATCTGTCCGGCAAGCGGACGTTCTTCCGCGGACAAATCACGCATACCCTTGAGCAATGCGGTCAGTTCGCCTTTTTTGCCAAGAAACTGGACACGCAGGTCATCGAGCTCTTTGGCAGAAGCGATGCTTTGCAAACTTTCGTTTGCACGTTGCAAAATACTTTGCAGCTTTTCTTTCATGGGAAAACACTCCTTAAACGAATGATATAGGACAAAAAAGCCTTTCGCCCCAAAGCAAGGGACGAAAGGCTGCATGCATTCCGTGGTACCACCCTGATTTCCGCCCAAACGGGCGAACACTCATTGACTGCCGATAACGTGGCAGGACTCCGTCAACACCTACTGCAAATGGGTTCAGTGCCGATGCTCGCAGGGGAACTTCATCTGATGCCGTCTTGGGGCGGTTTACAGCCAACGACCGCCGTTCTCTGACAAGATGCAGACAGATTACTTTTCCTGTTCATCGCAAATCTATTAACTGTTTCAGTATAGCATCAGAATCGATGTAAAGCAAGTCTTTTTGCGAACTTTACAGCACACAGTACTGCTGCATATAGGCTTCCATTGCAGGCAGGATGTCGCCGTAAGTGCCCTGTGCCTTGAGGTAGGCATGAATATCCGCAACGGTGATGAGGGAATGAACCTTGATGCCGAATTCTTCGCCGACTTCCATCACAGCGGTTTTGCCGGGCGTTGTGCCGACTTCACAGCGGTTGACAGAGATAAACATATCGGTAACCTGCACATCCGCGCAGCCAGTTAGCACGGGCATGGTTTCCCGAATGGCTGTGCCAGCGGTGATGACATCTTCAATGATAATGATGCGGTCGCCGTCTACCGGCTTGTAGCCGACAATAGAGCCGCCTTCGCCATGGTCTTTTGCTTCCTTACGGTTGAAGAAAAACGGCTTGTCAATGTCAAAATCACGTGCCAAAGCGCAGGAAACAGAGGTTGCAAGCGGAATGCCCTTGTAAGCAGGTCCGAAAATGGCATCAAACTCGCTTCCAAGGGTTTCTTTGACCATTGCCGCATAGAACTGACCAAGCTTTGCGCTCTGCATACCTGTTTTATAGTTGCCGGTGTTGACGAAATACGGGGTTTTTCTGCCGCTTTTGGTGGTGAAATCCCCGAAACGGAGCACATCCGCACCCATCATAAATTCAATAAATTCTTTCTTTGCGGTTGACAGCATGTGAAAACCATCCTTTTCTGTGTTTTTTAGATTCAGTATAGCAGTTTTGATAGAACATTACAAGGAAAAGTGTGAAAATGCAGACAAAATACGCACGATTTACACTGATTCACGATAAAAACAGAGAACCAATCGAAGCGATGAGCGCCGTCATCAAGCCGGCAATACCGATGGCAAGTCCGCTCATTGCGCCCTCGGCTTCTCCCAACTGGATGGCACGGGAGGTGCCAACCGCATGGGCAGAGGTGCCGATGGAAATGCCGACGGACACCGGATGCTGTATGTGCAGCAGCTTGAGAAATGCCGGTAGCACAACGGCACCAAACAAGCCTGTGATGATGATGGAAAGTGCCGTAATCGCCGGAATGCCGCCCAGCATTTGGGATACCGAAACACCAATCGGCGTAGTGACCGATTTCGGCAGCAGGGACATTAAAATATTTTTGGGCAGACCAAACAAACGGCACAGCAAAAACACACTGCCAAGCGAGGTGAGCGAACCCACCAGTGCGCCCGCCAAAATCGGCAGCAGATGCGACTTTAACACCTCAAGCTGGCGATAAATCGGCACGGCAAGTGCTACGGTGGCAGGGGTCAAAAACATGGAAATGAATTGCCCGCCGATGTTATAGGTGTCTGTGGAAATGCCAGTGGTCAACAGCAGTGCGCTCATCAGCAGAGTTGCAATCAACAGCGAATTTGCAAGGGGTGTTTGCAGCCTGCGATGCACTTCCAGACCGATTTCATAGGCAAGCACCGAAAGAGCCAGCCAAAGCAAGGGGGATTGGAATATTTCGCGCATTATTTCCCCTCCTTTTTGTGAGAAGCCTGCCACTGCAGCACAAAATGCACCGTATAGGCGGTGGCGGCGGCTGTCAAAAGGGTGGTCAGCAGAATAATTGCGAGCATCGGAAACAAATACTGCTTAATTTGCGGATACACCGTCAAAATGCCCAGACAAGCAGGGAGAAAGAAAAACGCCATGTTGCTGAGAAAAAAGTCAGCGGTGCTTTCGACCTGTGGCATTTTCAGCAAGCCTGTCAGCAGACAGAGAAACAGCAGCAGCATGCCAATCACATTGCCGGGCATGATACCGCCGAGAAGAGCGGAAATAAGGTCACCGCAAACGCAAAACGCAAAAATAGTGGCAAGCTGTTTTAAATATTTCATGGGTTGGGTTCTGTATCCTTTTCAAAGTTCTGTTCTATCATGCTGTCCAGCAGGACATGATAGATGTTTTCTGCATTTTGGCGAAAGTTTCGCTCCAGCAGTGCCGCTTGTGAACGGCTGACCACGTGCATCTGCACGGAAAAGACATCTTCCATCGAGAGATGCACCAAAAAATCATTCGTTGCTTGTTGGGTTGTCTGGGTGGAAATAGCAGAATCTCGGCGCAGCTGACGCACCACACGCAGCGCGGATGCCTGTGCCGATTCGCGCACGGGTGCGGGCAGATTTTTTTCAAACACCTGTGCGGCATCGCAGCCGGGAGGGGTAATGCTGTAGAGCATATCCGTAGATTCTCCGGCAGCGGCTTGAATGTGACCGCTTTTGAGCATTTCTTGAAATGCCTCTTGCAGGTCAAAATAGCTGAAACCATCGTCACACCATGTGCAAATGTCCACAATGGAGGCAAAGGTCACAGGAAAATCCAGATACTGCATGGCATACAGCACCAAAAATTTAATTTCATCTTTTGTGTGAATAAATCCTCGTCGTCCCAAAAAATCACAACCTTTATCCGGAAAACTGTTTGTGCAGAAAGTTTCTTCTAGTATACCACACGGTGGCGGGAATAAAAAGACAAATTCTGAAAGCTGCTGAAAAGAAAACAAGAATATTACCCTGTTTGTTGGTACATTTGCTTGCCGTGGTCTACTATCAGATGGATTGGCATAGATATAGAGAAAAAGCGGGTTTCGCCAGAGCAAAAACACGGAAATCAGATGAAAAAAACGGAGGGGATTGGGTATGGCAGGAAAGCAGGGAACGACTTCTTCAGGAAAAAAACGTGCTTATCGGCTGACGATGGGTGACGTGAAAATGCTGGCGTGTGTAGGCATTTTTTTTGTGTCTGTGATGATAAAATATGCGGATACAGGCCCTGCCGTGACCTTGCGCACGAAAGCGGCAAATTTGCTGCATGGTGGTATGGAAGCGCAGGAAGTGATGCAAGTATTGGGGCATTTCACGGAAAGCGGCGGATTGCAGAGCGTTTTTGCGCAGCATGAGCGGTTGGCACAGGTGTTTGGCATCGTAGACACGGTAGACGGCACACAGGAGCAGACCACAGAAACGGCAGACACTGCACCCGGCGATACCACGGCAGAGATGCAGGCGGATAGTGGTTATGAGGAAGATTTGATTGACCGCACAACATCCAATTTTCCGAAAGAAGTAGATGATGTGGCATATGTGATGGCGTTTTCGCATGTGAAACCCACAGAAGGCACGCTGACCTCTGCTTTTGGGACACGGGTGCATCCCATCAGCGGAACGGAAAGCTTCCATTATGGCATTGATGTAGCGGCGGCAGAAGGAGAGCCAATCGGTGCGTTGGCGGACGGAACGGTGCGCATGGTCGGCGAAAGCAGCTATGGAAAATACGTGATTGTTGACCATGCAGATGGTTTTTCCACCTTATATGCGCATTGCAGCGCGATTTTAGTGCAGGAAAATGCTGTTGTCACAGCGGGGCAGGAGATTGCACAGGTTGGGGCAACGGGCATTGCCACTGGAAACCATCTGCATCTGGAGGTCTGGCATGACGGAAAGGCACTCAATCCGGCAAATTACGTGCAATATGAAAGCACATAAGCGGACAGATTGGCACAATCACGCGGTGGGGAAGATACGGGTGCAGGATTCCTTTTTGCTGCTGCTGTCGGTGCTGCTGCTGGTGGACGAGGAACAGATGTTTCTGTTGCTGTTGGCAGCAGCGGCGTGGCACGAACTGGCGCATTATTGCGCCTTACGGCTGTGCGGCGGCACGCTCATGCGCATGCACATCACGGCAGTGGGTGCGGTGATGCAGTATCGGATGCAGGATGGAAAATGGAAACGCTGCGCTGTTGCGGCGGCAGGACCGCTTGCCAGCTTGCTGGGCGGTATTTTGGCGGCAAAACTACAATTTTTTGTGTTTGCAGGTGCGAATGTTGCATTGGGCGTGTTCAATATGCTGCCAATTCTGCCGTTGGATGGCGGTATGGTGCTGTTTTGGGCGATGGGGACACGGTTTGATGCGCTGGTGCGGGGGATTTCCTGCTTTTTTGCGCTGCTTCTGCTGCCAATGGGTCTGTGGCTATATTGGACAAATGCAGGGGCGTGGCTGTTTTTCATTGGAATTGTATTAATTGTGCAACAAAAGGCTTGCATTATGAGAAAAAGCAGGATATAATATAAATGTCGTAGTAGGTAAAGCCACAGAGTGTTAGTGGGGTGATTGCCGATGTATAAGACAGGAGATTTGATTGTGCACCCAATGCATGGTGCAGGGACAATTCAAGCGATTGTGAAGCGAAAGGTCGAAGGCCGTTTGCAGGAATACTATGCGCTAAAATTGCTTCTGGACGATATGGTGCTCTATCTGCCGATAGGCAGCAGCGATGAAATCGGCATTCGGTCGGTCTGTTCTGTACAAACGGCGCAAGCACTGCTGCAGGAATTGCCGGAGCTATCGTGTGACGAGGAACAGTACTGGAATCGTCGGTATCGTGAGAATATGCTGCGGATTCGGAGTGGGGATTTGCATGAGGTTGCGCGCGTCATCAAAAGTTTGGTGCTGCGGCAGCAGTCGCATGGATTGTCCAATGGGGAAAAGAAAATGCTGTGTGCCGCACAGAGGATTTTGGCATCAGAGCTTTCTCTGGCGTTGCATTGCACGCCCAATGAAATTGAAAATATACTCCAAACGCAGCTCTGTCGATGATGTGTCGAACAGAGCTATTTTTTTATACAAGGATGGATGGCAATGCGAACCAAAAAACAAAAGGGCACACAGGGCGAAACACCAGCACAGATTTGCGCCATCATACCGGCGGCAGGCACGTCCAGCCGCATGGGGGAAAATAAGCTGCTCATGGAGCTAGATGGGCTGCCTGTGCTTGTGCGCACGGTGATGGCGTTTCAAAGATGCGATGGGATTGATGAAATCATATTGGTTTGCCGTGAACAGGATATTTTGCCGTATGGCAAACTGATGCGTGCCTATGGTTTGGGCAAGGTGACGCAGATTGTTTGCGGGGGCGAAACCCGTGCAGCATCGGTTTTGGCAGGGGTTTGTGCTTGCGGCGAACAGACCGCCTGGGTGGCAGTGCATGATGGGGCACGTCCATTTGTTTCACAAGAAACGATTCGGACAACGATTGCCGCAGCAAAGCGTGTCGGGGCGGCAGCACCCGTCGTACCCATTAAGGACAGCGTCAAGTGTGTGGTGAACGGCTGCATTCAGGCAGATGTGCCACGGGATTCGATTGCCGCCGTGCAGACACCACAGGTGTTTTGCCGTGAGCAGCTACGCCAAGCCTTGGAGAAAACCCTGCGGGAGGGCAAACTGGTGACGGACGATTGCGCCGCAGTGGAGGCCATGGGCATTGCGGTTTGTGCGGTGGAGGGCAGCTATGAAAACATCAAAATCACAACGCAGGAAGATATTGTGATAGGGGAAGCGATTTTGGAGAAGCAGGAACTATGATGCGAATTGGACATGGATATGACGTACACCGCCTAACAGAAGGGCGGAAATGTATCATTGGCGGGGTGGAGATTCCGCACGAAACAGGACTTTTGGGGCACAGCGATGCCGATGTACTGACCCATGCGGTGATGGATGCGCTTTTGGGGGCGGCGGCAATGGGTGACATTGGAAAGCTGTTTCCTGACACAGACCCGCAGTATGCAGGGGCGGATAGTCTGCTTCTGTTGCAAAAAGTGGGAGAAAAGTTGCAGGAAAAGGGGTATCAGCTGGGCAATTTGGATGCCACCATTTTGGCACAGGCACCGAAAATGGCACCGCACATTCAGCAAATGCGGATGAATTTGGCAAAAGTGCTTGGTGCAGAGACAGACCAAATCAATGTGAAAGCCACCACGGAAGAAGGGCTTGGTTTCACAGGCGCAAAGCAAGGCATTGCGGCGCACGCTGTCTGCATTCTCTTGCGAAATACGATATAATCGCATCATAAAAGATAGAAAAAAAGGCACTGCCTGCATCAAAATAGACGATGCAGGCAGTGCCTTTTGTGTAAGGAGAGAGAATATAGGAGTATTGTCAAGCTTGCGAGAGCACACGAATCACTTCGTCCCCGACGGCATCGGTGGTGGCAGTGCCACCCATGTCTGGTGTGAGTGCCTTTGCCTCCACCATGACCTGTTCAATGACATCAATCAGACGTTTGCCCCAGTCTTCGTGTCCAAAGAAGTCCAGCATTTGGCTGACAGACCAAATGGCTGCAAGCGGATTGGATTTTTTCTGTCCTGCAATATCGGGTGCAGAGCCGTGAATCGGTTCAAACATGGAGGGGAAGGTGCGCTCCGGATTGAGGTTTGCACCTGCCGCAAGACCCATGCCGCCCGAAATTGCCGCACCCAAATCGGTGAGAATGTCACCGAATAGGTTGGAGGTGACCACGATTTCAAACCGCTGTGGGTTTTTCACAAAGAACATACTTGCGGCATCGACCAGAAGGGAATGGGTTTCCACTTCCGGATAGTCCTTGCCGACCTCCGCAAAAACTTCATCCCAGAACACCATGGAATAGTTCAGTGCGTTGGCTTTGCTGATGCTGGTGAGGGTTTTGCCCTCCTTTTTCGCAAGCTCATAGGCATAGCGGATGATGCGCTCCGTACCCTTGCGGGAGAAAACACCGGTTTGCAAAACCACTTCGTTCGGCTGTCCCTTATAGAGCCAGTCGCCTGCACCGGCATATTCGCCTTCGCTGTTTTCACGAATGACAATCATGTCAATATCGCCTTTTTGGATGCCTGCAAGCGGACATGGCGCGCCGTTCAGCAGCTTCACCGGACGTACATTCACATATTCATCAAAATCATGACGGATGCGCAGCAGCAAATCCCATAGGGAGATATGGTCTGGCACACCGGGCATACCAACTGCGCCCAAGTAGATTGCATCGAACGGTTTCAGCTGTTCAATGCCGTCATCCTCCATCATTTTTCCGGTTTTTAGATAGTAGTCACAACCCCAAGGAAATTCGGTGAACTCAAATTGAAATTCGCCGTCCAGTTCGGCAACCTTGTTCAGCACCTTGATGCCTTCTGCCAGCACTTCAGGGCCGACACCATCACCGCCGATGACTGCAATTTTATACGTCTGCATGGTTAATCTTCCTTTCTGCGTATGTCCTTAATCGAGGGGAAACGCTTCTGCGGCGTGCCGCAGTGCTTTGACAACGGGCAATTCTTCCCCGCTGAGGAAGCGGATGAGTGCGCCGCCGCCTGTACAGATGTAGCTCATCTGCGCGGTTAGACCATATTTTTTGGTCGCGGTCACGCTGTCCCCACCACCGACTACGGTATAACCATCGGTGGCGGCAAGTGCCTGCCAGATGGCTTTTGTGCCATATTCGGTTTCTGCTTTTTCAAAAATGCCCATCGGTCCGTTGACAAAAACGGTCTTGGCGGATTGAATCATTTCTGCATAGTGTGCTGCGGTCTGTGTGCCAATGTCAACGAGCGGCTGTTCCTGCGGCAAGGCAGTGATAGGCGCCTCGCAGCGTGCACCTGTCGCATCGGTATATGCCAAATCCTGTGGCAGGACGATTTTGTCAGCATAGGTTTCCAAAAGCGGTTTTGCTGTTTCAATGAAATCGGCATAGCCTTGCTTTTGGATAAAACCGAGGGACGCTGCACCAATGTCAACGCCCTTTGCCGCAAGCAGGATGTTGCAAACCAAGCCGCCAGTCAGCACATGGTCTGCAATGCCACGCTCCAGAACCGTCTGCATCATCAGAAATGCATCGGCGATTTTCGCACCACCTAAGACAAACACGCAGGGGCGCTCCGGTGCTTCCATCAGAGAGGAAATGACGCTGTACTCTTTTTCAAACAGGCGTCCCATGGCAGAGGGGAGCAACTGTTCAAAGCCGCACAAGGTCGGCTGGTCACGGTGTGCTGCGGCAAAGGCATCGCACACATAGCAGTCGGCGAGCGGTGCCAAGGTTCGCACGACCAAGGTTTGCGCCTGCTGTGCATGCGTGAGCTGGAGGGCACGCTCGAAGAGCGTTTGCTCCTCTGACATAAAGCGCACATTGTCGAGCAGTAAAATCTCGCCATCTTGTAGATTGCGGATGGCATTCTGCGCCGCAGGTCCGCACACGTCCGGCAGAAACTGCACAGGCGTGCCCAAAAGTGCGGAGAGCACCTTGGCATGGGGACGCAGGGTATAGAAATTTTTGTATTCAATATCACTGCCCTGATGTGCCAACAGGACGATTTTTGCACCCGCATCACGCAGCTGCTGGATGGTGGGGATACAGCCGCGAATGCGGGTATCATCCATGACGGCATCCTGCGCTCGGTCAATCGGTTCGTTGATGTCGAGGCGCACAAGCACCGTTTTATGTGTCACATCCAAAGCATCGAGTGTGTAAATCCCAAAAAGCTTCATGATAGTCCTTCCTGTCGATTGGTTATTTCATACCCAGATAGCGGTTGGTCATGGCGGTGCCTTCCTCGCGGGTCATCTGCATTTGCATTGCGGCACGAATGCCGTCCATATTTTCCGGAATGACGACAGATTCCTGCGGAATATTGATGGCAAACATGATTTCGTCGCCACTCATGACGATGGATTCCTCCCACAAGGCAATTTCATAATTATCACCGCGGAATTTGCCCATGTCGCGTGCATAACGGAACAGCGAAGCATTGCCCAAAAAGCCATCTGCGATTCTGACAGGACGGATACGCGGATGTGCGGACGCAACCTCCAAAAGACCAGATTTATCGATGGATTTTTTGGTTTTGGCAACCACGGTGATGATGTGTCCGTGGGTGACGGGTGTGTGAATCAAAATGCCGGTTGCGTTGACATGTGGCATGATGTTCATCAAGTCCAAAGCTTGGTGCGATGGCGCATATTCCAGCTGTAGGGCATTGGTCAGTCCTCTGTGATAATCTCCCGGGTCGGCAACACGACGGATGATGGTAACCGCCACTTTTTCAACGCCGACGGCACGGTCAAGCGCATCCACGGCACGAATCAAGCCAGTGGTGTTGCAGCTGGTCAGCTTGAGGAATTGCTGCCCCAAGCCACGCTCATAGTTGGCATAGCCATGGAAAAAGGTGTCTGCGATGTGGTTGCTTTCACCGCCTTGGAAAATCGCCTTTTTGCCCATACGCTGATATAATTCCTTGTTTTTGGCACCAATGCCGGCAGAGGTGGCATCCAGCATGATGTCGCATTGTTCCACAAGGTCTTCCATCGTGCCGGAAATCGGTACGCCGGCTTCCTGCAGCTTTTCCTCGTTGTCCGGCAGTGCATTGTAGAAATGATAGGGCATACCGGATTCCACCAGACCACGCACCGCAAGGGTGGGGGCGACATCGGCAACCCCGACAAGCTCCATATCCTCCTGCAGTGCAACACCTGTTGCAAGGCGCAATCCAATGACGCCATAGCCTGCTACGCCTACTTTTACCTTACTCATACTGTACTCCTCCTTGTGGACATTTTATGGTGAATTGATTGTGTTATCTTGCTTTTGTATTTGTTACATTAGCACGATTGCGTGTAAAAATCAATAAAAAAGCAAAAGTTTTTATTGTCTTTTTTGTAACAATAGCGTTAAAATCATCACAATGAAAATTCTGTACAAAAAATGGTGTAGGATGGCGGAAGAAACGTCAAAGCGCACAAAATATGCAGTATTCTCTTGATGTGCAAGAAAAAAATGGAAGTTTCAAAAACAAGAAAACGCAGAAAAGCGCGCGGGTTTTTCTGCGTGTAGAGGGGCAATATAGCAGTGGAATGCAGGTTATTAGGAATCACATATCGAAAGCTTCTGACAGTTCGGACAAATGCCCTGAAAGGTCAGATTGTGCCCTGTGATGCGATAGCCGGTTTCGGCGGCAAGTCGGGTTTCCAAGGCGGCAAGCGGGCAGTGGTCAATCGATACCACATCTCCGCAAAGGATGCAGTGCAGGGTGTGCATATGCGAAGGGGCGGTGGCAAGCTGATAGTAGGCGCGTCCATTGCAGCCGTCATTTTTCAAAAGCAGCCGGTGTTCGGTCAGCTGTGCCAGTAAACGATAGGTGGTGGAAAATCCGATTTTTTCGGTTTTCACAGCTTCGGCATGGATTTCCTCCGCCGTCATGGGGATTTTTGCGTGTGCCAAGATGTCCAAAACCAATTTGCGGCGGCGGGTGCAGCGCAAACCAGAGGATTGCAGTAATTTAGATGTCAAAGCAGTACAGCACCTCCGTTTGCGCAGAAAAGAATGAACAGATGGGGCAAATGCCCCAGTCTTTTGCTCTATTATACTGCAAAGGCAGATGCTCTGTCAAATGTATTGGAAGTGGTCTGTTCGTATAAAATAAGAGGTGAAAGGGACTTGACAAAACGGCAGCGCGCGACTATACTACAAGCAAGAAAAAAACACCCCCACGGGGTATGTGTATGGAGGGATGTCTTATGAAGCAGCAATTTCAGGTCACCAATATGACATGCTCTGCCTGTTCGGCGCACGTGGAAAAAAACGTATCGCAGGTTTCCGGTGTGGACGCGGTGCAGGTGAATCTGCTTGCCGGCACAATGGCGGTATCTTATGATGCCGCACGCACCGATGATGCAGAAATCATCAAGGCGGTGACAGATGCAGGCTATGGCGCATCGGTTCGTGGCACGGCACAGGCGCAGCCCTCGGCGAAGGACATCACAGCGGAGGAAACACAAAAGATGCGGCAGCGTCTGACAGGTTCGCTTATTTTTTTGGTGCTGCTGTTATACATCTCAATGGGGCACATGGTGGGATTGCCGCTGCCGTCCTTTTTGCATGGCACGGAAAATGCCATGAGCTTTGCGCTGACGCAGCTGCTGCTGACGCTGCCCATTGCCGTTCTCAATCGAACATTTTTTATCAATGGCGTCAAAACCCTGTGGCACAGAGCACCCAATATGGATTCGTTGATTGCAGTTGGCGCGGGTGCGGCGCTGGTCTATGGCATCTTTGCGCTGTATCAAATTAGCTGGGGATTGGGGCATGGAGATGCCGCACGGGTGCATACCTATGTTTCGGATTTGTATTTTGAGTCCGCGGGCATGATTTTAACCCTGATTACGGTGGGAAAATATCTGGAAAGCCGTGCCAAGGGCAAAACGGGTGCGGCGCTGGAAGCATTGCTCCAGCTGGCACCGAAGACCGCAGTGGTCGAGCGCAACGGCAAAGAAACACAAGTGCCCATCGAAGAGGTGCAGGTGGGGGACATTGTTTGTGTGCGTCCGGGGGAAAGCATTGCGGTGGATGGAGAAATTGTTTTCGGACAGACGGTGCTGGACGAAAGTGCCTTGACGGGAGAGAGTATGCCGGTGGAAAAAGGGGTTGGGGACACCGTGTATGCCGCAACCATCAACCAAAGTGGCTTTCTTCGCTTTCGTGCCGCAAAAGTTGGGCAGGACACCACGCTTGCACAAATCATCCGTTTGGTGGATGAGGCAAGTGCTTCCAAAGCACCGATTGCCAAGCTTGCAGACCGCATCAGCGGCGTGTTTGTGCCAACGGTGCTGGCAATCGCGGGGTTATCTGTTATCATATGGCTGCTTTTGGGACAAAGCTTCTCCTTTGCACTGGCAACGGGCATTGCGGTGCTGGTGATTTCCTGCCCGTGCGCCTTGGGACTGGCGACACCGGTCGCCATCATGGTGGGCACAGGGATTGGTGCATCGATGGGTGTCCTGTTCAAATCAGCAGAAGCACTGGAGCATTTGCAGGCGGTGCAGACCGTAGTGCTCGATAAGACCGGAACAGTGACACAAGGACAACCCGTTGTGACCGATGTGCGCCAAGCACAAACGATTTCGGAACCGGACTTTTTGCAAATTGCGCTGTCTTTGGAGGAGCATTCGGAGCACCCGCTGGCGAAAGCCGTGGTGCAATATGCGAGGCAGCAGGGGGCACACAGCACAGCGGTGGATGCTTTTACCGAAACGGCGGGCAGAGGTATCACAGGCACGATACAGGGCACGGTGTATGTGGCAGGCAATGCACGCATGATGCAAGAAAACGGTATTGCACTGGACAAGTGGCAGACAGAAGCAGATGCCTTGGCACAGGCAGGCAAAACCCCTCTCTTTTTTGCAAAGGCGCAGACCATCATGGGGCTGCTTGCCATTGCGGATGTCATTAAGCCAACCAGCCGCGAAGCGGTGCAGACCTTGCAGGCACTGGGGCACGAGGTTGTTATGCTGACAGGCGACCATCAGAAAACCGCAGAGGCAGTGCAAAAGCAGATTGGCATCGACAAAGTCATTGCAGAGATTTTGCCGCAGGACAAAGAGCGTGTGGTGCGGCAGCTGCAGGAGCAGGGCAAGCGTGTCGTTATGATTGGGGATGGCATCAATGATGCACCGGCGTTGGCACGTGCGGATGTGGGTATTGCCATCGGTGCAGGAACCGATGTGGCGATAGCCTCGGCAGATGTGGTGCTGATGAAAAGCGATTTGATGGATGCGGTGGATGCCATTCGCTTGAGCCGCAAAACCCTGCGAAATATTCGGCAAAATTTGTTTTGGGCGTTTTTCTATAACTGCATTGGCATACCGCTTGCCGCTGGCGTGTTTTATCCCATGTTTGCGCTCCAACTAAGTCCTGCGTTTGGTGCGGCGGCGATGAGTCTAAGCTCGTTCTGTGTGGTGACAAATGCGCTGCGCCTGCGGCTTTTCAAACCGATGCCCCGTATGGCGCAAACGCAAGCATCGATGCAGACAACCATACAACCGATACAGCAAGAAGGAGAAAAAATGATGCAGAAAACCATAAAAATTGAAGGCATGATGTGCACCCATTGCTCCGGACACGTGCAGAAGGCATTGCTGGCACTGGACGGCGTGACCGAAGCGCAGGTGAGCCATGAAAGCGGCACAGCTGTGGTGACTTGTGCGGACACCGTAACCGAAGAAAGCCTGACCCATGCGGTTGCGGAAGCGGGCTACACGGTGACTGGCATTGCGTAAGGAGCGTGCATAGATATGAGAGCAGACGCGAAAAAAGTGGGACGCCTGATTAAAACCGCTCGAGGGCAGCTGGATGGTGTGCTGAAAATGATTGACGAGGAGCGATATTGCATCGACATTGCCAATCAGCTTGCCGCCGCAGAATCCGTGCTGCATCGGGCGCGCAGAGAGGTGCTGAAGGCACATCTGGATGGATGCGTGCAGGAGGCTTTTCAAAGCGGAGATGCCGCAACGCGGGAAAAGAAGCTGGAAGAAATTCTGGATTTGGTCGATAAGTGCGGTTCATAAGGTAAAAAAAGACATCTACCGATTGGGTAGATGTCTTTTTGGATAAGGAACGCCGTCAGTGATTCAGCTGGGAAGTTCGTTGGTAAATACGCAGCACAATGGTGGTGACAAGATATAACAAAACGACCTCGAGAGGGAACAAAATGACCGATTTTAGCGCACGCAAGGGCAACAGTACAAAAACAGCCTTGCCGCTCATCATGGACAGCCAAATGGTGTTGAGCCCCATCGTGCACAGGATGCTTTCCGCCGCTTTAGCAAGAATAAGGCGCAGCTTGCTGATGTGGCACTTATAGAAAAACAGTCCGTACAGCAGGCCGGTCAGCATGGCAGTGATGGTGAAGCCGAAGAAAAAGCCGCCGCCTGCGGGATTTGCCAAATAGCCGATGACATCGGTGCAAAAGCCTGCCATCATCGCCACAACAGGTCCAAACAGCATGCCGATGGATGCACTGAGCACGAAGTTGAACGTGATGCGCAGCTCGGGCGTAATCCAGATACGGATGTTGAGCAAATCCAGTGTGACGCTCAAGGCGATGAATAGCGCGGTGAGTGCCAAACAGCGTACGCTCTTGAGCTCGTGCAGGGAGGAAAGGAACGATTGTGTAATTTTGTGCATAAAAAAAGCACCTCCATAAATTTGTTGCCACATTGCCACAAATAATGAGGTGTATGCCTCAAAATATGGGCAGCGGGATGCGACCTCTGTACCGCAGGGAGAAAAACTCCCTTTCGTCCATCGGACAACTCCCTGTTCCGACGGCACTTGACGCACAGAAATCTACTCTGCTTTGTTACAAAATTATAGAGCAAGCGGGTGTACTTGTCAACGGGTTATGTGGAATTTTTCGAGTAAAGTTTGCACAACCCCATCCTCATCGTTGGACGGCGCACGAAACCGACAAACTGCGGCAAGCTGCGGGTGGGCATTTGCCATGGCATACGAATGTGCCACAGCCTGCATCATTTCCGTGTCATTCGGATAGTCGCCAAATGCCATGCATTCCTCTGGAGCAAGTGACAAATGCTGCTGCAAAAAGCGCATGGCAGTGCCTTTGTTGACGGCAGGGTCCATAATATCGACCCAACAGTCACCAGACAGGACATTCGTGAAGTGTGTGCTGTGACGTTGCAGGGATGGATAAAGGATGGATTCCGCGGCATGATGCAAAAAAATGGCCAGCTTACAGATGCGGTCCTGCTGTGCGGCGGCGAGCAGGTCGGGCACAAGCTGCAAACGTGCATAATATCGCCGCGCGTGTTCCAGAAAAATGGAATCGTCAGCGCAGTCGGTATAAGCGGACTGTGTGCCGCACAGGATGATGTGTGCCCCTGGGATTTGGCGCACCTGCGCAAGGGGTGCAGATAGGTCTTGTGTGGGAATCGAAAAGCTGTACAGCAGCTTGCTTCCATCAAAAATCATCCCGCCATTTTCGGCAAGGAATAGGATTTCGTGCTCCATATTGGGGAAAAACGCAAGCAAGTTATAATACTGCCGACCGCTGGCAACCACAAAGCGGGTGCCCTGCGCGTGCAGTGCCTGTATCACCTGCGGCAAACGCGCAGAAAGCTGGTGGCGGCTGTTCAGCAGGGTACCGTCCATATCTGCGGCAACCAATTTTATCATGCTACATCCTCTTTTCTATCTCGTGGCAGACGCCTTGATTTCGCGGTATTTATCGGCCATCCACTCCTGCATCTGTGAGAGCAAAACCTCACTGACGATATGCTCTATGCGGCAGGCATCACATTCTGCAACAGCAGATTCCACACCAAGCCCATCGCGCAGAAACTGCAGCAGCAAATCATGCCGCGCCCGCACGCGCTTGGCGTGCGCACGCCCGGAATCGGTGAGCACCACCTCGCCGTAATAGGCAGGCTCCACCAGACCGGCTTCCCGCAGCACGCCCAGAGCTTTGCTGACACTGGCGCGCGAAACCCCGATGCGACGGGCGATTTCAACCGAGCGCACCGTGCCGCGCTCCTGCTCAATCGCCAAAATCACTTCCAAATAGTTTTCACCGGATTCTCGCAGTTGTTTCATGCACGTGCCTCCTTTGGGGGTGTATTTCGGAATCGCAGCCGCTGGAACAGCGTACGCTACAGTGGGGTTATCATAAGGTAACAATTTCTTTTATTGTATGCCTTTTTGGCGTGTTTGTCAAGAGATTGTCAAAGATGGGGCACATAGAACAAAAGCCCCCCCACAGACAGGAGAAGTCGTCTGTGGGGAGGCGCAGAGGCTTATGCTGCTTCGGGAAAATATTTCTGGAAAATTGCAGTGGGGACATGGTCTTGCGTGTAATACAAATAACAAGAAGCGCCTGTGTGCAAATTCAGCAGCACATCGTATTGATACGAAGTGTCATGGAGGGTCATATCGGTCGTGGTTTGCAAATAGCTCACCGTGTTGCGGGACAGCATATCCGTGTTGCCATATTGCAGGAGGGCGGCAATGTCCGCCGCATCGGTGACCGTGGCACTATAGGAGTCTTCCCTGTTGTCATATAACGACAACGAAACAGATGCCACATCGGAAGCCTCCATTTTCGTTGCGGTCACAGAAAGCGTTTCCTCCAAAAGCTGCAAGGTATCTGTGTAAGACGCATAAACCGGCATATAATCGCTGTAGTTGATGAAGTTATAATCTCGAATGGCGTGCTGGTTCGACATATCCGCAGGGTCATAGGAGGCAAGCTCCAAGCACAAAACGGGGGATTCGTTTTTGGCTTGCTGCGGCGTGAGCGTCAGCGAATCCTTCCGCAAAGCGGCGATGATGCTGCTGACCTCCTGCGGATTTGCGGTAACGGCAGCATCGTCATCCAAGCTGACGTCCGTGTGCACTTTGAGCACGTCATTGCCGGTCAGTGTATACGTATACGCGGGCGTGCATTTTGTGATATATTCCTGTGAAAAAATGACATCCTCCAACAAGGTATCCACACCGTCGTTTTCGGTATAAGGGAAGTTGTATTGACGGCTTGCCTGCATCCCGTTGGATTTTAGATAGGTTACGGTGAGATACATCCAGTGGCGGCTATCGGATGCATCGGCTGCCCCGTCCTTGTCATTGTGCGCAATGCCATAGGAAGCCAGCTGCAAAATCGTCTGCATATTGTCGGTGTTTTGCAGATTGCGCTCCTCCCAGTTATCAACAGTGTAAAACTGGTCGTTGCTGATAGAAAAACGCACACCGGATAAGTCCTCGATTGCGGGCAGATAGCGGTCAAACGAGGTGAGGTCAGACTGCATCCCAAAGAGGAAAGCAGCAAACAGGGCGGCATAAATAACCAATGTTTTCATATGCGAGAAAATGGCCTTGAAATCAAACGCATAAATAATTTCCATGAGGAAATGCGTTAAGACACCGCCGAATGCCAATCCAAAATACAACCAGAAGAAGCCAGTGGTATCACAGATTTCATGGAACATCAAACCGATGCCCACTGCCATGAGGGTGACACACCACAGTTTTAGCGGCACTTTGAAGCCATAGAAGGCGATGGCACTGCCTGCGCGTTCGCTTTTGCGATGCTTGAATAACACAAAACTGAGCAAAAGCAGCAACGCCGTGGCGATGAGATAGCCAAGCAGCAATGTCGACAGCGAGGTGCTGGTGTCCGTGGTAAAGCTATATCCATGGTCCTGGTTGTCGGTTACAACAGAAAAATATTGGACAATGGGGGAGGTGCGTGACATGAGGGCGTAGGTCAAGGGGCTGGGTTCGTTGTAGGTCTGGAAAAAGGCACTGCACAGACCGGAAAACAGTGCAATGGCAGAGGGAATGGAAAACATCGCCCAAAGCAGCAGCAGCAGGGTGATGATGCGGTTGCCGCATAAAATCGTGCACAGCACCGAAATGGTGTAAATGGCGATGAAAAACACAATATCCGTTGCCATACACAGGTGGATTGCGCCCAGAGCGGTGCTGTAGCCGCTGACCGAAGCAATGGTGGCAGCAATCGCCACCATCACCAGATAAATCGGCAGGACAATGACCAGCCCCAGGACATAATTGGTGCAGAAAATGGTTTCGCGGCGAATGGGCAGGCTGTGGTGAAAATCAATTTGCTGGCGGGAATGCAGATAGGAAAAGAGCGAGGTGCCGCAGACAATCGCCAACATCGTCATCATGATTTTTAAAAATGCGTTGTCAATATTAAAATAGGCTTGCAGCGTTGTCAGGGTATCGTTTTGGACATACCATGCATCTGCGCCCTGCGAAAGCTGCTGCGCGGCGTTTTGAATGGTCATGGTGACGGGCAAAACGAGCGCACAAAACAGGGCGAGCAGCGTTAGCGCAACGGCCCAAAGATTGCGGCGCAGTCCTTCGCGCAGTAACCCCAAATTAAAGAATGAGTTTTTTAATGTCATAGCCTGCAACCTCCGTTTCACTGATAAAAATTTCTTCAAGCGACAATGGCAACAGCTCGAAGAAGGTGGGCTGCAATGCCGCAATGCGGTCCTGCACGGCTTCTCGTGTGCCGCGCAGGGTGATGGTCCAAAGCGAACCACGCTGTTCTGCATGGAGAATCTCCAAATCTGGCAGCATCGATGGGTAAAAATCAGCCGAAAAGACGCATTGCAGTTTGTGAATGCCCAGCTTCATATCATCCAAATCCCGAGACAGCAGAATGCCGCCACGATGGAGAAGACCCACGTGGTCACAGATGTCCTCCAGCTCGCGCAGGTTGTGCGAAGCGATGATGGGCGTCATACCGCGCTCCATCACATCGGCAGCGAACAGACCCTTCACAGCCTGCCGCACCACAGGGTCAAGCCCATCAAAGGTTTCGTCACAGAATAGATAATCTACTCCTGCGCAGATGCCGAAAATTACAGAAATCTGCTTTTTCATGCCTTTAGAAAAGGTGCGGATTTTGCGAGAACCTTGCAGACCAAAGCCGTTTAGCAGCTTTTGATAGCGTTGGTTGTCAAACTTGGGATATAAATTTTGATAGTAGCGTTTCATCTCGTCCGGTGTGATGTTCGGAAAAAAATATTGCTCGTCGGAGATGTAGAAGCAGCGGGATTTGACGGCAAGATTTTCAAATACATTTTCGCCGTCCACGGTAATCGTACCCTCGTCTGGCTTCAGAATACCGGCAAGCATACGCAGGAATGTGCTTTTTCCGGCACCGTTGGAGCCAATCAAGCCGAAAACCGCGCCTTCTCGAATATAGGCATCGATGTGGCTGACTGCCTGCAGGCCGTCAAAGCTTTTGGTGATATTTTTTGCTTGAATCATGGTTGTCCCCCCTCTTTGGTGTGCTGCACTTGCATCCAATGCAGCAGCATCGTGTCAGTTGCTCCAAGCTGCCGCGCCTCATGCGCGAGGCTTGTAATGTCGGCTTGCAGCTCGGCAAGCCGTGTTTGCCGCAGTGTGTCGCAGTCGGCAGAAATAAAGCTGCCGCGCCCTTTGATGGAGTATGTGACACCACGTTTTTCCAACTCGGTATAGGCACGCTGTATCGTGTTAGGGTTGATGGAAAGCTCAATGGCGAGTTGGCGCACGCTGGGCAGCTGTGTGTCCGGTGTGAGGACAGCGGAGATGGCAAGTCTGGTGAAACCATCCACAATCTGTTCATAAATAGGGCGGCTGTCGCGATAATCGATATGGAGCATAAGTCCCCTCCTCTCTGTGGAACGGGTTGGTGTACTATCTGTACTATATGTGTTAGTACAGATAGAGTATACCATGTGTGTGAAGAATGTCAATAGTGGATTTGCAAAAAATATGATACAATAGAAAAAAAGAGCAAGGAGCATGGGGCGATTATGTTAGAGTTGGGCAACCATTGGGATGAAATGCTGCGGGACACACTGCAAGGCGAAAATTACGGAAAAATTCGCTATCATTTGAAAAAAGAGTATGAAACATATACCATTTACCCGCCGAAAGAAGATATTTTCAATGCACTGCGCTATACCGATTATGATGCGGTGAAGGTGGTGCTGTTAGGGCAGGACCCTTATCACGGCGCAGGGCAGGCGCATGGACTTTGTTTCTCGGTGCGGGCAGGGGTGCAGCCTCCCCCAAGCCTAAAAAACATTTTTAAAGAGCTGCAGGCGGATGTTTTCATTGATACGCCGCCCTCGGGCGAACTCACCGCGTGGGCAAAGCGTGGGGTGCTGCTGCTCAACAGCGTGCTGACCGTGCGGGAAGGGCAGCCGAACAGCCATAAAAATCTTGGGTGGGAAGCCTTTACCGATGAAATTATTCAAAAGCTGGATGCACGAGATGTACCAACGGTATTTCTGCTGTGGGGTGCCAATGCAAGGGCAAAAAAGCAGCTGATTACCAATCCAAAGCATTTGGTTCTGGAAACCGCACACCCATCGCCGCTGTCGGCATACCAAGGTTTTTTTGGCTGCCACCATTTTTCCAAGGCGAACGAATTTTTATATGAGCGTGGGATAGAACCCGTGGATTGGGATTTGAGCCAGTGCGATTGAGCAGAGAAGGGGATGAAAAAAGCCCCTTCTCTTTTGGTTTTAAAAGAGAAGGGGGAGAAATTATGGCACCAAGCGGGACATATCACGCGGGAACATGGAAGCATCACGCACATTTTGCTGCTTTAGAAGCTGCATCGTCAAGCGCTCCAGACCCAGACCCAGACCGCCATGCGGCGGCATACCATACTTGTGCAGCATGGTGAAGGACTCAAACAACGCAGGGTCCATGTTGCGGTCGGCAAGCTTTTGCATTTGCTCATGATAGTCATGAATACGCTGACCGCCGGTGGTGATTTCCAAACCGCGGAACAGCAGGTCGAAAGACAGCGCGTATTTCGGGTCAGCGGCATCATCCATGGCATAGAACGGACGCTTGGAGGATGGGAAATGGGTGACAAAAACAAAATCACTGTTGTGCTTGTCCTTTGCCCACTTGCACAGCATCACTTCTTCATCCGGATTCAAATCATAACGGTTTTTGGATTTGTGTGCAAATTCCTCCATCATAATATCCTTTGCTTCCATAAAGGTGATGGTGGGGATGGTGTCAATGACAGGAAGCTCGGTTTTGAGCAGCTCCAGCTCCGGCTTACAGTGGATGTCCAAATATTGCATGACATATTTCAGCATGCCGGTTTCCATCTGCATGACATCATACATGGAGTCGATATACGCCATTTCAAAGTCCAAACCGATATACTCGTTCAAATGACGGCTGGTGTTGTGACGTTCAGCACGATAGACATTGCCGATTTCAAACACGCGGCCGAAGATGCCGGCAGTATACTGCTTATAGAACTGCGGGGACTGCGCCAAATACGCCTGCTGACCGAAATAATCCAGCTTAAAGATATTCGCGCCGCCCTCTGCGCCTGCAGATACAATTTTCGGGGTATGGATGTGGGTGAAGCCTTGGGACAGCATATATTCTGCAAAGCCGTCTGCGATTGCCGCCTGAATGCGGAACACCGCACGCTTGTTGGGATGGCGCAGAGAAATGGGACGCAGCGGCAAATCGACATCCAGAGAAAGCCCCATGTACTTTTTTCCAAGCGGAATTGGTAGCTGTTCTGCCGGTTTTGCCAGAATTTCGATGGCGGACAGCACCACTTCAAAGCCATGCTCGGCGCGTGGCTCTTCGCGGACACTGCCGGTGACGTGCACCACCATGCCGTCCTTTACCTCGGCTTTGGAAATGCCGCTGACCGTATCGTCCATCATGCACTGTATTAAACCGCGGTCCACACGCACTACAACAAATGCAAAATCAGACATATCGCGCACGCGGTGAATCGTGCCGCTAAAAGAGATTTCTTTGCCGATGTTGGAAGAAGCAAGCTCGATTGCATCAATATATTGATTGGGTTCACTAATAAATTCCATAGTATTCGCCTCTCTGTATTATTCAAACTGTTCCGTCTGCCGCATCACGGAAAGACGGCAAGCATCAGACATTTATATGTATTGTATCATTTGCCTATCGAAAATTCAAGAAAAATCATGTGCGGTGCAGAACTTTACGGCAAAGGGCCTCAAATTCTGCACGTCCTTCTCCGCAAAGCACAATGGAGGCGGTGTACACAACCCCGCCTGCCAGAATACCAAGCAGCAGCTGGAGGGCAGACGGCAGGGGCAGCTGGGTCATTCCAAAGGCTGCCGCACCGCACAGCAGAGCGCTGCCCGAGATGCGCAAAAGGGTTGACAGGGCGATATGGAACAGAAAGCGTTTGCGCACGCGCAAAACCGTTAGGAAAAAATACACTGCAAACGCAATGACAGAGCCAATCGCACCGCCAATAAACCCGAATGTGGGCAATAGGAGCATGGAAGCCAGCACTTTCACCACAGCTGACGCCGCACTGTTTTGCAGCACCGAAAGCGTGGATTGCTCTAGTTCATAGGCCTTGTTGGCGTACTCCGTGAGCCCCATAAACAGCATGGCAAGGGAAGTGTAGGCAATGACAGGCGCACCGACATCGTATCCATCGGCAAAGAGAAAGCGGGAAAGCGGCAGGGCAATCGCCGAAAGTCCGGCAACCGCAGGCAGGGCGACCAGCAGATACAGCCTTACACCAGCATCCAGCAGGGGCTTTGCCTTTGCCTGTCCACCCTCTCGCCAGCCCTGCAGCACCGCAGGGTAGACCCCGCGCATGATGCCGACCGACAGCATGGTGAACACACCAGACGCAATGGCGTTGTTGGAGGTGTAAATGCCAAACAAGGCTTCTCCATAATATCCGGTGACCAGATATTTATCGATTTGGTTGAGCAATCCTACAGAAATGGATACCCCCATCAGCGGAAAGCCATAGTGCAGCAGCTGACGAAGCATCGGCGCTGAAAAAAAGCGCAGCCGTGCAATGGTAGGGAGGGAAAGCGCAAGCATCGCACCGATGCCCGCAACGCCGTCTGCGATGGTGTTGGCGAAAATTGCAGGATAGGCGGAGGGGTATCCATTTTCCATGTGCCCAACTACAAGATACGCAATGGCAAGCTTACAGCAGGCGGAGGTGAGCGAGAGCACAATGGACGGTAGCACGCGCCCCAGCTGAATCAGTGCTGCATTCAAAATTTGAAACACGGTATAGCTGAGAAACATCAGCGCACCTGCGGCATAGGTCATGTCTGCGGTTTGATAGGACAGAACTGCACAGAACAAGGCTGCGACCACGCCGATACAGAGATAAATCGCAGAAACGGTGGAAAACAGGGTTTGTCCGGCGTCTTTGTGGTATTCTTCGCCCACATAACGGTTGGCGGCGTTTGCCATCCAACCCGCCAGAAGCAGATAGGCAAACTGCACCGAGGTGTTGACAATGCCAAAGGTGCCCACGGCATCCTTGGTGAAAATATGCGTGTAAAGCGAGGAACAGGCAATGACCAAAATGCCCTCCAAAACCTTTGCAGGCAGGAAAAGCAGGGCGTTTCGTGTCATGGATTGCGTATGATTTGCCAAAATAACAGGCTCCTTTCGATGCGCTGCGAAGCATAGGAAAACGGTGGTCAGTTTGTGGAGGTCACCATGGGATTTTCAAACGAGAGAAAGACAGACTGCGGCGAGGGCAGTAATGTCTGCCGCATCTCTTCGGAAAGCAGAGAATAGCGCATATCAGACGCAAAGTGGCGGTTAGACTGGGAAAGCAGCAGCCATTCCATCGCGTCCACGGTCGGGGTATTGCGGGTTTCCACCGTGTATTGGGGAATCACATCGGTATAGCCAGCACGCCGCAGCCAATCCTGCTTGCTGGCATACAGCGATTGCAGCCCTGCATAGCGGTCGGACAATCCCAGCTTTTTCAGCATGGAAAGCGTGCTCGCCAAATCGGAATAGGTGACCTCGATATAATCGTTTTTCTCCATTTGACCATCGGGACGAATGGCATACCACAAATCGCCGGTGGGGCGAATCCACGAAGCCGCGCTTTGGTTGAGCGTGTCCAAAATTTGCAGACCACGCTTGAAATACGTGGGGTTTTGATACCAATAGCCTGCGCGCAGCAGGAAAGTGCCCTCGGTCAAATAATGATTCAGAGAACAGGAAGGTTCTGCTTGCGTGTGGGTCAAGGTATCGGGCAGAGGATGCCCATAATCCGGCACGAAGGGCAGACCATTTGCGGTGAATGCGGTGCTTTCCGCAAATTGCAGATAAAATTGCAGCATTTTATGCACACCCTGTGAGATGGTGGCATCATTCCAGAATTTGTCTGCATAAATCAAACAGCGAATCGTATCAAAGTTAAAACGTGTGTCATAAAATCCGCCTGTAATGCCATGGTCTTCGGAAAGCCAGGTGGAGGTTGGCTGCGTGGGGATGAAGCCGCTGTCATTGATGCGGTCGAGATAGGAATACAAAATGGATTTGCCGATGGTGTTGAACACAGAACCGCTGTGAATATCCGCACAAGGACCGAGCAGCCAAGCCGCCGCAGACAGATAGATATGCGCCTGTGTGTCATCTGCGGTCAGGCGCGGGGAATAGGTGGTCGGTTCGTATTGATAGACCCCATCCGGCAGGATGTGAAAATTATTTTCGGTGGCGTCCATCGTCAATGCGGTGGATGCGGCGAGCGGTTCGCTCCAATCGGCAAGCACCCCGCTCGTCAGCACCATGGTGCAAACAGAGAGGGCATCGGGTGTACCTTGCAGTGGCACGCTGACCGAGAGGGTATCGTCAGCGGCGCGGGAAAGCGTAATCCCTTCGGCGGGAGTGGTGCAGGCATATACCGTGCTGCCGAGTGCCATCAGACCATCCAAACGAGAGGTATACAGATGGAAATCATCAGATTCGATATAGTAGGCACTGTCGGGGGCATAGGCTGTGTTCAGAAGTGCACTTTGGGCAGCTGCAAGCGTGGTGTCCTTGGAGTTGACACTGCGTATAGTAGGGTCTTGGGTTGAATCAGAAAATAAAACCGCCTCTACAGCACAGTTGGCATCCGATTGCAGATACAGCACGACATTCTGGTCGATTTTGTCCAGCGTAATCGTTAAGGTACCAGTTGTGGTATAGGTATCGTTCAAAGCGGGTGTGGTTGCTTGATACAGCGGGATGGTGGTGACGGTGCGCTTGCGCAGCTGCCGATATTCCGTGGGGGAAACCGCAGGTGTGCCCATTTGCCAAGTGGTATCCTGCACCCGCAGGGTGAGGATGGCGGAGTGGCTGCCAATGGTCAGCGGCAGATTGCGCTGGGTGACATTGGTGGTCGTTTCCGACACAGCACTGCTGTGCATGAACGAAAGGGATGCGCCAAAAGCGGTGAGAAAAAGGATGCTGTATACGGTCTTGAGTATCAAACGGCGCACCGATGGAGAACGGAACGCCATATAGAACCAGACATACAAATATTGCAAATAATCGATTGGCTTTTGCATATTGTTTGCGCGCAGAATGCGCCCTCCGTAAAGTAAAATGGTGAAAATTTATGTGTGCGCCGCATTGCTTTTTTGCGTGAAATGCCAGCTGTCTTGACACATTTCAGCAAGCGTGTGGGTCGCTCTCCAGCCAAGCAGCTGCGCCGCCTTGTCCACACTTGCCGTGCAGGATGCAATGTCCCCTGCGCGGCGCGGTGCGATGGCATATGGAACAGAACGCCCGCTTGCCGCTTCAAAGGCGTGCACCATTTCCAGAACGCTGTAACCCTGCCCTGTGCCCAAATTGATGGCTTCACAGCCGGCATGGGCTACGGCATAGCGCAGTGCGGCAACATGACCTTCGGCGAGGTCAACCACGTGGATATAGTCCCGCACACCTGTGCCGTCGGGGGTGGGATAATCATTGCCGAACACCTGCAAATGGGGCAGCGTGCCCGATGCCACCTGTGCGATATAGGGCAGCAGATTATTGGGGATGCCATTGGGTTTTTCGCCGATGAGCCCGCTTGGATGTGCACCAATAGGATTGAAATACCGCAGAGAAACGATGTGCCAGCTGCTGTCTGCCGCGGCAAAATCCTGCAGCATTTGCTCAATCATCACCTTGCTGTAGCCATAGGGGTTGGTGGCAGAGAGCGGCATATCTTCGGTGTATGGCGCGGGGTTGTGCATCCCATATACGGTAGCCGAGGAAGAGAAAATCATACATTTGCAGTTTGCCTGTGCCATTGCACGGCAGAGGGCAAGCGTGCCGCCAAGGTTGCAGGAATAGTATTCCAGCGGCTTTTGGGTGGATTCGCCAACGGCCTTCAGCCCTGCCAGCAGGATGACTGCATCAATCGTATTTTCGGCAAAAATTTGGTGCAGCAAAGCCTCATCCCGCATATCGCCACGATACAGCTGCGGCTGCTTGCCGGAAATTTCGGCGATATAGGATAGTACCTCTTCGGAAGAATTGGAAAAATTGTCGAGTATGATAACGTGGAAGTCAGCGTGCAGCAGTGCCACACAGGTATGGCTGCCGATAAAGCCCGCACCGCCGACCAATAAGATTGTTTGCATAAAAAAAACGCCCCATTCTAAAAAACGCTAATAAGCATTGGTAGTAAAGATGAATAACGCTTTCCCGAACCGAAAACCGAAGGAAAGCATACTATTTTATTATACCATACGATTGAGAAAAGGAAAAGCTATCTGCACTATTTTGATGGAAGGAATTGAAAAACAGGCGGGAATCATATATAATAAAGGTCAAATTCATTTTCAAACAGAAGGGCAGGCACAGGTTTTTCCTGTTTTAACATTATGAAACTGTTGCATATGATGGGCGGCGGCGACGTGGGCGGCGCAAAGACTCATATCATGTCGCTTGCAAAAGCGCTGATGAAAAATAACGAGGTGTGTCTGGTCAGCTTCCGCGAGGGAGATTTTCCGCGCGAGGCAATGGAGCAAGGCATACCAGTGCAGATTATCAAATATTGGAACCCGTTTCGTGCACGCAAGGCATTGATGCAGCTGATTCGGGAGTTTCGGCCGGATGTCATCCATTGTCATGGCTCGCGTGCCAATCTGATGGGGGCGATGGTGCGGCGCGAAAGCGGTGTGCCTGTCATTACCACGGTGCATTCCGATTATCGGCTGGATTATCTGGGCAGTCCGGTGCGGCAGTGCGTGTTTGGCACAGCCAATGCCATCGCCTTGCGGCGCATGGATTTTTATCAGCCGGTAGCGGACCAAATGCTGACGGTTTTGGCACAGCGGGGGTTTGACCCCATGCGGATGTTCCGCATCTACAACGGCATGGATTTCACCGCACGCACAGAACCATTTGACCGCACCGCCTATTTTGCAGAGCACTGGAAATTTGCTGTGCAGCCGGAGGCTGTGGTGTGCTGTATGGCGGCACGCTTGACGGCGGTGAAGGACATTGGCACTGCCATTCGGGCGTTTGTGAAAGCACGCAAGCAGTGCCCCAACCTCAAGCTGGTCATTGCCGGAGAGGGCGAGGAACGTGCTCCGTTGGAAAAGCTGACCCGAGAGCTGCACGCGCAAAGCGATGTGCTGTTTGCGGGATGGGTGTCGAATGTATCGGATTTTTTTGCGGCGTCTGACATCAATCTGCTGTCCTCTTTGTCAGAAGGGTTTCCGTATTCCGTGCTCGAGGGTGTGCGTGAGGGCTGTGTGACGATTTCTACTGATGTTGGTGGGTTGAGCGAACTCATTGAATCCGAGGAAAATGGTTTTATCTTTAATCCAGGGGATGTGGACAAGCTGGCAGAGTGCATTGTGCGGCTGACACAGGATGATGCCCTGCGAAAGACCTTTGCAAAGCGGCTGTATGAAAAAGCGTGTGATACCTTTTCGCTGCAAAATATGTGTGCCGTGCAGGAGGAGAACTATCGGCGCGCACTGAAGCGGTTTCACCACGATGAAACAGAACGGGAAGGTGTTGTCATCTGCGGGGCGTATGGAAAAGGCAACACCGGCGATGAGGCGATTCTCAAGGCTATCGTGCAGGAAATGCGCCAACTCGACCGCGACATTCCGATTTGGGTGCTGTCGCGCCGTCCAAAGGAAACCCGTGTGCTGTATCGGGTGGGTGCGCTCTATACATTTGACATCTTCAATATGTATCGGCATCTGCGCCGTGCCGTGGTCTATGTCAACGGCGGCGGCAGCTTGATTCAGGATGTGACCTCCACCCGCTCGCTGAATTATTATTTATATACCCTGCACGCTGCGAAAAAGCTGGGCTGCCGTGTCATGATGTACGGCTGCGGCATCGGCCCCATCAATAAACCAAGCAATCGGCAAATCGCCACAAAGTGCATCAGCAGCAGTGTGGATTTGATTACCCTGCGCGACGCTACTTCCAGTGAGGAACTGCAAAAGCTGTGTGTGCAAGGGCCGGAAATCCGCCTGTCGGCGGACCCTGCGCTGCAGCTTGCACCCGCACCCGAGCACGTGATAGACCGTGTGTTTGTTCGTGAGGAAATTCCGCTGGATGGCAAATATATGTGCTTTGCGCTTCGCAAATGGAAAAATCTTGACCGGGCGGCGGCAGAAATGGCAGAGGCGGCAGAATATGCCTATGCAACGTATGGACTGATTCCGGTGTTCCTGCCGTTTGAGCATCCCACCGATTTGGCGGCAAGCTTGAAGGTCACCGCAAGGTTGACGTGCCCGTTTTATGAAGTGCGGCAGAGATGCACCATTGAAGAAACCATTGGACTGCTCACACGGATGCGCGCGGTGGTAGCGGTGCGTCTGCACGCGCTGATGTTTGCGGCGGCACAGGGTATCCCCATGATTGGACTATCTTATGACATCAAGGTGGATGGTTTTTTGCGCTATATTGGGGTGGATGCGTGCCTGCCGTTTGGGGAATTTACCGCAAAGCAGCTGATGCAGCAGCTTGACCTTTGCTTGTCCGGACAGCAGGATGAAAAGGTGCGTGAAACGGCAAGCCAGCTGCTGCAGCGCGAGCGGGAGAATATGCGCGGTGCGGCACAGCTGTTGGAAATCGAATGGAACTGAGGATATTATGAAAAATAAAATCGTGTGTCTATCTACTATCAATTATCATCCCTTGCCGACACGCAAGCAAAACGTGATGAATCGGCTGCGCAACGCCGAAGTACTGTACTTCGACCCGCCTATTTCACTGATTGCACCCCTGAAGGATAAAAGCTGTTTTGACCGCCTGTTTGCTCATAAAAAGGCAGGGGAGAAGCCGCAGGATAATGTAACCATATATGCCCTGCCGCCCGTGCTGCCGTTTTTTTATAAATTCCGCTGGCTAAACCGTTGGAATCAAAAGCGACAGGCGAAGTTTGTCCGTAAAAAGATGCAGGCACATGGATTTGATGCAGAAAGCATTCTTTGGTGCTATTCGCCGTCCTCTGCTGATATTACAGAGCATATTCCGCATAAAAAGCTGGTTTATGACTGTGTAGACCGCCATTCCGCTTATAAAGGGCACTGGAATCCTGCGGTGGTAGACGCCATGGAGCGGGATTTGGCAACCGCTTCGGATATGGTTTTTTCTACGGCGATGGGACTACATGAAACGCTTTCGGGCTATACTCCAAATGCGCAGATGATTCCAAACGGCGCCGCATATGAGATTTTCTCCCGAGTACAGACCGAGAAAGACACCCTGCCTTGTCCGGAAAATATGAAAAACCTGTCACATCCGGTGTTTGGATTTGTCGGAATGCTGCAGGAGTGCATCGATTATGATTTGATGGAGGCACTTGCAAAAGCGCGGCCGGATGCCACGATTTTTTGCATCGGACGTACCCTGCCGGGGGTGGATTTGAGCCGCTTTCAAGCATACAAAAATGTGGTCATCAATGGGCTGGTGCCGCAAAAGGAACTGCCGAACTATATCGCGCAGTTTGACGTGTGCCTGAATGTATTCCGCGCAGGGATGCTTTCCAAAGATGTTTCGCCGCTCAAATTTTATGAATATTTGGCAACGGGCAAGCCGATTGTATCCACACGGGAGCCGCTGCAGGTCGAAGATTTTGCAGATGTGGTGTATATTGCGCAGGATACAGTGGAATTTTTGCAGATGTGCGATGCTGCGGCGCAGGAGCAGGACGAGGAAAAATTGCAAAAACGCATGGCATATGGTGCGCAGTGCTCTTGGACCGAGCGGGTGCATCAGATGGAGGATACGCTCTACCAAAAAAGGATTCTTTCGCCAAAATAGTGTGCGATTATTTGTGGTATTTGACAAAGGGCAATAAAATGCAATAGAATTCGACATAAACTTCAACAGCTTGCACAATTTTTTGAAAAGAATGCGTAAAAGCTTGCAAGGTGCGGTTGGGTCATATAAAATAGTAGAGTACGAATCAAGTGTTTGTTTGTCAGAAAGGAGTGGCGTAATGGGGCGCAGCGTCTTTTTGTGGATGCAGCATGAAAATGTTGTCAATATGGGACAGGATAGCGCAGATTACGGCACAAGTGCATAGAAATATAAGTGGGACGCGTGTAACTATTACCGCGTCCTGCTTTTCTTTGGAAAAAAAGAAACGTTGTGAGGGAGGATTACAAGTTGAAAAAGGTTTGTATTGTAATGGGGTCAGACAGTGATTTGAGCGTGATGGAGGCTTGCGCCATGCGTTTGGAGGCCTTTGCAGTGCCATATGAAGTACGGGTGGTTTCGGCACACAGAACACCAGCAGCGGCGGAAGCACTGGCGAAAAATGCAGCGGCAGACGGCTTCGGCGTTATCATTGCGGCGGCAGGCAAAGCGGCACATCTCGGCGGTGTGATTGCGGCATATACCACCCTTCCAGTCATTGGTGTGCCGATTAAAACTTCGATGATGGGCGGCATGGACAGCCTGCTCAGCATGGTGCAGATGCCGAAGGGCATTCCGGTTGCCTGTGTGGCAGTGGACGGCGCGGACAATGCGGCGATTTTGGCAGTACAAATGCTGGCACTGGAGGATGCTTCGCTTTCGTCAAAGCTTGCGCAGTTCAAGCAGGATATGGCGGACGAAGTGACAGCAAAGGACAAAAAGGTGCGCGCACAATTTTAACAGTAAAAAAACGTGCAGATAAAACAAGAACACACATAAAAGGAGTTTTTAGAATATGCAGAAGTTAGAACAGCTATATGAAGGCAAGGCAAAGAAGGTTTTTGCAACCGAAGATGCAAATCTGGTTATCGTAGATTATAAGGACGATGCAACGGCATTCAACGGCGAAAAAAAGGGCACAATCAGCGGCAAGGGTGTCATCAATAATGTCATGAGCAACCATATGTTTCAGATTCTGGAGAAGCAGGGCGTGCCGACCCATTTCGTAGAACAGCTTTCCGAGCGTGAAACCGTCGTAAAGAAAGTCAGCATTGTGCCGTTGGAAGTTATCATTCGCAACATTTCCGCAGGTTCATTCGCGAAGCGTTACGGCGTGGAAGAAGGCATCACCTTTGATGCGCCGACGATTGAATTTTCCTACAAGGATGATGCGCTGGGCGACCCGCTGATTAACAGCTATCATGCGCTGGCATTGAAGCTTGCGACCAAGGAAGAAATCGAACAAATTGAAAAAATGGCGTTCAAGGTCAATGAAGTCATGCAGGCATATTTCGATTCCCTGAACGTGATTTTGGTAGACTTTAAGTTGGAATTCGGCAAGACGACCGATGGTCAAATCGTGTTAGCGGATGAAATTTCTCCGGACACCTGCCGTCTGTGGGACAAGACCACCCGTGAAAAGCTGGATAAGGACCGTTTCCGCCGCGATATGGGCGGTGTAGAGGATGCGTATCAGGAAATCATGCGCAGACTGATGGGAAACTAACTCGCATTTGCATGACTGCGCAGCTGTTGCGCGAGAGGGTAACATGAAATTTAAAATGAAAAAAAGTCAAAGTCTGCTACCGTTTGACAAGGTGCATGAAGAATGTGGCGTGTTTGGCATTGCAGCACCGGACAGTGCCGAAATCAGCCCGGCACACGAGGCCTATACCGCACTGTTTGCCTTGCAGCATCGTGGACAGGAGGCGTGCGGCATTGCGGTCAACCGTAAGGGTGTCATTCGCTGTCATAAAGATGTTGGCTTGGTCAACGATGTGTTTGCGCAAGAGATTTTGGACACGATGCAGGGCAGCATGGCGGTTGGTCATGTGCGCTATTCTACCACTGGCAAGCAGAGTCGTGAAAATGCGCAGCCGGTTTGCATCACCCACGTCAAGGGTAACTTGGCAGTGGCACACAACGGCAATCTGGTCAATGCAGGCGAGCTGCGCCGTGCGATTGAAATGAACGGCGGCATTTTCCGCTCCTCCAACGATACCGAGGTTTTGGTCTATACCATCGTGCAGGAACGCTTGAAAACAAGTTCCATCGAGCAGGCAGTCTTGGAAACCATGAAGGTGATTCAAGGCGCATATTCTCTGGTGGTAATGTCGCCCCGCAAGATGATTGCGGCACGTGACCCGCATGGATTCCGTCCGCTTTGCATCGGCAAGCTGGGCGAAGCGTATATTTTCGCCTCGGAAACCTGCGCATTGGATGCGTTGGGTGCGGCATTTGTACGCGATGTCGAACCGGGTGAGGTTTGCGTGGTGGAAAACGGTGTGCTGAGCAGTATGCATTGCGGCATTCAGGCAAAGTCTGCGGCGTGTGTGTTTGAATATATCTATTTTGCGCGCCCTGATTCCGTGATTGATGGCGCATCGGTCGAACTGGCACGACAAGAAGCCGGTAGGTATTTGGCACTGGAAACCCCTGTGGAAGCGGATTTGGTCATTGGTGTGCCGGATTCCGGTATTCCGGCGGCAATCGGTTATGCAAAGCATTCCGGCATTCCTTATGGTGTGGGTCTGATTAAAAACCGCTATATCGGACGCACCTTCATCCAGCCGGGACAGGACAAGCGTGAGCGTTCGGTGCGACTCAAGCTCAACGCCTTGCGGGAAGCACTGGCGGGCAAACGCGTCATCATGGTGGACGACTCCATTGTGCGCGGCACAACCTGTGCACGTCTGGTAAAGCTACTGCGTGACGCAGGTGCGGCAGAGGTGCATATGCGCATTTCCGCGCCGTCCTTCCGTCATCCGTGCTTCTTTGGCACGGATATTCCGGACCGAGAATTACTGCTGGCACACAACCGTACAGTGGAAGAAATGCGGGACATCATTGGCGTAGATTCTTTGGGATTCCTGTCATTGGAGGCAACCCACAAAATTGCAGTGGGTGCAAAATGCAGCTTCTGCGATGCGTGTTTCTCTGGAAACTATCCGATTGAGGTGCCGCAACAGGCCGAGAAAAATATGTTTGAAAGTGAGATCGAATTATGATTAATAGCCGTTCTGAAAGCTATAAGGCTGCGGGTGTAGACGTTACCGCGGGCTATGAGGCCGTTCGATTGATGAAACCGATGGTGGAAAGCACCTTTACAAAGGGTGTCATCGGTTCTTTGGGTGGTTTTGGCGGACTGTTCCGACCCGAATTTGCGGGGATGGAAGACCCGATTCTCGTTTCCGGCACCGATGGTGTCGGCACCAAGCTGAAGCTTGCCTTTTTGATGGACAAGCATGATACGGTCGGCATTGACTGCGTGGCAATGTGTGTCAATGATATTGCGTGCTGTGGTGCACAACCCATGTTTTTCCTCGATTATATTGCGGTGGGGAAGAACCATCCGAATCGTGTTGCGGGTATGGTAGCAGGCATTGCAGAAGGCTGTCGGCAGGCAGGCTGCGCACTGGTTGGCGGAGAAACCGCAGAAATGCCCGGTTTTTATCCGGAAGATGAGTACGATATGGCAGGCTTTACAGTCGGTATCGTTGACAAGGCAAAGATGATTGACGGCAGCCGACTCACAATCGGTGATGTGCTGATTGGTGTCGCGTCTTCTGGCGTGCATTCCAATGGCTATTCTTTGGTGCGCAAAACCTTGGGCATCAATGAAAAATCCGTACATCGGTATATCGATGATTTTGGCAAGACCTTGGGTGAAGAACTGCTGACCCCGACCAAAATCTATGTCAAAGCACTGCAAAGCGTGATTGCAAAGGCAGATGTTAAGGCAGTCAGCCATATTACCGGCGGCGGTTTTTATGAGAATGTACCGCGGATGCTGTCTGACAGCATTTGTGCAGAAATCGAAAAGGCGGCAATGCCGATACCGCAGATTTTTGACCTGATTCAAAAGACGGGCAACATTCCGGAGCGTGATATGTATAACACGTTCAACATGGGTGCAGGTCTGGTGATTGCGGTTGCCAAGGAAGACGCAGACAAGGCATTGGCTGCGATTGCAGAGGCAGGCGAGCAGGGATACATCATTGGTAGCTGTATTGCAGGGGAAAAAGGCGTTTCCTTGCGATAAAGCAGGTCGGGATGAACGGAAAAGGAATCAAAAAAACATGGTAAAAATCGCAGTTTTGGTTTCCGGCGGCGGTACGAACCTACAGGCGCTGATTGATGCGCAGACGTCTGGTAACTTGAAAAATGGGGAGATTTGTGCCGTCATTTCCTCCAAAGAGGGCGTATATGCGCTGGAACGTGCGCAAAAAGTCAATATCCCTACCTATGTCATGCGCCGCAAGGACTATAGCGATACACAAGCATACGGCGAAGCACTTGCAAATCTGCTGGAGCAGCAGGGTGTGGGGTTAATTGTGCTTGCTGGTTTTATGACCGTATTGTCAGACGCGTTTTGCCGTCGGTTTGAAAACCGTATCATCAATGTCCACCCGTCCCTGATTCCTTCTTTTTGCGGAGAAGGTTATTACGGATTGCGTGTGCATGAAGAAGCGCTGCGCAAGGGCGTTAAGGTGACAGGGGCAACGGTGCATTTTGTGTCTGAAATCGTAGACGGCGGTGCAATCATTGCACAAAGAGCAGTGGAAGTGCTGGATGGGGATACCCCAGAAGTGCTGCAAAAGCGTGTGATGCAGCAGGCAGAGCATATTTTGCTGCCACAGGTGGTTTCGCAATTTTGTCAGGGCAGACTGCAGTTTCGAGATGGCATAGTGTACATGGATGCCGAATGAGGGGTGGACAGATGTTTATTTTCAATTTGACGTATCAGAAACCCATCGAAGAGGTAGAGCGTGCTTTATCAGAGCATATCCAATATTTAGATAAATATTATCAAGCGTGTAAATTCATTTGCTCAGGTAGAAAAAATCCGCGCACAGGTGGCATTATACTCTGTAATTGTGCAGATGAAGATGAGGCGAAGCGCATTATGAAAGAAGATCCCTTTTATCAAAAAGGGATTGCAAAATATGAGTTGCTTGAATTTTTTCCTACCAAGCATACAAAAGATTTTGAAAAATGCATTGATTAAGGAGTAAAAATGGAGATTTTGAATATTGCACAGGAGCTGTGCAGCAATGCCTATCCGGGTCGCGGCATCATTTTGGGACGTTCGGCAGATGACAAGTACGCAGTAGCGGCGTATTTTATCATGGGCCGCAGTGAAAACAGCCGCAACCGCATTTTTTCGGAAACCGAAGACGGCATTCGCACAGAAGCCTTTGATGCAGCAAAGATGGTCGACCCGTCCTTAATCATTTATCATCCCGTGCGTTTGTATGACGGACGCCTGATTGTGACCAACGGTGACCAGACCGATACCATTTGGGACGGCATGAAGAACGGCAAGCGTGCGGAAGAATCCCTGCGCACACGTGAGTTTGAGCCGGACAGCCCCAACTATACGCCGAGAATTTCCGGTGTGGTAGAGGCAAACGGTGCCTATCAGCTCTCCATTCTCAAGAGCTTAGAGGGTGACCCAAGCTGCTGCAAACGCTTCTTCTATGAATATGACCAGCCGAAGGCAGGCATGGGGCATTTCATCCATACCTATATGCAGGATGGCAATCCGCTGCCGTCTTTTGAGGGCGAGCCGAAAACGATTGCGATTGCAGGCGATATGCACACCTTTGCGGACACGCTTTGGAACAATCTGAATGCAGACAATAAGGTGTCGCTGTATGTTTGCTACACCGAGATTGCAACTGGAAAGCAGAGCACGGTCATTTGCAATAAGAACCAGTAAGGGAGGATTTGAAAACGATGAATGAGTTGGAACTGAAATACGGCTGCAACCCGAACCAAAAGCCTGCACGCATTTATATGGAGCAGGGAGAATTGCCGATTGTGGTGCTCAACGGTAAGCCAGGGTACATCAACTTTTGTGACGCATTCAATGCGTGGCAGCTCGTGCGTGCGCTGAAGGCGGCAACCAATCTGCCTGCGGCGGCATCCTTCAAGCACGTTTCTCCTGCGGGTGCGGCACTGGGCACGCCACTGACCGATTTGGAAAAGGCGATGTACTTTGCAGAAGGGGACTATTCTCTGATTGCAAGCGCCTATATCCGTGCACGTGGTGCAGACCGCCTGTGCTCTTACGGCGACTGGGCAGCACTGTCTGACGAGTGCGACGCAGATACCGCACGCTACTTGGCGGGTGAGGTGTCGGATGGTGTCATTGCGCCGTCTTATTCCGCAGAGGCATTGGAAATTTTGAAGACCAAGCGCAAGGGCGGCTATAACGTGGTGCAGATTGACCCTTCTTATGAGCCGAAGGCAGGCGAACGCCGTGATATTTTCGGCATCACGTTTGAGCAAGGCTATAATGATTTGGCGATTACCGAGGATATGCTGCAAAATTTGGTCACCGACAACAAGGAACTGACTGAAGCGGCAAAGCGTGATATGCTTTTGTCTTTGATTACGCTGAAATATACGCAGTCCAACTCGGTTTGCTATGTCAAGGATGGACAGACCATCGGCGTTGGTGCAGGACAGCAGTCCCGCATCCACTGCACCCGTTTGGCAGGCGAAAAGGCAGACAACTGGTTCCTGCGGCAGCATCCGAAGGTGCTGGGACTGCAATTTGTGGACAATATCCGCCGTCCTGACCGTGATAACGCGATTGATATTTATGTTTCGGATGAATATGAGGACGTTTTGGCAGATGGCACTTGGCAGAATATCTTCAAGGTCAAGCCGGAAGTGCTGACCCGTGAAGAGCGCAAGGAATGGATTGCGAAAAACAGCGGTGTCACCGTTGGTTCGGACGCATTCTTCCCGTTTGGCGATAATGTCGAGCGTGCACGCAAGTCCGGTGTGCAATATATCGTGCAGCCGGGCGGTTCGATTCGTGATGACCATGTGATTGCAACCGCAAATAAATACAACATCGCAATGGCGTTTACGGGCATTCGTCTGTTCCATCACTGATGCTGTACGACCATAAAAAATGATACACGGCAGACCGCCCATGGAATTTTGGTCGGTCTGTTTGTGCAAGATTTGGAAAATTACGACAAGACAGAGAGGGTATTTATGAAGGTTTTGGTGATTGGCAGCGGCGGGCGAGAGCACGCAATTTGCCACACATTGCAGAAAAGTCCGCAGGTAGACCACATTTGGTGTGCACCCGGAAACGGCGGCATTGCGCAGGTGGCAGAATGCGTTGCCATTACAGCCACCGATATTGACGGCGTGGTGGCATTTTGTAAGCAGAATCAACCGGATATGATTATGGTGGCACCGGATGACCCGCTGGCACTGGGCATGGTGGATGCATTGGATGCCGAAGGCTTCCGTGCATTTGGCCCACGTAAAAATGCGGCAGTGATTGAAGGCTCGAAGTCCTTTGCAAAGGATTTGATGCAGAAATATCAGATTCCAACCGCAGGCTATGCCGTTTTTGAAAATTCTGCGGATGCAATCGCATATATCAAGGAAAATGGTGCACCGATTGTCATCAAGGCAGATGGCTTGGCACTTGGCAAGGGCGTTACGGTCGCAATGACCGAAGAGGAAGCGATTGATGCGGTCAAGGATGCGATTGACGGCGGCGCATTTGGCGGCGCAGGTGCACGTGTGGTCATTGAGGAATTCTTGACGGGTCCTGAGGTTTCGGTGTTGGCATTTGTGGACGGAAAGACGCTGAAAACCATGCCTTCGGCGCAGGACCATAAGCGTGCCTATGACAAGGATGAAGGACCGAACACGGGCGGCATGGGCGCATTTTCTCCGTCACGCTTTTATACCGAAGAAATTGCCGCAACCTGCATGGAAACCATTTTTAAGCCGACAGTGGCAGCGATGGCGGCAGAGGGCAGACCGTTTCAAGGTGTGCTGTACTTTGGCTTGATGCTGACAGAAAAGGGTCCTAAGGTGATTGAATACAATGCACGCTTTGGTGACCCTGAAACACAGGCAGTACTGTGCCGCTTGGAAAGCGATTTGTATGACGTATTCAATGCGGTCATTGACGGCAAGTTGGACGAAATGGACATCCAGTGGGCGGACAATGCGGCTTGCTGCGTGGTAATGGCATCTGGCGGCTATCCGAAGGCATATGAAAAGGGCAAAGAAATCAGCGGATTGGATACAGTGACGGATTCCATTGTGTTCCATGCGGGCACTGCCGCAAAAGATGGAAAAATTCTCACAAATGGCGGACGTGTGCTGGGCGTGACGGCAAGCGCAGCAACCTTGGAAGAAGCGATTGCAAAGGCATATGCTGACGTGCACAAAATCAGCTTTGCACAGGCGCATTTCCGCACCGATATTGGCATTAAGTAAGTATGCAACAGAGGAGGAAACCTATCATGAACGAAAAGCAGACGCAGATTTTGGCGTGCATGGTCGATGTGCTCAAAGAAAACAACTTCCGTGCGGAGTTGGTCAAGCCACAAGACGAAACACATCCGATGCTTTTGCGTGTGGAGCATCCACGTACAGGCAAGATTATGCAGGATATTATGATTGAAATTTGTTTCATTCATATGCCGATGCCGACAGAGGGCATGGCACTGCTGCAGTTTTATACCACATTGTTTACAGGACTGCGCCCCGAATTTGAAAAGGAAGTACGCAAAACCTGCGAATATTGTAATGATTATTGTGCGTTGGGTGCGTTTAACTACTTTACACCCGCGCATCAGCTGTATTTAAAGCACAACACCGTGCTGGATACACGAGCAGAACTGGAGCCGATTGTCACGGTTTTTGCGGAAAATTTGTCCCTCGTGATGGCAAGTGTGGAGCGTTTTATTGATGCGTTTGCAACCATTTCCAACGGCGTTATGGATATGCGCGCGGCAATCGAGCAAGGGCTGCTTCCCCAAGTTTAAACGGAAAAAATCCCCATCTGCCACGATGCAGAGGGGGATTTTTTTTCATCTCTTTTTACGAGCTGTGCAAGAAAGCTTACTGGTCACGCAGGGGGAGCATTTTGCCGCATTCAAAGGATTCCTTGCAGCGATATGCAATTTCGGAAACGGCAGTGCCATCCTGTACAGTGACTTCTGGCTTACGGTCTTCACGGATGCAGGAAATGAATTCTACCATTTCGTTAACATACGCATCATGCCAGCGGGTCAGGAAATCCTGATAGCATTCGCGGCAAACGCCATGCTCGCTCATTACTTCCAGCAGATTCTTGGACGGAACGCCTGCAATGCGCAGTGTGCCGCGCGTGCCGATGATTTCGGTTTCGACATGAGAGCCATGCGCTGCGGCGCGACCTGCAAACATGAAGCCCATTGCTTCGTTTTCGCATTGCAGCATGACGGCAACGTTATCACCATCGTTGAGTTCGCGATACAGCTCAAACTCAAATACGCCGCCGATACCCCACAGATTTTTCGGCTCAGAGCCAGTAAACCAACGAATGAGGTCGATGTCATGCACACACATATCAAGGAATTGTCCGCCGGAATGCGGTGCGAATTTTAGTGTGCCTTCAATGGTGGAAATCGGGTCTTGGGTATAGGAACGCACCATAATGACCTTGCCGATGTCGCCATTGTCAATTTTGCGCTTTGCGTCAACATAAGACGGGTCAAAGCGGCGCATAAAGCCCAGCATAAAGACCTGATTCGGATGTGCCATGACCACTTTTTCAGCTTCCTGACACTGTGCAACGGTGGTGCCAAGCGGCTTGTCACAGAAGACGTGCTTGCCTGCCTGCAGGGCAATCGCGATTTGTTCAGTGTGCAGGGCGGAGGGTGAAACGATGGCAATCGCATCGAGCTCCGGATTCTGACACATCTCGGTGAAATCGGTGTACTGATGCGGTACGTTGAGTTCTTCCGCAACTTCCTTCACGCGCTGCGCGTTGACATCACAAATAGCCGCGAGTTCTGCACCCGGTACGCGCAATGCCAGATTGCAAGCGTGCTCATATCCCAAACGTCCAAGACCTACGGAACCAATTTTAATCGTTTTCATCTGTCTACTCCTTTTTGTATGCCGGTTTGATAACCTGTTCTTTGTGCCCTTAGTATATAAAATCTACAGTTAAAAAACTACAGTTTTCTTGCTTTTTGCAGAAGAAATTTTGGTTAGAATGCAAAGCGTACACGTGTGATGGCGGAGGAAACTTGCGGTATCTTGCGATAAGGGTCAGTCCGGAGGGCGTTTTTTGGGTTTGCCCTCTGACAGAATGTAGTTTCGGCGGTATTCGCGGGGGGACATACCAACGTGCTTGGAAAACAGCTGGTTAAAGTGGCTGATGGTATCATATCCTACTTGGGAGGCAATTTGTGTGACCGAACTGTGTGTGGAAATTAATAGGGTCTGCGCCTCCCCAATGCGCCGCCGCAGAATATACTGCATAGGGGAATAGCCTGTCATGTCTTTGAAAACGTGCGCCAAATAATAGGGGCTGATGCCAAGACGCTCCGCGATGGAGCTAAGGCTAACGTCCTGTGCATAATTTTGGTCAATATAGTCCTTGATACGTTGTCCAAGGATATTTTGCGACAACTCCTCTTCGGATAGTTTGTTCTGATGCAGTGCTGCCCAGCACGCTTGCAGCAGGGCAAGCATCAGATAATGACAGCTGCCCTCCTCTTCTGCAACCAAGGTTTCAAACAATAAATCCATCAGCTGTGTGACGCGATGCAATGCCGCTTCGTCCAGATGGCAGACGGGGCTTTCTGTCTGGGCAATCAGAGCATTGGCAGGCAAACCGTCTATCTGCAAATTTTCAATGGCACAGCAATAGCGGCGCGTGCGGTCCTCTGGACCGGAAGGTTCATCGTGGATGACGCCGCTGTTGTATATCATCAAATCGCCGCCGCAGATGGTGTGCAGACTGCCGCCAATCGAATAGCGACCCTTTCCGCTGGTCACCAATACAATCTCCAGCAAATCTGAATGGGCGTGCATCACGCGCGGATGCGCACTGTTTTCTTCGTCTGTGCGGCTGACATATGCTAGGTGGGGCGTCTTAAGCAGTGGGATTTGCGGGGCAGTATTCCGTTTCGTAAAGCATTGCACCATCGTCTGTCACCTCTTCTTTGCAAGCATACCAAATGGGATGCGGCAAGTCAATGCAAACTGTGGCGCAAAAGTGTTTTGCGCGGGTAAAAAAGAAAACGATACAAAAAAAGCTTCCATTTTTATAGAGTTATTGCTATAATGGAATCATCCAAACGCAGACATCAAACTATATTCAGGAGGATGCAAGCTATGACAAGAGGAATCAAAGTTAAAAACACAGAAGATATTCAGAAAATCAATCAAATCGTTACCAGATACAGCTTTGATATTTGGATTCACGGCAAGAGCGGCATGGTTGACGCAAAGAGCTTATTGGGTATGTTTTTGCTCAGCTTGAATGAACCGCTGCAGCTGGTGGTGGAAGATGATGTTGATACACATCATTTGTTTAAAGAACTCGCAGATTATCTGGAAATCGAAGACTAATTTATAGCCATCTGAAAAACCTTTTGCAGCGTTTGCAAAAGGTTTTTTTGCGGCAAAAAAGAGTATGTGCACGATGCAATATCTGGAAGAATGGAAAATGCGCAAACAAAGCTTTACAAAGAGTATTATTTAGGATATAATATAAATACTTTTATGACGGAGTTTGACGAATATGCCCAGTGATTTTTCACGCACTCTTGCGTTACTTCGAAAAGAGAAAAAGATTAGTCAGCGAACCGCAGCCGGGGATTTGCAGGTGTCACAAGCACTTTTGAGCCATTATGAGAATGGACTGCGCGAGCCAGGGCTCAGCTTTGTGGTGCGTGCCGCAGACTACTATGGGGTGTCCTGCGATTATTTGCTGGGGCGTTCCATGTCGCGGGATGGTTCTGCCATCTCTGCGGACCGTATCTTGGATGTTTCGACCGAAAAGGACAATGTGCTGCGGGGCAGTGTATCGGTGATGCTGCACAAAAAGTTGATTGTCAACTCTGCGGCATTGCTCATTGAGCTGACCGGGAAAACCGGCAGCCGACAGCTGACCGCCGAAATTTCGGATTATCTTTCCCTTGCCATCTATAAAGCCTTTCGATATTTATATATGTCCAATGCGGACAATGTTGATGCGGCATTTCGCATTCCTGCATCAGAGTTCAGCTTCCTTTGCGATGCGAAAATGCATATGACAGAGCTTCGCATTCGCGCCGCAGCTTCGGGAGAAGGACGGCACGGGTTGGAAAAAGAGGCGGTATCTGCCTTGAACTTGGCGTTTCCGGAAATTTCAAAGGAATATCCGGGCATTGCACAGTCCTTGCTGACTTTGCTGCAAACAGTGTCAGACCAGTTGAGCAGTTTAGACCAACTCAGCGGTGCGGCGATGTCCAAGCACACGTAAGCACCTGTGTGTATTAACGAGCATGGTATGTGAAAGAGCCTCCCCGTGTGGGGAGGCTCTTTTTTGCGAAATTAGTCCATCATCTGCGAAATGCCTTTTGCGGCATCATGCGCAAGATGTCCTGCACGGCGTGTGGAGTTTTTGACTGCACGGCGCACCGCTGGGGTGTGCATAGCACCATTTGCCATAGCAGATGCGACTGCGCCGGCTGCGACACCGGCAGCCAGCCCTGTGAGCAAAGAGGTTACACGCATACGGGTTCCCGCCTTTCTAAAAAAACAAAAGATTGGTGTACAGTTTTATATCCAATGCTGCGGTTTGGCATCGCACAGAAACAGGGCGTTTCTGTAATGGGCAAATGACAAAGAGCAGCATACTTCTATGTTGTCCAAAAATGCGCCGGAATTACGCAGTGAGTTTTGGAGAAAATGTGATAAAATCACAAAATGTATAAATCTTTCTGAAAAAAAGACGGGTATTTTAGAGGGATTCGCATTTACAAGAGGATAAAAATACGGTATAATAAATAAAATATTTTGTCAGCCTTTAAAAGTGTAACCTGTGAGTTCGCCAAGGTGGAAAACGTCAAACAGCAGAAATCCTGCAGCATGATAGGGGAAAGTTCTATCTTTATTTGATGCGTGCATGTGGTTTTTTGGATTTGCGGCTTCTCGCTTTGGGTGCGGGAAGTTTTTTTTATGCAAAAAAACGGGGAAGGAGGAACGGTATGCATCAAAAAGCAGAAATTATGGATGAAAATGCTGTGCGGCGTGCCTTGACACGGATTGCATTTGAAATCATTGAAAAAAATCATGATGTCAGTACGATTGTGCTGGCAGGCATTCGGACACGAGGCGAATTTTTGGCACAAAGGATTGCCGCAAAAATCGGCGAAGTCGAGGGAAGAATCCCGCCTGTGATGCCGCTCGACATCTCCTCCCTGCGGGATGATATTCCGCCCGGCAATCGTCATGCGCCTCAACCACAGGATGTGCCTGAAATTGCAGGGCATACGGTGATTTTGGTGGATGATGTGCTCTATACAGGGCGCACGGTGCGCGCGGCAATCGAAGGAATTTCCAATTTGGGACGTGCGGGACGCATTCAGCTGGCGGTGCTGATTGACCGTGGGCATCGAGAACTGCCGATTCGTCCGGATTATATCGGAAAGAACCTGCCGACGGCACAAAACGAACGGGTGCGTGTGATGGTGCAGGAAGTCGATGGACAGGATGGCGTGGTTATCTTAAGCAGCGTCACAGAAGCATAAAATAGAACAGTTTGTAATGATAGATTGGAATAGGTAAGGCAACCTACCGAAAGGAGCATGATTATGTCCATCCATACTTTGGTGAAAAAAATTCAGGAAAAGGCAAATCCGACCGTTGCAGGACTGGATGCACGTCTGGAATATATTCCGGAATGCATTACCCGTCGGCATTTGATGCTGCATGGGGAAACCTTGCGTGCGGCGGCAGAAAGCGTTGTGGAGTTTAACTGCGGGCTGATGGATGCATTGGCAGATATTGTGCCGGCAGTCAAGCCGCAGGCGGCATATTATGAGCTGCTGGGCAGCTATGGTGCGATGGCACTGAAGGAAACCATCGACTATGCACACGCAAAGGGGCTGTATGTGATTGCAGACGTTAAGCGCAACGACATAGGCGCGACAGCAAGTGCATACGCAGAGGCCTATTTGGGCAAGACCCGTGTGGGTGACACAGAGGTGTCGGCATATGGTGCAGACAGTGCGACGGTCAACGCCTATTTGGGTACAGACGGCATTGAGCCGTTTTTGAAAGAGTGCCGTGCCCGTGAAAAGAGCATTTTTGTGCTGGTGAAGACTTCTAATCCGTCATCGGGCGAATTCCAAAATCGTGATATGGAAGGCAGGACGCTGTATGCACGGGTGGCTGAAATGATGCAGACCTGGGGCGAAGGCTTGGACACCGCTTGTGGCTACAACCAAGTGGGCGCAGTGGTCGGCGCAACCTATCCAGAAGAGCAGAGAATCATCCGTGAGCTGCTGCCGAAGGCTTATTTCCTCGTGCCAGGCTATGGTGCACAGGGCGCAACGGCACAGGACATTGCAAACGCCTTCAATGCAGACGGATTGGGCGCGATTGTGAATTCTTCCCGCGGCATTATGTGTGCATGGAAAAAGACCGGCAACAATGGTGCGGACTATAAGGAAGCGGCAAGAGCCGAAGCCATCCGTATGCGGGATGACATTGTGGGTGCGATTCGATAAAAACGCAGCGGTAGCCTTGTGATACAAATAGAAACGATATAAAGTGGTGTGTATAGCAGTGGAATATGGACGGACACCGTGAAAACGGTCGGTTCGCAGCGAAATAAAGGAGAGTGGGATTTTGAAAAAAGCATTTTTGCAGCTGGCAGACGGCACCTTGTTTGAAGGACAAGCGGTCGGATATGAAGGCAGCAGCGTTGGCGAAATTGTGTTCAATACCGGTATGGCAGGGTATCAGGAGGTTTTGACCGACCCGTCTTATTATGGACAAACGGTTTGCATGACCTATCCCATGATTGGCAACTATGGCATCAATGCGGCAGATTTTGAGTCGAAAAAGAGCTGGGTGTCCGGTTTCATTATGCGTGAAGCATGTGAGTATCCGTCTAACTGGCGTTCGGAGCAGTCGATTGACACCTATTTGAAGGCACAAAAGGTTATTGGCTTGACAGGCATTGACACCCGACGTCTGACCCGCATTTTGCGCAACAGCGGTGTTATGAATGGTGTTTTATATACAGAAGGACATGAGCCGGATGAAAAAACGCTCCAGGAAATGCGCGAGTACGTGGTAAAGGATGCCGTAAAAACCGTTACCTGCACCGAAGATGCGGTATATCCTGCGGTTGGAGCGCAAAAGTATCGCGTGGCGCTCTATGACTTTGGTGTGAAAACCAATATTCAGCGGGAGCTTTGCGCACGTGGCTGCGAGGTGACCATTGTGTCCGCATATACCGCACCGGAAACCATTGTTGGCGGTGGATTTGATGGCGTGATGCTGTCAAACGGCCCTGGTGACCCGGCAGAAAATGTGGAGATTGTGGAAAATCTCAAGCTGCTTTTGGAGAAAAACATTCCGATTTTCGGCATTTGTCTGGGACATCAGCTGCTGTCGCTTGCCATTGGTGCAAAGACGGAAAAGCTCAAGTATGGACATCGTGGCGTCAACCATCCGGTCAAGGATTTGGATGCCGACCGCACCTACATCACCAGTCAGAACCATGGGTATGCCGTGGTTGGGGATTCTGTGGATGAAAGCATTGCAAGAGTGCGCCATATCAACCTCAATGACGGCACGGTGGAAGGTCTGGAATATCACAACCGCCCGGTATTTACCGTGCAGTATCACCCAGAGGTTTGCCCCGGACCGATGGATACCTCGTATCTGTTTGATTTGTTTGTAGAAAATATGGAAAAATCCAAGGGAGGTGCTCAGTAATGCCACTGCGTACAGATATTAAAAAAGTTATGGTACTGGGCTCTGGCCCGATTGTCATTGGACAGGCCGCTGAATTCGACTATGCAGGCACACAGGCTTGCCGTGCGTTGCGTGAAGAAGGTTTGGAAGTGGTGCTCGTCAACTCCAACCCTGCAACCATCATGACCGATAAGGCGATGGCAGATAAAATCTACATCGAGCCAATGACCGTGGACGCTGTGCAGGAAATCATCCGCAAGGAGCGCCCCGACTCGCTGCTGCCGACACTGGGCGGACAGACGGGCTTGAACCTCGCGATGGAGCTGTGCGAAAATGGCTTTTTGGAGAGCATGAACGTCAAGCTGCTTGGCGCCAATCCAACCACCATCGCAAAGGCGGAAGACCGCCAGATGTTCAAGGACACGATGGAGAAAATCAACGAGCCGATTATTGCATCAAAGGTGGTGCACACTGTGGAAGATGCAGTGGCGTTCACCGAAGAAATCGGTTTGCCGGTGATTATTCGTCCAGCGTATACCTTGGGCGGTACTGGCGGCGGCATTGCTTACACTTGGGCGCAGCTGCGTGAAATTTCGGCTTCCGGTATTATGTATTCTCGTGTCAGCGAAATCCTTGTGGAAAAGTGCATTGCAGGCTGGAAGGAAATCGAATACGAAGTCATGCGTGATGGCAAGGGCAATGCCATTACGATTTGTAATATGGAAAATATCGACCCTGTCGGCGTGCATACCGGTGACTCTGTGGTCGTTGCGCCGAGCCAGACCCTGTGCGACAAGGAATATCAGATGCTGCGCACCTCTGCACTCAACATCATCACCGAACTCGGTATTGAAGGCGGCTGTAATGTGCAGTATGCCCTGCATCCAGACTCCTTTGAATATGCCGTTATCGAAGTAAACCCGCGTGTATCTCGTTCGTCTGCACTGGCTTCTAAGGCAACTGGCTATCCGATTGCAAAGGTTGCGGCGAAAATCGCCATCGGCTATGGTTTGGATGAAATCATGAATGCGGTCACAGGCAAGACTTATGCTTGCTTTGAGCCGACACTGGATTATTGCGTGGTGAAGTTCCCGCGTTGGCCGTTCGATAAATTTGTGTACGCCGACAATTCGTTGGGGACGCAGATGAAGGCCACGGGCGAGGTTATGAGCATCGCCAATAACTTTGAGGGTGCGCTGATGAAGGCGGTACGCTCCATTGAGATGAAGCTGACCTCCATGATTGACCCGAAGCTTGCAGCATGGTCGGATGATGAAATCCGTGCAGGCGTCGGTCGCATCAATGACCAGCGTTTGTTTGTGATTTGTGAGGCGTTCCGCCGCGAAATTATGACCGCACAAGAGGTTTTCGACATTACAAAGATTGATTTGTGGTTCCTGCACAAGTTCCTCAACATCATTGCGATGGAAAAAGAACTGGCGGCGGCATCTGCCATCGAAAATGAGCTGTATCTGCGCGCGAAAAAGCTGGGCTTCCTCGACCGCACCATTTGTGAACTGTCTGGCAAGGAAATTCCAGAGGGCGTGGCAAGATTGCCGGTGTATAAAACTGTAGACACCTGTGCGGCAGAGTTTGAAGCAGAAACACCGTACTACTATTCCTCTTTTGATGAAGAAAGCGAAGTCAAGCCTGATAACGGCAAGCAAAAAGTGTTGGTGCTGGGTTCGGGTCCGATTCGTATCGGACAGGGCATTGAGTTTGACTATTGTTCGGTGCATTCGGTTTGGGCACTGAAAGAACGTGGCTGCGAAACCGTCATCATCAACAACAACCCAGAAACGGTTTCCACCGACTTTGACACCGCTGACCGATTGTACTTCGAGCCGCTGACGCCGGAAGATGTGACGGGTGTGGTCAATGCCGAAAAGCCGGATGCGGCAATCGTGCAGTTTGGCGGACAGACGGCAATCAATCTGGCGGCGCATATCGAAAGCCTGGGCGTTCCGATTTTGGGTACGCCTGCATGGAGCATTGATGCGGCGGAAGACCGCGAAAAGTTTGACAAGATTCTGGAAGACTGCGGCATTCCTCGTCCGAAGGGAGATACCGTCATGACCGAAGAGGAAGCCGTTGCCGTGGCGGAAAGTTTAGGTTACCCTGTGTTGGTGCGTCCGTCCTATGTCCTTGGCGGTCAAGGTATGGAAATTGCATATAACGAAGCAGAAGTGCGTGAATTCATGCGTGTTATCACCCGCAACAAGGTGGAAAACCCTGTTTTGGTGGATAAATATATGATGGGCCGTGAAATCGAAGTCGATGCCATTTGTGATGGCGAAGACATTCTGATTCCGGGCATTATGGAGCATTTGGAGCGTGCGGGCGTGCACTCGGGTGACTCGATTTCGGTCTATCCGTCCATTACGATTGAAGACCGTCACAAGGAAATTTTGGTGCGCTATACCAAGGATTTGGCGATGAGCCTCAAGGTATTGGGCCTCGTCAACATCCAGTTTGTGCTGTACAATGACGAAATTTATGTCATTGAGGTCAACCCCCGTTCTTCTCGTACCGTGCCGTATATCTCCAAAATCACAGGCGTGCCGATGGTCGATTTGGCAACCAGATGTATGTTTGGCGAAAAGCTGCGCGACATGGAATATGGCGTGGGTCTGTATCCGGAGCGCGAGCATTATGCGGTTAAGGTGCCGGTATTCTCCTTCCAGAAGCTGCGTGATTTGGATACCCAGCTGGGACCGGAAATGAAGTCCACTGGCGAAGTGCTTGGCGTGTCGAAGTCTTTCCGGCAGGCATTGCTCAAGGGGCTGATGGGCGCTGGCTTTAACATGAAGCGCAAGGGAAATGTGCTGATTTCGGTGCGTGATTCCGATAAGCAGGAAGCGATTAAAATTGCAGAACGCTTTGAGCGGTTGGGCTTTGAAATCTATGCCACCAGCGGCACAGCGAATGTGTTCAATCGCCATATGATTGGCACGAATGCAGTGCGAAATGTAGACGAAGCGTCCCCAAATATCATGGATTTGATTGAATCGGGCAAAATTGATTATGTCATTGCGACATCGGTCAAGGGACGTCATCCCGAATTGGGCGCGGTGCAGATTCGCCGCATTGCGGTCGAGCGTGCCATTCCTTGCTTGACGTCTATAGATACCGCATCTGCCTTGCTGCGCAGCTTGGAGGGCGATATTAAAATCGAAAACTGTGAAATGGTGGATATTAACTCGATTTAACACGAGAGAATATGCAGAAAAAAGGGGCATCGGTTGCGATGCCCCTTTCTCTGTGGTAAAATAATAGGCAGTATAGCAGATAGGATTCATTAGGAGGGGTTTTTATGCCGATACAGGAAAATTGCAGCATTCAGCAGATTGCACCGATGGGGACAGGTCTGTTTTCAATTATCATGCAAGCACCGCAAATTGCACAGCAGGCGCAGCCAGGGCAGTTTGTACACATCAGCTGTGGGGAGGGCAATCTTCTGCGGCGTCCGATTTCCATTTGTGAGGTGCAGGGGGAAACCCTGCGTGTTGTGTTCCAAGTGAAAGGCGAAGGCACACAGTGGCTGTCCAATCGCAAGGCAGGGGATGTGCTAGATGTGCTCGGTGCGTTGGGACATGGTTATGATTTGTCAGAGTTGGGCACAAACCCTGTCTTTATCGGCGGCGGCATTGGTGTACCACCCATGCTGTACACCATGCAGCAGGCGAAGAAAAACGGCGCACAGCCGGCCGCAATTTTGGGCTTTCGCAGCAAGGATGCGGTGATTTTGGAAGCAGAATTTGCAGAACAGGGCGAGGTGTTCATTGCGACCGATGATGGCTCTTATGGCATCCATGGTTTTGTGACACAGGTTTTGCAGGAGAAAATCGGTGGATTTACAGCAGTGTGTGCCTGTGGACCCAAGCCCATGCTGCAGGCGATTGCAGCGATTGCACAGGCGCATGGTGTGATGTGTCAGGTGTCCATGGAAGAGCGCATGGGCTGCGGCATTGGTGCGTGTTTGGTTTGTGCCTGCGGACTCAAGGCAGAAAACGGCGAAACGCGCTATGGGCACGTTTGCAAGGATGGTCCGGTATTTGATGCACAGGAGGTAGAATGGTAATGGATATGCGGGTGAATCTGTGTGGCGTTGAACTGAAAAATCCCATCACCACAGCATCGGGTACGTTTGGATTTGGCAAAGAATATGGCGAATTTTTTGATTTGTCCATGCTCGGCGGTATCGGCGTTAAGGGATTGACACCAACCGAGCGTTTGGGCAATCCTGCACCGCGCATTGCAGAAACGCCAATGGGCATTTTAAACTGTGTCGGCTTGCAAAATCCGGGAATCGACCGCTTCATTGCAGAACAAATTCCGCTATTGCGGCAGCATGATACCAAAATCATTGCCAATGTCTCCGGCAATACGGTGGAAGAATATTGCGGCATGATGGAAAAAATTTCAGATGCCGATGTGGATTTGATTGAAATGAACATTTCCTGCCCCAATGTCAAGTGCGGTGGTATGGCATTTGGCACACAGCCGGATATGGTGACAGAAGTGGTGTCCGCGGCGAAAAAATATGCGAAAAAACCGTTGATTGTGAAGCTTTCCCCAAACGTGACCGATATTACGGAAATTGCACGTGCGGCGGTTGCGGCGGGAGCGGATGCGCTGTCCCTCATCAATACGCTGCTCGGGATGCGCATCGATATTGACCGCCGCAAGCCGATTTTGTCTAATGTTATGGGCGGTTTGTCGGGTCCTGCGGTGTTCCCCGTGGCGGTGCGGATGGTATATCAAGTGCGCCGCGCAGTGGATGTGCCGATTATCGGCATGGGCGGCATCCGCACGGGTCGAGATGCGATTGAGATGATGCTGGCAGGCGCAGATGCGATTGCCATTGGTACCGCAATGTTTGCCGACCCGCTGGCACCAGTAAAAGTGCTGCAGGAAATGCAGGCATATATGCAAGCGCATCAAATTGCGCGTATTTGCGAGTTGACAGGTGCGGTGGAGGTCTAAACATGACAACAACAGTCTATTTGATACGACACGCAGAAGCCGAAGGCAACGTATATCGCCGTTGTCATGGACAGTATGACAGCTTGCTGACCATTAACGGAGAAGCGCAGCTGCCGTATTTAGCAGAGCGGTTTGCAAAAAAGCCGTTACAGGCGGTTTATGCAAGTGATTTGTATCGGGCACGCAAAACTGCAGAAGCCATTGCAGCACCGCATGGATTGACGGTGCAAGTGCGCCCTGTGCTGCGTGAAATTTGCATGGGAGAATGGGAAGATAAATCTTGGGCAGAATTGTCAAGGACATATCCAGAGGAATATAACCGCTGGCAGCTGTGCCCATGGGAAGCGGCAGCCCCAGGCGGAGAAACCATTTTGCAGTCAGGCAAGCGTATGCTGGACGGGGTACGCGAGCTGGTGCGAGAAAAGGAAGGCAGTACCTTTGCAGTGGTTGCGCATGGCTCTGTCATTCGAGGCGCACTGAGTATTTTGCTGGATTTGCATCCGGAACAGCTGAACACCTTGGAATGGGGCGACAACACCTGTGTATCGAAAATTGTGTTTACCGATGCGAACCATGCCAAAGTGGAATATCGAAACGATGTGCAGCATTTGCCGATGGAGATGCAGACCTTCCAAAGCATTGGCTGGAAGGATGTGAAGGGCATCCCTACGCTGATTCAGCTGTGGTTTCGACCTGTGGATTTGCAGAACCCAGAGGATTGCGAAACACTATTGCGCTTTGCAGAGCAAAAGTATCGGCAGGCATATGGCAGCATTCAGGCTTTGGATAAGAGAAAATATATGGAAGAAACCGCGAAAATGCTGCGGGAAGACCCAGACGCCGTGACCTTTGGTATGCTGGAAAACCAGCCTGTGGCATTGGTTCGATTGAATGTCTGTGACCAGACCCGACCCGATGTCGGTAAGGTCGGCAGCTTTGTGATTGATACGCCGTATCGTGGGATGGGTATTTCTTCGCAGATGCTGGGGCAGGCAATCAGCGTGTACCGTGCACGGGGCAAAAAGCAATTATGTGCCGATGTTGCCGAAAAAAATGAGCGTGCACAGGGGTTTTATAAAAAATATGGCTTTATCAAAGCCGATGAAGTGCAGAATGAAAATGGCGTGCATTTTTGCATGATGAAACCGATACAGGTCACGCCCTATGCAGCAGATGCCATGTGAGAGAGGGGTATGCGCTTGTTTATGGAAGATGAAGATTTGCTGAAACTCGAAAATCAGCTGTGTTTTCCATTGTATGCCTGTTCAAGAGAGGTGGTAAAACGATACAAACCACTGCTGGATGCGCTTGACCTGACCTACACGCAATATATTGTTATGTTGGTGCTGTGGGAGCATATGCAAATTAATGTAAAACGGTTGGGCGAATATTTGTATTTGGATTCTGGGACATTGACACCGCTGCTCAAAAAAATGGAACAAAAAGGGTTGCTGAAGCGGCAACGTTCGGAAAAAGACGAGCGCAATGTGATTTTAACAATTACGGACAAGGGAAAAGCACTGAAGGCGCAGGCAGCAGACATTCCGATGAAGGTGGGATGCAGTTTGCCGTTGACGCAGGAAGAAATGCGGCAGCTCTATCGTTTGCTGTATCAGATTTTGGGCACTGCGTCGGCTGAATGACAGCTGCCTATCATAACACATAAAAAACGCTTTTGCAGGGCAAACCTACAAAAGCGTTTTTTGTTATTTTGAGAATTACTGCTTGAGATAGCAGCATTTTTTATATTTTTTACCACTTCCGCACGGACAAGGGTCATTCATACCGACTTTTTGGTCGGCTTTGACAGGCTGCTTGGTCAAAGAACCATCGTCTGCACCGACAGCCGCCGTTTCCTTGGCAACCGGCTCTCTCTTGGGCGGTTCCATACGCTGCAAGCGAACCGTATAGATGGTGCGCACGGTGTCTTCTCGAATGGCATCAATCATGGCATCAAACATATCAAAGCCTTCGCGCTTGTATTCGATGACAGGGTCATGCTGTCCATAGGCACGCAAGCCAATGCCGTTGCGCAGCTCCTGCATGGCATCAATATGGTCCATCCATTTTTGGTCGACATTGCGCAGGAGAATCATGCGCTCCACTTCACGCATGATGGGAGAGGTCATTTCCTGCTCCTTCAATTCATAGCGTTCGTGTGCAATATCCTGCAACAGGTTTTTGATACGGTCGGACGAAAGGTCATCACATTCTTCTGCGGTGTACTGCAAATCGTCTGGGGTTAGGAAGATGCCCAAGAAATGATTGCGGATTTGGTCAAGCATTTCAGGCGTGATGACGTGCAGTTCTCCAATCGCGCGGCTTACTGCACGTTCCACGGTATCATCCACCATGCTGAGGATGCTGCTTTTGATGTCTGCACCGGACAACACCTTCAAACGCTGGCTATAGATGGTTTCACGCTGCTTATTCATGACATCATCATATTCCAAGACGCTTTTACGAATGCTGAAGTTACGGCTTTCGACCTTGCGCTGTGCAGATTCAATGGCACCGGACAAAATCTTTTGGTCAATCGGCTCATCATCTTCCAAACCAAGGCTTTCCATCATGTTCTGAATGCGTTCTGAGCCAAAAAGGCGCATCAAATCATCTTCCAAAGACAGATAGAAGCTGGATTCACCAGGGTCACCCTGACGACCAGCACGACCACGCAGCTGGTTATCAATACGGCGGGATTCATGGCGTTCCGTGCCCAAAATATACAGACCGCCTGCGGCGCGAACTTTTTCTGCATCTGCTGCAATTTCGTTCTTAAAGGATTGATAATAGCGTTCATATTCCGCACGAACCGCCAGAATTTCCTCATTATCCGTTTCGCTGTGTCCGTTGGATTCGACAATCAGATCATCAGAATATTCTGCCTTGCGCAGGGCATCCTTTGCCAGCTGCTCTGCATTGCCGCCCAGCATAATATCCGTACCACGGCCTGCCATGTTGGTTGCAATGGTGACTGCGCCGAATTTACCTGCCTGTGCGATGATGTCGGCTTCTTTTTCATGATATTTTGCGTTCAAAACCGTGTGCTTAATGCCACGGCGTTTAAGCTCCTTGGAGAGGAGTTCGGATTTCTCAATGGATACCGTGCCCACCAAAATCGGCTGCCCCTTGGCATGGCATTCTTCGATTTTGCGCAGGGTTGCTTTTAACTTGCCATTTTCATTCTTATAAACCGCGTCGGAATTGTCTTTACGGGCAATCGGCTGATTGGTGGGAATTTCGATGACGTCCAGCTTATAAATGTGGCGGAATTCTTCTTCCTCGGTTTTTGCGGTACCGGTCATGCCGGACAGCTTGCCATACAGACGGAAATAATTCTGGAAGGTAATGGTTGCCAGTGTCTTGCTTTCGTGCTCAACCTTGACCCCCTCCTTGGCTTCGATTGCCTGATGCAGGCCTTCGTTATAACGGCGACCGAACATCAAACGTCCGGTAAATTCATCCACGATGATAACCTGTCCATCTCGCACGACATAGTCCACATCGCGCTGCATGATGCCGTTTGCTTTAATGGCTTGGTTGATGTGGTGCAGCAGGGTGCTGTTGTCTGGGTCAGACAGGTTTTCAACCTTGAAGTAGGTTTCTGCACGTTCTTGTCCCTTGGGGGTCAAGGTTGCGGTGCGTGCCTTTTCATCAATGATATAATCGGCATCGATTTCGTCCTGCGCTTCCTTTGCATCGACTTCTTTGACACGCAGCTGCTTGAGCTGCTTGGCAAAATGATTTGCAATGGCATACAGCTCGGTGGACTTATCACCTTGGCCAGAGATAATCAGCGGGGTACGCGCTTCGTCAATCAAAATCGAGTCGACTTCATCGACGATGGCAAAAGCGTGCCCGCGCTGCACCATAGCATTTTTATAAATCGCCATATTGTCACGCAGATAATCAAAGCCAAATTCGTTATTGGTGCCATAAGTGATGTCCGCGCCGTACATCGCGGGACGCTCCTTCGGCGGAATCTCGTGAATAATAAGACCTGTGGATAAGCCAAGATAACGATAGACCTTGCCCATCATCTCGGAGTCGCGCTTGGCAAGGTAATCATTGACGGTGACAATGTGAACGCCGTTACCCGTAAGGGCGTTCAGATAAGCCGGCAGGGTTGCAACGAGGGTTTTGCCTTCACCGGTTTTCATTTCGGCAATGCGTCCCTGGTGCAGGATGATGCCACCAATCAGCTGCACACGATAGTGGCGCATACCAAGGACACGCCATGCCGCTTCTCGCACGGTAGCAAAGGCTTCGGGCAAAAGGTCATCCAGGGATTCGCCCTCTTGAAATCGCTTTTTAAACAGGTCGGTTTTTCCGCGCAGTTCCTGTTCGGATAGCTTTTTGTATGTTTCTTCCAAGGCATCAATCTGATCCGCAATGGGGTTGATGCGCTTGAGTTCACGGCTGGAATAGGTGCCAAAGATTTTTTCGATAAGCTTAGCCATAAATTTTGTCTCTCCTGATATGATATATGGGACGTATGAAAGCATTTTCTCATGGAAAAAGGTGCAGTTCAAAGATGTTACTACTGCACAAATGAAGCATATTGAAAGAAAACAGTTTTCACGTGATGGTTTTGCAATCGGTCGCATAGGCTGCAACCCTTTTTTATTTTTATTCATCTATTATAGCACAACGCGCGCAAATACAAAACTAAAAGTTTCAAAATTTCAAATTTCCTTTACAATTTCCCTTGCTATGCATTATACTATAGATACGATACGAAATAATGCGAAAAAAAGGATTTTTAAATAGGAGAGACAAAGTATATGCTGCAATTTGAAGAATACAAATCAAAGCTGAATGCGCTGAAACCTGCGCTGGAAGAGCTTCGCTCGGGGTTGGGGCTGGATACAGCGGCGCGTGAAGTGGAAGAATTGGAAATGAAAGCGGCACAGCCGGGATTTTGGGATGATCCGGAAGAATCGCAGAAAGTGGTATCGCGCATGGGTGCGCTGAAGGCAAAAATCGAAAACTTCCAAGAGGTCTATACCCAGCAGGAGGATTTGGTGGCTTTGTGCGAAATTGCACTGGAGGAAAATGATGAATCCATGCTGGAAGAGCTGAAAAATGGCTTTGCACAATTGGAAGAAAGCATTTCCAACCAAAAACTGAGCACACTGCTGACAGGGGAATATGATAAGAATAACGTGATTATGTCCTTCCATGCAGGGGCAGGCGGCACGGAGGCACAGGACTGGTGCGAAATGCTGTATCGTATGTATACGAGATGGGCAGAGCGGCACGGTTTTAAATACAAGATTATGGATTATCTCGATGGCGATGAAGCAGGTCTGAAATCGGCAGAAATCATGATTGAGGGCGAAAATGCGTATGGATTTCTCAAGAGTGAGTCGGGGGTGCATCGGTTGGTGCGCATTTCGCCGTTTGACTCCTCCGGTCGTCGGCACACCTCCTTCTCTGCCATTGAAGTCATTCCGGAAATTCCGGATGATGTAGAGGTAGAGATTCGCCCCGAGGACGTAGAAATGCAGGTATATCGTGCGTCCGGCGCAGGCGGCCAGCACATCAATAAGACCTCTTCCGCCGTGCGCTTGACCCACTTGCCAACCGGCATTGTGGTGGCGTGTCAGACAGAACGTTCGCAGTTCCAGAACAAGGAAAACTGTATGAAAATGCTGCGCTCTAAGCTGGTGGAAATCAAGGAACGTGAGCATTTGGATAAAATTTCAGACATTAAGGGTGACCAAAAGAAAATTGAATGGGGCAGCCAGATTCGTTCCTATGTCTTTATGCCCTACACCTTGGCGAAAGATACCCGCACTGCCTTTGAAAGCAGCAATATCAATGCGGTAATGGACGGTGAGATAGATGGGTTCATCAATGCCTATTTAACGGCTTGCGCAACCGGCATTTGGGCGACCAAGTAAACCCTGTTTTTTACGAAAATTGTGCATTACTTGCAGATGTTTTGCAAACAATTATGGAAATTAACCAATAATACACCAATAAAACTGTGAAAAAACATCAAAATTTCATGAAAAATCCTTTGCATTCTCTTGATAACTTTGCTATACTGGCTAAGAAGTTCGGTAGGAAATTATTTCTATTGGACGTAAAACACTTTTTTTATTGAAAAGAGGAAAAGTTATGAAAAAGAGTATGTTGAAGCGCGTTTTTGCGGCATTTATGGTGGCAGCAATGGCATTGGCAGTGACTGCATGCGGCGGTAACGACACAACAGATGCAGCAGCAACCACAGACACAGCGGTGACGGACGCAGCAGCTTCGGCAGATGATGATGCAGCAGCAACAGATGCAGCGGCTCCCACAGATGATGCAGCAGCAACAGATGCAGCAGCTCCGACAGATGCACCGGAAGGTGCTCCGCAGGGTACACCTCCGGAAGGCGCGCCAGAAGGTGCACCGGGAGATGCTCCGGCAGCACAATAAAATACAACCATACTTAAAAAGCGACAGATGGACTTCATCTGTCGCTTTTTTGATGGAAAAATACGTTGCAAGCAGCATATTCTCTCCTTTCCTACACATACTGCAGGGGAAGGAGATTTTTGTATGCAAAAAATATCCAAATATATCATCATCGGTGCATTGGCAGGAGGCGTAAATGGTACTTTGGGTGCAGGCGGAGGTCTGATTTTGGTGCCATTGCTGACAAAATGGACTGCGTTGGAGGAGAAACAAGCATTTCCAACATCTGTGGCGATTATTTTTCTGCTCTCCATACTTTCCGCAGGCGTTTACCTAAAAAATGATGCCGTGGATTGGCGGTTTGCAGGGTCGTTTTTATGGGGTGGCGCAGTTGGGGGCAGTGTGGCAGGGCGTATTTTCCGAAAAATTCCGTTGCTGGTATTGCGCCGTAGCTTTGGCATCTTCATTTTATATGGGGCAATGCGTGCATTGCTGTAAGGAGATAAAACATGGTGGGAAATGCGTTAGTGGGCTTCTTGACCGGCATCTTATCTGGTTTTGGGATTGGTGGGGGTTCTCTACTCATTTTGTGGCTGACACAGGTCAGTGGACTTGGGCAATGGGAGGCAGGCGGCTTGAATTTGGTCTATTTTCTTTGCTGCGCACCCATGGCACTGCAGGGACATCTCAAGCAGAAATTGGTGCAAAAAAAAGCAGTGTGCTGGTGTGCGCTGGCAGGGATACCAATGGCTATGCTCGCTGCAGTTTTTGCGGCACAGTTGGAGGTTGTATGGCTGCGGCGCGCCTTCGGAATATTGCTCTTATATGTAGGCGGTAAGGAAGTATTCTGCAAAACAACAAAACCCGAGCCACAGGAATAAATCGGAAATGTGAGGGCAATGCTAGGCAGGAGAGAGGCGAAGCGAATGCAGGATGGATTGAAGCGCATTGTAATCATCACAGGACATGGTGGGAGCGGAAAAACTACGTTGGCGCTGAATTTGGCACGCAATCGTGCGAAAAGTCAGGGGCAAGTGGTGCTGGCAGATTTGGATATTGTAAACCCCTATTTCAGAAGTGCAGATTTAAAAACCGTTTTGCAGGCAGAGGGGGTGGAAGTGATTGCACCGCACTATGCAGGGACAAATTTGGATATTCCGGCATACAGTGGACGGCTGCGCGCGGTGCTGCAGGATGGCGGCAGTGTCATCATAGATGTGGGGGGTGACGCTGCGGGCGCAACAGCATTGGGGCAATATCGCACTTTGCTGTGCGAGGTGCAGGCATATGATTTGCTGTGCATCGTCAACGGGTATCGGTATTGGAAGCGGTCAGGGCATACGGCGTGGGAGGACTTGCGTTCGATTGCGCATAGAACACAGTTGGGCGCAACAGGCTTGGTGAATTGCTCCAATTTGGGGACGCAAACCACCGCTCGCACCGTTGCAAAAACCGATGCATGGGCGCAAACCGTGGCGCAGAAAGCGAGCATACCACTGCTTTTTACAGCGGTAGAACAGCGGCTGCACATATCCCTGCAAAAGCATCTGCCATGCAGCAAGCTATATCCCATCTCGGTGGATGTCAAAAAACCGTGGGAAGTCGAACTAGCACAATAGACAGCAAGAAAGGAGCAAACATGGTAGAAACCATTATTGATGCAGCGTTTTGCAAAGGATGTGCACTTTGTGTGTCCGTATGTCCGAAACAGCTCATTGCAATGGAACGCAATCAGCTGAATCAAAAAGGCTATCATCCGGCAGTAATCCATGATATGCAGTTGTGTATCGGGTGCGCGATGTGCGCGGAAATGTGTCCGGATTGTGCGATTACTATTCGAAAAGAATCGGTGTGAAAGGGTGAAACACATTGGAGCGTATGCAAAAGATTTTGATGAAAGGCAATGAAGCCATAGCAGAAGCTGCCATACAAGCAGGCTGCCGCGGCTTCTTTGGCTATCCGATTACGCCGCAGACGGAAATCGCCGCCTATATGGCAAAGCGTATGCCGCAAGTGCACGGTACTTATTTGCAGGCCGAGTCTGAAATTGCGGCAATCAATATGGTATATGGTGCTGCGGCAGCAGGTGTCCGTGCCATGACGTCCTCTTCTTCTCCGGGCATCTCCCTCAAAAGTGAAGGCATTTCCTATTTGGCGGCATCAGATTTACCATGCTTGCTGGTGAATGTACAGCGCGGCAGTCCGGGGTTGGGCGGCATACAGCCATCACAGGCGGATTATTGGCAGGCAACCCGCGCACCCGGACACGGAGATTTGCATATTTTGGTATTCACGCCCAGTTCGGTGCAGGAAATGGCAGATATGGTGCTGGAGGGATTTGCGTTGGCAGATACGTACCGTATGCCTGCGATGATTTTGGCAGATGGCATTTTAGGGCAGATGATGGAGCCGGTATCGTTTGTCAAAAAGGCGGTGGCGATGGTGGATAAGGATGAATGGGCGGCAAATGGACATCAAAATAAACGGGCACACCATGTCATCAATTCGCTGATTTTACAGCCAGAGGACTTGGAAAAAAGCATCCAGAGTCGCTTTTTGCGATATGAAGCGGTTTGTAAAAAGCACACCCAATGGGAATCGCTTATGGTAGAAGATGCGGCATATGTGCTGGTGGCATATGGCGCAACGGCACGCATTGTGCAGCAAGCGGTCATGGCGGCTCGAAAGCAAGGGATTCGTGCGGGGATGATTCGCCCTAAAACGGTATGGCCTTATCCAAAAGAGGTGATTTGCAAAGCTGCCGCACACGCAAAGGCGATTATGTCCGTGGAAATGAGCATGGGGCAAATGGTAGACGATGTGAGATTAGCGGTCGAGGGGCGTGTACCGGTGTCCTTTTTCGGGCACACAGGCGGTGTGGTTCCTACGCCGAATGAAGTGCTGGAGCAAATCAAAAAACTGGCTGGAGAAATGCAATATGACGACTGTATATGAACGACCGCGTGCGTTATTAAACGTTGCAACCCACTACTGTCCCGGCTGTAGTCATGGCATTGTGCATAAGCTGGTGGCGCAAACCATGGACACACTCGGCATTGAGGGGCAGACCATTGGCATTGCGCCAGTTGGCTGTGCGGTGATGGCATATGATTACTTTGGGTGCGATATGGTGGAGGCAGCCCATGGGCGTGCCCCTGCGATTGCGACGGGCATCAAGCGAACTTTGCCGCATCGTGTCGTATTCACCTATCAGGGAGATGGGGACCTCGCCGCGATTGGCATGGCAGAAACAGTACACGCCGCGACAAGGGGCGAGAATATCAGCGTTATTTTCATCAACAATGGTATTTATGGCATGACAGGCGGACAGATGGCACCCACGACCCTGCCAAACATGGTGACACAGACCACCCCGTTTGGCAGGGATGTGAGAACAGCTGGATTTCCCATTCCGGTTTGCGAAATGCTGTCTACCCTACGCGGGGTGGCATATGCGGAACGGGTGGCGGTGGACAGTGTTGCCCATATCCGTATCGCGCGCGCGGCCATCGAAAAGGCATTTCTCTGCCAAATGCAGCAGAAAGGTTTTTCGATGGTAGAGGTGTTGTCCACGTGCCCCACGAATTGGGGGCTTTCCCCAGAGGAGGCGCTTGGCTGGCTGCGGACGCATATGGCGGCGTATTATCCATTGGGGGTGTATCAGGATAGAAGCGAAAAAGGGGTGTTTGCATGACAAATCGTATGGTTTTGGCGGGATTTGGCGGACAAGGAATCCTATTTGCCGGAAAAGTGATTGCCAATGCAGGGCTTTTGGAAAATCGCTTTGTTTCGTGGCTGCCGTCCTATGGGCCGGAGATGCGCGGCGGTACAGCCAACTGCTCGGTGTGTCTGTCGGATACACCGATTGGCTCACCGCTCATTTTGCATCCGGATAGCTTACTGGTGATGAATCTGCCATCCTATGATAAGTTTACACAGGCTGTGGAAAACGGTGGAAGCGTGATTTTTGACCGCACGCTCATTGCAAAGCCTGCGCTGCGCCATGACATTCGATACAGTGCTGTGACAGCAACCGAAATGGCAGAAGCAGCACACTGCAATGGCTTGGCAAATATGATTTTGTTGGGACGACTGCTTGCAGAAACCCAATTTGCTAAAATTCGCAGTGTAGAGGAGGCGATTCATCGCTGTATCTCCGCAAAAAAGCAGCATTTGGAGGACGCGAATCTGCGAGCATTGCATCTGGGGATGCAATCATGTGAAATGATGCCCGCAAAAAACAGATGAAAAAAACAGGCTGCAGAGATATTCTCTGCAGCCTGTTTTGCGATGGTATCAGAAAGATTAGCCAAGCAGCTTCTTCAAGCGTGCAACAGCTTCCAAGGTTTTCTGCTGGTCACCGAAAGCGGTCAGACGGAAGAAGTTTTCACCGTTTTTGCCGAAGCCCTGACCAGGGGTACCCACAACATTTGCATTTTCAAGCAAATAGTCAAAGAATGTCCAGCTATCCATCCCATTCGGGCACTTCAGCCACAGATAAGGGGAGTTCTTGCCGCCGCAATACCAAATGCCCAGCTCGGTCAATGCTTCGCTGAGGACACGCGCATTTTCCTGATAATAGGCGAGGGTTTCTTGGATTTGCTGCTGACCCTTCTCGGTAAAGACGGCTGCTGCACCCTTCTGCACGATGTATGGCACGCCGTTAAACTTGGTGGTTTGGCGGCGCAGCCACATTTGATTCAAGGAAACACCGTTGGATTCCAGTGCCAGTGGAACAATCGTCCAGCCGCAGCGTGTGCCGGTGAAGCCTGCCATTTTAGAGAACGAGCAGAATTCAATGGCGCAGCGTTCTGCACCTTCAATTTCAAAAATGGAGCGAGGCAGAGTGGGGTCGGTGATGAAGCATTCGTATGCGGCATCAAACAGGATGACAGCGTTGTGCGCCAAGGCATAGTTGACCCAAGCGGTCAGTCCTGCACGGTCATATGCCGCACCAGTGGGGTTGTTAGGAGAGCACAGATAGATGATGTCCGCGTGTACATTGGCATCCGGCAACGGCAGAAAGCTGTTTTCTTCATTTGCATCCAGGAAAATCACCTTGCGATTGGACATGGTGTTGGTGTCTACATAGACAGGGTACACAGGGTCTGGAATTAAAACGGTGTTATCAACCGAGAAAAGGTCTAAAATATTGCCGATGTCGCTTTTTGCGCCGTCAGAAATGAAAATTTCATCCTGCTTCAGCTTGATGCTGCGCGCACCGTAATAATTGTGAATGGCTTCCTTCAAAAACAGATAGCCTTGCTCAGGACCATAGCCCTTGAAGCTCTTTTGCACGCGCATTTCGCACAGTGCCTGTTGCATTGCCTCGATGACAACCGGTGCCAAGGGCAGCGTGACATCGCCAATGCCAAGGCGGATGATGGGCGCACTGGGATTGGCTTCACCAAATTCTGCAACCTTGCGTGCAATCGTTGAGAATAGATAGCTGTCCTTCAAATTTTGATAATTGCTATTGATATTCATAGCAGGGCCTCCTATATGTTAATGTTAATTTGTTATGACGTAAATGCATGAAACATCTTAAAGTGTGAGAAAACACGACCGCATATTATTATAAAGTGAAAAATGCAATCTGTCAATTCCAGCAAAAAAGAATCTTAAAAATGCAGGATGACAGAAGCAATATTGCAAAATCAGACAGACGTAACTTTGAAAAGGAACACCTGTCTGATTTTGAAAAGCATATACGGCGGTGGATACAGGTGCTTAGTCCTCGCAGAAAGTCGCGTGCTTTTTGCGATTTGCAGCATCAATAAACGCCTTGAACAGGGGATGTGCACGGTTGGGACGCGATTTGAATTCCGGATGGAATTGCACACCAACATAGAAATCATTGGTTGGAATTTCAACGGTTTCCACAAGCTCACCGGATGGTGATGTGCCAGAAATCAGCATACCCTTGGCTTCGATTTCCGCACGGAATGCATTGTTGAATTCATAACGGTGTCTGTGGCGTTCGGAAATCAAATCCTTGCCATAGGCACGTGCCATCTGGCTGTCTGCCGCAATTTTACAAGGATAAGCACCCAAACGCATCGTGCCGCCCTTTTTAGAAACGCCTTGCTGGCTTTCCATCAGGTCAATAACAGAATGGTCACCAAGCGGGTCAAATTCACTGGAATTTGCATCTGTATAGCCCAAAACATTGCGGGCAAAGGACATTACAGAAATCTGCATCCCCAGACAAATGCCGAAATAAGGAATGTTGTGAATGCGCGCATAATTGGCGGCACAAATCATGCCCTCAATGCCGCGCTCTCCAAAACCACCGGGGACAATGATGCCATCACAGTCAGACAGCAGCTTGTCTGCATTGGCATCGCTGAGTTCCTCAGAATCAATCCAGTCAATATCCACGTAGACGCCGACTTCATAGCCGCCATGCTGCAGTGCTTCTGCCACAGAAAGATAGGCGTCATGCAGCTTGACATATTTGCCGACCAATGCAATTTTGACGTTGCCCTTGCGGCTGGCAATACGGTTGAGCATTTCCATCCATTCGCTCATGTCACCCTTGGGTGCGCCGATGGAAAGCTCGCGGCAGACAATGTCGGAAAGGTGGCTTTCCTCCAGCATCAGCGGCGCTTGATATAAGACAGGCAAGGTGCGGTTTTCAATGACGCAATCGGTGGAAACATTGCAGAACAGCGCAATTTTTTGCTTGATGTCCTCTTCCAACGGACGGTCGACACGTGCCACGATGATGTCCGGCTGAATGCCGATGCCGCGCAGCTCCTTCACAGAATGCTGGGTCGGCTTGGATTTTGGCTCGTCAGAACCGGAGATAAATGGAACGAGCGTTACATGCAGGAACAGGCAGTTGCGGCGGCCAACTTCTGCGGACACTTGACGGATGGCTTCCAAAAACGGCTGGGACTCAATGTCGCCTGTGGTGCCACCGATTTCGGTAATAACAATATCTGCCTTGGTCTTTTGACCGACCGAATAGATGAACGACTTGATTTCATTGGTGATGTGCGGAATAACCTGCACCGTTTCGCCCAAATATTCGCCTGCACGTTCCTTATTCAGCACATTCCAATAAACCTTACCCGTGGTTAAGTTGGAAAATTTGTTCAAATCCTCGTCAATAAAACGTTCATAATGCCCCAAATCCAGGTCGGTTTCCGCGCCGTCATCGGTGACGAACACTTCGCCATGCTGAAATGGGCTCATCGTGCCGGGGTCTACATTAATATAAGGGTCCAGCTTCTGTGCGGCAACCTTCAAGCCGCGGCTTTTGAGCAGACGACCCAAGGAAGCCGCCGTAATGCCCTTACCCAGACCGGACACAACGCCGCCGGTCACGAAAATATACTTTGTCATACTTCTACAACTCCCTCAAATACTTTGGTTGCGGTGCCCGTCATAAAAACGGTTTCGTCTGTATAGCAAACGGTTAAATTTCCGCCGCGAAGATGAATCAGAATTTCGGTGTTTTTGCTGCAAAGCCCATTTAGGCAGGCGGCAACACCAACGGCACAAGCACCTGTGCCGCACGCCATGGTTTCACCACTGCCACGCTCCCAAACACGCATTTTCAGTGCTCCAGAATCCAGTACATTGACGAATTCGGTGTTGATGCGCTCGGGGAACAGCGGATGGTGTTCAAATTTTGGTCCGATGTGTGCCAAATCCAGCTGGTCAACATCTTCTTTGCAGAAGATGACACAATGTGGATTGCCCATCGAAATGCAGGTGATATGATAAACACGCTCATCGATGACAAGCGGCGCACCGATGATTTGCGTACCCTCCAGCAGCACCGGAATGGCGGACGGCTGCAAAATTGCCGCCCCCATATCAACGCGTACGGTCTGCACCACATGATTTTCGGGGAACAAGGTCAGCTGCTTGATGCCGCTGAGCGTTTCAATGGCAAGGGTTTCACGCCCAGCAGCCATGCCGTTGTCATATAAATATTTGCCGACACAGCGAATGCCATTGCCGCACATTTTTCCCTCGCTGCCATCGGCATTGAACATACGCATTTTTGCATCTGCAATGTCAGAGGGACAAATGAGGATGATTCCATCCCCGCCGATGCCGAAATGATGGTCCGACAGACGCACACTCAGCGTTTCCGGATGGATTATTTCTTCCGAAAAACAATTAAAATAGATGTAATCATTACCGCAACCATGCATTTTGGTAAAAGGTAGCTTCAAGCAAATCACTCCTTGGATGGAAATCAAACCATGATAAAATACATATGGTGCACAACCTTTTGCGCACCTGCAAAAAATCATACACCATATTATATCACAGCAAGCGGTTAATTTCCCATAAAAAAATTAAAAAAAACAGAAAACTGCTGGAATCACTCAGCTTCCGAAGCGCCATCCACAATCATCTGTGCAATTTGACGCTTTGTCATGCGATGATTCATGGCGGATTGCTCAATATGGGTGTGCGCTTCCGGTTCGGTCATGCCGCGAAATTCAATCAGCAGACATTTTGCACGGCTTATCACGCGCATATCGTCCAGCTGGCGCTGCAATTTCATATTTTCCTGCTCCAATCGCAGCAGTCGCTTCCGTGTTGCCGTGAGCAGGCGCAGAACCTGAAACACACTTGCGCGATTGAGCGGCTTTGGAACCACCAAAACACCCGTCGATTCTACGCGTGAGGCAACCTCATCAGCAATTTCCGCTTTGGCAATCAGAAGCACGCCGGCATTGGTATCTTGCGCAACGGACATACTGAAATCATGTCCGAATTCGTCCGGAAGCGGCGTGTTGATGATGACAAGTTCATATCGGCTTTCCGGCAAAATACGGCGTGCCTCTGCACAGTTTGGCACGGTTACAATGCTTTCCGGACGGCTATAGGATGCCAAAAGCTGCGAGAGCATTTCTCCTGCTTTTGGCGATGCAGTTACAATCAAAACACGTTCCAATAATCCCACCCTTTTCCTTGCGGTTTGTAAAAGACATCTGTCAGCAGCGTACAGCTCCCATAAAACCCCTTGAGAGCAGACGATAAATCGCTGTTTTTTTGCAGTGGCTTTGTAGAAGTGTTTTTAGTACCGCTGAAAATACATGGACAAATCCGACTCCTGTTTGTCGCTTGCAGAGGAATAGGTGTTCCATTCCAACTCTTTTGCGTCCAGATAGCTTTGGATGATGCGGGAGGGCAATACACGGCGGATGAAGGCACTGTCTTTTGCTGCTGCAATGGCAGAACCCAAAGAATCCGGCAGCTGGTCATATTGACGCAGAACCTCTTGAGATGCCGTGAAAAGATTGAGGTCACAAGGTGCGGGCAGGGTGAGATTTTGCTCGATACCGTCAAGACCTGCATGAATCAGAAGGGTGAATGCAAAATACGGGTTGGCAGTGCTGTCAGGAGAGCGCAATTCCATGCGAGAGAGCTCGCCAGAAGCTGATGGAATGCGAATGAGTGGGGAACGATTTTGGTGAGACCAGCTGATATACTTTGGTGCCTCAAATTCCCCAAACCGCAGATATGAATTGGTAAGTGGGTTGAGGAAAATCGTCATTTCCGCAGCGTGTGCCAAAATGCCTGCAATAAAGGATTCACACAGCTTATTGTGACGCAGGGGGCTGGTTTCAAACATATTTTTGCCGTTTTGAAACAACGAAATATGAATGTGCAGACCGCTGCCGCTTTGTCCTGCAATCGGCTTTGGCAGGAAGGAGGCAAACAAACCGTTGCTTGCCGCCATGGTCTTAACCACGGATTTGAAGGTAATCAGATTGTCTGCCGCCTGCAAACCAGTGGAATATTTAAAGTCGATTTCATTTTGTCCGGGGCCATATTCGTGGTGAGAGCTTTCCGGCTGAATGCCCATCTCCTCCAAGGTCAAACAAATCTGACGGCGCACATTTTCGCCGCGGTCAAGCGGTGCGATGTCGCAATAGCCGGCTTGGTCGTGGGGCTTGCGGGTCGGGTTGCCGTTTTCGTCGGTTTCAAACAGATAAAATTCACATTCGGTGCCGAATGCACAGGTCAACTGCATGGTTTTAGCGCGTGCATTGGCTTGGCGCAGCAAGTGGCGGCCGTCGCCCTCAAAGGGCGTACCGTCCGGATATTTGATGTCACAATAAAAACGAACAACACCACCTTGAGAGGGACGCCAAGGCAACACCGACAGCGTTGTAGGGTCTGGAAAGAGCAGCAAATCGGACTCTTCCAGATTGGTGAATCCTGGCAAAACGGCAGCGTCAAAAGAAATGCCGCATTCAAATGCGCGTGTGAGTTCGTCGGGCATGATGGAAATGTTTTTTTGAATGCCAAAAATGCTGCAGAAAGCAAGCCGGATAAATTTTACATCGTTTTCCTCAATGTACCGAATCACTTCATTCATCGCATCAATCATGAAATACCGCTCCTTTTGCAATATATTGGATTTCGCCGTTGGCGGGAGAAAATTGAACGGACAAAAACCGTATACAAATATAGCATATCATAAGACAAAGTTGCAGGATTGTCAAGTATGGACGCTTTTTTTGCATATTGCATAAGTATATTCCCTATCAACAGATAATTCATAAGTAAAATTGAATGAATCTTTATTTTTGAAAGAAAACTTTTAAAACTGGCTTGACAAAACAAGTCTATACCGATATAATTTATGTTGTAAGCAGCAAGGGCGCTGTGGACTACAGTTCCGCAGGGTCCTTTTGTTGTTTTTTAAACTGTTAAAAGTTTCTCCGATGCAACGTAAAGGGAAAAATTATATTTTGGAGGCGAATACGATGGAATGCGCAAAGCAAGCCGGTGTACCGGAAATGTTTGGTAGTCACGTTTTTAATGAAAATGTGATGAAAGAACGACTCCCGAAGGATGTCTATAAGGCACTTAAGAAAACCATCAGTGAAGGTAAGGCGTTGGATTCTTCCACTGCAAACATCATTGCAAACGCAATGAAGGATTGGGCAGTGTCCAAGGGTGCAACACACTATACCCACTGGTTCCAGCCGATGACAGGTGTCACTGCAGAAAAGCATGACAGCTTCATTTCCCCGACTGAGGGCGGCAACGTTATTATGGAGTTCTCCGGCAAAGAGCTGATTAAGGGCGAGCCGGATGCATCCTCTTTCCCGTCCGGTGGCTTGCGTGCAACCTTTGAAGCACGTGGCTATACCGCTTGGGACCCTACCTCTTATGCATTCATTAAGGATGGCAGCCTGTGCATTCCGACGGCGTTCTGCTCCTATTCCGGTGAAGTACTGGATAAAAAGACACCGCTTTTGCGCTCCATGGATGCAATCAGCCAGCAGGCGCTGCGTATTTTGAAGCTGTTTGGCAACAAGGAAGCAAAGCGCGTGACCACAACGGTAGGTCCGGAGCAGGAATATTTCCTGATTGACAAAACGTATTTTGACCAGCGTCCTGACCTCATTTACACCGGACGCACTCTGTTTGGCGCAATGCCTCCTAAGGGTCAAGAGATGGAAGACCACTACTTTGGCTCCATCAAGGATCGTGTATCCTCCTATATGAAGGATTTGGATGAAGAGCTGTGGAAGCTCGGCATCTTGGCAAAGACCAAGCACAACGAGGTTGCACCGGCACAGCACGAGATGGCGCCGATTTTTACAACCACCAACATTGCAACCGACCACAACCAGTTGACCATGGAAATGATGAAAAAGGTTGCACTGCGTCATGGTTTGGTTTGCTTGCTGCACGAGAAGCCGTTTGCAGGCGTCAATGGCTCTGGTAAGCACAACAACTGGTCTTTGTCTACCGATGTAGGCGAAAACCTCCTCGAGCCAGGCAACTCGCCGCGCAAGAATGCACAGTTCTTGACCTTCTTGACCGCTGTGGTCAAGGCAGTGGATGATTATCAGGATTTGCTCCGTATTTCTGTTGCAAATGCAGGTAACGACCATCGTTTGGGTGCAAATGAAGCACCTCCGGCAATCGTTTCTATGTTTGTTGGCGAGGAGCTCGACGAAATCCTCAAGGCGATTGAAACCGATGCCGCTTATACCGATAAGATTAAGGAAAAGATGGATATTGGTGTATCTGCACTGCCGGCTATCCCCAAGGATACAACCGACCGTAACAGAACCTCTCCGTTTGCGTTCACTGGCAACAAGTTTGAGTTCCGTATGCTGGGTTCGACCATCTCCATCGCAGGTGCAAACATTGTGCTGAACACCGCGGTTGCAGAAGTGTTGCGCCAGTTCGCAGATGAGCTGGAAGGTGCAGCAGATTTCCACGCAGCATTGAACACCTTGGTGAAGCGTGAAATTACAGCGCATAAGCGCATTATCTTCAATGGCAACGGTTATAGTGATGAGTGGGTTGTCGAGGCTGAAAAGCGCGGTCTGCTCAACCTGAAGACCACGACCGATGCTCTGCCGCTGTTCTCTGCGCAGAAGAATGTGGATTTGTTCAAGAAGCATGGTATTTGGAGCGAAAAGGAAGTTTTCTCTCGTCAGGAAATTCTGATGGAAGAATATTTCAAGACACTCAATATTGAAGCATTGACCATGGTTGACATGACCAAGAAGATGATTTTCCCGGCAGTTGTAACCTATACCAAGGAATTGGCTGACGTTGCAGCAGCAAAGAAGACACTGGGCATTGCGGTTGATGCAGAGGTTGCACAACTCAACAAGCTTGCTGCTCTTTCCGCAGACTTGCTTGCAAAGGAAGCGGCGCTGGAAGTAGCTTTGGCAGAGGCAGACAAGATTGAAGAGGCACACGCAAAGGCAGTATTCTATCGCGAAAGTGTATTTACAGCAATGAATGAATTGCGTGTAGTTGCAGATGCGTTGGAAATGGATACCGCTGAGAAGCATTGGCCGCTGCCGACTTATGGAAAACTTCTCTTTGGTGTGTAATTGATTTTTCATATCGCTGAATATAGCATAAAATAGTACACAATGGCGTGTATACTTGTAAGAGAGTATACACGCCATTTAATATTTTAAGGGGGTCATAAAAATGGATATCACAGCAATGGCAGGTGCGTTAGACACGAGTTGGGTATTGTTGGGCGCTGCGCTTGTATTCTTTATGCAGGCAGGCTTTGCAATGGTCGAAACAGGCTTTACGCGTGCAAAAAATGCAGGCAACATCATCATGAAAAACCTGATGGACTTCTCTCTGGGAACGCCGATTTTCTGGATTTTAGGATTTGGGTTGATGTTTGGAGCAGGCAATGGATTTATTGGACAGTTGGATTTGTTCACAGGCACAGGAGCAGGGGTTACTGCAGATTATGATTTTGCATTCCTGATTTTCCAGACGGTATTCTGTGCAACGGCGGCAACGATTGTTTCCGGTGCAATGGCAGAACGTACGAAGTTTTCTTCTTACTGCATCTATTCTGTCGTAATTTCTGCAATCGTTTATCCGATTTCCGGACACTGGATTTGGGGCGGCGGCTGGCTTGCAGAACGTGGTTTCCATGACTTTGCAGGTTCTACGGTTGTACATATGGTCGGCGGTGTTGCTGCACTGGTTGGTGCAAAGATTCTGGGACCTCGTATCGGCAAATATTCTAAGGATGGCAAATCTCGTGCAATTCCGGGTCACTCCTTGACCTTGGGTGCACTGGGCGTTATGATTCTGTGGTTCGGTTGGTTTGGATTCAATGGCTGTTCTACCGTTGCACTGTCTGACGGCGCATCCAGCACAGCTGCAAGAATTTTTGTCACCACAAACTTGGCGGCAGCAGTTGCAACCATTACCGTTCTGATTATCACATGGGTGATGTATAAAAAGCCGGACGTTTCCATGACATTGAACGGTTCTTTGGCAGGTTTGGTTGCGATTACCGCAGGCTGTGATACGGTTACACCGGCTGGTGCGGCACTGATTGGTATCGTTGCTGGATTCGTAGTTGTATTTGGTATTGAATTTGTCGATAAGACCTTGAAGATTGATGACCCGGTTGGTGCAGTTGGCGTGCATGGCATGTGCGGCGCAGTGGGTACTATTCTGGTTGGTTTCTTGGCATACTACAGCGGCAATGACATTGCACCGGCAGGTTTGCTCTATGGCGGCGGTGCAGCACTGCTGGGCACACAGGTAATGGGTGTTGTTGCAGTTGCAATTTGGGTTGCTGTTACCATGACGATTGTATTTATGGTTATCAAAAACACAGTTGGTCTGCGTGTGTCTGAAGAAGAAGAAATCTATGGTTTGGACGTTATGGAGCATGGCTTGTCCTCTGCATATGCAGACTTTATGCCGGTACCGACCGTTATGGGCACCAAGGCTGGCGAAAGCACTGCAAAGACTTTTGAACAGCATCCGGTTTCGATGGATACCGCAGTGCCTGTGACCAAGGTGACAACAGAAGGCGAAGGACAGCATAAGATTTCCAAGGTTGTCATTATCACAAAACAGTCTATGTTTGAAAATTTGAAAAATGCCATGAATGAAATTGGTATTGCAGGCATGACCGTAGCAAACGTTGTTGGCTGTGGTATGCAGAAGGGTGCAACCGAGTATTATCGTGGCGCAGAAGTTGATATGACCCTGCTGCCGAAGATTAAAATGGAGATTGTGGTTTCAAAAATTCCGGTGGAATTGGTTGTGGAAACCGCAAAGAAGATTCTGTATACGGGACACATTGGCGATGGTAAGATTTTTGTGTACAATGTGGAGAATGTCATTAAGGTTCGTACTGGCGAAGAAGGATACGATGCACTGCAGGATGTAGAATAAGCTTCTATTACTTGTGACAACATAAAAAGCCCCTCTGCGATAGTATTTCTACCGCAGAGGGGCTTTTATGTTTTGGTTAACAATAAAATGCGTTTCCGATACCACCAGACGATGATTGGATTAATTCAAAAAGTCTTTGAGTCGCTTGGAGCGGCTGGGATGGCGCAGCTTCCGCAAAGCCTTGGCTTCAATCTGGCGAATGCGTTCACGTGTGACGTTGAATTCCTTGCCCACTTCTTCCAAAGTGCGTGTGCGGCCATCCTCAATGCCAAAGCGCAGACGCAGCACCTTTTCTTCGCGAGGGGTTAATGTCTTGAGCACCTCAATCAGCTGCTCCTTAAGCAACATAAAGGAGGCAGCCTCTGCGGGTTCGGGCGCATCATCATCCGGAATAAAATCTCCCAAATGAGAATCTTCTTCTTCACCAATCGGTGTTTCCAAAGAAACAGGTTCCTGCGCAATCTTAAGAATATCGCGTACACGGTCCACCGGCATACTCATTTCTGACGCAATCTCTTCGGGTGACGGGTCGTGCCCCAATTCCTGCAGCAGCTGGCGGGAAACACGAATGACCTTGTTGATGGTTTCCACCATGTGTACAGGAATACGAATGGTTCTGGCTTGGTCTGCGATGGCGCGGGTGATTGCCTGACGAATCCACCACGTTGCATAGGTGGAGAATTTGAAGCCCTTGGTGCTGTCAAATTTTTCAACGGCTTTAATCAGACCCAGATTGCCCTCTTGAATCAAATCCAAAAATAGCATACCACGCCCTACATATCGCTTTGCAATCGAAACCACCAGACGTAAATTCGCCTCTGCCAAGCGTTTTTTTGCGCTTTCATCACCGTTTGCCATGCGCTCTGCAAGTTCCACTTCTTCTTCGGGAGACAGCAGGTCAACCTTGCCGATTTCCTTCAAATACATACGCACAGGGTCATCGATGGCAAAGGTTTCTGCCAACGCACTGGGGTCTGCGATTTCTTCTTCCGGCACTTCCTCTACGGTTTCCACTTCAAACTGGTCTTCTTCATCGACCAAGCCAATCACATATTCTGCGCCTTCAATTTCGATGCCCATGCTTTCCAGCGATTCATACAATTTATCCAGCTGGTCGGAATCCAAATTCACACCATCGAGCGCATCTGCCATTTCCTTCAGCGTCAGCTTGCTCTTTTTCTTGCCAAGTTCAATCAGATTGGCAACGCGCATTTTCTGCTCTTCAGCGCTCTGCTCCTCTGTGGTGTTCTGTGGGTTTTGTGCACTTGTCATACTTTATTTCCTCCATAACCTTTTTTTTCTTTTTGTTTGCGGGCAAATACGGTAAGTGGGTCTTCCACGCCTTGTATTTTGTCTGGTGTCATTTCCTGCCGCGCTTGCTGCAGCAAAATCGTGCTTATGTAATCATCCAGTGCCTTTGTGCGCTGTTGTGTGGTGACCGGTTCGCTGACAATAGCGCATAGCAAATTCATTTCGCTTTCTGTCAATACCCCTTCAAAAGCCGCCACGCTAATCAGATTGCCCACATCCTCCAGTTCCAATGCATGGGTATAGATAGCGGCAAGGGTGGGGGCGGTAAACTGCTCTGGCTGTAGTCTTTGCCGTACATAAGGCACCAAGGATTGGTCGGTGAAAAGCATTGCCAAGATGCCCTCTTCTGCGCGTGCAGACTTGATGTTTTGATATTGCAGGGTACGGTCTTTGGGCTGTGCTGCGGCAACCGGTGCACGAATTTCCCGCCGCACTTGGGTTTTTTCCTTGCGCAAACGTGCCTGTAACCGCCGTTTGACCTCTACCTGCATCGCCTCAATGCTGATATTTGCCATTTTCGCAGCTCTGCCAATGTAAACCTCTCGCTCCACTGCGTTATCAATCCGCGCCAGCTCCTGCGCGGCATCCTGCAAAAATTGAATCCTTGCATCGTCTTCCTGCAAGTCATATTTTGCAGCCACTGTATCCAAACGATAGGCAATGTGGTTTTCGGAGCCTTCAATCAAACGACGATAGGCATCGGGACCTTTTTCTCGAATGTATTCATCTGGGTCTTTTGCGCCTGGGATGCGCAGCACGCGCACGGACAGTTCTGCTTTTTTCAGCAAATCAATCGCGCGCTCTGCCGCCGCTTTGCCTGCGCCATCGGCATCGAAGGAAATCACCACGTTTTTGGTATAGCGCGCAATCAAACGCACCTGCTCTTCTGTCAGTGCCGTTCCGAGAGAAGCCACTGCGCTGTCAAAGCCTGCCTGATGCAATGCGATAACGTCCATATAGCCTTCTGCTAATATAAAATAGTCACTTTTTGTTTTTTTAGCCAAATTGAGTGCAAATAAATTTCGGCTTTTGTGAAACAGCATGGTTTCGGGCGAGTTGAGATACTTGGGTTTGGAATCATCCATCACACGCCCGCCAAAGGCAATGACCTGCCCACGGACATCAATGATAGGGAACATGACGCGGTGCCGAAAGCGGTCATAGACGTTTCCGCGCTCGTTTTTTGACAGCAATCCAGCATCCAGCAGCTCCTCCTTGCGATACCCCTTGGTATGCATCGCATCCATCAGGGCATTGAAGCTGTCCGGCGCATAGCCCAATCCAAAGCGGTTCATCGTCTTGCGCTGTAAGCCCCGATGCGCAAAATACTGCTGCTGCTCTATATGCTCGGGCACCCAAAGCTGCTCATAAAAAAAACGTGCGGCATCCTTGCAAAGCGCCAACATCCGTTCCCGTCGATTGACGGTTTGGGCGTCCATATGCTGTTCCGGCACTTGCATACCAATCTGCCGCGCCAGAAACTGCACAGCATCCAGAAATTCCAAACCCTCAATGCGCATGATGAAGCCGATGACACTGCCGCCGGCACCGCAGCCAAAGCAATGATAGATTTGCTTATCTGCCGATACGGAAAAAGAGCCGTGCTTTTCATTATGAAACGGACACAATCCGAAATAATTGGAGCCGCTTTTTTTCAGCTGCACATAGCGGGAAATCACATCGACAATCTCACACCGTGCGGTCAATTCATCTATAAAATCACGGTCAACTGCCATGTGACACCCTCCTGTTCTTAGTCTTCAAATGCTTCGTTCCAGCTTTTTGGGACAAATAATCGCTGATAGCGCGCAATGGAATAGCGGTCTGTCATGCAGGCGATGTAATCGCACACCACACGATGCAGGCTATCTTGCGGCAGCAAATCTAAAAATTCCTGCGGCATTTCCTGCGGATGCTCGTAATAATAGCGATACATTGCGCGGATGATGTCCATTGCCCGCCCCTCTTCGCGTTGTGCAATGGTGCCTTCATAAATGTGGGCAAAATTAAATTTCCGAAGCCGCAGCATGGCGTCTAGGATGTGGGCATCCATACCAATCTCGCCCGTGCGTTCACCATATGAAATCATATTGCTGACCATGGTGTCAATGCGAGCACCATGCGAATCTCCCAAAATATGCAGCAATTCTTTCGGCAAATCTGCCTTTTGAATCAGTCCTGCGCGCAAGGCATCATCAATGTCGTGGTTGATATAGGCAATGCGGTCGGCAAAGTGAATGATGCGACCCTCTAGGGTGGCGGCGCGCGTTTTTCCGGTATGACACAGGATGCCATTGCGCACTTCCCATGTCAGATTTAAGCCTACACCGCCACGCTCCAAGCGGTCGACCACGCGTAAGCTTTGCCGATTGTGATGAAAGCCTTCCGGACATACTTCATGCAGTGCCCGTTCGCCTGCGTGCCCAAAGGGCGTGTGTCCCAAATCATGCCCCAACCCAATCGCTTCCGTTAAATCCTCGTTCAGACACAGTGCACGTGCAATCGTGCGCCCAATTTGAGAAACCTCCAGTGTGTGGGTCAATCGCGCACGATAATAATCGCCCTCAGGAGAAATGAACACCTGGGTTTTGTTTGACAGGCGGCGAAATGCCTTGGAGTGAATGATGCGGTCGCGGTCGCGCTGGAAGCAGGTGCGAATCGGACACGGGGCAATTTTCTGCCGCCGTCCACGTGAATCTGCGGCGTGCATGGCAAGCGGCTGCAAAATCGTCTGTTCCTGCTGCTCCATTTTTTCTCGAATTGTATTCATGATACCCTCTATCCATCCCCAAAAATGTAAAAACAATCCATTTTCTCAACATTCAACATCAGAGAGCAAGCAAAAAGACCTCTAATATATAAATACGCGGTCTATCTCAAAAACCCTCTTTTTTTATAAAAATTTTTCAAAAATTTTGTTGCATATTTTTTGATAAGGGAAGGGCAGGCCTGTGCCTGCCCTTTTCATATAGTTTTAAGATGCGCAATGTCAGCAGAGCTTTGCACCTGCCGGAATGCTGTCATCTAGCATCAGCAGATTGAGGTTGCCCTCTTTTTCCGCTGAAAGAATCATGCCGTTGGACTCTTGCCCCATCATTTTACGCGGCGGTAAATTGGTGCAGGCTACAATCGTCTTTCCAACCAATTCTTCAGGGGTATAATATTTTGCAATGCCGGAAAGGATTTGGCGGGTCGTGCCGCTGCCGTCATCCAGTTGGAATTTGAGCAGTTTTTCGCTTTTCTTGACCTTTTCGCAAGCCAATACCTTGCAGACAGTCATCTCAACCTTGGCAAATTCATCAATCGTAATCGGTGGGACGGCGGGTGCTGCCGATTCCTGTGCCTGTTGTGCGGTGATTTCCTCCAGCTTCTTTGCCATATCAATGCGCTGGAACAGAATTTCGGCTGTTCCTACCATGCCGCCAATCGGCATACCATCAAACGATGCTAGTGACGCTGCGCCGCCATTGGCAACCTGCAGCTGTGCGAAAATACGGTCGGCGGTATCTGGCAGGAAGGATTTCAGCTCCACTGCGGCAAAGCGAATGCTCTCCAGCAGATGATAGAGTACCGTGCCCAAACGCGCCTGCTTCGTTTCGTCCTTCGCCAATGCCCACGGCATGGTTTCATCAATGTATTTGTTGGAACGGCGCAGCAGGGTGAAAATTTCATCGATGGCTTCGGCAACGCGCAAATCCTGCATCTTCTTTTCCACCGCGGCAGGCAAGGCAAGTGCCAATGCCTTCAGTTCTTCATCCATCGGCTCTAACACGGTGGGGGCGCAAATTTTGCCGTCGAAATATTTGTGCGTCATCGCAATGGTACGATTGACCAAATTGCCCAGCACATTTGCCAAATCGGAATTGATGCGCTCCATCATCAGTTCATAGCTGATGACGCCATCATTTGCAAACGGCATTTCATGCAGCACATAGTATCGCACCGCATCGACCCCAAACCACTGCACCAAGTCATCCGCATAAATGACATTTCCGGTGGATTTTGACATTTTTCCGTCACCAACGAGCAGCCATGGGTGTCCAAACACCTGCTTAGGCAATTCTTCGCCCAACGCCATGAGGAAAATCGGCCAATAGACCGTATGGAAGCGAATAATGTCCTTGCCAATCAAATGCACATCTGCCGGCCAGAACTTTTGATACTGTGCATCGTGGCTGCCATCTGGGTCATAGCCGCAGAAGGTGATGTAGTTGGTCAGCGCATCCAGCCACACATATACCACGTGTTTTTCATCGATGGTGACCGGAATGCCCCAGCTAAAGGAGGTACGCGATACGCACAAATCCTGCAAGCCTGGCTTTAAGAAATTGTTCACCATTTCATTTTTGCGGCTTTCCGGCTGGATAAATTCCGGATGCGCCTGAATATGCGCCATTAAACGGTCGGCATACTTGCTCATGCGGAAGAAATACGCTTCCTCTTCTGCATCCGCACAAGGGCGTCCGCAGTCTGGGCAGCAGCCGTCCTTCATCTGGCTCTCTGTCCAAAAGGATTCACAAGGCGTGCAGTACTTGCCCTTGTAAGAGCCTTTGTAAATATCGCCTTGGTCATACAGCTTTTTGAAAATCTTCTGCACTTTTTCCATGTGCATGGGGTCGGTTGTGCGCACAAAACGGTCATATGTTGTGTTCATCAAATCCCAAATGTCCTTGATTTGCGCGGCAACGCCATCCACATATGCCTGCGGGGTAATGCCTGCCTGCTGTGCTTTTTCTTGGATTTTCTGACCATGCTCATCGGTTCCGGTCTGAAAATATACATCAAACCCCATCATGCGCTTGTATCGCGCAATCGCATCGGCCAGCACAATTTCATAGGTGTTGCCAATATGCGGCTTCGCCGAAGTGTAAGCAATCGCAGTTGAGATATAATATGGTTTTTTCTCCATGAATCATCCACTTCTCCTTCAGTTTTCTGTCTGTTTCTTATTATACCCAAACTTGCCCATAAAAACAAGAGCACAGCCAGAGAATTTCCTCTTATCTGCGCCCTTGCGTAGGATTTATGGGATATTTTCAAGGATGTTTGCTGTTGTCGGCATCCGTATCAGGGGTTTGCTCTGGATTTTCTGTGTCCGTCACGTCCGCATCGGTTTCAGAAGCATCTTTTTCATCCGCCTCTTCAACCGCCTGCTGTATCCACTGCAAAAACTGCTCGTTGATGTCGATTTCTCGCAGAACAGGGTTCTCTTCCTGCTGCATACGATTGACCAATGCAAAAAAACTAGTGGTTTGATAGGCTTTAATGATGCCGTCCAAACAGACCATCAGAACAAACCAAACAAAGCTGAGCAGCAGCACCGTGCCTGTTGTTTGCATCAACAAGAGTCCGCCTGCTGCAGCCACGCCGTATAAAGCATAAAACGGTAGAAAGCTACAGAAAAACAGCAGCATTGCACCGAATTGTCCGCGGAAAAATTGACCGCCGATGGCAGTTGCAAACCACATTCCAATCCCTTGATAATCGCTGGCAATGACATATCCTGCCCGATACAGCGCAATTTTCACGCGCAGCACCAGAAAGCACAAGCCGCAAAAGACGCTGACCAGAAGGATTTGCACATCATTTTCCGCAAGAAAAGACCCTTTTAGCAGAAACGAGGACATTGCAGTCATGTACAGCGCGACAGGAAGAAACAGCCACAAAAAGGCACGAAACCACATACAAACCTGCAGACGAATCGCACGAAAAAAGGTGCGCAGGGAGGTGAAGGGTCGCAGCACCATCGACAAGGACGCGGTATCCTGTCGGGATAGCGCCAGATAAAACTGCATCAGCCCCATCTGCAGCGGGCTGACAATCACAAGCAGCAGGACTGCCATCAGCAAATAGATGTTCAGCACTTCTTTGAATGCCTGCATCAGCTGATAAAGCTGCATCATGCTATAATTAGAAGAATATTGCAGATGATGGGAAATTCCAATTCTTCCGTACAACACAATTCCTAAAAAAACAATCAATACTGCCGGCAATGTGACCAATGCATTCGCACCCATACAATGCTTGACGGCGTTGAAAACGCGCTTTTTTTGCTCTGCCTTAATTTCTCGCCGTACTTGGGTGGTTATCTTCATGCTATCATTCTCCTAAAAAGACCATCAGTCTTGGGTCAACTCTGTATCGGCAGCTTCCTGCGTTCCGTCGGCTGCCGTTGTTTGCTGGGTGGTGTCTTCGGTTTGCTGTGCGCTGTTGTCGGTCTGCTGGGTGGGTTCTTCGGTCTGCACCGGTGTGGTTTTTGTTTGCACAGGCTTTGTACCCACCAGCACAATTTTATCCTTCTTTTTATAGGTTGAAGTATTCGCCAAAACGCGGGTGCTCTGTCCGTTTTCGGTAATTACCTGATAAACCTTTACCTTATAGCCGGTTGCGGCGTGCTGCTTGACGCTTTTGGTGCCGTCATCTAGGGTCGCGTCCGGCTGCTCCACAACGCTGGGCTCATAGGTTGCCAGCACCTCGCGCTCGGTTGTCACTTTTTTGCCGGTTGTATTAGTGCCCAAAATCGTCATGGTAACCTCTCGATTGGAGGAATCCGCAATGATTTTTACCGGATACGCTGTATCATTGCTAAAACGGAAGTCCGGTCCGCCATAAGACACGGTTGCGTCCTCGCCCAATGGGGTATAGGAGGAAACATAACTGTGGTTCTGACGCTCAACCACATTCAAATCGGCACGCAGCACTGCCATGTATAAGGTGGAGGAAGGCTGGCACACACCGCCGCCCAGTTCGCTGACCAACTCGCCGTTGACATAGGCACCCGCTTCTTGGAAGCCGCGTGCTGCCGTGCGCTTGCCCACCACCGTGTTGTAGGAAAACGAATCGCCAGGATTCAAAATCACGCTGTTGCAGTAGCCCGTTGCCAAGCGCACATTTTGCGCCCGTGAAGAATTGGAGGAGCTGTAGTCAGTGGAAGCCTCCCCCAGCACATCGCGAAACAGCACGGCGGACAGCTCTTCCGCCGTAATGGTTGCGGGCACGCGCGTAATTGGAATGCGATACGTCTGTTGCTCACTCGCCGCAATGATTTGATTGGCAGCGGCAACATCAACTGAAATGCCGTCTGTTGCGGGGAGAATGGTGGTGCCATCGGTTTTGTCCAAGGTGGCATTTTTCATCTCACTGTCGGCTTCTGCCTTGATTTGGTTCATATCAATCGGGTTTTGTTCGCTGACCTCTGCCGCCACTTCATACGCGGTAAAGTCCAGCGTTGCAATCTGCTCGGTCACTGCCTGTTCTACCACTGCACGGTCAAAATCGACACCCTGCGTGCCGCGGTCCACCAGCAGAGTATCGCCCTCAATCGACCAAGACGGCTGCACCGGCTCTGTCATCGCTTCTGCGGAAATCTCATCCAAACGCGTACCCAGTGCGGCAGCATCCATATTCACCCGCAGAGGGACTTTGTGATGTCCAAGCGCCGCAAGTGTATGTCCAAGCCTTGTCAAAAATCCACCTTCGTGCGTATAGTTATATGCATCCTGTGCCGTTTGGATACTATCAATCCCATCCGTCACCTGCTCGACTTCGATGGCATAGTTTTTTTCATCAATGGATAAATCCAACGATTGTCCTGCCAAATCTGCGGCACCTTCCCGGTCAATCACTGCCGCGGCCTCGCTTTGTGACATCCCGCCAATCGGCACGGTTCCTGCGCGTAGTCCGGGATGGATACCGCTATAAAGATAGGTGTATCCGGTTAGAACGGACAAAAGCAGCACGATACCGATGCCGCCAAATAAGATGCCCTTTTGCAATCTTGTGCCCGCAAAAGCGGCTGGCGATAACGCGTTTTGTGCCGATGGCTTTGTGTTTACAGTGCCCCCTTGCGCTTCTGCGCGAATTTCTTGCATGATTGCGTTCAACTGCTGTTCTTTGCTGTCCATATTTTCTGCGCCCCTATCCGAAAATGTGTCAACTGCGTCTATTATTTCTCTACAATAATAGACGCTCTAAATATAATACGACAAATTTCACGAAAAAACAACAACAATTCAGATACATTCCTTCTATAATTGCTGCATTTGGCAAAAAAACGAGCGTATTTTCGATACGCTCGTTTTTGGATACCACAAAATACGGTATGCATATGGCATCGGCGTTTAGAACCAATCGGGCGGGCGCTTATACATTGAATCGGAACAACACAATATCGCCATCCCGCATGACATATTCCTTGCCTTCCGAGCGCACCAAGCCCTTTTCACGTGCCGCTACCATAGAGCCGCACGCCATCAAGTCATCATATGCGACCACTTCTGCGCGAATGAATCCGCGTTCAAAATCGGTATGGATTTTGCCGGCGGCCTGCGGTGCTTTTGTGCCCTTTTGAATGGTCCATGCGCGCACCTCTTGTTCACCCGCGGTCAGGTAGCTCATAAGCCCCAGCAAATCATAGCAAACGCGAATCAGGCGGTCCAGACCGGATTCTGTCAAATCCAACTCGCCTAAAAAGAGCTCCTTTTCTTCCGGCTCTAAATTTGCAATGTCCTGCTCCAGCTTTGCACAAATCGGCAGCACCTGTGCGCCTTCGTCTGCGGCAATCTTTTGCACGGCGGCAAAGCGTGCAGATTCTGCCGCATCACCGGTGAAGCCTGCTTCGTCCATATTTGCAGCGTAAATCACGGGCTTTGCAGAAAGCAGCCCGACCATATCCAGCAGTTCCTTCTCTTCTGCATAGTCTGCAAAGGTGCGCGCAAGCTTTCCTTCCTCCAGATGCAGCTTGAGCGATTCCAGGACGTCCACCTCGTGCTGCACTTTTTTGTCCGCTTTTGCCGCTTTTCGAGCGCGTTCAATTCGTCTTTCCAGCATTTCAATATCAGACAAAATCAATTCCAAATTGATGGTTTCAATATCACGCGCCGGGTCTACGTTGCCTTCCACGTGCACAATGTTTGCATCCTCAAAGCAGCGCACAACGTGCACAATGGCATCTACCTCGCGAATGTGGGACAGGAACTTATTGCCCAAGCCTTCGCCCTTAGACGCACCGCGCACCAAGCCTGCAATGTCGACAAACTCCACAACAGCCGGCAGCATCTTCTTGGCATGGTAGAGCTCGGTCAGTGGCTTCAGCCTGGAATCCGGCACGGACACCATGCCGATATTGGGATCGATGGTGCAAAAAGGATAGTTTGCGCTTTCTGCGCCTGCGTTGGTGATGGCATTGAATAATGTGGATTTGCCGACATTCGGCAACCCTACAATTCCGAGCTTCATGATGTTTTTCCTCCAATTATATTGCAAACTCTTTCTGGGATGATGCAGCATCTGCCCGCTGCACGAAATTTGCACGAAGTGAACCAAACCGCTTGATATAGCATGGTGCGGCATCTCCCCAGACGCATTTTTTACATCGTTTTGCTGCATACTCCAGCATGTAGATTGCTCTTATAAGCAAAAGTTCTGTATAAAAATGATGGCTCTTTGCAGAACTCTTTGAATAGTATAGCGTTTTTTCTGGATTTTTGCAAGAATCAACTGTATAATTGTATCAGGAATTCAAAGTGTCATTAAAAAAAGCAGCTTGCCGCGCGATGCAGCCGGATACGGACTGAAAACGCACTTCGGCAACGTTTTGAGGGGGTTCTTTCTATGCCGTCACTGGTTGCACACCATCATTTTGCCGCTATGGTGGAGCAAAGCGCAGAAACCGATTTAGCACATGCAGCCTCTGTTTCCCCACTCGCCTATCGGTGGGGTGCACAGGGCCCGGATATTTTATTTTATCACAACGCACCGTTTGGCAGCCGCACCGCACTGCTGGGACACCACATGCACCATGAACTGATTGCAGAAACCTTTTCTGCAATGATTCACCTAGCTGCATATCTGAAAAACCCATCTGCACTTTCGTATATTTTGGGGTTTTGCACGCATTATTGTCTGGATCGCCGCATCCATCCATATGTGCAGGATACCATACAAACCTTAATGCTGCCAAGGTTTGAATATGATACCGATGGATGTCATCGACTGTGTGAGGCATATCTGGACGTTGCCGTCATTGAACGGTATATTTCCTCAGAGCAGGAGAGCTTTGAATCGTTTCGTCTGCTCAATCCACAGACGAAAATCGCACATATGATTGGGGATTTGCTGTCCCATGTGGGGGGACAAGTCTACGCTATCCCCACTTCGACTGCGCGGGTAGAGGCCGCAATGCGCACCATGCGCACGGTGCATACACTGCTGCATGCCGGCTCAGAAGCCGCGCGTACACAGATTGCTTCGTTGGAACGTTTGTTTGGAAAACCGGGCTTGCTGACCACCATGATGCGTCCGACCGAGCCGATTACGATGGATTGCGCCAACCAATCGCATCGCGTTTGGCACAAGGCAACCATGCCAACGGTAGAGCGAACAGACAGCTTTTTTGACCTGTTTGAAGGGGCGATTCCCGCGGCACTTGCGCTGCAGCGTGCCGCGTATAACTGCTATTACAAGGGCACTTCCATGAGTCCGCTGTTTTTTCAGCTGGATTACAATGGTTTGCCGCTGAAATAAGATATTTACTTGACAAAGTGCTTGGTGGGTAGTATCATTACACTAACTTCGTTACTGAATTGTAACTTTTAAACCATCAAGATTTGGAGGGGAGCATTCGGGTTTGTTCTTTCTGGAGCATATCCGAAGCGATGACTATGAAAAAACAATCACGGAAAAAGCGAGCAGCTGCCACGCGCGCCGCGATGGCGAAAACGACGGCTGCCAAGAATTCCGGTGTGCCGCAGCAAGCACCTGCATTGCCGCCTGCCGCTGCAGCAGCATCCACAGAAGCGGTTTCAGGGTCCAAACGTTTTTCTGGCATGGGCAGTTTCGCCGCTGCGCTCCTTTCCCCGCTTGTGCTGCTGATTTCGTTGCTTGCGCTGCGGCTGGTTGGGGTAGTACATAGCCTTTCTGCGAAATGGCATCATTTTTATGAGCACTATCTCGAAAAACATCACAACGCGGTACGGCGGCTTTCTGACCAGATACGTGCAAGCCGACTGCAATCAATGGCACTATTCACCACGCTGTTTTTGGTGCTTCCCATGGTGTATACCATGCGCTTTGGCGTTACCGTCATGGTAGATGGCAAAATGCTTGGCTATGCACAGAATAAAGACGACATTGCCACCGCTTGCGCGCAAATTGAGCGTTCGGCTTCGGAAGCTATGGGTGCACCCTATACCCTGACGGCGGATGTTTCCTATCATGTCACGCTGCTGCCGCAGGACCGCTTCATGACATCGGACACCCTGTCCGCCAAAATCACAGACGAGGTGCAGTCCTTGACCACGCTTTCGGTTGTGAAAATCGACAATGCCATTTGGGGTGCTTGTGCCACGGCGGAAGACATCCAAGCGGTGCTGCATCGCATCGAAGCCCAATACACAAACGGCGACAGCACAGCACAAACACGCTTTCTGCAAGAGGTTTCGGTCAGCTCCATGCAAGCGCCCATTTCTCTTCTGCAAACCCAGCAGGAGCTGTATCAAAAGCTGACGACCACCGTTGTGCCGGAACAAACCTATGTCGTGGGGGAAACCGACACCTTAAGCTCCATTGCACGCGAGCACAATTTGGCAACCCAAACGCTGTTGGAGCGCAATCCTTCTGTTGTGCCGGAAAGCATGGCACCCGGTACCAAAGTGGTGCTGGCGCCTTCTGCACCGCTCCTTTCGGTGGAGGTCAAAAAAACGGTGGATTACACGGAAAAAATTCCGTTTGAAACCATTCGCCAAGAAAATGCACAGCTGGCAGAAAACACGCAGCAAACCATTCAGAGCGGCACCCCTGGGCAAGCCTCTGTTTCCGCAGAAATCACCAGCATCAATGGGGTTGAAACCGACCGCACCATTTTAAGCCGCACCGTCTTGTCCGATGCGACCGACGAAATCGTCGATATTGGCACAAAACCAAGCGGTATCGGCTCGGGTCATTTGATTTCGCCCATCTCCGGCGGAGTCATCACCTCGGGGTATAAAATGCGTTGGGGACGAATGCACAAGGGCATCGATTATGGGGCATCCACAGGCACCACGGTGCACGCCGCAGACAGCGGAAAGGTCATTTTGTCGAAATATTCCAACAATGGCTATGGATATTATATTATTTTGGACCACGGCAATGGCATGAAAACGCTGTATGCGCACAATTCCAAGCTGCTTGTGCAGGTGGGTGATATTGTGCAGCAAGGGCAGGCGATTGCCTATTCCGGCAACACCGGCACTTCCACGGGACCGCATTGCCATTTTGAGGTTTTGATTGATAACGAAAATGTAAATCCTGCAAATTATGTATCGTAACCGTTTTTTTGTGCGATGATGAAAAAACTCCCTTGTGCGTATTTATTGACGCATAAGGGAGTTTTGTATGTAAAGTTTTTGTTTTTTCGCATAAAACTCGCTCTATTTACACATCATAACACGAATCGGCTTTAACTGCATAGCACATTCCGCAATCACTTGCGCTGTGCCGCGTGATACACCGTCCCACAGGGCGAGCACATAATCTGCCTGCGCGATGATTTCTAGATTGCGCTTGAGCGGCGCAGCTTTTCCGTATTTTTCATAATCTGGACGAATTTCATGCAGTGGAAGCCGATGCTCTTGTGCATATTTTGCCGCCAAGGCATCCGCGCCCTGCGCACCGCCTGAAATAATCTGGCTGGCACCAATCGGCACGGTTGCACACAACGCTTGGTAACACGAGTGTGCTACAGACCGTGAACCAATAATTGCAATCCGCAAACATATCCCCTCTCTTTCGCTTTATAATACACACAAAAACATGGAAATACACCCCGAAAATTCCTGTAGTTGTTGCGTATTTGATACAATTATAGTATACTGCAAGTATATCCATCTGGCAACTGCACTTTTTTGCATCGCGCAGAATGCTGTCCAAATCTTCGCCATATCATCAAACACTTTCCGCGATAGATTCTGTGTTACGGTGGCATAGTATAAGCGGGAGGTGAGAACGTGCAATCTTATAAAAATGGAAAATACAAACATTTTATTGCGGCGTTGATGCTATTGACGGGCATGGGCTGGCAGGCAAGGGCAGTGGAAATCGCTCGTGTGACACCTGTAGGGCGCGCGGTTGGCATCCGCATGACGTCAGAAGGGGTGATGGTCATTAACATCATCGGGGTGCAGACGGGTGAGGGAGAGGTGTATCCAGCACAGTCAGCAGGGCTGCAGGTGGGTGATGTCATCCTAACGGCAGATGATATTGCGATTGATTCCAATGAAACACTGCAGCAGACCATAGAAAAAACCAAAACGGGTGTGGTTCACCTATCTGTGAAGCGCGGGGGCAGCACCTCGACCTTGACCGTGCAGACCGCAACAGATGTCACAGGCATTCCGAGGCTCGGGGTGATGGTGCGCGACAGCATTGCAGGCATCGGCACCATTACGTTTATTGACCCGCAGACCAACGAATTTGCGTCTTTAGGGCATGGCATTTGCGATGCGGAAACCAATGTGCTGCTGCCGCTTGCCACTGGCAATATCATGGAAGCCAACATCACCAATGTGCTGAAAGGTGCAGCCGGACAGCCGGGTGAACTGCAAGGAGAATTTAACCTGTTTGAAAACGCAGGTAAGCTGACCCAAAATACGGCATCCGGTGTCTTTGGCGTGATGCAGGACACGCGGTATTCGCAAGACCTAAAGACCTTTCCGCTGGTTACCATGGATGAGGTGCAGCTGGGTTCTGCGCAAATTTTAAGCAATGTCAGCGGCAAAAGCACCCAGCTTTATTCAGTGGAGATTACGAAGCTTTTTGATGAAACGGATGAAGCCGGTCGCGGTATGATGCTAGAAGTGACTGATGAAAAATTATTAAACCAAACAGGCGGCATTGTGCAAGGCATGAGTGGCAGCCCGATTTTGCAAAACGGCAAATTAATTGGTGCAGTCACCCATGTTTTAGTGAATGACCCCACCAAGGGCTATGGTATCTTTTCCGAAAGAATGTACCAAGAAATGAAAGCATCTTAAAATATACACGAAAATTCTTTCGTTTTTTATGCAAAGCGATGAAAGAATAAACGGTTTTGCAAATTCAGAAAAATAAAATTTTTTTTCGCCAAAATCCCCCTTGCGGAGCAAGGCAGATTATGGTAGTTTAAAAAGGTCATTAAAATATATTTCACAACTGTGTTGGAAGGAAAGTGAAAACATTATGGAAGCTAGCATCCGCGTTTTAATTGCTGATACCGAAATTGATTTCTGCTATGCGCTACAGACGGTTTTGGAGCAGACAAACGAAGTAGAAGTCATTGGCATTGCAAATGACGGCAAACGAGCACAAGAACTGATTCGGGAGCTCGTGCCTGATTTAATCATCATTGATTTAGTATTACCGGAATTGGATGGATTATCTGTCGTAAAAAAAGCACAGGAAGAGTCCATCTCTGCCGGTGTGATGGTGCTCTCAGCATTTGCCAGTATGCAGACAATGGCGGAATGCAGCTCTCTTGGTGTTGATTATTTCATGTGCAAGCCATTGGATGTGAATGCCTTAGCGCAGCGCATTGTGCAGTGGGGTGCGCTGCGCACAAGTCCGAGTGCGGGGATGAACCATAAAATCGACAGTGCGTTGGACTTGGAAGTCAAGGTTACCAATGTCATTCACCAAATCGGTGTGCCTGCGCATATCAAAGGCTATCATTATCTGCGCGATGCCATCATCATGTCTGTCGGCGACATGCGTGCCGTTGGCTCCATCACCAAAATTCTCTATCCATCCATCGCAAAGCAATATCACACGACCTCTTCCCGCGTGGAGCGTGCCATTCGCCACGCCATTGAGGTGGCATGGGACAGAGGCGATTTGGAAACCCTGCAAAGCTATTTCGGCTATACCGTTTCCAACACCAAGGGCAAACCCACCAATAGCGAATTCATTTCGATGATTGCCGATGGTTTACGCCTGCAAATGAAGAAAAGCGGATAATAGTCTTCGATTATTAAGACAAAAAATTTCGTGAAAAATCAGAATTAATTGGACTTGTTACGAAAAAGACAACCCAACCAACTTTTTTAGAAAAATCCAACGAACATCTCAGTTTATTGTGTGCCTTTTATAATTGGTAATTCAGTAAACTGGGGTGTTTTTTATGAAACAAATTGATGTTTTCATTGCAATGTGTTAGGCTAATCCGCCTTTCCTTTTGCAAAGCGCTGTGTTATACTGAAAGAATCAGTAGAATATGTTCCAATGGAAGCGGCGAATAATGCGAAAGGCGGGGATAGACATGACCAAGGCGCAGTATCAGAATGTTGCAGGTGAGCAGGGGACGGTGAAAATTGCGGAGGATGTGATTGCATCCATTGCAAAAATAGCGGCGACCGAGGTGCAGGGTGCAAGCGGCATGACGCAAAAGCTGTTTGGAAAAACTCCATTCGCCAAAGAGGTTGAGATTCAATTTTATGGAAATCGCGTTTCCGTTGCGCTGTCATTGCTTGTGGAATATGGGTTTACAGTGCCAGAGGTTGCTAAAAATGTGCAGGAGGCAGTGCGAACGGCGGTGCAGTCCATGACAGGAATGCACGTGGAATCGGTTGACATCCATGTGCAAGGCATCGTTTTTCCGCAAGCGTCAGCAGGGGACGAAGCCGAAATTGCAGATTGATTGCACAAAAAAAGACAGCTGCCAAACAAAGCAGGCGGCTGTCTTTTTTTATGTTAATGTTTTAATAGATAAAATCGTTGACCAATTCAAAGGCATCCATGGCATCACAAACCGGACAATACTCTGGCACATACGCAAATGTAGCACCGCAGAACATACAGCGATATTCGTCCTTTGGCATGGTGTCGGGCACGTGGGTAATGCCAGCATTGTGCTGGGTGAGTGTGGACATTGCCTGTAAAAATACATTTGCATGAGAATGCTCAATCGCGCCGATGGAGTCGAACATTTCCGCGATTTCTTCAAACCCTTCTTCGCGTGCCACACGGGCAAAATCGGGATATAGCTTCTGGCTTTCCAGCATTTCGCTTTGCACCGCATTTTGCAGGTTCACCATGGTGGGATAGACACCGCCATGCAGATATTGATACCAGATTTTGCAGTGCATCAGCTCATTGCTTTCCATGCGCCGATATAAATCTGCGATGGATTCATGCCCTTCTGCAAGTGCTTGTTCTGCAAAAAACGCATATTGGCTGCGAGCAAGTGCCTCGCCGCTCAAAGCTGCGTTGAGGTTTTTTTCTGTCTGCGTGCCATGCAACTGGAAACCGGCAAAATCTTTCATAGTGGAGCACCTTCCTTTGGGTAAAAAAATGTAGTGTCCGAAGAATTGTAGTAAAAAATGGAAGAGTATAAATACGACCGATATAAATTGTGAATAGTATAGCATAAATCATTGCAAAGTACAAGGAATTTTGTGAAAAAGACAAAACGGGCTGTGCTGTGCAATCGTTTACGCAGGACAGACAGGCATAGCAAGATGGCGGCAGGCATATCACAAAATAGGTGGTTTTTCTGAAACGAAGGGCGATTTTGTGAAAGGAGCCTGTATGCCATATTGTGCATATTTACGCAAATCTCGTGCGGATTTGGAAGCGGAGGCACATGGGGAAGGGGAAACCTTGGCGCGGCATGAACGAATGCTGCAGGAAGCCGCCCAGCGGATGCAGCTTTCCATTGCGGTGGTGTATCGGGAAATTGTCAGCGGGGAATCCATCGCTGACCGACCCGTCATGCAGCAGCTGCTGCGGGAGGTGGAGCGTAGCTGTTGGGAGGGCGTCTTTGTGGTGGAGGTGGAGCGCTTGGCGCGCGGGGATACGGTTGACCAAGGTCTGGTTTCGCGGGCGTTTTTATGCTCGGCTACCAAGATTTTGACACCCCTTAAAACCTATGACCCCGCCAATGAATTTGATGAAGAATATTTTGAATTTGGCTTGTTTATGTCTAGAAGAGAATATAAAACCATTCGCCGCCGTATGGTCGCGGGGTGTCAAGCTGCGGCGCAAGAGGGCAAATATGCGGCAAAACAAGCCCCTTTTGGCTATAGACGCGTCAAATTGCAGGCAGAAAAGGGCTGGACACTGGAAATCAACGAGGAGGAAGCCGACATTGTGTGTGCAATCTATCGCCTGTATCTCGATGGGAATGGGTATCAGCGGATTGCGTCCCATCTAGTGACACAAGGCATTCCATCGCCGAAAAAAGGCACGTGGTCGGCGTTTAGTGTGCGCCATATTCTGCACAATGCTGTATATGCCGGAAAAATTCGATGGGGTGAGCGTCCGGTGAAAAAAAGCGTGGTCAATGGTGAATTTTCCAAGAGCAGACCGCGTTCAGATGCTTATATTGAAGCTTGCGGACGGCATAAAGCCATTGTTTCAGAAGAAATTTTTGACGAAGTGCAAAAACGTGTGCGAAACCTCCCAGCCGCACCCATCCCAAGGGGCAAACACATGCAAAATCCACTGCAAAGCATCCTGCGATGCAGTATATGCGGCAATGCCATGCAGCTGCATCCCTATCCTTCGCTGCATACCGCAAGCTTGGAATGCCGCACCGTACAGTGCCCTACTGTATCGGCACGCTTGCCTGTCGTAGAGGATGCGGTGCAGAACGCCATTGCGACATGGTTTGCGGCGTATCGATTTTTGGTTGTCCCGCAGCAGGAGGACATCAAGCAGGCGCAAAAAGCACAGCAGCAGACCGTACAGCGGATGCAAAAGGAGCTGCGCACCCTTGCACACCAGCAGCTGCGTGCACAGGAGTTGGTGGAACAAGGGGTTTATGCGGTGGCGCAGTTTTTGGAACGCAGGCAGGTGCTGGAGCAGAAGCAGACCGCGCTGCAGGCCGCCCTTTGTGTGCAGGAAGAAGCACTGGAGGGACTCTCGCAAAAGCTGCAGCTGCAAATTCCGCCTTATCAGGCATCGCTGCTGCAAGCTTATCTAGCGGGGGACCTTCAGGAGAAAAACGCGCTGCTGCGCGCATTGATGGAACGCATGGTTTATGTGCGCCAAACACGCACAGATGCAGTGAAATTGCAAATTTATCCGCTGTTTCCGCCTGCAAGCGAGCAGGTACAACCGCTGTAGCCTTGTTCGTATGCACACAAACAGCTTCCCGGATGCCATTGGTGCCGTTGACAGGCCCGGGGATGATTTTTTCAGCCATGTATCATATACCTCCATACAGTATTTGAAGTATCACTTCTTTATCAGATTATGCAAGGGTTTTCCGGAGGTTCCAAATCACAGCAGATTCAGAATAGGAATTGCGGTGCAAAAAAATCGGCACAGTGATGAAAATGACAATCACTGTGCCGATGGGCGTTCGGTATGGGTTCTTATAAATCTGCGTCGGTGATGAAGAAGCTGTTTTCATGCGCGGTGCATTGGCGGTCCAGTTCACTGTTCGTGCCCAGTGCCTGCCGCACTGCGTCATAGTCTGTACGTGCGCGACGATTCTCCTGCTGGGTACGTACCGCGCGAATCAGCAGATTTTTCGGCGTGTCCAGCGGCGAAATGTATTCCACCGCAGAAACCTTGTAGCCTTCGGCTTCCAGCTTCAAAACGCGCAGGCTGTCTGTCAACACATCGTTGAAGCGCGCCTTGAATACGCCATGCCGTGTCAGTGGTTCCAGTGCAGGCAAGGTATATTGTTCCAGCAACTCCTTGTGACAACAGGGCACACAGGCAATGTATTTTGCGCGTGCGCGGATTGCTGTGGCAAGTGCCAAGTCCGTTGCAATATCACAGGCGTGCAGAGAAATCACAGCGGTTACATTGGCGGGTGGCAAATATTCGCGCAAATCCGCCTGCAAAAAGGTCATGTTGCGGTAGCCAAGCCGCTGCGCCATCTTTTGGCTTTCTTCAATCACATGCGCATTGATGTCAATGCCAATCACGCGGCATTTGCGCCCCAAAACCTCGCAGAGGTAATAGTTCATGACAAAGCTGAGATAGGATTTGCCACAGGCACAGTCGAGGAGAAGAATTTCTTCGCTGTCGTCTTTTTCAAACATGGGCGCAACCAGCTCCACATAATGGTCAATCTGATTATATTTTCGAATCATATCGTTTTTGAGCTTGCCGTTTTTGGAAAGAATACCGATTTCGCGCAGCAAGGGCGCGGCGCGGTCGGCACGAATGAGATAAGCACGATTGTTGTCCAAAAGCGGATTGGCTGCGGCAGCTGCATTTTCTTGCGCAATGGGCTGCTCGCTTTGCTTCATGTGCACACCTGCGGCAGTGCAGGCGATTTGAAACCTCCGTCCCCGCTCGGTATAGTTTAGAAAGGACTCATCATATTGCAGGGCTTTTTCTGCGAAAAACTGCAGGGCTTGTTCGGCAGTAACGGCGGTTTCTGTGCCTTGAAAGTGCAAAGACCAGCGGTCATCCTGCGGAAGCAGGCGCGCTTGAAACTGCTTTCTGCCAGACAGAAAGTCCATGTCTGCTGCGACAAAAAAGTCGCTATTTTGTGTGAGGCGTGCACGGATGCCGGTCAGCAGCAGATTGAGTTTGTTTTGGTCGCCTTTTTGCATGATAGAATCTCCTTTAATGCAGTTCAAGTGAAAAGAATACGCGATATGCGAGATTGCATAAAAAGTGTGCCTTGCATATTTCAGCAAGGCACAGCTATGCATCTACTATATAGTATCGCAAACGTGAAATGTGTGCAAGTCCTTTCTATCGAAAGAACGGCAGACCTCAATAGTTGTCGGCTTTGATTTGGAAATAGGACTGCGGATGAGCACATACGGGGCATACTTCAGGCGATTTCTTGCCAATGGCAACATGACCGCAGTTGGAGCATTCCCAAATCATGTCACCGTCACGGGAAAACACCAAACCGCCTTCAACATTGGCGAGCAGCTTGCGATAGCGTTCTTCGTGCATTTTTTCAATTTTTGCAACGGAATCAAAAAGGAACGCGATGTGGTCAAAGCCCTCTTCCTTGGCTTCCTTTGCAAAGGTTGCATACATATCGGTCCATTCATAATATTCGCCCGCAGCAGCATCGTTGAGGTTGGCGATGGTGTCCGGAATGCCGTCATGCAGCAGCTTGAACCAAATTTTTGCGTGCTCCTTTTCGTTGTTTGCGGTTTCTTCAAACAGGTTTGCAATTTGTACATAGCCCTCATTTTTCGCTTTGCTTGCGTAATAGGTGTATTTATTGCGCGCTTGCGACTCTCCTGCAAATGCAGTCAGTAAGTTGGCTTCTGTTTTTGTGCCTTTCAGTTCCATTTTACATAACTCCTTCCGTTTCATTCGCTTCATGCTATTGTGCACACACGAGAACAGCATAAGAAAAATAGGTTTCACAATGAACGTAACCCTAAATTTATACAATTAAACCATATCATATTTACGGGATAAGGTCAAGCGTATTCACAAGGATTTTCAGCGGCTATTCAATGCGCAGGAGGGTGCGCAAAAATCGCTTGCAAAATGATGCATCGAACAGAGCAGGAAAAATGGTCCGTTAAAGATTGTTAAGTTAAAGACAGTATTTATTTAAAAAATTAAGCAAATAAAACACGGAAAAATCGATAAATAAGTTATTTTTTAAAATATCTTGACATAAATAAAGAATGATGTTAAATTATTTTAAGAATCAAAGGCGATTCGTATTTGTGAGCGCAAATATGAATGGCCTTTTTGTGTTTTTTATTATTTTTATAAGTCAAAAAACAGAAAAAACTTTCATTAGTAAAAGAAGGAAGGCTAGAGAAAATATGACTATCAACTCCGGGGATTGCGCGTTTATTTTAATTTGTTCCGCAATGGTACTGTTCATGACACCAGGTCTGGCATTTTTCTATGCAGGCATGGTGCGCAGAAAGAATACGCTGAACACCATCCTGTCGTGTTTCTTTATTTGTGGCTTGGCGGCGGTGATGTGGGTCATCGGCGGCTATTCGCTGGCATTTGGAACCGACCATGCCGGCATTATCGGTGGACTCGACCACCTATTCTTCAACGGCATCAATGACATCAACGAGGCATACTCGGCAACCATTCCAGAGGCGTTGTTCGCAGCCTTTCAGATGATGTTTGCCATCATTACACCGGCGCTGATTTGCGGTGCTTTGGTGGGACGCATGAAGTTTAACAAGCTGGTCATTTTCATTGCAATCTGGTCTGTGGTGGTCTATTATCCGTTGGCACACATGGTGTGGGGCGATGGTGGCTTTATCAAGTCCTTGGGCGCACTGGATTTTGCAGGCGGCAATGTGGTACATATCAGCTCGGGCATTTCCGGACTGGTGGCGTGTATCATTTTGGGCAAGCGGCATGGATTTGGCTTGACCTCCTATAAACCGCATAATATCCCTCTGGTTGTGCTGGGCGCGGCGATTTTGTGGTTTGGCTGGTTTGGATTCAATGCCGGCAGTGCACTTGCGGCAGATGGCATTGCGGTGCAGGCATTCATCACCACCAATACATCCGCGGCGGCGGCATTGCTGTCTTGGATGCTGGTGGAAAAAATCAAGCATGGCAAAGCCACCACACTGGGCGCTGCTACGGGGGCCGTGGTTGGTTTGGTTGCCATCACACCAGGGGCGGGCTTCGTGCCGATTTGGGCATCGATTGTGATGGGTCTGTTGGTTAGCCCGATTTGCTACTTTTTTATGTCCGTTGTGAAATCGAAGTTTGGATACGATGATGCACTGGACGCCTTTGGATGCCATGGCATCGGCGGTGTCTGGGGCGGCATTGCAACAGGACTGTTCGCGTCCAAGGAGGTTAACCCAGCGATTGCGCACAATGGTCTGATTTATGGGGAAACTGCCCTGTTCAATGCACAGATTATCAGCATTGTCATCACCATTGCCATTGCAGCGGTGGCAACATTTATCATCATCTCGGCACTGAAGGCATTTGGTGGTATTCGCGTGGCATTAGACGAGGAATCGGTTGGTATGGACGTTTCACAGCACAGCGAATCGGCATACCCTGCATTCACAGGCTTGGACTAACAAAAGGGAGGAAACATAAGATGAAAAAAATCGAAGCAATTGTTCGTCCCGAAAATTTGGAATCGTTGAAAGAAGCATTGATGGCGGCAAAAATCAATGGCATTACCATTCAGCAGGTGTTTGGCTGCGGCAATCAATATGGGTGGACAGAATATCACCGCGGGTCTCAGATTCTGATGAACACCCTGCCAAAGGTAGAGTTTCGGATGGTTGTACCAGATGCGCGCGTGGAAGAAATCATTGCGTTGATTACGAAAATCTCTCAGACTGGCGAAGTTGGTGACGGAAAGATTTTCATCACAGACGTGATTGATTGTGTGCGTATCCGTTCGGGAGAACGCGGAGAATGTGCGATTTAAGCGTTTGCACGCTTTTGTGAATACCGAAAAACACCGTCTTGCAGACCAAATGGTTCGCAGGACGGTGTTTTGCTATGGTTATCCGTGCAGTGCCCAGTCTTTGCTGCGGTCTACCGCGCGATGCCACTGCTGTAGCAAATCCGTGCGCTGTGTATTAGACATTTCGGGCGCATAAGACGCATCACATTGCCAAAGCTGCTGCAATTCGGCACGATTTTTCCAGAAACCGACGGCAAGTCCTGCGAGATATGCTGCGCCAAGTGCTGTGGTTTCGTGAATGGTGGGGCGGCGGATGCTGCAATTTGCAATGTCAGACTGAAACTGCATCAAAAAGCTGTCACGGCTTGCGCCGCCGTCCACATTGATGGCGGTCAGCGAAAGACCGGTATCTCGCTGCATCGCTTGCAGAACGTCACAGCATTGATAGGCAATGGATTCCTGTGCGGCACGGATGATGTGTTCGCGTTTCGTGCCGCGCGTCAGACCAATCAAACAGCCGCGGGCGTACATATCCCAATAAGGCGCGCCTAGTCCGGTAAACGCCGGCACAAAATAGACACCGCCTGTGTCAGGGACTTTGCAGGCATAATATTCCGCGTCACGGCTTTCGCCCAAAAAGCGCATTTCATCACGCAGCCACTGAATGACCGCACCGCCAACAAACACACTGCCCTCCAGTGCATACTGCACTTCCTCGCGCAGTCCGACGGCAATGGTGGTCAGCAGACCATTGTGGCTTGTAAATGGCGTTTTGCCGGTGTTCATCAGCAAAAAACAGCCTGTGCCATAGGTGTTTTTGATGGAACCTTCGGCAAAGCAGGTTTGTCCAAATAACGCCGCCTGTTGGTCACCTGCCATGCCTGCGATGGGGATGGAAGCCCCTTGTATGTCAATGTGACCATAGATTTCACTGGAAAAGCAGACTTTGGGCAGCATGGCGCGCGGGATGTGCAGTGCTTGCAGCAAGGTTTCATCCCAGTCCAGCTTGTGAATATCAAACAGCATCGTGCGCGAAGCGTTGGTCATATCGGTGACGTGTGCTTTGCCGCCAAGCAGCTTCCAAACCAGCCAGCTGTCCACTGTGCCGAAAAGCAGCTCGCCGCGTGCGGCGCGTTCCTGTGCACCGTCTACATGGTCTAAAATCCAGCGAATTTTGGTGGCGGAAAAGTAGGCATCGGGAACGAGTCCGGTTGTGTGCCGAATGTGTTCGGACAACCCTTTTTGCTGCAGCGCGGCAACCAAGGGCGCGGTGCGGCGGCATTGCCAAACAATGGCGTTGCAAATCGGTTTTCCAGTCTGTTTATCCCAAACAATGGTGGTTTCGCGTTGGTTTGTGATGCCAATCGCGGCGATTTCGTGTGCTGAAATCCCACTGGCGGCAAGCACCTCCATCATCACGGCGTATTGCGAAGCATAGATTTCGGTTGGGTTTTGCTCAATCCAACCCTCCTGCGCAAAAATTTGCTGCACTTCCTTTTGTGCGGAAGCAATGATATTTTGTGCCTTGTCAAATAGAATCGCGCGGGAGCTGGTTGTACCCTGGTCCAGCGCAAGAATGTAAGTTCCCATGTGGATAGTTCCCTCTTTCAACCCGTGGTTTGTATCAATATTGTGTTAAATACATAAAATCTATGATATAGTATAGCGGAAATTTGGGATGTTTGCAACAGAACCGCCTAGCGAAAGCGGACGGTGCACAGAAATGTGACAAATTTGTGCAATCCTCTAGCTTTTGGGGCGAAAAAGGAGAAACGAAGGCAGAAATCCAGAAAACATGATAGACGCGTTGCAAATGCGAATCGGGATATGATATACTTAAAAAATCAAAACACAAGTAGATGATAAAGTGAGCGCAGTTCGGCGAGAAAAGAAAGGAAATCATTTTTGGAGAATACACGTTTTCTGCCAATCAGCAAAGCAGAAATGCAGGCACGCGGCTGGGACAGCTATGATTTTTTAGTGGTCAGCGGAGATGCTTATGTAGACCATCCGAGCTTTGGGCCGGTGGTGATTGCACGGACGCTCGAAGCCGCCGGGTATCGGGTGGCTTTTTTGGCACAGCCTCAATGGAAGAATGCGATTGATTTTCAGAAAATAGGACGCCCGAAGTGGGGTGTTTTGATTTCTGCAGGCAATTTGGATTCCATGGTGGCGCATTACACTGCTGCCAAGAAAAAGCGCAGCGAGGATTTTTATAGTCCCGGCAAAAAAATGGGCTTGCGTCCAGACAGAGCCACCATGGTATACGCCAATTTTATTCGCGGCGTTTGGCCAGGGTTGCCAATCATCATTGGCGGCTTGGAAGCCAGTTTGCGCCGATTTGCGCACTATGATTATTGGGAAGATAAGGTGCGCCGCTCCATTTTGTTCGATGCGAAGGCGGATTTGCTCGTATATGGTATGGGTGAACACGCCACGCGGGAAATTGCCGCAAGGCTTGCGTCCGGCACAGCACCCTCGGAAATTACAGATGTGCGTGGTACGGCATATATTGCACAGAATCCGTCTGGGTGTGTCTATCCAAAGGTAGAATGCGCGTCCTTTGAAACGGTCATTGTCGACAAAACGGCATATGCCAAGGCGAATAAAATCCAATATGACGAACACGACCCGATTCGCGGGCGTGCAGTGATACAGCGGCACGGTGACCGTCTGCTGATTGTCAATCCACCGGCAATGCCGCTCACGACCGAAGAATTTGACGCGGTGGCAGAACTGCCATACACACGGGAAGTGCATCCTATGTATGACGCAATGGGCGGCGTGCCTGCGATTGAAGAAGTGCGCTTTTCGGTGATTCACAACCGTGGCTGTATCGGGGCGTGTAACTTCTGTTCGCTTGCGTATCATCAGGGGCGTATGATTACCAGCCGCAGTCATGCTTCTATTATTCGTGAGGTCACTGCGTTTACGAAGCATCCGTTGTTCAAGGGTTATGTGCATGATGTGGGCGGACCGACCGCAAACTTCCGCCATCCGTCCTGCGCGCAGCAGCTGAAAAATGGAATGTGCAAAAATCGGAGCTGTCTTGCCCCCACCCCCTGCAAAAGCATTGATGCAGACCATTCGGATTATTTGCAGCTGCTGCGCGAGCTGCGCGAGATTCCCGGCATCAAAAAGGTGTTTGTGCGCTCCGGCATTCGGTTTGACTATATGATGCTTGATAAAAATGGGGAATTTTTTGCCGAATTGGTCAAGCACCATATCAGCGGACAGCTCAAGGTTGCTCCAGAACACTGTATTGATTCGGTGCTGGATTATATGGGCAAGCCACACGCAGAAGTCTATGAAAAATTTCAGCAGAAATACGCAAAGCTGAACGGTAAATATGAAAAAGACCAGTTTTTAGTGCCCTATCTGATGTCTTCCCATCCAGGCAGCACCTTGCAGGATGCGGTGAAGCTGGCAGAATATCTGCACGAAACGGGACGTCAGCCAGAGCAGGTGCAGGACTTTTACCCAACGCCCGGCACACTGTCCACGTGTATGTACTATACAGGGATTGACCCGCGTGATATGAAGCAGGTCTATGTGGCACGCGACCCGCAGGAAAAGGCATTGCAGCGCGCATTGTTGCAATGGAAACGACCGGAAAAGCGGCGATTGGTATTGGAAGCCTTGCGCAAGGCAAAGCGAGAAGATTTAATTGGGTTTTCTCCAAAGTGTTTGGTGCGTCCGGAACATGGTGCGGCGAACCGCACGGCGCAGAAGGGCGGTTCAGAAAAGCGCACGCAGAGAAATGGCGCCAAGGGCACAAAGCATACAGGCGCTGCAAAGCATGGGGGTACTTCTGTCAAGTCGAACTATAGCAAAGCCGCCACACCACAAAAAAGAACCAACGGAAAACGAAAGAAACCATAAGCAAATAGAAACCAATATTTGCTCTATTTAAGAGAGGGATAAAGTCATGAAAATCAAACAACTTTTTAATCAAAACAAAACGGTGTTTTCCTGTGAGGTGTTTCCGCCCAAGAAAGACAGCCCAATAGAAACCATTTACAAAACATTGGATGGCTTACAGCCGATTCAGCCGGACTATATCAGCGTGACCTTTGGCGCAGGCGGCAATGTGCTGAACCAGCCAACGGGTGAAATTGCAAGCATTATTCAAAATGAATATCATATTCCAAGTGTGGCGCATTTGACTTGCCTCAATTACAGCAAAGAAGAGGTTGCAACCTTGCTGGAGCAGTTCCAAAAAGCGGGGATTGAAAACATTCTTGCCTTGCGTGGCGACCGCAACCCCGACTTTGCGCCGAAAACCGATTTCCGCTATGCAAGCGAGTTGATTACCTTTATCAAAGAGCGCGGCGATTTCAATATTTCTGCGGCTTGCTATCCGGAAGGGCACGTGGAAAGCGAATCACTGGTGCAGGATATTTTGGATTTGCGCAAAAAGGTCGATGCAGGTGCAGATAATTTGGTGTCTCAGCTGTTTTTTGATAATGAGGATTTTTATTCCTTCTTAGACCGTGCGCATTGTGCGGGCATTGATGTACCGATTCAGGCAGGCATCATGCCAGTGCTGAACCAAAAGCAGGTCGAGCGTATGGTTTCCATGTGCGGTTCTGCTTTGCCGAGCAAGCTGACCCGTATGCTCAGCCGTTATGGAGAAAATCCAGAGGCATTGCGCGCGGCAGGTATCGCCTATGCAACTGAGCAGATTTCGGAGTTGATTGCCGCAGGTGTGGACGGCATTCACCTGTACACCATGAACAATCCGGAGGTGGCGACCACCATTTATAATTGTGTCAAGTCGCTGTTGCAGGCATGATGCAGGTCGAGATTTCACGGGACGAGGTATTTCGGTATCTTGGCTATCATGGAACGGTGCCGGATGCCGAAACAGCGGCACAGGTGGAAGCGGGCTGTGCAAAAATCACGGAAAAAATGGTGCCGCGATGGGTGCATCGTGTGTTTTCGATAGAGCATACCGAGCAGGGGGTTCTGCTGGAAAACAACCTGCTTCTGACGGGCAATTCCATCAAGAAGCATTTGCAGGGCTGTCAGCAGGCGGCAGTGTTTGCGGCAACGCTTTCCGCAGACATCGACCGACTGATTCATATTGCAGAAGCGCAAGATATGGCGCAGGCATTGATTTTGGACACCTGTGCAAGCGCGGCGATTGAAGCGGTTTGCGATAAGGCAGAGGCAGAAATTTGTGCGGCGTTTCCAGAGCACAAATTCCCGTTTCGCTTTTCACCTGGCTATGGGGATTTGCCGATTGATTTGCAGGAACGCATCCTTTCCATGCTCGATGCACAGCGTCGTATTGGACTATATGCCAGCAAAAATCATATTTTGACACCTCGTAAATCGGTTACGGCGATTTTAGGAATCTCAGAGAATGACATCAGCCGCGGCAAAAGCGGCTGTGCAACCTGTACAATGCGAGGGCGTTGTAATTTTCAATGTAAGGAGAAATGATTGTGAAGTTTCAAACGTTGCTCGAGCGGGATGGGTTTATTCTGTTGGATGGTGCGATGGGCACAACCCTACAAAATATGGGATTGCCAGCCGGCGCATCTATGGAACGCGTGAATCTGGAGCATCCGGATTGGATTGTGGACATTCACAGCGCCTATATCGAAGCAGGGGCGAACATTGTATATACCAACACCTTTGGCGCCAATCGGGAAAAGCTGGAGCACGCTGGCTTGACCCCTGAAGAGGTGATTCCGCAGGCGATTGCACTGGCAAAGCAAGCGGCGCAAGGCACTGAAGCATTGGTGGCGTTGGATATTGGCCCCATCGGTCAAATGCTGGAGCCTTTGGGTTCTCTGCGGTTTGAGGATGCGTATGAACTGTTCGCCGAGCAGGTGCGCTTGGGCGCACAGGCGGGTGCGGACTTGGTGGTCATCGAGACCATGAGCGATTTGATGGAAACCAAAGCCGCGATTTTGGCGGTCAAGGAAACTTCGGATTTGCCGGTGCTGTGCACGATGAGCTTCGAGCAAAATCGCCGCACCTTTGTTGGCTGCAGCATTTCTGCAATGGCTCTGACATTGGAAGGGCTTGGCGTGGATGCTATTGGCATCAACTGCTCCCTCGGACCGCGTGAAATGCCGCCAATCGTGGAAGAACTGCTGGCGTGGACGACCCTTCCTGTGGTGGTCAAGCCCAATGCGGGGTTGCCGAATCTCAGCGGCGGATATGACGTAACGCCAGAGGAATTTGCCAACAGCGCGGCAGAAATCGCCAAATTGGGCGTGAAAATTCTGGGCGGCTGCTGTGGCACGACCCCTGCATTTTTGGCAGAAGTCAAGAGCAGACTAGACACCATGCAGTTTTCTCGGGACTTGCCGCAAGTGCCTGCGGCGGTTTGCAGCGGCACAAAAACTGTGCCGATTGACCGCGTGCGTATCATTGGCGAGCGCATCAACCCCACAGGCAAGAAGCGCTTTAAGCAGGCATTGATGGAGCAGGATACCGACTATATTTTGTCGCAGGCGATTGAGCAAGTCGAAGCGGGCGCGGACATTCTGGATGTAAATGTTGGTTTGCCCGAAATCGATGAGGAAGCGGTATTGGTCAGCACGGTCAAAGCCTTGCAGAGCATCACAGATACGCCGCTGCAGCTCGATTCTTCCGAGCCGCAGGCAATCGTTTCGGCATTGCGCGCCTATTGCGGTAAGCCGGTGGTCAACTCGGTCAATGGCGAAGCGGAAGTGCTGGATAACATTCTGCCTGCTGTGAAAAAATACGGTGCAGCAGTGGTTGGACTTACCCTAGACCGCAATGGGATTCCCAAAACCGCAGAAGAACGCTTTGCCATCGCCAAGCGCATTTTGGAAGCGGCTGAGCAGCACGGCATTCGCAAGGAAGATGTATATATTGACTGCTTGACCTTGACCGTTTCGGCAGAACAGGCGGCGGCGGCGGAAACCCTGCGCGCCGTGAAGATGGTCAAGGAGCAGTTGGGGCTGAAAACCGTGCTTGGCGTGTCCAATATTTCCTTTGGACTGCCATCTAGACCAATGGTCAACCAGAATTTCCTTGCGATGGCGATGACCAGCGGCTTGGATTTGCCGATTATCAACCCCAATGTGGAAGCGATGACGGCGGCAGTGCGCTGTTACCATTTGCTGACCAACCAAGACCCGGATGCGCAGGAATTCATTGCAGCATATGGCGGCACAGCGGCTGCACCGACACCGGTCAAAACCGAGGGCACAAACGAACAGCGTTCCCTTGAAGAACTCGTTTTAGGTGGACTCAAGGGCGAAGCGGCGGCGGTCACCAAAATGCACCTGCAAACCATGGCGCCGCTTGAAATCGTCAACCAACTCCTGACCCCCGCCCTAGACACAGCAGGCGCAGATTTTGAAGTGGGAAAGATTTTCCTGCCGCAGTTGATTAAAGCGGCAGGTGCGGCACAGGCGGCGTTTGAGGTCATCAAGCAAGCGCTTGCGGCAACGAATGCAGGCAGTGTCAGCAAAGGTAAAATCGTCATGGCAACCGTCAAGGGTGACATACATGACATCGGCAAAAATATCGTGAAGGTACTGCTGGAGAACTACGGCTATACGGTCTATGACCTTGGGCGAGATGTTGACCCGCAGCGTGTGGTGGATACGGTGCGTGAGCATGAAATTCCGCTGGTCGGGCTTTCGGCACTGATGACTACCACGCTCAAGAGCATGGAAGAAACGATTGCCCTGCTGCATCAGGAGCAGCTTCCTTGTAAGGTTATGGTGGGCGGTGCTGTCTTGACGGCAGATTATGCGGCAAAAATCGGTGCAGATTTCTATGCAAAGGACGCCAAGGAAAGCGTTGACATTGCAAAGCGGATTTTCGGAAGTTAATAGCGCGTCAAAAAACGGATTCTTTTAGGGGAATCCGTTTTTTTTCTGTGTGGGCATCGTGTCCAAAAGCATATGGCGTGCATAGAATGGAACACACACGAATACAGGTGGTGAGTAGGAACAGATGATTTATTTGATTTTTCGCTCTCAAACAGAGGCGCTCAAGGCATCCAGACTGCTGGAAGGGGCGGGTATCCGTGGACTATTGACCAAACCACCCCGACAGGAAGGCTCCAGCTCTTGTGAATATGCCATTCGGATTTTAGAAAATCAGTTGGAAGCGGCAAAACGGCGGATGCAGGAAACCAACTTTGTGCCATGCAAAATTCGTGCGGACATTCCGTAAACCGGTTCTAAGGTTGCATGGGTCGATGTGCAGATATGCAGAGGGGAAGACAGGATGATTTACTTTGACAATGCGGCAACCACATTGCGCAAACCCAAACGAGTGGGGCAGGCAACGCTCACGGCTATATATACGGCGGCGGGTGCGGGACGCAGTGGACATCGTCCTGCCATCCATGCGGGAGAATTGGTGTATCAATGCCGAGAAGCGGCGGCGGAATTGTTTGGGGTGGAGGACTGCACACGCGTGGTGTTCACCTATAATGCAACGCACGCACTGAATCTTGCCATTCATGGGCTGTGTGAAGCCGATACGGTAGTGGCAATTTCTGCAATGGAGCATAATTCGGTCGTCAGACCATTGGTCGAACGTAACATTCGCTATCATGTGCTGCAAAGTCCGCTGTTTGAGCCGCTTGCCATGCTGCGTGCGGCAGAACAGGCGATTGCGGCAGGGGTAAATCTGTTTATCATCAATCACGTTTCCAATGTATTTGGCGCGATTGCCCCGCTGGAGGGCTTGGATGCACTGCTGACAGCTTATGACATTCCGCTGATTTTGGATGCCTCCCAGTCGGCAGGGGTTTTGGACATTCCAGTCAGGCGGTATCAAAGCTTGGCGGCGGTTTGTATGCCGGGGCATAAGGCACTCTACGGACCACAGGGCACGGGGATTTTGCTGGTGCTTTCCGACCGCTTGCAGAGAACGCTGCTGCAGGGCGGCACAGGAAGCCTTTCCGCACAGCTGCAGCAGCCGGATTTTTTGCCCGACCGCTGGGAAAGCGGCACCCTCAATGTGCCGGGGATTGCGGGACTGACAGAGGGGATTCGGTTTGTGCTGCGGCGTGGTGCAGGGCAGATTTTGCGGCATGAAAAGCTGCTGCTGCATACCTTGGTTGAAGCGTTGCAGAGTGTGCCCGACACACAGGTGTTTGCCGCAGAAAACGAAGGGCTGCAATGCGGGGTGTTGTCCTTTCGGCATCGGCAGCTGTCCAGTGAATCCATCGCAGAGCGATTGGCGGAACAGGGGGTTTGTGTGCGCGCAGGTCTGCACTGTGCACCGTTGGCGCATCAAAATGCAGGCACGGAGGAAACAGGCACTGTGCGGGTTTCTTTGGGGGCATTCAATACACTTGGTGAGGTGCGACGGTTCGGAAAACGCTATCGCACCATCGCCCTGCAGGAGCAAAAAGAATGAATTTATGCCGGTAAATCCATAAAACAGGGAATTGATAGGTATTTATGCGGGTATAGTTTATTTTGTGAAGTTCTTGCAGATACTTGTTTTTGGCGGGAAAAACAGGTATACTATAGAGCAAACATGATTTTGTGAGAGCAGCTGCAAAGAAGATTTTGCAGGATCTTAGGACATCGGAGGAGCCATTTTGCTGATACAAACACTTATGAGCGGTAATTTGCAGCAGTCGCTGATTTCATTGGCGTTGATTCTGCCCGCAGTGGTGCTGTGCTTGGTCATTCATGAGCTGGCGCACGGCGTCACGGCATATCTTTTTGGCGACCGTACCGCAAAAAATGCAGGACGGTTGACATTTGACCCATTGGCACATCTGGACCCTGTTGGATTTGTGTGCCTGCTGCTGTTGGGATTTGGATGGGCGCGACCTGTTCCTGTCAATATCTCCAATTTTAAGCACAAAAAATTAGGCATGGCGATGACGGCACTGGCAGGGCCATTATCCAATTTCTTGCTTGCAATCGTGTCTTTTATGCTGTATATGGCATTGTACACACAGCATTTGGCGGACAGCAACACCTTTGCGCAGGCGGTTTCTATGTTTCTTTTTTATGTGGCACAGATGTCGGTTGGGTTGGGCGTGTTCAATCTGATTCCAGTCTATCCGATGGATGGTTCGCGCATTTTGCAAGCGATTTTGCCGTTTCGGATGCAGGCAAAGTGGAATGTCTTTTTCCAAAAATACCAAAGCATTGTGGTTTTGATTCTGGTTGTGGTCGTTTGGTTCGGTGGATTGCACATTTTCATTTCGACTGCCACCAATGCGGTATATCAGCTGTCGGTGGGCATATACAGTGCTCTTTTTCTTGGATGAGGCTGGTTTTATGGGAATTACGTTTCACTTAGACCATTTTGAAGGCCCACTGGATTTGCTGCTGCATCTGATTGCAAAAAATAAGGTCAGCATTTATGATATTCCGATTTCTGAAATCTTGGAACAATACATGCAAATCTTAGAAACAGCGCAGGATCTGGATATGGACATTGCCGGTGATTTTATTTCCATGGCGGCACAGCTGGTGCTCATCAAATCCAAAATGCTGCTGCCCAAGCAGGAAGACGAGGAAGAGGCAGAGGACCCGCGTGCACAGCTGGTGGAAATGCTGCTGGAATATCAGCGGATTCAAAAGGTTACGCCTTATTTTCGGCAGCAGGCAGACTATGGGATGGATATTTTTGTGAAATCCCCAGAGCCGAAAGTATCTGCACAGCCAGTGGAATATCATGGAACTGTGCAGGAGCTTGTGCGTGCGGCAAAGGGCATGGTGCAAAAGGTGCGGCATCGTATGCCACCGCCAATCGAAGCCTTCACAGGCATTGTGGGCTATGAGCCGGTGTCTGTGAACAGCCGTATCACCATCATTCTACGCAGGTTTTTGCAAAAGACGAATTTGCTGTTCCACAGCTTGTTTGAGGGGGCAGCCAGCCGTTCGGAAGTCGTGGCAACCTTTTTGGCGGTGCTGGAGCTTTCCAAGACAAGACGGATTCAGATTGAGGGAGAAGGGGAGAATACCTCCTTGGTGCTTTCGGAGGAAACGGCGGCAGAGGAGCAGGTATGAAGCAACAGGAAACGATAGAAAAAATCATAGAAGGCATCCTATTTGCGGTAGGTGACCCGATTACCATCGATAGGCTGCAGGAAATTCTGGAGGTCAATCGAGATGCAGTGCTGCTTGCCTTGGTCAATCTGGAAAACCAATATGATTTTGAGCGGCGCGGCATCATGCTGGTGCGCATGGAAAATAAGGTGCAGCTGTGCAGTCGACCTGAGTATGCACAGTACATCCGTCGCGCAACGGAAAATCGCCGTGCTCCCACGCTCAGTCAGGCGGCACTGGAGGTGCTGTCGATTATTGCCTATCGGCAGCCGGTGACGCGCGCGTTTATGGAGCAGCTGCGGGGTGTAGACAGTGGCGGCACGGTGGCGATGCTGCTGGAAAAGGGGCTGATTGAAGAGTGCGGACGGCTGGATGTGCCGGGGCGTCCGATTCTGTTTCGCACCACCACAGCATTTTTGCGGGCGTTTGCCATCAAAAGCTTGGCGGAGCTGCCATCGTTGCCGGAACTCACCGGTGCAGAGGACCAGCTGCGGTTGGAAGATGTGCAGCAGAGAACGGAGTGATGTGCAGTGTTGGTTGCCAAGCTTCTGCTGACCATTCTATTAGGTCTTGTGGTGTTTTTGCTGTTTTTCACGTTGGTGATGGTGTTTGTGCGGACGTGGGTGCGGTATCGTGGAAAAAACGGTCAGCATACGATTTGGGTTGGTGTTGGCTGGTTTCGTATCCGTCTGCGTCCACGCGGGAAACGAGCAACCAATAAGGCAGAGAAACCCAAAAAGTCAAAGCCGAAAAAAGCGGACAAGCCCAAGCCAGAAAACCAACCCAAGCGCGATTTGGGTTCGATTTTCTATGTAGTACTGGATTTTCTGGAGGATATGCGCGGCAATCTGCATTTGCAAACGCTTAAAATAGACGTTTTGCTTGGTACAAAGGATGCAGCGACCACGGGCATACTATTGGGCACGTGCAGTGCGATTGTGGGTATGGTATATCCATATTTGGAACAGAATTTTAACATTAAGAACGGTAAAATTGCGTTGGATGCTGATTTTGAAGCATCGAAAACCACATGGGAGGCGGAAGCCGAAGCTTCTGTGCGGTTGATTGGCGTTTTATGGGGATTGCTGCAAAATAGACAGAAGCTGAAAGAGTTGAAACACTTGCTCAAAGTAGATGAGGAGGCAGATGTATGAATGAACATCCAATCAGTGATTTGATGAATGCGACGATGGAAAAAATCAAGCAGATGGTGGACGCCAATACGGTAGTGGGAAAGCCGATTTTAACACCGGATGGCGTGACGGTCATTCCGATTTCACGCGTGAGCTTTGGGTTTGCATCGGGCGGCAGTGACCATGTGTCCAGACACGCGAAGGAGAACACACCTGTGTGCTTTGGCGGCGGCGGTGGTGCAGGCGTCACGGTGGTGCCGGTGGCGTTCCTCATCATTGACAAGGAGGGCGCGCATATGCTGCCCATCAATGCACAGGCAGACAGCACAGCAGACCGCTTGGTGGAAATGCTTCCAAACGCCATCAATAAGGTATCCTGCTTCTTTGAGGAGCGAAAAAGTGCCGCAAAAGCTACGGAAGAACCAAAAGAATAACCCCCTTTTTTATTGGCAGGCGATGCATATCGGATGTGGCCTACTCGTATAGTTTTGGTATGGGTAGGCCTCCTCTTTGTTTGACGGATTGTGGGGAAATGATATGCATAAGGTTTGTAAAATCGGTTTTTTGGTGCTTTTGGGAATGCTCTGTGCCTTTTTGCGTGTGGACGCTGTCAGTGCACAGAGCGCAATTTTGATAGACGGCATGACAGGCGCGGTGTTGTTTGCGCAAAATGCGGATGAACAGCTTCCTATGGCATCTACAACAAAAATTATGACGGCAATCGTTGCGATTGAGCAATCTGATTTGGACAGAGTTTATACGGTGAAAAGGGACTATACGCTGGTGGAAGGTTCTTCGATGTATCTGAAGGAAGGGGAACAGCTGACCCTGCGGGAAACCTTGTATGGCTTGCTGCTGCTCAGTGGCAATGATGCGGCACTTGCCATTGCTGGAGAATGCGGCGGCATGGAAGCGTTCGTTGCAGAAATGAACGAAACAGCCGTGCGATTGGGTCTGACACACACGCATTTTGACAATCCGAACGGCTTGGATGGTGAAACCCATTATACCACCGCGCGGGAACTGGCAACGCTTGCGGCGTACGCCATGCAGAATGCAACCTTTCGAGAAATTGTCGCGACCAAATCCTATGCCGAAAATGGACGTTATATGACAAATCACAATAAATTGCTGCGCTATTACGCCGATGCGGTGGGGGTTAAAACTGGTTTCACTAAAAAAAGCGGACGCTGCTTGGTATCGGCGGCAGAACGAAATGGGCGGCGGCTGATTGGGGTGACACTCAATGCACCAGATGACTGGAATGACCATATCACCATGTTGGAAAACGGATTTGCGCAATATAAAGCCTATACCCTGCATCATGCAGGTGATGTGCTGCGCCACCAGCCAGTGATTGGCGGCAGTGGCGGGAGCTTGCCGATTGCGGCACAAAATACACTGGAACTGTATTTGACGGCAGAGGAATATCAAAATCTGTACACAAAATATATGGGTGCGCGGTTTACTTATGCGCCAATTCATGCGGGCAGTGTGTATGGAACGATTGCATATTGCTGCGAAGACACCGTTTTGGCTCAGGATACCCTGCGCTTTGTGCAGGGAGCGGCACTGCTGCCGCCGGAAAAAGGAATTTTAGAACAGCTTTGGGATAAGATACACCCGATGTAAGCGCATAGCGATTGGGGTATCCAAAATAGAATGGAGAAAAATATGCAGGAAAGATTACAGAAAATTTTGTCGCAGGCGGGCATTTGTTCGCGCCGCGCTTCGGAAGAAATCATCAGTGCAGGTCGTGTGACCGTGGACGGCAGAAAAGCCAAGCTGGGCGACCGTGCAGATGCACAAAAGCAGCGGATTTGTGTAGACGGTAAACCCATTGGCGGCAAAGAAGCCAAGGTATATTTGATGCTGCACAAGCCGCGTGGCTTTGTCACCACGCTGCATGATGAAAAGGGGCGGCGTGACGTTTCGCAGCTAGTCAAGGGCTGCGGTGCGCGCGTGTTCCCAGTGGGGCGGCTCGACCATGATTCGGAAGGCTTGCTGATTATGACCAATGACGGTGACCTCGCCTATCAGCTGACCCACCCGCGGCATGATGTAGACAAGACCTATCTGGTCAGTGTTCGCGGCAATTTGGCGCGCATTCCGGAATTGGAAAATCCGATGGAGATTGATGGGCATACCATTCAGCCGGCAAGGGTGTTCATTGTGCGGCAGGAGGAAGACCGTGCGACGATACGGCTCATCATTCACGAGGGACGCAATCGCCAGATTCGTAAAATGTGTGAAGAGTGTGGGCTGTCGGTGCGCCGATTAAAGCGGGAATCCATCGGCAAGGTATCACTTGACCCATCATTGCCGGTCGGCAAGTGGCGGGCACTGACAACAAAAGAACTGCAGCTGCTGCAAAAGGCGGCAATCCTTCCGGAAGAAGAGAATACAGGTTCTAAGTGAAAGTTTGTGCAAAACATCTTGCATTTTTACAGTTTTCTGCCTACAATAAAGAAAGAGAATTCTAAATAAAAGCAAAGGAAAGAGCTATGAACGACTTAATGTCGAAGATTCACGGGAGTCTTGGCGATTTTTCAAAAGGGCAGCGGCTGATTGCCCGATATATTATAGAACATTATGAAAAGGCGGCATTTATGACGGCGAGCCGCTTGGGTACCAACGTTGGGGTGAGTGAATCCACCGTGGTGCGCTTTGCAACCGAGCTGGGATACGATGGCTATCCGCAGCTGCAAAAGGCGTTGCAGGAAATGATTCGCAATAAGCTGACATCTGTCCAGCGCATGGAGGTGACCAGCGACCGCATGGGTGACCGTGATGTGATGCACGCGGTGCTCAATGCCGATATTGAAAAAATCCGCATGACACTGGACGAGATGGATCACCATGCCTTTCAGGGGACGGTGGATGCCATTTTGCGTGCAAAGCGTATCTACATTTTGGGGGTGCGGTCCTCGTCTGCGCTCGCCAACTTTTTGGGATTCTATTTTACGCTGCTGTTTGATAATGTGCGGGTCATCAATGCGGCGGGCATGAGTGAAACCTTTGAGCAGATTATGCGCATTGGGGAAGAGGATGTGCTGATTGGCATCAGCTTCCCTCGCTACTCCAAGCGGACGCTTTCGGCGATGCAATACGCCAAGGATTGCGGCGCTTGTGTGGTTGCATTGACCGATTCGGGGCGTTCGCCGCTCAATCGCTGTGCGGACCATACGCTGATTGCCAAAAGTGACATGGCATCGTTTGTGGATTCGCTGGTGGCACCGCTTTCGGTCATCAATGCGCTGATTGTTGCAGTTGGGATGAAGCAAAAAGCAGAAGTAGAGAAAACCTTTGAACGGTTGGAGAGCATTTGGGACCAGTATCAGGTTTATGAGAAGCCGGAGGAAGAATGAACGGGAAACATACGGTTGCAGTCATCGGGGGCGGTGCTGCAGGGCTGCTTGCCGCCGGCATTGCGGCACAAAACGGCGCAAAGGTATTGCTGTTTGAAAAAAATGAAAAAGTGGGCAGAAAGCTGTATATCACAGGAAAAGGTCGCTGTAATGTGATGAATCATTGCGATATTCCAACCGTGCTTGCCAATGTGCCGTGCAACGGACGGTTTCTGCACAGCGCATTGCACGCATTTGACCCTGCACAGACCTATGCATTTTTTGAGGAATTGGGCGTTCCGCTGAAAATCGAGCGTGGAAACCGCGTGTTTCCAGCCTCTGACCGTGCGGCAGATGTCATTGATGCGCTGCTGCGCTTTGTCAAAAAGCAAGGCGTGCAGTTGGTTCGGGAAACAGTTACGGGCATCCAAGCCGCAAACGGCACTGTCAGTGGGGTACAAACGGCAAGCCAAACCTATGCGGCAGACCGTGTGATTTTGGCGACCGGCGGGGCTTCCTATCCGCTGACGGGTTCTACTGGTGATGGCTATCGTTTCGCGCAGGCACTGGGGCACACGGTAGTGCCGCCAACCCCTTCTCTTGTGCCGTTGGTGGAGAACGGCACAAATTGCCGTGACATGATGGGGCTTTCCTTGCGCAATGTGCAGGTGACGTTGTTTGAGCAGGATAAAAAAATTCATCAGGATTTTGGCGAGATGCTGTTTACGCATTTTGGCGTTTCCGGACCGCTCATTTTGAGTGCATCGGCACATATGCGCAAACAGAAACCCTATCGCTTGGAAATTGATTTGAAACCGGCGTTGGATGAAAAAACCTTGGACAAACGTCTGCTTGGTGATTTTGAAAAGCATCGCAACAGCGATTTTATCAATGGGTTGGGCGAGTTACTGCCACGCAAATTGATACCTGTCATCATCCATATGGCAGGTATTGCGCCGCACCAAAAGGTACACAGCATCACCAAAGAGCAAAGACGCACCTTTTTGCGGCTGCTCAAAGCGTTTCCGATTGCGATTGCAGGAAAACGTCCGATTGAAGAGGCGATTATCACTAGCGGCGGCATCAGCACACGTGAGGTTTCGCCGAAAACCATGGAATCCAAGCAGGTGGCGGGGTTGTTCTTCGCAGGCGAAATTTTGGATGTGGATGCGTATACCGGTGGATTTAATTTGCAAATTGCGTGGTCAACCGGATATTTGGCGGGACAGTGCGCCGCAAAATAGAATGGAAAAGGAGAATCATCCATGGAAAAGCAGATTGCAGTGGCGATTGATGGGCCGTCAGGTGCCGGAAAAAGCACGATTGCGCGTGCCATCGCTGTGAAAATGGGGTTTGTTTATGTCGATACTGGCGCGCTGTATCGCAGCATCGGGCTTGCGGCACAGCGGCATGGTGTGGCGGGAGATGATGCGGCGCAAGTTTGTGCATTGCTGCCGACGCTACAGCTTCGTTTGCGCTATGCAGATGGTCAGCAGCGTGTGCTGCTGGGGGAAGAGGATGTGTCGGATGCCATTCGTACGCATGAAATCTCCAAGTATGCATCGCAGGTGTCTGCCATACCGCAGGTGCGCGCTTACTTACTGGATTTACAGCGTAGTATGGCGCAGGAGGGCAGTGTCATCATGGACGGGCGTGACATTGGCACCGTAATTCTGCCGCAGGCTGATGTGAAAATTTTTCTGACGGCAAGTGCAGAAAAGCGCGCCGAGCGACGCCATCGAGAGCTGATGGAAAAGGGGCAGTCGGTGCCTTATGACCAAGTATTGCAGGACATGATTGCACGCGACAAGCAGGATGAAAGCCGTGCCGCCGCACCACTCAAAGCGGCAGAGGATGCCGTACGGGTAGATACCAGTGATTTGGACTTGGAGCAGAGCATTGCACGGATTTGTGATGAAATTGCAAAAAAACTGTAAAAGGGGTTGAAAACATGAATAAATACCATCATTGGATACAGACGATTGCGCTAACGGCGATATTGATATGGTTTAGCTTATACTATAAGCTGCACGTCAGCGGACGAGAAAATATTCCAGAGGGCGGATGCGTGGTGTGTCCCAATCATCGCTCTCTGGCAGATCCCCCGATTGCAACGGCGTGTTTGGGCGTGACAACCAGCACTGCCATCATGGCAAAGCGTGAGCTGTTTGAAGGAAATGTTTGGTTTGGACGGTTGATTACTTGGATTGGCGCATTTCCGGTTTCTCGTGGCAAAGCCGACATTACCGCCATCAAAACCGCATTGCAGGCGGTCAAGGATGGAAGAAAATTGATTATTTTTCCACAGGGAACACGCGATGCAAAGGAAGGCGAAACCAAAGAAGGGGCTGCAATGCTGGCGATGAGAACGCGTGCGCCCATCGTGCCGATGTACATCACAGAAGATAAAAAGAAGCATGGGCACGTGTATGTGGTCATTGGAAAGCCGTTTCGCCCTGAAGAAGGCAGTAAAGATTATAAGGCGATTTCAGAGGACATTTTGAGCCGCATTTATGCATTGGGTGAAACGGTAGAAAAATGAGCGTTGAAGTAGCAAAAACAGCCGGATTTTGCTTTGGCGTGCGGCGTGCGGTGCAGCTGGCAGAGCAGGAAGCAGAGCAACAGCAGGGCATCTACGCATTTGGTGCGATTATTCACAACACCCATGAAATCAACCGCTTGGCTGCCAAAGGGGTCATTACAGCGGAAACCCTTTTGGAAATTCCAGACGGGGCATCGGTCTTGATTCGCGCGCATGGTGTGGCACGCGCGGTGTATGAGCAGCTGCAGCAAAAAGGCTGCAAAATATTTGACGCCACTTGCCCGTTTGTGCAGAAAATCCATAAAATTGTGGAAGCGGAAAGCGTGCGTGGACAGAAAATCATCGTGCTGGGCAGCCGTGACCATCCGGAAGTGCTGGGAATCCAAGGGTGGTGCCGTGAATCCTTGGTGTTTGAAACACCGCAGGAGTTTGTGCAGGCACATAAAAATGCAAATTTCCACTGTGGAGAATCGTTTAGTATTGTTGCCCAAACCACATTAAATCGAAGAATTTGGGAGAAATTCATACAACTTTTAAAAAAAGAGTGTACAAACCCAAAAATATTTGATACAATATGTAATGCGACAGATGAGCGTCAGGCTGAGGCTCGTCTGCTTGCCGGAAGATCGGATACCATGATCGTAATTGGTGACCGGAAAAGTTCCAACACCAAACGACTCTATGAAATCAGCAAAGACCTCTGCCCGCGTGTATTTTTGATCGAGGATGCGTCAGAGCTTTCGCTGGCATACAAAGCGCAAGATGCTTTCGGGCACATCGGTATTACGGCGGGTGCATCTACCCCGGCAAGGATAATTAAGGAGGTCAGTAACATGATGAGTGAAGAAACCAAAATCGAAAACGGCGAGGATTTCGCAGCAATGTTGGAGGAATCCTTCAAGACCATAAATACAGGAGAAAAGGTTACCGGTACCATTATTCAGATTACCAATTCTGAAGTACAGGTTGATTTGGGTGTAAAGCACGCAGCGTACATCCCTGTTAGCGAATTGTCGGATGACCCGGCATACAATGTCGCAGACCATTACAAGACCGGCGATGAAATCGAAGTGGTTGTTATTCGTGTCAACGACAGCGAAGGCACCATCAGCCTTTCCAAAAAGCGCATCGATCAGATGAAGGGCTGGGAAACGGTTGAAAAGGCAAAGGACGAGCACGAGATGGTCGAAGGCACCATTATCGAAGAAAATCGCGGTGGTGTGGTTGCGATTGCATTTGGTGTGCGCGTGTTTATTCCGGCAAGCCAGACCAATGTGCCGAAGGATCAGCCGATGACACAGCTGCTTAAGACTAAGCAGAACTTCTATATCACTGAAATCAACCGTCAGCGTAAGCGCGTGGTTGGCTCTATTCGTGCCGTAATGCAGGAACAGCGCAAGGCTTCCGCAGAAAAGGTTTGGGAAGTAATCGAAGTAGGTCAGGAATTCACCGGAGCGGTGAAGTCTTTGACTTCCTATGGTGCATTTGTGGACATCGGCGGCGTAGACGGCATGATTCACATTTCCGAGCTGTCTTGGGGTCGTATCAAGCACCCGTCTGAAGTAGTCAGCGTTGGTGACGAAATCAATGTCTATGTGATTGCACTGGACAAGGACAACAAGAAGATTTCTCTGGGTTACAAGCGTGCAGAGGACAATCCGTGGAACATCTTCAAGACCAACTATGCAGTGGATGACGTTGTAGGTGTTAAAATCTTGAAGTTTATGCCGTTTGGTGCATTTGCGGAAATTATTCCGGGTGTAGACGGCTTGATTCATATTTCTCAGATTGCAGATCATCACATTGCAAAGCCTGACGAAGCATTGACCATTGGACAGGAAGTTGATGCAATGATTATTGACATCAATGACGAAAAGAAGAAGGTTTCTTTGTCAGTTCGTGCAGCTACCACTGGAGAAACGAGTGAAGACGAAGAATAAGCTTCGCAAATACGATAAAAAAAGGGTCTATACGTTTGCTCGTGTAGACCCTTTTCCTGTGCATGAAAAATAATTGTCTATCAAAATAGGGAGATTTCATACGCAGAGCTTCGTTTTTGTGGTATGATATACAGAATGAAAAAAACGGAAGGGGGAAAACTATGACCACCGTTGTTAGCAGACGCGTCTGTCCGGAACGATTGACCGTCTATTTATTTATGCTGTGCACTGTGACCTATATTGTCGCATTGTTAGGACGGCTGAGTTATTCGGCTGTTATGGCAGAGTTGATTGTACGAGAAGGATTTACCAAAAGTTCCGCTGGTTTGGTGGGCACCGCATTGTTTGCCTCCTATGGCATTTGTCAGGTCTTCAGCGGATTTTTGGGCGACCGCACCAGCCCGCGGTGCATGGTGTTTGTGGGGACATTTGGCTCTGCGTGCATCAATCTTACCATGGGACTCGCCGATGATTTGCACATGATGCTGGTGTTGTGGGTGCTTAATGGTGCATTTCAATCCTTTATCTGGTCACCAATTTCACGAATTTTTGCAGAGATTATGCCGCCCTCCTCTCGCAAACGTGCCTGCGCGAACATTGGGTTCGCCTATCCTGTGGCAACCATTTGCATCTATTTGTTGGCGTCCATTCTGCTCCGATGGGTACATTGGCGCGCCGTATTTTTGGCTTCAGGCGCGTTGATGGTTCTTGCAGCACTCTGGTGGAATCGCGGCATGGGCTTTTGCCTGCGTATGACCGAAAGGCACGGCGGAACAGAAACGGTGGAGTTGTCTGCGGTTGAAAGCGGCGAAAGCGGCAATTTGCTGAAATTACTGCTGATTTCCGGCGCAATTTGTGCGGTGTTTGGTGCACTTTCCGGTGGTTTGCTGCGCGATGGTATTCAATCGTGGGTACCGTCTTTGATGACCGAACGGTTTGGATTATCCACATCCTTATCCATTTTGCTTGCCATTTTGTTACCGACGGTGAATATGGGTGGTGTTATTTTAACAAAATATCTGGCACAAAACGTGATAAAAAATGAAATGCGCGGCGCAGTTGGGTTTTATTTGGTGTGCATTGGATTTCTGGCACTGCTGATTCCGGCGGGCACATCAAATGCGCTGCTGTCCTTGGTGCTGCTGACTTGTGCAAGCACCGCAATGGTTGGCTCGAATTCCATGTATATCAGCTTTATGCCCATGCATTTTGGTGCAATCGGCAAAAGCTCCAGTGTCACAGGTGTGCTCAACTGCGCGTGCTATGCGGGCAGTGCGATTTCCTCCTATGGTATCGGTAAAATTTCGGAGTATTATGGCTGGAATGCCGCCATTTTGGCATGGCTGGGCTTTGCTCTTGCTGCTTGCGCAGTAACAGCGCTTGGCGTGAGAAAATGGGGAAAATATCGTCGCAGTCACTTATGAGATAAAAAAACCGCCAATGAAGGCGGTTTTTTTATGGCATTTCGTTATTTTTTATCCACTTCACTCAAATCCCGTACTACAACACTGGCAAGAATCAGCCCTGCAACGGAGGGAACAAATGCTGTGCTGCCAGGGGTGGAGCGCTTGGGTGCTCCACTGCGCGCCGGCGTTTGTGGCATGGTTTCTTGCGGCGTGCCCTGTGGAGTACGTGCTTCCTCTTGGGAATATACCACTTTCAGCCGCTTGATACCGCGTTTTTTGAGTTCGCGGCGCATGACACGTGCCAGCGGGCAGCCTTGTGTTTGATAAATATCAGCCACTTGAAATGCGGTGGGGTCGAGCTTGTTGCCAGCACCCATAGCACAGATGATGGGTGTGGAGGCGGCTTGACAGCGCATCACCAGTTCAATTTTTGCCGTGACGGTGTCAATGGCGTCGATCACATAATCATATTGCGTAAAATCAAACTGGTCAGCGGTTTCAGGCATGAAAAAGCAACGGTGTGCTCGCACAATGCAATGGGGGTTAATGTCGTGAATCCGTGCCTGCATGGCATCTACTTTGTGCTGTCCGATGGTAGAATGCAGGGCAATAAGCTGACGGTTGATGTTGCTTTCTGCAACGCGGTCATCATCAAACAAATCCAATGCACCAATGCCGCTGCGCGCAAGGGCATCGACCGTATGGCCGCCAACTCCACCGATGCCAAACACCGCAACGCGGGCGTGGGACAGGCGCTGCATACCTTCCGCGCCGAGCAGCATCTCAGTTCTTGTAAATTCCATCATCATACACTCTTAGGCATCCGCCTGCACAATCAGTTCCTTGGCATAGGGCAGGGATTCAATCCATGTGCAGAGCACGTGCCATTCGGCAAGCTTATGCGTTTTGCGTGCGTGGTAGATGTTGCGCAGGGTTTCATAGTTGAGCGTGCAGGTGCGCATTTGGTTATAGCTGCTGGGAAGCAGCTGGATGAGGTCATACCAATATTGCTTGTCTTTTGTTTCCACAAAACGCAGACGCGTATGCTCCAAAAATGCGACGAGCGACTGCAACTGTACGATAGCGGATTCCGAAAGCTGGTCACAGCTAAAGTCTGCCAGTTCAAACGGTTTGCTGTGGATTTTGTGCATGGTGCTGGTTGAATTGGCAACCGTGCCGACCTTGTAAGTATCGTATTCTTTCCACCAATAAAGCGGGGCGGTAATATCGACAGAAACCATAATTTGGCGGATGAATTTTCGGTGGTCACTGCCGGCACGACACAGTCGTTGGGCAAGGTCTAAGTCATTTTCACCTAAGATATAGTTGCCGTTTTCATCGTAAGCACTGTCAGACCTGTTCCAGCTGTTCAAGGGGTTGCGTGCCCCTCGCATGGCGTTTTCCAGATTCATGACAGCGGTGTGCTGCACTGCAAGCATGATTCGTAACTCCTTCTACTACTATAAAACGTTGCTTCATTTGGTCGCAGAGATGCGCCCGAAAGACTTCTGCCATTGTAGCACAGTCCGTATGGGCTTTGCAATGGCTGATGTAGAATTCGGCTCAATTTTCCGGTGTAAACTGTTCCAAAAAGCTGTGTGAGATGCCGTCTTTTCGATAACCAAGCACCTGATGCACATTGATATTTTTGACGCTGTTCATAATGTTTTGCTTAATTTGCGGGTTGTCATCACAAAGCTGTGCAATGATGCGTTTGACTTCGGCACGCTTGCTTTCCTGCCGTTTTTGGGTGACGGCACAGGCGCAGTCCAAAAAGGAAAGCTGATTATAATTCACCCAATCGATAATGTCGGTTTCGCGCACCAGATAGAGAGGACGAATCAGCTCCATGCCTGGGAAATGGTCGCTGTACAAACGCGGCAGCATGGTTTGGATTTGTCCGCCATAGACCATTGCCATGAGAATGGTTTCCACCACATCATCATAATGATGCCCTAGGGCGATTTTTTGACATCCAAGTGCCTGTGCTTTGCTGTAAAGCCAGCCACGCCGCATTTTGGCGCACAGAAAGCAGGGGTTTTTGCCGTGTTTTTCAGCAACACGAAAGACATCGGTTTCAAAGATATGCAGGGGTAAATCAAGCTGTGCGGCATTTTCCTCTAGCCGTCTGCGGTTTTCTGCACTGTATCCAGGGTCCATAGCGATACATTCGATGGAAAACGGAATATCGCCATGCAGCTGCAATTCGCGCAGCAGGGTAGCAAGCAGCATGGAATCCTTCCCGCCAGACACACAAACTGCAATGCGGTCGCCTGCCTGCAACAGCTGATAGGTGCGAATGGCTTCGATGCAGCGCATACGCAGAGATTTACGAAAGACGGTATTGAGGCAGTGGGATGCCTGCCCTGTGGTTGTGGATGCCATGAATAATCCTCCCTTGTTATGATTCCTATTATTGCAGTAGTATATCATACAACAGACTGTCCGAAAAGCCTTTGCGTAAAAAAACCACCTTCACTCAGGGAGAATGAAGGCGGTTCTTATCATGCGGGGATGCTGTGTTACGTTGTGCTGTCTTGGGTGGTGGCACTGGTGGCAGTATTGGGGCGATTGCCGCCGCGCATACCGCCGCCCATACCACCTTCAACGCCGCCGCTGACTGCAGAGCCATCGTCCGAGATGCGGGTGACCATGTCGCTTAAGGTGACATCAGTCAAGGTGGTGCTGTCGCTCACGGTGCCGCCTACCGACAGCCCATCGGTTGCCGTCACGCTATTGGTGCCGCCGCTGCTGATGGTGTAGGTTTCACCCTGCACCATGTCAGGGGTGGAAACGAGAATAAACTGATAATTCTTGCTCGGCTGATAGCTTAAAATCACATTGCCGTCGGCATCGGTAACCGTAAAGAGGGTGTCAGCCGCCTGCTGTTCGGTGTAAACGACACTCAAGCTTGCTTGCGCGGAGTCACTGCTGGTGGACTGTGCCATGCCAGAGCTGCCTGCGGCAATCAAAGTGCCGCCGTTCATGGTGCAGCTTCCGTTGTAATCCAGCGCGCCGTTGCCGCTGTTGGTCGGGCCATCCACCAATACGGTACCGCCGTTCATGGTGATGCTGCCGTTTGCATCCAGACCGTCACCAGCGGCATCGACCACCAGTGTGCCGCCGTTAATGATTAAATCATAGCCGCTTTCGTTGAAGGAATCCGTGCCGGTAGCGCCATCGCTGCCGCCTGCGGCATTTACGCCGTCATCCGATGCGGTCAAATGGGTTTCGCCGCCGTTAATTTCCAGAGAAGAGCCTTCCAAGCCTTCATAGCTGGTGGTGATGTTGATTTCGCCGCCACTAATCACCAAGGTGCTGTCTGCGTGGGCGCCATCGTCACCGCTGGCAAGGGTTAGCGTGCCGTCTGCAATCAAGAGATTGCCGCTGGCATGCAGGGAATCATCAGCAGAATCGATGGTGAAGGTACCGCCGTTGACAGCAAGGTCACTGCCGGATTTTAGAGCTTTGTAGCTGTCTGAAGTGCTGTCATCGGTTGCAGTGGTTTCAGCATCTGAAGTGGCTGCGGTGGGAACGGCTTTGGTGGATGTGGTAGAAGCCGTGTCACTGGTTGCGGTATCCATGCCGGGTCTGCCGCCGCGTCCGCCGCCATGCGGCATCATTGTGCCATCGCTGGGGGGGATGGGCATTGTGCCGTTTGTTGTAGTGCTGTCCTGTGTTGTTGTAGTGCTACCATCGGTTGTGGTGGGGCGCTGCATCTGCATACCGCCGCCCATCTCCTGATGAGTCGCGCCGTTTGCACTGCCGCCGCCAGTGGTGATGTCATAGGTGCCTGCGTTGACTGCCAGCAGGGTTTCTGCCTGAATGCCATCGTTGCCAGCATCAATGGTGAAATCACCGCCGTCTAGGGCAATCCAACCCTTTTCGGTGTCTTCATCGTTGCTGCTCTGGATACCGTCTTCACCCGAAGTGATATAGAAGGTGCCATCGCTGATGGATACGGAATCCTTGCCGCGGATGCCGACACCAACCGCGTTGACGGTCAGTGTACCGTCGGTGATGACCAAATCGTCCTTGGCACAAATGCCTTTGTCATAATTGCCGTTGACGGTCAAAGAACCGCTGCCAGTGATGGTCAAATCACTTTTGCTGAAGATAGCGGCATCGGGTTCATCCTCGCCGTCTGCTAAGGTGTAAGAAGTGCCATCGGATACGGTGTTTTCCGTACCATCCGCCAGAATCAGCACGACTTTATCTGCGGATTCGACGAAAATCGGGGCACTGTCTGAACAGGTTATATCTGCACCATTGAGCACAATGCGCACCAAGTCGGCATCCGCTGCCTGCACGATGATTTGGCCATCCGCCAGTGTGCCACTCAACACATACGTGCCTGCTGCGGAAATCACAATATCGCTGCCGAGGATTTCTGCGCCATCTCCAGAGATGGTGGTTGTGGTGTCTAGGGTGATGCTGGTGGAATCCGAGGTGCTCCAAGTGGCATCGGTGTCCTCAGTATCATAGTTGCCGCTCAAAGCAGCGGCACTGTTTTGCACTGTGGTGCTTGCAACGGCTTGGGTAGTCGTAGTGGTGGTGATTGCGGCTGCGCTGGTTGCTGTACCGCAGCCTGCAAGTGCGGAAAGGGTCAAGGTGGCAATCAAAAGGGATGCCATAGTTTTATTGTACTTCATATCGTTATATCTCCTTTTCGTGAGCCGTTTGTGAATAAAAAGTGAATGATTTTGGCTTTAAAGTGCATCTTTGAGCTGGGGTATATGGCTGCAAACAATGGTTAAATTGCCGTTGCGGCAGCGCAGGGCATCCATAAATGCCTTTGGCGTTTCAGAAGATTGTAAGACAATCAGATATTCCAGTTCATATAAGCTGCCCATGTTGGTGGTGCGTACACGTTCCAGCTTGGCAGAGCGGGTATATTGCGCGAATAAATCATCAAATACACCGTCATAATCCATATCCTCTGGGATGGTGATGCGCAACATACGCTCCGCGGTGTTGTCTGCACCGAAGCTGATGGCGGAAAGAATCAGCATGGCTGTGCCGATGATAAGCAGGAAAATCACTGCGTACAGCACATATCCCATGCCAGTTGACAAGCCGAGTGCCATTGCAAGGAAGATGGCGCAGATTTCTTTAGCACCACCGGGTGCGGAGCGGAAACGCACCAGACTGAACGCACCCATGACGGCAACGCCTGCTCCCAAATTGCCGTTGACCATCATAATCACCATCTGGACAATGGCAGGCATCAACGCCAGCGTGATGACAAAGCTTTTGGTATAAGTGTTGCGGAACATATAAATGCCGGAAACACAAAGACCAATGACCAAGGAAACCAAGGTATATGCGACCATTTCCAAAATCGTAAACGATGTTGCGACGGTCGTTGTTTCAGTTAATAAATCAAGCACAGATAATTCCTCCATTTTTGACGACGGGTGCGGTGTTGTCGGTGGTCATTGCGGCAGCCACTGCAACGGTTTCTGATGCGGCGATGTGGTCGCGGTAGCAGGTGCCGTATTTGGAAAAAGACGCGGGAAAAATTTTGTTTTCAGACAGTACACGGCTGAGCCAAAGCGGCATGGCATTTGCAATTTTCAGTTCCATGAGGATGCTGTCTTGTGCGGCAATGCGCTGTCCGTCCGCGCCTAAGGTCAAATCCAAACGGTCACCGCGCCACCGTAAATTGGTATCAAAGGTGACGCGCAGTTCAGGGTCTTCTACACCGGCAAGCGCAATGCGGTCATAAGCGATGAAGGCACGCGGCTGTGGGTGCTTACGCTGCAGCATATAATCGATTTCGCGCAGGATTTGCGTTTCTTTTTCCGGTCGAATGCCTGCCAGCAGATAGCGATACGCTTCGGCAAGGGTCATTTGCTCGCGGCGCTTATACACGATGCCATCGGACTTTTTCTTAATTTCGACATATACAGGAGCATTGATGTCCGGTATGCCATAGCTGCGTAAGCGCAATTTTTCTTTGTACGTTGGCTTGTCGAGCGAGGTGCGAATCATTTCATAAGAATCGGTATCGAAATACAGGTTGCAGATGGTGTGTTTTCCGTAATGGTCTTCTTCCAAGCGACCTGTCAGTGCGGTTCTAAAAGATTCGTATTGCTGTTCGTTCAATATGTATTTCTTTTCATAACGCTGAAAAACGTTTTGATATGCAGCCATTGTGAATGCCTCCTTTTATGGTAGAGCGGAAAGCAGCAGATGTGCTGTGCTCTTGTTGTATATAGTTTACACGACGAAGCTGAAACTTTTCTGAAATTTTACATTCAGGTTTTTTTCAGGTTTCCGAATGTTTTGTGCGGTGGGGTGTCGTGTTCCCTTCTGTGCTTTTATCATACCGCAGAAAGCTGAAACCTTTCTGAAATTTTCGTTTCAGATTGTTTTCAGAAACCCCTGTTATACTGTATACCATGAAAAAAACCATGCAAACCCATGTGGTGCATGGTATACTACAGATAATACTATGGTTGGACAGGGGATTTTTTAAAATGCGAATTCTAATTGTGGAAGATGAAGTGCGCTTGGCGGAAGCATTGGGACAAATTTTAACCGAGCAGAAATATCAAGTGGAGATTGTGCACGATGGACAGGACGGTTTGGATTATGCGGTGAGCGGACAATATGATGCGGTGATTCTGGATGTGATGCTGCCCAAAATGGATGGCTTCGCGGTATGCCGTGCCTTGCGCGCCCAAAAAAATGCAACACCTGTGCTGCTGCTGACCGCGCGCGATGATGTGACCGACAAGGTGACAGGCTTGGACTGCGGCGCAGATGATTATATGACAAAGCCCTTTGCACCAGAAGAGCTGCTGGCGCGCTTGCGTGCTGCCTTGCGCAGGCAGGGCGAAGTGGTTTTGGAAGAGCTAACCTTTCATGATTTGACCTTGAGCTTGTCGACACATACGCTGTCCTGTGGGGCGAAAAATGTGCATTTGGGCTTTAAGGAATTTGAGGTGCTGCGCATTTTGATGAGCAATCCGCAGATGGTCATGCCGAAGGAAGATTTGATTGTGAAAATTTGGGGCACAGAAACCGGTGCAGAGGACAACAATGTGGAAGCCTATATTTCTTTTTTGCGCAAGAAATTCTTTTTCTTGGGGTCGAAGGTCGCCATTGGCACGGTTCGTAAGGTAGGGTATCGGCTGGAGGCGAATGCTTCATGATTGGAAAGCTGAAAAAAAAGTTTGTGCTCATCAATATGAGTCTGGTGACGATGGTGCTGCTGATTGTGTTTGGCGTGATTTTGCTTTCCAACTGGCAGCGTGAGCAGACACAGATTTCGGACGCTCTGCGACGTTCTTTGGAGCACGTGGAGCTGCAAAAAGAGGACTTTTCCAAATTTATCATCGGTGATACGCACAAGATGAATGGCATGGAGATGTCTGGCATGCCACAACTGGCAGTTTTTACGGCAAAAGTGGATGCACAGGGCAATCTTACGGACGTCTTTTCGGATACGCGGGTTTCCGTGTCTGAGGAGATTGCCGCCACTGCGGTTGAGGCGGTGATGGCATCTGAAAAGACCGAAGGCAAGCTCGGCGATTTGGATTTGCAGTATCAGCTGCAGCAGCAGCCAGATGGCAGCTTGAAAATCGCGTTTGCCGACCTTTCCAGCCGCAACAGCTCCATGGGGAATTTGCTTTTGACATCGCTTTTGGTGGGCTGCGGTGGACTGCTTGCCTTTTTGGCAATCAGCCTGTTTCTTTCGGATTGGGTACTGCGTCCGGTGGCACGGGCATGGACACAGCAAAAGCAATTCGTGGCAGATGCGTCACATGAACTCAAAACCCCCTTGACCGTGATTCTAGCCAATACCGATATTTTACTGGCGCACGCAGAAGACCCCATTGCAACACAGCGCAAATGGATTGAGCACACCCGCGACGAAGCACAGCGCATGAAAACCATGGTGGAGGATTTGTTGTTTCTGGCGCGTTCCGATGCTTCGCCAGAGCCGCAGATGCATACAGCATTTGATTTGAGCGATGTGGCATGGTCTTGTCTGCTGCCATTTGAGCCGGTTGCATTTGAGCAGGGGGTCACGCTGGAAAGCGAAGTGATGCCGGAGTTGACGCTTGTGGGAGATGCTGCTAAAATGAAGCAGTTGATTGTCATTTTGCTGGACAATGCCTGTAAATATGCAGGGAAAAAGGGCGTGGTTACCTTTGCACTGGAGCAAGTGGCAGATAAAATTCGCATTCGTGTCAACAACACAGGTGAACCCATTGCACCAGAGCATTTGCCGCATCTATTCGAGCGATTTTATCGCACAGACAAGGCGCGTGCACGCACCAAGGGCGGCTATGGCTTGGGGCTGTCGATTGCAGAGCGCATTGTGACAGAGCATAAAGGACGTATTGTCGTGGAAAGTGACGCGGAACATGGCACAACCTTTACGGTGGTGCTGCCGCTGAAATAATCCGCAGGGTATGCAGGAAAGGATTGGTTGGCTATATGAAGAGAACCTTGCAGAAATGGGGGGCGGTGTTGCTGAGCGCGACCCTCTGTATGCCGCTTTTTGGCACGTGGAGCACAGCGGCTGCGGTGGACAGCACGGTGCAAAGCCTTACAGCAACGGGCACAGTGGATACCAATTTGGATGACTATGAAACCTTGGAAGCGTTGGTGATGTATCAAGACCATTCCACGCAAGTGCAGAACTATAGCTCTGCACTTGCGTTGGAAGCCGGACTTGCCGCGCTGGCGGCAGACCCAAATGTGCTGATTGCGCAGCCAAATTATCAATACAGCAATGCAGCTCTCAGTGTGGACGATGCGCTTGCAGACCAGCAGTGGGCGCTTGAAAATGACGGAAGCTTTACCCTGCAGGAAAGTGAAAACGATTATCCGGTTTATGACGACCCATTTGGAGAGCCAGTGCAGCCAGGGCAATGGCAGACACCACCCTCGAGAGGAGGTGGCCGCAGGATGTCTATCACCGACGCTGCCTATCGCACCGCTGCCACCGCTGCAACTGCCGTAAGCGGCATCGACATCAATGCGCAGCAGGCGTGGGAGGTCTATGGCGATGGAAATCGCGAAACCGTCATTGCGCTGATTGATACAGGCGTGGATTATACCCATACGGAGCTGCAGGATTCCATCTGGACAAACACCGATGAAATTGCAGGAAATGGTGTAGATGATGATGGAAATGGGTATATTGATGATGTCTATGGTTGGAATTTTTACAATAGCAACAATAAAATCTATAGCGGAGAGGAAGATGACCATGGCACGCATTGTGCAGGCACGATGGTAGCCGCTGCGGACAATGGCACGGGCATTGCAGGCATTGTGCCGGGCAATCAAGTCAAAATCATGGTGCTGAAGGTGCTGGGTGGTTCGGATGGATCCGGCACGACGGAATCTGTCATCTCAGCCATTCAATATGCGCAGGAAAATGGGGCGAACATCGTCAATTTAAGCCTTGGCTCTTCTTCTAATGACCAAGCGATGTATCAGGCGATGGCAGATGCCAATCTGCTGTTTGTCGTGGCAGCGGGCAATGGCAGCGATACCTCCAGCACAGGGGTGGACATTGACAACTCGCCGATTTATCCAGCGGCATATGATTTGGACAACCTGATTTCGGTCGCAAACCTGAACTATGACGGTACTCTGCATTACAGCTCCAATTACGGCGAAGCAGCGGTTGATTTGGCGGCGCCAGGCACGTATATTCTCAGCACCACGACAGAGGATACATACAGCTATATGACTGGCACTTCCATGGCGGCACCCATGGTGACGGCGGCGTCGGCACTGCTGTATTCCTATGATACAGATCTGACCCTGCCCCAAACCAAGGAATTGATTTTGCAGACCACGCAGCCACTGGACGCATTGCAAGGGGCTGTGGCAACGGGCGGTATGCTGGATTTGGGCGCGGCGATTGCCTATGGCACAGATAATCTGTCCGATACAGCGTGGAACAATACAGCCACAACCACAGCGGTTTCTTCTGGAAACACACCGATTATTTCTACCGAAATCATTACGCAAAATGGAGAATCCCTCTTGAAAGTCAGCGTCAGCGACACGGACGGCGATTTGATTCGAGTGGCATATGCCTCTGGAAATTATGGTGCAAGCAGCTTCAGCGGGGGTGCAGGAAAAACCTTTTCACTCAACAGCCAAGGGTATATCCTGTTTCGCATCACGCACAGCGGCACCTATACGTTTTATGCCGTTGACCTGAAAGGGCATGCAGCAGTCAAACCCATCACGTTGACAGCCATGCGCTAGATATGGTAAAATAGTGGAAACCGCGGGGCAAGCATGTGCTTGAAAACCATAAAAATTTAGGAAAATACCCTAGATATACACAGGTTCTACACACTTTGCTTGTATAATAATAAAAAAGCAAAGAGCAGGCAATCACTGCGGATGAACCCCCTTTTATTTACTTTTATTTGCCCACATCTACATCTATATATCCCTATCCCAATGTAAAAAAGCAAGGAATTTTCCTTGCTTTTTTACTATGTATCACAGGCGCATAAAAAAATGCACGCAAACTTTTTTGCGTGCATTTTGCAGTGTTGCCTTAGATGCTATAATTGTTTCCGTCTTGATTGCGTTGAATTTCAGCAAGGTCATCTAAGGTGATTTTGTCCACAACACTGGAAATGGCATCGTCCAGTTTTCTCCACACATAGAGCGAAGCACAGGTTTCCATGCGGTCGCAGGGTTTGGCATCCTGCTCCAGACACGCCACGGGTGCCAGATTGCCTTCTGTCAGGCGCAAAATCATGCCAACGGTATATTCCTGCGGAGCATAGGCAAGGCGATAGCCGCCGTGCGCCCCGCGTGTAGACACCAAATAGCCTGCTCGTGTCAGCATAGAGATGATTTGCTCCAAATATTTGTCGGAAATGCCTTGGCGAAGGGCAATTTCCTTTAAGGAAATTACTTTGCCGTTGTCATTTACCGCCAAATCCAGCATCAGCCGCAGCGCATATCTTCCTTTGGTTGAAATTTTCATAGTGCACCTTCATTCTGAGAGTCTATTAAAAAGGAGGCGCCATAATGGTATATCCTGCTTCGGTCAAAGCGGCAAGCAGGCGTTGGCCATGCTCTTTTCCGCCGACTTCACAAACAACCTGCACAATGGCTTCGCCAATATCCAAATCTGCCTGCACACGGTCATGCTGGAAGACGATAACATTTGCGTTTGCTTCTGCAACAATTTCGGCGAAGCGGGCAAGACTGCCGGGAACATCCGGCATGATGGTAGAGAATTTCATATGGCGGCCACGGGTAACCAAACCCTTTTCCACAACCTTGTGAATAAAAGAAACGTCGATATTACCGCCAGAAAGGATGCAAACCGCTTTTTTACCGCGAATATCTACCACGCCAGAGAGCATTGCCGCAAGCGCAGCTGCTCCAGCGGGCTCCACAACCTGCTTGGTGCGCTCCAGCAGCAGCAGGATGGTAGAGGCAATTTCGGCATCGGATACCGTAATCATGCGGTCCACATATTGGTTGATATAGTTCATCGTCTTGGAGCCAGGGGTTTTTACGGCAATGCCATCGGCGATGGTGTGCACATTTTCGCAGGGGAGAGCATGGTCATTGTGAAAGGCGTTGGCAATCGCAGGTGCACCTGCCGCCTGCACGCCAATGACCTGAATGCGTGGGTTAATTTGCTTCAAACACGCTGCAACACCGGAAATCAAGCCGCCGCCGCCAGCGGGTACAAAGACGACATCCACACCAGGCAAATCTCCCAAAATTTCCAGTGCAATGGTGCCTTGTCCTGCCATGACGTCCTCGTCATCAAACGGATGGATGAATTCTGCACCAGTTTCCTCCATAATTTCGCACGCACGCGCAAAGGCTTCGTCATAAATCGCACCTGCCAGCACCACTTCGGCACCATAGCCCTGCGTGGCAGCGACCTTTGCAATGGGGGTGGTACGCGGCATGACAATGGTGGATTTTACCCCGATGGAAGAGGCTGCAAAGGCAACTCCCTGCGCATGATTGCCTGCGGAGGAGGCAATGACAGCGGTCAAGCCGCCTTCTTCATAGCGCTTCATAATTTTATTATAAGCACCACGCACTTTGAATGAGCCGGTTTTCTGTTGATTTTCACATTTTAAATATACATCCGCGCCGGTCATCTCCGAAAAGGTGTGGGAGGTGCTCAGTGGAATGCGGTGGATGACGGATTTGAGCCGATTTGATGCAGCTTCAAAATCTTTTACGGTCAGCATAATAAACTCCTTTAATGATATATCATATTAGGGATATAGTACCACTTTTATTGCCTAATTGCAAGGCGTAAGTAGACTTCGCTCGTTCGACATTTGAAAAAAAGATGCGGTTGACATTGTTTTTGTTGTTTTTTTTCTGAAGAATTGCTATAATCAAAAAGATATAAAAGACAGTCGCAGGACGGAGGGGTTACCATGCACGAGGGAATCGGCGGATTTAAAACGGCTTTGGTAGGTGGTTTTTGCCGTGAAGATGTCTTGCGTTACATTGAAAAGGCAGCGCAGGAGGCAAGGCAGCAGCAGGAAGCATTGCAGGTGGAGCGTAATCAAGCGGTGCTGGAAAATGATGCGCTGTCAGCGGAAAACATTGCGCTGAAGGAAAAAAATGCGGAGCTTTTGGAGCGCATGGGGGAATTGACCTTGGATGCCGAGCGTATGCGTGAGGAAATGGTGAAATCTCGGGCAAAATCGCAGTCGGACATCGCGAGCTTGCAGCTGGCACAGGAACGCATCCGCAAGCTGGAGGAACGCGATGCTGTGCTGACGGAACGCGTGGCGGCATTGTCGGCAACTGTGGAACAATATAATTTGGATAAAAAGTATCTGGCGGAGATGGAGCTGGAGGCGATGCATCGCATCGAGCTGCAGCAAAAGCAAGCGCAGGAAGACGTGGAAAAGACACGGTCACAAGCGGTTTTGCTGATTGATGCCACCAAACAGGCGATGCAAAAAATCAGCCTGCGCTGGCGGGACAGCAGCAATGCATTTGCAGCGGCAGCGGCTGAGCATGGACAGATGGCAAACGAGCTGCTGCATCGCATGGATGAAACCACCCAACTGCTGGAGCAGATGGTCGTGGGAAAGACAGCAGGGAGTGATGCGGAAGACCGACCGACCATGCAGGATGTCTTGGGGATGATGCAGGAGGATGCCACAGGCGCAGCCATAAATATAAGGAGAACATAGAAATGGCACATTATGAATTTACGACCGAAGAGCTTGCGCAGCAGGCACATATCTTGCGTGCAGGGGATACGATTTCTCTGACGGGTACGATTTTCACCGCGCGCGATGCTGCCCACAAGAAAATTGTGGCGGCAATGGAAGCCGGAGAACCGCTTCCGTTTGATTTGCACGGTGCGAGCATTTATTATGCAGGTCCAACGCCGGCAAAGCCCGGAGAGGTGATTGGTTCGGTAGGACCGACAACCTCCGGACGCATGGACCCATTTGCCCCTAAGCTGCTGGATGCAGGGCTGAAATGCATGATTGGCAAGGGCGGACGAAATGCAGGGGTTGCCGAGGCTATGGCGCGCAATGGCGCGGTGTATATGGTGGCAATCGGTGGCGCAGGGGCGTTGATTGCCGGTGCAGTCAAGGCGCTGGAAGTGGTGGCTTATGATGAATTGGGCTGCGAATCGGTGAAGAAATTGACCGTTGAAAAGTTCCCTGCGATTGTGTCCATGGATTGCGTTGGTGGCAATCTGTATGAGAGCGGTATGCAGGAATGGAGAAATGCATAATTTTGTATGGAGGGGAACGCCCCTCCATTTTTCTGCTTTGTGCCAGATTGCATGCAAATTAACGCACATGAGCAGGAGATTCTTGAAAAAAACGATAGATTGCAGCTCTCTTAACAGAGTTTGCTGGGGGCGAAGGATTATGTATCAAAATGGCATGAAAAGCATGATTTTGATAAACGAAAAGGCGTTGCAAAAATTTCGTTAAAAATGTGTCAATATCCATTGACAGCGTCCCGAAATTGCGGTAAAATTATTTTGTTAAAAAAGTATCAATACGAATCTATAGTGTTTGAGTGTATGTAAAACGCTGTTCGTTTTTAAGAGAGGATGTCATGACGTATGCGTCAATTTGAAACTGATGTACAGCTGTTAAAGTATAGAATTTTAAAGGAAGTTGCAGAACGTGCGTTTGCAGGCAACTTGATGGAGTCCTATTATGAGATTCCAAAGCTCATTTCTCCGGGGCCGAAAGCCACCATGCGATGTTGCATTTACAAGGAACGTGCAGTGGCACAGGAGCGTGTCCGTCTGGCAATGGGCGGCGACCGCCGCAACCCTAATATAGTGGAGGTCATCGACATTGCCTGTGATGAATGTCCGGTGGAGCGCTATACCGTAACCCCGACTTGCCGCGGATGCATCTCCAGCCGATGCATCAAAGCCTGCCCGAAAAATGCCATTTCAAAGGATAAAACCGGAAAAGCTGTCATTGATACGGATTTGTGTATCGAGTGCGGACGCTGTGCAAAGGTGTGTCCCTATGGCGCGATTTCGGAAAATATTCGTCCGTGCGAGCGCAGCTGCAAGGTGGGCGCAATCAGCATGAATGAAGAGAAAAAGGCGCAAATTGACCCTGATAAGTGCATTGCCTGCGGCGCGTGCGTGTACCAGTGCCCATTTGGAGCGGCGATGGATAAATCCTTTATGGTGGATGCCATCAACATTATCAAGAATGCGGACGGCGGTAAAAATTACAAAGTGGCGGCGATTATTGCACCTGCCATTGCCTCGCAGTTTGAAGATGCTAGCTTAGGGCAGGTGGTCACAGCCATTCGGCGATTGGGCTTTGATTATGTGGTGGAAGCGGCAATCGGTGCAGATATGGTGGCACTGAAGGAAACCGAGGAATTGGTGGAAAAAGGATTTTTGACCTCGTCCTGCTGTCCTGCCTTTGTGTCATATATCGAAAAAGCCATGCCGGAAATGGCAGAACATATTTCACACAATTTGTCCCCTATGGCAGAAATTGGGCGATATATTAAGATTCATGCAGATATGCCGGTGCGCACCATTTTCATTGGTCCTTGTACGGCGAAAAAGGCAGAACAGCAAAAAAGCACGGTGGATTTGTGGATTGACTGCGTGTTGACCTTTGAGGAATTGCAGGCAATGATTGATGTGCAAAACATTGTCATGAGTGTGATGGATGAAACCCACATCGATGATGCGACCTATTTTGGTCGTGTATTTGGACGTACCGGCGGCTTGACCGAAGCGGTTGTTGAAACGGCGAAGGAAAAGGGCATTGATTTTGAAATTAAAGCAGAGGTCTGCGATGGCATTGAAGCTTGCCGTACCGCGCTGCTGCGTGCCAAGGTCGGTAAGCTGGAGAAAAACTTCATTGAAGGCATGGCGTGTGTTGGTGGCTGCGTAGGTGGCCCTTGCAGCCTGAATCATGAACCTAAGAGCCGCGTGAAGGTGGATGCTTACGGCAAAAAGAGCAGTAAGGAAACGATTGAAGTGGCGGTAGAGCAATATAAAGTTGGCGTTTAAGCGTTTCTTCTTTGCATAAAAATCTCCCCTGTACGCATACAGTATGGTGCAGGGGGGATTTTTTGTATGCCTCCGGAAGGAGAAGAAGGTGCTTGATGAAAAAAACAATTTTGCAAATGATAGCAACGGTTTTGGTCTTGTGGGGCATCTTTGCAGTGCATACAGACCACTTGCCGATGCTGCAACCAGTGATGGCAGAGGTATCCCCGACGCAATCCATTGCTTTGCCAATTTTGATGTATCACAGCCTGCTGAAAGACAATGCAAGGGCAGGTCCATATGTATTATCGCCGCGTGTCCTGCAAACAGATTTGCAATATTTGCAGGAGCAGGGATATGAAACGGTGACGGTATCGGATTTGCTGGCATATGTGCAGAACGGCACACCACTGCCTGAAAAGCCGGTGATGATTACATTTGACGATGGATATTATAATAATTACGTGTACGCCTATCCGATTTTGCAGGCACTGCAGATGCGCGCAGTGATTTCGGTAATTGGCAGCCAGACCGCACTTTTTTCGGAAAATGGGCAGGAAAATGCATACTGGTCCTATCTGCGGGTGGAGCGATTGCAGGAGCTGTTGGCATCCGGTGTTTTTGAAATTGCAAATCACTCGTATAATCTGCATACCTATGGTGCAAGGCGTGGATGCTTGCGTGCACGCGGAGAAGACCCTGCGCAGTATGCGGCACTGCTGCGGGAGGATACGCAGCGGGTGCAGGAGATGCTGCTGGCAGCCGAAATTCCAGCGCCGCAGTGCTATACTTATCCGTTTGGTTCGCTTTCAGCGGAGAGCGAAGAAATATTGCGCGAAATGGGATTTTTATGTACATTGGGGTGCCAAAATGGAATCAATTATATTACGCGTGATGCAGAATGTCTGTTTCAGATGAAACGCTTCAATCGACCGTCTGGAATGGCAACACAAGCCTTTATGCAGAAGATTGGGGTGTGAAAAGCATGCAAAATACGTGCCGTATCGCTGAATTGCGATTGAAAGAAGTCATCAATATCTGTGACGGGGCACGGCTGGGATATGTGGGCGATTTGGTGATGGATTTGGTCTGTGGTCGGATTATTGCACTGGTGATTCCGGCTTGCGGCTGGTTTTTTGGGTTGTTCGGACGCACAGAGGAGTATGTGATTCCATGGGATTGCATCGAAAAAATCGGCGATGATACCATTTTGGTGCGGTGGGAAAATTGTCCCAAACCGCATGTCAAAGAACGCCGACCGTTTTTCTGTTCGTTTGGAACAGGACGAAAAGGATGACTGCTTCTAGTATCATAAAAATGTGCGCCCTCCAGAGAGAGCGCACAAAAACCGCTGATTTTACGAAACCATATTTTTGCATTCGGATGCGCACTTCTGGCATTCCTCTGCACACTTGACACAGTGGTTATCCGAAAACTTGCCGCATTCCATTCCGCACTGTGCGCAAATGGTTGCGCAAACCTGACATACAGCGTGGGCAAACTGGCTGTCTGATGCCATGAAGCACACCGAAACCTTACAGATTTCGGCGCAGGCATTGAGCGTTGCGATACAGTTGATTCTTGCCTGCACATCAGATTCGTGCAGACACAGCGTCATGCATTCGCTGCAGGCCTGTGCGCACCGATTGCACGCATCAATACATTTTTGGTATTTGTCTGTGGTGTTTGTGACGATTCCCATGGTTTATCTCTCCTACATAGTATTGATTATGCCCCAAAAGCATACGTTTAATATGTGCAAGTATTCGCCCCCATATGCGTCAGAGGGCACCGAAAACTCTTGCTTGACAGGGTGATAGACCTATAGTATACTAAACTAAGGGAATGAAGTGCTCCCTTGGCAACTGCCGAAACCGCTGATACAGCTGATGACTTCTGTGATTTTGTGAGTCACAGGTGTATCAGCTTTTTTTATGCCTGTGCGAAAGGAAACTGTTAATATGTTATTGAGTATTGCACTGATTTTCTTGTGTGGGATGCTGCTGAGCTTTGTGTTCCGCAAGCTGCAGCTGCCAGGGTTATTGGGGATGATTTTGTGCGGCATTTTGCTGGGCCCTTATGCCCTCAATCTATTATCACCGCAGATTCTGGACATTTCTGCCGACCTTAGAAAGCTGGCGTTGATTATCATCCTAACGCGTGCAGGGTTGGCACTCAACCTGAAGGATTTGAAAAAGGTGGGACGACCGGCGATTTTGATGTGTTTTATCCCTGCTACCTTTGAATTGGTGGGGGTGATGCTGCTTGCACCCCGGCTGCTCGGCGTTTCCTTGCTGGATGCAGCAGTTATCGGCACGGTGCTTGCGGCAGTGTCACCGGCGGTGGTGGTGCCCAAAATGCTGCACTTGATGGAGCATGGCTATGGAACACAAAAAGGCATTCCGCAAATGATTATGGCGGCGGGGTCTGTGGACGATGTGTATGTGATTGTGCTGTTCACCGCCTTTTCCGGTCTGGCACAGGGCGGCAGCGTTTCACCGATGGCACTGATACAGGTGCCGATTTCCATTGCGCTGGGGCTGCTTGTCGGCATTGTGGTGGGTGTGGCTTTGACCTGGTTTTTCCGCGCATTTCATATGCGGGATTCGGTGAAGGTGCTGCTGATGCTCAGCATTTCCTGTCTTCTGGTGGTGCTGGAAAATACCATCAGCGGATATGTCCCGTTTTCCAGTATGCTTGCCATTATGTGCGTGGGCGTCGTGCTGTTCAAGCGGCGCGTCCTTGTGGCAAAGCGTCTTTCGGTGAAATTCAATAAGCTTTGGGTTGCGGCGGAAGTGCTGCTGTTTGTCTTGGTCGGTGCAACGGTGGATTTGAACTATGCGGTGTCGGCGGGCATTGCCGCGGTGCTGCTGATTTTCGGCGCATTGCTGTTTCGGATGTGCGGGGTATTCGTGTGTATGTATCGCACCCCGCTGCTGCTGCGGGAACGGGTGTTCTGTATGATTGCATATTTGCCCAAAGCGACTGTGCAGGCGGCGATTGGTTCGATTCCGCTGACGATGGGGCTTGCCTGCGGTCAGTTGGTGTTGACGGTTGCAGTGCTTGCCATCCTGCTCTCTGCACCACTGGGTGCATTTGGGATTGACCACACCTATCGAAAGCTTTTGTCAAAAACAACGATAGACTAGGAAAAGACCTCTTTATGCCAATATACCGCATAAAGAGGTCTTTTTTATGCACCACTTTGCAGCAGTGCAAGCAATGGGCGAATATGGTCAGAAGGGTTTTGAAAGAGAACACTGCTGAAAAAGGTTTTTTGCGGGAAATATGCCTGCTGTAAGGCGCACACGGCACTGTTTTTGCGTAAATTTTGCAGTGCTCGTTGTTTCTGCCGCCGCACCTGCGCCAAGTCCAGCTGTAATTCCTGCGCGATGCGGGCGAGGGGAAAATTCGAGAAATAATATCGCTGGATAATCTGTTTTTGCAGCGTTGGCAACCGATTCACTGCAGTTTGCACGATTTGCTGCAGCTCGGCGTGTGCAAATTCCTCTGCAATATCCGTGGTGAGGTCTTCTAACGATGCGCCGAGGGTGCCGTTGTCTTCACTGCGCGGTTCTTCTAAAGAAAGGGGGATTTTCGGCAGTTTGCCATGCTGAATATGCAGCATGGCGCGGCAAACGCTTTGCACAGGGTAGTTGAGATAGGTCACAAAACAGTATTCACTGTCTGCGGAAAAGGCTTGCAGGGCTTTTTCCAGCGCAAAATACAGTTCCTGCTGTAGGTCATCCTCGGTGAGATGCAGCTGCCTGCACAGGGGGATATAGCGCGATGCCAGCTTTCGCATCAACGGCTTCACCTGAAAATACAGTGCCTCTTTTGCGGCGCGATTGCCGTCTTTGGCTTGCAGCGCCAACTGTTCGGTTGTCATGGGGTGCTCCTTCCTTGACAGTTCTCAAATTGCTATGTATGATATATTTGCTGATTTTAGTATAACGCAATTATATCATACATTCAATTCAAAAATACCAATTAGAGGAAGTGCAACAGAAGGGAACCTTGTAGGAGGGGTTTTATGCCAAGGAAAGAAAAGCAAACATATACGACCGAAAAAAAGGTGTTTCCCGTGCGACTGCGCGCGTTGATGCGCATATATAAGGTTTCACAGGCTTGTCTTGCAAGTGCAATCGGGGTGCAGCGACAGACCATCAGCCTGTATATGACTGGGCAAAGCAATCCAGATTGGGAAAAACTTGCAGCTGTTGCGAGCTATTTCAATGTGACAGCGGATTATTTGATTGGGCTGGAGTCCTGCTCCAAGCGCGAGAATGCAGGCGTTGGGGCGCGATATGGCTTTTCAGAAGCAGTGCTGGGAAATTTAGACCGCATTCCAGCAAAATTTTTGCCATATCTCCATGATTTGTTATCTAGTGAAATGCTGACAGATTTGCTGTATGATCTTGCGCAAATGGATGGCTTGTGCACACGCGGGTTACAGCTGCTGCAACAGCAATCGGTCGGCGAGGCGCTTTCTTCGGAAGATGCAGAGCAGATGCGCAGCGCACTGCGCACCTTGAAGCAGCGATATGGCACTACGCTGCTTGACCCAGTGGAAACGGCGGATTTGGTGATGGAGCGGATACGGCGGCAGGTGTCCAATTTTGTGGCAGAACGATACGGATTTGAAGCGTTGATGCAGCAGGTTGCAGCAAATGAACAGGGGTCTTTTGTGGAATGTGATTTGTTTGCAGAAGAGGACAGCTATTGGACGCTATAAAAAAATCCCCTGACCCTACGTGGTAGGTCAGGGGATACGCGGTTATTCTAAAATGTTGCCATCGGTGGAAATCGTCACGATTTGCCATGGAATGAACTTGCCGCTGTTTTGCAGTGCGGTTTTGGCTGCAAGCTCAATGCCGCCGCAGCAAGGCACTTCCATACGAACCACGGTGACGCTTTTAATATCGTTGTGGGCGATGATGTCGGTCAGCTTTTCTGCATAATCGACCGCGTCCAGCTTGGGACATCCAATCAGCGTCACTTTGTTTTTCATGAATTTGGTATGGAATTCACCATAGGCATATGCGGTGCAATCTGCGGCAATCAGCAGGTTTGCACCCTGAAAATACGGGGCATTGACAGGCGCCAGCTTGATTTGCACAGGCCATTGGCGGAGCTGTGACGGAATTTCCCGTGCAGTGGGGGATGCCTGAACCTCCTCGTTGTGCACAATGCGCTTGGACTGGCTGCCGGGGCAGCTGCAAGGGGTTGCCTGCTTTTGCAGTTGATTCTGCTGCACAGCAGCTTCGTCATAAGCGGCCGCTTCACGCTCTACAAAGGTGATGGCACCAGTGGGGCAAACAGGCAGGCAATTTCCCAATCCATCACAATAATCATCGCGCAATAATTTCGCCTTGCCATTTACCATACCAATGGCACCTTCGTGGCATGCGGTTGCACATGCACCGCAGCCATTGCACTTTTCTTCATCAATTTCAATAATTTTCCGAACCATAATCGTTCCTCCTAAATCGCGGTGTCGCGGTTGTGTCGATTGACTTGTTATCTGTAGTATAGTATAATACAGCAAAAGCATCTGTTGTTTTTACAACAAAAGGAGCGAAAATGAAAAAATATTTACCCATCTTCCGAAAAGCCGCTCTTTTTCAGGGGATTAACGACATGGATTTGGAATCCATGCTGCAATGTTTGTCGGCAAAACGAAGTGCCTATCAAAAAGGGCAGGTTTTGGTGCAAAAGGGCATGACAATGTCTTCTGTTGGGTTGGTGTTATCCGGTGCATTACATCTTTTGAATGATGATTTCTGGGGCAATCGTACGATTTTGGCACAAATTGTGCCAGGAGAATTGTTCGGCGAAACCTATGCCTGCGTGCAGACCGCACCGTTACAGGTGACGGTACAGGCCGCCGAAGCAACGGAAGTTTTATATTTAGACATTCGGAAGATTATGACCCTATGTACGGCTTCGTGCACGTTTCACGCACGCTTGCTGCAGAATCTGATTTTTGTATTGGCGCAAAAAAATTTGCTGCTGACGCAAAAGCTGGAGCATACCTCCAAGAGAACGACGCGAGATAAGTTGCTTTCGTATCTGTCGGCAGAATCCATCAAAGCAGGCTGTGCGACCTTTTCCATCCCATTCAATCGGCAGGAATTGGCAGATTATCTGGGGGTAGACCGCAGTGCCATGTCCAGTGCGCTTTGTAAGCTGCGTGATGAGGGGATTTTAGAGTTTCAGAAAAATCAATTTGCGCTGACGCATTCGGTGCAACCATAACAACCGCTGCCCTGCAAGCGAGATTGCCATGTGGTAAGGTCGTTTACGGGGCAGCGGTTGTTTTTTATCTTGGGAAAGGACGTACAGGGAACAGAAATCGCACAGCCGTTTATTTGACGGCAACGATTCTGTTTCTGCCGGATTCTTTTGCAATATAGAGGGCTTCGTCTACCTTTGACAAAAGATTGTCTTGGTCAAAAATTTCATTTTCGGGAATAGAGGCAATGCCGATGCTCGGGGTGACGCGAATTTCGAATTCGCCATAATGGATGATGGTTTCTCCCATGATGCGGCGAATTTTTTCGGTCAATGCGTGGGTGTCTTTAATGGAAGCCCCCGGCAAGATAAGCAAAAATTCCTCTCCGCCGTAGCGCAGAATAAAATCGCCCTCCCGCAACAAATTTTTCGCAATTTTAGAACACGTCACCAAAACTTTGTCGCCTGCCAGATGTCCATAGTTATCATTGATGCGCTTAAAATGGTCTAAATCCATCATCGCAATGCCAAGAGGCGAATTGTTTTTGCAGCTGCGGGAAATTTCATCTTTAAGACGGGATAAGCCAAAGCGTCGGTTGTAGATGCCGGTTAAGGGGTCGATGGCTGCCAACTCTTGGATTTGTTCATGGATGGTTGCATTGTGGATTGCCATGGATAAGCTTTTCAGCTGAATCTTTAGGCGGTCGATGCCGGCGGGGGTGTACTGCTCAATGCTAGCAGCCAGCACTACGCCGATTCTGGCGCCATTGTATTCCAACGGTTCTACAAGGATTTCTTTGGGCTGCATGGTCGAAAGAATCCCATCAATGGTGATGTCATCCGGAAATCGCAGATGCACCGCAGCATGGTCTGAGGCAACGGAGAGAATGATTTTGTTCTGGGACAGCTGCTCCACGTCTTTGATACCAAAGGATTCGGTCACCAATAGCTCGCCTTCTTTTTCGATGAAAATACAGCCGGCGATGGAATTGGTGATTTTTAAGATTTCCAATAACGAGATATGCGCAATGGTTTCAATGTCTAGATGGCTGAGGAGATTTTCACCATTCATGGTGACGGACAAGGTTTCCACCAGTTGGTTATATGCCTGCGCATTTTGTCCAATGGCATCATTGGAATCGACCTCCAGCTGACAGGTGTCAAAATCGCATTCTGTATGCGATACGCCTTGTGCGGCTTTCATCACATTTTCCTTGATGAGCAGCATTTTTTGGGTCGAGTTTTCCAGTCTGCGGATGACAACCACCTTTGACAACAGAATGTTGATTCCGCCGACAAAAGCACCTGCAAGCATACAAGCGGCAATGAAAAATGGCGAAAGTGCGATGGAGCGGCTGACACCAAACAGCATTACGAAAAAAGGAAATAGGATTCCAATGATGATGCCGAAGCCAATCATATAGATGGTAAGATCCTTTATAATACTCTTTGTAATTCTCATGTTGTTCCCTCATTTCATTTGACAATGGTATGGAAGCGTTACAATCTATCATAACACACTATCGGAAAGCGCGCAAATATAGAACAGATGGAAATTGTGTGATGCACATTGTTCGTTTGTATGAGTGGAAACAGCAAGAATGCAGGCTCTTATGATTTTTCTGCAGAAGATGTCAGCAAGCGGGATTTGAATCGCATACCATCCAGAGTAGAGCCAAGCACAAGAAAGATGATGGAGCTGCCAAGCACTTGAATGCTATTGCCGGAAACCGAGGTAATCAACGCAGCCCAACCACCAAATAAAATGCCTTCTGCAAGGTAGTATCCCACAATGGTAATCACGCCAGCGAGGAAAAGCGCAACGATATTGCGTTTGCAGAGAAAACGCGGCTGCTGCGCGGTAAACGGCAGGACGATGAGCGATTTCACGATGAGTGTCGGCAGTACCCAGGCAGGTGCTGTAAGGAGGTCGGCAAGTCCTCCACCGATGGCAGCAGCAGCAACGGCATAGGGGGGGGGAAGCAGTGCCGCGGTTAAGTAAATGAGCGCATCGCCAAAATGAATATACCCACCACTGCTGCCGATGGGCATATGCAGCAACGTTGTCAGCATTGTGATAGCGGCAGCCAGCAAGCCTGCAACGGCAAGATGTTTCAGCGAAAGATTGGTTTTCATGTTCAGTTTCCTCCACGTATTTCAAGTTGAATTATGTGTTTCATTATAACAGGAACTGATGGGGGGTGAAGATTCAGTTTTTGTATTTTTTATCATACCAGATTGTAAGAGGCGGTGGACATATAGGCGAATAGCGGAAAAGATAGTGCCTGCTGATTTGCTGCTATCATATTGCGAATCAGCAAAAATAAATAAAAATGCATATGTTTTCGGGACAAAATCCGAGAACAAACAAAGAAAAACCGCCAAAAGACATAACTTTCAGCGGTTTTGCAAAGAACAAATTAGCGCTTGGAGAACTGCGAAGCCTTATAAGTCATATGAAAGATAAGCCACTGACAAAGGCCCGCAAATACTAAAATCAGCTGGCGTGCGGACGCTGGAATCGATATCGCTCTGAACTTAATGAGTGGCAACTCTGTTGCTTCCCTTGGTTAATTGGGGACGCCGCAGGTTTTTCTTATTCTCGTTTGAAGCTTAGGATATAAAGGCATGTGAAAAGCAAAAATTGGGGGCATTCGTAACGTTTGATTCCGGGCTTTTTGTAATAAATATACTTTATGATAACAATTTCCTCATACTGTCGAAAGATATTGCCTTGTGAAAGGTTTTGTGGTATTATACAGGCATAGGGGGGTAGATTTTATATTTGCATATTTAATATGCACAACTAAAGTCGCAAAAACTTATATATTTCAACTGCTAGCTAAGTTTTTAATATGCCATTTGTATAGATTTTATCAGAATTTTAATTGCAAAGTTTCTTCATTTTCATAATTTTGTGTGCACAGACGGCAGGTGTTGATAAATATGAAAATCAAGCGTTTAAAGCCATCGTAATTATTCACAGCAATTAAAAGATTGTAGTGCAAGAAGGAAATTCCAATTATCATTAGACTACAGCGGTATAATAGCAGTTGGTGATATAATGTAGGAAGGTGTGAGGGCAATGAGAAAAAAAAGAGGTTTTAGCTTACAAACAAAGCTTAGTATTGCTATTTTGTTGTTTGCTTTGAGTCCGTTAATTTCGGCTAACATAATTTTTATGAATTTCACCTCGCAAAGTATCATTTCTGAACAGAAAAAGGCATCGATGAAGCAACTCGAGATGTTTAACAATAATATTGATTCGATTTTTCAAGAACTGCTAAATAACATAAGTGCCTTTACAAATGAGGAAGTCTTAAAACAGGCTGATAATACCTTGACAAGTTATGTAAATAGCAATGAAACTACTAAAATGACGCCTAGCCAGAATGGTCCTATGGAACAAGCATTCTACCAACGGTTTAAGGAATTTGGAGAAGCACATCCCAATTATAAATACATAGCTTTGGGTACTGAATTTGGAGGATATGTACAATATCCGGAAGGGAATATGGGTGCCAATTATGATCCGAGGAAGAGGCCTTGGTATACATTAGCGCTTGAGAATCCAGATAAGGCAGTGTTGGGAAAACCTTATTATTTCGAAACTGATGATATTGTTATTGTAGGTGGTTCGCAAGTCTTAAAAGATAGCAATGGAAAAATAATTGGTGTTGTGGATATTGACTTTAGTTTGGATCAAGTCACAGAGCTTGTCGGCAAAGTAGGAAAAAGTGAAGAAGGATATTTTATTGTTATTGACGATGGCGGAATGATTATTGCCGATCCAAGCAATAGTGCTAATAATTTTAAAAGCGTCGAAGATGCATATGGAAAAGATATCGACAGGTTGATTTCATCGGATGCGGATTACACAGAAGTGAATTTGAATGACAAACCTTACCTGATTAAGTCTATTAAAAGTGATAGTACCAACTGGAGATATGTAGCGTTTCTGGACAAAGGCTATATGCTTAGCCCAATCACACGTTTAGAGAAAATAGGTGTTGTGACGGTTGTAATTATAGCATTATTTGCCCTCTTGATTGGTATGATTATAAGCAGTAAAATCTCAAAGCCGATTAAAGAAGTGTCTCGAACAGCCAATAAAATTGCAGATGGAGATTTCTCCGTAGAGATTAAAACCAAATCGAGCGGTGAAGTAGGCGAGTTGGTTGAATCATTTAAACGCATTGGAATAACTTTAGTACAGTATAAAGAGTATATTCAGGAAATAGCATATGTTTTAAACCTCATAGCCGATGGAAATATACATTTTGAATTACAGCAGCAATACATAGGAGAGTTTTCAAAAATTAAGGATTCGTTACTTAATATATCAGATAACCTATCTCATACACTTCAAAATGTTAAAACCTCATCAGCGCAAATTGCATTGGCATCTAATCAGGTAGCTGCAGGTGCACAAGCGCTTGCGCAAGGCGCCACTGAGCAAGCGAGCAGTATTGAGGAACTTTCTGCAACCATTGCTGGGATTTCGGAGCAAATTACGGATACGGCAAAAAATGCGGGTTTAGCAAATACTGAAGCTATCAATACAAGTGAAGAGGTGAGAAGCAGTAATGACCAAATGCATAAAATGAAAGATTCTATGAATGATATCTATGCAAAATCAGCAGAAATCAGCAAAATTATAAAGACAATCGAGGATATTGCATTTCAAACCAATATTCTGGCACTAAATGCTGCTGTCGAAGCTGCACGTGCTGGCGTTGCCGGAAAAGGATTTGCTGTTGTTGCCGATGAAGTTCGCAACCTAGCACAGAAATCGGCAGATGCTGCAAAGAATACTACCGCGCTCATTGAAGACACTGTTCAAGCTGTTGAGCTTGGTTCGAAAATTGCAGACAGCACTGCGCGCTCAATGATTACGGTTGTAGAAGGTTCTGATAAGGTGCGCGAGTTTGTTGATGAAATAGCGCGAGCAGCCAAAGAACAAGCAGAAGCCGTGTCACAAATAACAATAGGTGTTGATCAAATCTCTTCTGTTGTTCAAAACAATAGTGCAACCGCGGAAGAAAGCGCAGCAGCAAGCGAAGAGCTCAGCGGACAAGCTCAATTGTTGCAGCAGCATATCGGCCAATTTCATCTGCAAGCTGACACAGGAAGAACCATGGAGGAGTCCATAAATATGCAGGATAATATTATGGGAGCAAGTCAGAACAGTATGCAAATGGGAAGTAAGTATTAAAAAAACAGAATGAGACTTGTCGGCTTACGTATAAGTAGTAGAAGGGTAATTGTCAAATCTATGTTTAGTTTTGACAATTACCCTTAATGCAGATATCAATAGATGAGAAACCTACAAATACGAAATTGCCTATGCTAATGCATCACTTGGAAGTATTGGGCCAGTGGAAGATTTTCCGATTTTAGAGCAGCATCTTAAAAGTAGAAGTCGTGATATCCGTGTCAGTACAGTGTACGCCATTCATGGTATTCAATAGTGCGCAAAGTGAGATAGGCTCTGTAGTTTCAATTTCAATTTATCGAGTTAAATGAACTTCGCATTATGAGTAGCGAATTATCCGAGGTCAGGCATAGAAAAAGGCAGCTTATGCCGGTGCACAAACTGCCTGACTTTGGATAATTCCATAGCACGAAACCGCGGTTTTGAGTAGACCGGAATTTCCGCAGTGTGGGCACTGAGAGGATTGCACCAGATGCATATATTGTGAATTACACAAATATATTATCAAAAGGTGTTTTCTTCGAGATTTTCAAGTTGATGATTGATTTTCTAGTAGTGTCAGAACTTCTTTCGGAAAAAGAAGCTGAGATTGCGGCGCGTTGGGAAATATCCATTAAAACCGTAAAAATGTTTAAAGCTTATATGCTGAGTGGTTGGCGGAAAAGTTCGCCTAATGGCATAACTTCTGATTATAGTAGCAGTGAATATGAGACTATAAATAATTTTGTGTTTCTGGTTTTAAAGATGCTCGTAAGCGGTAAGGATAGAAATAGATCTAAAACTTACTGCAAAGGAGCATTTTATATGTCTGTGATACCAAAAGAAGTGGTCAAACAACTCATTCGGGAAGCTAACCCTAACAGTACCACAGAAGTGTTGGATTTGTTACGGGAAATGTTTAAGGAAGTGCTGCAGGGTGCGATGGAAGCCGAACTGGAAGAACAACTCGGCTATGCCAAAAGCGATGTATCTGCCAAGCAGACAGATAACCACCGCAACGGGTATTCCAAGAAGACCGTGAAATCAGAACTGGGACCTGTAGAGCTTTCGATCCCTCGGGATCGAAACGGTGAATATGAGCCGAAAATCATTACAAAACACGAACGAAATATCACAGGTTTAGAAGAAAACGTTTTGGGGCTATATGCAGCTGGGATGTCTACTCGTGATATTCATGATCAGATTCAGGAGTTGTACGGCGTGGAGGTGTCCGCAGAGCTTGTCAGCCGTATTACGGACAAAGTGCTGCCACTCGTGACAGAGTGGCAGTCCAGACCATTAGATGAGGTATATCCGTTCGTTTTTATGGATGCGATTCACTACAAAGTGCGTGAAGACAAAACAGTTGTCAGTAAAGCAGCTTACGTGGTTTTAGGCATGAATTTAGACGGATACAAAGAGATTTTAGGCATTTATGTCGGCGCAAATGAATCCAGCAAGTTCTGGATGTCAGTTCTGAATGAGCTGAAAAACCGTGGTGTGAAAACGGTTTGCATGTTCTGTGTAGACGGACTAACTGGATTCAAAGAAGCGATTGGTGCGGCATTCCCAAAGGCACAGATTCAACGTTGTATTGTGCATCAAATTCGTTCTTCCACACGATATGTCAGCTATAAAGACATCAAAGAATTCGTACAAGACCTGAAAACCGTTTATGGTGCGGTATCAGAAGAGCTTGCGCTGGATAACCTAATGACGATGAAAGACAAATGGGGTGCTAAATACCCAAGCTCGATTCGTAGTTGGGAAAATAATTGGGACTGCCTAAGTACTTTCTTCAACTACCCTCCAGAGGTGCGAAAAATTATCTATACCACCAACTGCATCGAAGGACTGCACCGCCAATTTCGCAAGGTTACCAAGACAAAAGCCGTATTTCCCACCGACCAAAGTTTGCTGAAAATGCTGTGGCTCGCACAGGACAAAATCCAGAAAAAGTGGACACAACGTCAGCGCAGCTGGGATTTGGTGCTGGCACAGCTGCAGGTGCTGTTCGCGGAACAACTTGCCAGTTAAACACTCGTTTTATTTCTTGCCGCACAGAGCAGAAACACAAAATTCAGGACAGTCTCGTGAATATTGATTTTACAATCCTATTATCCACTCACTTTCTTTGGAAATTCAACAAGTTATCCCCCATAACGGTGCAATGTCGCCGCTGTGGGGGATTTTTTGCGTTAGTACGGCGTTTTGCTTGTGCCAGAGTCATTTGAATCGAATTGGCCCTCCTGTCAGCAAATCGCTTTTCACTTTTCAAAGAGCATATATAAAAGGGGCGGCACATTGAATCCCCCTAAGCCGACGGGTTCCCGTGACGCTACCCGCACTGGCGGTGCGGACGTTTCGGCTTGTTCCAAGCAAGCCATCTTCAGACGGGTGTAATTCCATTCATAAGCTTGACGGAAAAGTCATTTTTGTAAATCTCCCACAGGTCATCGAAGCTGAAGAAGCCAGATTTATAGAGTTCTACATCTAGGATTGTACAGTGCACTTTTCGGCCCGTTGCTTTTTCGGTGATAATGATTGGTGTAAACATTGAACATACCTCCTGTTGCTCTGCGGTTATCCTGCGTACTTAATCCAAATCTTCCAGTGTCGCCACGGTCATAGAGTGAATATCAATTCGATCGCTAATTTTCATCATGCGAACGGTGCATTTCTTTTGGCTGCTCCACTGCTCGACCACGACAACAGTTTGTCCCTTATGTACGATGGGTGTATTGGCTTCTGCTACCATATTCATGACATCGGTGTATCCGAAGCTTGCCTTTAGCATTGCACCTTCACCGCTGATTGCAAGCCGTCCGTTTTCGATATAGAGGGCTCCTCGTGTTGTCATGTTTGCATAGCGAGGGTCTTTGTGACTCCATGACACACGAACACGGCAGCCGATGGCATAGTCATTGTCTGGATGATAATCAGCATAGGGACGATTCTCGTGGTCAATGGACAGCACCGGGTATTGCTGGAAGTTAATCGCTTCGGCGATTTTTGTTCTATCAGTTAAGTATTTCATATTGGATTCCTTTCTGCCCTGCCATCATCAGCAGCTGTAGGGCGGTTCGACTGGACGGGTCAGCGCCCCGTTTCGGCTTCAATCTCGCGGCTTATAATCTTGTTGTTTTCGTAGAGAGGACCGGTTCCGCACCATTGGTATTCTCCGTCTACACCAAAGAAGGTGTTCGTGACCTTGCGAGTAGCTGCATCCGTATTCTTGGCCCAGATGCGGAGATTCATCTTTTCCCCTGTGCGCTTGTCCTTTATTCCGACTTCGTAAAGGTTCTCTTTCATGTGCTGTGTCCTCTCTCCCCGTAGTCCCGATAGGTCAGGCGGTGTAACGTTTTTATTCTTCCTTGGATTTATGGGCTTCAATAATGGATGCGTTGCTGGCTTTGCGTGCGATGGATTCCGCAACACCACTCTCATTGTTCTTGTAGACTTTGCAGAAAGCGTCTTTGTCAAGATTGCTTTCCATGTAAGCTTTTTCGATGAAACTATAAAGGTCTTGGCTTGGATAGAAACCAGTTCGGCTTTCAAACTCCTGCATCAGCATTGCTATTCCCTCTTTCAAGATGTCATATTTTTATTATTAGTTTGTAAATATTTTCTTTATCTTCTCTGTATTTTTATATTACACCATTAGCTTTAGCTTGTCAATATAATTCTTTAGATTCTGATTATTTTTCTTTGACAAGATACAATTCATGTGTTATGCTCATGGTGAAAGGATGTGTGTCTATGATTTGTTACGACCCATTATGGATTACTCTTGCAAAGCGTAAGATGAAAAAAAAGGATTTGTACGATATTGCCAGTTCAGCTACTATCGCACGAATGGGTAAAGATGAATATGTTTCTTTGGAGGTCATCGACAAAATCTGCTGCACGCTGGATTGTCAGATCAGCGAAGTAGTGATGGTCTGTTCAACAGGTCAAGAGACGCAAAAAGACCCAGACGCATGAACGTCCGGGTCTTAGGAGTGTAGCTTATTTCTTGGTATGTAATGGAATGCCGATGCGTGTTCTTACTCGTGAGTCGATATTCGGCTCACGGATGATAATATCAGATAACTCGCAGCCAAGCGCCTCACATATCAAGTCCAAATGATTCAGATTCACCCGTTCTGCTATCTCGTGGTAAAGATCGTTGATGGTTGACGGTCTTATACCAGTCGCCCGGGCAAGATCTGACTGTGTCCACCTCCGCTCGCCAAGCCGGGTGGATAGTAAAATCCTAATCATAGCCATTGCTCCTTTACGTTAGATTCTAGCAACTATTGTAGAATCCCGCAGGATTTCGTTAGAAAATAACGTATTTCGTTATGGATATGAAGATGAAAACAACGTAGATATATCAGCGAATGGAGCAGATTTATGAAACGCTGAAAAAGTTGTCAGAATAGCAAAAAGACCAACTACATCAAAGCCGAAATGCTCTGGTGTGGTTGGCTTTTTTATGCTTTCAGATGCAGCTTAATTGAACCATTTTATGAACCTCAAAAACGGATTTTAAGGAAATGAACCTCAAAATTTTTGGTTTTTTTGTGTTTTGCTTTATCAGACTTTGCGAAAGAAAAAACCCAGAAACCATAATAGTTTCTGGGTTTGTGCATTTTTTGCAATTTTTTCGAAAGATTAGCGCTTGGAGAACTGCGGTGCACGACGAGCAGCTTTCAAACCGTACTTCTTTCTTTCCTTCATTCTCGGGTCACGGGTCAAGAAACCAGCGGCCTTGAGAATTGCACGATATTCTTCTGTGTTTGCCTGCAGCAATGCACGAGAAAGACCGTGACGAATTGCACCAGCCTGACCAGTGAAACCGCCACCGGTAACGGTGCATTCCAGGTCAAACTTTTCAGTGGTGTTGGTCGCTTCCAACGGCTGACGAACAATCAGCTTCAGGGTTTCTAAGCCGAAATAGCTGTCGATAGAGCGATTGTTGATTGTAATCTTTCCAGTGCCACCGGGAAACAGTCTAACTCTTGCAACAGAGGACTTTCTTCTGCCGGTTCCATAGAAATATGCTTTCTTAGGCTTGTACATGGGTAATTTTCCTCCTTATAAGAATTAGTTAGCAGTCCAAGCAATCGGCTGCTGTGCTTCATGGCTGTGTGCAGCGCCTGCATAAACCTTCAGGCGAGTTGCGGACTGGCGACCGATAGAATTCTTCGGAAGCATACCCTTAACAGCCAAGTGCATTGCCTTTTCCGGCTGCTCTGCCATCAAGGTCTTGTACTGAATTTCCTTCAGACCGCCGACCCATCCGGTGTGATAACGATAGTACTTCTGCTCAAGCTTCTTGCCGGTCAATACCGCCTTATCAGCATTGATAACGATTACAAAATCACCGGTATCAACGTGCGGGGTGTATTCAACCTTGTGCTTGCCACGCAAAATTGCAGCTGCGATTGCAGCGGTTCTGCCGAGCGGCTTGCCAGCAGCATCCAGAACATACCACTTGCGTTCGATTGTCTCAGGTTTTGCCATAAATGTGGACATGAAACGTTCCTCCATCTCAATATATTTAAACATTTTGTTTAGTTTACAGAATTTTAATTGAATTTTAAGACCTTGTCTATTAAACCATATTGGTTTGCGGAAGTCAATGCGTTTTTCTTATTTTTTCAAATTAAAGTCTATAAACTCGTGAAATCTCTTTTATACTCGTGAAATCTCTTGTTTTCTCATGTCGCAATTTAAAATTATTTCTTGATGAATTCATAGAAGTCTGCTATAATTTACGAACCGATAGAAATAACAAAACGGTGAATTCAGTGAAAAAAGGAGAGTCCTCTATGCAACGGATGTTGTCGCATGTGCGGCGTGCAGTGGATGGATACCAGATGATTGCGGCAGGTGAACGAATCGCGGTAGGTGTTTCTGGAGGGAAAGACTCCCTCACTTTATTGGTGGCACTTGCAAATTTGCGGCGGTTTTATCCAAATCCGTTTGAAATTGTAGCGATTACCTTGGAAATGGGCTATGATGAGATGGATTTTTCAGAAATTCAGACATTGTGTAATCAACTGCAAATCGAATATATTCGTATCCCGACCCAAATCAAGCAGATTATTTTTGATATTCGCAAAGAAGAAAATCCATGCTCGCTTTGCGCAAAAATGCGGCGCGGTGCATTGCATGAGGCGGCACTGGCAGCAGGATGTCATAAGGTTGCACTGGGACATCATTTTGATGATGTGGTGGAAACCTACTTGTTATCCCTGTTTTATGAGGGGCGCATCTCCTGTTTCAAACCCGTTACGTGGCTGGACAGACGCGATATTACGCTGATTCGACCACTGCTCTATGTGCCGGAACAGGAAATTCGGAATTTTACGCGGCGTCAAGCCTTGCCTGTGGTGCACAATCCGTGCCCAGCGGATGGAAACACCAAACGGCAGGAGGTTAAGGAATTGCTGCTTTCATTAGAAGCACAAGTGCCGCAGCTGCGCAATCGCATCTTTGGGGCAATGCAGCGGTATCCGCTGGCAGGCTGGGGCTTGGAGCCTTCGCAATCAACGGATACAGAATAGCCGTTTCGCACGATATAAAAAAGCAGCAGGTCAGTTGACCCGCTGCTTTTTTATATCGTATGGGCAAAGTAGGAGGTGCAGATTGTACATTTTATACAATGCTAAGAAAGAAAAAACCGCGAGATATAGCTGCAATCGATAAAAAAAGAAAATGTGTAAAAATTTTTCTTACGAGAAAAATTTTTTTGTGATACGATACGAATATATAAAATATAAAATGTATGAAATGGAGAAGAAAAATGCCAAAAACAAAAAAAGAAAGCTTTATTTTCACACTTATGATGTGTGCCTTTATGGTATTGTTCATGAGTATTTACAATGTGGGGTTACATATGGGTTTTTCAAGAGAAATGCTGCGGGAGGTCGTGGTGGGCTTTCCGATTGCATATGTGGTTGCCTTGGTCTGTGATTGGTTTATTGTTTCGAAAACGGCGAAAAAAATTGCATTTTCCATTGTAAAACCCCATTCTGCGCCTTTGAAAAAGATAATGGCGATTTCCTCCTGCATGGTATGCGGTATGGTCATCTTGATGTCCTTGTATGGTGCAGTGGAAGCGGTCGGCTTTTCAAAGCAGCTTTTTGCGGTATGGATAAAAAATATTCCGGTGAATTTTGTGATGGCACTTCCCCTGCAATTATTGGTTGCAGGACCTATCATCCGATTTTTGTTTTCGCAGCTGCGTCTATCAGAAAATGCATAAAGCAACATATAAACCTTACAAAATGTTTGTAAAAATGGGAGCAGCTTGCTGGCTGTTCCTGTTTTTTTGAGCGGTTTTGGAATATATACGCAGCGCGCAAGCGATATGGTTTGATGTGAAAGAAGCAGTCGCTTTAAAAAAGAAGGTTTTTAGATGCGGCACAGAAAAAATGATAGAATTTCACAAATTTCCCCTTACAAAACAAATAACAGCTTTACATTTTAGGAAAATATCGTATAATATAATTACAAATGTTAAGTTGTAGATAGGGAAGTGATTCGTATGAAAAGAGAAAAACAGAAAAAAAAGCGGGGCGAGCATCGGCAAAAGGCGAAAACTGGTGCGTTACATGGTGGATTGTTGAAAAAAACGCTGTTGTTCACGGTTTTACCCACATTTTTATCTTTGGTCTGTATCTATATGCTGGTTATTCACAGTGCAAAATCTGCCGTCACGATGCAGTCGGACTATTTGATGGATAGCCGTGCACAGGCGGTTGCTTCCGAAATCGACAGCCATTTCGCGGAATATATCGCGCAAATCTCCGTGTTGAAGCATGATCCGAAAATTGAGCAAATGTTCCAAGATTGGGGCACGACACCTGCCGCGGCGGGAACTGCCAGCGGCGGACAAGCCACTGCTGTACAGAGCGGCGATGAGGCGCAGCAAGCGGTGTTTGACTACTTAATGCGCTTTATGGGGGACAATACAGACAGAATCATGAGCACATGGGTAGCGGACAAAAAAACAAAAACACTGGAAAATCTGAGCGACCTGAACGCGGGGTTTGAAAAAATATCAGATTATGACATGACAACCCGCCCGTGGTATGCAAAATTGATGGACAATGGGGGGGATGTCAGCATTTCTGACCCCTATGAGGACATTGTCACCGGCACGAACATGATTAGTATCATTGGCGCTGTGTATGAGAAGGGAAGCGACCAAATGCTGGGCGTTGTGGGCATGGATATTTCCATGGAATTTTTGCAGACGCTGGGCGAATCCTATTCTACGAATGATAATTTCTTGATGGTGCTTTCGGACAGCGGAACGATTCTCTATCATCCAAATGGCGACTTGCAGAACCAGAGCATGGCGGATGCCGGTATCCATCAGGCACTCATCAGTTCTGTTGAAGAGGTACAGCCGCCGGAAGAGAACACGCAAGGAGCTGCCAAACCGAAAATCAATAGCTTTGATTTCCAAGATGCAAATGCAGTGGGCATTACCGTCTTAGGACAAACAACGGGATGGAAAATTGTGTATGGCACGACACTCGATACCTACATGAGCGCCATTTCTGCACTGCAGCGGAATATTTTGTTGGTGTTTTTGGGGATTCTAGCTGTATTGACCGCGCTGGTCGTGCTGTTGGGACGGCATATGTTTAAGCCCATCGCAGAGTTTGCAGCCACTGCCAACCGCATGGCGGATGGCGAAGTGGATTTGCAGGTTTTGTGCACTACAAATGATGAAATTGGTATGTTATCCACAGCAATGTCACGCATTGTGGATAGATTGAAGGAATATATGCGCTATATCGACGAAATCTGCGGAGCACTCGACCAGATTTCTAAGGGCGACTTGACCTTTAAATTAGAATGTGAATATGTGGGCGAATTTGCACGTATTCAGGCGGCACTGCTTAAGATTCAGAGCAGTTTGGTGGGCACGGTTTCCAACATTACACATAGTGCAACCGAGGTATCCAGCCACGCAAAGCTGATTGCAGCATCCTCTTTCACATTTGCGCAAGGTGCAACGGCACAAGCGGATGCGATTTCCAATTTGACCACCACGATTGATTCGATTTCCGGTCAAGTCACACATACTGCAGAAAAAGCCGTCTATGCAAAGGATAAGGCAAACCAGACCAATGAGAAATTGGGTGAGTCTGACCAGAAAATGCGTGAATTGCAGGCGGCAATGGAAGAAATCTCTTCTGCATCCAACCAAATCAGCAACATCATTGGTACGATTGATGCCATTGCATTCCAGACGAATATTTTGGCGCTCAACGCAGCGGTTGAGGCGGCACGTGCCGGCGAAGCAGGCAAGGGATTTGCTGTGGTGGCGGATGAAGTGCGCAATTTGGCAACCAAATCATCAGAAGCTGCAAAAACAACCGAAGCATTGATTCAAAAGGCACTCGCTGCTGTGCAGAATGGCAATAATATGACCACAATGGTGGGAACTGCTTTGGAAGAAGTGGTAAATGGAACCAATGAAGTGGTGGCGATTGTCGAAGACATTTCGCAGGCAACCGAACAGCAGTCGGAATCCGTTTCGCAGGTGGTGCAGGGCATCAATCAGATTGCCCATGTTGTGGAAAACAACACAGCTGCGGCAGAGGAATCTGCTGCAACCGGCAAGGAAATGGAGCAGCAGGCAGAAACGCTTGGCCGCTTGGTGAAGCAATTTGAATATTGAGTGCAAAGCATTTGATATAGTTGCAGGTTCTTGTTTTTTTAGAAAATCAGCGGATATATCATTGTATAGAACCGTTTTGAACTTTTGAAAGGATGTGAAGCATATGGACATCAGTTCCGTGATTTCTGCAACTAGAACAACCTCCTCGTATTCTACGGACAGCACGACCACGGCGACCACAGCCGCCACCACAACTGCGACTGAGAGCGAGGACACCACCACTACTACAACAGATGGATTGATAGAGTCGCTGTATGAATCCAGTGACGCGGCAACGACTTACAGCAGCTCTTCCAGTTCGTCCAATGCCTTATCCACGGATGAAGTGGTGAGCATTAGCACCGCACAAATGGCGGCAATGGGCAGCATGGTGACCAGTATGCTGGATAGCTTGCAAACCAGCAGTGACGCGGGAAGTGGGTTGTCGGCAAGCACATTTTTGAGCATTGTAAGTAGTGTTACCTCCGCTTCTAAAATGTATAGCATGAGAAGCAAGCTGGATGACTATTTTGCATCGGACACCACGGATACCACCGATACGAGCGACGCAACCGATGCAACCGACAGCACGACAACAGAAGAAACCACAAGCGAATAACGGCATGCGGAAAGCAGAAGAGGTGTCTTACATGCACTTCTTCTGCTTTTTTGCATTGCGTGCAAAGAAAAGGCTGTATTTATATCAGAAATCTGCTATAATAAGCCTGTGAATTAGATATTTGCAATCAAATGAATTTGGAATGGAACACATGAAGCTAAAACCATATCGCATTATCAACCTAGAAGATGACCTGCCGACCGTGGCACAGGCGATGCAGCGGCTCGCTTGGGAGGTGCAAATCGCACGACAACAGCACGTGCGGCTGCTGAAAATTATCCATGGATTCGGTTCTTCCGGACGAGGCGGAAAAATTCGGCCTGCCGCACGGCGACAGTTGGCGGAGCTGCAAAAAAGCGGAAAAATTCGGTGCTTTATAACAGGGGAAAACTTCTCCATTTTTGATGCAGACACCCGCAGGGCATTGGATATTTGTCCGCATCTGCGCCATGACACCGATTTAGAGCAGCACAACAATGGCATAACTGTGGTCGTTTTTTGAAAACAATCTATGCTGATTTGCAGAAACATCGTCTGGAATCTTTGCAGGGAACTTGCTTCTCAACCCAATCAATGATACAATAAAATGGACTTTACTTTTGGAGGAATCGTTGTGTCAGCTTTTCGACAAGAAATAGAAAATCGTCGCACTTTTGCGATTATATCGCATCCTGATGCCGGAAAAACAACCATTACGGAGAAGTTTTTGCTATACGGCGGAGCTATTCAGGAAGCTGGTATGGTGAAGGGCAAAAAAAACAGCCGCCATGCGGTATCGGACTGGATGGAAATTGAAAAACAGCGTGGCATTTCGGTCACCTCGTCGGTGCTACAGTTCCGCTATCAGAATAAATGCATCAATATTTTGGATACGCCTGGACATCAGGACTTTTCCGAGGACACCTATCGCACATTGATGGCGGCGGACAGCGCCGTGATGGTCATTGATGCGTCCAAGGGCGTGGAAGCACAGACGAGAAAGTTGTTTAAAGTGTGTGTGATGCGCAATATTCCGATTTTTACCTTTGTCAATAAAATGGACCGTGAAGCACGTGACCCATACGAGCTATTGGAGGAAATCGAAAATGAGCTTGGAATTGGCACATATCCGGTCAACTGGCCGATTGGGTCGGGACGGGATTTTCGTGGGGTGTATGACCGTGTGGATGATGAGGTTATTGCATTTGAGGGTGCGGACGCACGGCATGAAGTCAAAGCGACACGCCTGTCGATTGATGACCCAATGCTGGAAGCGCATCTGGCAGGTGGACAATATGACACGCTCATCGATGACATTGCCTTGCTTTCGGGCGCAGGGGATGAATTTGATTTGGAAGCGGTGCGGGAAGGACGTCTGTCCCCAGTCTTTTTTGGTTCAGCATTGACCAATTTTGGCGTAGAGCCATTTTTGCAGAAGTTCTTAGAAATGACATCATCTCCGTTGCCACGCAAAGCAGATATTGGCGTTATTGACCCGTTTGACACGCATTTTTCGGCTTTTGTTTTCAAAATACAGGCAAACATGAACAAGGCACACCGTGACCGTATTGCATTCATGCGCATTTGCTCGGGCAAGTTTGAGCGTGGCACAGATGTGTTCCATGTGCAGGGCGGCAGAAAAATGCAACTGGCGCAGCCGCAGCAACTGATGGCACAGGATCGCTCTATTGTGGATGAAGCATATGCCGGTGACATCATCGGTGTGTTTGACCCAGGCGTGTTTTCGATTGGCGACACGGTGTGTGACCCCGTGATGAAGTGCATGTATTCGGGCATTCCAACCTTTGCGCCGGAATTGTTTGCCCGTGTCCGTCAAAAAGACACGCTCAAGCGCAAGCAGTTTGTCAAGGGCACAACACAGATTGCGCAGGAAGGTGCGATTCAGATTTTCCACGAGCCGCAGACCGGTATGGAAGAAGTGATTGTGGGCGTGGTCGGCGTGCTGCAGTTTGAAGTGCTGGAATATCGCTTGAAAAACGAATATAATGTGGAAATCATCCGTGATATGCTGCCATACAGTCAAATTCGTTGGATTGAAAATGCAGATGAAGAGTTTGATTATAAGGCATTGAAGCTGACATCAGATTCCAAAGTGGTGCAGGATGTGCGGGACAATTATTTGCTGCTGTTTTCCTCGCCGTGGAATATCACATGGGCACTTGACCACAATAAAGGTTTGGAATTGTCTGATTTTTCGGAAAATACCCAATAAAAATAGGAACAGCATCCATCTCACACCGATTGCGGTTGGGACGGATGCTGTTTTGTATTATAGAGAAGCAGTGTCTTCTTGGCGTCTGCGCAGATATTTTCGCAGATATTGCCCTGTATAGGAGCGTTCACAGCCGACAACGCTTTCGGGTGTGCCGCAGCAGACGATTTCGCCGCCGCCAACGCCGCCTTCGGGTCCGAGGTCAATGATATAATCGGCGGTTTTAATCACATCCAGATTGTGTTCAATCACCACAACCGTGTTTCCGGTATCCACCAACTTTTGCAGAACATCAATCAAGCGGTGCACATCGGCAACGTGCAGACCTGTGGTCGGTTCGTCCAAAATGTAGATGGTTTTTCCAGTCGCACGCTTGCTGAGTTCGGTGGCAAGCTTGGCACGCTGTGCCTCACCGCCGGAAAGCGTGGTGGAGGATTGCCCCAATTTGACATATCCCAAACCGACCTCCTGCAAAGTATGCAGACGGCGGGCGATTTTGGGTTGGTTTTCAAAAAACTGCAAGGCTTCATCCACGGTCATTTCCAGCACTTCATGAATGTTTTTGTCTTTATAGCGCACTTCTAAGGTTTCTTTATTGTAGCGTTTGCCTTTGCAGACATCACACGGCACATAAATATCTGGCAGGAAGTGCATTTCGATTTTATTCATGCCGTCGCCTGCGCACGCTTCGCAGCGTCCGCCTTTCACATTGAAGGAAAAGCGACCCGCCCCATAGCCACGCATTTTAGCATCTTGGGTGGTGGCAAACAGCTCACGAATGTCATTCCAAACCCCTGTATAGGTGGCTGGGTTGGAGCGTGGCGTGCGTCCGATAGGAGATTGGCTGATGTCAATGACCTTGTCGAGATGCTCCATGCCTTCGATGCTTTCATGCGCACCTGCCCTTGTTTTTGCACCGTTTAAGTCTGCGGCAAGGCGTTTATATAAGATTTCATTAACAAAAGAGGATTTTCCAGAGCCGGAAACACCTGTGACACAGGTGAAAGTACCCAGTGGAATGGAAAAATCGGTGTGCTTCAAATTGTTCACCGTTGCACCATGAACGGTCAGCCATTTGCCGCTGCCCATGCGGCGGATGTCTGGAATCGGAATATGTTTTTTGCCGCTCAAATACTGTCCCGTGATGGATTCTGGGCACTCCAACAGTCCGTCCATACCACCGGCATACATCACATGGCCGCCATGTACACCCGCACCGGGACCGATGTCTACGATATAATCTGCGGCATGCATGGTGTCTTCGTCATGTTCTACCACAATGAGCGTGTTGCCCAAATCACGCAGATGCTGCAAGGTTGCCAGTAGCTTATCATTATCACGCTGGTGCAAGCCAATGGAAGGTTCGTCAAGGATGTATAGCACGCCCATCAGCGAAGAGCCGATTTGCGTTGCTAACCGAATGCGTTGGCTTTCTCCGCCGGATAGTGTGCCAGAGGCACGGGACAGCGTCAAATATTCCAGACCCACCGAGCGCAAGAACCCCAGTCGCTCCCGCACTTCCTTCAAAATGCTGTTTGCGATGAATTGCTCCTTTTCGGAAAGCGTCAGCGCATCGATGAATTCCAATGCCGAAACAATCGAATGTTCGCTGTAATCTGCGATGTTGAGTCCGCCAACGGTGACTGCCAGCACCTCTTTTTTCAAGCGGCGGCCCTGGCAGTCGGGGCAGGGGATTTCGCTCATGCATTCTTCGATTTCTGCACGCATATAGTCGCTGTTCGTTTCTTTGTAGCGGCGTTCCAGATTGTTGACAATGCCTTCAAAAGGCTGCTCCATGGTGCCGCCGGAAAACCGCTGCACATACAGCTTCAGCGGCTCGTTACCTGTGCCATAGAGCAAGGCATACACGGCTTCTTCCGACAGTTCTTCAATCGGTGTTTCGATGGTAAATCCATATTTTTTGCCCAACGCATCATAATACATGCGGGCAATCGTGCCAGCGTCTGCATTGCCCCAACCGCTTGCCTGAATGGCACCGTCCTTAATGGACAGCTTGTGATTTGGCAGGATGCGGTCGGGGTCGATTTTCATTTGGATGCCCAAACCTGTGCAGGTAGGGCACGCACCATACGGATTGTTGAAGGAAAACATACGTGGGGTCATTTCTTCAATCGAAATCCCACAGGTTTCGCAGGCGAAATTCTGCGAAAAGAGCAGCTCTTCGCCTTGAATCACATCCGCAATCATCAGTCCACCGGTCAGGGCAGAAGCAGTTTCGACGGAATCTGTCAAACGGGCACGCACATCTGGTTTGATAACGATGCGGTCTACGACAATTTCAATATTGTGTTTTTTGTTCTTTTCCAGCTTGATTTCTTCCGCTAAATCATACACATTGCCGTCAATTCGTACACGAACATAGCCCGAGCGACGTGCTTCCTCCAGCACCTTGACGTGCTCGCCTTTGCGGGCACGCACGACAGGCGCAAGAATCTGCAAGCGTGTGCCCTCCGGCAACAGCATCAGCGCGTCTATGATTTGGTCAATGGTTTGCTGATGGATTTCTTTGCCGCATTTGGGGCAGTGCGGGATGCCGATTCTCGCCCAAAGCAGACGCAGATAATCATAGATTTCAGTGACCGTACCAACTGTGGAGCGTGGATTGCGGGAGGTGGTTTTTTGGTCGATGGAGATGGCAGGGGAAAGCCCGTCGATTTCATCAACATCCGGTTTTTCCATTTGCCCTAAAAATTGTCGTGCGTAAGACGAGAGGGATTCCACATAGCGGCGCTGTCCTTCGGCATAAATGGTGTCAAATGCAAGGGAGGACTTGCCAGAACCAGACAAACCAGTCATGACAATCAGTTTATCACGCGGCAGTTTGATGTCAATGTTCTTGAGATTGTGCTCTCTTGCGCCTTTTATGACAATGTGTTCTTGCATCGTTTTATCTTCCTTTTCTGCCCTGCGGGTGGGCTGCTCGGGTGCTCTTAGCTTTCTTCCAGTGCTTTGATTTTATCACGCAATGCTGCTGCAATCTCAAATTCCAATAGCTTGGCAGCTTCCTTCATTTGGCGGGTCAGCTGCGCAATGGCTGCGGCTTTTTCGCCCTTGGTCATGTGTTTGTGTGCGGGGGTGTTGTCGGCACTGCTGCTGCCGGAGATTTCAATGATGTCATGCACCTGCTTGCTGACGGTTTTCGGCGTAATGCCATGTGCCGCATTAAATTGCTGCTGCATTTCACGGCGGCGTTCGGTTTCATCAATGGCACGGCGCATGGAGGGCGTGATTTTATCGGCATACATGATGACACGTCCCTCGGCATTGCGGGCAGCACGGCCAATGGTTTGGACAAGAGAGGTTTCCGAGCGCAAAAATCCTTCTTTATCGGCATCCAAAATGGCAACCAGAGAAACTTCCGGCAAATCCAAGCCCTCACGCAGCAGGTTGATGCCGACCAGTACGTCAAACAAGCCAAGGCGCAGGTCACGCAAAAGCTCCATACGTTCGATGGTTTTGACATCGTGGTGCATATAGCGCACACGAATGCCTGCGCCTTCCAAAAATCCGGTCAAATCCTCTGCCATCTTTTTGGTCAAGGTGGTGATGAGAACACGTTCCTTGCGGTCTGTGCGCAGATGAATTTCCCCAATCAAGTCATCAACCTGCCCCTCTACAGGGCGCACCTCTATTTCGGGGTCAACCAGTCCTGTGGGGCGAATCACCTGCTCAACGATTTGCGCAGACAATCCTTTTTCGTAGTCCCCAGGGGTGGCTGACACAAAAACGATTTGGTTTAAACGGTCACAAAATTCATCAAACTGCAAAGGGCGGTTGTCATATGCCGAGGGCAGGCGGAAACCGTTTTCGATAAGGCTCTCTTTGCGGGCACGGTCGCCATGGTACATCGCACGCACCTGCGGCAGCATGACATGGCTTTCGTCCACAATCAGCAGAAAATCCTTGGGGAAATAGTCAATCAAGGTGAATGGTGCACTGCCGGGTTCTCTGCCCGATAACACACGGGAATAGTTTTCGATGCCGCTGCAAAACCCGATTTCCTGCATCATTTCAATGTCATATTTGGTGCGCTGTTTGATGCGCTGCGCCTCTACCAATTTGCCGTTGTCCTCAAAATACTGCACACGCTGTGCAAGCTCCGTTTCCAGAGAAGCAATGGCGTGTTCCATTTTTTCACGTGGTGTGACATAATGGCTGGCAGGGAAGATGGCAATGTGCCCCAATTCCTTGGTTAATAGACCAGTAAGCGGATTTATTTGGCTGATGCGGTCAATTTCGTCGCCGAAAAACTCAATGCGCACACAATCGGAATCGGAATATACCGGCCACACCTCAACCGTATCCCCACGCACACGGAAGCGATTTCGTTCAAAGGCAATGTCGTTGCGTTCATATTGAATGCCAATCAAACGGCGAATCAGCTCTTCCCGTCCAAGCTCCATGCTAGGGCGCAGGGACACTACCATGCTTTTATAGTCGATAGGGTCACCTAAAGAATAGATGCAGGAAACCGATGCAACAATAATCACATCCTCCCGCTCAGACAGGGCAGAGGTTGCAGAGTGCCGCAAACGGTCGATTTCGTCATTGACGGCACTGTCTTTTTCGATATAGGTATCGGTTGAGGCAATGTATGCCTCGGGCTGATAATAGTCATAATAGCTGACAAAATATTCAACGGCGTTGTGCGGAAAAAACTCCCGCAGCTCCGAACAAAGCTGTGCCGCCAAGGTCTTGTTATGCGCCAGCACCAAGGTTGGTCTTTGCACCTTTTCGATGAGATTTGCCATGGTAAAGGTTTTGCCGGAGCCGGTGACCCCCAAAAGGGTCTGCTCACGAAAGCCCATTTGGATGCCTTCCGCCAGCTGTTCGATTGCTTTTGGTTGGTCGCCTGCCGGTTGGTAAGCACTGACCACTTGAAAACGGGGCATGAAACTCCTCCTTGTGAAAATTCTGCGTACGGATACAAACGATAGGGGTTATACAAGACGGCTTTCTCGGAAGGACACATAATCATCGTCTGCATAAATCACATGGTCCAAAAGCTGAATTTCCACCGTGCGCAAGCCTTTGCGAATCAGCTCGGTCAGCGTCACATCTTGCTGTGATGGCAATGCGATGCCATGCGGATGATTGTGTGCCAAAATAACACCGTGCGCATGATGGCGCATGGCGATTTCCACAATGGTGCGCACGCTGACGCTGACACCATCGAGCGAACCTCTTCCCAATTCACCGCAATAGAGCACACTGCCTTTGTGGTCTACGCAAGCCATCATGAGAAGTTCTTCGCATAGTCCTGTGAAATACGGTTTTAAATAGTCGCCGATGAGTTGTGTGGAGGTGAGGCACAGCTTGCCTATGGACTGCTGTGTGCGGTCAATGGCATAGCTACGAAACAATTCGATGCACAGATGCACAAGCACTGCGGCACTTTCGCCGATGCCTTCGGTTTGCTGCAGTTCGGCAACCGATGCCTCAAATACCCCCGACAAGCTGCCAAACCGCTGCAGCAGCGCATGCGCAATGGGGTTCACGTCTTTGCGGGGAATGGCATAAAAGAGCAGCAGTTCCAGCATTTCGTGGTCATGAAATCCTTTTAAACCGAGCTCTAAAAACTTTTGCTTCACACGCTGGCGGTGGTCTTTGTGCACGCTCATGGGCACTCCTTCAGATGGGGCAGCCCAATCAAAGAGGCAGATTTCTCTAAAATATCCTGCACAAATGGCAATGCGGCAATCTGCGAAAATGGAATGGTGGGGTGCGGCTCGCTGTCATGCGCACGCAAGGATTTTGCCATCCAAATAACATCTCTCCACTGCCCAAATTTATACATGCTGTCTTGATAAGAGCCGGAAATCACAAACCCCATAGACGAGTGAAATTTGATAGAGCGTTCATTGGGGGAGGTGATGCCGACAAAAATGTTATAATAGCCTTGCCTGGTCAAAATTTCCATAAGAGCACGATACAGCGCACTGGCAACCCCTAAACGATGGAAATCCTGTGCGACATAAATAGATGTTTCCACAGACCATTGATAGGCGGCACGTTTGCGATGCGGCGAAGCATAGCCATATCCCGCAACGCTGCCATTGATATAACACACAAGCCACGGCGTTTGCGTGGTAAAACGCAGGATACGTTCTTGAAATTCTTCCAAAGATGGCGGCTCATATTCCGAGGAAACGGTGGTTTCCGATACATACGGTGCATAGACCGCCAGCATTTCTGCGGCGTCTGCTAAGGCTGCCTGCCGAATCAAAATTTGTGGCATATTTCTCCCCCTGCCGATTCTTATGATAGTATTATACCGCAATACCTGTTAGTATTGCAAGAATCGACTTGTACAATCCTAAGGGTCGTAAGAGATACGAATTTTGCACGAAAAAACAGGGGAATCGCTTGCAATACGGTGCATTTTGCTTTATACTAATTGCAAAGTCCTATAAAACAGCAAGGAAATGGGAAAGTACCGCATAGAAGCATGGGAGCATACGACAGTATGTTCTTTTTTTCTATGTTGAGGTTTAGAACCTGTATTTACAAACGTGAACTGGTGGAGTAGGGAAAGATTTTTAACACCGCATAGCAGAAAAGATTTTCCTAATACGACGGTTTGTCGTTGTGAATATGGGTTCTTAGATTGGTTTGGAAGGAAGAAAGCGTTTATGAATTGCACCAAAAAGGATATGCTGCTGTATGCCGTGACAGACCGCAGCTGGCTGCGGGGACACGCCATGGCACAGCAGGTGGAGGCTGCGCTGCAGGGCGGGGTCACATGCGTGCAGCTGCGAGAGAAGCAGTTGGAGGATGATGCGTTTTTGCAGGAGGCATTGCAGATAAAAGCGTTGTGCAGCGCCTATGGGGTGCCGTTTCTCATCAATGACAGGGTGGACATTGCGATTGCCTGTGGTGCGGACGGTGTGCATATCGGGCAAAAGGATATGCGCGTGCAAGATGCCCGTGCAGCGCTTGGCGCAGAAAAAATCATCGGTGTTTCGGCTAGAACGGTTGCACAGGCGATGGCGGCGCAGGAAGCCGGTGCGGATTATCTTGGGGTCGGCGCAGCATTTCAAACCGGCACAAAACTGGATGCCAATGCGATTGCGCACGAAACCATGCAGGCGATTTGCCAAGCGGTGAAGATTCCGGTGGTTGCCATTGGCGGCATCACCCGTGACAATATCCTGCAGCTTGCCGGCAGAGGGGTCGATGGCGTGGCAGTGGTCAGTGCCTTGTTTGCACAAACGGAGATTACGGCGGCGGCACAGCAGCTGCGGCAGTTGAGCACAGAAATGATACAAAAGTGCGCGCAGACATAGGAGAGCAGAGCCATATGAAAACAGTATTGACCATTGCCGGAAGTGACTGCAGCGGCGGCGCCGGCATACAGGCAGACATCAAAACAATGACCATGCACGGCGTATATGCCATGAGCGCCATTACTGCACTCACAGCACAAAATACCTGCGGCGTGTCAGCGGTAGCGGCGACAACACCGGATTTTTTGGCACAGCAGCTGGATTGTATTTTCACGGACATTATGCCCGATGCTGTCAAAATCGGTATGCTGTGCAATCGGGAATTGCTCGGTGTGGTGGTGGAAAAGCTGCGGCAGTACCACGCCTGTAATATTGTGGTAGACCCCGTGATGGTATCCACGAGCGGGCGTGTGCTGCTGCAGCAGGATGCAATCGCAGCCATGCAGGCAGAATTGTTTCCGCTTGCCACACTCATCACGCCAAATATGCCAGAAGCCACTGTGCTCAGTGGCATAGATGTGCAGCAGGAACAGGATATGGAGACGGCTTCTCAATATTTGCAGGAGCGATTTGGATGCGCTGTGCTGTGCAAGGGCGGACATGCGACCGACACGGCAAATGATTTGCTGTACACAAGCGAGGGCATGCATTGGTTTGCAGGGCAGCGCATTGTAAACACCAATACGCATGGCACAGGCTGCACACTTTCCAGTGCGATTGCCAGCAATCTTGCCAAAGGAGAATCGTTGCAGACAGCGGTGGCAAACGCAAAGCAATATCTGGCGCAGGCGATTGCCGCACAGCTGAATCTAGGCACTGGCAATGGTCCACTTGCGCATAATTATTCATTATAAATAACGGCGGAAGAACCAGAATGCGTTCATATTTGCAATATTCCATTTTATGTAACTTGATTTCGCTTAAAAAAGTGAAGCTTCACATGATTAAAATAGGTATTTGCGACCAAATCTTTAGTTTATTTTATAATTGTCTTATTTTGTGCAAAGCGGTATAATTAAAATAAGACAAATTTGTGTTTTATGTGTGTTTTGCAGGAAAGATTGCAAAAGTTTCCACTTTGATTTCAGTCAATCATGCTTCTGGAATTGCAGGGAAAAAGACATAGGGTGCAAATGTTTCACACAGAAAAGGTTTTTCTATTGCAGGAAAACCCATGCTGTCAAAGGAAAACATGGACAGTATTTGCAAGGAACAGATGTGTAAATTTCAAAAAAGGAGGGTTTGCAGATAAAGGCTATCTAAAGATGAGAAAATAGTTAAGTTCATGTGTAAAAATACAATCGGGTTAGGATTTGGGATACATCATGATTATTTATAAAAACAAGAATTTTTTGGAATATATGCCGGACGTGCGCGCGTGTGACAAAGGGATTTCGGAGCTCAATGACCAATGGAACAACATGGAGCTGCTGCTCGAAATCAACTGCCCCACGCAGGCGGGAAAAATTTTGCCCAATATGCGCAAAGTGCAGAAAGGCTTCTACGCCTTGCAGCAGCAGCTGGTAGAAACCTTGATTGCGGAAACCCTCAATAAAATGAATCGCAAAATTATCTCCAAGGCACAAGTTGTGATTGATATTTTGATTCGCAATCTGTATGAACGAACCGCCGATGTGGGATTTATTGCAACAGATGATGATATTCGGCAATTTGTCTGCCAAGATGAGCATGAAACAAATCGGGAATATATGCTCAATCGATTGCAGGAATATGTCGCAAAATATTCGGTTTATGATGAGATTATTCTGCTGAATAGCGAGTTTCAAGTGCTTTTAAATTTGAATCCGGAGAATGCGATTGCCGGACAGACGATACAGGAACCCATTTTGGAAAATACGGTTGCCAGCACTCAAAATTTCATGGAACATTTTTGTGCATCTCCATTGCAGGCGGCAAAGGAACGAGCGCACATCTTTTCCAGCAAAATTTACAACGATTTTGGAGAAGTGGCGGGGATTATTTGCCTGTGCTTTCGGTTTGAAGATGAGGTCGAGAAAATCTTTCAGAAGCTGTCAAATGAGTATGACGGTTCGGTGATTTATATTGTGGATGCCGAGGATACCGTCATTGCCAGTAGCAATGCGAACTATGTGCCGCTGGGCATTTCCATGGAAACCGGCGAACCGGGCGCAAATAATATTGTGTATTACCGCGGCGTGGAATATATTGTGCAGACGGTGCCAACCAAGGGATACCAACAGTATGTTGGCTTGGGGTGGAAAGGCTGCGTGATGATTCCGCTGGCATTGGCGTTCAAAGAGAAGCAGTCCAAGCTCGTGAAAAGCATCGCGTCCGATACCATGGCAGGGCTGATGAGCAAGGCGGATTCTTTTTCGGCGGAGCTCAAGCAAATTATCAGCCAAACGCAAAAAATTCAGCACAGCTTGAAGCAAGTGGTGTTTAACGGACAGATTTTGGCGACCAAAAGCGTTTCCAAGGAGCAGGAGGAAACCAATCCGATGAAGCCAATTTTGCACTCTATCGGTAAAATCGGTGTCAATACCAGTCAGTTGTTTGAAAAATCAATCCAAAATCTGTTTGCAACCGTGATTACTTCGGGACTGCAAAATGTCAGCTTTGTGGCATCGCTCTGCGTCGATATTATGGACCGCAATCTATATGAACGCTCGGATGACTGCCGTTGGTGGGCGCTGAACCCGACCTTTCGGGATTTGATGGCACAGCCAGAGCTTTCGGCAGAAAACAAGCAGGAGCTGACCCGCATTCTGGAATATGTCAACAGCCTGTACACGGTATATCGCAATCTGTTTTTGTTTGACTCCATGGGCAAAATCATCGCCGTTTCTAATCCGGAGCGCGCAGGTGACATTGGCAGGGTGCTTTCTGCGGAATATGTCCGCAACATTTTGGGCAACCATAATCCTGAAAAATACTTTGTGTCCGCCTATGATGCCACCGAACTCTACGACAATCGTCACACGTATATTTATGGGGCATCCATTACGGACAGCAGCAATCCACAGCGTACGGTGGGCGGCATTGGCATTGTGTTTGACAGCGAATTTCAGTTCCAAAGTATGCTGTATGATGCCATTGACAACGATGAAGGTGCATTTGCGGTGTTTACCGACCGCAATCAGAAAATCATTGCCTCCACCAACAGCCGGCTGCAAACGGGCGAGGTGTTTTCGCTACCATCCCACTTGTTTGCCACCGCAAACGGTGACAGCTGCTCGGAGATTTTGCAGTATGAGGGGGCACATTATGCCGTTGGCTGTGCATGCTCTGCTTATTATCGGGAATATAAATGCCAGAATGACGGCTATCAAAATGATGTGCTGGCGTTTGTGTTCGATAAGCTGTCTGATATGGATGGCGGAAATGAAGAGGCAGGGAGAGCGGTTGGTATTGACCAGACGGACATTACGCTGTCGGACAGGGAAGCCCATGTGAAGCTGGCAACCTTCCTGCTCAATCAGCAGGTGTTTGCGATGGAGCAAGTGGCGGTGTTGGAATCCATGGATTCTGAAAAAGTGATTCCACTCCCAGGTGCGTTGGAAGTGGTCAACGGTGCGGTTGCGTACAATAAGAAATATTTGGCAGTGGTTGACGGACGCAAGCTCTTGGGAATGCCTGCAAACGCGGAAATCGCTTCGCAGCTGCTCATCATTCAAATTGCGGATGGCACACAAGTGGCATTGGCGGTGGATGAACTCAACAGCATTTTGGAAGTCAACGCGAGTGAAATCAAATCCATTGCGCAGATTGGAAACAGCTCTGCCATTATTAAAGAAATTATTTACATCGAAAATGAAGTGAATAAAGCGGTGTTGATGTTCAATCAGAATGTTTTGCTGCAAAAACTGAACGCAACAGTTGCAAAGGACGAACTGCAGGAGGCGCTGCGTGTGATTGAGAAAAACGATGACGCGGCAGATGATAAATAATCGCAACGGTGGTGGCTTTTCTTGAAATTTCATGGGCAGATATGATATAATCATACATAACAATCTGCGAATAAGCTGCAATATTGCACGAAAATAGTAGGAGTGAAAGCATGAAAACGTTTCAGGAATTGTATGAGAGCATGGTGGCATCGGCTTTAGCCGGCAACGGCGAAGCCACGCCGCCAACCACTGCGTATGACCCGGTGCATTTGGATTATTTGCTGAACCCCAAAAAATATCCACTGGTTTTGAAAACCGGTGTGTGTAATTGCGCGGGTGACAAGGTGGAAGAATGTATCCAGCGATGTCCATTTGATGCCATCCAGAAAGCAGAAAATGGCGGCATTACCATCAATGAAACGCTGTGCTTGGGATGCTCTGCCTGCGTGGAGGGCTGCGCCAGCAATAAACTACGGGAAACGACGGATATGATTCCTGCACTCAAAGCCATCCGCGCGGCGGAAGGGCCGGTATACGCGATGATAGCCCCGGCTTTTTTGGGGCAGTTCAGTCACGAAGTAACCCCTGGAAAGCTGCGCACCGCACTGAAAAAAGTCGGGTTTGACAGCATGGTCGAGGTTGCGCTGTTTGCAGATGTGCTGACCTTAAAAGAAGCACTGGAATTTGATAAAAACATTTGCACCGAATCCGATTTTCAGCTGACAAGCTGCTGCTGTCCCATGTGGATTGCCATGATTAAAAAAGTGTATCATCAGCTTTTGCCGCATGTACCAGGGGCGGTGTCGCCGATGGTCGCTTGTGCAAGGGCGATTAAGCTGCTGCATCCTGATGCACTGACCGTTTTCATTGGCCCTTGCTTGGCGAAAAAGGCAGAGGCACGGGAAAAGGATTTGGTGGGAGATGTGGATTTTGTGCTCACCTTTCAGGAAATGCAGAATATATTGGATGCATTGGGCATCAACCCTGCGGAACTTGCAGCGGATGAAAATGACCATTCGTCCAGAGCGGGCAGAATTTATGCCCGTGCCGGCGGCGTGAGTGAAGCGGTTGCAAAAACCGTGGAACGCCTCAATCCCAATCGCGAGATTCAAGTGCGCACCAAGCAGGCAGATGGGGTGCCAGACTGCAAGGCGATGGTGCAGGAATTGCTTGCCGGCACGGCGGATGCCAATTTCTTTGAAGGCATGGGATGCCGCGGCGGGTGCGTTGGTGGTCCAAAGGCGGTGCTAGGGGTTGCGGAAGGCACGGAGCTTGTGGAAGCCTATGGAAATGATGCGCCCTATCAGACACCGGCGGAAAACCCGTATGTCATCGAACTGCTGCACCGTTTGGGCATTGACACGATTGAAACGCTGCTGGAAGACACCGATATTTTCACACGGCATTTTGAGTAAGATGTCCGTGATACAAACAATCCTGTGAAAAAAGGCACTTCAGTTCCATGAAGTGCCTTTTGCATACCGCAGCTCCTGTGCGCGTCATAGACAAGACAGCAGGTTTTATTAGTAAAACGCACCAATTCTGCCTTGTGTTGTTGGCGGGAAACTGGTACAGTTAAAGCCATAAAGACCACGCAGCATTCGGATGGATGCAGGAGTGAGGAATATGAAATTTAATGTTGGCGTTTTAGGCATCGGCGATATTAGCGACGTATATTTTCAGAATCTGAAAAAATATGATATTGTGAATGTCATGGGTTGTGCCTCCAGAAGTCTGGAAAAAGCACAGAAAAAGGAAAATCAGCACCATATTCCAAAAGCATATGCAACCGCACAGGAACTGATTGCAGATTCTGAAATTGATATTGTGTTAAACTTAACGCTGCCGGCGGTTCATGCGGAACTGAACATGCAGGCATTGCAGGCAGGCAAGCATGTGTATTCAGAAAAGCCACTGGCAGCCGCCTTTGCAGAGGATATGACGGCGTTGCTGTCGCTGCTGGGCCCTGTGAAAAAATGCTGTGCCATGTCCAAAAGAACCTTTTCAGAGCGCACCATTGAAAGCGCGCCCAAAAGAGGCGAAATCATTCCAGTCGAGGTGGATACCCATATTACCAGCAATTTGGAGCTTGCAAACGGTGCGATTGCAACGATGATTACAAGCTTTGACATTTGGGAATCGGAATTGCCCCGACTGGAGTTGTACGGCACGAAAGGAAGCATCTGTATCGCAGACCCTGACCCCGTGGATGGACCCAATCTGTTCGGCGGAAAAGTGCTGCTGAGAACTATGGACAACTATCGATGGAAGGGCTTGCCCAGACAGCAGCCATTCAGCGAGTGGGAAGAAGTCCCGATTGTGCATCCCTTCAATGAAACCAGCCATCAGGAAAACAGCAGAGGCATTGGATTGGTGGACATGGCATATGCCATTCGGGATGGTCGTCAGGCGCGTGCAAAGGGACAAATGGCACTGCATTCGCTGGAGGTGATGGAAGGCATTCTGCAATCTGGCGCGGAGGAACGCTTCTACCATATGAAAACGACGTTTGAACGTCCGCAGCCACTGCCGGTTGATTTTCCGCAAAGCGAAGACAAAAAAATAAACGGATAAAATGAAAGGAACACACGATGATGCAGGATGCAAAAACCAAATTTGAAACGTTGCAGGAACTGGAAAACACCTTGGCATTTGATACATTTTCCAGAGAAGATGCACTCAAGCTAGGGCTTATGCTCTATGAAAATGCAAAGACCTATGGCGAACCGATTTCTATCGAAATCACCATCAACGGATTGTCCGTATTCCGCTATTTTGCAGAAGGCTCTGTGCAGGACAGCGCGCTGTGGCTCTCCAGAAAGCGTAATTCCGTGGATTTAATGAGTATGTCTACCCTGCGCTTTTTATACTGGCTGGAAATGATAGGCGAAACGCTGGAAGACCGCAAATTGCAGCCGAATGACTATGCTGCGGGCGGCGGCGGTTTTCCGATTCGCCTAAAAGGAACAGGCGTTGTCGGCTCCATTTGTGTTTCTGGTTTGATGAAGCACGAAGATGACCATCAACTGATTGTCGATTCCATCCAGCAGTTTTTAGATGCTGTGGCATCCTAAGAACCCGTATGCATAACGCAGAATAGCTGTATTTAAGAAATCTTTCCTGCCATACAGCGTTAAAAATCCTTGGAATACACCAAGTCCACCAGTGGATTTTCTCATCCCTTCTGAATTTGCACAAGAAGCGTTGTTTTATTGTTCGCAATTCGGGCATTTTCGATGTGATGAAAACTATTGCATTGAACGAAGTGCATATGAACAGTTTTTGCTGATGTATGTCTGTGAGGGGCGTTTGGAGGTCGAAACGCATGGACGTAAAGTCATGGTGTAAAAGGAGCAGTTGGTGCTGATTGACTGCCATGCACTACATCGATATGCTTGCAATCAAACGGTGGACTTTCTTTGGTTTCATTTTCACGGCAACAGCAGCAGGCAGTATGCTGCCTATCTGTATGAGCGATTTGGCACGGTGTTTGCGGGGGAGCAGATACCCTTGCTGCGCCCCTATTTTGAAAGCATTTTATCCTATGCGCAGCAAGTACCGCCACAGGAACATCGCATCTCGCTGTAGCCGCTCAAGATTTTTGGCAAAAATAAAGCAGATTTTATCCCCGATCAGTACGCCGCTGACCGGGGATATTTTGTCCTTAAAAATTGCAAATAATCAGTTCATCGAACCGTTTGTTTTCACCTGTCCTTGATACAAGATTGTGGTTACGGCTCACGGCTTCAATTCTGAAATTTTTATACAATTCTCGTATGTAATCATCATCATTGTAGGAGAGAATAAATCACCCCTTTATCTGCGATAAGCACTCACACAATCGCACATGATCTTCCTGTGAAAATTGCTCTGTATAATACTTCTCTGTGCCATGATATGGCGGGTCACAGTAAAACAAAGCCTTCGGAGTATCATAGGATTTTATCAGCTTCGCAAAGTCCTTTTGCTCGATTAGAACGGTTGCAACCCTGCCGATTACGTGGCGGCATGAAATGCAGCTGGCAGGCTATGACGGTGTGGAGCTGGGTCCTTGGGGCTATTTCCCGACGGATGCAGCTGTGCTGAAAAAGGAACTGGAAGCACGTGCATTGACACTGGTGGCAGTGGTGGCGGATGAGGTGTGCAATCTGGCGAGCAAATCCGCACAGGCGGCGCAAAGCACCACCCGATTGATTGCAGAAACGGTGGAATCCGTACAAAAAGGTTCGGAAATTGCAAAATCAACAGCGATGGCGATGCAAGAAAGTGCGCAGGAAACCCAGCGGGCAGTGACCTTGATAGATAAAATCGCACAGGCATCGGAACAGCAGGCGCAGTCGATTGCGCAAATCAATGTCGGCGTGGAGCAGATTGCTTCGGTGGTGCAGACCAATAGTGCAACCGCACAGGAAAGTGCGGCGGCAAGCGAGGAGCTGTCTGGGCAGGCGCATACGCTCAAGCAGCTCATCAGCCATTTTCAAATTTTAGAAGCCCAGCAGCTGGATAATTCGGCAGAGGTGGTTCTTCTAGAAACAGAAGAAAGCTTTTTAATCACACCGCAAAAAATGGGGCAAATCTGAAAGCGATGTACCGAACTCTTAGCGGGGGGATATAAGCAAAGTACACAGTTTTAAATATTTCCGTATGGACATATTGACGGATTTGGCAACTATTCACAAAAAAAGAGAAAAATTTTCTATTCCAATCCATTGCATGACATGATACTATCCATATTGAAGAATGGTGAAAATCATATTATAATTGCACCTATTTCATGGTTTAAAACAAGAGGAGATAATATTTCTACCAAGGAAGGTTATTTTCTTGCAGGAAGAGGACTGCCTGGCATTATCATTGCAGGGTCTTTGATGTTGACCAATCTGTCCGCAGAGCAGTTGGTCGGCAGAAATGGACAGGGCTATGCAATCGGTATGGGTGCGATGGGATGGGAAGCCATCTGCCCGATTGCACTGACGCTGATGGCATTCTTTTTTCTGCCGCAATATTTGAAGAGCGGTATTACAACCGTTCCCGAGTTCTTTGAGGAACGATATGACCGCAATACACGCGTATGGTGTCTGCAATTTTCTTGATTGCCTACATCGTGACGCTGCTGCCGCTCGTACTATATGCAGGCTCGGTGGTGATGGAACAAATTTTTGGGGTGTCTAGTTTGCTGGGCATCAGCCGCTTTGGGGGCATTGCTGTGATGTGCGTTGCCTTGGGTGTCGTGGGTGGTATTTATGCGATATTCGGTGGTTTGAAAGCCGTTGCGGTTTCAGATACCTTAAACGGTGTCATTTTTATCATCGGTGCAGGGCTGCTCATCCCCATTTTGGCATTCATGGCACTGGGAGAAGGAAGCTTCATCGAAGGAGTGAAAATTTTCACAACCGCAGTTCCCGAGCATTTGAATGCCATCAATTCAGCGGATTCACAGCCGCCGTATATCCCATGGCCGATGCTGATTATCGGCTGTACCATCAATCACGTGTCGTATTATTGCACCAATCAGTCGATTTTACAGCGCACCTTGGGGGCGAAAAACCTAAAAGAAGCCCAAAAGAGTGCTCTGTTTTCCGGCGCAATGCTGGTGTTCTGCTGCATTCCAATAAGGGGTGGGCGTATCTGCAAGATTGCACAAGTGATGTCGGTTTTAAATTGCAGATTTTTGTTGAAAAACATTCAAAAACATGGTAAAATTTTCTCATGAACAGATGTTTCGTGCGCGTTATAAAAAGAGAGCGCATCCATTGGGGGGCGTGTCGGAAAACGACGGTATACACACCATCGTGGGCAGGTCGGAACGGTGGGTTTAAAGGATGTGAGTTTTTATGCTGTCTGTAAAATTTGGAAATCAAGAGTCAACCGCCATTTCAGAGCTTGCCAAACGAAAAGATGAATATGAAACCTTTAAGGCGATACGCCTGCAAAAAATCATAAACGAGCAGCAGCTGCAAGTGGAACGTTATGATGCAGATGCGGTGCAAAACGTGGATGGATATTTCAATATCGACCGCGAAGAGTATCATTTGGATACCTTTGAGGAACTCATGTTTGGGAATGATGCTGAAGAAGACGAACCAGCCTATGTGGTGACGGGCGTAAAGTTTTATTTCTGTATGTTTTCCACTTGCTGCTTTACCAACATCCAATTTGTGAACTGTTGCTTCATCGGATGCACCTTTTCAGAATGCTTTACCATGAATGACGGTGTTACATTTGAAGATTGCAGTTTTTCAAGAAATGACCCGACCAAGCAGTCGGTTGACGATATGTTTTCCTATTTCAGGCTGTGTGAATTGACCGTCAAATTTATAAATTGTGAACTGCAGCAAAATATATTTTCCAAAACCAATTTCTATTTTTCGGAATTTCAAAAAAGCGATATGTCCGATATTATCATGGCAGAATGCGGGTTTGACATTGCATTTTTCAGTGATTGCAATTTGTATGATGCTAGAATTGTGACTTCAAAATTCATCAAATTCTGGTTCAGAGATACATATGTTGGAACAAAAGTCAATCGAAACACCTTTTTTGGAGAGCTGCACAATGATTATGAGGATGCACGTGAGCTTCGATATGCAATCGATATGTATTTTTCGTTGTCTGAATTGTTTCAAGAAAATAAAATATCTGATTTGTATGGCGAATATTTTTTCCTCTATAAAAAAGCAGAGATGCGTACCTTGAGAGGAAGGCAAAAGCTGCAGTCGTTCATTTCCTTTATCGTATGCGGATATGGGGAACGGCCGTTTTATTGCCTGATTAATGCATTGATTTTAATCTTATCCTGCGGAAATTTGTATTTTGTGCTGGGATTAAAAACAAGCGATGCAGTGATTCAATTCAACACCGCTTTGCCCATTGGAAAGCTTGTGAAGGATTTGTTTGAATGCTATCATTTTAGCTTGGTGACCTTTACAACGGTTGGATATGGAAATGTATATCCACATGGGATGAGTTTCATTGTAAACGGCTTTGAAATGGTGTTTGCGGTGCTGTTGGTTGGCATATGGGTGTCCACATTGGTTCGGAAAATGGTACGATAAGCAATTTTGTTTAGGGAGGCAATATGGGTAAAAAAGTATTGATTGTGGACGATTCCTTGCTGATTCGGAAAATGGAGAAAAAAGTGTTTTCGTCAAAGGGCGTTGACACCGTGGAAGCAAGCGATGGAAACCAAGCGTATGATGCCTTGGAAAAGCAGTACCAAGAGATTGGCTTGGTGATAACAGACTTGAATATGCCGGGGATGAATGGATATGAATTGTTGAAAGCAATCAAAAATGAGATTCATTTTCAAGATATTCCGGTGGTCATTGCCACAACGGAGTCTGGTAAAGCGATTGTGAACCAATCGCTCATGGAAGGTGCAGCAGATTTTATCATCAAGCCGTTTAAAACACAGGATTTGCTGAAACTGCTGCAGAAATATATTGGAGAAGCTTAAAAAGCCTGCCTGTGGGTCGAAAAATAGAGGGCGAACACTGTAACACAGGCGGAAATATAGGCATACAATAAGAAAAAACAAGGGCAGATTACGTGAAGGTAACCTGCTCTTGTTTTTTTGTGGATGCATGCAGAGGCGTTCGGTGTCTATCCAAAGCTGTTTATTGTCCACAGCATTTTTTGTATTTTTTACCGCTTCCGCACGGACAAAACGCATTGCGTGAAATGGAGGATGATTTCTCAGGTATTGCACTGCTAGAGTGCCGTTGATGAATCGACAGTTCTCGAGGCGTGTTGCCGTTGAGAACCCAAGTGCGGGTGCTGTTATAAATGTCAACGATGTAATTCATCGCCTTTTGTGCGTCGGGGATGCTGTCAAAGCGAATGCCAGAGGAAAGGAGCAGATTTACAATGGCTTGATTGTTGGCATTTTTGCGGATATATTGATACACCTTTTGCACCAGCTCTTCCGCGGAATATTTACTGTTCGTGAGCGAATGCAATTTTTTGTTTAAATGCTGTTCCAATGCGACAAAGGACAGATTTCTTTCATAATAGGTCCAATCAGCATACTTTAAAAAGACAGTCTTAGCAGGCAAATAGCGAGCATACTGGGCAGACTGCTGCAGCACCTTTTGCGCAGGTGTGAAGTTGCTTACAGCAAGCGCAGGGTGCACCAGATAGTCTTCCCAGCAGACATAAGCGCCGGAAGCAGAAGCCAGACTTGACAGGGTTGCAGAGAATGCTGTGGCAGACACCTGCTGGGTGTGATATTGATTGACGATTTGCAGCAGTTCATCTTGTCGAAGAATTCCATAAAGAGACAGTGCTGCCATTGCATAGCAGTCAATCGACTGCACGAGCTGCTGCTCTGCAAGAAAGGCGGGGGCGCTTTGGATGGCATGGTAAAGTGCCTTCCATTCCTCTGGCATATAGAAGCAGTGCTGTCCGTCCTGACAGGGGGTACTTTGCAGCAGGCACAGACGCTCTAGCGTTGCATACGCATGGGAATGGGGGACATCTGCTGTGCGGCAATACGGGGCATTGGCGGCCTGTGACAGCAGATGCTGCGTTGAGGCAGGTAAGAACAGTAAAATGCTGTGCAGAGCACTTTCTTTCGTGGGCATTGCGGCAGCAAGTGTTTCTGCAAGCTCGTTCTTTGTCATGCGTGAAACGCTTTTTATGTCAAACGCTTGTGCAATCAGGCGCAAATCAACGACGCGCTTTTGCAGAAGAATTTCTTTCAAGGAAGTGCAGGGGAAACAGTCAGAGGTTTCACAAGTGGAATGGGTTTGCTTGTTTGTTAAAATATTTGCCATGGAATGTACACACCTTTTATTTATGCAGAATTTAAGGGAACTAAATAATATTATATCACAATATGGACGAAATTGCACGTTAAATATCCAGTGAAAGCGAAGAAGCTGGATACTGTTTTGAAAGGGAAAAAAATAGGAACCCTTCAGCTGTCTGAAAGGTTCCTATGCGATTGCTTAATCGAAAATCACACGCGCCGCGCCAACGAAACGATTTTTATAGTTGCCGCTCCACAAGGTATCGTATTTTACAGAAGAACCAGTGTGGGGAGAATGGATGAATTTTCCATCACCAACATAAATACCAACATGGCTGACAGAGCTGCCGGAACCAAAGAAGACCAAATCAGCGGGCAACAAATCAGACATAGAAGACACACGGGTCAAACCGCTATACTGTGAGGAAGAGGTGCGCGGAATGGAACGCACGGTGTTGCGATAGACATACGATGTGAAGCCAGAGCAATCGAAGCCGCTCGGAGAGCTGCCGCCATAGACATAGGGTGTGCCAAGAAAAGAAGCCGCATAATTCAGCACTTGCTGCCGCAAAGCACCTGCACTAGAGGATGCATCACGCGATGTCATGGAAGAGGCTTGTCCATTTATGTACACATATGGGTAATAAATATAACCAGTGGTTTCACCGTATTTCACTTTGTAAAAATCGTTATAGATGCCAAGAACAGAAACCGTAGTGTTATTTGCAATGGTATCTAGGATGGCACTTTCTGTATTGGATTCTGCGCGAACGTTCACGCCGTTGCCGCAAGTAATCACCGCTTTGCCAAGAGAAGCGTCACCGTCGGCAGTGCCGCAGATATATTGCCCGCTGATATAACCGGTGACACCGTTGGCTGCGATGCGATACCAATCAGAGCTGTTATCAATGACAGCGACTTTGGTGCCTTTAGAGAGCGAACCGATGATGTTGCCATCTGCGCTTGCCCGAAAATTCACACCGGAACCAGTAATGGTAGCCAGATACAGTCCGAAAGCACTGGTGTACGCCAAGGCGGTTGCCATGGAAACTGCACACAATACCTTGATAAGTTTCTTTCTTAAAAAATGCACTGCGGTGTCCTCCCCATCAAAAAATACTTCAAACAAAACGGTATATCTTCAATCTTAAAATCGGCGCGCGTATGAAATTATTTTACCGATAGTGCGCGTGAAAGCCAGATGGAAGCAATATCCATAGCATCCCAAAGGCAGGTTTTTTCTATTTTCTTCACGGTACGGTCCTTGGGACGAACGTTGGGAGAGGTCTGCTGCAGCTGCACGGCAATGCGTGTTGCAACCTCAAGATCCTGTGTCTTCTTGGTTTCCAAAATTTGCATCATGATAATATAACGGTCACTCATGCTCCCATAATATAGGATATTATCCTTGCGCATCAGCGGACGTTCTTTATATTGCAGCAAATCACTGGTCTTGGTGGAAGTGGTCATTTTCATAAACTCCTTATATTACAAAACGATTACACGAAAAATAAATTCTGGAACTATAATAACATAATGGTTACAAAAAGTCAAATACAAAATCATGCGTGCAAAACTGTGAAAAAAAGAGAATTTTTTTGCTCTGTAATAGAGAATACCATATTATGCCGAAAAATGCTTCGTGAAAAGGGGGAACAAATGCTGCAAATGGGCATCAATGCGTGTGCGAACGCGAAAAATGCTTTGATTTGTGGTGTTTTGCAGCGCGCAGGTGTGCTATACTGTATAGCATATGCGGTACATCTATTTTCATGTGAAGGGGTGGAGCAACGCACGGCAACAACAGGTACATAGGAGGAAATGAAGGATGCAAATCAATGCAGTAACATTAGCACACACGTTTCTAAAACAATTTGTGAAGAAAGGGGATGTTTGCATTGATGCAACAGCAGGGCGTGGACGCGATACAGAATTGCTTTGTGAATTGGTGGGAGAAACAGGACACGTGCTGTCCTTTGATGTACAGGAGTCTGCTGTGCAGCAGACAAAGGAGCGTCTGGACAACCGTCGGTTTTCTGACAGAGCCCGGGTGATACTGGATTGCCATAGTCATATGGAGCGCTATGCACAGCCAGAGAGTGTGCACGCAATGGTGTTTAATTTCGGGTATTTGCCAGGGGGTGATCACACCATATGCACCAAGGCAGAAACCAGCATCCCCGCGATAGAGGCAGGGATGCGCTTGCTGCGGGCAGGTGGCGGCATGAGCCTATCGCTTTATTATGGAGGGGTGACCGGCTATGAGGAGCGCGATAAGCTGCTGGAATATTTGCAGAAAATCCCACAAAAAGACTATACAGTGTTGATTGGTTCGTTTGCAAACCGTCAGAATGACCCACCGATTTCGGTGTGGATTCTCAAGGAATAGCGCATTGCTTTCATAGATAGGATAGTATCAAATGCGCTTGTGCAGAGGAAGGGGCTTACGCTTTCATCAGCATGAGGTTCAAATCAACACCGATTACGCCAAGGATTTCACCATTCCCGCTGCGATAAGGCATAGAAAGTGTTACACAACGGTTTTTGGTGATGCCCGAGATATAAATTTTGGAAATGTAATTTTCCCCTTGCATAGCAGAGCGAAACCATTCGCGCATGGAGGCATTGACGAAGCCAGCAGATGGAATGGAGCAAATGAAGCGCCCATTTGGTTCGTTTGTCCAAACCGCTTCTACGATTTCATGGTTTGCTTGAAACTGATGCAGCATTGTGTGATGCAATGCCGCATCTTTCCCTAAAATAGCAGGGTTTTTACACAGTTCTTTTTCCATCACGCTAAAAAATTCTTCACAGATGGTTTTTGCATACACATCCAGGCTTTCACCCTTCTCGGAAGAACTGTTTTCGGCAAGGTCAAAAAGTTCGGAGGAAGCCACGTTGAGCGTTTGGCTCATTTTGGAAATATTTTCGATGCCACGGTTTTGGCTGCGTGCCACATCGTATACTTGGGAAACATGGATTCCTGTGCGCGTCATCAGAGATTCAATATGTGCAACGCGATGATTCATTTCATCTGCCAGCTTCGATTCGGTTTCCGAAATGGTACCAAGTCTGCCGACCATTTTAACAACATCGCGGAAGGATTGTTCAATCAGTTTGAGATTTTCGTCAATAACAGTGGAATTACGCACCCCATTGTCCACGCGGCTGGCGTTTTCCTTGGAAACCTGATATACATCATTGATGTCCTGCTGGATGGTGTCCACCAGTTCGCTGATGTCGCCCACCGAACGGTCCGTGATGGATGCCAGCATCTGAAATTCCTTTGCTACAACGGCAAAGCTGTTGCCGCTTTTTCCGGCACGTGCCGATTCAACAGATGCATTGATGGCGATGATGTGCATCTTTTGCGAGATTTCGCTGATTTTATTGACAATGGTCAAAATATCTTCCGATGTGCTTTTCAGTTTTTCAATGCGTGCATCCGCTGTGCTGCTGGTTTCTTTGATTGCCTTCATATTATCGACAATATGTAGAATTTCCGACATACCAGACTGAATGGTGGCAAAGGATTTGTGGCTGATGTCCTCCATTGTCATGGCAGATGTATGGGTTTCGTCAGCAAGACCAAGCATTTCTTTAATGTGCACGATGGTGTCCTGCAGGCTGGTGTTGACATCGGCGGTCAAGCTGCTCATTTCCTTGGTTTTTTCAAACAGTTCTTTGGAACTTGCGTTATTTTCCGCAACGGTGATGCCGATTTCTTGCGAAACAGAGGTGATGCGCGTGGATGCCACATTCAATTCTTTGGATAAATCAGAAATTTTGGTTTGCAGACGCCGTTCAGACGAAGCCGTTTTGCTGTGGCTGAACAGTGTAATTGCCGTCATAATTCCCACAAAAAGAGGGATAGAAACGATTTTCGGTATCGTGTCTGTGTAAAAAATGGCGGCAAAGGCAAGGATGGACAGAAGTTGTGCGCTAATCAAGATTTTTCGCATATTGACCTCCAAACAAAAAGAAGCCAAGACAGAAAAATGATATTTTTCTGCCCTAAGCTTCATTACTTTATAATATAGTATACCAGTTTTAGAAAAGAAATTCAAGTCCAAGCGTGTGCACCACTGAAACTTGTCAAGACGGTTCCTGCGTATTGGTGCACAAATATTGCAAAATACAATCGGAAAAAACGGCGTGTTCTGCTGCAAACATTACATTTTGGGGATTTGGCAGCTGGTGCTGCAGCGATTGGGGTGCAAACGCCACATCGGCAGCTTGCAGCATGGAAAGGTCAAAAAGGCTATCACCGGCGGCAAAAACCGTTTCTGCACGCATTTTCTCGCGAAATCGCCGCACAGCAGTGCCTTTTTGCAGCATTTTTGGCAGCACATAGACTTTGCAGCCATTTTGCAAAATATCAACTGCAGGGGTATGTAAGGCACGCTGCAGCCTTGCAATGGTTGCCTGCGCATCATGGCTTTTGGTGAAAACAAATAAATCCTGAATATTGCGGACTTCAAAGCATACCGCTGCATCTTGGTGCAGCACTGCCATTGCCTGCACCAACGCCTCCTGTGCATCCTGTATCATAGCAAGGGATTCTTGATACCATTTGGCATCAATGGCATCGTTTTTCAATAAAATTCCGCCATTGCAAACCAATGCATAGGCAGGGCGCGGTATGCCAAAATCAATGCGCTGATACTGCTCCATGGTTCGTGTGGTTGTGGGAACGAACAGATAGCGTTGCGACACTTGCGGCAGCGCATGATAGGCATAGGATGTCATAAAGGAGATTTCACGACCCTGATAGCGTTCTACACAGCGCTTTTCGCTGCCAATGTCGTGCTTATAGGAATAAATCAAGGTATTGTCCAAATCGGCATGAAAAACAAGCATGATACTGCCTCCTGAAAAAATTGGTATGTGATGTTTTGCATATCACATACCAATTCTGAAAAATTATTTGAGCAGACGACCGAAGATGGCTTTCCGAACTACATCCACAGGAATCATCGTAAATGCCAGCACAACCACGAGCAGCCAGCCTTGGATGCCAAACGGCACGCAGCTGAACATGTTGCCAATCCAATGGAATGCCACGAATGGCACACGTGCCGCATTGACAATTACCGCCTGTACAGCAATGATGATGAAAAATACCTTTAAGAAATCGCGGTTTTCATCCAGTCCCTTGAAAATGCCGAAGCGTTCATCGCGCACATTAAAGCCGTTAAACAGTGCACTGACGATGAATAGCACAAAGTATGCTGTCAGCAGCTGCTCTTCATTTGCAAAAAACGCTGCGAAATACGGCAGCTTCAAAAACAAAAAGCTTAGCACAGTCAGCCAAATGCCCATCACCACAATCTGCGCCATCATTTTGGCACTGACAATGTTTTCATCACGTCTGCGGGGCTTTTCCTGCATATATTTTTCCTGTGCGGGTTCATTGCCCAGCATGATGGCACCCAGCCCATCCATTACCAGATTCACAAACAGCAAATGTGTGACCTTGAGCGGTTCTTCTACGCCAAAAAACGGCGCAACGGCACTCACGACCACCGCGGCAACATTGATGACCAGCTGGAACTTGCAGAACTTGAGGATGTTGTGATAAATGGTTCTGCCGTACCAAATGGCATCCTTGATGGATTTGAAATTATCGTCTAAAATGACGATTTTGCCGGCTTCCTTTGCCGCTTCGGTGCCGCTGCCCATGGCAAAGCCAACATCAGCGCGCTTGAGTGCCGGAGAGTCGTTCACCCCGTCACCCGTCATACCAACCACAAGGTTCATTTCCTGACACAAGCGCACCATACGGGATTTATCCGTTGGCAATGCTCTGGCGATAACGCGAATGTGCGGTATCATCTTTTTCACTTCATCATCGGTCATGTCATTGAGCTGCGCAGAGGAAATGGCGCGGTCGGAGGCAGTTTGGAGCAGTCCAGCATCTTTGGCAATGGCAACCGCGGTTTCCAAACGGTCACCGGTAATCATAACCACCTGAATGCCTGCCTTCTGCACTTCGGTAATGGCTTCCCTTGCCTCGGGGCGCACATCATCGCGAATGCCCACCAAGCCGATGATAACAATATCATCTTGTATCGTATCTTCTACCAGCGATTTTTCCGAATAGCCAAACGCTAAAACGCGCATGGCCTTGGATGCCAATTCTTCGATTTTTCGATTCAAAACAGCGTTATCTAAGGCTCTTGGCGCGCCGTTTTCGTCCAAATAGTGCGTTGCCACAGATAGAAGCTTTTCAGGCGCCCCTTTATAAAAGGTGCCGATGCCTTGGATGCTTGCCTGACTGAATTTGTTGGAGGAATTGAATCCTTGCAGGGCGGTGATGGCACATTCCTCATCCTGCAGCAGTGCGGTGTAGGTCTGCTCGCCGATGAATTTCATCAGTGCCTGGTCGGTTGCATTGCCGCCAATAACCCGGTGCTCTGCATCAAACATAGATTGCGAGTTTTTTCCAATCGCTAAATCCAGCAGTGCTTTGATTTTGCTGTGGTGGCTCAGTTCCTCCATGGGGATGGAATTTCCATCTGCTGTGAAGAAATCCACAACCTCCAGTCTGCCTTTGGTAATCGTACCGGTTTTATCACTAAACAAAATATTCAGCGAGCCTGCGGTTTCAATACCAACTGCCTTACGCACCAAGACATTGTGGTCGAGCATTTTGCTGGTGTTCTGCATCAAAACCAGAGAAATCATCAGCGGCAAGCCCTCAGGAACGGCACACACGATGATAACCACCGCAAGTGAAACCGCGCGCATGACATCTCGCAGGATTTCGCTGATGCCGCTTGCAAAATAGGGACCAAAGCCGCCTGCGGACAGGATGAAAAAGCCAAAATATAAGAGGGCAATCACGGTTGCGCCGATATAGCCGAAGGTGGAAATTTGGTCTGCCAATTTGGACAATTTCACCTTCAAAGGAGAATCTGGCTCATCCTCCTGCATTTCCTCTGCCATTTTGCCCATCATGGTTTTCAGGCCAACCTTGCGCACATCCAGAATGCCCTCGCCATCAAACACCACCGCGCCGCGGAATAGGGAATGGCGGTCCACAAACGTATCGCCGGTGATGTCCTCTGCAAGCTGTACCTCTGCGGTGGCAGCCTCTTTTTTGCATTCCTCGGCCTCGCCATTGAGTGCAGAATTGTCCACCCGTAAGCTGCCGGAAACCAAAATGCCATCCGCCGGAATCTTATCGCCGGACTGCAGCAGCACCTTGTCCCCCACAACCACATCATCCACATCAATGACGACCATTAAGCCATTTCGATGCACCTTACATTGGTCTTTTTTGGTGTTATCCTTGAGCTCACGATACTTGGTGTCACTCGCCACGCTGGTTTTGGCGGACACCACCGCCACAATCAAAACCGCCACAATCGTGCCAATGGGTTCATAAATTTCCGCATATCCTAAGAAAAACATGACAATCATCAACGCTGCGATTGCCAACAGGATTTTAATCATCGGGTCGCCAAAGGTTTCTCGAAACGCCTCCCAAAAGGTGGTTGGCTCAGATTCGGGAAGGGTATTTGCACCATATTTGGCTCTGGAAGCCTCAACTTCCTGCTCCGAAAGTCCTGCAAATTTCATATATTTTTTAAACTCCTTTGTAATGCAAAATGGCTGTAAAAGAGAGAGTGTGTGGAGGAGAACAGAGGATGCGCAGGGGGTTCTCCTGCCCCACTCCATGCACAAACCTACTGTTATCGATAACGGTTTGCAAGCTCTGCCAGACCTGCATCTGTAGTGCCCTGCCCAATGGCATTGAATTTCCATTCACCATTATGGCGATAGACTTCGCCGAAAATCATGGCAGTCATGTTGGAATAATCATCGGTCAGATTATATCGGCACATTTCTTGATTGGTTTTTCCATCTACCAAGCGGATAAATGCATTTTGAATCATGCCAAAGTGCTGATTGCGCTGTTTTGCTTGATAAATATTCACCACCAAAACAATGCGGTCATATTGTGCAGGCATTTTCGCAAGGTCAGCAATGATTTGCTCATCATCGCCATCGCCGGCACCAGTTAGGTTGTCACCCATGTGCTGTACTGTTCCAGACTGATGCTTCAAATTCCCGAAATACACAAAATCCTCTTTTTGTAGCAGCTTTCCATTCTGCAGCAGCAGCGCGGACGCATCACAGTCCACTGCCTGCGGCTTGAGTGAAAAAAGTCCACCCTTGGAGCGCTTAACCTCGTCCCAACCCAAACCAATGATAACCTTCGCAAGACCTGCGTTGTCTTTCGACAAGCTTACCTTTTGTCCTTTTTGCAAGCTAACTGACATATTGTTCTCCTTTTCATAAGACCACAGTCTTTATTCCACTTCAATGCCATAATTGGTGCACAATGCCGCCAAACCGCCTTGATAGCCGCTTCCAATGGCGTTGAACTTCCATTCGCCGTTGTTTTGATATAATTCTCCAAATACCGCGGCAGTTTCAATGGAAAAATCTTCGTCTAAATCATAGCGCAGCAGTTCTTCACCGGTTTCTTCATTATAAATGTGGATGAAAGCATTGTTCACTTGTCCAAAATTCTGGCGTCTGGACTCTGCATCATAAATGGTTACGGTGAACGCAATTTTGCTGATATTTTGCGGCACCAAAGCCAGCTGGATTTTGATTTGCTCATCATCGCCGTCGCCTGCACCAGTCAAGTTATCACCCATATGTTCAACACAGCCGGATGGATGTTTGAGGTTTCCAAAGAAAACAAAATCTTCGGGTTTGGAGGCTTTGCCGCTGTCGGTGAGCAAGAATGCAGCGGTGTCCAAGTCAAAATCTCCGCCGGTATCGAATTGGTTGGTGTCCCAGCCCAAGCCCACAATAACCTTGGAAAGTCCGGGATTTCCTTTTGTAATACTAACTTTTTGACCCTTTTGCAAATTGATTGGCATAATCTTATTTCTCCTTACGCAACTTCTATTCCATAATGTCCGCACAATGCCGCCAAGCCGCCTTGGAATCCGCTGCCGACGGCATTGAATTTCCATTCCCCGTTGTGCCGATACAATTCGCCAACCACAACCGCGGTTTCAATGGAAAAATCTTCGCCCAAATCATATCGAATCAGCTCCATGCCATTGGCTTCATCCACAATACGGATGAAGGCGTTGGAGACCTGTCCGAAATTTTGCCGCTTGGCTTCTGCGTCATAAATGGTTACGGTAAAGGCTATTCTCTCGATATTGGCAGGAATCTTGCTCAAATCAATCATGATTTGTTCATCATCCCCTTCGCCGTCACCCGTGAGATTATCGCCCATATGCTGCACAGAATCACTCGTGTGCGTCAAATTTCCATAAAACACAAACTCCTTTTCGGTGGGGCATTTTCCATTCTCGTTGAGCAAAAATGCAGCAGCATCCAAGTCAAAATTGGAGCCGGAATCGAATGTGTTGACATCCCAGCCCAAGCCTACCATAATATTTTGCAGCTTGGGATTTCCCTTGGTCAAATCTACTTTTTGTCCTTTTGATAAATTGATGGGCATATGGTTTTCCTCCTATTTCACGGCTTTGGCAAAGCGTCCGGCATATGATACCGTTGATTAAACTCTGCTTTAATCTGTTCCAAGCGTGCTTGGTCTTCTACCCGCTGTTTTCGTGCGTTCTCTTGAATTTGCATGGTTTGGTCGATGCCATCGACAATGGTGCGCCAAGTGGTTTCCAAGGTTTCGATTTTGATGGAACTGCCCGATGCCAGTTGGGCGGTCAGCTTGGATTGTTCCACCGTGTTGCGCGCGTTTTTAATCAGCATTTCGTTGGTTTTTTCATCCAATGCGGCCATTGCTTCTGCCTGCACACGCTGTCGTTTCAGCATAATCGCCTGCGCCAAAGCCTGCTTAAACACGGGCAGCGTGATGATGAAGGCGGAATTAATTTTGCGCACCAGATTCATATTGCTAAATTCCATGGTTTTAATCATGGGAATGGACTGTATCGCAACATTTTCAGCAGTACGCAGGTCCTGTGTGCGCTGTTCCAGCATCATCAATGCTTGGTCAAGTGCCTGAATTTCAAATTGCATCGCATTGTTGCCTGTACGTTCCATCTCTTGCCGCTGTTGTGCAATGTAGGATTCCAGTTCCTTACAGCCCTGTTCTCCCGCCAAAATGTATTTGACCAATTCATGATAATAGGCGACATTTGCGCGGAACATATCATCCAGCTTGCGGTTGGATTGCTTGATTTCCGATTCATATTGTTTGAGCTGCACATAAATTTTGTCGACTTCCTCGCCCATGGTGTGGTATTTCGCCAAAATTTTATCGAGCTGCTTGCGCAGGTTGCCAAACAGCTTGTTAAACAGGGTGGGGTTGTTTTGAATTTCCTCAATGTCAAACTTTGACATAATTTTGGATAACGTTGTGAGCATTTCGCTGGAATTATCAATTTGCGACAGATTCATGCTGTTCAAAACAATATCGGATGCTTTTGAAACTTCTTCGGCAGCATTGGCGCCGAAGGAAACGATGGTTTCCAAATTGTGCACTTCAATTTGACTGCAAAGTGCATCAACCTCTGCCGAACCCGCGAGGTCTGCGTTCATTTGCTCACGGTCGGTCACGATATTGTAGGGCACGACCGCGGTTTCTGTCGGTACATTTTCTGCCGCAGGTATTTCCTGCGGCTGGGGCGCTGCTTTGCTAAAATCCAAACCCATATTATTGACTCCTTTTAAAAATTTTATCCCACCATGAGGGGCGTAAAGCAGAGGAAAGCGAATGAAAATCGGGGGGGTGCAAATCGTAAACATATGCACCGATTTGGTGCTCTTCAAACACTTTTTTTGCAAAAAACTTCTCAATGTTTTGGTAGCCAGTCGGAACGAAGAACAAAATATCAAATCCCAGCAGATTTAAAAAGGCGGTAATGATGCTGTCCTCCAGCGTGAGCAGTTGGTCCGTGGTGTGCACATAAATGAGCTTGGGATTTTTTTTTGTAAAATCAAATTTTTGAATTTGACGCACAATGTCCTGCTGTAAATTCAAAATGGTTGCAACAATGGTGTATTCCGTGCCATTTTCAAAAGTGCCTGCAATAATGCGCTGGTCAATCAGCAGTTGTAACTTTTCTAAAAGATATGCCTGCATTTCTGGGCGCAAGATGCCATATGGATAAGCTTTGTGTGCTTGGATAGCATCCTTACGCAGTCGACCGTTTTTCAAAAACTCTGTGACGTAGGCTTTGATGGGATTTTCATCTGTACCACGTACCATCGGGGCGTGCTGCACCACAAGGGTATCTTCGGTCATCAAGGCTTGGATGCCTGCCCAATATGGCGCGGTATTTCCGTCTTTCACACCAGAGATTTTTGCAAAAATCACAGGCATATTCACCGTTTCCTGCACAATGCTGAAATTGGGGCGATATTTCAGTTCTTGATTCCATAAAATAGCGATTTCCTCATACATGGTCTGCAAGGAAACAGCAATCGCCTTTTGATACTGCATATTGCGATACATTCCGGAATCCTGATACAGCAGTGCATCCAGTTCACGTTCGGCATGGTATGCGGCGGTGCCCATGTGAATTTCTGCCTGTTCGGACGGAAAGTGCTGTACAGCAAGAGAATCGGAAAAATGCAGTTCATAAAGCATTGCATCCTCAAAGATACAGTTTTCCTGTAAATCAGGCACCAAAATCACCACATCGACCGGTAGTTTAGATAACATTTTGAGGAAAAGAACTTCATTTTCGTTTTGACATCCACCCAAATGCAAAAAGCACGAAATGGAAGAAGGTTTCCATCCAGCAAACAGCTGCGATTGATACCGTTTGAGCCAACACAGCAAATAAATCGCCTTGTTGGTCAATTTATTCAGATTCATGTCGGCTTTTTGTTGTTCTTCCAGAACCGTGCCTACGAAGGCTATCGTCATGAACTGTCGCAGCTCCGCAGAAGCTGTGTGCGGTAGGTTGGCTTTCAATCCCAATAGCATCTGCTCGGCATCTCGATAGGTGCTTCTTTGAATGCCTGCGATTTCTTCCACGGATGGCGGTGGAATCTGCTTTTCGGCAATCACAAATGGTCGGTGTTCGTTTTTTAGCTGCAGCTGGAATTGAAACAGCTGATTAACATAGGTCAATTTATCTTCCACGCCACGGATGCGCAGCAGCGCATTATAAAAAAAGGCGTCCTCTGTGCCGCGGTTTTGTGCACTGGTTAATAAGTCGGCAAATCCTTTTCCGCGCATCCAAGCATTGGTACAAGGCTTTTTTTGTGGCAAATCACCATATAATCGCTGTAATTTGTGTGTTTGTTCCTGCTGTGTCCGTAGCCATTGCAGGCTGAAGGTTTCCGGAAAGGCACACATACCGTCTTCGCAGTATTCCTTTGCAAATCGCGCGGTGGAATCCACCCTCAAGTAGGCTTGATTTCCATTATATTGCAGCAAAAGCACATCACAGCCTGCGTGCGCCAAAATCGCCAGAAGGTATAGTGCATATTGGCTGATTTCGCCTTCGTACAAAATTTTAGGAATTTGTCCGCTGCCCAGCTGATGCAAAAGGCTTTCAAACCGATAATACAGCCAGCACATAAATTTAATATAAATATTGCGCAGAATGCTGTCATTTTTGCCGGCTTTGCGTATTTCGTCCAACGTATCATACATGGAGGCGGCAAGCGCATTGCGTGGCGCAGGACGCAGACGGGGTAGCCATTTTTGCAGCTGTGCACCGAAAAAACCCATGCTCATTTGAAAATCAAGCCCTAATATTTCGTCATAGTATGCCAAATTTTTTTCGGTGGGGTTGGCAAGCTTACCCTCTATTACGGCACCGCAGGTGCGCGCAGCGGTATCATATTGCTGCACAAATCGTTCGATGTGCTCATTATAGCCATGTATTCGATAAAAATATACGCCGGACGCGTTCCTTGCAGGTGGTGCAGTGAAAAAATCTTCTAATGCTTGAAGTGTCTTATATGTAAACTCCATTTCCTATAATCCCCTTCAATCGGTAGTCCCAAAAACTCAATATGCATTTATTATACTCTTGTTTGTACAATGTTTCAAGAATTTGTGTGGTTTTTTTGCAATTTTCTACCAAACTGACTTTAAAAATCTGGTGCACGAAAAAACAGAACATCCGCTGGCATCCGGCGAGAAAAAATGTTAAAATTATCTATAGCTTTATTTTTGAAAGATAGGAGCCGTTCTCCCATGTATACAGAAACAGACATTGTTCGCGTTGCAAAGCGCGAAAATAATACCAAACGAAAATATTTGATTGTAAATCCCTTACAGGGAAAGCATATGCCGGTTTCTCCGAAAATTGCATTACAGTTGTTTCGGCACTTGGCGCAGAAAATTGCACAGCAGCATGGGCAGGAAAGCCTGCTGCTCATTGGCTTTGCAGAAACCGCAACTGCCATTGGTGCGGCGATTGCTGCCGAGCTCCAGTGCCACTACATCCAAACCACCAGAGAAACCATTGCAAATGTCCAGTACTTATATTTTTCAGAATCGCACAGCCATGCAACCGAGCAAAAGCTTGTCAAAGAAGATATGGATGCCATTATCGGCAGCGTAGACCGCATCATTTTCATAGAAGACGAAATCACCACGGGAAACACCATTATGAAAATCATTCGCATTTTGCAGCAGCGGTATCCCAATCAGGTGCGCTTTGCAGCCGCATCTTTGCTCAATGGGATGGAGGCGGCATCCATGCAGCAATATGCTGAGCAGGAGATTGAGCTGCATTATTTACAGAAAACCGACCATACACACTATGAAAAAATAGCAGAAAGCTATCGAGGGGACGGACAGTATCTCTCGCTGCTGCAAACAGGTGGTGCAGACTTTTCGGATGTCTATACCTGTCACACCTATCTCAATGCCAGACGGTTGGTGCATAGCACGGAAATGCTGCAAGCCTGTCATACGCTTTGGGAGCAAATCAAATCCCGTTATCCGTTCCGCCCTGCGCAACATATTCTTGTGCTTGGCACAGAAGAATTTATGTATCCACCGCTGTTTGTCGCCGCCCAAATGGAGCAGCTAGGCTGTCGGGTGAAATTTTGCGCAACCACAAGAAGCCCGATTGCAGTCAGTCGTGAGCCGGAATATCCGCTGCACACGCGCTATGAATTGCGCAGCTTCTATGATGCGCAGCGCGTCACATATGTCTATGCCTTAACGCAATATGATGCGGTTTACATCATCACTGATGCGCCAAAAGGCGAAGACATCGGCGCGCATTCCTTGCAAATGGCATTAAAATCACAGGGAAATACCAAAATCAATCTTATTAGGTGGTGTAACGAACGTGCAGAGTAGCTATAACCCCAACGACGTACAGCTATTGCTGAAAGATATTACGGGTCTTGTGCAGCCACAGGAAACCGCTGAGCGGGAGCGCTTGATTCAAAGCGGCAGGCATTATTGTGAGATGCTGCCCATCGAATATTCTCCTTCGGAAACCTATATGCAAACCTACCGCGCGGTATTGGAATTGTTTGCCCAGCCCACTGCGCGTGCGGTGGGCGTGCTCGCGGATAAAATTATGGCACAGAAAGGGTCAGCTGTAGTGCTGGTATCGCTGGCGCGCGCAGGCATTCCCATCGGTATTTTGCTCAAGCGGTATCTGGCTTGGAAATATCAAGTGGATGTGCCGCATTATGCAATTTCCATCATTCGCGGTAAGGGCATCGACCAAAATGCGATGCGGTTTCTCTTGCAGCGATATGCGCCGGAGCGCATCGTATTTGTGGATGGATGGATTGGCAAGGGTGCGATTTTACAGGAGCTGAAGCAGGCGTTGGCTGACTTTCCAGCGGTTTCTGCCCAGCTGGCAGTGCTGGCTGACCCCGCGAACATTACAGACCTTTGCGGCACACATGAGGATTTGCTCATTCCCAGCTCTTGCTTAAACTGCACGGTTTCAGGGCTTATCAGCCGCACCTTTCTGCGCAGCGACATCATCGGCGCAAAGGATTTTCATGGAGCGGTGTATTATAGCAATCTACGGGAGCAGGATTTATCGTATCCGTTCATCGATGCCATTGCAGCGCAGTTTCAGGCAGAAAATGCAGCATCCGACATTGTGCTGCAGCAGCAGGGCATCGATGAAGTGCGCGCAATCGGCAGGCATTTTCAAATCCGCAATATCCATTTCATCAAACCCGGCATTGGAGAAACCACGCGTGTGTTGCTGCGCAGAATGCCATGGAAAGTCCTCATCAAGGAGACGTGTAAGGACGAGGCTTCCCTTGCGCCACTGCTGCGTTTGGCGGCAGAAAAGCAGGTCGATGTGCAGTATTTTCCGCTGCAAAATTACAAGGCGTGCGGCATCATTAAAAACTTAGGGGATGTGTAATTGCGGATTTTTGTAATATTTGGAGAATTAATTACAAATTGTTTAAAAAAGTAGATGCAGAAGACCCAAAAGAAACCCAATGAATGCGCCCAAATAAATGATGGCGTGCAATTCATGGCGCATGACCTTGAAGGTGATGCGTTCCAGCTCCTGCATTTCCATGGCGTTCACCTTTTCTTCCACAATTTTTCCGATGTTCACCGCCTCCATCACCCCTGCAATTTGTGTGTGGATGGTGTTGGTATAGCACCGCGCAATTTCTGTGCGTACCATCATTTGGTCAACCTCATATTTGTCTAAAATGTCCACTATCGGCATATGATTGAGTTCCAGTATCTCTTGCTCAATTTTTTTGGAAATTGCAATTCTTCCTTCGTTTTCTACATAACTTTGCACTTTTTCACCAAAGGTCGCGGCGATGTCCATCAAAATTTGGTCTTTCACAAGCAGGGCTGCAATGCTGTTATCCATGCGTGCTTTGAGCATCTGGAACACCTCTTGCGTCACCAGCTGTTCCAGACCGCTCTTGCTGATGCGGTCGGCGATGCCATCGGCAATGCGGCTGGGGAGGGCATGGTTTTCTTTGTCAAACTGCATGGTGTACTGCATCAGACCAGTATTGATGCTGTCAATCACCTGTTTCTCGCACAGAGCCGCTTCTACCGCTGCATCATCCATCAAATCCTCGCTGACCAATCTGCCGATGGCTTTTGCAATATCCCGCCTGCGCATGGGGATGATGCCGGGTGTAAACGGCACCGGCAAGCCAAAAAGCTGCTTCTTCTCATAGGGGCGAAACAGCATTTTTAATGCGATATAATTTGTAAAACATCCAATCACTGCGCTTAATGCCAACGCAAAAATATGTTGTATCATGTTGTTGTACTCACTTTCCATTTGCACTGCTTCTGTGTGCAGATTTTTGATTATAAGAGCCGAGGAGATTTTTTCATGAAAGATTCTATCTTGTATTATACGATTGGCGCATTGCTCTATTGTCCGGCAAATTCTCCGACGATTGCGCGCTCCATCATCGAAGAAGCATTTGAACCGCCCTTTTCGCTGGCACTGTGTCTGGAAGACACCATTCGAGACCATCTCGTGCAGGAAGCAGAAGCACAGCTCATTGCGTCCTTGTCCGCCATCTATACGGCAGGGGAGCACCAGTCTTTTTTCTTGCCTAAAATATTCATTCGCGTGCGAGAAAGTGCGCAAATTCCACGCTTGCTTGCGGCATTGGGTGCGTGCAAGTCGATTCTGACGGGGTTTATCCTGCCCAAATTTTCCATGGAAAATGCAGATGCATATATTGCGGAAATCGCGGCGGCAAATGCACATACACATACTGTATATATGATGCCGATTCTGGAAAGCCCTTCGATGGTGCATCTGCAAAACCGTTCTCATATTCTGTATGCTTTAAAACAAAAATTGGAGGCGGCACAGCAGTGGGTTTTGAATATTCGTGTTGGCGGGAATGATTTTTGCAACGTTTTTGGCTTTAGACGGCACGCAGACGAGAGTATTTATGATATTCCGCCGATTGCCTCGATACTATCCGATATTATTACAGTGTTTGGGCAAGAATATGTCATTTCAGGGCCTGTCTGGGAATATTATAATGGAACAGCTTGGAAAACTGGGTTGACACAGGAGCTTTCCAAGGATAAAGCCTTTGGATTCATCGGAAAAACCGTAATTCACCCCAACCAAATTTCGGTTGTAAACCATGCATATAAAATTCCGCAAGCAGATTACGCGGATGCCTTGTCCATCTTAAACTGGAGCACAGACCATGCGGGTTTGGTATCGGGCAATTCTGACAAGGAGCGCATGAACGAATTTAAAACGCACTTTAACTGGGCAATGAAAATGCAATTTATGGCGCAGGCATATGGTGTTCTTCCGTCATAATGCGCTGCGCTATTCCTCAGCAGCTGGATGCAGCAATGCCTCCAGCTGTTGTTTGGTTTCGGCTGACACGGTATGCAGCAGGGGATTGCGGTCGGCTGCTTGATAATTTTGGGTCAGCGATTGCGTGACACGCTCCACCTCATATTCCAGTTCTCGGGCAGAGAGTAGGGTACAGCCGGCACCGCGCACAATGATTTGCTGCAAGCCGTCCGATGTTGCAACCGTGATTTGATAGTGCGTTTGGTGGTCATGCGCGAATTTTTCAATGTATTGATCAGCGGTTTGCGCTTCTTTGGTATACACAACGTGAATATTGTGATATTCCACAAGTTCTTCCTCGTGTCCCTTGACACGATATGCATCAAACACCACAATCACTTGCTGTTTCCGAATCGCCTGATAATTGCTCAAAATATCCAGCAGCCTGGTGCGTGCCGCATCCATATGGTCTGCCGCCAAGTCTGCAAGCGCTGTCCAGGCGTGGATGATGTTGTAGCCGTCCACCAGCAAATATGTTTTCTGCGGCACAGGTTTTGGGCGGAAATAGGTGGTTGGGTGCACAGCCGTTTCCTTGTGTGTGGAAACAGGCTTTCGCTTCCAACGCGATTTTTTGCCTTGGTTGGCGTAATAGGTGCGGCTGATGATTTTCTCTACCTCTTCGGGGCTAATCCAGTGACCTGCGGAGGTAGAGGGTGTGTGACTTGCGGCAGGGGATGGCGTTGCAGAAAGCACGCTCTCGACATGCATATGTGCCTTCACTTGATTCCATGGAACAAAAAAACCAGAACCATGTGTGCAAAAGACAGAGCCTGAGGGATTTTCCAAATCGCTTTCCGCGTCATAACCGATGCTCGCAATCACTTCCGCAGCATTATGACAGGGCCGGTATCCATGCAGGCTGCAGAATAGTTTTCCCTGTCCTTTTGTATAGGCGATGACTTCTTTTTGATAATTTTGCATCGTGGCAACCGGTGCGTTGCCGACCAAAATGGCGGTGGTGTCGTTGGTTTGTGAGATTTCACAGGTGCCACACATCTTTTCGACATCCGCCATTGCCCGCCCGACCATCTGCGCAGGCAGCTCCAAGCGAAAGGAATAAAATGGCTCTAATAGAATGGATTCTGCTTCTTGCAGCCCTTGCCGCACAGCGCGGTAGGTTGCTTCTCGAAAATCGCCGCCTTCGGTGTGCTTTTGATGGGCGCGACCTGCCGCCAGCGTAATTTTCATATCTGTAATGGAAGCACCTGTTAAAACCCCGCGAAAGGGTTTTTCCTGCAAGTGGGATAAAATCAGCTGCTGCCAGTTTTTTGACAAGGTATCCTCGCTACAGGATGCCGCAAACTGTACCCCACTGCCTGGTTTTCCAGGCGCAAGCAGCAGGTGCACCTCGGCATAATGCCGCAGGGGTTCAAAGTGCCCAACCCCTTCCACAGTGTCAGCAATGGTTTCTTTATAGACGATTTTGCCCGTGTCAAACGTGACTGCGGTGTCAAATCGACTTTGCAGAATGCTTTGGAGGATTTCCAGCTGTACTTCGCCCATAATCTGCACCTGTATTTCCGGCTCATTCCAAGCGATGTGCAGTGCCGGTTCTTCTTCTTCCAGCTGTCGAAGCTTGGGGAGCAGCACCAAGGGAGAACAATCCTGCAGTAAAATCATGCGATACGAGAGCACAGGCTCGAGTAGCGGTGCGGAGGAGGCCGCTTCTGCGCCCAAGCCCTCTCCCGGATAGGTTTGGCTCAATCCGGTTACAGCGCAAATGTCGCCTGCAGCCACTTCGGTTACAGGTGTGTATTTTTCTCCGGAATAAATGCGGATTTGGTGGACTTTTTCCTCTCCGTGGCTCGTTTGCAGGACATCCTTTACCCGCAGCGTGCCGCCTGTCATCTTCATGTGGGTCAAACGATTGCCCTGCTCATCGCGTGTGATTTTGAAGATTTTTGCCCCAAAATCATTTGGATAGGTGGGTGTTGTGGTAAACTGCGCAAGCGCTTGCAGAAACGGCTCCACCCCTGTCATCTTTAAGGCAGAACCGAAAAAGCACGGAAATACCTTGCGCTGCCGAATCGCTGCCTGCAGCAGAGCGAGGGCGATGGTGTTGCTTTGCAGATATGCCTCCATCATGGCATCATCACACATCGCCAGCTCTTCATAGAAATCGGCGGTTTGCGCGGCTTCAAAAGCAATGCACGTATCATGTAGCTGCTGTTTTAGGTCGAACAGCAGCGTGTCGCGCTGTGTTCCTGCTTGGTCCATCTTGTTAACAAATAGAAACACAGGAATCTGATATTGCTCCAGCAAACGCCACAGCGTGCGGGTATGCCCCTGCACGCCGTCCGCACCGCTGATGACGAGGACGGCATAGTCCAGCACCTGCAGGGTGCGCTCCATTTCAGCGGAAAAATCCACGTGCCCAGGGGTATCCAGCAGCGTGAACTGTGTTTCTTGCAGCGCAAACACTGCCTGCTTGGAGAAAATTGTAATACCTCTTGCCTTTTCCAAGGCGAACGTATCCAAATAAGCATCTTGATTGTCAACGCGACCCAATTTGCTGATTTTGCCGCTGAGATATAGCATGCTCTCGGACAACGTTGTTTTGCCAGCATCTACGTGTGCCAAAATTCCAATGACGATTTTCTTCATACTTGCTTGATTCCTTTTTCAACTACGTATTGATAGCAGGGTTTATCTGCTGCGGCGCATACAGCTTAAGAGCTTTTCATTTGCTGCTTGTGCGCATACATCCTGTGGTCAGCTTCTTTATATGCCTGATAGAAGTCAACATCATTTTGACTGGAGGTCAGGGCATAGCCGACCGCGACAGAAAAATCAATATGCATCTCGCGGCTGGATGCGGCAATCATAGACTCCACCTGTTGCAGAGATGCTTGCAAGGCAGTGGCTTCCATGCCCTCATCGCTTGGGAGAATCACACAAATTTCATCACCGCCTACGCGATAGCAGACGCCCTTTGGCTCAAACACCTCTTTTATCACCCGCGCAATCGCAATAATCGCTTGGTCGCCCTTGATATGCCCCATTTTATCATTGATGGCTTTGAGCCCATTCATGTCAAAGGTCACAATGTAGCGATCCTGGGGGTTGGAGTCGCTGTCATAGTCTTGCAGCCACTCTTCAAATGCCGTTCGATTGCGCAGACCTGTCATCAAATCAATATATGCTAAAATTTCCAGAGCCTCTGTTTTGGCGATGTCAGAAAACCGCTTGGACATGGCACGCACCACAGCAAGCATCCAGATGGCAATTAGAATCAAGGTGCCAAGGCGCGTGAACAAACCTTCATCCCCCACAAAATGATAAAACCGCACCAAATCCAGACTGGTGAACAGCAGCAGCACAACAACCGAAACCACGAGCACCTTCACCTCTTCGTTTACCATATGCTTTCGGAGCAGGGCGTAAATGCCAGTGCCAATGATGCTGCCCAGCGTGATGGCGAGCACGATGTGGGTGAGAAAGATGGATTCCATATAATCGGCGATGCGGGTCAGTTGCAGCACCTCAATCAGCATAAATTGCGCAAGCGACACCCAAAAAAACAGATGCATCCACCTGCGGTTTTGATAATAGGGAAAGGAACGCAAAAAAAGCAAAAGACTGGGTAAAAGAAGATTAAAGGTGAAAAACTCCAAATGCAGCAAAAACAGCACATTGGGATAAAAAAGCTGCAGAAAGTTGGCAACACAGGCGCTCCACACCGCAATCAAGCACGTAAAAATCCCCAAACGCCATAGAGAAGCCGTTGCTTTTCGGTTGCGGAGGCAAACTGCCACAAAAATCATGCCAATTCCCAATATCAACAGCACAAAACAGATGAAAATGCTTGCCAAACGGGGTTTCAGGATGCTTCCGATGATGGCACCCTTATCGCCGATGTAAAAGGCATTGATGCGATTGGCATAGCGTGGATAAACACCAGTTAATTCCACTCGAATGGTGGCTGCTTTTGCAGCGTCTGTCAGGGGCACCAACGTCCAAGCGCACCCTGGCGTTTTGGAAAACAGGTGCTGATTCTCCCAGCCAAAGCTATAAACAAGCTGATTCTGTATGTAAACCCGCACTTTTTGATGGCTGGCACGAAAAAAGACATACATATGACTGTCGACATTGGAGGGCAGCGAATGGGTCAAAATCAGCGTATTGCCTACTGCAACGGGTGCAATCTGTGTGGGAAAGTTCAGGTTTTCATAGGTCTGCCCTGCGGCATCAACCTGCCAGTCTGCACCAAAATCGGTGAGTGCATTCTCTTGAATAGCAGGGCTGTCTACTGTGGAAAAAAATACACCTGCTAATAAAACAAGGAGTCCGATGATAAAACAACTGAGAATGCCAATCGTGGGTTTATCTTCTATGCGCATTGGATACAAAACCTCCCATTCCGACACGTAACTTCGTTAAATAGCATTATACCGCATTTTTCGCAAAGTTACCAGAGCACAATCGATGGATTTCATTTGCAGATACCAGCCGCTTTGCCTGTGAAAAAATGCGTCTTACACACGAATATGGAAAATTTATATTTGCCTGCAAGGCGAATATAGCGTATACTAAAGATACAGAAAATGAAAAAATTCGACTTAAAAAACCCCATCTGCTTCAAAGCGGCAGGGGATACTTGAGAAAGCGTGGGGATTGCAATGCACCCAAGCATTTTTGAAGTGCGGTGATGCAGGCGTGATAGACAAAATGTTGACCGTGCACAAATGCAGTCTGTTATTTGCGTGATAAAAATTTTATTTACACAATGAATGCGCCCAAAATGGTGCGGTTTAGCTGCTTGATAGGGCATAAAACATTCTGTTCAGTTAGGGGTAGTGATTATATGTTACAAAATTTCACAAAAGAGCTTCGGAAATTCGTGGCAGCAGAAATCATCACCGGTATCGATGCACGCTTGATGATTGGACGATATTTAAAGCATTTTGAATCTCGCAAGCCGATGATTGTAACCGACAAAACCGTGCAGCAGCTGCCGTGGTTTCAGGATATTATAGATGAGGTACGGGGCAGTGTTGAGCAGTATATCATTTTCAGCGATGTCACGCCGAATCCCAAGGATTATGAAGCCATGCAAGGGGCAAAAATCTTCCTGCAAAATCGATGTGATTTGCTGATTGCGATTGGGGGAGGCAGTCCCATGGACTGTGCCAAGTGCATTTCGGTTGTTTCCACCAATGGCGGCAATGTGGAGGATTATGAAGGGGTTGACAAGGTCGACCAGCCGGGACCGCCGCTGATTTGCATTCCATCCACGTGTGGCTCTGCTGCGGATGTTTCGCAGTTTGCCATCATTCTAGATACCCATGCAGCAACGAAAAAAGCCGTTATCAGCAAAAAACTAGTGCCGGATTTGGCATTGATTGACCCCATTCCACTCTTGACCATGGACAAATATCTGATTGCCTGCACGGGTATGGATGCTTTGACCCATGCGATTGAAGCCTATGTATCCAATGCACAATCTTGCCTGACCGACCTGCACGCGCTCGCTGCAATTCGGCTGCTGTCGCACAATTTGGAGCAAAGTGTCCATGAGGCACCAACGGTGGACACGCTGTTTCCGTTGATGTTTGGTTCACTGCAGGCAGGTCTGGCGTTTTCCAATGCAAGCTTGGGCGCAGTGCACGCCTTGTCGCACAGCTTGGGCGGTATTTTTGATTTGCCGCACGGTGAATGCAACAGTATCCTGCTGGAGCCTGTGATTGCACGGAACTTTGCAGGTGCGACGGAACGCTATACCATCATTGCGCAGACGATGGGGATGGATGCACAGATAACCGATACAGAACAGGTGAAGGCTTGGTTAATCCAGCGGATTGCTGCCTTACGCAAGTCTATCGGGATTCAAGATTGTTTTACAATTCCAAATGTGATGCAGCATATCGATAAAATGGTTGAAAATGCGATGAATGACCCATGTATTGTCACCAATCCAATTATCTTGCAGCAAAGAGAGGTGCGTGAAATATATGAGCAAACCATTAAAACCGAATGACAACAAAGAGGCCATGACCCGTGAGGCTATTATTGGGCTGGGAGAAACCTCGTTCCGAAAAAATTATTATCCGACGCTTCAGCGTGAAATCGCACTTTTGGAGCAGCTCAATAGCCAATATCGCACCCTCATCGAAACCATTCCAGATATTTTACTGATAGGAAATCCGCAAGGCGAGCTCCACTATTTTTCCACAGACGAATCCGAAAATGCCCTGCTGGCGGGTGAACTACTACAGGATGCAGCGATTGTGCGCGCACTGCAGGAGCAGCTGCAAAAAGCCCGCCAGCAGCAGACGCTGGTGACCTATGATTTCACATTTTTGCGCAGCCATGCGGAAACGCAAGCACTCTATTTGGAAGCACGCATCAACATCACTGCTTCTGGTGAGGCACTCATCATTATCCGCAACATGACCGAGCGGGTGCAGATAGAGATGAAGCTGCGTGAAAGCGCAGAACGGGACAGCCTGACGAAAATTTACAGCCGTGCCTATTTTGTGGAGCATTTGGAGCAGTTTCATGGGAAATACATGGAAAACTTCACGTTGCTGTCGATTGATGTAGATGGTCTGAAGATTGTAAACGATACGCTGGGACATCCATATGGCGATGCGCTTCTCATCGCATTTGCGAAAATTGTCGTGCAAGTGTTTGGCGAAATTGGCTGTGCTGCAAGGATTGGCGGCGATGAATTCAGTGTATTTTTGCAGGGGTATTCGCAGGAAAAAATTGAAGCACTGCTGGAATCGATGCAGCATTCCATTGAAGCCTTTAATCAGAAGTCTGCTGTGGTAAAACTCAGCGTATCTTCCGGATATTCTTATGTGGAGAAGGGGTTCATCAACACAAATCGGATGTATCATGATGCAGATAACAAAATGTATCAGAATAAGCTGCTCAAGGAATCCAGCAATAAAAGTGGCCTTGTCAAATCGCTGATGAAAGCACTGGAAGCCAAGGATTATATCACCGAGGGGCATGCAGACCGCTTGGAAGAGCTGGCGATACAAATGGGAGAATCCATGCATCTGCCGCAAAATCAGATGGACCGCATCAAGCTGTTGGCAAAATTCCATGATATAGGAAAGGTTGGCATTCCGGATAAAATTCTGCAAAAGCCATCGAAGCTGACAGTGGAGGAATTCAGCACCATGAAAACCCATTCTGTCATTGGCAAGCGCATTGCCGAATCTTCTAATGAACTGAAAGAAATTGCGGAGTTGATTTTTCTGCACCATGAGCGTTGGGATGGAAAAGGGTATCCTCTGGGGCTGCGGGGGGAGGATATTCCCGTTGAATGTCGTATCATCAGCATCGCAGACACCTATGACGCGATGACAAATGACAGACCGTATCGAAAGGCACTTTCGCATGAAGTTGCCAAAGCGGAACTGCTAAAATGTGCAGGTACGCAGTTTGATGCGAAGCTGGTAGGCATTTTTTTGAGAGAAGCAGATAAAAATGTGGGGACGATGCACCAATAAAGCGGGTTCTTGCATACTACATAGAGCCATCTGCAAAGGAAGACCAGGATGAACGGTATCATGCCGCATCAAATGCGATACATTTCATTCGCGTGGAAAGAGAGGACGCAATATGAGCCTCACCAATGAGAAAATGACACAAAACGCTTTTGTGTGTTTGGAACTCAATCCGGATGGAATTCATTGGATTGATGAGAATGGAATCATCCAATATGTAAACCTTGCGATGTGTCAGATGCTGGGGTATCGCAAGGAAGAATTGCTGGGTATGCATATTGCAACAATCCATCCCAATATGGATGCAACGTGCCTTGGCAGGCAGTGTATGAGTACCGATAAAATCCAAGAAAAGGGAAGGCTGCGTTTTCAAACCAAGCTGCGTCACAAGGATACCCGTCTGATACCTGTAGAGATTTCTGCGATTTCGCAGGAGTTGCAGGGTGAAATGCTGTTTTTTTGTTTCGTACATGACATCACAGCACATGAGCAGACGGAGTCTAGACTGCGCAAAGAAATCTTTCAGAAGGCACAGGCGGAAACCAAGCTGACACATATCAACGAAAAGCTGAAAACCATCGCCTATACCGACCAGCTGACCAATCTCAAAACAAGGCGATATTTTTTTGAAACGGTGCGCAAGGAAATCAGCAGAATCAATCGATACCATCATAAGCTTTCCTTGCTGTTGCTGGATGTAGACCATTTTAAGCAAATCAATGACCGATACGGACATCTTGCAGGGGATGATGTGCTGAAAAAGATTGGCATACTGCTGCAAGATAATATCCGAAAAGCCGATTCTGCAATTCGCTGGGGTGGGGAAGAATTTGTGTTGTTTTTGCCGGAAATAGGCTTAGATAATGCGTGTTTTCTTGCAAATCGCATCCGTATAATGATTTGCGCGTATGATTTTGGAATTGACCGAACGGTTTCTGTGAGCATTGGCGTTTCCGAATATGTAGAGGAAGAATCGGTAGATTCCTGGATTATGAAAGCAGACAAAGCACTGTATCGCGCAAAGGAAAGCGGGCGCAATCGGGTGTGCTGCTATGATGAAGCCAAGGACCAGTCCAGACTCCAATGATGTGGTTTCACCGATGGAGGATGCACAAAAAAGCACCCAAATGATTTACAAAAATGTGAATCATTTGGGTGCTTTTTTTAAAGGAACATCCAGATTTTACGGCGTTGAAACCAATCCTGCCTGCTCCACCAGAGCCTTGGCAGGGTTCGTGTGCAGCCATGCCGCAAAAGCATAAATCGTACCTTATCCAGTATTGTCACATGACTATTGTGCGGTTTCTGCCTGTAGCAGGGCTTCCACCGCAGCTTCTGGCAGCGGTTTGCTGAAATAATAGCCCTGAATATAGTCGCAGCCCTTTTCGCTGAGAAGATGATACTGCTGTGCATCCTCCACGCCTTCTGCAATGACCTTTAGCTCTAAGCCATGTGCCATTTGGATGATATTGTTGATAATGGCGGCTTCCTTTTTGCTGATGGACATATTGTCTACAAATGATTTGTCAATCTTCAAAGTGCTAATGGGGATGATGCGCAAATAATTCAAGGAAGAATACCCAGTGCCAAAGTCATCCAGTGCAATTCTGACACCAATGTCCATTAATTCCTTCAAAATACCGATTTTAGAATCAATAGATTCCATTAAAACGGTTTCTGTAATTTCCAGTTCGATGATGTTGGGTTCGAGTGCGGACTCGTGCAGCACACATTTGATATTTTCTAAAAATGCAGGATGCAGCATATCCAGCGAAGAAATGTTGATGCTCATGCTGTGAATCGGGTATCCTGCTTGTATCCATTGTGCTGTTTTCATACAAACCTCGCGGAAAATCCAACGGTCTATCGCGGTGATATAGCCGCTTTCTTCCGCAATCGGAATGAATTCTGCCGGTGAGATGGGCCCCAGCTCTTTGCTGTTCAAACGCATCAAGGCTTCAAAGCCAAATACTTTTCCGGTTGATGCCTTGTATTGCGGCTGATAGAACACGCTCAATTCCTGGTTTTTGATGGAATCGCGCAGAATTCGTTCAATACTGGTCTTTCGCGTGATTTGATGATACATTTTCTCATCGTACAATTCGTATCGATTTTTGCCAAGCTGCTTTGCCTTATACATTGCCACATCTGCATTTTTCAAAATGCTGTCTATATCAAAGCCATCCTTGGGATAAATGGCGATGCCAATGCTGGAAGATAGGTTGATGGACTTCTGCAAAACTTCAGTGATGTCATGGATGACCGCGAGAATCTGGTCTGCATATTGTGCCACTTCCAAGGGGTCATCATAAGGGTGGAGCAGTACGAATTCATCCCCGCCCAATCGGAACACCATGTCCTGTTCACAGAGCACGCTGGATAATTTTTTTGCCAAGCAGACCAGCACTTGGTCACCAAATCCATGCCCTAACGTATCATTGATATTCTTAAAGTTATCCAAATCAATGAAAAAGATGGCGCCTTCTTTGTGTTGGGCACGTGCCGCTTGAATCTTTTCTTCTGCAATTTCAATAAAATAGGCACGGTTGGGGAGCAGGGTCAAAGAATCATAGTATGCCATGAATTTGATGCGGTCTTCGGTAATTTTTTTGTCGGTATAGTCGGAGATAGAGCCGGAAATTTTGCGCGCAAAGCCGTTTTGCTCCCACAATGCCTTTCCGCGCGAGAAAACCCATAAATAGCCGCCGCTTGCCTTTTTCAGACGGTACTCGGACTGATAAATGGCGGCTTTGTGTTTATAATAATTTGCCAGCTCCTGCCGCACCCGTAGGAGGTCGTCTGGGTGAATGTAGTCCTCCAGCATATCGGAGGTTTGGATGCTGTTGAGCGGGTAACCCGTCAGTTCATAAAATTTTGCGGAGGCATAAAATGCATGTGTCAGCAAATCAATTTCCCATATGACATCGTTGGAGCCATCCACAGCCAGTCGATACCGTTCTTCAGAATTGCGCAGCTGCGCTTCATTTTCGCTGAGGGTTTCATATTGCGCCCGCAGCTCTACCTCTGCTTCGGATAGCTCCTGATACACGTCGGAAAGCTCCTGGTTGGCGGAAATTAGGTTTTTGGTCATCAGCGAGAAGGTTTCTGCAAATTGACCAATTTCGTCATTAGAGTAGAGTACAATATCCGTATTATAGTTCCCTTTGGTGATTTCTTCGGCATAGACCTTTAATTTTTGTATGGGGGTGGAAATCAGAGAGCTGATGTAAACCCCAAATAAGGCAGCCAGAATAGAACCCAATATCGAAATCACCACAATGGCATAGGTCAATTCTTTTTCCTCCTGCAGCACCTCGGAGGCATTGACGGAAACCAAAAGCACATATCCGTTTCCCAATTTGGAAAATCCGATGAATTTATCTTTGTCAAAATATGCGGTTTCATAGACACCGCTTTCGTGTTGGTCGATATATGCAGCGAAGTTTTCGAGTTCATGGTTGTTTACGGTGCGCAAATTGTCCGTGCTGCCGAAATCGGGATGCACGAGAAAGTTGTACTGCGAATCAATGAGGGAAGCATAGCCGGTGTTATAAACCTTTGCATCGTTTACAATTTCCTGCAGCTTGCTGAATTTGACGTCCATGCCTGCAATTCCAACCACTTCATCCTGCACCAGAATTGGCTCGACATAAGACACCATATAGTATTGCGTTATGGGGTCGAAATAGGGAGCGGTCCAATAGCCTGTTTTCAAGGAAATAGGTGCATAGTACCAGTCATAGGATGGTTTGTCGGACTCCATGTCGGCAATTTTTGTGCCAAAATCAACCCGCTTGAAGCTGGTACCGTCTTGATTGATGACATTGGGTCCGATTAAAAAGCCATCTCTGGAATATTTGTTCAAAAAATTCACATAGCAATCCACATTGATTTGACCAGATTCTGCATATTGGGTGACGAGCGGAACGATTTGATGGCTATATGCAGTCGGATATTCCGCGTCGTTTTGCATTTTTTCCATATCCACATCATATGCAATGGTGGCCGCTAAGTCAGCCACTTTGATTTCTATGCTATGGGTTTCACCATCGATTTGCTCTGCCAGCTGGCTTGAAATGGCAAGCAAATTGCGCATGGTATTACTTTCTATGATACCCCTGCTTTGGATAACACTGATTGCGCCGATGAAAAGTGAAACAATTCCGACAGAGGCGATAATCGCCAATGCAATTTTGTGTGAAATTTTTTTCATAGAAAACACCACCATTTCGGACTCGTTTTTCTCAATATACCATATTTCAACAGCGCTGTAAAGTTACGTTGCTGCGCAGCAAGAAGGTTCCAAAAACGCATCGTGAAACGATATGTCGAACAAAAAATGAAAATAAAGACAACTGCCTTTGGTTTTATCAACACATCAGGGGCAGTTGTCTTTTATAAACGGCAAAAAAAGATGCGCGTTGCTGAGGTGTTTTTTATGCCTTGCACGGTGCAAGCACAAAAGTCATTTTGTGCTTGCTTCATGAATGATTAAGATTGTTTTCTGAAAATCCTCGAATAGGACAAGTAAAATGAATAAAAGCGATTGGATATAATTGTGTACATTACATAAAATTTTAAAAATAAAACTGCAATTTATCGAAAGTATTGACAAACAATATGACGTGTGATACTTTATAGATACCACAAACGAGTATAAACAATCACAAACGATTATGCAAAACGAGCAGAAAGGGTTTCGCGAAAGCGGATGATGCAAATGTTTGAAGAAGAAAGATTGCATAAAATATCCAAATATGTGCAGGAACAGTCGCGTGCATCGGTGCAAGAACTGTGCAGCCTGTTTCAAGTATCTGAATCGACCATTCGACGTGATTTGAGCGAACTGGAGAACAGGAATTTGCTGAAAAGAACGCATGGCGGAGCAGTCTATCTGCAGCCGGTAGGGTTTGAACCCAGTTACCGCGAGAAAGAAGACCGATACAGGAGCGAAAAGGCCAAAATTGCAAAAAAAGCAGCGGAATTCATCCAAGAGGGGGATACGCTGATTGTAGATGCAGGCACAACAACGCTGTATTTGACGCAGGAGCTGGCACAGTTCAAGGAATTGACGATTATCACCAATTCCATCATCTTGCTGCAAAAGCTTTCTGGCTGCAAAGGGCTGCAGGTGATGTCTACAGGCGGTATCCTGCGAGAGAACACCATGGCACTGGTAGGTCCTGGCGCAGAAGACGCATTAGACCGCTTTCGGGTGGACAAAGCGTTTATGGCGACCAATGGATTTGATTTGCAGATGGGTTTCACCACACCGAATCTGTTGGAGGCATCTACCAAGCAAAAGATGATGCGTGTGGCAGAGCAGGTATATGTGCTGGCAGACCACTCCAAAGTAGGACATGTTTCCTTCGCAAAATTTGGGACGTTGGCAGATGTCGATGGATTGATTACAGGAGATTCCATTTCAGATGCGCAGAAAACAGCGATTGAAAAGCAGCACACAAAGCTGTATCTGGTCAGTGCAGATGAAGTATCCAACGAATAGGGAGGTTTATGCATGAATCAACATAAAATAGTGACCGTCACGCTGAATCCTTCCGTGGACAAGACCATTACCGTGGATGGCTGGACACAGTTTGGCTTGAATCGAGCACTTCGCACACGAGTGGATGCTGGCGGAAAGGGCATCAATGTTGCCAAGGTACTGAAGGATTTTGGCGCAAATGTCTTGGTGACAGGTTTAATCGCCGGAAATCAAGGCGCATTTCTATTAAATCGATTGAAAGAGGCAGAAATTGCGCAGGATTTTTTAGAAATTGCAGGAGAAACACGCACGAATTTGAAGATTTTCGATGAAAGCGTGCATAAAATGACCGAGTTGAACGAAACCGGATTTTCTGTGACGGCAGAAGCCTTGGCAGAATATCAGCAGAGATTTCAGCAGGCGATGGAGCAGACCGCGGTTGTCGTGCTGAGTGGAAGCCTGCCCCCTGGGGTGCCCAAGCAATTTTATGCGGAATGCATCACGCTGGCGAAGGCGAATGGGGTCAAAGCCATTCTGGATGCAGATGGAGCAGCACTCGCAGCAGGCATACAGGCAGTCCCGTATGCCGTGAAGCCAAACCTGCATGAGTTGGAAATGCTAACTGGAAAACAATTCACAAGCAAAGCTGCGGTTGCCGCGGCAGCGCGAGAGCTGATACAAACCGGCATTTCTGTTGTAATTGTTTCAATGGGAGCAGATGGTGCTGTGGTTGTCGGGCGTGAGGAAGCATATCAGGTGGATTCGTGGCACATTCCCGTGAAAAGTGCAACTGGCGCGGGCGATTCCATGGTGGCCGCCTTGGCATATAGCCTCGTACACCAAGCATCCTTATATGACATTGCCAAAATCACAACCGCCGCAGGGACGATTACGGCATCCAAGGAAGGCACACAAACCTGCACATTGACCGAGGTACAGCAATCCTTGCAGTTTGTTGCGGTCAATACACTTCAATTAATTCCCTATTTTAATATATTTTAACATACCAAGGGAGGAATTTTTATGAAAAAGCTTTTGGCTGTAACAGCTTGCCCAACGGGTATTGCCCATACCTATATGGCAGCGGAGGCACTGCAAAAAGCGGCGCAGGCAAAAGGAGTTTCCATCAAAGTGGAAACCAGAGGTTCTGTAGGCGTAGAAAATGAGTTGACAGATGCGGAAATTGCCGAGGCGCATGCGATTATTATCGCAGCGGACATGGATGCCAATGAAGCAAGATTCCAAGGCAAGCCGATTGTGAAGGTCGGTACGGGTGCGGCAATCAAAGACCCTGATACGCTGATCACACAGGCGTTGGAAATGCAGGCTTCGGGTGCAGAAACCTATATGGAGAATGTCCAAAAAATGAAAGCCGAGCAAAGCGCACAGCGCACCGGCCCCTACAAGCACCTGATGTCCGGCGTATCGTTTATGATTCCGATTGTTGTTGCAGGCGGATTATTGATTGCATTTTCCTTCCTATTTGGCATTTATGCTTTTGAAAAAGAAGGCACACTGGCATGGGCACTGAAAACCATTGGCGGTTCTGCAATGGGTCTAATGGTCACCGTGCTGGCAGGCTATATTGCGTATTCCATCGCTGACCGCCCAGGTCTTGCACCTGGCTTGATTGGCGGCTCGCTGTCCAGCACGTTGGGCGCAGGCTTCCTTGGCGGCATCTTTGCAGGCTTTTTGGCAGGCTATGTTGCAAAGCTCATCAAAGAAAAGTTCCCGTTGCCAAAGGCATTGGAAAGCCTAAAGCCGATTTTGATTATTCCGGTTTTAGCAACCTTGGTTGTCGGACTGCTGATGATTTTTGTCATTGGCACACCCTTGGCAATGCTGCTTAATGCACTGGTGGAATGGCTCAAAAATATGGGCACAGTTAATGCCGTTTTACTGGGTGCAATTATGGGCGGTATGATGGCAACCGATATGGGCGGACCGATTAACAAAGCTGCCTATACAGTGGGTACGGCACTGATTGCCAGCAGCATCTATGCGCCGATGGCAGCCGTCATGGCAGGCGGCATGGTGCCTCCGATTGGTATTGCTATTGCAACCTTCCTTGCAAAGAAAAAGTTTGATGCAGAAGAACGCGAAGCTGGAAAAGCGGCGTTGGTGTTGGGACTGTCTTTCATCACAGAGGGCGCGATTCCGTTTGCAGCATCCGACCCCTTGCGTGTCATTCCGTCTTGTATGGTGGGTTCTGCCATTGCAGGCGGTCTGTCGGTGGCATTTGGATGTCTGTTGAGAGCACCGCATGGCGGCTTGTTCGTGATGCTGATTCCGAATGCAGTCAGCAACGTGCTGGGTTATCTGGCGGCGATTTTAATTGGTTCTATCGTCACCGCAGGCTTGCTCATGATGCTGAAGAAAGACAAAGTTGCTGAATAAGCATCAAAAAAAACACGCGGCTCCGCAGGTTTGTGTGCGGAGCCGCTATGGCGAAAATACGCGGGAGGACTGGAATATGAATATCACAGGCATCATGAATCAGGACATTATTTTTATGGGGCTGGAGGCAGCCAGCCGTGAGGAAGCACTTACCGCTATGATTGATGGCATGGTAAAGGGCGGATATATTGCAAATCAGCAGCAGTATACAACTGCTGTGCAGGAGCGCGAGGCAAAGGGCACCACGGGAATTGGTTTTGGCGTTGCCATTCCACATGGCAAATCAGACGGCGTGGCGAAACCGTGTGTGGCATATGCACATCTGAAAACCCCTGTCGACTGGGATTCGTTTGACGGAAATCCTGTGACAAGCGTTTTTTTGATTGGCGTACCGCAGGAAAATGCAGGAAACGACCATTTGAAAATTTTGATTGCCATTTCCAAAAAGCTGATGCATGAAGAGTTCAGAGAACAGCTGGACAAGGCAACAACTGCGGAAGAAATTTTGGAAATCATCAAGTCGATTGAGGCATAATGGCGCAAAAGCGTTTTCGGGAAAGGAAGCAAGGTATATGTTGCAGAAAACATTTGTTATGGGCTGTGCAGAGGGATTTCATCTCCGACCGGCACAGGTTTTGATGGAAGCGATGACACCGTTTACCGCTGAAGTGAAGCTCATCAAGGGAGAAGACGAGGAAGCAGATGCGAAAAGCATCTTGGCACTGATGAGCTTGGGCATTGAAGGCGGTGAAACCGTGGAAGTGACCGCGGATGGAGTCGACGAAGCTGCTGCGATGGAAGCGGTTGCGGCATTGTTTGCAAATAATTTTGGTGAATAGGTCGTGTTTTCAAGGATGACACACCAAAAATCGTACAGGAGGGAAAGGCATGGCTGAAAGAATATTAAAAGGAATCGGGGTTTCAGAAGGTATTCGAATCGGAAAAGCCTTGGTCTATCAGCATGAATCCGCCATCGATACAGACCGATTCCTGCACGAAACGGAGATTCCAACGGAACTGGAACGGCTGCAGACAACCGTGGAGCAAGCGCAGATAGAGCTGGATGCATTGATTATCCGTTCGGCGCAAACACTCAGCGAAGATAAGCTGGGGGTGCTGAAAGGGCAAAAGAGTATGCTTGCGGACCCTGCATTTTTGCCGGAAATGAAGAAACTGATACAGAAAAAGCTATTTTCACCAGAAAAAGCGGTGAAGCAGGTTGCGGAACAATTTGCAGCCATTTTTGAAAACATGAAAAACACCTATATGCAGGAGCGCGCAGCCGATGTGCGGGACGCAGGCAACCGCCTTTTGGCGATTTTATGCGGCGGCAGCCGACTGGATTTGTCAGCGATACAGGAGCCTGTGATTTTAGTTGCCGATGATTTATCACCTACGGAAACGGTGCAGCTGGATAAAAATGTGGTATTGGCATTCGTTACGGAAAAAGGCGGTGTTACATCGCATACCTCCATTTTTGCAAGGTCTTTGGCGATTCCAGCAGTTGTCGGCATGGAAAATGCGGTAGATGTTATGCAAAACGGGGATGTAATGATTGTAGATGGTAAGCAAGGGGTGTGTATTGTACATCCCGAGCCGGAAACCATTGCTGCATATCAAGAAAAAATGCAGGCGGAACAAAAAGAGCAAGCCATGTTCCAGCAGTATCTGACGGTGGAAACCGAAACCGCAGACGGTTATCGCTTGCAGGTGGGTGCCAATATTGGTTCTGCAAAGGATGCAGCATATGCCGTGGAGCAAGGCAGTGAGGGTGTTGGACTGTTTCGCACAGAATCCATCTATTTTGCGCGGGACACCTTGCCCAGTGAGGACGAGCAGTTTGCGGAATATCAAAAGGTGGCGCAGCTGTATCAAGGCAAAGAAGTGATTCTTCGGACACTGGATGTGGGCGGGGATAAGCCCATCAAAGCCATTCCGATTGCACTGGAAGAAAACCCATTTTTGGGTTATCGCGCGATTCGTGTCTGTTTGGAGCAAAAAGAGCTGTTTTTGACGCAGCTGCGTGCAATTCTAAGAGCCAGTGCATTTGGTAAACTTAAAATCATGTTTCCGATGATTTCGGGCGTAGAAGAGCTTTTGGCTGCAAAAAAAATGCTGGAAGAAGCAAAGGCACAGCTGCAGGAACGTCAGATTGCCTATGACGAGCAGATTCAGGTTGGCATCATGATTGAAATTCCGTCTGCGGCGGTGATGGCAGACCTTTTGGCGAAGGAAGTGGACTTTTTCAGCATCGGCACCAATGATTTGATTCAATACACCCTTGCGGCAGACCGTGGGAACGAAAAAGTAGCCTATTTGTATGATTATTGCAACCCTGCCATTTTACGCTTGATAAAGATGGTGAGCGATGCAGCCCATGCAGAAGGCATTCCGGTCGGTGTATGTGGAAACATGGGTGCAGAAACGGATGCGGTTGCATTGCATATTGGTCTGCAAATGGATGAAATCAGTATGCCGGCAAGCAGAATTCCGCAAATCAAGCATTTGGTGCATCGGCAAAACACACAAGAATGCAAGAAATTGGTGGAACAAGCCATTCGCTGCCGCACGGCAAAAGAGGTGCACGCGCTTTTGCAGAACTTTGCATCAGAAAAAAGAGAGTGAAGTGGTGATTCATAAAAAGTATCTCGTCAGGAATGTGATCTTGACGGGATGCTTTTTTGCCGAAAACGGAGAAAAAAAGAAAATGATTTCCAGAGAAATAACAGACGGTGCGGATGCGTTCTCTGGAAAATGTGGATTGCGGAATTTGTAAAACCATACAAAAAAATGTTGTTTTGGAATAAAATATTGTTTCAAATGAAAAAATGCGCTATACTAAATATAGCAACAGTTCGCATTATTAGAGGAAGTATCGGCGTTGTGGAAGGGGCGGTATCTATGAATATTCTTGTAATCGATGACAGCAAGACCAATCTGGGAATCACAGAACAATATTTGAAAGTGATGCAGGATGTAGATAAAATTGTGCTGTCCTCTGCGCCGCGGAACGTGAAGTCGCTCATTGCACAAAACGACATTGATGTTTTGTTGTTGGATGTCGTTATGCCGGAATTTGACGGATTTCAGGTGTTGGAGCTGCTTCGCGCAGAGCACCAATATGATGATTTGCCCATTTTGATGTTCACATCCTTATCTGATGCAGAAAGTTTCAAAAAATGTTTTGCATTGGGTGCGTCTGATTATATCAACAAACCCATACATCCGATTGAATTCAACGCACGTGTCAATGCGGCGATTGATAACAGAAGAAAAACCAAACGATTGCAGGAGGTTTTGTCAAAGATTTCAAATCAGAATATTGAATTGAAGGAAATCAATGCAAAGCTCGTGAAAACACGATATACACTGCTCAATTCAGAAAAAATGGCGGCAATCGGTCAGTTAGCGGCAGGGATTGCCCACGAAATCAACAATCCTATGGGGTTTGTCAGCAGCAATTTTGAAACGCTGGTGAAATATTTAAAGCGGATTGAAGAATATTTTGGGACGACAGAAACGGCTTTGGATGCATTGCAGCACAGTGAAGACCCTCGGTGGAGCACCATTGCGCAGGAATGTGCACAAGCCAAACGGCGTCTGAAAATTGCATTTATCATGGAGGAGTTGGATGGCATCATGACAGATTCCCTGGATGGCATTCAGCGTGTGACGAATATTGTGCAGTCCCTTCGCACATTTGCACGCAGTGAAAAAAATGAGGAAAAAGCGTTTTATAACCTCAAAGATTTGGTGGAACAAGTCATTCTCATCAGTTATAATGAGGTGAAATATGTGTCTAATGTAGATACAGATATTCCAGAGGATATTCAGGTGTATTGCAATAAGGTGCAAATTGGGCAGGTGCTCATCAATCTGTTGGTAAATGCAGGGCAGGCGATTAAATCGCAGCAGAGAAGTGACATGGGTCATATCAAAATTCATGCAGAAGAAAAGGGACACATGGTGCATCTGGAAATTTCGGATGATGGCCCCGGCATTCCGCAAAAATATCTAAACCGTATTTTCGACCCGTTTTTTACAACCAAAGAGGTTGGACAGGGAACGGGGCTTGGCCTTAGCATATCCTATGATATTATTTCCAACAAACACAAGGGCAAAATTGATGTCAAAACAGAAGTGGGCAAGGGAACACGATTCATAATTCAGTTGCCGCAGGATGCACTGCAAGACTGAGTACAATGGCAAGAGGATGGTGATGCATGATGTATGAAAATTGCACAGTACTGTTTGTAGACGATGAGGTCAATATTTTGCAATCCATCCGCAGAGGGTTGATTGATGAGGAGTTTAAGGCACTGTTCGCGTCCAGCGGTGCAGGAGCCATTGCGATGATGGAGCAAGAGCGCGTGGACGTGATTGTCACCGATATGCGTATGCCGGCAATGACGGGTTTGGATTTGCTGCAAATCATTAAGGAAAGATGGCCCAATACCATTAAAATTGTGTTGTCAGGTTATACACAGCTTTCACAAATCTTGGCGACCATCAATCAAGTGGATATTTTCAAATTCCTTACTAAGCCGTGGCAAATTGAGGAACTGATGCACATGGTACACCAGGCACTTGATTTATATATGCTCAAGGAAGAGCATACCCACCATAAGGAAGTGCTGGAAACACAGAATCGGATGTTTCAAAATATCTTGAAAAAATCAAAAAGTACGATTGCATCTGTCAAAAGGAACAACGAGCTATTGGGCTTGTGTGGAAAATCCATTCTTGCAATGGGGAATTGGATTCCGCTGCAAGCGGCGGAGGATGCTTCCGCTCTCATGCAGTTACAGCAAGCGTTGTTTCAAAAATTTCAATATGCGCTGACCAAGGAGCAGGTGCAGGTGTCCACAAATGACTTAACACTGACATTGTCCAAACAACTGCCGAAGCTATATGGAGCAGTGCAGCTGGAAACAATGCTGCAGGATGATTTTCTGGTGCAGATGAATGTACAGCTGCTCATGGCCATTTGGGAAGCAATCTTTCTGCTGTTTCGAGAGGAAGAATCCGCTGATGGAATACATTTTTATATCAAGACATCGGATGAGCAGGGATACCGTATGTCGATGCAGATTCCGCACGCGGTTTCTGCGAGGTCCTCTGAAAGTGATGCGCAGGCTTTACTGCATCGAAAAATGGATTTTTTAACCGAAATTGCCGAAAAAGCCATGCAGCAATGTCAGGGTAGTTTTCAGGCATTGCTTGCAGAGGATACGCTGGTGTTTGGAATGCAGCTACAGGCTGTGGCAGTTCAAGAAGAATCATGAGAGTAGGGGGTTGTATGCGCAGTATTTTGTTGGTGGATGATGAAAAGAAAATCTTAAGCTCGTTATCTCGTGCTTTTTTTGATACAGATTATGACATCTATACGGCGAATAGTGGCGAAGAAGCACTGGAATTGTTGGAAACGCAAGAGGTCGACTTAATCATAAGTGATATGCGTATGCCTGTTATGGATGGATATGAGCTACTATCACAGGTAAAGGAAAAATACCCTAGAATAATTCGCGTGATTATGAGTGGATATGCAGAAGAGCAGACCATCATTCAGGCATTGGTGCGTAATATTGGTAAAATCTACATTCTAAAGCCTTGGGTCAATGAAGAAGTGCTGAAATATGTGGAACAGCTGTTTATCACAGAGGATATGCTTCGCTCCAAGGAGTTGTTGAGCCTTATCAATAATATTGATGAGCTACCGACGATTGCAGAAAGCTATCAGAAAATCTTAAGCTTGCTCAGCAGTGATGTAAGCGTGAAAGAAATTGCAGATGAAATTGGAAAGGATTTTGCGATTTCATCGAAGCTTCTGCAAATTGTCAATTCCGCATTTTTTGGCGTGAAAACCGGTTCTATTCAACAGGTAGCAGTTTATTTAGGCTTGCAAAATATTCGCCATTTGATTTTGTCCACATCAATATTGAACTCGATGAGCAACTTTCAAATGAATGAATCGGAATATAAAATGCTGTGGGATCATGCGTTTCGCACCAACACCATCTTATCCTTTCTATATGAGAATCTTTTACATAAAAAGCTACCCGAAACCTCTATTTCTGCGGGTCTTTTGCATAATATTGGTTGGGCGATTATCAACCAGTTGCCTAAAAACGGACTGAATTCTTTGGCGCAAAAAGCCAAGGAAGAAAATCTTAGCATTGTGGATTTGGAAATGGAAATGTTTCAAATATCCCATCAGGAAATTGGTGCATATTTACTGAATTGGTGGGAACTTCCTTTTCCGATCGTAGAAGCGGCATTGTATCATCATGCCCCGTTAAATGAAAATATTCTGCATCCAGAATTGGTGTGCTGCGTACATATTGCACAAAAATATGCATGGAATTGGATTGGACAGCAAGAATACACACCATTTTTCCCAGAAACCTTTGCACGCATTGGTGTTACACAGGAGGCGTTTGAAAAAGCATTGGAAGAAATTCTGTATGCCAAGGAGCGGAGATGACGCTTTCTTAAGGAAACAATGCACACGACGGAATGCAGCGTGTGAGAAAAGGGGTATGCTCAAACAGAGCATACCCCTTTTCAGTGGAAAATAGAGAATATGAGATATGGACAAAATCAAACTTTTCTGGTGTTTTTACGCATATCAATGATAACAGCACCCACGATAATCAAGCCCTTGATGACGTTGGTCATATTATCATCGACGCTCAAAAGCACCAAGCCGTTATTGATGACACCAAGCACCAAAATACCGGCCAACACACCACTGACACGACATACACCACCCGTGTGAGAAGTACCGCCGACGGTTGCCGCTGCGATGGCATCGAGTTCATAGTTTAAGCCATAGGTAGACGGGTCTGCAGAACCGGTACGTGCTGCGAGCAGGATGCCGCCGACTGCTGCACAAACAGCACTCCAAATGTACACCAAAATCAGGTTCTTTTCGACATTGATGCCGGCAACGCGTGCCGCTTGGTCATTGCCGCCGATTGCATAAATGTTCTTACCAAAACGGGTTTGGGTTAGCATAAATCCAGAAATTGCGAAGAAAATCAAGAAGATAAAGACGATGGCAGGAATGACACCCAGTACTTTGCCTTTTGCAAAAATACGGAAGTCGTCATTCAGGTTGGATACCGGATGCGAAGAATAGATTTTAGACAACGCACGGCAAATCAGCTGTGAACCCAAGGTCGCGATGAACGGTGGAATTTTGGTGAAAGCAATGATGCAGCCTACAATGGCACCAATCAGTGCGCCAACAGCGATGCCAACCAAAGCAGCACCCCAGCCCGGCAGCGGTGCCATGCCCGGAAACAGCTTGTTTGCTGCATCCAGCGGCTGCGCCAAGGACGCGGTGATAACCGCCACCAAGGATACGATAGAGCCTGGTCCCAAGTCAATGCCCTTGGACAAAATGGTCCACATGATGCCAAATGCCAGCACACCCTTGATGGATTCGCCTTCCAACAGTGTGCGCAGGTTGTTAGAGGTCAAAAATGCCGGTCGTGCGATTTGCATTAAGATGACCATCAAAATCAATACTAACCAGATGGAATTCTGGGAGATAAATTTTTTGGTATCAAACGATTTCTTGCCTGCAAGTGAGTTTCCCATGATAAAGTTCCCCTCTTTCTATCCTTCAATTCGCGGTGTTCACATCACCGGTTGCATATTTCATAATCATTTCAGATGTTGCATCCTTGCGGTCCACCATGCCTGTCATGTGTCCTTCATGCATCACCAGCACACGGTCTGCCATGCCCAAGACCTCGGGCAGTTCGGAGGAAATCATAATGATTGCCTTGCCTTCGCCTGCCAGCTTGGTGATTAGGGTGTGAATTTCTGCCTTTGCACCCACGTCAATGCCACGGGTCGGTTCATCCACAATCAAAATATCTGGATTGGTCAACAGCCAACGTGCCACCAATACCTTTTGCTGATTGCCGCCGGAAAGATTTGCAATCGGCGTTTCCAAGCTTGCGGTTTTGACATTCAGCTTTTGCACATATTCTTCTGCATCCTCGCGGATTTTGTGATGCCTGAGCGGCAATCCATACTTTTTCAGATTTGCCAGCACTGCATTTTCCGCAACACTCAGCAGTCCAACAATGCCGTTGCCGCGGCGGTCTTCGGTCAAAAGTGCAATTTTATTGGCAATCGCATCCTCAGGACTTTTGATTTGCAGCTCTTGTCCATCCTTATAAATTTTACCGGCCGTACGAGGGCGCATTCCAAAAATGGTTTCCACCACTTCGGTACGTCCTGCACCAACCAAGCCTGCAAATCCAAGGATTTCGCCGCGGCGCAGCTCAAAGGATACATCATGGAATGCGCGTCCCGAGCTCAAGCCTTCGACCTTTAGGATGGTTTCTCCAATCGGACACTCGATTTTGGGGAACATTTCGCTCATTTCACGACCGACCATCAAGGTAATCACCTTGTCAATATCTAAGGCTTCCGCTTTTTCAGTGGCAATGAATTCACCGTCACGATAAATGGTAATATCATCACTGATGCGGAAAATTTCGTCCATTTTATGTGAGATATAAATAATTGCTACGTTTTTTGCCTTCAAATCGGCAATGATTTTGAACAAATGCTCTACTTCAGTTTCGGTGAGTGCAGAAGTAGGCTCGTCCATGATAACGATGGAGGAATTAAACGAAACTGCCTTTGCAATTTCCACCATCTGCATCTTTGCAACGGTCAGATTACCCATCTTTTCATCTGGATCCAAGTCCAAATTCAGCTTTGCAAACAGTTCTAACGTATCTTTTCTCATCTTTTTGTGGTCGACTACGATACCGCGGCGCGGTTCACGTCCCATCCACACATTTTCGCACACACTGCGCTCTGGTACAGGGCTAAGCTCCTGATGAATCATGGAAATGCCTGCATTCATCGCGCTGAGGGTGTTGTGGAAGCAAATTTCTTCCCCTTTGAATGTCATTGTGCCGGAAGTTGGCTTCTGGATACCAATCAAACATTTCATCAGTGTGGATTTGCCCGCACCATTTTCTCCCATGAGCGTATGTACGGTACCAGGACGCACCTTTAAATGGACGCCCTTCAGTGCACGCACACCGGGAAATTCTTTGACGATATCATGCATTTCCAGAATAAATTCTTCGCTCACTGCTATTCACCTCTATTTCCACAGTCTATTGGCATATTTTGCACTGCAAACTGCACCGTCCACGGCACTATGCCAATGCGTTTGTTACATAAAGCGGTGCATTGCCTGTCGGGTCAATGCACCGCCGCTTTTTCTACACTTCTTATAGGTATACTGAGTTGCGCGTTTCTATGGATTACTTATCGTCGTATTCAGCGACATTGTCCGGGGTTACCGGCTCAAACGGAACCCAAACGATGTTGGCATTGGTTGCATCCACTTCATATTCGGTGCCTTCGTTGATTGCCTTGCCTGCCACCAAGTTGATAGCAGCTGCCAGTGCGCCAGAGCCCTGTCCCTTTGCATTCTGGAACACGGTCATTGCCATCTTGCCATCCTTCACTGCCTGACGACCGTCTGCTGTTGCGTCAATGCCGACAATCGGGGTTTTAGATGGATCCAGGCCCTGCTGCTCCAATGCTTCGATTGCGCCGAGTGCCATAGAGTCATTGTTTGCAATGATGCAATCAAATGCGACGCCAGAGCTGAGCAGCGGTCCAATCTGGGTCATTGCTTCTGCGCGGTCATAGTCGCAAGCCAGCGGTGCGGAAGCTTCGGTTGCAGTGATGCCGCCATCCTTCAGTGCCTGCAGCACAGATGCAGTACGGTTTGTGGTGGAAACCTGTCCCAAAATACCATTGAGCAGGATGTACTTGATTTCGGTTTTGCCCTGTGCCTTGAAGTAATCTGCCAGGAATTCGCCCTGGAACTTACCAGAGGTCATTTCGTCAGAACCAACATATACCACATTTTCGGTCAAAATGCTCATGTCTGCGGGCGGACGGTTTACGAATACAACCTTCATATCGCCTGCTGCTTCTACAATGTCCGGTGCTGTGTTCGGGTCAACTAGGTTGACGATAACCGCGGTTTCACCATTGTTGCGTGCGGTTTCAACATATTGGAGCTGCTTATTTACGTCAGACTGTGCATCCAAGGAATTGAGCGTGTAGCCTGCTGCTTCTGCTGCATCCTTTGCTGCCATGTCCAGTGTGCTGAGCCATTCGTCGCGCTGAGAGAGAACCAAGGTGATGGTGCCGCCTTCCGCAGTGTCTGCTGCAGCTGCGCTATCGCTTGCACCTGCGTTTGCCGCCGGTGTTTCTGTGCTTTCTGTGCTGCTTGCGCCGCAGCCTGCCAACATGGATGCAGACAGAATACCTGCCAATAACAGGGCCATTGTTCTTTTCAGTTTCATGTGTCTCGCTCCTCTTCTTCTTTTCCCGTTGTTTTGGCGTACATTGCGAACTTTTTCACAAATCGTCTTTGTATTTCATTGCGTTCTCGTGCACGCCTTGATTTGCTCATAGAATATCACGCGCCAAAGACATTTGCAACAATTATTTTGATATTTTACCCGCTGCGATTGTTTTTCTTGCACTATGGCAAAATATATCGATTATGAACTATGCACAGTGCACAAATCAAAGCATTTGAAAGAAAAATAAAAACGGATGGGCGACGAAAATTATAAATATATACCAAAAACAACAAGGAAACAAGGAAAAAGAGCCGAAAAAGTAAGGAGAAGATTGGGTGGTTTGCTGATGTTGCTGCGTGAATATCATGCTGCGCCCGCCAATGAAACAACATACGGTTTTGGGGATGGATTGTAGAAAGCGGGAAACTGAAGCATGGAAATTCATCGCAAAATAGCGTAAAGAATTGCAAGGTATGTGTGCGTGTGACGGTAAAGAGGAGGCACTGTTGGACAGTCGGCAATGTGATACAGATGGTAAATTTGCAAATGTTGCGCTGTGTAATTGGCGAGAATGCAGGCATATCATGCATTTGGTGGATAAAAATACATAAACAATAGTTGATGTATAGCATTTTAGATGGAAAAAGCTGCTCAAAATACATTGTGCATTTTGAGCAGCATAAAAATATCGGGTCAAATCATACTTCTTCTATTTTTCCGAGATTGCAGCGGAATTTCACTTCAATATCAGTCTGATAAAGCCTGTGCGCGGGCAATTTTTTCTTGGTAAGATAGTCATAAAGCAGTCGAAGCGGCAAAGTGCCCTGTGCCTGCACATCCTGCCCCACGATAAAGTCCACCAGACCATCTCGTGCCATACGCATATTTTCAGGGGTCAAATCATGCACAATGACGTGCACTTTCCCCACAGCATTTGCTTTTTGCAGTGCGCGATACACACCGCTTCGACCGGCAGAAGACACATAAATGCCATCCACTGCGCCGCCTGTTTCCAAGGTATACAGGACAATGCGTTCCGCCATATCGGCATCACTGAAGCATTGCTGCGTGCCAATCAATTCAATTTGTGGGTATTGCGTCTGCAATTCGTCGACAAAGCCAATCATGCGCTGACTGTCCGCATAATGCCCGTTTTGCACGCCAGTGATGGCGAGCACACGACCACTGCCACGAATGGAAAGCCCCATCAGTGCGGCGGCAGTGCGTCCGGCTGCCAAATTGTCCGTGCCGACATATGCCAAGCGATTGCAGTCGGCAATGTCGGTGTTAAAAGTAATCACAGGAATGCCCTTTTCCTCCGACAGCTGATTGATTTTGTCACGAATCAAGCTGCTTGCCAGAGGCATAATCGCCAAAGCATCAATGCCTTCCTTTTCAATCAGCTCATCCATCAGCGCCGCCTGCTGGCGTGCATCCAGCCCATGCATCAGCCGCATGGTGACCGTGACAGAAAGCTCTTCCATCTCAGCGGCGGTTTTTTGGATACAACCTGCTAAAATCTCTACGAATTTCGTAGATGCGGAATGCAGCAGCACACCAATATGCACCGTGGAAGACATACTGCACGCAGCGTCAATGCGGTTTGTCACATAGCCAAGCTCCCGTGCCGTTTGTTTGATTTGTGCGACTAATTCGGGGCGGACATGCCCTTTGTTACGCAATGCACGGTCCACAGTGCCACGGGAAACGCCGCATGCTTGTGCAATTTGATTCAATGTAACTGGCATGGAAACGCCTCACTCTTTCCTTGATTCAGATTGATTCTATTGTAGCATATCGTGTCAAACAGCAAAAGATGCAGCAGCATGCAAAAATGAGATTTGTTCTTGGGATACTATACAATGTTTGACGGCTGATATTGGTTGAATAGCTGATAAAGTGTACATGAAAATGTTCATTTGCGTTTGCTCTTGAAAAGATGCGTGCACGTATGCTATTTTGGATACATTCCTAAAGGGTGCACCGAAAATCGTGAATACAGGTTCTAACGGTTCACAAACACCATAGATAGATTATTTAAAAGGAGTATACAATATGAAAATTGGGTTTAATGAAGCAAATGACCGTTTCTGCAAAGACCATTCTGTGATGAAGGACCTCGAATTGTGCGAACAGCATGGATTTGACTTCATCGACATCCAGTCAGAATGCCTGAACCGTGACCTAGATGCGGGCGCGTGCACACTGGAAGAGCTGGGCGCGTGGTTTCAATCCCATCACCTCAAGATGCTGTCTTATAATGCGCTGTGCTTCTTCAACATGAAGCAGACGCAGGCAGAAAAGGACGCTGTGATGGCAGAGCTTGACGAAATTATTCGTCGCTGCAACATTTTGGGCTGCAAAATGATTGTTGTTGTGCCGTCCATGGATTTGATGGAGCGTGGCATCCATGCAACCCGCGGAGAAATTCGTGCCGATGCGGTGGCTGTTTTGCGTGAAATGCTGACAAAGGTCGAGCCGCATGGCATTAAGCTGTCATTGGAGTTCTGCGGTGCACCGGCAATGACCATCAACCGCTTTGAAGATGCATATGCCATTGTGGAAGAGGTCAACTCTTCGTTGGTTGGCTTGACGCTTGACCAGTATCATTTCCATGCAATGGCATCGGATTGGACTGCATTGGAGCAGGCAGACGGCAAGAAAATCTTTGTATGGCATCTCAACGGCATGGAAGATATGCCTTGCGGCGCACCATATAACAACGATGAAAAGCGCCTATGGCCGGATGCAGAGGGCGATTGCCTTGACCACAAGCGGTATGTGGATACCTTGCAGAACATCGGATTTGAGGGCGATGTCTGCACGATTGAGATTTTCCGCCCTGCATATTATGAAATGACACAGGAAGACAACGTCAAGATGTCTGCTGAAGTGACCAAAGCACACGTTGCAAAATATTGCTAAACAAATAAAAGGAGCGTTTAAAAAATGGGTAATGTAAAAATTGGCGTTGTCGGCTGCGGCCGTATCGGCAAGCTGCATATTGAAAATCTGCTCAATGCTGTCGCAGGGGTAGAAGTGGTCGCGGTAGCTGACCCAATGCTTGACAAGTCTGGTGCACGTGAATGGTGTGCACAGCGTGGTATCACCAAAGTTTCGACAGATTATATGGATGTTGTGAACAATACAGATGTAGAGGCGGTTTTTGTCTGTTCTTCTACCGACACCCATTCGCTGATTTCCTTGGCGGCTGTCAACGCAGGCAAGCACGTATTCTGCGAAAAGCCGGTGGATTATGATGTGGATAAAATCAAGGCGGTGATGAAAGCCGTTGACGAGAAGGGTGTCAAGTTCCAAGTGGGCTTCAACCGCCGCTTTGACCACAACCACAAGGCGGTTGCAGACGCAGTGAAAAATGGCACAATCGGTGAACCGCATATCGTGATTGTGTCCTCTCGTGACCCAGAGCCGCCCCCGGCAGCCTATGTGGCAGTGTCCGGCGGACTGTTCTATGATATGATGATTCATGATTTCGATATGGTGCGCTATGTCACGGGTTCGGAAGCAGTCGAGATTTCTGCGGTTGGTTCCTGCCTTGTGAACCCGAAGCTGCAGGAAGAATCCGGCATTCCGGATGTAGATACCGCAGTTGTTACCATGAAGATGGCAAACGGCTGCATTGCTGTCATCAACAACTCCCGTCAGGCGGTTTACGGCTATGACCAGCGTGTGGAAGCCTTTGGCTCTAAGGGTATGGCGTCTGATGCCAATGATTTGCGGCACACCACCACGGTGATGACGAAGGATGGTGCACACAGCGAAAAGCCGCTGTGGTTCTTCCTAGAGCGTTACAACACGGCGTTTATTGAGCAGGTCAAGAGCTTTGTAAACGCGATTGTCAACAATCAGCCGGTTGTCGTGGGTGCGCTAGATGGTCTGCGTCCGGTCTTGATGGCAGCGGCAGCCACCGAATCCTGCCAAAATGGCGGCACATGGATTAAGATTCCGGAATAATCGCAATTATTCTGTATGTATAAGAGCCTTGCGCAGGACATATCGAGCGCAAGGTTCTTATAGCATCATGGCGTGCAGACGGTGTCGAATGGATTTGCCAGAAGTCTTCGGATAAACATACAACCCGCCAGAAAGGAGTTTCTATGCTTTGCCGAAATGAATGCGGCGTTCTGTCTAGGTCGCATTATTTTATTCCTGTCCTAACAGACCTTGCGCGGCAGTTTTATTATTATACCACGGAATGCGGGCACTATTTTTGTGAACCGGGTTACTGTGTGAATCGAAGCGATGCACAAACCTACATTCTCTTCTTTGTGCGAAAAGGCGAGCTGGCATTCAAGGTTTCCGGCAAACATCTGGTTGCATCTGCAAACGAGATGGTGCTGCTCAACGCCTATGCACCGCATCAATATTATGCCAAATCCAACGTTGAATTTTTTTGGATGCATATCAACGGCGCAAATTCAAAATCCTTCTGCGACGCCATTGTGCAGGAAAAAGGAATTTATCTCACAAAGCAGCACCATAGCGAGGTGCAGGCGCTTCTGGGGCAGTTGATACATAGCTTCCACAAACAGCAGATTGCAGAGCAAATGTGCTCCAGAATGCTGTTTGAGATGCTGTGTTATTTGACGACCAGCACAGAGAAGCGTTCTGCGCAGACAGCGGCAAACACCACATCGGTGGAACGTGCCATCGTGTACATCCAAAACAGACTGCATGAATCGATTTCTCTGGGGGAGATTGCCGAGCACGTGCAAATTAGTCCCTATCATTTTGTGCGCATTTTCAAAAAAGCAACGGGGTACTCGCCCTATGATTATTTGATTTTGCTGCGCATCAGCCACGCCAAATACCTACTAAAAAATACACAGATGACCATTCGTGCGGTGGGTGAGCAGGTAGGATACCACTCAGAAGTCAGTTTTATCAAGATGTTTTCGCAGAAAGTTGGGCTTTCGCCAGGACGCTTTCGGAAATTGCAGATTGCATAAATGTATACAGTCTGCTTTTTATTTTTCGCAGGTGGATACTATTTGATGAAATAATAGGATTGGAGCAGATAGCGTTCGTCATACTTTTTAGCAAGCGGTTGCAGCTGATTTTTGACAGAAGCGAGGGTTACGGCACCTGTTTTGTAGTTTTCCAAGGCTGTGAAAAAGCGCTTTTTTTCAGTTGGCTGTGCCTCAGTTTTGAAATATCCCCAAACGTGGAGCAGTGCATTCACTGCACCATTTGGCTCAATGGGGGTATCCATTGCCTGCTCCAAAATGCTGTAAAACTGCCTTGCGGGAAAGGCGGTTTTGTCTTTTAACAGCGAACGAATCTCCAGATAAGCAGGGTGGGAATGCTCCAGCACGTTGTATTTATAGTTTGCCCATTCATGCTCCAAAAGAGAGATATGCGGATGCGCTGCGGTCAGAATACCACATTTCACGGCAGACAAATTTTTGTCCTTGACCTCCAGCATAATGTCTAAATCCATATCGCAAATGGTGTCATAAAACTGCAAAAAGGGCTCGGTATAGATGGTTTGTGAGTGTGCCCCAAGCTTTGCGCCTGTGCTTTGCTGGGAATAATGGATTTTTTGTCTGCCATCAGCAGATTTCCATGTTGCTGCACATCGTGCAATCCAATCTGTAAGCGGGCGATGTTCTTCAGGCGGATTGATTGCATGATGCAGCGTATCCAAAACCACAGGAATGCCCAAGCGTTCGGCAACAGACAGCACCTCGGCAATGGTATAGATGCGCTCATCATTTTCCAACACAATCCGTTGGCGCACGCTGTCACACACATGTTCCCAGTTGCGGCAAAACCGCTCCATTGCGGCGGATTTATCTCCGTAGGCACCACCGAGGTGCAGGATGAGCTTACTGGTGCGGTCTGTATGGAGCAGACGCAGAACCTGTTCGTGATATTCCAAATCCGCAATGGCACGAGTGACCACATCCTCGTTTGGAGAATTCAGCACGGTATACTGCCCCGGGTGCATGGAAACACGCAGTTTTGCTGCTGCAATGGCACTGCCAATATGGGCAAACTGCTCGGCAAACACCTCCTGCCAACACAATGTGTTCACGGGACTGGAGCCAAACGGAATGAGATCGGAGCTGATACGAAGGAGCGGAATATTGTTTTTTTGATTATACTGCACAAGCCGCAGCAGTGCGGCAAGGTTGTGCGCCGTCACATCGTGCAGCCGCTCGGTGGTAGCGGTGCGTATGGTGCAGGCCTTCATTTGGGTATCGGCAACCCCTTGTGCAAGGCAGGCATATCCAAATTGTATCATCGCAGCCCCTTTCTGTTCATACGGTTGATATACAAAATTCCCTTCTTGCGAAAGAAGGGAATTTTGCAATTATTCATAACACTGCGGTGCAAGCTGCAAGGTTTTGAAATGCTCAAAATCATGCGCATAGATAACCGTGGCGTTGTGTTTTTTTTGTAATTTTCGAACTTTCTCAATCGATTGGAAATAGGAAAGGCTATCATATAATAAACCGGATGCTTTTGCGGGGGGACCATAGATTTCTTCGGTATAGACACAGTCCTGCGGCAAAATATACGTTCCGCCAGGCAAATGCACCATGAGCCCCAGCAATCCAGGGGTATGTCCGGGCAGATTGATGACCTCAACACCCGGTGCGAGTTCAAAATCCTCGTCTACCAGATGATACTGCGCCACAGAAACATCCAAATCCGCTTTGACATAGCCGCCGTGCGTGGCGGGGTCAGCATTGAGTCTTACCTGCACCTGTGCATGGCAAAAATCATGCTTCGGCACATACACTTGGGCATGGGGGAACAACGACAGATTGCCGGCATGGTCGAGATGCATGTGGGAAACCACAACCGTTTTCACATCCTCAGGACGCACGCCACAAAGGGCAAGCTGTGCCTCCAAGCGTTCCTCTTTCGTTTGGTACAGCGGATAAATTTCCTGCAGGTTTTTGGGCCAATAGCCATCCATGGCATCCGGATGGCTGCCGGTATCATATAAAATATAGCCACCATCCGTTTCTATTAAAAATGCCAATACCGGCAGTTTAATCCACTCGTTTGTAATATGTGGGTTGCTGTGGGTGCCAATAGTGGCGCAGGCAACCACGTTATTTTTGTCGGTTTCCAAATATCCGGTGTTCAATACGTACAGTTTCACAAACATACTCCTTCAGACTGCATCCCACCATGCACAGCGGGAGGGTCACAAAAAATAATCCCCCTCTGATTTGGGGATTCAATACAGATAGTGTATCAAATTTTGTGGAAATTGTCGATGGTTTTGCATACAGTTTTCCGCACAAAATTTTGCGGACAGCGTTAACAATCAACAAAAGGAGCTGGTCGAATTGCTCGACAAGCTCCTTTGTATAGATAGGCGTTTAGTCCTCTTCCGCTGTGGTATGCAGGTTGAATTTTTTAATGGAATTTTTCAGCAGCTGCGCTTGGTCGGTCAACTCTTGACTTGCAGCAGCACTTTCCTGCGCCGTTGCACTGTTGTTTTGCACAACAGCAGAAATTTGTTCAAAACCGATGTTGACTTGCGCAACCGCCTCTGCTTGGGAAACACTTTCTGTAGAAATGTGCTGAATAATTTCGGAGGTCTTTTCTGCGTTTGTGATGACTTGCAGCAGAGAAAGCTTGGTTTCGTCCACAATTTTGGTGCCGTTTTGAATGGAAGCGAGTGCATCGGCAATGAGAACAGCCGTGTTTTTTGCATTTTCAGCAGATTTGCTGGCGAGGTTGCGGACTTCATCCGCTACCACGGCAAAGCCTTTGCCTGCTGCTCCCGCACGTGCGGCTTCAATGGACGCGTTCAGCGCAAGAATATTGGTCTGGAACGAAATGGAATCAATGTTTTGGATGATTTTTTCAATCTCGCTGGAAGCATGGTTAATGCTGTCCATAGCAGACACCATTTCCTCCATTTGCTGCTGCACACGTGCAATGGTATCGTTGGATTGTATGGTGAATTGGTTGGCGGCAGCCGCTTTTTCGGCAGACTGCTCCAGTTGGGCAGAAATTTCATTGATGGTTGCAGACATTTCTTCGATGGAGCTGGCTTGCTGCGTTGCCCCTTGTGAGAGTGCCTGCGCACCTGTGGAAACATGCTCCGAACCGCTTGCCACACGATTTGCAGCGGTGTTGAATTCGGAAAGGGTGTCATTTAATAATGTAGCGGTGTGCATCAATGCCAATTTGATGGACTGGAATTCGCCGTCATAAGTGTGCGTAAATTCCAGATGCAAATTGCCGTTTCCAATGCCCTCTAATAGTAAAACCGTCTCTTGGATGTAGTCCATATAGGTTTTCAAGCGGGCAACAAGAGATTGCATCGACTGGGCAAGCCGACCGATTTCATCTTTGGAGTCGATTTGGATTTCCATATCCAAATTGCCGCCTGCGAGATGGTCAGTCACGGTAATGAGCTTTTGCAGGGGAACGGCGATGCTCACCACGATGTAAATTCCCAGCACCACCGAAATCAATAAACAGATAGCAATTAACACCACCATTTTAGTGACTGCTGTTGCGATACTGCGCTCTAAAGCAGCTCGACGCTCTGCAACAGTGGCATCAATAAAGTCGGTATAGTTGCCTGTGCCGATGACCCATTGGAAGGGTTCAAAGGCTTTGCTGTAAGACCGTTTTGGAAACGCCTCTGTGGTATCCGGCTTGGGAAACTGATAATCGGTAAATCCGCCGTCCGGCAGTCTGCCGTTTTCGATGATGGTTTTGATGACCGGAAGACCGGTTGCATCGGTGGTGTCTATGCGATTGGTGCCCTCCACGCTCTTGCCGAGATAGACGACATTGGTGCCGTCATATGTATCCGCCCAGAAATATCCATCCACACCATACTGCAGGTTGCGCAGCAAATCCGCACCGAGGGTTTTGCCCTGCTCCATGGTATATTCACCCGACTGCACCTTGTCATATACCGTTTGCAGCAGCGAACAAGCATTCTCTACTTGACCTTTCACATTTTCATCAAAATTATCCCGAATGGTGCTTTCCAGCTGCTGTGAAGAAATATCGCTCAGTGACTGCATCTGGTGGATGGAAATGCCGCCTGCAGTGCCAAGGGCAAGGACAACAATCAGCAGCAAAGCTGCCATTTTGGTTCGGATACTCAATGATTTCATCTTGCAACACCCCTGTTCTTGAAATGATAGCTATTGTTGAAATGCTTGTCGTTATCTGCGTTTCGGAAGATGGTTATTGATAGTACATATATAAGTCGCATTTAATCATGCCGTTGTACAGCTTGCGCCGACGGTCGGCCTTTTTGCCATAAAATCGCTCAAAGTCTGCATCGGAGGACAGAATATATTGCTTAACAGGAGAAGCGGCGACTGCGTGCCCAAAGGCGGTATAGAGGGATTGGGCGGTTTTCAAATCCAGCAGACGTTCGCCATAAGGCGGGTTTGCGAACAGCACGCCGGTGCGCTCACGATAGGAAAGCTGCGTTGCATCGGCAGTTTGAAAGCGAATGGCAGACAGCACACCGGCACGTCTGGCGTTTTCAATCGAAAGCGGCAGACAAGCGGGGTCAAGGTCACTGCCATAAATGGGCGCAATGGGTTCGGGATTGATGTTTGCTACGGCATCCTCCCGCACGCGCTTCCACGTGCTTTTATCGATGCAGCCCCATTTTTCGGCATCAAACGTGCGCAGAATCCCGGGTGCACGGCGCATGGCAAGCATTCCGGCTTCAATGGCAATCGTGCCCGAGCCACAGAATGGGTCGAGCAGTTCCTCTTTGCCGCGCCAGCGTGCGAGCTTTACCATCGCCGCGGCAAGGGTTTCCCGCAGCGGGGCAGCGTTGGCCTGCGTGCGGTATCCACGCTTGTGCAGACCCGCGCCGGAGGTGTCCAGATAAAGCTCGGCACGGTCATGCATGATGGCAAACTGAATCTGATACCGCGCGCCGGTTTCTTCAAACCAGTTGACGCCATGGTGGTCAGAAAGCCGCTTGACAACAGCCTTTTTGATGATTTTTTGGCAGTCTGGAATCGAATGCAGCTGCGACTGCAGGCTGTGTCCCTTCACAGGGAACGCACCATCCTTGGGGATGAACTGCTCCCAAGGCAGGGCACGCACGCCCTCAAACAGCTGGTCAAAGGTTTTGGCAGAAAAGCTGCCGAGCAGAATCAACACACGCTCCGCGCATCGTAAATTTAAATTGGCCCATGCCAAGGTGTGTTCATCGCCGGAAAAAAACACACGCCCGTTTTCGGCACGTACATCGGTTAATTTTCCGTTGAAGCGCAGCTCATCCGCGACAATGCCTTCCAGACCAAATAGCGTGGGGCAGCACAGTTCCAGTTTCATGCAGTTTCCAATCCTCCTGTTTATTATCCCATCAGTATACGTTTTAGTATAGCAGTTTCTGGCTGGGGTGTCCATGAAATCCAGCGAAAATTCCATGAAAAAGGGGCGTTTTGTAAAATGTGCGGCAGGCATTGTCCTTCCCGCAGGCTGCGGCATATGCTGAAATGAGCAGGAGATACACCTGTGAGAAATAGCAGTTGAGGTGATTGTGTGGCAATTCGTATTTTTATTGATCAGGGACACAATCCTGTCAATCCAAATGCAGGCGCAGAGGCAAATGGAATGCGCGAGCAGGATGTTAATTATCAAGTAGGGGCATATTTGGCAGGTATATTAGCGGAAGACCCACGGTTTGAAGCGCGCCTGTCGCGGGAAGCGCCGGAAACACAGCTTGGCACTTCGGTGGCAAGCAGCTTGGCAACCCGGGTGAACATGGCAAACACATGGCCGGCAGATTATTTTATCAGCATCCATTGCAATTCTAATTGGAATCCGGCAGTCAACGGCACGGAAGTGTATGTGTATGAGCAATATTCGCAATCCTATTGGTTTGCAGAACAGCTTTTGGCAGGCGTTGTAGAGCGGATGGGAACACGGGATAATGGTGTGCGCATCAATTCGGCACTGTATGTGCTGCGGCGCACCAATATGCCCTCGGCATTGGTGGAGCTTGGATACCTCACAAATACACAGGACGCAGAAAAATTACGCTACGACCCATACGGATTTGCGGTGGGGCTGTATAATGGATTGCTGAAATATTTTGATTTTGCACCGTTATAATGCGTTACAGAAAGCAACTGGGAAAATAACATAGCGCGCAACGGACTGCATCGTCAAGAAAAAAGCTTCGCGATGCAGTTTGTTTTTTGTTAAAAAATAGAAGATAAAAGCGATTTCAACAGGTTCAACAAAAAAGTTGAGTTTTAGGAAGGGATTTGGTATAATAAAGCCAATATGAAATATAAGAGGAAAGCGTATGAAAATAAAAAATTGGGTGGTTGCAAAGCCGGATTTGGCGCGGGCACAGTCTATGGCACAACAAGGTGGCTTTACACCGCTTGCAGCAGCTGCGCTATGTGCGCGTGGTTTGTGTGATGCGGACGAAGTGGACACGTTTTTAAGCACAGACACCACACGGCTGCAAGACCCGTTTAGATTGCCGGATATGGCCGCTGCGGTACAGGAAATTCGCGAAACAGTACAGACGGGCAGCAAAATCACGGTGTTTGGCGATTATGATGTGGACGGTGTGACTGCCACCTGTATTTTGGTCGATTACCTGCGCTCTATCGGCGGAAACTGTGATTATTACATTCCAGACCGCACCAGCGAAGGCTATGGGCTGAATAAAATGGCGTTGGAGGGGTTGCGGGCAGAAGGTACACAGCTGCTGATTACGGTGGATTCCGGCATCACGGCGTTGCCGGAAATCGCCTTTGCAAAGGAAATTGGACTGCGTGTCATCGTGACAGACCACCATGAATGCTTGAGCGAACTGCCGGATGCGGTTGCGGTGGTTGACCCCAAAAGAGATGGAAGCAGCCATCCATTTGCAGAGCTGTCCGGCGTGGGTGTGGCATTTAAGCTGATTTGCGCCCTGTCAGAGGATACCGAAGACACACTGCGCCGCTATGCGGGCTTAACTGCGCTGGGAACGGTTGCAGATGTCATGCCGATTGTCGGCGAAAATCGCGTGATTGTGGCGGCGGGACTGCAAAATATGCAGCATCCGCAAGCGGTGGGCCTGAAGATGCTGCTGCGTGAAATTGGGCAGGAAGGGAAAAAACCCACCAGCAGCACCATTAGCTTCATGCTTGCCCCGCGCATCAATGCCGCAGGCCGGTTGGGGCAGGCAAAGCGCGCTGCAGAACTGTTTTTGACACAGGATGAGGCGCGCGCGCAGACACTTGCCGCATGGCTGTGTGAGCAAAACAAAAATCGGCAGGTGACAGAAGCTGAAATTTTGGAAAATGCCTTGGCACAGCTGCGCAAAGAATATGACCCTGTGGAAGATAAAATCATTGTTCTGTCAGGGGAAAATTGGCACAGCGGCGTCATTGGCATCGTGTGCTCGCGCATCTGTGATTTATATAGCTGTCCGGTGTTTTTGATTGCCATGGATGGGGACATTGGAAAAGGCTCGGGGCGTTCCATGGCTGGCTTTAATTTGTTTGAAGCCTTGTGTGCCTGCGATGATTTGCTGGATAAATATGGTGGTCACGAGTTGGCCGCAGGGCTAACGGTGCATCGGGAGCATTTGCAGGCATTCAAACAACGCATCAAGGACTATGCCAAGGAACGCATTGACCCAGTCAGCCTACGGGCAACCCTGCACATAGACAGCATGATTACACCTGCGTGGATTAGCGAAGAGAACGTAGTGGGATTGCAGGTGCTGGAGCCCTATGGGTCAAAAAATCCACAGCCGATTTTTGCCATGGAAAATATGATGGTTGAGGAAATCACACCGATTTCCAGCGACCGTCATGTGCGCCTAACTCTGTCGAGAGAGGGCAACAAGTACACAGCGCTGCTGTTTGGCACGGGGGCGGGCGGCTGCGGATTTGCGCAAGGCAATGAGGTGGATGCTGCATTTTATCTGGAAATCAACAGCTTTCGTGGTCGAACGAGTGTGCAGATGGTGGTGCAGGATGTGCGGCTGAGCCAAAGCGAACTGCTCGCCGACCAAAGGATATTGTCACTATATAATCGCTGTATGAATGACCAGCCGTTGACCAAGCAGGAAGCGCAGGTTCTGATGCCGGAGAGGCAGGATTTGGTGGCGGTTTGGCGGCATATCATCAGCAGGGCACAGGAAGGGCAGCTGTGTGTGCCGTCCAATGCGCTGAGTCGGCGTGTTCAGTGGGAAAGCAAGCGCGCCATCAGCATTGGGAAGGTATTGGTCTGCTTGGATGTGTTCAGTGAAAGTGCACTGCTCAGTTATCATTTCCGAGATGGCTTGATTTATATTAGTTTGAAGCATTATCAGGGGAAAGCGGATATTTCCCGTTCGGTCGTTTTGGCGACACTACGCAGCATGAGCGAAAATTAGCGGGGGAAGCAGGAAAAGCGGCGTACGCCCTGTCTGTTCGGCACGCTGTCTATCGGCGGCGGGACACGTGACAGTGTGCGTTTGGGGGAAAGCTGATTTTCACATAGAAAAGGGAGTTTTGGTATGCAGGATAAAATTGAATTTTTAATAGAGCGTGTCCTAAAGCAAAATCCACAGGCAAATGTCAAAAAGATTCGTGCCGCATATGCGTGCGCCAGCAGTGCCCATGAAGGACAGCAGCGGCGCACTGGCGAACCGTATATTATCCATCCGTTTGCGGTGGCAGAAATCATTGTCGAGATGGGACTGGACAGCGATTCGGTTTGTGCCGGTATTCTGCATGACTGCATTGAAGATACCGGATTTGGCTACAAGGAGATTGAAAATAAATTCGGCACCTCTGTTGCGGAATTGGTGGACGGCGTGACCCGACTGGGGATGTTGCGCTATTCCAAGGAGCAGGAGCAGATGGAAGACCTGCGCAAGATGTTCATGGCGATGAGCAAGGATATTCGCGTTATTCTCATCAAGCTTGCCGACCGTTTGCACAATGCACGTACCTTTCAGCATCTTCCGGAGCGCAAGCAGCGTGACAAAGCACTGGAAACCATGGAAATCTATGCGCCGATTGCCCACCGCTTGGGTATGCAGCGCATCAAATGGGAGCTGGAAGATTTATCGCTGAAATGTCTGGACCCCATAGGCTACAATGAAATTGTTGAAGGGCTGAAGAAGCAGAGCGCACAGCATGAGGTGTTTTTGGAGCATATTAAAAACACCATCCACGAAAAATTGCAGGAAGCACATATCGAAAATCATATTTCGGCACGTGTCAAGCATATTTATTCCATTTATCGCAAAATGTATGCACAGCACAAAACCATTGACGAAATTTATGACATCTGTGCCGTGCGTGTCATGGTCAATAACGTCGTGGACTGCTATAATGTGCTGGGACACATTCACGACTCTTATAAGCCGATTCCGGGACGGTTTAAGGACTATATTTCCACACCAAAACCAAACGGCTATCAGTCGCTGCATACAACGGTGATTGGTCGAGCGGGTATTCCGTTTGAAGTGCAGATTCGCACGGAGGAAATGCACAAGATGGCGGAATACGGCGTTGCAGCGCATTGGAAGTATAAGCAGGGCATGGACCGCCAAGGCAGCGAACAGGCGTTTGCATGGATTCGACAGTTGCTTGAGGCACAGCAGGATACCGAAGCGGAGGATTTCATCAAAAACATTAAGGTGGATTTGTTTGCAGATGAAGTGTTTGTGTTCACACCGCGTGGCGATGTGGTGAATATGCCCGCGGGTGCGGTGCCGATTGACTTTGCATATGCCATCCATTCTGCCGTTGGCAACCGCATGACAGGATGTAAAATCAATGGACGCATTGCGCCGATTGATACACCGCTGAAAAATGGCGATATTGTCGAGGTGCTAACCTCTAAGGAAACACATGGGCCGAGCCGAAACTGGGTGAAAATTGTACGCACCACGGAAGCGCGCAATAAAATTAAGCAGTGGTTCAAAAAAGAATGTCGTGAAGACAACATGGTGCAGGGCAAGGAAGAGCTGGACAGAGAGCTGCGCGCCAACCTGCTGTATAACGGCTTTTATGAAAGCCAAGAGATTCAAAAGGATGTGCTTGATAAATTTTCGTTTACAAACATTGAGGAAATGTATGCGTCTATCGGCTATGGCGGCATCACGGTCACCAAGGTGCTCAATAAGGTCAAGGATGATGTCACACGTGCGCGGCGGCAGCTGAGTGAAAAAGAAACGATAGAAGCACTTGCAGCACCTGTGAAAAAGCAAACGAAATCCCAATCCGGCGTGATTGTGGAAGGCATTGATAATTGCCTCATTAAATTTGCAAGATGCTGTACACCGATTCCGGGGGATGACATCATAGGCTTTGTGACACGCGGCTATGGGGTGTCCATTCATCGGCGCGATTGCAGCAATGTGCGCACAAATGACTCGCCAGAAGACCAATCCCGTTGGATTAACTGCTGGTGGGATGAGGATTTGGCTGCCAGTGCGCCGGATAAGGGCAAATTCAGCACAGGACTGCAAATTTCCACTCGCAACCGCATCGGCATTTTGGCAGAGATTGCAGTGCTGTTTTCTTCCGCACGCATCAATGTGCATGAACTCAGTGCACGCGACTTGGCGGATGGATTTGCAGTCATCAATGCCATGGTGGATGTCAGTGGCGTACAGCAACTGGAAAACGTGATCCGACGCCTGAAAAATACCAAAGGTGTGGTCGATGTGACGCGCACCGTTGATGTTCATTGACAGGGAACGCCTATGAGATTGATGATTCAACGCGCGGCACACGCCGCAGTCACCATTGATGGCAAGGAGCGCCGCGAAATCGGACAAGGGCTGGTGGTCTTGATTGGTATCACAGAAGGGGATACACAGCAGGATGCCGCCTATTTGGCGGAAAAATGCGTGGGTTTGCGCATTTTTAGCGATTTAGACGGCAAAATGAACCGCAGCGTGGCGGATATACAGGGGGAACTGCTGATTATCTCGCAATTCACCTTGTATGGGGACTGTAAAAAAGGAAAACGCCCCAATTTCATGCGTGCGGCAAAGCCAGATACGGCAACTGTTCTGTATGAGCACTTTGTGGCGTGCTGTCAGTCGAGCGGGATTCCTGTCAAAACCGGTACGTTTGGTGCCGATATGCAGGTTGCCCTGACCAATGACGGGCCGGTCACAATTTGGATGGATACCGATGAGATGCGATAGGAGGAAACAATGAAAATATTACAATTATGCGTGGGCGTGATTTCTACAAATTGCTATATTGTATATGATGAGAAGACGATGGAGGGCATGGTCATTGACCCGGGTGACCAAGCAAATGTGATATTAGAGGCATTGCAGGCAGAAAACGTTCAGTTAAAGTTTATTCTTTTGACGCATGGACACTTTGACCATATTTTGGCAGCCCATAAGGTGCAGGAGGCCACAGGCGCGCAGCTGGTGATGCACAAAGCGGACATTGGGATGCTTCAAAAAGAAGCCATGGGCGATTTTCGCAGCTTTGCAAGTGGATATGTCGAACCTCGGGTGGATGTGCAGGCAGAAGATGGCACCACGCTGCACTGCGGCCATATGACGGCGGTTTATCTGCATACACCAGGACACACGCCGGGTTCCAGCACCATTCAAATCGGGGATGTGCTGTTTACAGGGGATACGATGTTCCGTCACGAATGCGGACGCTGTGATTTGGCAGGCGGCGATTTTAATCAAATGCTCGATTCCCTTGCGCGGTTGAGCCGTTTGGAGGGCGATTATCAAGTGCTGCCGGGGCATGAAGCATTCTCTACCTTGGAGGAGGAGCGGCAGTGCAACCCGTATGTAAAGCAGGCACTTGCCAGATGATTTATGCAATCGACGGGCATTCGTATCGTCATGCGGTCGAGGAAATGCTGCTGCACTTGCTGCCATCACAGACGGTGACAGAGGGGGTGCAGGATGCTGCAGAGGGCTTTTGTGAAAGTCGATTGGAGCAAATCGGCGGCGAAATTGCCGTGTGTGCCCATGTGTTTATGGATGGAACAGCAAAAGAGAGCGTGCGCAAGGGCACTGTGGCGGAATTGACCGCGTTGGAACAGCGCAGGCTGGAAACCGAATTGATTCAACTGACCATTTATGATGCGGTCGTTGCGTTTTTACAGATGCCGCCGGTGTGGGGCAGTTTGACGGGGGTGCGTCCTGCCAAGCTGGCACGTGGCATGATGGAGCGCGGGATGACAAACGCGCAGGTAGCGCAGCGGTTGCGCGAGCACTTTTTTGTTTCCAACGAGCGTGCGGCACTGACCGTGCGTGCTGCGGCAGTTGCGCGCAAATGCAAGGAGAACTTGCAGCCGCGGGATGTGTCCTTATATATCGGGATTCCATTTTGTCCGTCACGCTGTCAATATTGCTCCTTTGTATCGGCGGATATTGGAAAAAGTGCGGCGTTGATTCCACCGTATCTGGATGCACTGTGTGAGGAAATCCAGATGACAGGGGCACTGCTGGCAGAAGGAAACTATCACATCAGCAGCATATACATTGGCGGCGGCACGCCTACAACCTTGACTGCGGAACAGCTGACAAAACTGATGGATACCCTGCGCATCTGTGTGGATTTCGCGGGTGAATATACCGTGGAGGCTGGCAGACCAGACACCATTACGCGCGAAAAACTGGTGGCGATACAGGCAGGCGGAGCAACACGTATCAGCATCAATCCACAGACCATGAATGATGCGGTGCTGGCGGAAATCGGACGACAGCACAGTGCCGCACAGGTTTTGGAAGCCTTTGCATTGGCGCGAGAGGTTGGGTTCTCTAACATCAATATGGATACCATTGTTGGTCTGCGGGGCGATACGGTGGAGAGCTTTGCCCACACAATGGATGTTTTGACCGATTTGCGACCGGAAAATATCACAGTGCACGCTTTGGCAATCAAACGCGGTGCAGATTTGACGGATAAAACGAAAAATTTGCAGCAGCATGCAACCGTTTCTGCCATGCTGGACGATGCAAACAGGCGATTGACCCAAACCGGCTATGCACCCTATTATCTGTATCGGCAAAAGTTTTCGGCAGGTGGCTTTGAAAATGTTGGTTGGTGTCAGCCGAACACCGAGAGCCTGTATAACGTCTATATGATGGAAGAGCTGCAAACCATCGTTTCCATGGGCGCTGGCGCAGTGAGCAAACGCGTGGAACCGGAAACAGGAAAAATTGTGCGGTTTGCAAACCCAAAATATCCGTTGGAATATTTAGGGATGCACAGTCGTATAGAAGAACAGCGCAGAAAATTATTGCAGCACACAGCTGCCGCTTTGGGCAGATAAAACAGAAGGTTGACAAAAACGATGAGGACCGTTGTTTGACGGAGGATATGGGATGAAATATTATTTAGAAGAGTTAAATTATGAAGCGACGCACGACCCACAGGGATTTATCGAAAAAAGCGAAGTCAGATACCATGACCAGATTCAAAAAACCGCTGATTTTGTGGTAAATCATATGAAGCAAAAGCCGGTTTTACTGCTCAATGGGCCATCTTCCAGCGGAAAAACCACGACCGCGATGATGCTTGGAAGAGCATTATCACGGCATGGCGTCCATGCGGAGGTCATCTCCATGGACAACTATTATCGGACGCGCAGCGCGTATGCAATCCCCAAAACAGAGGACGGCATTGACGATTTGGAGTCACCGGAATGTATGGATTTGCCGCTGCTCAACGGGCATTTGCTGCAGCTGGTGTCGGGCGATGAAATCGCGGTGCCGAACTTTGATTTTCAGACACAAAGCCGCACGGAAGAAATCAAAAGTGTGCGTTTGGACAGGGATACCATTGTGGTGATTGAGGGCATTCATGCATTTAGTGATGCGATTACAGGCGGGTTGGAGGAAAAGTCCGTTGGGTTGTATTTGAGCGTGGCAAGTCAGGTAGAATTGCCGGATGGCACTATTTTGCAGCCGGAAATGCTGCGTTTCATTCGCCGTGCGGTGCGTGACAGCAATTTCCGTGCCGCGCCTGTTGGCATGACCATGCAGCAGTGGCGCACCGTGCGACGCGGCGAACAGCTGTATATTGCACCATATCAGCACCATGCATCGCTGACCATCGATTCCTATCTGCCATATGAAACCAATGTTTTACTGCCGATGCTGCAAGACCGACTGCGCAATTTGAAACCACAGCTGGAAGAGATTGGACTGCGTGCGGTGCATCAGGCAATGGATGCATTTGCAGAAATTGAGTATCAAAATTATTTGCCGAAAGAAACAATTCTTCATGAATTTATCGGATAAAAGGCAAAAATATTCTGCTAGTGAGATGGTTTTATTCGATTTCGCTTGATTTTTATGCATGGGTGCGTTATAATGCACTGAGAATGATATGCGGGCTGATGATGGTGGAGAGGAGCTGTATATATGGATTCTAAAGTACAACTGCTGCTGGAAAAAGCAAAGCTGCTTGCAGATAGGACAGGGAAGGCGGCGGTTCGCGCAGCGGACACGGCAGGCAAAAAAGCAAATGAAGTGGCACATGCGACACGCGTCAATCTGCAGATTTTTGATTTGAATACAGAATGCGGCGCGCTCTACAAAGAGCTGGGAAAATTCATGTATGATGCACACATCGGCATTGAAACACCTAGCGAAGTGATGGAAGAAACCCTGCAGCGTTTGGACGAAAATCGTGCAAAAGTACAGGAACTCAAGAGCAAATTAAGCGATACAGCTGCGCAAACGGTATGTTCGGTTTGCGGAAAGCCTTGTGCAGAGGGAGATATGTATTGTGCTTCCTGTGGTGCACAGATTTAGGGCGATACCGCACAATTCTGTTGTATTGCTTACGTCAGTAGAAATTCCGGCAGATGAAACAAAAAACGTAGGTGATACGCTATGTATTAGCGAGGGCTTTTGTAAAATATGACGGGGTTTCTACCGGTAAGCGATGTATCAAACAATTTTGTGTGGATTATGCGGTGTTGCCTTAGGCGCCGTGCGTATCATCACAATGCTTCGGCAATGAAAAACGTAAAAACCCAACAAGGGCACACCGGTTGCAATGCGGTGTGCCTTGTATATCGCCAGAGCACTTTTTGAAGGTGTGAAGTACTGTTTTGGGCAGGTGTATCAGTTGCGGCATTGGTGAAATGCTGCACGGTGAAAGCAATTATCAAAATGTTTACAATGGAAAGGCGTGCTTTATTTGCGGCATAAAAAACAGAATTTTCTGGAGGGTGCATTTGTGCTGCTTGCTGCGAGTCTGCTCGTCAAGCTAATTGGTGCATTTTTTCGCATTCCGTTGAAAAATCAGCTGGGTTCAGAGGGCATGGGGCTGTTTTCAGTTGCCTACCGTCTGTATAGCGCGATGCTGATTATTGCGACCGTGGGATTACCGGTTGCACTGTCTAAAATGGTGGCGGAAGCCTCCACGCTGGGGCGCACAAAAGAGATGGGGCGCATTACACGTGTTGCGGCACTCCTGTTTGTGCCAATCGGCTTGGCTGCAGCACTGCTTCTATATGTGTGCGCACATCCACTGGCGCGCATGATTGGCGATGAACGCGCCTATTTGGCGGTGATTGCCATTGCACCATCGGTGTTTTTGGTGGCAATTATTTGTGTATTTCGCGGATACTATCAAGGGCAGTCCAATATGATACCAACAGCGGTTTCGCAAGTTATTGAAGCAACGGGCAAGCTGTTTATTGGGCTGGGACTGTCCATGTTTGCCATGCTGCGCGGGGCATCCTTGACCGTGACAGTGGCGTGCGCGGTGCTGGGTGTCACCATTGGAGAGCTCATCAGTGTGCTGTATTTGATGGTGCAGACCATCAGCAGCCGCAGAAAAAGTGCTGTGGTGAGCGATGTGGTCAGACCTGTGCGGGAAATTGCAAAAAATTTGATGATACTGGCGATTCCCATTACCATCAGTGCTTCTGTCATGAGTTTGACCGATTTGATTGACATGGGATTGGTTATGAATCGGTTGCAGGCAATCGGTATGCCACCGGAGGCGGCCACCAAGCAATATGGCATTTATACCTCCATGCCGATTACCTTCTTTAATTTGCCGCAAACTTTAATCACGGCACTTGCAGTGAGCATTATTCCGGCAATTTCCGGTGCTTTGGCGCAGAATAATGTGCAAAAGGTCAAAAAAACAATAGGATCCGCCTTGCGGATGGGATTGCTGATTGCATTGCCGGCAGGTGCTGGATTTGCAGTGCTGGGAGGTCCTATTCTGCGACTGGTGTTTCATGAGGATACCGCGGCGGCGACACCGATGCTGCAAATTTTAGGGCTTGCTGTGCCTTGCGTTGCCATTGTTTCGTTGACCAATGCCGCACTGCAAGCGTTGGGGCGAACGGATTTGCCAATTATCAGTATGTTTATGGGCGGTATCTTGAAGCTGATGGGGGATTATTTCTTGATTGCAACCGGAAAGGTTGGAATTTTGGGTGCACCCATTAGTACTGTCATTTGCTATGCGGCAATCGCAGTGATGAATCTGGTGCACATTCAGCGCTTGCATCAAGTATTACCGCCAGTAGGGCAGACACTGCTGCGACCGCTTGCAGCGTCCATCGGTATGGCAGCGTGCGCCTATATTCTGTACATAACCCTGTCGGGGGTTGTTCCAGCGGCGATTGCGACACTGCTGTCCATTTGTCTGGCGGCGGGTATCTATCTGGCGCTGTTGCTGCATTTGGGCGCTGTCGCACGGGAAGATGTGCTGATGATGCCAAAGGGAGAAAAAATAGCAAATGCGCTGCGACTGCGTGCGGAAAAGGAGAATAAATCATGACTTTTCAGATAAAAGAACACTATAACATGGAGGATTTGGTTGAAATTGTGCAGCTGCTGCGTGCACCAGATGGATGCCCTTGGGATCGTGAGCAAACCCATGAAAGCATTCGCAGAAATTTTCTGGAAGAGGCATATGAAGTGGCAGAAGCCATTGATGAAGCCAATGCAGAGCATTTGAAAGAAGAACTGGGCGATGTGCTGCTGCAAGTGGTTTTTCATGCGGAAATTGAAACTGAAAAACAGGTGTTCAATATCGATGATGTGGCAGACGGCGTTTGCAAGAAGCTGATTTATCGACATCCGCATATTTTCAGCACAGTAGAGGTTTCTTCAACAGAGGAAGTGCTACAAAATTGGGATGCACTCAAGCGCGTGGAAAAAAGTCAGGAAACAGTGACCGATACCATGCAAAGCGTGGCAAGAAGCTTGCCGCAGCTGCTGCGTGCCGACAAAATTCAAAGCAAAGCGAAAAAAAGTGGCTTTGATTGGGAGGATGTACAGGGAGCAATGGATAAAGTGCGTGAAGAAACCGAGGAGGTATCTCGTGCACTCGCAGGAGAGGGAAATCCGGTGGAGGAAATTGGAGATTTGCTCTTTGCAGTGGTGAACGTGGCGCGCTTTCTGAAAGCAGACCCAGAACGTGCATTGGAACAGGCGAATGATAAGTTTATTGCACGATTTGCCCAGATGGAGACACTTGCAGCGAAAAAGGGTGTTGCATTTGATACCTTGTCTTTGCAGGAAATGGAACAGCTTTGGCAGGCGGTCAAAGCGCAAACGGGTATATAATAACAGTTGTGTGGTTGTAGAGGGATAAGGAGCGTATATGAACAAAAGTGAATTTATCAATCTGGTTGCAGATAAAACAGAACTCACCAAAAAAGATACAGAAAAGGTTTTGGATGCGATTACAGAAAGCATTGGAGAGTTGCTTTCCAATGCGGACAAGCTGCAGTTGGTTGGCTTTGGTACGTTTGAAACCAAGGTGCGTGCAGAGCGCACCGGAAGAAATCCGAAAACCGGAGAAGCGGTCGTGATTGCACAAGCAACCGTGCCGGTGTTCAAGCCTGGAAAACAGCTGAAAGAACGTGTGAATGGAGTAGAGGTATGCGACTCGACAAATATCTAAAGGTATCACGCTTGATTAAGCGCCGCACCATTGCAAACGAGGCATGCGATGCTGCGCGTATTTCTGTGAATGGAAAGCCTGTGAAGGCATCCTATCAAGTGAAAATCGGTGATGAAATTGAAATTGCATTTGGACAGCGCACCATGAAAGTCGAAGTGCTGCAGGTGAGTGAGCACGTGCTCAAAACCGATGCCGCTGCTTTATATCGAGAAATACAATAGAAGATGTGATGCTCCTGCATTGGTGGCATATTTGCTCCTGTTATCCCATATAGTTTGGATACAGGGGCCTTTTGCTTGCAGAAAGGAGAAAAACATGACAAATGATGAAAAACTGCGGCGTACCGGTGCAGAAATGCAAAATAATTTAATTTTAGAAGGGCGTGCCCGCTTAAGCGTTTCGGGCGTGGTGGATGTGGAAAGCTTTGATGAAACGTTGGTGCTCATGGAAACCAGTGATGGGATGCTGAGTGTGCGGGGGAGTGGTCTGCACATGGAAAAGTTGAATCTGGAAAATGGGGAGCTGGCATTGGTGGGCGAGATTACCGCACTGGAGTATGACGACCGTGTTTCCGCGCGCACAGGCTTGCTCGCGCGCCTGTTTGGCTGATGCATATTTCAGTAGCGTTTCAGACGCTGGTGTTTTTATGGGCAGTGCTTTTGGGAATGCTCTTTGGTACGGTCTATGATTTTCTCAAGGTGATTCGTGTTGTCCTTGCAGGTAGGTGGAGCACAATCGTTTGTGATGCCCTGTTTTGGCTTTTTGCTTTGATTTCTGGCTTTGTTTTTGTGCTGACGGTGGCACAGGGGGATGGGCGTGCATATATCGCGATAGGGATTTTAGGCGGAATGTCGTTGTATCGGATGACCTTCAGTCCGCTTGTTTATGGGGTAGGGGTTGCGATTTTGCAGGCGGTGCAATGGTTTTTGAAGCGGTTTTTTGTTGTGATTGGAAAAAAAACACAGTTCTTTCTGACGATATTACAATGCCAAACTAAGAAAATCTGTGAAAAAGCAAAAAAAATACTTTCATTTTCATCTAAAAAGAGTTAAACTATAATAGCTAGTAATTGTTTATCGGAATGGAATGGAGGAAAAATGTGCGGAACAGAAACAAACGAAATATGCCTGTTGTTGCCAAAATTGGGTTGTTTTGTTTCGCTGTTTATGCAGCCATTTCGCTGATTCAAATTCAGTTGCAAATCAATGAAAAAAATGCTGAGTTGGATGAACTGGAGATGCAAATACAGCAAAGCGAAATGGAAAACAGCGCTTTGCGGCAGAGCATTGAGGAAGGTGTATCGGATGACTATATTGCGTCCATTGCACGCAGCAAGTTGGGATATGCATACCCCAATGAAAGAAAATTTGTAGATGCATCCAGCAAATAAAGTTTGAAGAATTGTTTCAATTATAATAAAAGCGGAGGACAAACAGAACATATGGATTTGGCTATCGGATCGATTTATGAGGGGAAAGTCACCGGCATTACGAAATTCGGCGCTTTTGTTTCATTGCCTGAAGGAAAATCGGGAATGGTGCACATCTCGGAAATTGCAAACTCTTATGTGAATACCATTAGCGATTTTTTGCAAGAGGGACAGCAGGTCAACGTTAAAATTATCAATATCGATAATGAGGGACGCATTAACCTGTCAATTAAGAAGGCGATGGCGCAGACAGAACGTCAGTCTGCAGCCCCAGCGCGTGGACAAGAACACTATGCGCCGCGTCCGGTAGCTGATCGTCGTCCACCGCGTCCGCGCAATACGGGGTTCCGTGGCGGCAAGGCACCGGTTGACCCGTCTTCCATGACATTTGAGGATAAGCTCAAAGTGTTTATGCAGGACAGCGAAAGCCGCCTGTCAGACATCAAGCATAATGCAGACCGCAAAAACGGCGCGCGCCGCAAAAAGTAATCGCGCATCCGCATCGAAGAAAGCCGGGGCATCGCCTCGGTTTTCCTGTGTTTTCAGCACAAAAGAAAAAAGCACCCGCCGAATGCGGGTGCCAAAATAGGATTGTGGGGATAAAGATATGAACGGTGCATGGTGATAGAAGTCTATCACCATGATTAGGATAACATATATGGGAATGTTTGTCAACCATTTTCGGAAAAAAATGTGAGGTTCAACATGAACAATATTGCCATTATCAACGCAGAGGTACTGCCGATGGAGGGGATGCCGCTGCGCAATGGGTTTGTATGGATTCAAAATGGAAAAATTGCAGCACTGGGTGAGATGAAGGATTTTCCCGCGCGCGCAGCAGAGGTGCCGACATGGGATGCTGCAGGTGGCTATGTGCTGCCAGGATTGGTGGATGCGCACAGCCATATCGGCTTATATGAAGATGGGTTGGGCTTTGAAGGCGCAGACGGCAACGAGGATACCGACCCCGTAACGCCGCATATGCGCGCCTTGGATGGCATTAATCCAATGGAGCGTGCCTTTCGAGAAGCGTGGGAAGCAGGGGTAACGAGTGTTGTGGTCAGCCCAGGCAGCGCCAATCCGATTGGAGGGCAGTTGGTGGCGATGAAGACATATGGTCGGCGCGTGGATGATATGGTGTTGTGTCAGCCGGTGGCGATGAAAATGGCGTTGGGGGAAAATCCAAAAACCACCTACCACGATAAGGATGCGTCACCGGTCACCCGCATGGCAACGGCGGCAATTATTCGGGAACATCTAGAAAAAGCCACGGAATATATGGAGAAAAAACTGGACGAAGAGGCAGACCCACCGGAGTTTGATGCGAAGCTGGAAGCGATGCTGCCAGTCGTGAAGCGGGAAATTCCTGTGCACTTCCATGCCCATCGTGCCGATGATATGTTTACAGCGTTGCGCATTGCCAAAGAATTTCAGCTGAAAGCCGTGTTGGTGCATGGAACGGAAGGCTATTTGGTGGCGGATTTATGGGCGCAGGAGTCTGTGCCCATCATCAGCGGTCCGTTGATGACCGACCGCTCCAAGCCAGAGTTAGTGCACCAGACCGAGCGTGCACCAGCGATTCTGACAAAGGCAGGCATTTTGACGGCGATTAGCAACGACCATCCGGAAACTCCTGAAAAATATTTGCTGCAAACTGCTATGGTTGCCGTAAAGGCGGGGATGGCGGAGGAAGAGGCCCTGCGTGCGATTACCATTAATGGTGCACGCATTGCAGGCATTGCAGACCGTGTGGGGTCTTTGTGTGTGGGCAAGGATGGCGATGTGGTCATATACTCAGGACATCCCTTCGACTATAAAAGCAGCGTACAGGCGGTGTTTTGTGAAGGATGTTGTATTTATAGGAGGAATGAAGAATGAGAACGGTTCATGTGTCAGAAATTACGGCATTGGTGCGTCAGCTTTGCATGGAAGCAAATTATGTTTTGCCGAGCGACATTCGTCAAAGCATTGCAGAGGGGCAGGAAGCTGAAAAATCAGCACTCGGAAAGTCTATTTTTGAAAAAATGCTGGAAAACTGCGACTTGGCAAAGCAAAATCGTGTACCCATCTGCCAAGATACCGGTATGGCAGTGGTATTTGTAGAATTGGGACAAGAAGTGCATTTGGAAGGCGGACTGCTGGAAGATGCTGTGAATGAAGGGGTGCGTCAAGGCTATATCGATGGCTATTTGCGCTGTTCAGTGGTCGGTGACCCGCTGCGCCGTGAAAACACCAATGATAACACCCCTGCAATTTTGTACACTTCCCTAATCGAGGGCGAACAGGTGCATATTACAGTTGCGCCAAAGGGGTTTGGCAGCGAAAATATGAGTGCTATGAAGATGTTTACGCCCGCGGCAACCAAGCAGGACATCATTGACTTTGTGGTGGACGCTTGTGATAAGGCGGGTTCTAATCCCTGTCCACCAATCGTCATTGGCGTTGGTTTGGGCGGTACATCGGACAAGGCGGCCTATCTGGCAAAGCGTGCCCTGATGCGTCCGGCAGGAACGCCATCGGCGGATGCACTTTACAGAGAAATGGAGCAGGAAATTTTACAGCGCGTCAATGCGCTGGGCATCGGTCCACAGGGGTTGGGCGGTACGGTGACGGCACTTTCGGTTGCGATTGAACCATTTGCAACCCATATTGCCGGCTTGCCTTGTGTTGTGAATATCGGCTGTCATGTGACCCGCCATGCCGAAGGTGTTTTGTGATATATTCACAAAAAAATCGAAAAACGGCGGAAAACTTTGAAAAAATAAGATAGCGGATGAAAAGAGCAGATAACTTGCTCTAATCGCCGAATATGGCGTGTCGAAAACGCGCGAAAAATTTTGCGATGTGATATAATGATTACAGCAAATCCTACAACTGAATACGAAAAAATGAAGGAACATTTTATGTTCCGCGAGGAGTTGATGTTATGAAATTCACCATCGTCGAGAGGAAAATGAAGATTTCTGATGAATTGCGCGAGTATGCATTGAGAAAGGTGGAAAAGCTGGAACGTTATTTCCAACATGATGCATCAGCCTCTATCACTTTTAGCGAGCTTCGCGGCAGGCAGACTGTGGAGGTCACTGTAAATCATGGTGGTATCATTTTCCGTGCTGAAGAGACAACAAGTGATATGTTTGCCTCTGTGGATGGCGCGATTAGCAGCATCGAGCGTCAGATTCGCAAGAATAAGACCCGGTTGGAAAAGCGCTTGCGGGAAGGTGCATTTGCCAAGGGCACAGTTCCTGGTGCAGGCGAATTTGCAGAGGACGATTATGAAATCGTGCGTCGCAAACGATTTGAGGTCGCACCAATGACACTGGATGAGGCGATTCTTCAGATGAATCTGTTGGGACATCAATTCTTCTTCTTCCAGAACATGGATGATAATAACGCGCATGCAGTGCTGTATAAGCGTGCATCGGGCGGTTATGGATTGATTGAAAGCGATATGTAAGCACAAGAAAACAGGTCGGCAGCCAAAAGGAGGCCGACCTGTTTTTTGCGTGCTGTGTTACGTGCTGGTTGTATCGTCTTGCAGCAGATGATAAGCCAAAGCGCGAATTTCTTGCACGTTATTGATGGCGGGACCGCATTGCAGAATGCTTTCCTGCACATACTTGGGTAAATTCTGAAAATAACGGTTTACTTCTGGGTCTGCTGAAAAATTGGCATTCATGGTATATCACCTCGCATAAAAGTTTGTGCCGACAGGCGGTATTTATGCAATCCAATAACTTGTACTGCAAGATAAATTTTGATATATAGATATATAATAGATGAGATACGGAACAATGGAGGAATTAAGTGACGATGGGACTTTGTGATATACGAGATATTCGTTCAATTTTGGAAAGACATGGATTTCGGTTTTCCAAATCGTTGGGACAAAATTTTTTGACAGCGCAATGGGTACCGGAACAGATTGCAGCGGCGTGCGGTGTGGAGCTGGACAGCGGCGCGCTGGAGGTCGGCCCTGGCATTGGGTGCTTGACCGTGGAGCTTTCCAAACGGGCAAAGCAGGTGGTTTCCATTGAAATCGACCGCGCCCTGTTTCCGATTTTGGAGGAAACACTGGTGGACTGTAAAAATACCGAGGTAATACAGGGAGATGTATTAAAAACCGACTTAAAAACCCTGTGCAGTGAGAAATTTGGTGCAATGCCTGTACACGCTTGTGCAAATTTGCCCTATTACATCACGACGCCCGCAATCGCAGCACTGCTGGAATGCAAGGCGTTTCAGAGCATTACCGTCATGATTCAACGGGAAGTGGCGCAGCGCATTTGTGCAGTAGCGGGTACGGCGGCGTATAGCGCATTCACCATTTATGTGCAGTATTATGCCAAAGCCGAGATTTTATTTGATGTGCCCGCAGATTGTTTTGTGCCACAGCCAAAGGTAGATTCTGCAGTGCTGCGGTTGGTGCCGCTTGCGCAGCCGTCGGTGACGGTGAACGATGAAAAACTGTTTTTTGCGATTGTGCGCGCGGCGTTTAACCAAAGGCGCAAGGTCTTGTCCAACGCAGTGCTGCCTGCCTTTGGGGGCAGGCTGGAGAAAGAACAGGTCATACAGCTGCTGCTTGCGTGCGGGTTGGATGAAAAAATACGCGGAGAACGCTTGACCTTGCAGGATTTTGCGAATTTCACCAATCGAGCAGTAGAGCAACTGCAGACTTTAAATGCCGAATAAGAATAAAATACCAATCAAAATCAATAAATCTGTATCAAAATCGTCACAGTCAGTCAGCAGAAAATAAACAGCGATGATGATAATCAGGGTATCTAAATCAAAGTGCAGGTTCTTCAGCCGCCCACTGAGCATTTCGTTTAGTCCCGTGAATATGGTATGTCCCTCCGCCTTTTGCCCGCAATTTGCGGATGTTTGTGGCGGTGGGAGCTCACTATGTATATTGCACGTGGGACTTGGCGGGGAAGCCGGACCGCTGTGTGCTTGGTTTAAATAGCGGTTATACATGGGGGATGCTCCTTTCAAACCTCGCGCGTGCCGTCATCGGGATTGTCCGGCGAGGAAGTACCAATTTGCCGCATGGCAGTGCGTGCCATACGTGCCATACTGACAAGACGCATGGCACGGTCCAAATGTCCGCTGACACCATCGGCGACAAATGGCTTGATGGCGTTGAGCAAGTGCACCTTTTCTTGACTGACTGCCGTTTGACTGGTGCGCAGAAATGCATTGACAACAGGCATGGCGCGCTGCATTAATTCTGCGGAGGGGTCATAGTCGCCGCGTTTGCCAGAACCACCGCCTGAGAAGGGCAGGGGAAATGCAGGCGCAGCCGAGGCGGCGGAAGGGGCGGATTGGCTGGGTGGGGACTGTGCAGGCGGTGCATCCGTAGGCGGCGCGGCGGTGCTGCCTTCTGCGGATGCACCCAACAGATTGCTTGCCATCGCCAATGCGCTTTGCAATTTTTCAGGGTCAGAAAGCAGGGAGGACAGCATATCGTTTGGTTCCATTATAGAATCTCCCTTCTCCGGCTTAACGCAGCAAGGATTTCAGCTTTTCTGCCAATGCTGCACCCTCCTGCGTGGAAAGCATTTGCTGCATCATCGAAAATGCTTTGCTTTTATCTCCTGTTTGGGCAGCCGCTGCGACTTGCTCAATCTGCTTGGCGAAATCCGGTGAGATGTCCATGGGCGTATGAGATGCTTGGCTTTGCAATTTTTGCAGTGCGGTTTGCAATGCGGCACGATTCTGTGGGTCGGTATTTTGCGCCATGCACTGCTGCACAAGGTCTTCCAGTGATATCATAAAAATGCCTCCTGTCTGATTCTCATAGTATACTATATGTGGCATACATACTGTTGTGTGACAGAAAAATGCGGGAGCAGCACTTTTCTTATGACGCGGTAGCACTGCAGCGAAAAGGCTCTTTACAAGCAAACTGTTTTAGTGGTATAGTTATGGGGAGCGAGCGGTCACACAACGAAAGATGTATGGAAGGTTTCAAATGAAAATAGTGGTTTTTGCGGATTCTCATGGGCGAATGCTGCAGGTATACGATGCTATAGAGCGAGAATGCGCAGATATGCTCATTCATTTGGGCGATTATGCACACGATGTAAGGGAACTGCACCATACCTATCCGCAGCTGCCGCTGGTGCAGGTGCGAGGAAATAATGATTTTGAACGGGATGTGCCGTTGCAGAGAACCCTTTTGGAAGAGGGCATCGCGCTCTATTTGACGCATGGACATCAGGAACGGGTGTCTGGTTCGTCATTGGGTCATCTGCTGCGGGAAGCAAAACGGGAACACTGCACCATCGCGATGTATGGGCACACGCACCGTATGCGTTTGGAGATGCAGGAGGGCATTTTGGTGCTGAATCCAGGGAGTATTAGCCTGCCAAGAGGCGGAAAAGCATCATATGCGGTGTTGCATATCCAAGACCATGCCATACAGCAGGTGCAGATTATGGACACGCAAGGCCAGCCAATCTGCACACTTTAAATGGAGTGCCTATATGCATTGACAAGGGATGGTCTTTGCTGATTCTGTGCGAGACTGCAATCAATAGAAGGAATGGATGTTAGACAAATGTTGTTAGCGATAGATGTGGGAAACACAAATATGGTGTTTGGGCTGTATGATGGGGAAAATCTGCGCGGTTCTTTTCGGATTTCGACCAATGCAGAACGCACTTCGGATGAATTGGGTATGCAAATCATACAATACTATCAGTTCATGGGTTTTACACCAGAGCGTACAGAAGCGGTCATTATAGGTTCGGTTGTGCCGCCAGTGATGTATACTTTGGTAAATGCAATCGTAAAATATTTGTGTGTACGCCCTAGAATCGTAGGCGAAGATGTCAGTCCGGGCATTGAAAATCGGTATCTGCATCCCGGTGAAGTAGGGATTGACCGATTGGTGAATGCGGTTTCAGCGATTGAAAAATATGGAACGCCGCTGATTATCGTCGACATCGGCACAGCTACCACGTTTGATGCCATTGACCATACGGGTGCGTATTTGGGCGGTGTGATTTTTCCGGGCATTAAGGTAGCAATGGAAGCCCTGTTCATGAAGGCATCGAAATTGCCGCGGGTTGAAATCAGTCGACCAGAGAATGCCATTGGAAGAACCACGGTGGAGAGTATGCAGTCAGGGGCTGTGCGGGGATATGTCGGCGCGTTGAGTGGGATTATCGAAGATATGGAGCAAGAAATGTGTGGCCATGTGAATGTGGTTGCAACAGGTGGATTGGGACGCATGATGGCAGAATATTGTCCGAGAATCGGTGCATTTGATAGCAATTTGACATTGGAAGGGTTGTTGCGTATTTATCAAAAGAATTTGGATGCGTTTGACGATTCGGGCAATACTTGCAGCAAGGATGGTGCAAATGTATAAGCAAAAGGCAAAAGGTGCACAAGGACCGCTGATGCCTAGCGTTTTTTTGGTGATGATTGGATTTCTTCTATATAGCGTGCTGTATACACAGGTGAACGATTATCAAAAGCCGTTATGGTACTACGCAGTTGGAGGAGTGCTGTTTCTGGGAATTTGTTGGTGCGTTTGGCGATATACCAGTGTACAAATGGAATATATTTGGTTTGGCGGCGAGTTGGTCATTCATAGAGTCGACAATGTTGACCGCTATCGAATGATTATTCGGCGGGAAAATTTACTGGGCCTTCGTGGGGATGGGCAAACCTTGGGGCAGCATTTTTATGGAGGACACACACTGAATGCGTGCGCGACACTAAGAGGACGTGTGCTGGAGTGCTGCACACTATATTGCCGCGACAAGGACGGCCTGGTTTGCCGCATTTATTTTCAGCCGACCAAAGAGCTGATTCACGAATTGACAGATGTGATTGCAAAAAATCAAAAAAAGAATATGTACAGCAGTGTGTAGCTGCTGCATATAAAAAAGCTTGGTTCCCGTAGAAACCAAGCTTTTTTGTATGCATAAAAATCAGCTAGAACAGTTGGATTTTTCATATAAAAGGCTGTAAAAAAACATTTTTGCTTCTTCATTTTCAAAGGCTGAAAATGGAATGATGAGTGCTTCCATTTCGCCAACGTAAATGTAATATTGCGCCGCATCTTTGATGATTTTCTGGACGCGCTCATATGGATAAGCGTTGTCTTCCTTTTCACCCACCAAACGCAGGTGAGAATCCTCTAAAAAGAGTGTTTTCCGACCACAGATTGTGTTGGAAGAGTTTTTGAGCATTTTACGTACATTTCCAGGGATGCGGGAAGTGAAATATTTCGGAATTAAGAAAAAGTAAGCGATAGCGCACGCAGCAAACAGCAGATACCAAAGGGGTGAAGTGCGATTGGATAATGTGCCAAATAAAATGCCTGCAAACAGAATCAGCACAGCACCTTGGATGCGTCCCTTGGTGATGTTGCGTTTTGCTCTCGGATTGACGCGAAGAAAATTTAAGTTAAAAGCGATAAAGTCCTCCGCGGTGATTTCATAGGTCAATTCCATGATAGATAGAGCTCCTTGTCGAATCTATTGATTTTCATCGATACTATTTAGTATCATATCATAGAATTGGGAAATTGGCAATCATGAAAAAAAGTATGCCAAAATGGAAATCCATTTGGCATACTTTTCATAACAAAAATTAAAGACCGGTGTGCTCTTTGATATACTTTCTTGCGATTAAAGCATATTCAAATGGATTTGCAATAGCAGGATCCTGTTCTGCTTCTACCATAATCCAACCCTCGTAGTTTGCCTTGTCCAGAATGTCAAATACATCGTCAAACTGTACACAGCCATCCGGATCGCCCGGAACGGTGAACGCGCCGTTGCGAACTGCCTTGAGGAAAGACCAATCTTCAGCCTTCACCTGCTCAACAACAGACATGCGCATATTCTTCAGATGCACATGACCAACGCGGTCTGAGAACTGACCCAGAATTTCAACCGGATTTTCACCTGCGAAAGTGAAATGACCAGTGTCAAAGCACAACCAAACCAGCTTCGGGTCGGTGTTTTCCATCAGACGCTTGGTTTCTTCCACGGTCTGACAAACAGTGCCCATATGGTGATGGAAGCAAACCTTGATGCCATACTTCTGTGCGATTTCGCCCAGCTTGTTGAGACCAGTGGTGAAAAGATCCCATTCAGCATCATTCATCACATACTTATCCTTCAAAACACGCTTGTCCAGCATACCCTGAATGGAATAAGACTGCTCGGAAACGTTGATTGCTGTTGCACCCAATGCGGAAAGGTATTCCAGTTCCTTGAGAAATTCCTTTTCGGTTTCTTCAAACGGTTTTTCCACCAAGAAAGAAGAGAACCACTTGGAAGCAATCTGCAAGCCACGGATGTCCAGCATCGGCTTGAGCACCTTTACATCGGTCGGATATTTGCCGCCAACTTCACAGCCGGTGAAGCCAGCCAGAGCCATCTCGGAAACGCACTGCTGGAAGGTGTTTTCTGCACCCAATTCCGGCATATCGTCATTGGTCCAGCCAATCGGGCACATACCCAATCTTACTTTGTTCGGATCTAACATAATTTACATTCCTCCACACACTTTTTCAAATTCATTCACCTTACGGACACGTGCACACCATGAAAGAATATGCCGCGATACGCAAGAGGAAGTCGTTTCTTTAATTGTATAAGATATGCACGAAAATGTCAAATAGAATCGCAAAGCTTTTTGTAAAGAAGTGTGCAAAATGATACCATGGCTATCTTGCGGCGCGGCGTGGGGAAAGCACCTTGAAAAGCGATTAAATGCGTGCCACATTGCTTTTGCGTGCGGCATCTGCAACCGCGGCGGCAACCGCGGTGATTACTTGCGCATCAAAGGCAGCAGGTAAAATATATTCGGCATGGAGCTGCGCATCGCTGACAGAGTTTGCAATGGCATATGCCGCCGCAACCTTCATTTCCTCGTTGATGTCGCTGGCACGTACATCAAGTGCGCCGCGGAAAATGCCGGGGAAGGCAAGCACGTTGTTGATTTGATTCGGATAATCGGAGCGACCGGTTCCAACGACAGCAGCACCCGCACGCTTGGCATCCTCCGGCCATATTTCCGGCACAGGATTTGCCATGGCAAACACCAGGGGATTTTCCGCCATCGAGCGCACCATGTCTTCGGTCAATACCTGCGGTGCAGACAAACCGAAAAAGACATCTGCACCTTGTATGACATCTGCCAGAGAGCCGGTCAAACGGTCTGTATTGGTAATTTTCGACATCTCCTGCTGTGCCGGATTTAAGCGTGCATCGCCTTCGTACACCGCACCATGACGTTCACACATAATCACGTGCTGAACGCCCAAGAACATTAAAAAACGGGTGACGGCGATTGCTGCAGCACCACAGCCGTTGACAACCAAACGAATTTCCTCGATTTTTTTGCCCGTGAGGCGACACGCGTTGATGAGTGCCGCCGCGCAGGTGACGGCAGTTCCGTGCTGGTCATCGTGGAAAATCGGAATGTCGCACACTTCTTTTAATCTGCGTTCAATTTCAAAGCAGCGAGGTGCGGAAATGTCCTCCAGATTGATACCGCCAAAGGAACCGGAAATCAGCTGCACCGTACGCACGATTTCGTCAACCTCTTTACTCTTGATGCAAATGGGGAATGCGTCAACATCGGCAAAAGCCTTGAACAAGGCGCATTTACCTTCCATCACAGGCATACCTGCCTCGGGGCCGATGTCGCCCAAACCAAGCACGGCTGTGCCATCGGTGATGACAGCAACTAAGTTATGTCGACGGGTATATTTATAGCTTTCATCTACATTTTCTTTGATTTTCAAGCAAGGCTCTGCGACACCAGGCGTATAGGCAATGGATAAATCTTCTTTGGTATTGACCTTGCAGCGTGCCACCACTTCGATTTTTCCGCCCCATTCTTCGTGCGCCAGCAATGCCTTTTCTTTCAGTTCCATAGGTATCCTCCAGTATATTCCATAAAATTGATTCAATATCTGTTACATATTGTACACGAGAATTGGCGTTTTGCAAAGAGCGGGATGGAACATTGGATGTAGATACATGGTTTGTAAATTAAAGGAGAAAAACATAAGATTGGAAAATAGTAATTGACAAAAATATAAAAATGCGATATGATTACTCCATAAAGATTTGTGAAATTTGTGAATTTATGATGAATGGAGAGTTTTTTTATGGAAAATTGCCCTTTCTTGCAAACCTGTGCATTCTTTAATAATTTTCAAGGAAATCCTGAGGTTATTAAACAGGGATGGATTCATATGTTTTGTGAAAATGAACAAAAATCAGAACGCTGTGCGCGTAAACAGTATCGCAAGGAGAAGGGGGTTCCTCCAGCGGATAATATGTCCCCGACGGGAAAAGAAATCAAGTAATGCTTTTACATCGGAAAAATTATGAAAATTGTGAGCCATTCCTTGACTAGGTGACCGTATTAAGAGGCACTGGTCAAGGAATTTTTTTGATTGTGCATTGTTGTCTCAGATGATCAGATTAGTGATAAAGTAATTGACGATGGTATAAAGCTATGGTATAATGAAAAATCGTATGGTGTTTTGATATGCTTTTTTCCTTGGTGCATAAAAAGCGAGATGCATGTAATATAAGCTGAAAAAACAAGTCTGTTTTTTGTGGAAATCGTTAAGAATACCAAAAATACAAGCATATCTGAAAAAAATGTCCAGTTTTTAGCGGCTTTATAGTATACTAAGTAAAATCTAAAATCGTGTGCAGGGAATCAAAATCTGTGCGCGGTGTATGTATCACACAGGAGGGTATGAAAAATGAAAAAAATTTTGAGTGGCGTTTTGGTTGCGGCAATGATGACTGCGGCACTGTCCGGCTGTGGCAGCAGTTCAGCAGCTTCGAATGATGCGGCGGGTACCGATGCAGCGTCTGGTGCAGTGTTTAAGATTGGCGGCATTGGTCCGCTGACGGGTGCAGCAGCAGCATATGGCATCTCTGTCAAGCAGGGAGCACAGGTTGCAATCGACGAAATCAATCAGGCTGGGGGCGTACAGGTTGGGGATACCACATATACGTTTGACATGATTTTTGAGGACGATGAGGCGACCGAAGACAAGGCGATTCAGGCATACAACACCGTCATGGACGAAGGCATTAATGCTTTGATGGGCTGCGTGACCTCTGGTGCTTGTGTGGCAATCGTTGACCAGACCGCGGCGGACGGTATCCTGCAGATTACACCTTCCGGTTCGGCAGAAGGTTGTATCAAAAATGACAATGCATTCCGCATTTGCTTCTCTGACCCGGAGCAGGGCATTGCAATGGCAGATTATATGATTGATACATTGGGCAAGAACAAGGTTGCAGTTATCTACAATAACGCGGATGAATATTCCACCGGACTGCGTCAGGCATTTGAAGATGAAGTTGCGGCAAAGGGCGGCACAGTCGTGGCTTCTGAAGCATTTGCAACCGGCGATGTGGACTTCAACACACAGCTGACCAAAATTAAAAACAGCGATGCAGAAATTATTTACGTACCGGCATACTATCAGGATGCAACCTACATCACCAAGCAGGCATCTGAAATGGGCATGACACTGCCATTTTTGGGCTCTGACGGCTGGGATGGTGTACTGGGCACAGTGACCGACACCAAAACTGTAGAAGGCGTGATTTTCTCCTCTCCGTTCTGCGCGTCTGTAGACGATGCGAAGGTGAAAACATTTGTAGATGCGTATCAGACGGCGTATGATGCAGTACCAGACCAGTTTGCAGCGGATGGATATGACTGTGTTTATACCTTCAAGGCAGCAATGGAGCAGGCAGGATCGATTGAAAGCGCAGACATGATTGCAGCAATGCCGCAAATCACCGTTGCAGGCTTGACCGGCGATTCCATTACATTTGACGCTTCTGGCGCACCAAACAAGGAAGTTCGTTATGTCAAGGTGACTGACGGCGCGTATGCATACGCGTAAGCGATTATATCACAGAAGGGTTAGGAACAAGCGAACGGTTTCGACCTGAGAAAAGGGGGCAGACTTCTGCCTCCTTTCCGATTTTTCTTATGCATACTGTATAGAAATGCATTTTGTATACAGTATGCTATCACAAGGAAGTCGTATCAAAGTTTGAGTGGGGTGTAACAATGGATATTTTCAGCAGTCTGATGGAGCAGTTAATCAATGGATTGCGAACGGGTTCAATCTATGCACTGATTGCACTGGGATATACCATGGTTTATGGCATTGCAAAGATGATTAACTTTGCACATGGCGATATTATCATGGTGGGTGCATATTTGCTGTATTTATTTGGTGCAGGCAAGCTGGGATTGCCGCCGGCTGTGGTGATTGCGATGGCAATCATTTTATGCGCAGGATTGGGCGTTATAACGGAGAAAATTGCATATAAACCTTTGAGAAATGCACCGCCGCTGGCAGTTTTGATTACTGCAATCGGTGTCAGCTATTTTCTGCAGAATTTTATGCTGATTACGATGGGCGCAACGCCGATTCCGTTTGGCTCCATCATCAAATTACCGTCGGTGCAGCTGGGCAGCATCACCATTTCCGGCATTACCATTATCACACTGGTGGTGACCGTGATTTGCATGACAGGGTTGATTTTGTTTGTGCAGAAAACCAAAACCGGGGCCGCCATGCGTGCGGTTTCAGAAGACCGCGGCGCAGCGGCATTGATGGGCATCAATGTAAACCGCACCATTTCATTGACGTTTGCCATCGGTTCGGGTTTGGCAGCGGTCGCAGGGCTACTCTTTATCAGCCAATATGAATCGCTGCAGCCGACTTTGGGCGCACTGCCGGGCATTAAGGCATTTGTTGCGGCGGTATTGGGCGGTATCGGCTCGATTCCGGGCGCGATTGTAGGCGGAATCATTCTTGGCATCATTGAAAGCTTGGTAAAGGCATATCTTTCTACACAGCTTACCGATGCAATCTCATTTGCCGTTTTGGTGGTCGTATTGCTGGTTCGCCCAGTTGGTATCATGGGCAAGCTGAGAAATGAGAAGGTGTAATGCGATGAAAAGAAAATTTTTATGCAAAAAGAATCTGGTTACAGCTCTTTTGATTGTTGCAGTATATGCATTGATGATGCTGCTTTCCAATAGTGATTTGCTTTCTCGTCAGCTGAAATCGGTGATTGTGCCCTGCTGTTACAATGTGATTTTGGCGGTTTCGCTGAGTTTAATTGTCGGTGTGCTAGGTGAATTGACCTTAGGACACGCAGGCTTTATGTCCATTGGTGCCTATGCAGGGGCATTGGTCACAACACACACTGCGTTGCCAGTGTTTGCTGCACTGCCGCTGGCATTGATTGTGGGCGGCTGCGTTGCGGCATTGTTCGGCGTTGTGATTGGTGTGCCGGTGCTGCGCTTGAAGGGTGACTATCTTGCGATTGTGACGCTGGGATTTGGCGAAATTATTAAGTCAATCTTCAACTTTTTGTCGGTTACAGGCGGTGCAAAAGGGTTGTCCGGTATTCCGATTTACACCTCTTATCGCAGCTTTACGGTAGTCTTTGTTTTGACGGTTCTTTCCGTGCTGCTGATTACCAATCTGACCAATTCGCGCCATGGCAGGGCGTTTGCAGCCATTCGGGATAATGCCATTGCCGCACAAGCCACCGGCATTTCAGTGAGCCGTTACAAAACCATGGCATTTGTCATTTCGGCATTTTTTGCGGGCATTGCAGGCGTGGTTTATGCGCACAATGTGGGTATTTTAAAGCCTGGAAACTTCGATTATAATACTTCGATTGAAATTTTGGTTATGGTTGTGTTGGGCGGTATGGGTTCTATCAAGGGGTCAGTGATTGCGGCGATTGTGTTGACGCTGCTGCCGGAATTGCTGCGCTCCTTTGCCGATTATCGTATGCTGCTCTATGCAATCGTACTGATTGCCATGATGCTGTTCAACAATTCCAAATTCAAGAAAATTTGGTTGGAAAGACGTGCGGTGACGCAAATGCCAGAGGAGGTGGAATGATATGCCAATGTTAGAGGTAACGGGGCTCGGCATTTCGTTTGGTGGTTTGCGTGCAGTAGATGAACTGCATCTGTCCATAGAAAAGGGTGCTTTAGTCGGGTTGATTGGTCCCAATGGTGCAGGAAAAACCACAATGTTCAATATGCTGACAGGCGTCTATCGCCCGACAGATGGCGGCATTCGACTGGACGGGGAAAATTTAGTGGGCAAAAAGCCGGAGGAGATTTCTGCGGCAGGTGTGGCGCGTACCTTCCAAAACATTCGTCTATTCTCGAAATTAAGTGTGCTGGAAAATGTGAAGGTTGGATTGCACAACCAAATCAAATATGGATTGGTGCAGAGTCTATTCCATACAGGTGCATACGCCAAAAGAGAGGCGGAAATGGATGCACGCGCACTGGAAGTGCTGAAGGTGTTTGACCTCGACAAGCTTTATGACCATAAAGCTACCAATTTGCCCTATGGAAAACAGCGTAAGCTGGAAATTGCGCGTGCACTGGCAACGGCACCGAAGCTGCTGCTACTGGACGAGCCTGCCGCTGGCATGAACCCCAATGAAACTGCAGAGCTGATGGAAACCATTCAGCTGGTGCGCGAAAAGTTTGGGGTAACGATTCTGTTAATTGAGCATGATATGAAATTGGTGGGCGGTATTTGTGAGTATCTTTATGTGCTGAATTTTGGGCGTGAGCTTGCACAGGGAACACCGCATGAAGTATTAAACAACCCAGATGTGATTACTGCATATTTGGGCGAATAAGGGAGGAAAAAACCATGAAAATGCTGGAGATTACAGGTTTAAATGTGTATTACGGCATGATCCATGCAATCCGTGATGTTTCCTTCCATGTAAACCAAGGCGAGGTCATTGCGCTGATTGGTGCCAATGGTGCCGGGAAAACCACTATTTTGCACACGATAACCGGTCTACTTGCTCAAAAATCAGGGGAAATTACCTTTGAGGGCAAGCAGATTACCAAAACACCGGGGCACGATATTGTGCGCTTGGGGATGAGCCATGTGCCCGAGGGGCGCCGCGTATTTGCAGACCTTTCGGTGTATGAAAATCTAAAATTAGGCGCGTATACGCGCCACAAAAGTGAAATGGAGCCAACGCTGCGCACCGTTTATGAGCGTTTCCCGCGTTTGGAAGAACGCAAGCATCAGCTGGCGGGCACATTGTCTGGCGGCGAACAGCAGATGCTGGCAATGGGACGTGCCTTGATGGCGCATCCGAAAATTATTTTGATGGATGAACCCTCTATGGGATTGTCACCACTTTTTGTCAATGAGATTTTCAAAATCATTCAGGAGGTTAGCGCACAAGGCACAACGGTTTTGCTAGTGGAGCAGAATGCGAAAAAGGCACTTGCCATTGCGGACCGTGCCTATGTCTTGGAAACCGGTCGCATTATCAAGGATGGTGATGCAACCGAGCTTATGCATGATGACGCGATAAAAAAAGCTTATCTGGGAGAATAGGAGGCTTTCTTATGACGCAGTTTAGAATTACCATTGAACGGCAATATGGTTCTGGCGGAAAGACAGTTGGGCAGATGCTTGCAGAACGGCTCCAAATCCCTTGTTATGATAGAGATATTATCACCATGGCTTCTGAAAATAGCGGTATCAATGCATCGTTGTTTTCAGATGAGCGATTAAAGCCTGGGTTTTGGAAGCACATGAAGCGAAAATATCAGGACAGCTTGCCGATTCCACCGGAGCAGGATGGATTTGTGGCGGATGATAATTTATATCGTTATCAGGCCGAAATTATTCGGCAGTTGGCGGAGCAGGGACCTTGTGTTCTGATTGGACGATGTGCCGATTATATTCTGCGGGAGCGCAAGGACGTTGTGCGTGTCTTAGTCCATGCACCGGAAGCGTTTTGTCTGCAGGAGGCGGCAAAAGTAGATTCGCTGCCGGTGCAGGAATTGCAGCGGAAAATTGTCGATACAGACACGTATCGTGCAAAATATTATCGATATTATACGGGGCAGGATTGGCTGAACGCGAGCAATTATGATATTTCGCTCAACAGTGCTGCATTGGGCTTTGCGGGAACTGCTGATATGATTGAAGCATATTTGAAAACGCGAGAGAACATGAGATAGTCGCATGAAAAAAGTGTGCCTCACCAGATAGCGGTGAGGCACACTTTTTCTATACCGATGTGGTATATCGCTTAAAATAGGAGGCATTGCAATCGCAATACCTCCTATTAAGCAAGTATAAATTATGCCTTGCCGTTGCAGCCCAGAACGTTGAGCAGCTTGTGCTGAACCATGTCCTTGATTGCAGAGCGAGCAGGCTTCAGATACTGACGCGGGTCAAAGTCAGCCGGATTCAGAGCCATGTGCTCACGAATTGCAGCTGTCATTGCCAGACGCAGGTCGGAGTCGATGTTAATCTTACAGACAGCGCCTTCAGCAGCCTGACGGAGCATTGCTTCCGGAATGCCGATTGCATCCGGCATAGCACCGCCGTACTGGTTAACCTTAGCAACGAAGTCCTGCGGAACAGAAGAAGCACCGTGCAGAACAATCGGGAACTCAGGCAGACGCTTGGACACTTCTTCCAAGATGTCAAAACGCAGCTGCGGCTCCATGCCAGGCTTGAACTTGAACGCACCATGAGAAGTGCCGATAGCGATTGCCAAAGAGTCAACGCCGGTCTTGGTGACGAAGTCTTCCACCTGTCCTGGGTCGGTGTAAGAATGGTTTTCCACAGCAACATCGTCTTCTACGCCAGCCAGCTGACCCAGTTCTGCTTCGACAACAGCGCCGTGTGCGTGTGCATATTCAACAACCTGCTTGGTAATCTTTACATTTTCTTCATACGGCAGATGAGAGCCGTCGAACATAACAGAGGAGAAACCTCCGTCAATGCAGTCCTTACACAGTTCAAAGCTGGAGCCATGATCCAAATGCAGTGCAATCGGCAAGCCGGTTTCGATGATTGCAGCTTCAACGAGCTTTACCAGATAGGTGTGGTTTGCATAAGAGCGTGCACCCTTGGAAACCTGAAGAATCAGCGGTGCCTTTACCTCAGCTGCAGCCTCGGTGATGCCCTGAATAATCTCCATGTTGTTGACGTTGAACGCACCGATTGCATATCCGCCTTCGTATGCCTTCTTAAACATTTCCTTAGTGGTAACTAATGCCATTATATCTCTTCTCCTTAATAAAAATTTACATAACCAGATTCTTATTATTAGAACACTATGACTATTTTACCAGCCTGATTCGCTAAAATCAAGCACTAAGCATTAAAAAATTTCAACAAAAAAATAAAATCGCCCAAATTTGGATACTGAAAGTAGAAATGCACATAAAAGCAACGCCGAAGGACAGCGACCTTGCTTTTTATGTGCATTGACTTTACAGGATAATTGCGGTGTAGGAAATTATTCGGTGACTTCGGTCAACGCGTCGGTGTCCATAGAAGTGTAGCTGTCCAAATCATCAGGCAGGGTAATCACCACATCATCTCCGGTTGCGGTGATGGTGCAATCCTCTGTCATAGAAATATCCATAGATTGGTCGTCCACCGAAATGCTCATGTCGAAAGCAGCCTTCATGCTTTGCATTACACCATCGGCAAAGGTTACATCGATTGCAACATCACCCATGTCGAACTGCATACCTGCATCCTCTGTGCCAAGAGCACCCAACAAATTGGTAATCATGCTGCTCATTGCACCGGTGGAATATACCATGTGCAGGGTGTTGTCATCTGTCATTTCCAGGCTCTCAATCATGGAAATGGGCTGTGTGTTGCTCATGGTGCCCAGTGCGCTCATGGCATCGCTTAAAGACATTGCCATTTTCACCTGTGTGCCACCAGAGGACATATAATACATACCATCAGCATAGTAATAGGTCATATCCTGGTCAATGTTGGTTTCTTCCCCATCGACATTGACCGAGATGTTCATAACACCAGACATTTCCATTTTAGAAGCATCCAAGTCTTCTTGATTCATCATCACCTTGACGGAAAGCGGCATATCCAAAGAAATTGCATAGCCATCGGTTGCTTCACCGGATACATCCGCATGAATCGCTGCATACATCGCAAAGCGACCGTCATCCATCAGGGCTTGATTTGCCTGTACATAGGTATTATACATCTGCAAAAAGTCTGTCATATCAGAGGCAGCTGTTGTATCTACAGCACCTTCGTCCACGAGCTTTTGCAGCAGGGTGTCTGTGCTACCATCCTTCGGCTGCTTTGCGAGCGCGGTATAGCTCATTGCAACAACATTATCACGCAGGAAGTTGTCGGTGTCGCAGTTGGCAATATCCGCAATGCCAAGTTCGGTTGCTTTGTCGATAACCTGCGCATATGTAAAATCGCCGGCGTCCTCGCTGTAGCCCAATGCACGCATCAAAAATGCAGAGTACATCTGTGCAGAGCACTGCTTATTGGGGCTGAACGTGGTGTCGCTGGTGCCGGAGGTCAAGCCGTTCTCATAGAGATATTCGACATAGGGTGCTTCCCAACCATTCAAATCGGTGAAAGGTGCGGTGTATTCCAGCGCCTTTGCTTCCTCTTCTTTGCCCAACAGGCGCACCAGCATGGTGGCAGCCTCTGCGCGGGTTGCGGTGCGGTCGAGTTCATAACCGGTAGACGTGCCCTGGAATAACCCTAAGGTATTCAAGGCATCTGCACAATGGTCAAAACTTGCAGCCGATGCAGAAGCGGTCAGAGCAGCAGCGGTTAGAACACCGATGGCTGCGGAGCGGAAAAAATGTTTCATGTTTGTTCTCCTTGTTTGTAGTGTAATTACCTAATCCCATACAATATATGTTAACACAAATACTACATAAAAAGCAAGGAGAAACGCATAACTTTTTTATGAAAAGAATGCGAAAAAATGGTATGCAGAGAAGGTAATACGTGGTATACTATAAAAAATTAAGACGTTACAGGTCTTAATGTCACAAAGAAGGCTGAAAATCTCTTTCAAACAAATGGTTTGAAAAGAATGAAAGGTGACTCAATTATGGTGAATTTTAGAAAATGCGCAGTGATTGGCGTTGGATTTGTAGGTGCAACCTCTGCATTTACGCTGGCGAACAGTGGACTGTTTTCCGATATTGTATTAGTAGACGCGAATCATAAAAAAGCGGTTGGCGAAGCGGCAGATATTAATCATGGCATTTCGTTTTCCAAACCGTGCCGTGTTCGTGCGGGCGAGTATGCCGACTTGGCACAGTGCGGTCTGATTGTCATTGCTGCAGGTGCCAACCAAAAGCCGGGCGAAACCCGCATCGATTTGCTCAATCGTAATCTGGCAATTTTGAAATCCATTATTCCGCAGATTACGGCGGTGAATCGAGAATGTATCCTGCTGATTGTGTCCAATCCGGTCGATATTCTCACCTATATGGCGACAAAAATTGCGGATTTGCCGGCAGGGCATGTATTTGGTTCTGGCACGGTACTGGATACATCGCGCCTGAAATATATGCTGGGGCAGCATTTGGGCGTGGACAGCCGCAATGTACATGGCTTCATCATTGGTGAGCATGGGGACAGCGAGCTGGCGGTTTGGTCCTCTGCCAATATTTCCGGCTTGGATATTGAGGACTATTGCAAGGTTGTTGGGAAGGATTATAGCTTCGGCACGATGCAACGGATTTATGAGAATGTCCGCGATGCTGCATATTCTATCATTGAGGGCAAAGGCGCGACCTATTATGCCATTGGTATGGCGGTTTTGCGCATTGCAGAGGCGATTGTGCGCGATGAACATTCTGTTTTGCCGGTGTCTTCGTTGGTGACAGGGCATTATGGGGTGTCTGAGGTGTGTCTGGGATTGCCGAGCATTGTCGGTCGTGACGGCGTGGAGGCTGTGCTGGATTTGCCATTGAGCGAGGAAGAACTGACGCAGCTTACCGGTTCCGCAGAAAAACTGCGCGGATTATTGGATGAAATCAATATCTAAAAATAAAAAAATCTTTTTGCCCCTCGCGATATGAGGGGTAAAAAGATTTTTTCGGCATTTTCAGAACTTGTATCCGTAGTATCCGTAAACGAGAATCGATACAGCAAGAAACCATCAGTGGATACAAAGCAGCGGGATTGGACTGCCGGAAAGCGAGATGGCACCCTGTTCGGTTACAACATAGGTGTTTTCTGTGCCGACAATGCCTATCCCAGGCAATGCAATTTTGGGTTCAATGGCAAAAGTCATATTCGCGCAAATTGGCTGCCGAAATCCACGGGCGATGACAGGTGGCTCATCCATATACAAGCCGATGGAATGCCCTAGAAATTTTCCGCCATTCATGAAGCCTTCTGCGTATTGGGGGTCTAAGTCCGCAATCACAGCTGCATATACATCTTCTAGGATGGCTCCCGGTACAAGGCGGGACGCAATTTCGGTTTCAAGCTGCTGACAATACGCGTATGCATTTTCAATGAGGACGCGGTTGGGGTCTTTTTCCAAATCACCATAATAAAAGACAATGCTTTTATCTGTGTGATAACCATCTCTGCCACAGGCGATGTCCAGATAGACAAGCTGACCGTTTTGGAGCTTTTTTGCATGAGAACCAATCGATTGCACTGCGATGCAGGTGCCACCCGTGCCGCCCGGACCATCAAACGCAGTGGTCAGCAAGCTACTGGTGCCAAAAGCACACAAGCCGATGACATCCTCGCCAAGCGGGTTGCTAAATCGGGAGATGCCATGGCTTCCTCTGGAAAGCATCTCTTGAAAAATTTGGGTGGCAAGCTCGACTTCACTGATGCCCTCCTGCAGCAGATGGGGAGCGACTTGCTCAAAAACGGTCTGGTGGATACTTCCGGATTCACGCATACAATGCAATTCATAGCTGCTTTTGATTGCGCGTAAATCTTCCAACAAAGGTGTAATACTGCGAATTTCTTGTAGTGGGAAGTATTTTTCAAGTAGATTCAGCCAGTCCAGTGTTGCTGTTTTGGTTTCCAGATAGATTTGATGCGGAAAATCTGTGTAAAATTCCGATAATGTGCGGAAGCTTTTCATGGGGCGAATGTCAGAGAAAAAGGACTCATTTTGTGCGCGCTCAAAGCTGCGACGCACCCAAAAAATAGCACTTTCTGGACGAATCACCAGAATACCATCCTGCATGGTGCCTGTCATATAGTATAGGTTAATTTTATGATGGATAAATGCAACGGACCAGTTGGAGTCCTTTTCAGTCAGTGCATGACGGAATTTTGCAAGTCTTTCATCTAATTCCGCCTGTGGAATGCGGCGAAGTTCGTCTTTCATGTAGTTGGTTACTCCTTGTAAATCGGATGATAAAATGACGCTTACAGTATAGCACAGGGCATAAACACAACACAATAGAAAAGCTAGGGTTTTGCTGTTTTTTCTGTGTGTGGTCGCAAGATTTGCACCTGCACAGCGAGCATGCCCTTGTAATTGTCATGTATCCATCATTTTTTCATAAATTTTGTTTTTTCATCCAAATCCTCTTGACAGATTGAAAATAGGAATGTATACTAAAAACACATTCAGAAATGGAGGTGCTCCATGAGAATCACACGCGAAGCTGACTATGCGATTCGTATGATGTACAGCTTGGCAGCTGCAAAAAGCAAGCTGAGTGCCCGCCAAATTTCGGAGCAGACCGATGTAACACCACGATTTGTACTCAAAATACTGCGCAAATTGATTTTGGCAGATATGGTGCAGTCCTTTAAAGGTGTGAATGGTGGATACATCTTGAAAATGTCCGCTGCGGAAATCAGTTTGGGGGATATCATAGAAATCATTGATGGTCCGATTGCAATCAATTATTGTTTGAGCAATGAATTTGATTGTGGGCATCAAAATCATGACCAATGCTGTTGTTTTCAGCAGGTCTTTGCTTCGGTGAATGAGATTCTGCGCAAAGAATTGCATTCTGTAATGTTAAGCCAGTTTATCTGAAAATTTATTTTTATCTATTTATTTTAAGGAGGCTATTCATTATGAAAAAGTTTATTTGTACCGTTTGCGGTTATGTACACGAAGGTGACGCTGCTCCTGCAGAATGTCCTATTTGCCACGCTCCGGCTGACAAGTTCAAGGAACAGGTGGAAAGCGAAGGCATGGCTTGGGCAGATGAGCATCGCGTAGGCATTGCACAGGGCGTTGATGAAGAAGTAATCAAGGGTCTTCGTGCAAACTTTGAAGGCGAATGCACAGAAGTTGGCATGTATCTGGCAATGAGCCGTCAAGCAATTCGTGAAGGTTATCCGGAAATTGGTGCATTCTATCATCAGGCTGCATTGGAAGAAGCAGACCACGCTTCCAGATTTGCAGAACTGTTGGGCGAAGTTGTAACCGCTTCTACTAAGAAGAATCTGGAGATGCGTGTTGCAGCAGAAAATGGCGCATGCGCAGGCAAGAAGGAATTAGCAACGCTGGCAAAGAAGCTGAATCTAGATGCAATCCATGACACCGTACATGAAATGTGCAAGGATGAAGCACGTCACGGACAGGGCTTTGAAGGCTTGCTGAAGAGATATTTCTAAATCACGCGGATACAAAAAAATGGGGTGACATGTGTTTCATGTCACCCTTTTAAGAGAAGGTAGGAATTATGGCTTATACTTTTACGGCTTCCCTCGAAACGGGAAATACAATGATTGATACACAGCATAAGCAGCTTATTCAAGCAATCAACGATTTGCTGGATGCTTGCTCCACTGGTAAGGGCAGAGATGCACTGCACAAAACCGCTACATTCTTATATGACTATACTTCGAAGCATTTTGCAGACGAAGAAAAGCTGCAGCTGGCAAGCAAATATCCGGATTATAAGAACCACAAAGCATATCATGAGCAGTTCAAAAAAGATGTGCATGATATTATGGAAGAATTGGAAGCAAATGGACCGAATGTTGCCTTGGTTGGCAAGGTAAACAGAAGCATTGCAGGATGGCTGATTAACCACATTAAAAAAGAAGATGTGAAGGTTGCAGCACACGTTCGTTCTGTTGGCAAATAAGAAGTTGTATTCATAACGGCAAATAGGCGAAACAGGCATATCTTTTCCTCTATGTGGCGTTAAAACTCCTTGAAATACACCAAGCCCTCCTAGGGGGTTTTCTCGCACTGGGGTACTCACCTTATGTTCCTGCGTCGTTTTGCCTTTCCTAGCAAAAAATCTATACCCGTTTTTCCCATTCTCGTTTATGAATATAATATCTAAAATAAGAAAGAGATGCCTCAATGTTGAAGTTGGGGTATTCTTTTTGTGTAATTTGTGAAATGATAAGGAGCAAACAAGATGGCATATGCATGGAGTGCAGATTTAGAAACTGGAAATACCGCAATAGATACACAGCATAAGGAACTGATTATAGCAGTCAATAATCTTTTGGATGCTTGCGCAAGTGGCAAAGGCAGAGAGGCATTAAAGCAAACGGCAGATTTTTTATATAGCTATACAGCAAAACATTTTGCAGATGAAGAAAAATTGCAGCTGGCAAGTAAATATCCAGATTATCAAAATCACAAAAAAGAACATGAGGATTTTAAAAAGGTTGTACATGAAATGGTGGCACAATTAAATACGGAAGGTCCGACGGTTGCGATGGTGGGCAAGGTGAATAAGACCATTGCAGGGTGGCTCATTCGCCATATCAAGCAGCAGGATAAAAAGGTTGCAGCGCATATTCGTGCGAATTGAAAAATAGATAAAAAGCACCCTCTGCCATGCGAAGGATGCGCCGTTGCAGGATGCCCTCCCCCTATCGGCAAGTATTACGCATTATGTGCAAAAAATGTCCCGATTTCACATAATGAAGTATTGGTGTGATAACTTAATTAATACGCACATCCGATGGTTGCAGAATAGGACTGATCTAGATTTTTTTGTAAATATATGCACAATGTTGTGAGATAGACAGTTGAACCGCCAATTTCATGCAATGCGGTGGCAGGAATGTGTTTAGTTTCAATCATTATTTGTTAGAAGCTGTATTCATAAACGAGAGTGGGTGCAGTAGGTATAGATTTTTTGCTAGACAAGGTAAAATGACGCAGAAATACAAGGTGAGCACGCCAGTGCGAGAAAATCCCCTGGGGGACTTGGTGCATTACAACGAGTTTTAACGCCGCATAGCGAAAAAGATATGCCTATTCCACCTACTCGCCGTTATGAATGCAGGTTCTTAGACCGCTAAACGGAAATCGGTATCAAATGCCGCCGTTGGCGGTCTATCTTTTTTCTTATACTATTATCATAAAAAAACGCGGCACTTATTGATTAGGTATAGATTGACAAACAGTAATTAGTGTGTTAATATAATTACAGAAATTATATTTTGTAAAATTTAATTTTACAAAATTAAAAATGAAAAAAGAGGTGCTTAAAATGTCAATTTATAATTTTCACGCAACTACACAAAATGGCACAGAAAAAATTTTATCGGACTACCGAGATAAAGTTCTGTTGATTGTTAACACTGCAACAGGATGTGGATTTACCCCCCAATATGCTGGGTTGCAGGACTTGTATAACAAATATGCTGAAAAGGGCCTGGAAATTCTTGATTTTCCCTGCAACCAGTTTGCAGACCAAGCACCTGGCACTGACGAAGAAATTCACACTTTTTGCACAGGAAGGTTTGGTATTACATTTCCGCAGTTTGCGAAAATTGACGTGAATGGAGAACATGCGACACCGCTTTATCAATATCTTGTGCAGCAGAAAGGCTTTGCAGGGTTTGACGCATCAAATGCATTGACACCAGTGCTGACCGATATGCTCTCCAAAACTAATCCGAATTTTGAGAATGAGCCGGATATTAAGTGGAATTTCACAAAGTTCCTTGTGAATCGCAACGGGGAAGTGGTTGGACGCTTTGAATCGACCACAGAACCGGCAGAGCTTCGGGAAGTTATTGCAGAGTTGCTGTAATCGTTTTTACGTACATATTTATAAATAGATACCTCTCATTGGTCAAAAGCCATCTGTCTTCTCTAAGAAAGCGGGTGGCTTTTGGTTGTTTTTAGTATGGAAGGAAAAGAAGGTATAGGGTTGGATTTGCAGAGCAGAAGATTTGTGTCGAAAAAAATCAAAAAAGCTGTTGACAAAAGGCGTGGGGTGTAGTATTCTAATTAAGCTGCTTCCGAAAGGGATTGGCACCATGCAAATAATGATTTTCAAAAACTGAAAAAGTTGTTGACAAATGTGGGTTTGCATGATA
>OY760938.1:0-560000 GCA_963664255.1 Intestinibacillus sp. | reverse complement strand
TGAATCGGGTCGGGGGACACTGTCAGGTGGGCAGTTTGACTGGGGCGGTCGCCTCCTAAAGAGTAACGGAGGCGCTCAAAGGTTCGCTCAGCACGGCTGGAAATCGTGCGGTGAGTGTAAACGCATAAGCGAGCCTAACTGCGAGAATGACGGTTCGAGCAGTAACGAAAGTTGGAGTTAGTGATCCGGCGGTATGTGAATGGAAATGCCGTCGCTCAACGGATAAAAGCTACCCTGGGGATAACAGGCTGATCTCCCCCAAGAGTCCACATCGACGGGGAGGTTTGGCACCTCGATGTCGGCTCATCGCATCCTGGGGCTGAATTCGGTCCCAAGGGTTTGGCTGTTCGCCAATTAAAGCGGTACGCGAGCTGGGTTCAGAACGTCGTGAGACAGTTCGGTCCCTATCTGTTGCGGGCGTAGGAATATTGAGAGGAGCTGTCCTTAGTACGAGAGGACCGGGATGGACGTACCGCTGGTGCACCGGTTGTTCCGCCAGGAGCATAGCCGGGTAGCTAAGTACGGACGAGATAAACGCTGAAGGCATCTAAGCGTGAAACTCTCCTTGAGATAAGTATTCCCATCCTTCGGGAGTAAGTCCCCTTGTAGACTACGAGGTTGATAGGTCAGGAGTGGAAGTGTGGTAACACATGTAGCGGACTGATACTAATCGGACGAGGGCTTGACCTAATTATATTGGGTTGAATCTCGAAAATAAGCTTTGCGAGTAAGTATTGTTCAGTTTTGAGGGTGTAATAGAATGTTTTATACGAAGTATAGAACAAGAGAAGGCATCTTCACAAGAGCAGGTTTCTTGAGCGAAAGAGAAAGCACAAAAGAAGCAGAATGGTTCGGTTTTCTTTTGCATACTTTTCTTTTTTCGTGAAAAGAAAAGTATGTGCACCATTAGCTCAGATGGTAGAGCAACTGACTCTTAATCAGTGGGTCCTGGGTTCGAGTCCCCGATGGTGCACCACTTCCTTTGAAAAGAGGAAAGAGCAGCGAAGGAACGGCCCGTTGGTCAAGCGGTTAAGACGGCGGCCTCTCACGCCGCAAACAGGAGTTCGATTCTCCTACGGGTCACCAGCAATAAAAAAGAAACAAACACTTGACAAAGTGCTTGTATATATGGTATCATAGCAAAGCAGTTTGCGAGATATTGAAGAGAAAGTGCGTGTTTTTGGTGACGAGGGTACACCTGTTCCCATTCCGAACACAGTAGTTAAGCTCGTTTACGGTGAAAATACTTGGCTGGCAACGGCCTGGGAAAATAACACGATGCGCACACGAAAGAGATCGCATAATACGCGGTCTCTTTTTTCTTTAACATTTCAAGGTGATAAATATTCTAGGATAAAGAAGCACTAAATATTCCTCAATAGCTCAGTTGGTACGCCACTTCGCAGAGTGGTGTTTCGGAGGTCAACCGCCGTAGGCGGCACTTAGACCGGAGATGAGCATGCCATGTGCAGAGCACATGTTTCGTAAATGAAGAAACACTAAATATTCCTCAATAGCTCAGTTGGTAGAGCATGCGGCTGTTAACCGCAGGGTCGTTGGTTCGAGTCCAACTTGAGGAGCCAAACAGAACTTGCCGCTACAAAGCGTGGCGGCAAGTTTTCTATCAAAAAGATGTTTATGGGCCTTTAGCTCAGTTGGTTAGAGCAGCCGGCTCATAACCGGTCGGTCCCGGGTTCAAGTCCCTGAAGGCCCACCAAAATCAAACGATTAAGATTGTCTTGTATCGAAAAAGCCAGTGACAGTGCTTTTTACATTCGAATACAGATGATGATATGAAGGGGTATAGCTCAGCTGGTAGAGCAGCGGTCTCCAAAACCGCGTGCCGAGGGTTCGATTCCTTCTGCCCCTGCCATTATGGCCCGGTAGCTCAGTCGGTTAGAGCGCTAGCCTGTCACGCTAGAGGTCGTGGGTTCGAGCCCCATCCGGGTCGCCATTTTTTTAAAACTGCATATTTGCTGCTGTAGCTCAGTCGGTAGAGTACATCCTTGGTAAGGATGAGGTCGTCAGTTCAATCCTGATCAGCAGCTCCAGATTTTGAACGCCGTATAGTAGGTTGAAAAGCCTGTTATACGGCGTTTTCGTTATTTTATGAAACATTTATCTTTTCTTCTTCTATCTGCTCATTTACGCTATCACTTACGTTTTCCGCTTCTTTTTGACGCGTCAGTGTGGGACTTTGTGTGGGAGTAGAGTACAGGGCTCCCAGCGCCGCTGCGGCCTGGTCTATGGTGTCCTGCTGGGTGTGCGTGTAGATCTTCGCGGTTACGCTAATATTGGCATGCCCCATCAGTTTGCTTGCAATGTTGATAGGCACACCCGCCCGTTCTAAGTCCGTGCAGAAGGTATGCCGCAAGTCGTAGGGGACGATAGGAGGGAGCGCTTCGGTGAGGGGTTTCAATTCCTTCTTCTCAATCAGCTCCTGCTCCGATGCCGCCATGGCTTCACGGAAGTGCTTCCACCAAGTCTGCATGACCTGGGCGGTCAGCATCTTCCCATGGTATGCCGTCTTATTGTAGCTCTGCTGTTGGAAGAGCGGCTCGAACGGTCCTGCCTCGGGCAGCGCGTCGGCAAGGATTTGCGGGATGGGGATGCTTCGGTATCCGGCGTTACTCTTCGGCGGCTTGATTTCCGAAGTGCGCGCGTCCAGCGCCTTGTTGATGCGGATGCGACCATCAATAATATCAGCGCCAGTCAGCGGTGCAGTCTCTTCCGACCGGAGCCCAGTGCACAGCATAGTGAGCACCCATGCCCCTGCATAGTGCGTCTGGATGGTACGTTCACGCTCTGTGATGCTACGGTGCGTCTGCTCCTCGGCACAATCGGGCAGTTCGAGGGATTCGGCAGGGTTATACTTGACCAGGCGGTTTGCGACGGCAGCGGTGAACATCGCATGCAATACGCTACGGACCTTCTTCACGGTATCGCGTCCCTTGCCGGACATAGCGTTCAGGCAGCCTTGGCAGTTGATCGGGCGCACATCCTTCACACGCAGCTGCCCAATATGCGGATACACATGGTTCTCCAGCTGTCCTTTAAGCCGTTCCGCTGAAGCTTGCCGCAGACCTGTCTTGTAGGTCTCACGCCAACGCTCGCCCCAATCCCGTACGGTAACAGTCGGCTCTACAATGCCGTTGCCGTCCTCCAGCTCGCGCTCCTTGGCGTGGACTTTGGCTTTCAGCTTCTCTTGGTTCTTGCTCTTGAGGTTGTACCGGACACCGTTGACCGTTCCGGTTGCGCGATAATAATCATCTGTGCCTTTTTTCATTAAAAAAACCTCCATTTACACGTCTAAAAGGGTGTGTTATAATAGAGGTACTGAAGTCGTCGTAAAATTTCAGTACCCGTATAGATCCCGCTTGGTGTTGGTAGCACTGGGCGGAATTTTTATCTTATTGTTTCTCAAACTGGACTGTTTTCGTAACACCCATCATTGACACATCATAGCTGATTTGATTATTGCTGTACGTGAACTTCTTTGTAGCGTCGGGCGATGCCATCATTGCATTGCCGGTCTTGCTGGTGTCGTTTTTAGATTCCCAGGTATACGGTTCATCAGAAGACTGTGGCGCAGAGTAGGACCCCGCCCAATACAAAGCCTGGGGTGCATCAAGGCGGTAAAGGAGTTCGGCGGTGCAGTGCAGCAGCAGAAAGCAGAGTTTGAGAGTCTTTCTAAGGATGTCCGTTCCCTGCGTCGGACGTAAGAACCACGTACTTTCTAAGGAAAGGGGGCTGAATTATGGCAGAGGATGGCTCTGTAGTTATCAAAATTGAGGCTGATGACAGCCAGGCTAGAGAGACGCTAAACCAAACGCGGTCACGCCTCACAGAGCTCGCGAGTGAATGCCGAGATGAAACAACATCCGCTGCGGAATCTGCCGGGCAAGCGTTTAACCAGATGGGGACAGAAGCCCAACGCGGTGTGAAGGGCGCGGAAAGAAGCATTGAAGAGATCACTCAGGCGGTAGAAGCGGCAGGTGCACAGGTAGAGGATCTCGGGAGCAGCTTTAATGATGCAGGATAATCCGCGCACTTGGGATTGAGAGACATGGTGACGGAAACCCACCGGGGTGCCGAATCCGTGCAGACCGCAGAACGAGATGTCAGGCAGCTGGGGGAGGCTACTGAATCTGCCGGTTCAAAGGTATCTCACTTTGGGGAGGCCTTTTCAAAAGCGGGTAGCGTCGCAGCGGAAGGGCTGAGAACGGCGGCCGGTGTTGCGGCCGCGGCTGTAGGCACAGTTGCGGCGGGCATTGGCGCGGCGGCTACGGTGGGCGTTGGCTACAATGCGCAGATGGAAACCTACGCCACGAGCTTCGAGGTTATGACCGGCAGTGCGCAGAAAGCCACCGAAATCGTTGCTGAATTGCAAAAGCAAGGGGCGGCAACACCGTTTGACATGCCTCAGCTTGCGGAAACCACGAAGCTGCTGATGAACTATGGCATGACAGCTGACGATGCTATGAAAAAGATGTCCATGCTGGGCGACATCTCGCAGGGCAACGCCGATAAAATGACGAGCATTTCCACAGCGTATGGTCAAATGTCCAGTGCTGGTAAAGTGCAGCTGGAAGATGTCAAGCAGATGATCGAAGCGGGCTTCAACCCCCTGCAGGAGATCAGCCAGACCACCGGCGAAAGTATGTCGAGTTTATATGCTCGTATCAGCGCAGGCACTGTTTCGGTTGATGAAATCACAAAATCCATGGAGCGCTCCACCAGTGCAGGCGGCAAGTACTATCAGAGCATGGAAAAGCAGAGCCAGACCTTCACAGGCTTGGTTTCTACTCTTGAGGATAACGCAAAACAGCTTTCGGGCGACATCTTCAAGGGTATCAGCGATTCTTTAACCTCTAAGGCTCTGCCGGAAGCGATTGACGAAATCGGCAAGCTGCAGGAGGCGTTGGATAAGGGCGGCTCAACCGCCTTTGTGGATGAACTCGGTAAGGCCTTCGGCGACCTCTCTTCGCAGATTGCGTCCGCTGCACCGGCCGTGGTGGATAGCGCTGTACAAATCACGCAGTCGCTGCTTACAGGGTTTCAACAGAACCTCCCACAAATCGCGAGTAGTGCGGTCGAAATCGTATCAAGTTTAGGTGCCGGCATCGTCAACACCTTGCCGCAGATGATAACCATTGGCACTGAACTGGTAAGGATCAGGGATTCACTGCACGCCGTGCGGAAAGCGAAGACATCAAGCGGCTCCTTGGGGTCTATTTCGAGCAGAATGTGACCGCCGAAAAGTATGAGGACTTCGACGGCGAACGGTGGGTAATTCTGAATGACTGATAGCAGAAAGAAAATATAGGAGAACCCGCGCAACCCTGCCTTCAAGTCTTCCTTCTTTCGGTGAAATTGGCTCCCATTGATTTAGAGAACGGCATGAGAACATTTTGCTTCTGATTGTGCTATACCAATACATTCTCCACGTTCATCAAATTGCGTAAACGAAAATTTTCAATCAAATTCTTCAGAATTGTTGCTTGACTGGACAATTCTTCACTGGCAGCTGCACTTTCTTGCGCGGTTGAGCTGTTGTTTTGCACCACTGATGCGATTTGTTCCATGCCTATATTGATTTGAAAAACCGCTTGCGATTGTGTTTCAGAAGCTTGTGTGATTTCGTCAATCAGTGTTACAAGCTCTCGGGTCGTTTCTGCGCTTTTTTCTAACGAATTTGCGGTTTCGATTGCAGTTGTTGAGCCGTTTTTTACTGCTGTCAAGGTTTCGGCAATGAGCAATGTCGTACTTTGTGCGGCATGAGCCGATTTACTCGCTAGATTGCGCACCTCATCTGAAACCACGGCAAAGCCTTTTCCGGCTTCTCCTGCGCGTGCGGCCTCTACCGCCGCATTGAGCGCTAAAATATTGGTCTGAAAGGCGATGTCTTCAATGATTTTGATAATTTTAGAGATTTCAGAAGATTTGATGCTAATTTCATGCATTGCTGCAACCATATGATGCATATGGTTGTTACTGCTGGTTAGTTCACTGCCTGCAAGCTCTGCGCGATTATTTGCTTTTCTTGCATTTTCTGCATTCTGTTTCACCTGCGATGCGATTTCTGCAATCGACGCCGATAATTCTTCGATAGAGCTTGCCTGTTCCGTTGCCCCCTCAGACAGAACTTGTGCACCACTGGATATTTGCTCTGCATTTAACGCCACCTGCTTGGAGGATTGATTAATTTGAATCAGCGTTCGGGACAAATTCTCTGTAATGCGATATAGGGAATCTGGTAAGGATGCAAAATCACCAACATAAAGTACATCCTGTGAAAGCGTAATCTCAAAATTTCCTTCTCCGATTTTTTGCAGATTGCAATCAATGTCTCGAATAATATCGACAACTGTGCCAACCAAAAGCCGTATGTATGCCGCAAGTTCGCTGAATTCATCCTTTCCAGTGTAGGTAATAGTCGCACTCAAATCGCCCATAGAAATTGCTTTTGCAGCATTCTTAATTTCTCCCACTGGCCTTAAAATTGACTTTTTTAATATATGCATCATGAAAAGGGTTGCAAGAACAGCTATAATGAATGCAATTAACAATAGTATCATCCCTGTTTTAAGAGCTAAATGCGCCTTTTCGTTTTGTGCTGACCCTAGCTCATGCTGTGTCTGTGTCAGTGTGATGATGATTTCTGCCGCCTTCTGGAAGGTTGGCTCATAGTCCCCTTTGAATGCTTGATAGGCGGCATCTGTTTGACCCTTCTGCAGCATTTTTGTAATTTCTTCGCGCAATTTTTTGGTTTCAGAGAATTGTGCAGATAATATCTGTACTTTTTCGGGCGAAACGAGCGTGTTTTTTGTATAAGTTTCGAGTAATGTAATCATGTTTTCGCATTCTTCTTCCGCGTTCTCCAGTGCTTTTGTCGACACGGTGCGGTTGCTTTCTAGAAAGCTCGTGAGCATATATCGCTCCATTGATAGCATATCTCTGCGAATTTCCCAAAGAGTTTCTGTGTTCGGGACAGTTTGTGCAGCATATTGATTAATTTGTTGAGCCATTGCCATCATATTGACAACGGAAATGATTGAACTAATGAGCAGCACCAGCAGGATTACCCCAAAACTTAACATCAGTTTGGTATTTAATTTTAAATTTTTCATCTCTGTTTTTCTCCTAATGTGGGTCATTTTTTATATTTTAGGTGCGTTAGTATCGCATTTTGTTTATCGAATTCATTGCAACTGTTTCAAGGATTTACGCAGGCGAACATACAAAAATCTACAAATAATAGTAGTTGCTTTTACGAAGAACGCTTTTGTGTAAACGGCAGAATATCCAGCCGTTCTTCTAGATGAGCGGTGGTGATTGCAGTGGAATAGAAAAAACCCTGCAAAATGTCACATCCTTTTTCTTGTAAAAAGTGCACTTCTTCTTTCGTTTCCACGCCTTCGCAGACAACGGTTTTTTGCAGCTGTTTCAGCAGCTGCAACACTGCCTGCAGAATACATTGCTCGTTTTTACACAAACCATTTTCCAAAAAGCTTTTATCTATTTTAATTTCATCAAACGGTAAAAGCTTGAGTGCTTTTAGAGAAGAATAGCCAGAGCCAAAGTCATCCATAGCAGTACGTATGCCAAGCGTCTGTAAGCCATCAATGAGCTGGGCAACTCTTTCGACATGCTCTATATACGCGCTCTCTGTCACTTCAAAAACAAGATATTTAGAAGGAATTGCATACTGCTGCTGCAAGGAGTGAATATAGTTGATAAATGCTGAAACGTCTGATAGATGAATCCGCGAGATATTCATGGAAATGGTAATCAGCGGCTTTCGGCAATCTCTGCGATGTGCTAACCACTCAAAAACCTGACGATAGATAAAATAATCCAGCAAGACAATATCTCCGGAATGCTCCAGAACGGGAATGAATTCATTGGGCAGCCATGCAGTTCCATCGGCGGTAATCCAGCGGGCAAGAGCCTCTGCACCATAAATTTGTTCGGTTTTCGCATCCACCTGTGGTTGTAAATAAAGCTTAATTTCATTTTGCTGAATGGCACTTCGAAAGTCACGCAGTATCGCCGCACGCTTTTTTTCTTGGCGATCCGTTGCGTCAGAATAAACTTCAATACTTCCGCCTTGGCTTTTGGAAAGCTTTCTTGCAACATTCGCATGATTTAGAAAATGCTCTGGATTTTCCTGCCAGTTTTCCGCAAAATAGACACCCGTATGAATTTTAAAATTCTGATTACAAAATTGCTGGCGCATTTTTCGTAATATGGCTCGATTATTTTCCTGTAGCCAGCAAAGGACATTTGCGATTGATTTTTCCGTTGTCACAATTATAAAGGCAAATACATCCGAATGAATGCGAGATGCACATTGCACGAAAGCTTCCTTCTTGAGCGCATCTGCAATCATCTGCAGGGTCTGATTCCCGTGCTGATAGCCTAGATTTTCATTAATATCATGAAAGTTAGAAATATCAATGCAAATAACAGCAATCACAGCATCTGGTCGTGTGGTGTGCAGGATTTTTTCAGTTTGCGCTAAAAATGTTTCCATCGTCAGCAGTCCCGTCACCGTATCCTTCAGCTCTGTGCGTCCGTGCACGGGATTGACTGGACACAGGCATATGTTTTCTGCATCCATAGATTGCTTGCCTACCTGTAGCTGCCACTGTATGCAGGAATTTTTCTTGGATTCCCTTTTATTTTCATACATTCTTTTATCCGCTTCCTTCAGCAAATCGCTGATACCCCAATACCGCTTTCGACTGCTGACAGCAAATCCGCTGGCAAACGCAATCGGGATGGCATGATTCTGGTTGTATGCTTGCGTACTTTGATGCAGCGCAGAAATCATTTGGTGTATTTGAGCATCAGATGTTTTCTCTTGAATCAAGATAAATTCATCGCCTCCAAACCGAGCCAGAAAACCATGATTCGTCAGAAGAGAGCACAAAAGTTGCGCAAATGCTTCTATGAGGGAATCCCCTTTGTCATGTCCATAATCATCATTGATTTTTTTCAAATCATTCAAGTCAAACATTGCAATGCCAATGCCCAGCGTATCATCTTGCAAGTCCAGCTGCTGCAGCTTTTCTATACAAGCGCGCTTATTATGCACACCTGTTACATCCACATATGCACTTTTTTGCATCTCACCAAAATTTTCTGACTTCACCCATAAAATAGAAACCATAATGGCTGCACAGATAAGCGATGCTGCAAAGCTAAGCGTTAGTTCCGCATGATGCTGGAGCGAAATTTCATGATGCAATAGAGTAAATCCATAAAGCTGCAGCACGATTAATAAGAACAGCAGCAGCCAAAGCAAGACCTGCAATAGGGTAGAATATTTTCTATCGCTCATTTTGACAACTCCTTATCCCTATACAATAATTCTTTTGGCAATGTCTTTCTCTATCGCTATTTTTGCATTTTTTATCAGCACAATCAGGTTTCCAGAAAATTCAGATATTACCATGACTTGTGCGCCGATTATGAAACCCAATCCAGCCAAATAATGCCGCAGTTTCTCGTTACCGCCGACCCGCTGGATGGTATAGATAACCCCTTTATTGGCTAAATGTAATGGCATTTCGCGACTCCTTTTCGTGGATAGAACTATCCGAATTTAAAATTTTATCGTCCCCCAAAGGAACGGTTGCTACAGAATACTTGTGTGTGTGAAATGCAACCCTGTGCACGGCATATTCTGCTTCAGAAATACCCTTTAAAACTTGTATGAAGGCAGATTTCGACTGCATATAGATGATAATAAGACGATTTTCAATGTCTGCAACCGCTGTAATATCTGTTATAGAGTTGAGTACTCTCATCATAAGCCGCGCGCGGCTACAATCCGTCGTATCCTTGATGGTAAGATATATTAAATACGGGGAAATATGCGTTTTTGGATTTTTCTGCTCATATAAAAGCGGTTTTGGATATATGCACTGCACTGTTTTTTTACTGGAGTGCTTGAAGCCGCCGCTGGCGATTAAAATAACCCTGCACAGTAACGTAGATATTCTCATAATGCATTCTCCTAAAGGTCATTTGAAACACGCCCTTGAATTAGCTTTGGCTAACTCGAGGGTAAAAAAACAGCCTGCCAACAATAAGTGATATTAGCATAAGCTAACAAAAGTTTAGCATACGATTCGAGATATGTCAATCCTAGATGAATCATTAATTTTCGGCAGTTCCTTGTGCTCTATCGTTGAAATATCCATATAAAGGCATATATCGTATTGTTCCAAAATATCTGAAAGTATGTGCTTGACAAAAACGGGATGATTTGATAATATTAGCGAAAGCTAACAAGCTGCCTGCGTAGCCAGGCATTTTTTAGAACCAAGAGTTAGCTATAGATAATTATATGTTTGTACGAGGTTGAAAAAAACATTGGTAGGTTGATTTTGCAGATTGAATAGATGCTGAATCATAGAAAATTATTTTACAAGTGCGAAAGGACGATGAAAAAATGAGAAAGGTTGCAGTCGTATATTGGAGCGGAACAGGAAACACGGAAGCAATGGCAAATCTGGTGGCGCAGGGTGCTGGTGCTGCAGATATTTTTACATCTGCGGAATTCACAGCTGAAAAGGTGAAAGCGTATGATGCCATTGCATTTGGGTGCCCATCTATGGGTGCAGAGCAATTAGAGGAAACCGAATTTGAACCAATGTTCCAAGCGGTGAAGCCTGTTTTAACCGGCAAGCGAATTGCATTGTTTGGTTCATACGGCTGGGGAGATGGTGAGTGGATGCGCATTTGGGAACAAGAGTGCATCTCGGCAGGCTGCCAGATGGTAACGGATGCGGTGATTGTATGCGGCGCACCTGATGATGATGCGGCGCAAATTTGCAAGGATTTAGGTGCCGCTTTGGCAAAGTAACCATCAAAAAGAGGGTGTATAGATGAATACACCCTCTTTTTTTGTGGCATAAGAGCAAAGATACATTTTACAAGAACAAATTAGCTATTGACAACTTTTATTAGCGGTGGTAAACTTATGCTTGTTGAGAGAAGTTACCCGCTGTTAATTCTGTGTTAGAATTTTTGGAACAGGGTGTAAAATACGAAAAAGGAGGGGACGCGATGATGCCTTTAACAATGGCAAAATCCGGGGAAACTGTCATCATTCAGCGCATTACTGGTAAGGATGAAACGAGGCAACATTTGGCAGACTTGGGTTTCTCAGTGCATGGTGCGGTCACAGTCATCAGCTGTATGGCTGGAAACCTGATTCTGCAGGTAAAAGATAGTCGTATTGCGCTTGACCAAACCATGGCAAACAGAATTATGATATGACGGGAGCAGAGCAATGAAAACATTGAAAGATGCGAAAATTGGGGAGATTATTACGGTCAAAAAACTGCATGGCGCAGGGCCGGTGAAACGGCGTATTATGGACATGGGCATTACCAAAGGAACCGTGCTTCAAGTGCGCAAGGTGGCACCTCTTGGCGATCCGATGGAGCTCAATGTGCGTGGTTATGAATTGAGTGTGCGCAGAGCAGATGCGGAAATCATAGAGGTAGACGAATGACACTGCGCAAGATTTATTTTTTTTGTGCAAGGGTTAGTTTTTGCTAACATTTGAGTGGGAGGAATTGAAATATGCAACTAAAAATTGCACTGGCAGGCAACCCGAACTGCGGCAAAACAACGCTGTTTAATGATTTAACTGGTAGCGCACAGTATGTGGGCAACTGGCCGGGCGTAACGGTAGAGCGAAAAGAGGGACGACTTCGGGGACATAAGGATGTTGTGATTCAGGATTTACCGGGCGTATATTCGCTGTCACCCTACACGCTAGAGGAGGTTGTGACACGTCAATATCTGGTGCAGGATAAGCCCGATGCAATTATTAATATTGTGGATGGCACAAATATTGAGCGCAACCTTTATCTGACAACACAGCTGCTCGAGCTGGGCATACCTGTAGTACTTGCTGTAAATATGATGGATTTGGTGCGGAAAAGCGGTGACCTGCTTGATTTGAAAAAGCTGTCAACCATGTTGGGCTGCGCTGTCATGGAATTGAGCGCACTCAAGGGGGAAGGCTGCTTAGAGGTTGCCGAGAAGGCCGCTGCGCTTGCACAAGAAAGTAAGCCGCGTGAACTGCCGCATGTGTTTACCGGCAGCGTGGAACACGCACTTGCACACATAGAGGAATCCATTGAAACACAAGTGGAAGCACGCAGTCTGCGTTGGTATGCCATCAAGCTGTTTGAGCGAGATGAAAAAATTGCAGAACAACTGAAATTGTCAGATGAACTCACAGCCCATCTGGCAGTGCACATTGCCGATTGCGAAGCAGAAAATGATGATGATGCAGAAAGCATTATTACCAACCAAAGATATACATATATCAGCAAAATTATCGGCGAAACAGTAAAGAAAAAGAAGGCGCTGCACAGTCTGTCCGTATCGGATAAAATAGACCGCATCGTCACAAATCGTATATTGGCGTTGCCGATTTTTGCTGCAATTATGTTTCTCGTGTACTATATTTCCATCAGTACCATTGGCAGTGTTGTCACAGACTGGACCAATGATACGCTCTTTGGCGATATGATTTGCGGAAATCTACAAAATTGGATGCAGAACATCGGTATGCAGGATTGGCTGACCAGCTTGGTAGTAGATGGTATTGTAGGCGGCGTTGGCGCAGTCATTGGGTTTGTCCCGCAGATGGTCATCCTGTTTCTGTTGCTTTCTATACTCGAAGATGTTGGCTATATGGCGCGTGTGGCATTTATCATGGACCGTATCTTCCGCAAAGTTGGATTGTCCGGTAAAAGCTTTATCCCGATGCTGGTTGCTTCCGGCTGCGGTGTGCCCGGCATTATGGCAAGTCGCACCATTGAAAATGAACGTGACCGCCGTATGACCATTATGACCACAGGTTTTATCCCCTGTGGTGCGAAAATGCCAATCGTTGCGCTGTTTGCAGGTGCATTGTTTGGCGGCTCTGGTCTGGTAGCTACTTCTGCATACTTTGTTGGGGTGGCAGCTGTGATTATTTCCGGTGTTTTGCTCAAGAAAACCAGGCTCTTTGCGGGCGAGCCTGCACCGTTTGTTATGGAACTGCCGCAGTATCATGTTCCATCTGTTACCAATGTGCTGCGGTCCACATGGGATCGTGCCCTCGGCTTTATTCTGCGTGCAGGCACTGTCATTCTTTTGTCGGCAATCGTTTTGTGGTTTTTGCAAAGCTTTGGATGGAACAATGGACTCTATATGGTGGAGGATAACAACACCAGCCTGCTCGCTGCAATCGGATCGCTGATTGCGCCAATCTTTGCACCGCTAGGTTTTGGAACGTGGAAGGCAACCGTAGCAACGTTTACTGGCTTGATTGCAAAAGAGAACGTTGTGGGTACCTTCGGCGTATTGTACGGATTTGCCGAGGTTGGCGATGATGCATCCGTTATCTGGTCGAACTTGTCCGCCGATTTCACACAGTTGACCGCTTATAGCTTTATGCTATTTAACCTACTTTGTGCGCCTTGCTTCGCGGCAATGGGTGCCATCAAGCGTGAAATGAACAGCACAAAATGGACGTGGATTGCAATCGGATATATGTGCGGTTTTGCATATATCGCATCCCTGCTCGTCAATCAGCTGGGACGCTTGGCGATGGGTGAGCGCTTTGGTGTCGGCACTGCGGTTGCGTTTCTTGTTCTCATCGGCTTTGTCTATCTATTGCTGCGTAAAAACAAATATGTGGAACGTCCGAACAGCACTGCATCATTGCGTGCGACCAGCCGTGTATAAGGAGGCAAGCGATGTTGGTCTTTCTCATGAGCAATTTGCCAACAATCATTGGAACGCTGCTGCTGCTTACGCTTTGCGGATGCATTGTTCGTAAGCAGATAAAGGAGCACAAGGAAAAGAAAAACGGTTGCGGCTGTGGCTGTTCTGGATGCACAGGGCATTGTAACCACTAAAAAAATCAGCAAGGCGTCGGTAAAGAATATATACCGACGCCTTTTTCTGAGGAGCGATTTTTATGGAACTTACGAATACACATATTCGGTATATTTTGGAAATCTACAAGTTGGGGCAAGCAGGCGAACAGGTTTCTTCATCCGATATTGCTAAAAATCTGATGGTACGGAAGGCTTCTGTTTCAAGAATGCTGCTTGTTTTAATAGAAAAGCAGCTTGTTACAAAGCAGTTATATGGAAAAGTAAATCTTACAGAAACAGGGGCTTGTGTAGCAAAAGAATACACTATGCGCATACAGCAAGTGGAAGAACAGCTCGCGCGCCTAGACATCGTGCTGACCAAGAAAGAGCTACGGGATGCCTCTTGTGCACTGATGCAAGTGCTGCCAGAGAAGTGCTTTGAAGATTGGTCAAAATGCAGAAAAAGGCTTCATACTGCACAACAAACCGAAGAACTGGCAGAATCGAATATATACTCCGTGCATAAACCTGCTCATCAAAGAACACCCAGAGATTCCGATGCGTAAAGCTTAAGACTGTCCTGAATTTTGTGTTTCCGCTCCGTGCGGCAAGAAATAAAACGAGGGTTTAGCTGGCAAGTTGTTCCGCGAACAGCAGCTGCAGCTGTGCCAGCACCAAATCCCAGCTGCGCTGACGTTGTGTCCATTTTTTCTGGATTTTGTCCTGTGCGAACGCATCGCTGGACTGCGTGTTCCGCACCGCCAGCTCTGCGCCCGCCGGCGCCATATGCCCACCGCTTCGCAGTGGGCATATGGCGTTTGTACCTGCAATTTCTTACTACTCCTTTCGTTCGCTTCCATCAGTCAAATATATCCTTCATAAGGGCTTGGATTGATAATATGCGCAAACTAAAAAGCCTATTTCGAACGACTTATAAACATTCGACAAATAAAGGCTTCACGAAAAATATATGTTTATGGACGTACAAAAACAAACAAAACATTTTTTTGAAAACCTTCGGAACTTGCGGCAGGAAGCAAGTGAATCTTTTCCTATAGCCCATGGCGATATGCTCTCTCCGGACGCCACCTTTGTCCCCTGAAGACGTACCGAAAATCTGCGTATAATAAATTACGGCAAAAATATTATCGTTTGCCGCTGCATAGATGGATTTAGAAAAGGGAAGTGTCCGTTATGTTCAATGCCAACATTGACGACTGCGGCACCGGCGTTCCTACCCAAGTTCTCGAATCGTTTGCAAAATTGATTTTACCGGATATCCTTACATATTTTGAATCAGCAGAAGGGCAGAGGGAGTTTGTCGAGTGGCAACAAAAGCAATCCGAAACCAGCGACCAATAAGCGCAGAAAAGGGCATGGTATCATCGATACCATGCCCTTTTCGTTACCGTTTGCAGTTTTCTAACAAAAGAGAAAATCCGAACCCATCTCCGATAAAGATAAGGTTCGGATTATTCACATCTGGTGCCGGTGGCCGGACTCGAACCGGCACGCCTTTTACAGCGGTGGATTTTGAATCCACTACGTCTACCAATTCCATCACACCGGCTTGTGTATCGCCTGTATTTATTATTATATCATATGTTATCAAAAAAGCAAGGGTAATTTTTATTTTTTTAAAAAATTATTTTTAAACGAAATTTTGTGAATTTATTGGAGTTATGTAGAACTAGAGGCAAGCAGGTTGTCCCTAACAGAATGCACCGATGGAATGCTATCTTAATACGCATTCATGCACATTGAATTTCCGATAGTGTAATATATTTCCATGCCTACATTAAAGCCCCCCGGCTTTTATCCAGAGGGGCTAGAGCGTTTCTGAAAACTCCGACAGCTTGTACTATTTGGACAAAAGGAAGATAGCCGCAAGGTATACGAAGGCAAGAAAAGAGGATGCCAGCTTGTCAGAACGAGTAGCAACCCGTCTAAAATTCTTGAGTTTCAGCAAAAAGCATTCTACCAGATGACGCTCTTTGTAAACCCACCAGTCACAACGCCATGGATTAGTCGCATTGCTTTTTGGCGGGATAGTATATTCACCATCTTTAATTTGAATGTAGTCAAGAATTTCTTTCGTACCGTAAGCTTTATCAGCAAACACGTTGCTAGACGAAATATCCACATGAGATAAAACATCTACTGCAAAGATTTTATCGTCAAAGATGAAACCGCTTACCTTTATCTACTGAAAGAAGTTAACAAATCGCCGATTAGAACCAATGCCGTTCAAAAAAGTTCTCGTTTTGAGAAAGGGTGAAAAGTATTGAAACAGTTCTCTTTTCGCTAAATGAGCGGATAATATGCATATCAAGCCTTCTACAACAAATCCCCAATTCTATACTGAAATATCAGATGCGCAAGCTTGCCAGACCAAGAATAGCAACTCATTGTGCTTATTATCTCAATCCATTCGCAGACATTCGACAATATGATGAATATGCTGGAGTTTGACGAAGAACAGCGAAAGTCTGCAAATGAAGTATTGAATGAATTGAAGGGCACAGCAACCACTTCAAATATTATCTATACCACACCTAGTACACCAGTGGGTGACGGCAGCTACAAGGAGCTGTTCTCCTTGCTCTATCACAAGGCATTCGCCTGTATAGTAAAGCTGTGAAACAAGCTGCCTCAAAAACTGACTGCTATTTTGATTTTTGTTCGGTTCAACATTCCACCTATACCATTCCGGCCCCTTGTCTTCTTTGAAGGAATATTTGCAACAGCCAGGAGACCAAGAAGATTTGGAAAAGCAGTATTTAAAGCATTTGAAGTATAGCCGTTCCAATAAAGGCAAGAAGTCAATGACGGCAGAAACGCTGCATCATGTTCTTAATACACCCGGACAGTTTGACCAGCATAACCACATGTTGTGTGTGCCGAACGGCATTGTAAAGTTGCGAAACGGAAAGCTTGCGGAGCATTTGCCAGAACTATATATGACCAAAATGACACTCTGCGAATATACCGAAAAGACAGATTGCCCAAGATGGATTGAATTTCTGAATGATATTTTTGGTGGAGACCAAGAGCTTATACGATACATCCAGAAGGCTGTCGAATATTCCCTGACTGGAGCAACAGTTGTGCTATTGCGATGGACTATAAGAAAGTGAAATCTGCACAGGATGAGAGAGTAAAGCTTGCTCACGAATTGGGACACTGCGCCACTGGTGCGTTTTATAATAAATATTCACCGCTTGACACAAGACAAAGGCACGAATACAAAGCGGCTAGATGGGCGATACAAAAACTCATCACTGTAGGCGAATTGAAGTTTGCATTTCGCAGAGGGTATACAGAAATTTGGGATTTGGCAGAATACTTTGAGGTTACAGAAGATTTCATAAGAAAAACCATAACGTTATATCGTGACAGGATGTGCATATTGTAAGGGTTTTTTAATCCCTACAAAACCCATATATTTTAATATCTGGGGAAAATAAAAAAATCCCTGCCAGTAGTGCAAATACTGGCAGGGGAGAGAGAGAAAGAAGAACACAGGGAGTACCCTTCCAAATAATATTATACAGGATTGGAGGATATTGTCAATCCATGGGAGGGTATGTTTATGTCACAAGTTGCGCAGATGCATTTTTTCGGTCCCATAAATATTTCTGCAGTAGAATCTCTAAGAAATATGCTGTTAAATGCCTTACAATCAAGAGTAACGGAAATCAAAATCCTTATGTCGAGTGAAGGTGGTGATTTAAATTCTGGTTTTACGGCATACAATTACATTCGCTCCATGCCAGTTAAAACAAGGTGTATCAACATGGGAACTATCGAATCGATATCTGTGATGCCGTTCCTTGCTGCAACCGAGAGACGAGCTGTTGAAAACTCAAGGTTCTTATTGCATGACTTCTCGTGGACGTTCAAGAGCGCCCCAGTCAACATAAACAAAGTTTCAGAATGCGCAGATTCGCTCAAATTTGATACAGAAAGATACGCCAAGACATTTGATGAACGAACAAGTGGTTGTGAATCACCTATCGATATAAGCGCGCATTTAACCGGAGCCTCCTGTATAATCGGCCCAAGTGCCGCTATTTTGTCTGGAATCACAACCACAGCTGATACAGGTCTCCCTAACATCATTGCAGGTTCCCCATTTTTTGATAGGTTGTTCAAATAGCACACCTATATTAGGTTTGCTATTTGAACAACCTATCAAAAACCGCTCCGATGTCACGACCGCTCTCATGCTGCTTAGAAAAATACTTCACAAGCTTCGGTGCATTGACCAGCATTGCAATCTTTTCCTTTGGAGTTGCGTCTGATTTTTTTATTTCGTCAATTAGAAAATTCACAGCTTCCTTTTTGCATTGTCTGTTTATGGAAAAACCGAACATATGGGCACAACCTTTCTGCGGCATAATGTAAATTACCATTACGCAAATAATTTCAATACCTGTATTATAAAATAGCATTACGCAAAAATCAAGCAGTATACCATAAAACACACTAACATTTACTAACAACTTTTAAACCTATCGAATTCGAGGGGGGTTAAAAATAAAAAATCCCGCCCAGTGCTGTAACACCAGACGGGATGCGATAAAGTGCTGAAAAGTTTGGTCGTGATTCAGTACCTTTATTATACCATATTCAAAAATGGAAAGTAAAGGAGTGTGGCGAAAATGCCAAGACCAAAAAAAGAAAAACCAAACAGAGCAGACGGACTTTACGAGGTCAAAATAACCATCGGAAAACACCGCAACGGGAAGCTTATCCGCAAGTCGTTCTATTCGTCTATCAGCAAAGCTGATGCAAAGGAGCAGGCGGAGCAGTTCAAAGTAGACAAGGCGGTTGCCGAAGCTACAGGTGTCGGGTTTGTGTTTCACAAAAAAAGCTTCTCCGACTGGGCATCCTACTGGTTGGAAACCTACAAAAAGGGGAAAGTAAAAGGCAACACATACAGCACGATGTACCGTGTTTTGGTAGAAGAACACCTAATTAAGTATTTCGGAAACGCTGCGCTTGCCGATATTCGTCCAGCAGATGTACAGTCTTTTTTCAACGAACAAAAAGACTACTCTTTAGAAACTCTGAAAAAAATGCGTTCCATACTTCGCGCAATATTTGAAACCGCAATGGAAAATGACTTATGCGCCAAAAACCCAGTAACTCGGTCAATTACATTGTCCACTAACAAAAAAACACCAACCAAGCAAACTTATACACAGGAACAGTTCGATATTGTGGAAAACTTCGCAATCGCTCAAAATGCCGTCTGGATGCTCGTTCTACTACAGACTGAAATTACCCGTAGTGAGCTACTAGGCTTGCGATGGGATGATTACGATGCAAAGAATCGCCTATTGTATATATCGCAGGGCGCTGCTGAATTCAAAGACCCAGATACAGACAAATGGGTTCTGGTATCTGATGGTCTAAAAAACGAACACGTGCAAGGGTTATCCCAATATCAAACCGCCTTACCGCTGCGTTGAATGCGCTTCCAAGAAATATCACATTGAAGAATAATAAGCACGGTGGCATAAAAGGCTCCGTTGTGAAACCGGAATATATTTTTCACAGCAGCCTTGGGGAAATCCTAGCGCCAAGAAACTGGCAACATCGTGTATAAGCGCCATTCATGAAATTGCTTATCAAAGAACATCCGGAGATTCGGATACTCACGGCACATGAATTACGGCATACAAGAGCAACTTTATGGAAAGACCAAGGCGTAGATTTATTTAGCATCGCAAAGTTAATGGGACACTCCAACCTAGATATGCTGTCAAAAAGATATGCGCACAATAACGCTGATGCGCTTCGCAAAGCATTGGGTTACGACACTAATTTGTCGTAGTTATTCGGTACACCTGTCGTAATAGTGTCGTAGTTAGTTTTACAACATTTTTTATATTGTAAAAAAGTTCTGAAAAAAAATAAAAACCGCCCTTTTGGACGGTTTAGTTGGTGAAGATGAGAGGATTTGAACCTCCGACCCCCTGCATGTCAAGCAGATACTCTAACCAACTGAGCTACACCTTCATTTGAAACTATTATATCAAATTTTCCATAGTAAAGTCAATAGCTTAATGCAAAAAAATTGGGGTAAAAATGAAAAAAATAAATGCGAAAGAGCATGATACCTCTAGCGCATTTGGTTTTTTATTCTAGATGAAAGTGGCGCGGATACGGATTTAACCCATCAATATGGACGTGCAAAAGGAAAAGAGCGTGTGCGAGATGCTGTTCCGCGCAACATACCAAAAAACACCACCATTTAATCTTCTACCAGATGAAACTGGGAAACTATAATAAAAACCTTATCACGCTTTATATCTTGTTTGTGTATTGTTTGTAAATGGCGCAATTTCATGAAATAAACGATGGGTTAAAGGCTAATACTGTTCCAAAATGGATATTATTGTGCATATACACCTTGAAATGCAGTGGAAAATTCAAACCTCTCGCATGGCGGAACAAGCAGTCCTGCAACGATTGCATACGGTAGAAACCATTTCGGAATGGTCGCTGATGGCAACCAATGCTAATGATGTATCATATGGCATGGTGCAGTTGCCGTTTCGTATGGGATGAGCGGTTTTCGTCCGTTGGGGGGCTTTCTCTGATGAAATGTCCGCTGTCGCTTTCTTAAATCGTGCTATTTTGTGCATATCTGCTTAAAAATGCACGTGTACGTTCACTTTGGGTGTCAGAGAAGACTTGGGAGGGCGTGCCTTCTTCTACAATGACACCACCGTCCATGAAAATGACGTGATCGGCAACATCTCGTGCAAAAGCCATTTCATGGGTTACAATGACCATGGTCATGTGTTCGCGCGCCAAATCTCGGATGACCTTCAAAATCTCTCCTGTCAATTCTGGGTCCAGTGCAGAAGTGGGTTCGTCAAAAAACAATACCTTCGGCTGCATCGCCAGTGCACGCGCAATGGCCACGCGCTGCTGCTGTCCGCCGGAGAGCTGACAGGGGTAAGCATCTGCTTTTTCGGCAAGATTCATCTTTTGCAACAGCGCACGGGCGGTTTCTTCGGCTTGCTTTTTGGACTGCCCCAACACGCGAACTGGGGCGTCTATCAGATTTTTGAGCACGGAGAAGTGAGGGAACAGATTGAAATTTTGAAAAACCAAGCCTATATTGCGATTGATGCTGTGCAGAGTCTTTTTGTCTGCATAAATCGCATGGTCATTTTCCGTACGCAGCAACTGCTGTCCACAAACGGTAATTTCGCCTTTGTCTGCCGTTTCAAGCTGTGTCAAAATGCGCAGCAGAGTGGACTTGCCAGAACCAGACGGTCCGATGATGGAAACGACCTGCCCCTGCGAAACGGTCAAACTGATGTCGCGGAGCACTTGTAAATCGCCAAAGGATTTTTCCAGTTGCGTTGCTTGCAATAAAACCATAATGCATATCCTTTATCCATAAAAGTTTGCTTTGTCAAAGTTTAATGATAATAATCGAGCTTTTTCTCCAGCATTTCCATACCAAAAGCTACCGCTAAATTAAAGACATAGTAGAATAATCCAGCAATGACAAACGGCAGCATGGTGGTATTCATCGCCACAATGCGCTTGGCAATGGTAAACATTTCGGTATAAGCAATGGCAAACGCCAGCGAGGTATCTTTGACAAGTGTGATGATTTCGTTGGTCACCGCGGGCAAAATGCGCTTAATAACCTGCGGCAAAATGATTTTGAAAAAGGTTTGTGCACGGCTGTATCCCAACACTTGCGCGGCTTCGTATTGTCCGATGGGAATCGATTGGATACCGGAACGATAGATTTCTGCAAAATATGCGGCATAATTGATGGAAAAAGCAATGATAACTGCATAAAATTGATAAGAAATGGTAAGTTTAATGCCGAACACAAAAAATGGACCATAATATATGGCAAGCATTTGCAGCATCAGTGGAGTGCCGCGCATGATGGAAATGTAAAATTTACACAAAAGCTGCAGTGGCTGAAACCTGCACATACGACCAAAGTAAATGAGCAGACCAAGGGGCAGAGAAAGCAGGAGTGTCAGCGTAAAAATCGCAAAAGAATGTACCATGCCTTCGCTGAGCTGGAGCACGATTTGTTGAACGGACATAAGACACCTCTTGTTTATGATATTCTTGACAACATACAACAGGGCAAACCAAACCTGTTTGCCCTGTTGTATTATGGAGTGACATCCAAATTATTTTCCTAAAATGACGTTGTCAGCCGTGAGTCCCATGGCAGACCATTTGTCTACAATTTCTGCAAATTTGCCATCCTGCACCATTTCGTCCAAGGTGTCCTGCACTTCATCACGCAGGGTTTCATTGCCGAGCTGAAAACCAACGCCATACTGCTCTTCTGAAATCTTTTCATCCAGAATCACAAATTTTTCTGCACCGCGCTGTGCAATTTCGTAGTTTGCAACACCGACATCCATAGCAACTGCATCGACTGCGCCGCTTTCCAGATTCATAAAGGCGGTGTTATAATCCGGCACTTCCAGAAGCTGCGCAAAGGAATCGCGCAGGCTGAGGGTGTCAGGATTGCTTTCATCATTCAAAGACGCCAGTGCGGAAGAGCCGGACTGTACGGCCACATTTTTATCAGCAAGGGCTGCAAAAGAGGTAATGCCGCTGTCTGCTGTGGTGACAATAATCTGACTGTTGTCCACATACGGCGCACTCCAAGTGTAGGCATCCTCACGTCCGTTGATGGTAAAGCCGTTCCAAATGCAGTCAATGCTGCCGGAATTCAGCTCCAAATCCTTGGAAGACCAGTCAATGGGCTTCGCAACATACTGCCAACCGCGGCGTGCGCAAACCTCCTGCGCCAAGTCTAAATCAAAACCAACATAAGAACCATCGGCATCTTGATAGCCATACGGCGGAAATTCCGCATCAAAACCAACGGTAAAGGTAACTTGTGTGCTGGAATCATCGCCTGCCGCGGCATCGCTTGCAGTTTCTGCGGATGTGGCGGAGCTGCCACACCCGGCAAGTGCCGTCAAGCATAAAGCGCCGACAAAAGCAAGACTTATCATTTTTTTCATGAACATTCGGGTAAGAGCCTCCTACGATGTTTGTCTACATATGATAACATTGTATACTTTTTATAAAAAAAAATCAATAAAAACTTTTTCACTTATATGGAAACTGTGGTATACTGATAAATAAACAAGAAATCTATAGATAAAAGTAGAATAGGATTCATAGATATGAAAATACTCTCTATAAAGGGAAATTTTGGTAATTTATGTGGAAGAACAATCGAATTCAGTGAAGGCTTTTGTCGCAGCGTGCTGCCAAATGGTTGGGGCAAGACCACATTATTTTCGTTAATCCGCATCATGCTATATGGATTAGACCCGTTTGAACAGGATAGCGCAACCCAACTCTCGGACAAAACGCGCTATATGCCGCATGATGGCGAGGGCATGTCCGGCTGTCTGAAGGTACAGCATGAAGAGCGCATCATTCTGATTGAGCGAACCAGCAATCAGAATGGACCGATGCAGGCATTTCGTGCGTATTACGAAGATACGGGAGAGGACTGCACCTTTTTTGATGGTAAGAATTGCGGAAATGTGTTGACAGGCATGAGTGAAGATGCCTTTTTGTCCAGCATGATGATTGACGGCAGTGCCATGCAGCGGCCGTCCGAAGAGCTGCGCGAGCATATTTGTGCACTTTCGCAGACAGGAGATGTGCATGGGCAAGCAAATCAGGCACTGCACACCCTGCAGCACTGGAAAGCCATACTCGACGGTAGCGAAGGGCAGCTTTCTCGGCTGACACAGGCGCAGTCCAGCCTAAACAGCAAAGCCGAACAGCGGATGCAGATGCTGCAGGATTTGGAGCATCAAAAAGCAGAGAATACACGGCTGGAGGAGGCTGTCAGCGAAGCCCATGCGGATTATGAGCGTGTTTATCGCAGCTATGCCGGCAGTGTTGCCAGTGAAGAAGAGCATTTGGATGCCTTGATTGCAGAAAGCAACCGGATGATTGCGCATTTGGAGGCCCGCACGCCTTCGGAAGAAGTTCTCCGCACAGCGGCGGATGCGGTATATACCTATGAAGGTGCCGCGCAGATGGAAAAAGAAAAGCGTGAGCAGCTGCCCCAGCAGGGAAGTCGCTATGAACGGGCGTTGGAGCAGCTGGAGCAGGAACGGCACGCGGATGAGGTGGCACGTAATAAGGCGGCGAAACCACGCGTGCGTTGGTGGGCACTATTCATGGCATTGGTCTTTGCGGTGGCATCTGCTGCCACTGTCATTGTGCCGATTGATTGGGGCACCTTTACACCATATGCACAGTATGTCTTTTCGGGACTTGCGATTTTGGCGGTGATTCGTGCGCTGACAGGCAGTGTCAAGAAATATGAAAAGCCAAAGCGCGATTTTACTGCCGAGCGTGCTGCGCTGCAAAACAAGCAGGTCACGGAAAATGCAGAGCAGCAAACGGCGGCATCCATCCTGCAAGATGCATATGATACCTTAATGGCTGCTGCACAAGCCATTGACCCGCAGGCGAAAACGGTGGAGCAGGCGATGGCGAAAATACGTGCAGCACAAGAGGATTTGCAGGCACTGCGGCGCGAACGCGGCGCCCAAAAGGATTTGCTGGAGCGGCAAAAAAACCTGCGGCTGGGGCTGCACCAAACGCAGGAACAAGGGCAGCAGGTCACCCAAGCCAGAGAGGTTTTGGCGGAGTTGCAGCAGCAGCTGGATGAAGGCCGCCAGATTGCGGCACGGCTGAAGGGACAGGCGGCAGCTCTGGACAGCACAGAGGATGACCAGATTTCGCAGGAATCCATTGCACAAGCCAAGCAAGATGCGTTGTGGCAGTTGGAAGCCATCGAAATGGCACTTTCGGTTGTCAAAGGTGAGCAAGCGGCACTGACGGCACGGTTTTCTCCTCAAATTACGCAGCTGACACAGGAATATCTCTATGAGATGACCGGCGGAGAATATCAAAGTGTGCAGCTGGACGATGATTTGGATGCAAAATGCGCTGGAGCGGACGGTACGCTGCTCAATGCACTACAGCTTTCCACCGGCACACGTGACCAGCTGTATTTTGCGCTGCGGCTGGCGGTTTGCAGTGTACTGGGGGATGACAGCGATGCGGCACCGATTTTGCTGGATGACCCGTTTTTGACCTTCGATGACACACGTGCCGCGCGCGCCCTCACGCTGCTGCGCAGATTGGCACAAAAACGACAGATTATTCTATTGACGTGCCGCAGCACCTATATCCTGCAGGCTGAAAAAAATGCATAAGCGCGTGCCGCAAAACAATGTTGTGCGGTCTGCAAAGCACCGAACCGATGCACTGCGTGTGTCGGTTTTTTTGCATGGACTGGATATTTTGAGAAGCACTGGATGGAAAGGCAGTTCTTTGGGTCGGAAAAAGGTTGAAAAAATCCAAAAAGGGAAAAAATATAGTTAAAAAAATCGGTATAAAAGAAATTTACAAATGTATTACAGTGCGATACAATAATGATGTGACACAGAAGAAACATAAAAGGTTCATGGATGGGGTTGGAATTTGTCAGTGTTTACAAAGCAAACCCTGATAGATTCGAGAAATATGGTTTTTTTTTTGTGATTTTTGGTTGCAGTTTGGTTATGTTTTTGATACAATAAAAAAGCAACAACAGAGAGAAATTGTTCTGTCTGCATAATTCAATACGGTAAAGGGCTGCCCCGCCCTTTATACTTTTAATGAAACAGGAGATATGTGTCATGAGAGAAATTTTGATCAAGCCGTCTATCTACAAGTTCAAGAACTTCGGTGAGTTTGCCAAGGAATTCAACCTGGGCAAGCGTGACCTGGTTTTCACAAATGAGTTCATCTACACCCCTTTTATGAAGGAATATAATCTGGAGTGCAATTATGTTTTCCAGGAGAAGTTTGGTGCAGGCGAACCGTCTGAGGAAATGATTGAAGCGATTTTCGCACAGATTCCGTTCGACAGCTATGACCGTGTTGTGGCAATCGGCGGCGGCGCAATCATGGACTTGGCAAAGCTGCTGGGTCTGCAGCGTCCGGATTCTGTACACAATCTGTTCTTCAAGAAGTTCCCGGTTGCGAAGGAGAAGGAAGTTATTGCTATCCCGACCACCTGCGGCACCGGCTCTGAAGTAACCGAAATTTCCGTTGCTATCGTCAACGATGGCAAGGGCGGCACCACCAAGCTCGGTCTGGTTTCTGAACTGCTCATCCCGAACACCGTTTGCCTGATTCCGGATTTGCTCAAGACACTGCCATACAAGCCGTTTGCAGCATCTGCAATCGATGCATTGATTCACGCAGTAGAATCCTACCTGTCTCCTTCTCGTGCAACCATGACATCTGAACTGTTCGGTGTGAAGGCAATGGAACTGATTCTGGAAGGTTTCCGCCGCATTGGCGAAAATGGTCCGGACGCACGTTTGGATTACCTCGAAGAGTTCGTAACGGCTTCTATGTATGCAGGTCTTGCATTCCTGCAGGCAGGCTGCGCAACCGTTCATGCAATGAGCTTCCCGCTTGGCGGCACCTATCATGTTCCGCACGGCGAATCCAACTATGCACTGTTCCCGAAGGTTCTGGAAAAGTATGATGCAATCAAGCCGGATGGCAAGATTGCTGAATTCAAGAAGACCGTGGGCGCTATCCTTGGCTGCGAAGAGAAGGATGCACTGGTGAAGCTGGCTGAACTCGAAGCAAAGATTCTGCCGCTCAAGCCGCTGCACGAGTATGGCTTCCAGCAGGAAGACATCCAGAACTTTGCAGATTCCGTTCTGGAAAACCAGCAGCGTTTGGTTACCAACTCTTATGTACCGCTGACCCGCGACTTGATTGTTGAAATCTACACCGAGTGCTTCTAAATGCATTCTTAAACGGATGGTGCGGCGGCAAGGCCGCTGCACCATTTTTGATTACTTAGGATATAGGCTCTTCCCAAAGAAGAGTACTTTAGAAAGGATGTTTACTCCTATGATGACGAAGGAACAATACCTCGCCAGCTTGAAAAAACTGAATTTTGATTTGTGGGTACTGGGCGAAAAGGTTGCAGATGCAACTGAAAACGAAATTATCAAGCCTTCCATGAACTCTTTTGCTGCAACTTATGAGGTGGCAGAAGACCCAATGTATGAAGATTTGATGACCGCAACTTCTTCCTTGACCGGCAAGAAGATCAACCGTTTCACACATTTGCACCAGTCTACTGATGACCTCATCCGCAAGGTGAAGATGCAGCGTCTGCTCGGTCAGAAGACCGCAGCTTGCTTCCAGCGTTGCGTAGGTATGGACGCCGGAAATGCTGTGTTCTCCTCTACCTTTGAAATTGATGAAGCTTGCGGCACAAAGTACCACGAGAACTTCAAGACTTGGTGGACCGATGTGCAGACCAACGACTGGGCTGTGGACGGCGCAATGACAGACGTAAAGGGCGACCGCTCTTTGGCACCTTCCAAGCAGGCAGACCCAGATTTGTACCTGCACGTGGTAGAGCGTACCGCTGACGGCGTATATGTCACCGGCGCAAAGGCACACCAGACTGGCTATGTGAACTCTCACTTTGTTTTGGTTATGCCGACCATTTCCATGCGTGAAGGCGACGAGGATTATGCAATTTCCTTCGCTTGCCCGACCGATGCACCTGGCATCAAGCTGATTTATGGCCGTCAGTCCTGCGACACCCGCAAGACCGAGGAATATAATGACATCGATGTCGGCAACAAGTTGTACGGCGGTCACGAAGTACTGGTTATTTTTGACCGTGTGTTCATCCCGAACAACATGATTTTCCTCAACGGTGAAGTGCAGTTCGCTGGCATGATTGTAGAACGTTTCGCAGGCTATCACAGACAGTCCTACGGCGGATGTAAGGTTGGCGTTGGCGACGTTCTGATTGGTGCAACCGCACTGGCTGGCGATATGGCTGGCTCTGCAAAGGCATCTCATGTCAAGGACAAGCTCATTGAGATGTGCCACCTGAACGAAACCCTGTACTGCTGCGGTATCGCTTGCTCTTCCCAGGGCTCAAAGACCAAGGCTGGCAACTATATTATTGACCTGCTGCTCGCAAACGTCTGCAAGCAGAATGTCACACGTTTCCCGTATGACATCGCTCGTATCGCACAGGATTTGGCAGGCGGTCTGATGGTAACACTGCCGAGCGAAGCAGACTGGCGCAATGAAGAACTGCGTCCGTACCTTGACAAGTACCTCAAGGGCGTTTCCTCTGTGCCGACAGAAGACCGTATGCGTGTACTGCGCCTGATTGAAAACATCACCATGGGCACAGCGGCTGTTGGCTATCTGCCGGAGTCCATGCATGGTGCGGGTTCTCCGCAGGCACAGCGCATCATGATTGCTCGTCAGGCAAACATGGAGCACAAGAAGTCTTTGGCGAAGAAGATTGCTCGCATCGACTAAGAGTAAAGTTTTGTAAAGCGTATAGGCGCTCACGGAATCTCTGTGAGTGCCTATACGAATGTATGCGTTTTTATATGATGTATCCTAGTGAAATGCAAGGATAACGTAATCGTGCTTATGCGCACAAGAGGTGTGGGCAGGATTACGTTACCCGGCAGGTGAGGGAGGCTTTTTTTATGAAATCCATTTCTGTAAAATTTTGTGGCGGTTGCAACACACGTTATGATTTGAAAGCCGCATATGAAAAACTGCGTACACAGTTAACCGGTATTGCGGCGGTCTCTTTTGCAAAGCCAGAGGAAACCTATGATGCGCTTGTGATTATCCGCGGATGTACCGGCTGTCCTTATCTTTATGAGGAGATTACTGCACGTGAACGTTTTATCTGCCTCAGTGAAGATGATATTTCAGGCATTGTTCAAAAAATCATAGCTTTGCCATAATGGCAGGCCAGGAGGAATTTATAAAATGAAAAAGGTAAGAGTTTTGACAGCGGAGGAAGCTGCTCTGCTCGTAAAAGACGGCGATACGATGGCGACCGGCGGTTTTGTCAGCTGTGCATGCCCGGAAGCACTTTCCACAGCGCTGGAAAAGCGTTTTCTGAACACCGGACATCCGAAGGATTTGACCTTGTTCTTTGCAGCAGGTCAAGGACATCGTGATGGCACAGGCGGTGACCACTATGGTCATGAAGGCATGGTAAAGCGTGTCATCGGCGGTCATTGGGACCGTGCACCGAAGCTGGGCGAGCTTGCACTGACCAATAAGATTGAAGCATACAACCTGCCGCAGGGTGTCATTTCTCATATGTATCGTGATATTGCAGCGCACAATATCGGCACGATTACCCACGTTGGTTTGTATACCTTTGCAGACCCGCGCAACGGCGGCGGTAAGCTGAACGACTCTACCACGGAAGACTTGGTCAAGATTGTCAACATTGACGGTCACGAGCGTTTGCTGTACAAGAGCTTCCCTATCAATGTTGTATTCCTCCGCGGCAGCTATGCCGATGAATATGGCAACTGCACCGTACATAGAGAAATCGGTCCTCTGGACGTTACTGCAATGGCACAGGCTTGTAAGAACTCCGGCGGTAAGGTCATTGTGCAGGTTGAAAAAATTGTGCAAGGCGGTTCTTTGGACCCGAAGCTGGTTGCAATTCCGGGCATTTATGTCGATTCCATCGTGGTTGGCTCTGATGAAGACAATATGCAGTGCCTCGGTATGCCGTATGACGGTGCGCTGACAGGCGAATTCCGCATTCCAGTGGATGCGATTCCTGCAATTCCGCTGGATGCAAAGAAAATCATTGCGCGTCGTGCTGCAATGGAATTGCCGAAGGATGCGATTGTAAACCTTGGCACTGGCGCACCGGAGAAAATCTCCAACGTTGCGGCAGAAGAAGGGATTTCCGACACCATGACCTTGACGGTAGAGGCAGGTTCGATTGCGGGCGTTCCATATGGCGGGACACAGTTCGGTGCGGCGGCAAATGCCATGGCAATCATTCCGCATAACGTGCAGTTTGATTTCTATCAAGGCGGCGGTTTGGATATTGCATTCCTCGGTCTGGCAGAAACCGCACCAAATGGTGACCTGAACGTGTCCAAATTTGGTACGCGTATGGCGGGTGCCGGTGGCTTTATTGACATCACCCAGAACGCAAAGAAGGTTGTATTCTGTGGCACCTTTACGGCAAAGGGACTCAAAACCGACTGTGTAGACGGCAATCTAGTCGTGACACAGGAAGGCACAAAGAAGAAGTTTGTCAAGTGTGTCGAGCATATCACGTTCTCTGGCCGTTATGCAACAGAAACCAAGCAGCCGGTTTTGTATATTACCGAGCGAGCGGTCTTTGAACTGCGTCCGGAAGGCGTGACCTTGGTGGAAATTGCGCCGGGCATTGATTTGGAAACACAGATTTTGGACCAAATGGACTTCAAGCCGGTTATTTCGCCGGAACTCAAAACCATGGATGCGCGTATCTTCCAAGACAAGTTGATGGGGCTTGCAAACGAATAATACCGCAATTTTAAAAAATTACGGTAATATGCCTGCCCATTTGGATATTACACGGTTTTTGGATAGATACTCACATCAAGCAGCAATCATGCTGCACGAACAATAAAAGGAGAAATTTCACATGAACGTTTATATTGTATCTGCCGCTCGTACTGCGATTGGTTCTTATGGCAAAACGCTGCGCGATGTTCCGGCGGCAACACTGGGTGTTACTGCGGCAAAGGGTGCGATTGAGCGCTCTGGTGTGGACATGAAGGAAATCGACGAAGTGATTTTCGGTCAGGTTCTTTCAGCAGGCGTTGGTCAGAATATTGCACGTCAAATTATGATGGGTGCAGGTTTGCCGATTACCACACCGGCGATGACCATCAACAAGGTTTGCGCGTCTTCCATGCGTGCGTTGTCCTTGGCATCTCAGATTATCCGTTCTGGCGATGACAAGTGCATTCTGGCAGGCGGTGCAGAATCCATGTCCGGTGCGCCCTATATCTGCCGTGAAGCGCGTTGGGGTGCTCGCATGAACGACATCAAGATGGTGGACTACATGGTCTATGACGGCGTTTGGGATGTGTTCAACCAGTACCACATGGGCGTAACCGCTGAAAATGTTGCAGAACAGTATGGCGTTACCCGTGAAATGCAGGATGCCGTTGCACTGGAAAGCCAGAATCGTGCGATTGCAGCGATTGAGAGCGGTCGCTTTAAGGATGAAATTGTGCCGGTTGAAATCAAGAGCCGCAAGGGCACGGTTGTGTTCGATACCGACGAACACGCACGCAAGGGCACCACACTGGAATCCTTGGCAGGTCTGAAGACTGTATTCAAGAAGGATGGCACCGTTACCGCTGGTAATGCATCCGGCATCAACGATGCGGCTGCATCTCTGATGATTGCTTCTGAAGAATTTGTCAAGGCACATGGGTTAAAGCCGCTGGCGAAGATTCGTGCCTTCGGTTCTGTTGGCTGTGACCCGTCCATTATGGGTGTCGGTCCGATTGAATCCGTCAAGCAGGCACTGGCGCGTGCAAATCTGACGGTTGCAGACCTTGAGCTGATTGAATCCAACGAAGCATTTGCAGCACAGGCTTGCGCAGTGAACAACACCTTGGGCTTTGACATGAGCAAGGTCAACGTAAACGGCGGCGCGATTGCGCTGGGTCACCCGATTGGTGCTGCAGGCAGCCGTATCACCACCACACTGCTGCATGAAATGATTAAGCGCGATGTAACCATCGGCTTGGCAACCATGTGCATCGGCGGTGGCATGGGCGAAGCAATCATCGTAGAACGCGATGAGCTCTGCAAGTAAAATTTCTCTAGCGCATTGACAGATTAGACGAGTGAGGCGTAAAAAAACGCCTCCTCGCTTTCATTACAATTTTTAATGTACACCATACTGTACACCATTTTGAAAGGAAGTCATCATCATGTCCGAAGCACAGGTTTTAGTAGAGCAACAGGGACAGGTTGCTATTCTCACCATCAATCGTCCGAAGGCACTCAACGCACTGAACACTTCTGTTTATCATGAGCTGGATGCCGCACTGGACCAGATTTCTGCAATGGAAGACATTCGTTGCGTGGTTCTGACCGGCTCTGCGCGTGTGGATAAAGAAGGCAACATCGTTCCCGAGAAGCAGTCCTTTGTTGCAGGTGCTGATATTGCACAGATGAAGGATTTGGACGTTGCAGGCGGCAAGTTCTTTGGCAACGACGGCAACAATATCTGCCGCAAGCTGGAAAATTTCAGAGTGCCTGTGATTGCAGCAATCAATGGATTCTGCCTGGGTGGCGGATGCGAACTGGCAATGTGTGCGGACATTCGTATTTGCTCTGAAAATGCTGTGTTCGGTCAGCCGGAAGTGGGCTTGGGCATCACACCGGGCTGCGGCGGCACCCAGCGTCTGGCACGTTTGGTGGGCATGGGCAAGGCTAAGGAAATGCTGTATACCGGCCGTGCAAACTACACCGCGCAGGACGCATTGGCAATGGGTCTGGTCAACAATGTATACGCTTATGCGGATTTGATGAACGAAGCGATGAAGCTGGCAGGCAAAATTGCAAAGCAGGCACCGGTTGCAGTGGCTTTGTGCAAGGAAGCTGTCAACATGGGTATGCAGACCGATATTGACACCGCGCTGAAGTTTGAAGCAAACTGCTTTGCACAGTGCTTTGGCACCGTTGACCAGAAGAACGGCATGACTGATTTTGTGGAGAAGAAAAAAGGTCCTGAAAAGCACGCATTCACTGGAAAATAATTTTGTGAATCGGAAAGAACGGACGATAAAAGGAGAACTTTAGGAATATGAAAATTTGTGTATTCGGCGCGGGCATGATGGGTGCCGGCATTGCGCAGGTATTTGTGACTGGTGGGCATAATGTTGTACTGTGTGACGTTGCCGACCGTTTCGTGGAAGCTGGCAAAAAGCGCATTTATAATGGCATTGCATTTCTGACCAAAAAGGAAAAAATCACAGCGGAGTTTGCAGAGGACTGCAAAAATCGTTTGATTGCGACCACAGATAAAACATATGCGAAGGATGCAGATTTCGTTATCGAAGTTATCGTGGAACGTATGGATGTGAAGAAGGCTCTTTTAAAAGAGCTTGACGCAATTTGTCCGGAAAACACGGTGTTTGCTTCCAATACATCTGCGATGTCTATCACAGAAATGGCGGCTGCAATTCCGCACCGTGCAGGCAAGTTTGTTGGTTGCCATTTCTTCAATCCGGCACCTATCATGAAGTTGGTTGAGGTCGTTCGTGCAATTCAAACCTCGGATGATACCTTCAATTTTGCATTTGAGCTGATGAAGCAGGTTGGAAAGACGCCGATTGAAGTGGATGAAGGTCCTGGATTTGTTGTAAACCGTATGCTGATTCCGATGATGAACGAGGCCATTGGCATTTTGGCAGATGGTTTGGCAAGTGCAGCAGACATTGACTTGGCAATGCAGCTCGGTGCCGGCATGAAATCCGGTCCGCTGCATACTGCCGATTTGGTGGGACATGATGTCAATCTGGCGATTATGGAAACCATTCATAATGAAACCGGTGACCCGAAGTATCGTCCGCATCCGTTGCTTCGCAAAATGGTGCGTGCAGGCTATCTTGGTGTGAAGAGCGGTAAAGGCTTCTTTGACTATGATGAAAACGGTAAAGAAATTTTACCGGAAAAGTAATTGCAGCGTATCCTTCTCTAAAAGAGTCTGGCCTTATGCCAGACTTTTTTATTTTGAAGAAGTTCCCAAAAAGTGTTGACGAGAGCTGTCATTTTGCGGTATGATGGGTGATAAGATAGGATAATATATAGTGATTTGGATGAGGAGGTTTCTATGAAGCGATTGATTACCAGCATACTCTTGTTTTGTTTTTTGGGACAAGCAGTCGGTGCTGTCGCGGACACGAAAGACAAACAGTTGACGGCTATTGTGCAACATATAAAACAGCAAATCGACATCAGCGATACATATACGGAGTTTTATGGCGAAGAATCCTCCAATGATATGCAGCAGCAATGGAATTTGTATTGGAAATCAGACGAGCAAGAATTGGATATTGTGACGGATGAAGATGGTACCATTCTTTCCTATTATCTGTTCCGACCAGACCAATCCACACATGATTATGACGAATACACGCCCTCATTTCCGGATAAAAGTTTGGATGAGGTGCAGCAGGCAGCGGAGCAGTTTGCAAAACGGGTGCTAAAATCCAATGAAACGGTTGTGTTTACGGAAGATACTGACAGGATGATTCCATTTGAAACGGAAAGCACCGATTTATATGGGACACTCTATTATAACGGCGTAAAATCACCGAGTTGGGTGAGTATGACGATTGATTCTGAAGACCTTACCGTTTTATCCTATATGCGAATGGATATGCAGTGTGTGTCCGGTATTCCTGCGGCAGTTCCGACCGTGCAGCAGACTACAGCAGAGCAAGCACTGCAGGATACGATGCAAATGCGCTTGCAATACACCACGATGGGTAGCGCAGAAAACCATGCGGCGCTGCTGTATGTGCCTGCATCCTATGACAGTTATTACGTAGATGCGCAGACTGGAGAAACGGTCAACTATTCACAACTGCTATCGCACGAAGAAAACGGAATGGGAGATGCGGGTACATCCACATCCGAAAGTGATGGCAAGTTGACAGATGCGGAGCAGATAGGCGTAGACCTGCTGAAAGAAGTCCTTTCGCAAGAAGAATTGGAGCAAAAGTTGGATGATATTGCGGTGCTGGGTCTTTCTTCCTATGCCTTAAATGAAGTAAACTATCGGGTAGATACAGAGGAAGCATCGATTACCTGTGATATGTTTTTCATAAAGGAGAAAAACGATGAAACCACCTATAAAAGTGTAGCTGTCGATGCAAAAACGGGAAAATTGCTGTCTTTATATACCTATTATAGCGAGCAGGGCACAGAAACAGAACTCAGCGATGCACAGCAGCAGACCATACAGGCATTTCTCGCAGAATATGCACCAGATACATATCCGCAGACCACTTTGTGGGAATCATCGCCGAGCTGGGATGGTTCTATAATGCAAACTTATGCGCGAGAAGTGAATGGATATGCATTTCCAGAGCAATATATCATGGTCGGAATGCATGGCAGTGATGGCACGATTGATTCCTTTTCAAGCTTTTGGGACGAAGACACCACATTTGAAAGTCCAGATGTGTTGACCACAGCAGCACAAGCCCAGCAAACGTATTTTGGTGCACACGCCGTTTCGTTGGAATATTTGGAAGTGCCTGTGAGCACTCGCAGCTATCCGGCGTATCAAGAGCTTGGGTATAGCTTTGTATATGAATGGAAATTGGCCTATCAGGCAGAATTGGAACAAAACTGCTATGGCGTATCTGCAAAGGATAACACCTTGTGCGTTATCGGCAACCAAGAGCCTGTCACCATCCAGTATCATGACATCGATGTGAATCAATATCCAGAGATTGCGAAATTAGCCCAGTATGGGGTTGGGTATTTGAGCGACACCTTCGAGCCACAGAAAAATTTGACGCAGAAGGATTTTTTGGTGCTTTTGCTCAGTGCACAGGGGGAAACCTATGAAGCAGGGGATGCGGATGGGCTGGCATATATTTATACGCGTGCCTATTATTATGGAATGCTGACCGAGGCGGAGTATGCGCCCAATCAAGAGTTGACACGTGCGGCAATGGTCAAAATCATGATAGATGCGACAGGGTATGGACGTACGGCAGGTATAGCAGAAATTTATCGTTGTCGGTTTGCGGATGAAAGCAGTATCTCACAGCAGTACTATGGCTATGTAGCAACAGCACAGGGGCTGGGGTTGGTCAAAGGTGATGAAAACGGCGTTTTCCATCCGAATGCGATTGCAACACGCGCACAAGCTGCCATCTTGCTGTATAATTTCATGAGCAAATAACAAAAAGTATATTTTCTTCATAACATATCAAAAGACAAAAGCACAGCCACAATTTTGTGGCTGTGCTTTTTCAAAAATCAAAACGGTATTGTTTTTTTGGAGTGGATTACTGAGAAGATAATACATCCTCGGCAATTTGTGCTGCCAATGTGCGAATTTCCTCCAGCTGCGCTTCTTTTACAGAGGATTTAATGGTAACCATTTGGTCGAATATGGTGATATTCTTCATAGAAGCGAAAATATCGCGCATTTGCTTGCCGGCAGTCGGTGCCCAAGAACCGTTTTCCAACAGGGCAACCTTGCGATTTTGCAGATTGTGCGCCTTTAAATCCAGCAGAGCGGTTTCCATATTGCAGAAAATACCGCCGTTATAGGTAGAAGATGCAAAGACGAGATGGCTGCAACGGAAGCTTTCCGAAACAATCACCGAAGGATGCGTTGTGGAAACATCATACATCGCAATGTGGCGAATGCCGGCATCTGCCAACAGAGAAGCCAACAGATTGGCCGCGTTTTCCGTGTTGCCATAAACTGAGCCATATGCAATCATGACCGATGGAGCTTCCGGTGTGTAGGTGCTCCATTTCTGATATTTATCAATATACCAACCGATATTTTCACGCCAAACAGGCCCATGCAAGGGGCAGATTTTCTGGATGTCCAGATTGGAAGCTTTTTGCAGAAGCGCCTGTACCTGCGTACCGTATTTGCCGCAAATGTTGGTATAATATCGGCGGGAATCATCCAGCCATTCATGTTCGAAATCGAGTTCATCTGCAAATAAATTGCCGTTCATGGCACCAAATGTGCCAAAAGCATCCGCAGAGTAGAGCACTTTATCGGCTTCATCATAGGTGACCATCACTTCTGGCCAGTGCACCATGGGTGCCATCCAGAAGGAGAACGTATGGCGACCAGTGCAAAGAGTTTCGCCTTCCTTCACAATCACAACACGGTCATGAATGTCAAATTCAAAGAACTGATGAATCATCGAAATGGTACGGGCATTGCCAACCACTTTTACAGCAGGATACTGCAGGATAATATCGTGCAGCATCGCGCAGTGGTCGGGCTCTACATGGTTGATGATGACATAATCGAGAGGTTTTTCGCCCAAAACGTGTGCCAAGTTATCAAAAAATTGACCGCTGATAGCGGCATCAACCGAATCCAGCAGCACCGTTTTTTCGTCCATAACCAAATAGGCGTTGTAGGAAACGCCGCGCGTGATGGGAAACACATTTTCAAACAAAGCCAGACGACGGTCGCTACCGCCGACCCAATAGGCATCTTCTGTGATGGATTTTACGCAATACATAAGAGTAACACCTTCTTTTCCTAGTTAAGCTATCGTATATTTATATAAGTTCATTTTATTCTATTTTTGGCGTAAAGTAAAGAGCTAATTTGCCAAGAACCTGGATTTTGATATGAATTATCAAAATCCATATTGTAGGTTTTTGAAAGCTATGCTATAATGAAAGCGAATATTTAAGTGGATAGAAACAGCGGTTTCGTGCAAAAAATTAGAATTTTAGAATCCTAAGAGTTGAGGAGTAAATAGAGTATGCAAAATCAGATAGCAGTCACACAAGGGAAATATACGATGCCGGCGGAATGGGAGACCCATCAACGAACATTCATTGAATGGCCGGTGCAGGATTCGTTGGTGTGGCCTGAAAATTATCAAGAGGTGTGCCAGGGTTATGCAAATGTCGCAAATGCCATTGCGGCATTTGAACCCATCACCATGATTGTCAATGCAGAAACGCAGGCTGAAGCGAGACAGCTGTGTGATGCAGGGGTGGAGCTTTTGACCATTCCACATAATGATGCATGGGTGCGGGACAATGGACCGACCTTTGTGAAAAATGAAAACGGCGAGCTCTTGGGGTTGAACTGGAAGTTCAATGCATGGGGCGAGAAATACACGCCATATGATTTGGATAACGGTGTGGCACGCGAAATTTTGGCGCATTTCAAAATCCCTTGTCAGGATGTACCGATTGTGTTGGAGGGTGGTTCCATCCATGTGGACGGCGAGGGCACACTGCTCACGACAGAGCAATGCCTGCTCAATCTGAACCGCAACCCACACATGACAAGAGAGCAGATTACCGAGGTGGTGCAAAAGCAGCTCAATCTTTCAAAAATTATTTGGCTGAAAAATGGTCTGTTTGGCGATGAAACCGATGGGCATATTGATAATATCGCTTGCTTTGCCAAGCCTGGAACGGTAATTTTACAGACTTGTGCAGACCCGCAGGATGAGAATTATATCATCACACAGGAAAATTTGCAAATTTTGCGCGATGCGACGGATGCGAAAGGCAGAACGCTGGAAATTGTGGAAATTCCACAGCCACCTGCGCGTTTTTACAAGGATACAAGACTGACACTTAGTTATTTGAACTTTTATTTTGTAAACAATGGCATTATTCTGCCTGTTTTCGGCGGAGATGCAGCAGAAACTGACCAAGCCGCAATCGATATTCTGCAAAAGTTGTATCCGCAACGAAAAATTATTTCTGTGGATGGTATGCCGCTCATCAAAGAAGGTGGGAATGTGCATTGCATTACACAGCAGATGCCATCCACTAACATCGAACATTTGGAGAAATGAAACATGAGAAATGTAAAAGTTGCCGCACTGCAAATGAGTTGTTCTAATTGCGTGGAAGAAAACATCGCAAAGGCAGACCATTTGGTGCGCCAAGCAGCCGCACAGGGTGCGCAAGTGATTTTGATACAAGAGTTGTTTGAAACCTTGTATTTTTGCCAAAAGGAAAAGGCAGAATTTTATCAATATGCGACAGAAATCGAACAGAACAAGGCAGTTGCTCACTTTCGTAAGGTTGCCGCGGAATTGCAGGTGGTTTTGCCCATTAGCTTTTATGAAAAAAAGAACAACGCGCGTTATAATTCCATGGCAATGCTGGATGCAGACGGTGAAATTTTGGGCGTGTATCGCAAAAGCCATATTCCAGATGGTCCCGGATATGAGGAGAAATTTTATTTTAATCCAGGTGATACGGGATTTCGAGTATGGCAGACACACTATGGTGTGATTGGTGTCGGCATTTGCTGGGACCAGTGGTATCCGGAAGCTGCGCGCTGCATGGCGTTGATGGGGGCAGAACTGCTGCTGTATCCCACTGCCATCGGCTCAGAACCAGAGGCACCGGAGGTGGACTCGAAGGAACATTGGCAGCGCTGCATGATTGGGCATGCGGCCTGCAATTTGCTGCCTGTGATTGCATCCAATCGCATAGGCGAAGAGCAAATTGAAGATTCCACCATTCGATTTTACGGGTCATCTTTTATTGCCAACGCAACTGGCGAAAAGGTTGCTGAAGCGGGTCGAAGCGAAGAAGCCGTTCTGCTCGCGGAATTTGATTTGGATGCAGTTGCCGCGCAGCGTGCGGAATGGGGCATTTTTCGTGACCGCCGACCAGATTTATATGGCACGATTTTAACCTATGACGGTGAGCGCGCAGTTTGCAAATAACCATATCAATGACACAAAAAAGGCGATTCCTCGTGTTGAGGAATCGCCTTTTTGCCGTTTTGAATGCAGGTTCTTAATTTAGGCAGGTATTTGCTCCGTTGCAGTTGGGGTGGTCGCGACAGGGGAGGATTGCAGCGAAACCAAGGTTGCTGAGATAATCGATTGGTCGACGTTTGCCACGTCATACTGCACCGTAGCGGTATCGCCAAGGTTTGCAAAAATGACATCCTTGTCTGTCGCAGGGATTTCAAAGCGTCCGGAGATGCCCTGCAACTGAAGATAATAGTAGGTGGTGCCATCCATGTTGGCAGAGCGAATCTCCAAAATAACACCGGTAGCCGTTTCAGTGGCGACTGCCTGCGTATCGCCTGTTTCTGTGGTTTCGGCAACATAATCGGCAGATTCATGCGCAATATTATTGCTGGCAAGTGCTTTCACATAATTATCCATGGTTTCGTTGATAGAAGCACCTGTCACCACAACTTGATAGTTTTCCGCATTTACCATGGCATAGAGCTTGACCAGACCACCTGCATCCTTTAAGGTCATGCAATAGGTGGGCTGACCTGCCACCTTGACCAAAATGGGGAAGGTCGCATCATAGCTCAAATGCTGTACCTGCCCTTCGGCCGACTCCATCGCGGAAAATTCCTCTGCGGAGGGCAAGGTAAACTGCTTGGTTTCCTTGGTGCGTAAATTGGTGAAAATAAAGCCGATATTCGATTCATCACTGACAACTGAGGTGATGCCGGTGTAGAGATAAACATCGCCGTCATATGTGATATAATTATAGCCGGAAGTGGTCTTTACAACCTCTTTTTGACCGATTTTAGAGTTCCAGAAGCCGTTGTGGAGGGTGCCATGCAAATCATATTGACTAATAATCATGTCGGCGGGGTAAACCGTATCCACCCAAGCAGGGACATCGGCAAGCGCATATTTTTGGATGTCACCCGTGACAGCATCCACCAGCAAGACAGCGCGCATATCCGTGCCGCTGAACAAACCGATGGTATGCTTCACGATGCGCACCACCCAATAGGGATGTCCATCATCATCTACATCAAAGGTATAGCTGTCGGTCATCGCGGTCGGGTCATACCAATAGACATGAAATTGCAAATTTTTGAAGAAATAAGCACTCGGTGAATAGTGAATACCACCATCTACATTGCACATTTCGGCTTTTTGGGTTGCCATATCGACTTTTACATAACCGGGAATACCTTCGGCACGGTTGTTCCAATATTTGAAAAATCCAGAGTATTGCAGCGGCAGAACACGAGAAGGGGTTCCATTATAGTTGATTTGCGTGTTTTCATATTCGTCTAAGGAAAATTGGGAAACCAAATCCACCAAAACGCCCATTTTACGGTTGGCGAGCAAAAAAGCAGAATCTTTGTCCAACAGGGGCACATCCTGCAAGGTAATGTTATAGTCGGCAATGTCTGCCGGCTCGACAGAAAGCAGGTTGGCATATCGCTGGGCATGGAAGATTTTAAACGAAAAAATCGTGCCGACAATTAAAATTAAAATAGAAACAGAAACGATGCCAAGAAAAATTTTTGACATGACAGGAAATCGGTCAGAATCCTCAGCGAAAAATGAACTTGCACCGCTGATTGCTGCAACGATTGCGAGCAGAAACCAGAATGAGAACGAGGTAGGGTTGATGGTCGGCATCAAAAAGAGACAAGCCAGTGCAGAAAGCAGCAGGAAGGTCACTACGCCAACGATGAAGCTTTTGGCTTTGCGCTTAGGTTTGTTTTCAGCTTTGTTTTTCATGATGGAACTCCTTTTAACAGTTGTGTATGAAATGTGCAGTGGAAGTATTCTCACGTCACATGGAAAAAAGACAGATAGCGTGTATAAAAGCAGCTGGAAATCGAAAAAATAGATGTATCACCCAGTGAAGGAGTGTTATTATGTTTATATCCATGATTCGAGCCTTGATACTATATGTTTGCGTGATTGCAGGTATGCGATTTATGGGAAAGCGGCAAATTGGAGAGTTGGAGCCATCGGATTTGGTAACAACCATTCTAATCAGTGAATTGGCAGCAATTCCGATGCAGGATTTGGGAACGCCACTGGTAACAGGCATCATACCCATTGCAACCTTGGTGGTGATTGAAATTTTTGTGTCGTTTCTGGGCATCAAAAGCATGGGGCTGCGGCGTTTGTTCAACGGAAAAGCGACCATCATCATCCGCAGAGGTCACATTGACCAAAAAAAACTCAAAGAAATGCGCATTACCGTGGATGAGGTACTGGAAGCATTGCGACAAAACAACATTGAATCGGTTAGTCAAGTCAAATACGGCGTCATTGAGGCAAACGGCAAGCTAACCTATGTGCTGCAGGCACCCTATCGACCTTTGACGGCGCAGATGATGCCGCAGGCGACCTCACAGGACAGCGGGCTGCCCCTTGTGGTCATCTCCGATGGGAAATTGGTGCAAAAAAACCTGCGGATTTTGGGGAAAGATGAGCATGCGCTGCGTCAGCAGGTGCAAAAAGCCGGTATCCAAGAAATACGCGATGTGTTCTTGATGACCTTGGATGATTGCGGCAACACATTTTTGCAAGAAAAGGAGCGGAAAGCATGAGGCGAGTTATACTGGCAGTCGTTTTGATGCTCGTCGTCGTCGGTGTGTCGATTTACAGCAACCAGCGGTTGGATTTGCTGATGGAGGAGCTGTCCAATCATGTGTTGCAGACCGATGAGCTGGTGCGCGTGGAAAATGATGCAGAGGCACTGGCGGTGTTTTCGGAAAGCTATGGCTTGTGGATTGACCATCAGTCCATGCTTGGTGCTATCGTACATCACGATGAAATTGATGAAATCGAAAATATTTATCTGCGCGCCCTGCAATACATGAAAAATCAAGATGATGGGGAATATTTCGTGGAATCTGCGCAGTTGTATGATATGCTCCAGCATTTGGTGGATTATACACGGTTTAAAGTTTCCAACGTGTTTTAGTCAGTCTGTTTCTCGCGCAATATGAGAAATATAGTAATCGCCAAAATCAAGACACAGAACCAGATGGAATAGCTGGAAAACAGCATGGACAGCGGCACGCCAACCACTGCACCCGCACAAAATGCAATAATAATAGTCATGTAACGCACAAATTTTATGCCTGCCTCTTTGTTGCGGTCCCGATGGAACTTGACCCATTCTTCAATAGCGGAACGCAGATTTCCAGTGCACATGGTAGTTGCATAGGGCGTGCCCACAAGGGTGCGAAAGCTGTTGACTTGCATGGCACAGACCAGAGAAATCAAAATATTTACAACCACATTGGAGGAAGAAATCGGCCAAAAACCGACCCCTACTAAAATAATTGCCTCCAGAATCAACACAAAATGATGCCAGTGGGGCAGTTTGCGCCGCTTGAAATGCTCTGTGATGCGTGTGCCCAGTGCATAGGCGAAAACCGGCAGCGCATAGCACCAAGCACCGTACCACTGCCCCAGTGCAATGGATAAGCTCATCAGCACCATATTGCCGCTTTGTGCATTGGCAAACACGTGTCCACGCTCCAAATAGGTATAAATATCTAAAAAGCCACCGACAAACGCCAGAAGGACGCCGATATGCAGTTGTTCATGGATAGAGGGCTTGGTGCGGGCAGGCGGTTGACGGGGGGATGGTATATTTTCGGGTGCATCCATGCAAAAAAACCTCTCTTTGGGAAAAATAAAATCAGGATTACAGTGCGGCAGGCAGACGAACTTCGTCCTTTTGTTCGGTGGACAACAGACCATGCCCAATGGACTTTAAGGTGCTGTGCAGCAGCTTGACATAGGGCGGGATGGAAGAAATTTCGACATTTTCGTCCAAGGAATGGGGGTTGTGGACGGTCATACCGGCACTGATGAGCACCAAGTTCGGATTTTTTTCGTAAAATGCTGAGGTTTCTAAGCCGGCGTGCATGGCGGTGATGTGCAGATGCTGTCCCGTTTGGCGGAAATACAGCCGGTCCATCAGCCCTGCAAGGGGGTTTCGGGTGGTGCCCGGCCAACCGCTATAGCCACGTGTGGTCATTTGAAAACCAGTCATGTCGGCAGCGCGGCGATGCTGCAGCGTGATGATTTCTTCATTGGCATCCACCGCGCAACGTACCATACTGCGCACCTCAATTTGCCCTTGCGCATTGACTAAAATGCGCCCCAGATTGGAGGAGGAACTCACGCGGTCAGGCACATAGCTGTTCATGGAGTAGACGCCGTTATAAATGAGAATGCATAAATCCAAGGTGCCGCGTGTGCAGGCATCCGTCCAGACACGCTCCGGAAGCTCGCAGGAACGCAGCTTTAAGTGACCGTTGCTGTCGGTAACGCGATACATATCGGAAATTTTTTGGCTCAAGCGAAAGCAAGCCTTTTGCAAGGCAGCTTCATGTGCGTCCGACAGCACCAAGACTGTTTCACACCAGAAGGGGATGGCATTGTGCGAAACACCGCCACGCAGCTGCGCAATAGAAAATGGGAATTCTTGCGAAAGCTCGCTGAGAAAGACACACATCAGCTTTATGGTATTGGCGCGGTCTTTGTGAATATCATATCCGGAATGCCCGCCAAGAAACCCCTCCAATTTCAGGTGAAACGCGCGGTTGCCATTGGGGACGGTGGTATGCAGTGGACGCATATAGGTTTCCCGCCGTCCACCAGAGGAGGAAATCACCACATCGCCCTGCTGAAATCCATCCGTATTGATGAGATATTGCACGTCGGCTAGGTACTGCTTGTCCATGCGCAGCGCACCCTGCAGTCCAATCTCTTCAGCGGTGGTGAACAGCAGGCGAATCGGACCATGGGCAGTATTGGGATGCTGCAAAAGATAGAGCAGAGCGGCGTTGCCAATGTTGCAATCCGCACCCAAGGAGGAAGTGCCGTTGGTGCACAGACGCCCATCCCGCACCATGGCAATGATAGGGTCGGTTTCAGCACAAAATGCACTACCTTCCTGCACCGCACAAACCATGTCCATATGCCCTTGGATGGCGGTCAGTGGTGCAGTTTCACAGCCGGATGTGGCAGGCATATCCGCAATTACATTCAGACTGTCATCCTGTATGGGGGAAAGCCCCATGCGCCGCAGACGCGCCATGAGATAATCGGAAATCTGTTGCTCATTGCCCGAAGCGTGCGGCATATCGCATAATCCCAAAAATTCTTCCAGAACGCCGTCAATGATGCGTTCATCACTGTCCGGCTGTGAATAAGTTCGCTCAAATGGCATGCAATAGCCCTCCTTTTATAAAGCAGGCGTGTTATGTGAGGCTGGTACTGATAAGAGTCTATCACAATTTAGCGAAATTTGTAAAGCCTGTGTACACAAAAAAACACTGCAAGACCACAGGAAGGTTTTGCAGTGAGACTGAAAACATACAGTTATCTATGGGGATGCAAGAGTTCCTGCAGAATATGGGAAACTTCGCGCATGTTTTTTGCCTCTCGATGGGTCTTTTCTTCGGGATGAGAGGGAAGATTTGTCCAATTCAGCCAAATGGAAGGGATGGAGGTTGCCGCTGCACCGACGACATCATGATGGAAATTATCCCCGATGAACACCGCTTCCTGTGGTGCAGCATTGGCTTTGGCAAGTGCAAGTGCGAAGGCGGCAGGGTGGGGTTTGTCTGCACCGGCTTCCTCACTGGACACAAAAATGTCAATCAGATTGGCAACACCAAGATGCTGCAGCTTGCGCAGTTGGATTTCTGCTGTCATATTGGTGCAAATGCCGATTTTCACCCCTGCATGGCGCAAATCTGCAAAAATCTGCGGAATTTCCGGACGCAATACAATGGTGTTCAAAACCGCTTCCCAATATGCCTCAAAAATTGCAGTTGCATAGGGAATGGGGTTGATGTTGAGTGCTTCCAAGGCACGCTGGGCATACAATCCACGGTTGTGGGCACTGCCGACGTTGCCAAGCTCCTGAAAGACCTCCAAACGCTTTTGGTGAAACATTTCGGTGAAGGTCTGTGCAGGAATGCCGCAAAGCCCCTCAGCACAGCTGCCAACTGCCACATAGGCAGCACGGTCAGCCTCTTCCCAGCTGGAATATAAGGTATCATCCAAATCAAATATAGCAAACTTTAACTGCATATGCTCTCCTCGCTGTCTGTGATACGGGTACGTTTATAGTAGGTTGTCGTCATAGTGCGCACGACTGCCACCGACAAATTTTGCACGAGAACGCGCACAAATCAAAGTGGCATTGCCGATTTTTTGCAACTGCAAACGCACCGGCACCACAACGGGCTTGATGTGCATGCCAATCAACGTGCCGCCGATGTCGATGCCAGCACGTGCCGACTGGCGCAGGGTTTCCACCGCAGTGGGGGCAGAAAAGGCGTGGTATGCCGCGGTGGCAAAGGAGCCGCCAGCCTTGGGGTGCGGAATGACATTGACGGCTTCCAGACCAAATCGCTCCGCAGCCGCACGTTCCACAATCAAAGCGCGGTTGAGGTGCTCACAGCATTGTGCGGCAAGATAAATGCCACGTGCCTGCAAGAGCGCATAAGCACTATCGAAAATTTCCTTGGCAACATCAACATTGGAATCTGTGCCAATGCGCTGTCCAATGACTTCACTGGAAGAACAGCCAATAACGAGCAAATCACCTGCTTGCAACTTGGCGGTGTCACAGAGTTCGGTCAGTGCCTGCTGCACTTGGGATGCAATCGATTCCTGCATATCAAGAACCTCCTTTGAAATACACGTTTATAATGCAAATAGTATATCATATTTTTGGGCATAAGAAAACAAGCAAGTTGCAAAGCATGGGTTCAGCACGCAGCCACACAGCGTGCCCCAAAATCGGTCAGAGCGATACTGCCGCATTCTAAAACCGCAGTATTTCCGAGAAATGTTGCATTTTTCGAGCCTTCTCGCACCGTTTCTTGGAAAAAAGCAAACAGAGAACTGGTGTGATATTCTAAATAGGAATAGTCGGGCAGAGGCGTTTCATAGGACAGCGTGAGCAAACCCAGTTCCTCCAGTTCGGTCAAAAATGCACCGTAGGCTTTGACCGCTTCCATGCTGTCGGTGGGTGACATGAGATAGACCGGCTCCAGTGCGACAATGCAAACATCATCGATTTGGTCATTCATCCGGACGAAGCGGGCAACAGGCAGTGTTTTCTGTACAGCGAGCGCGTTTAAAAATTCTTGTTGTGCGGCGTCTAAAGACGGGGTCGAAACGCTATGGCAGCCGCCACAGCCGTTCTGGCAGCCACCGCAGCAGGTTGATGCAGACATATTAAAATCCTCCTGGTTATAAAATACTTAGATGATTACAGTTGGGCGAAAAGTTCGCCGATTGCGCCGCGCAGCACCAGATTGGCGTGTGCGTCAGCGGAGGTGGGCGTTTTGTTGACCAGCACCAGTTTTTGGCCTTGATAATAGTGAATCAGACCAGCGGCTGGATAGACCGCAAGGGAAGTGCCGCCGATGATGAGAATATCTGCATTTTGGATGGCACGGACGCTGTCCTGCATCGTCTGGTCATTTAGGCTTTCCTCATACAGCACCACATCCGGCTTGATGATGCCGCCGCAGGGGCATTTGGGGACACCACGCTGCTCCAAAATCGTGTCTACTGAAAACGGTTTGCGGCAATGGGTGCAGAAATTGCGATGCACCGAGCCGTGCAGTTCATAAACGGTGCGGCTGCCTGCGGCTTGGTGCAGTCCGTCTATGTTCTGGGTGATAATGGCACGCAGTTTTCCCTGCTGCTCCCATTGGGCAAGCTTGTGGTGCAGGGCGTTGGGTTTTGCGTCCAGAAACAGCATTTTTTCACGATAAAATCGATAAAATTCTGCGGTGTTTTGCAGAAAAAAGGTGTGGCTGAGGATGGTTTCAGGTGGGAATTTATAATTTTGCTGATAGAGCCCATCGGTTGAGCGAAAATCAGGGATGCCGCTTTCGGTGGATACACCTGCTCCGCCAAAAAAGACAATGTTCTCAGAATGGTTGACCCAGTCCTGCAGAGTTGTGAGTTGGTCAGTCATTGCAAAAACGCTCCTTTACGCAAGAATGCCACGCAGAGCGGTGAACCATACCCTGCGTGGGCGAAAAAGTTTTTCATGCAAAAGAATGCGGTCATGTCGGCAGCTGTCAGCCAACATGACCACAGGTTCTTAATCTGTGATGGTAACCAGACCGTCGTTACGTTCCTTTGCAGGGGTTTCCTTGGCAATATAGCCCAGCGCAACCGAAGCGGTCACCACGTGGTCATCCGGCACACCATATTCCTGCAGCAGTGCACGCACAGCAGCATCATCACAGGTGTTGCGCACTTGGTTAATCCAGCAAGAACCCACACCGAGTGCCTGCGCCATGAGCAGAATGTTCTGCACCGCTGCGCCTGCGTCCAGCAGACCGTTATCATCACCGCGTGGGTTGGAAATGATGATTTGGGTGGGAGCACCATAAAAATTATAGTCTGCACCGCGATTGTCAGCCGCCGCAACTGCGTTTGCAAGTGCCAAAGACTTCTCTGCGGAATGCAGCACAGTGAAATGCCAGCCTTGTTTGCCCATACCGCTAGGTGCCCAGGTGCCAGCCTCCACGATTTGTTGGATGGTTTCAATGGGAAGCTGTGCCGGTTTAAATGCACGCGTAGAACGACGTTCTTTAATCACTTTTAAGATTTCACGCATATGATTGTTATCCTCCCTATAATAACTAATGTTTTTCTCTGAAAATCTCGCGTTTTCTTAAAATTACGCCAAATTCAAAAGAGCGATTGCGAAGCAGCACTGCATCCAGTGCACCAAATCAGGGAAAATGGGCATGACAACCAAAGCGTCGCTTGTTTTGCGATATTTTGGCGATGGTAACCCACTTTTCCTGCGGCAGCAAACCTCCCATGTCTAACAGGGTCATTGCCCTAAATTCCTTCGTCCTGCCTGCCCGCAGATGGGTGTCAGCGATGCTCCTTTGCCGAGTCCTTGCTCTAATGGTGTAATGATGACTGACTACCTGCTCTTTTGTCTTTGAATTGCTTTGCTACATGACCTGGCTGTGACGCTTCCGGCGAGGTCATTGTGCGGTATTGCCCTTAAGCTGCCATTGCTGCCGGACGGCGAATGTCCCCAAGCAACCGTACTGGATCATAGTCCTCATCTTTGGTCACAAGGGCGAAAAACACCCGAATCAGCTTGCAGCATAGCGCAATGAGCGATTGCTTTTTCTTCAGTGGATTGTCTTTGCGGCTCGTGTAGTATCCGTGGATTTCCCTAAATTCTTGATTTGTTGCTACCAGCGGCAGAATGGCGCGGAATAGTAGTGCCCGCAGGCGATGCCTGCCACGTTTGCTGATCCCGCTTTGCCCCCGGTGTTTACCGGAACTGTTTTCACGAATCGCGAGTCCGGCCAGTTTCTGAATCTGTTTTGGAGACTGGAAACGTCCCAAATCTCCAACCTCGGCAAAGAAACCAGCGATGGTGAGTAGTCCCACGCCCTTAATTGCGAGCAGTTTCAGTACCGACGGAATTTGCACGCATAGCTCTTCTACAAGCGCCATAACGCTGTCATATTGCGTATGCTTGGCATGATAGTCCTCCAGAAGCAACCGAATTTCCATGCGGGCGGCATTGCTACCCTCGGTGCAGCCCATGCTGTGTTTTGCCGCTTCGTACAGAGTCTGCGCTCTTTTCATTCCAACGGCCCGCAGCTTGTTTTTGCGCCATATCTGGTTGATTCCTTCTGCTCCTGTCTTGACGACATCTGCTGGCAATGGCATATTGCCTAGCACCAATAGGCTACTCTGTGCTTTGAAATCCCCAAACACCTCGTGATATTCAGGAAAGTAAATCTTGAGCCATCGCAGAATTCGGTTCTGGATTGACACCAGTTCCCGCACGATCCGCTCACGGCAGTTCATAGCGATACGCAGCTCCGCATACACCCCTTCCGGAATATATGGAACGTTATATCTTCCATCGATGACCAACTTGGCGATGGTTTTGGGGTCTTTGCTGTCTGTCTTGCTCGGATGATTATCATCCAGCTCCTTGCATTGCTTGACGTGATATGGATTGACCAGTACGAGCCGGATGTCTTGATTCTTCAGATATGACGCCAGGCTAAACCAGTAATGCCCTGTAGGCTCTGCGCCTACCATAATGTTGCTCTGTGTGGTCTCTCCAGACAAGCTTTTCATCCATGCCTGAAACTGTCCGAACCCTTCTCCATTGTTTGCGAAGCGAAACACACGACCCAGTTCCACGCCTCGCCAGTTAAATGCCCTGGCATAATGCGTTTCGCTGCCGATGTCCACTCCGATGACCATTGTCTCTGCTGTAACTTGACTTAACTTCTCATTTTGGGTAAAATTCATTTTGACGACCTCCGTTGTTTTTGAGTTGGGATTTCATCTGGCCAGATTTCATCCTCTCTATCCTAACCGGAGGTTGTCTTTTTTGCAATTCCCGTTTTTACCCCTTACAGGAATGCTCCTTTAGGTATTAGACAGTTTTCTAATTATTAGTATAAGCCACAAAAACAGCGGTTGCAAGACTTGGACAGAAAAACTTTCGCATAATTTTTCAAAAAATACACCATTTGAAAAGAAAGTATGATATAATTATGCTGAATAAAAATTTATAAAATTACATTAGGAGGATATACATGATTACTGTATCCAATCTCAGCTTGAATTTCAGTGGAGAGCCGTTGTTTTCTGATGTCAACCTCAAGTTTACAGCAGGCAACTGCTATGGTGTCATTGGTGCAAATGGTGCAGGCAAGTCAACCTTTTTGAAGCTTTTGTCGGGTGATTTGGAATCGACAACAGGAGATGTATCCATTCAGCCAAACACACGTATGTCGGTTTTGCGGCAGGACCACTTTGCATTTGATGATTTTACGGTATTGGATACCATCATCGGCGGCAATGCGCGCCTGTATGAGATTATCAAGGAAAAAGAAGAACTTTATGCAAAAGACCCGTTCACAGAAGAGGATGGAAACCGTGCAGCCGATTTGGAAGCCGAATTTGCAGAGATGGACGGTTGGAATGCGGACACCGAAGCAGGGCAGATGCTAGAGGGCTTGGGGTTGGATGCCGACCAGTTGCTGTATCGTCCGATGCGTACACTGGGTGACAGCGAAAAGGTCAAGGTGCTTTTAGCGCGTGCCCTGTTTGGCAAGCCAGACTTAATTCTGCTTGACGAACCGACCAACCATTTGGATGTACATTCCATTCACTGGCTGGAGGATTTCCTGTTTGACTTCATCGGCACAGTCATCGTTGTATCACATGACCGTCACTTCCTCAACAACGTCTGTACCCATATTGTGGATATTGACTTTGGCAAGGTGCAGGCCTATGTCGGCAACTATGAATTCTGGTATGAAGCAAGCCAGATGACCCAACGCATGATTAAAGACCAAAATAAGAAAAACGAAGATAAAATCAAGGAATTACAGAACTTTATCCAACGTTTCTCTGCAAATAAATCCAAGTCCAGACAGGCAACCAGCCGTAAAAAGTTGATTGATAAGCTGAGCGTGGAAGAGCTGCCGGCATCCTCCCGCCGCTATCCGTGGGTAGGCTTCACGATGGACCGTGAAGCAGGTAAGGATATTCTGGAGGTCAAAGGCATTTCCAAAACGATTGATGGCGAGCAGATACTCAAGGATGTTTCCTTTATTGTGCGCAAAGGCGACAAAATCGGTTTCATTGCACAAAATGAGTTGGCAACCACCACGCTGTTCCAGATTTTGATGGGAGAGATGGAGGCGGATGCAGGCAGCTTCAAATGGGGTGTTTCCACCTCGCAATCCTATTTTCCGAAGGATAATTCCGAATATTTCAACGGACATAAAGAAAATATGCTCGATTGGCTTGCACCGTATTCCAAGGATACGCTGGAATCCACTCTGCGTGGCTTCCTCGGTCGTATGCTGTTCTCGGGTGACGATGTGTACAAGCCGGTGGATGTGCTCTCCGGCGGTGAAAAGGTGCGCATGATGCTTTCTCGCATGATGCTGTTTGGTTCCAATGTATTGGTGGTAGACCAGCCAACCAACCACTTGGATTTGGAATCCATCACGGCGGTCAACAATGGCATGATTGACTTCAAGGGCAACTTGCTCTTTGCATCGCATGACCATGAGTTTATGCAGACCATTGCAAACCGTATCATTGAAATTCGGGAAGACGGTGTGCTGGACCGTGAAGGCACATACGATGATTTCTTAGAGTTCAAAGAAGCACAGAAAAAATAAAAAAACATTGTGCAGTTTCATGCACAATCACACAAAGGCAGACGTCATGTAAACGTCTGCCTTTGGTATATGTTGAATTTCGATTTTTGCCATTATACGAGCGGGAAGGAGGGGCAGCAGGTTGCCAGACAGCATGCCTGACATTTGGGAGAGCGTGCAGAGCAGACCTCTCTGCCGTGCCACACCAGTCGGTGGCAGAAGTTGACCGACTCCGATGGTTCCAGAATGGCAAGCAGCTCTTTTTCAACCTTTAATGGGTCTTTGGTACCAGCCGGCACTAACCCAAGGCGACCAGACAGACGAATGCAGTGGGTGTCCGCAATGATGCCCGGCTGTCCATAAATATCGCCTAAAATCAGGTTTGCTGTTTTCCGACCAATGCCGGGGAGTTCCAGCAGTGCCTCCATCGTATTTGGCACGATGCCGTTGTGCTTTTCCAGCAGCATTTGTGCCGCGCCCTTCAAATCACGCGCTTTGGTGTGGAAAAATCCGCAAGATTTGATTTCCTCTTCGATGTCGGTGACATTGGCAGCAGCAAAGCTTTCGAGGTCTGGAAAACGCCGAAACAAACTGGGCGTAATCAGGTTCACACGCACATCGGTGCATTGTGCGGACAGACGAGTGGCAAATAACAATTCGTAATCCTTGGTGTACGTCAGGGCACATCTGGCATCCGGATAATTTTCCGACAAAAGTGCCGTGATTTGCGTGGCATACTCTTTTTTGGTCATGAAATACCTCACTTTATGATATAATTTGATAATGATTCTTAACTAATGTTATCATGAAGCATATAAAACAAAAAAACTATTGGCAGAATTAACAGAAGTATAAGCGTATTTTTAAATTTATTTGTGAGCAAAAGTGGTTGAAAGACATCTTGATTTTTGTTTTAATATAATAATAAGGTGTATTTTAGTACAGGTTCTAGAAAATTGTAAATGGGTTGCTATCATGACACACATCAAAAATGCGGAGGGTAAATAAATGGTTCTGGAAGCAATGGAATTTGTAAAGCGATATGACCCAGAGATTGGTGCGGGGATACAGGCGGAATATGAGCGTCAGTGCAGAAATATTGAGCTGATTGCATCTGAGAATATTGTTTCGCCTGCGGTTATGGCGGCAATGGGCTCTGTTTTGACGAATAAATATGCAGAAGGATATCCGGGAAAACGCTATTATGGCGGCTGCGAATGCGTAGATGTGGTGGAAAACATTGCAATCGACCGTGTTTGCAAGCTGTTTGGCGCAAGTTATGCCAATGTGCAGCCGCATTCCGGTGCACAGGCGAACATGGCAGTGTATCAGGCGCTGTGCACACCGGGAGATACCGTGCTGGGCATGAGCTTGGACAATGGTGGACACTTGACCCATGGTTCTCCGGTCAATCAGTCTGGTCTGCTCTACAATATCGTACCGTACGGTGTGGATGACAATGGCTTCATTGATTATGACGCACTGCGGGAGCTAGCGAAAAAAGAAAAGCCGAAGATGATTATTGCAGGTGCTTCTGCATATCCGCGCGAAATCCGCTTCGATATTTTTGCGGAGATTGCAAAGGAAGTGGGCGCATATCTGTTTGTTGATATGGCACATATCGCAGGCTTGATTGCAGCAGGTCTGCATATGAATCCGATGCCGTATGCTGATGTGGTCACCACCACAACCCATAAGACCCTTCGCGGACCGCGCGGCGGCGTTATTTTGACCAACAGCGAGGATTTGGCAAAGAAGTTCAATAAGGCGATTTTCCCAGGCACACAGGGCGGCCCGCTGATGCACGTGATTGCATCCAAGGCGGTCTGCTTCGGTGAAGCACTGTTGCCGGACTTTAAGGCATATCAGAAGCAGGTTATCGTCAATGCAGCGACCTTGGCGGACGGAATGAAGCGTTTGGGCTTCAATTTGGTTTCGGGCGGTACCGATAACCACTTGATGCTGCTCGATTTGCAGGGTCTGGGTGTGACTGGTAAGGAATTGCAGCATCGTTTGGATGAAGTGTATATCACAGCCAATAAAAATGCTGTGCCGAATGACCCAGAAAGCCCGTTTGTCACCAGCGGCGTGCGTATTGGTACACCGGCAGTGACAACACGTGGCTTCAAAGAACCGGAAATGCTGCGCATTGCAGAATTTGTCTGGCAGGCGGCAACCGATTTTGAAAATAAAGCGGATAGCATTCGTGCAAATGTCACAGAAATCTGCAAACAATTCCCAATTTATTAATCAAAACCGACCAAACGCAAGCCGCGCTTGGTCGGTTTTTTTATGCAGTATGACAAAAAAAGACTTGCATTGCAACTTCTAAATGGTATAATATAATAAGTGGGGCATAAACAGACATATGTCCCAAAAAGTGCAAGGGGTGTGTGCAATATGGCAATGCAATTAAAAGTTACCAGCAAGAGTTCGTTTGTTCAGCAAAGAGAGTTGCAGAATTTACAGTCCATGCTAATATTGTGCGATAACTGGCTCAAGAATAAAAATGCTGAAGGAAGTGACTATTTAGGCTGGGTAGATTATCCGGCGCGGTATGATAAGGAGGAATTTTCTGGGATTCAAAAAGCAGCAGCCAAAATTCAAAAGATGAGCGAGGTGCTCATCGTCATTGGAATTGGTGGGTCTTATCTGGGTGCACGCGCGGCATTGGAATTTGTAAAAGGACAAAATTACAACAATAAGCGCAATAAAAACACACCTGATGTTTATTTTGTTGGAAATAATATCAGTTCCACATATATCAATGATATTTTTGAAATTTTGGGTGAACGTGATTATTGTATCAATGTCATTTCAAAATCTGGAAAAACGACAGAGCCTGCCATTGCTTTTCGGATTTTCAAACAGCATATTGAAAAAAAATATGGTGTGGAGGGTGCGAGAAAGCGCATTTTTGCCACAACAGATGCGGCAAATGGTGCGTTGAAGCATTTAGCAGACCGAGAAGGCTATGAAACCTTTACGGTGCCGGATAATATCGGCGGACGATTTTCTGTTCTGACACCGGTAGGTTTGCTTCCCATGGCAGTGGCGGGGCTGAATATTGAGCAAATCATGCGTGGCGCGGAAGATGCCATGCATCAATATAGCATTCCGGATATTTCGCAGAATGAGTGTATGCGCTATGTGGCAATCCGAAACTGCTTATATCGAGAAGGCAAAAACATCGAAGTGCTCGTGAACTATGAGCCTTCTTTGACCATGTTTGGTGAATGGTTTAAACAACTGTTTGCGGAGAGTGAAGGAAAAGACCGCAAGGGTATTTTCCCGGTATCGGCGAATTTCACAACCGATTTGCACTCGATTGGGCAGTTTATTCAAGAAGGCACACGTAACCTGTTTGAAACCGTGCTATGGGTCAAGAAACCACGTGCTAATATTCATATTCAAAAAGATGCGGATAATATTGATGAGCTGAATTATTTGGCAGGAAAATCTCTGCAATATGTGAACGAGCACGCCTATCATGGCACAATGCTTGCTCATATTGATGGGGGGACGCCAAATATCTTATTGGAGCTAGACCAAGCAGATGAATATCATTTCGGCATGCTGGTGTATTTCTTTGAAAAAGCTTGTGGATTATCAGGGTACTTATTGGGCGTCAATCCATTCGACCAACCGGGCGTGGAAGCCTATAAAAAGAATATGTTCGCATTGCTTGGTAAGCCTGGATTTGAGGAAACGCAAAAAGAATTACAGGAACGCATCAAGTTGATGGATCAATAATCAAAGCGGTCGAGGCAGGTAAGCCTTCGGCCGCTTTTTTGAAAGGGATTTTACCATGAAAAAAATTTATTTAGCTGGATTTGATGTTTTTGCACCAGATGCAATACAAAGAGGAGCCGAAATGAAGCAATTATGCACACAATATGGATTTGTTGGATTGTATCCGCTGGACAATGAAGCGGATAATGCCGAGCAGATTTTTCGGGGCAATCTTGCACTCGTGGAAGCGGCGGATATGGTGATGGCAAATTTAAATCCGTTTCGGGGAAGTGAGCCAGACAGTGGAACGGCATTTGAAATCGGATATGCGTGCGCAAAAGGGAAAAAGATTTATGCATATGTGCAGGATGCTCGCACCATGCAGGAACGCTTGGGTACACAGGATGAAAATGGATTTTTAGTAGAAAATTTTGGGATGACAGTCAACTTGATGTTGGGATGTGCGGCGCAAATCGTCAAGGGAAATTTGGAGGACTGCCTGCAGCAGGCACAGCACGCGATGGATACATAAAATAGACCGCGTATGGGCACGCTATTGGCGGTGATGCATATGAGAATCAAAAGTATATTCGGGCTTTTTGTATGTGGCAGTATGGGATATGCTGCGCTAGAAATGCTGTGGCGTGGCCGTACCCATTGGAGTATGATGATGACTGGCGGCGTGGTTTTTGTCACGATGGCGCAGGTGCATCAGATTTTGCAGGAACCATCGTTGGTAGAGGACTGTATGGCAGGAGCTGCGCTGATTACCGTTTCGGAATGGATGGTGGGGCGCGTAGTCAATGCACACTATCATCTGCACGTGTGGGATTATTCGCAGGAGCGATTCAACGTGCAAGGACAAATTTGTGCCAAGTATGCAGCATTATGGTTTTTGTTATCTGCTCCAGCGATGAAGCTGGCAAATAAAACCAATCAACTGCTGCGGTTATCTTAGACTGTACTCATAAAGGAGAACAGGGAAACAGCGAAAGATTCTGAGCGTAGATTTGCGGAAAATTCTCGGTTATGCGTGCTTGACGTTCAGAATATAGGTTTTCAAAAAAACAGTTGCAACGTGCTAAGCATAGCTGTATAATGGCAGTGGCAAAACAATAGAAATGAGGTCATGCTATGCTGTTGGCATTGGATATTGGCAATAGCCATATCAAAATCGGGGTATTCCATGCGGATGAACTGCATTATGTGGCATCCATTGCAACGGATGAGCGGCAAACGCAGGAGCAGTATGCTTGTACGCTGCAAAGTATTTTGTCACTGGGAAAGATTTTAGACACACAGATTACTGACATTATTCTTTGTTCTGTCGTACCTGCGGTGACTACCATTGTGCAGAATGCGTTGCAGCTGCTTTGGAAAGCTGTGCCCAAGATGAATGTAGCCAGTGGCGTAAAAACAGGGCTGAATATTCGGCTGGATCAGCCACGTTCGTTGGGCAGTGATTTGGTTGCCAATGCGGTTTGGGCGATGCAAAGCCGCAACTTGCCCTGTGTAGTGGTTGATTTAGGCACCGTCACTACATTCACAGCGATTGATGGCACAGGGGCACTGGTTGGAACAGCGATTGCGGCAGGGGTGCGTGGAACGCTACAGGCAGCAAAGCAGGATGCGGCACAGCTGCCAACCGTACAAATGGAGGTGCCAACGCATGGTGTTCTAGGAAAGAATACGGTGGAGGCATTGCAATCTGGCGTGATTTACGGAGCGGCGGCCATGGTGGACGGTATGGTGAAGCGATTTGCAGAGGCATTGGGTGCGTTTCCGAAGGTTTTTTTAACGGGTGGAACAGCAGAAGTAATTGCACCCCATTTGCAGGTATCGGCAATCCTTTCCCCTTATAGCACATTGCGTGGGTTACAAGTCATTTGGAAGAAAAATATGGATAAAAACGGAATATAGCAGCATAAAAAAAGATTCTTTGCTTAGCAAAGAATCTCAGCCTGTAGACAAAAGGGTCGAAGCACCTCTGGAATTATGGTATAATTAAACCATAAGGACAGGGGTGTTTTTGATGTATATAAAAAAGGACAGAGGACAGCAAAAACAAATAAAATTTGTAAGCATAGAAGATTTGGTACCGAAAGACCACATTTTAAGGGACATCGACAGAGCGATTGATTTTAATTTCATATATGACGAAGTAAAAGGACTGTATTCCGAAATAGAATGGGGCAAACCGGGAATCGACCCGGTAGCACTGTTTAAAATAGTGTTCATACAATACTTATTCGGAATCCGCAGTATGCGGCAGACCATTAAAGAGATAGAAGTAAATATGGCATACCGCTGGTTCATCGGGTATGATATCGGAGAGAAAATCCCCCACTTTTCTACGTTCGGAAAGAACTACACACGCCGATTTGAAGGAACAGATGTGTTTGAACGAATATTCACACATATTTTGAATGAAGCGGTGGATTGCGGATTTGTGGATGCAAGCGCGATATTCATAGACGGTACGCACATAAAGGCAAGTGCAAACAAGAAAAAGAGCCAGCCTGCGGAAATTGAAATTCAGGCAAGAAGCTACCAAAAGCAGTTAGATGAGGAAATCGCAAAAGACCGGGGACTGCACGGAAAAAAGCCGCTGAAAAAGGATGACGGCAATGACGATGACCAACCGCCCACACCTCCGGCAACAAAAACAATCGCGCAAAGCAAAACAGATCCAGAGTGCGGAATGTTCCACAAGGGAGAACATGAAAAGCAGTTTGCCTATGTAGCGAATACCGCATGTGACAAACACAATTTTATACTGGACTTTGTACTGGGTGCAGGAAATATTCATGACAGCATGATGTTCAGCAGTGTATATGAAAAGGTTTTAAAAAAGTTTCCGGAAATACAGGCTGTTGCGGTAGATGCAGGATACAAAACTCCGGCAATTATGAAAGAAATCATTGACAGTGAAAAAATTCCTTGTGTGCCATACAAACGTCCAATGACGAAAAAAGGATTCTTTAAAAAGTATGACTTTGTGTATGATGAATATTTTGACTGTGTGTTGTGCCCAAACAAGCAGGCCCTAACATATTCTACAACCAATCGGGAAGGATACCGTGAATACAAAAGCAACACTGAAATTTGCAAAAATTGTCCTATGCGTTCCCAGTGTACAGAAAGCAAAGCCTGTCAAAAGGTTGTAACCCGGCATATTTGGGAGCCATACATGGAACTTGCTGAGGATTACCGGCATACTCCCGAGTATCGGGACATTTACAAGTTAAGAAGCGAAACCATTGAGCGTGTTTTTGCCGATGCAAAAGAGAAACATGCCATGCGTTATACTCAGCTACGTGGACTGCAAAAGGTGAAAATGCAGGTCACGCTTACTTTCGCGTGCATGAATTTAAAAAAGCTGGCGACATGGAAGCGAAGAACGGGCATGCTGCCGCCACCTTTACAACACTTTATCAATCAATTGGCCTATTTCTATTGCTTGTTTCTAAATACAAATCAAAAAGGTACTCTACGCGTTGCGTAAAGTACCTTTTTGTCGACGGTCTGAGATTCTTTGCTTAGCAAAGAATCTTTTTTTATGCTGCACATTATTCAAAATCTTTATACATAAGGCTTGACTGAATCCCTGTATTGTTTTGATATTTGCCGCTTTGGTAAGGTTCATAATCCCCGACAATGTTGTGATAATAAATTTGGCAAATTTCAACATTGGGATAGATTTTCACCGGATGTACGCAGAAAATTTCCAATGTCCAATACCCTGCAAATCCAACATCGCCAAAACCCGCAGTCACATGAATGCAAAGTCCCAAACGCCCCGTAGAAGAGCGACCTTCCAACATGGGGATAAATGCATCTGTTTTGGTGAACTCATTGGTTCTGCCAAGATACAGCGTGTTTGGCTGCAGCACCAAACCTTCTTCCGGAATGGTCATTTTGCACGTTGGATTTAAGGATTTCATGTCTAAAACATCGTTTTCATATACAAGCAGTTCATTTGCCAAAGTCAAATTATAGCTGTTAGGATTTAGACGTTCCGGCACAAAGGGTTCAATAATAATTTCTTTGCCCAAGTGCTTTTCAATTTCCTTGCCAGAAAGAATCATAGAGAATAGCTCCTTTTTCGACAGGTTGCAATACCAATGAACAGAAAAACCTGCCAGTGGATATAAGAACATGTGTTCATAACGCTAAACAGACGTGTTTAAGGAAACTTTTCTGCTATACGGCGTTAAAAATCCTAGGAATACATCAAGTCACCCAGGGAAATTTCTCGCACTGGGGTACTCACATAATAAAAAAAGCGCGCCACTATACGACGCGCGTACAAGGCACACACGTTGTTTTTTATTATAACATAATCAGAATCGAATAGGAAGATGTTTTGTGAGAAAAGGGGATAAAAAAACAATACAGGTTCTAAGCAACAATACTCTCCCTTAGTAGAGCCGGGAAGCCAAGCAGTGCCCCGCATCCATACTTCGTTGGGTGCAGTCGCACTGTGGGTCGGAATGGGAGGTGTGAAAGGTTTCTTAGAACCTGCATCGGCGCAGAACTTCTCTATAGATGGATAGTGTTGGGCGGCAAGCTTTGCGGGCTAAATGCCTGACTTTGTATCATGTATATTTGCTGCATGGATGACAACTGCAAGCAAATTCCCATCACATCTATAACGATATGTCATTTTGGACCTCTTATTTTTTTCCACCATCTATACCGTGCTCCTCACTTGCAGCCACCGTTTTGGCGCTTTGAGAAATCAATTATTCCATAGTTTGGTTCTAGATTGCGACCTGCATCTTTGCAACGCTGTAGTGTTCGAAGGCAAATGCCGCGTTCTGCACACGCCTTTCTAAGATGAGCACCGGCATATGTGGGCTCTTAAATCAGTTCAATCCTGCGATCTGGGAGCTAATTAATTGTCCTCGACGTCACTCCAAATCACATTTGCTTTTTTTCGGAGTACGTTACCTTTTTAATGAAAAACATATTGACAATAGTAATGCGATATAGTATAATAAAAAACGGCTCAAAGAGTCGCGATGGAGAGGTATCGAAGCGGTCATAACGAGGCGGTCTTGAAAACCGTTTGTCCGAAAGGGCGCGTGGGTTCGAATCCCACCCTCTCCGCCATTACATAATGGCGGACGATATAAATTTTATATGTATGGAGAAATACCCAAGTGGTGAAGGGGCTCCCCTGCTAAGGGAGTAGGGCGCGAAAGTGTCGCGAGGGTTCAAATCCCTCTTTCTCCGCCAAAAAGCACTGAAAACAATTAGAAATGATTGTTTTCAGTGCTTTTTCATGCAATTAAGTTCAGGTATTCATATTTTACGAAATGTGAAAAATCCTAAAAAATACGCTTGCAAATTCAAAAAAACTTTTCTATACAGTACACGGTAAAGTACAAGGATATAGGAGTTATTGCGCCCTGCCCTTGTCCATTTTATTCACAGCACTGCGTGCTGCAGCCGTGTCTGGGTGGATATATCTTTGCGTGGTTGTGAACTTGGTGTGGCGCATAACCTCTTGTATCACGCTAGGGGCGATATTGCCGAGCGCAAGTGCAGTAGCTGTGGTATGTCGGCAAGAATATGGCGGCAAATCACGAACGCCCGCACGCTCTAAAGCTTCGTGGTATTCTTTATAAAAATTATCACGGTTCATGCAAAGCACCTTGCCGATGCGGCTCTTAGACTGCTGGCAAAGGTCGAGCAAAACAGGGGCGATAATATCTGGGAAAACAATAGGGGTTTCTTTTCGCTTTTTGGTTTTCAAACCGCATCCGCGAATTTCACAGGTTTCCCAATTCACCATGTCGGTTTTGAACAGAAACAATTCGCCGGGCATCATGCCGGTGTAAATCATCAGCAGGACAAACCCAACAAAACTATCGCCTTTACCGTATGCATCCCAGAGCCGATGCAGTTCGATTTCCGTGAATGGCTCCATCTCTTTTTCGATCAGTTCCGGTAGGGCGATGAATTCGGCAAGGTTAGTGGAAATCCACTGCTCCGCGACCGCCTGCTTCAGTAAGTTGGCCAGAAGGGTTTTCATATCCTTTGCTGGGTAATAGGTCGGTGCCTTTTCGTTGACGGTAAATTGTAGCTGCTTAATGGTCAGTTGGTCAACGGGCGTAAAGAACAAACCCTCTGATTTATTCTTTGCAATCTTATATGCAGTCTGTTTGGAAGAGCTTAACTTTGGCAGGCTGTTTTCATACCAAATATCCCAATAGTACGATAGTGTAGGTGCCTTGCCTTTGCCATCGCTCGCTGGGTTGGCTGCATATAGCAAAGCTTCTGTCTTGGTACGGAAGCCGCCTTTGGTCTTGTATATCTGCCGCAGCTTTCCACCATCGAGCGCTTCAAATCCGATGGTCCAGACGGCTGTCCATGTTGAACCTCGCTTGCGGGCATAGCCTTGACCATTGCCACGTTTTTTGGCCATAATGAAAAATCCTTTCTTTCACCATATATTTGTGGTAAAATAAAGGCACTGAACGTTTGCAAAATTTCAGTACCTTTATTGATGTCCCGTTTGTGTTAGCCGCACGAGCGGGATTTTTATTGCTTTGAAATAAGTTGGAAAAATATAAAACGTCCACGCTTTTCTTTTAAGAGTTCACCGCTAGAAGCGAGTTTGTCCAGCATGTATGAAATGGAAGAGTGGTCATCCTTTGAAAAGTGAGAGAGTATTTCCGTGCGGGAAATACCAGACTCATTGTCGGAAAGCAAATTTAGAATCTTTTTCTTAGCGGACAATCGAAAACGCTCCTGCTTCAAGAATTCTGTGTGATTTATTTTATCTTCCTCATAATCTTCGGATAGATAGATATTCAAGTCATCAAGGAGTTGCTTTTTGCGGTATGCTTCGTTGCGTTCATAATATGAAATACCACCTTTATCGAATGAATAGCAGAAATCTTTGAATTCATCACATATCGTAATTGCATTGCGATACGCTGCAACTATTTTATCAGGGTCTGTGGAATTCGAACACTCAGCTTTATCAATTTTCTTATTCCATTTTTCAATTTCACGCTCATGCTTATCTTCAAAATCCATAGCATCAAAATCATAACTACTAGGTGCAGAGGAATCGGGGGCGCTTGACTGTCCCTCGGCTTTTTTAATGGCCAGAGAATAGTTATATGCGAATAAAAATAAAACCAGACCGAATATAATAAACAAAATACCGCCTGGAAGCCCATATACACCAAAAACAACAAAACAGACACCTAATGCAACGAATAGAGCACGAAAAACCTTAACGGCCGTAATTGAATACGCCGTGCCACCCAGAATTATTTTTTTATCCAAACTAAACCCCTCCTAAAATTAGCACCATATTGATTTAATTCTATAATATGGTATAATAATACAAGGAGCTGCTACAGGCTTCTATATCTACAAACCCTCGTCGGTATTTGCGGTACCGGCGGGGGATTTTTCTGTTTTATGGGCTACTTGTAATGAGTAGCTTTTTTGCGTTTTAGGCGTGCTTTGTGTCTGGCAAAGCCGAGGATTTTTCCGCCCCTTTAATCTCCAGTTCCAATTCACGACGATATACCTCCAACTCTTTTTCAATGAAAGCATTTTGCGTTAGCTCATTTGATTCATTTTCGTCTACAGCGGTTGTATCCGAGCGGGACGCAAACATATCGCCAAGGAATTCGGAAATAAATTGGTTTCGCACAGACGGGTCAATTTTAAAATAGGATTCTAAAATCTTTCGCTCTAGGTCGCTTGCGTGGTGCTCTTTGCAGAGCTGTGCAATGGCGGAGGTTTCCGTCATGACAAACATTTCGCCATCACCTGTTTGAAGCCAGTCTTCGCTGACATTGAACACATCACAAAGATGCTCAATGAATAGTGGCTTGATTTCGGCGCGGTTTAATTCGATATTTACAATTACACCTCGACCAACACCAAGTTGCTTTCCAAAATCCTCTTGGGAAAGGTGCAATGATTTTCGAACTGCTTTGATACGGGAATTCATAATCTCACCTCCTTGTGAGAATCACTATATCACATAGGATGTGTGCTGTCAACGCAAAACACAGAAAGAATTTTACAAAAAGTGTTGACAAACCATAATTTAAGTGTTATATTGTGCTTACAGCACGAAAGAAGAAAAAATATGTTACTGCAACACAAGAAGGGGGTGAGCGGTGTATGAACAGCTATCATATCAACATCAGCGTACCAGACGGAGAGGTCAAGCGTATTCTTGATGAACTTACGGAAGCGCAGGAAAAAATCAGTGAGTGCTACTACAAGCTTCAAGAGCTAGGCGTTGTAACAATTACAGAAGCCACCAGCGGTAACTGATGGCTTCTGAGGTCAATCCTGTTCTTTTTCTAGTTCATCGATGAATGTGTTGAACAGTTTTGCAACATTGGAAATGACATTATTCACATCGGAAACAGTTGCTGGAGTAGAACCGCTTCCGTTGCTAGGCGTAGACCAGTGTTTAAAGTTGCTGACTGCCTTGCGCAATTTTTGAGTATCAACCATAGGAAAAACCTCCTTTCGCCATTATTTTACCACCGAACGGAGGGAACGACAACACAAGAAGGGGGTGACAAGTGTGAACAAGTGCATTCACGATACTGCTGAAATTGCAAAGCAGTTGGGCATTTACTCACATTCAGGTAAACCGCATATCAGAGCGATTGATGCAATTATGAAACAGCTTCATATTGATGGCGCTGACAACGTAATTGCAAAAATTGATGATTGGCTTAGTAAAGTAGGGTACCCAGAGAGGTTGGTCTGCGGAAGCAAGGTCATTCGCATTAGATATAAAGCGTGCGGAAGTAATTACATTAAAATGAATGCCATATATCGATAGAGCGAGAAAAACGGATTATTTCAACGAATAAGTGCGAAAAATAAAGAAAATCAAGAAGTGATAATTGTTATTATTTCTTAATGCGTCTTTAAACAATTTTCCAAGACTTTATAAGATTTTCATTCATATTTCGTTCATACTTTTCGCCTGTAATCGACTTTGAACATTCCATCTTTTTCGTGGATAATATTATCAAAAGTCAACTAGAAGGGAGGGACAAGTTATGTTACAAAACACAGAAACCCGCAAGGTAACTGCTAAGGAGTACAGCTATGCAGAGAAGTTCACGGACATTATCCAGAAGCTTACGCCGGAAGAACAAAAGATGTTTTTCTATATGATGCAGGGTGCCATTGTGGCGAATAAGCTGCCGTGTATGCAGGAACCGGTCAAAAAAGCGGCGGGTTAAGCGCCCGCCGCATATGACGGAAAGGAGACAAGCCTATGACTTTGCAGGAAATTGAAGCATTGTCGGAAGAAACGCTTACACCGGAGCAAGTTGCACCGCTACTTAAATTTAACCCGCAGTCGATTCGCATACAGGCAAGAGAAGACCCGACAGGGTTGGGATTCCCTGTTATACGAGCGGGAACAAGAGTACGCATCCCAAGACGCGCCTTTTTGGCGTTCATGTATGGAAAGGTTGAGATTTTATGAAAAATCCAGTGGAATTAACGCAAGACACTGCAAGAACACTTGTAGCGCATGAATTTGGTTTGTCTGGCGCAGAACTAGAAGCGGTAGACGCAACCGAGGGCGTGCACATCTACCAAATGCTGCTTGGTCGATTCGTTGTAACCGTGGAAAATGATTGGCACGAATGCGACGGACTGCTTAGAATTCGCATGACATCGGGTTCGGGCGAAAGTATGCAGATGTATTACCATCCGGAAACCTTTGCGGAGGATTGCGCCGCTGGCGACAAATACCGTGCCGCAGTGAAACAAGAGCATTGCGAGGACTGCATGCTGTATCAAGCTGCGAATTGCGATACTTAACGCAGGGGGAAGATTACATATGCCAATCAATAGATTTTTGTGCGTGCCCTGCGTGAAAGCAATGCAGGAAACGCATGATACCAAGCCAGTCGGCGGAAAGAGCGAAAAAATCACCTGTTGGAAATGTGGCCGCCGCCGATATGGAACGAAATATGCGGTCACACGTAAGAGCAAAGGAGTGGCAAGCAATGAGAAGCCAAGCCGAAAAAAAGCTGCTAGTACAGCGGTATAACGTGGAAGCGGCTTCCGTTACGGTGCGGAAAAAGCAACGCGCAGCGAAAGCCACAAGGAGCGACGCACCGCCAAAATGGATTGTCGATTCATTCGCAGCATACCAAAAGAAAAAAGCCGCTCAAGAAGGTGCAACTTCAAGAACGGCAGATAGGAAATAAATCATTTATATCATAACCGTGTTGGAGGCGGTTGTCAATATGAAAGCTACAGGAATTGTTCGTAAGGTCGATAATGTAGGACGCATTGTGTTACCGATTGAATTGCGTCGCACACTCGACATCAAGGTCAATGATTCGCTTGAAATCTATGTGGACGGCTCGCAAATCATCCTTACTAAATATGAACCGTCTTGCATCTTCTGCGGAAATGCAAAGGATGTTGTGCATTTCAAGGGGAAAAATGTGTGTCCGAACTGCAAAAAGGAGATGCGTGAAACATCATGACGGTAGATGAACTCATTTATGCGTTCAACAGCGGGGTGTCGGTAATGGACAAAAACGACATCACCTATCAATGCGTACAAGCAATCATTCTCCGAAAAGGTAAGGACGGCACCCCGCCGTTCTACCAAGGGGAGCTGCTCGACAAAAGCGGTCGAGCAGTGGCGATTGTAGCAGTGGAGCGCATCCGATTTGCGGACACAGGACAGCAGACATGAGGCGGTATAGCGCGGTGTTCCGTGAAGGATATAAGACAAATGGAGCGGAATATGCCGCAAGTCATAAGGGTTTAGTGATTGCACGGCAGTTGCTTCTGTTGGCTTGCGGTATATTTTTGCACATTTTTGCCGCAAAGAAAACATATGTTCTGGATGTAAAAGAAAGAGGTTTTACGATGAGCAGAATATTAGAAGCGATTTCGGCAGCAACCGGCGGAAGCCGTACGATTGGCGAAATTCTATATAAGGTCGGTGAAAAGTCACAACAGGCAGCGGAGTTGATTGAGCAGGACCTTGCCAATGCAGAGATGGGACTCGATAAATGCTTTGAAGCGTTGAAAGCATATGCCAGAGAGCACGCAACGAATGGCTTTTGGGCGTGCCCGGTTTTCAAGGTCACAACAAAGAACGAGGCTGTGCGGGTGATTCTGGACTTCTACCATATTCCGCATGAATGGCTGGATGGAGAATCCAAACCGAAAAATGTAGTCAAAGTAGATTTCGACAGTTACTTGTGAGGTGATGGGCAATGCAGGACATTTTTGACACCATGCCGCCCATCGATGAGGCGGCACTGGAGCGCAAGCTGCTCGACACGGTGCTGCTGGACGACAATTATCTGTTTTGGCGGCGGCACATTGCGGAGGATGTTGGCTGGCCGATGGAGAGCGACCCCAAAGACGGCGAAGGTTGGGACACGTATTGCACACGATGCAAGGGACGCAGCTACATAAGAAAAAAAGATACCCACCCCAAAGCAAGGAATGTATGTCCGGTCTGTGGGGCAAATGTGAAACCAAAAGGATGGAGTGGACGGCACAAGAAGCAGACCACACGATTCCTATACTATCACTTCCAACGTGGCGCAGGGCGCACCGTTTGGCTGCGGGCACTGCAATGTTATCACGTATTCGGAGAGGTCGGCGAGGAGCACGCAACATGGAATGAGTTGGCGCATTATCGGTTTGATGATGGCATTGCCGAGAAGTACAAATACAAATTTCTGCCCATTGGTGGATGGGATTTGCACAAAATGAAGCGTGTAACAACGGAAAATTGGCGGATTTCGTCCTACAGCTATGACTTTTATCCGACCTACATCGAAGATGATGTGGATTTGAAAGGTAGCTGCTTGGAATATGCCATGCTGCCACAGGTTCTGGAGATGGAACGAATGCCGATGGTCGAATATTTGGCACTGTACGCCAAGCATCCACGGGCGGTGGAAGCACTGATGAAAATCGGATGTTCCAATCTGGTGCAAAGCAAGCTGAACGGGCAAGCTTCTGCGGTGAATCGTGTGGTCAATTTCCGTGCGACAACCTTCAAGAAGTTGTTTCGTGGCGGGATGCATGGGCAGGAACTGCGCCTACTGGCAGGGAAATCAACAGATGTGCTTTTGTGCTATCGGACGTTGCGAGAGGCAGGGGCGGTGCAGGCAGATGCTGCAAGTGCAATTTATGCAGAACAGGTTGCAAGATTGCCAAGCGATATATATGCGCAGAATCTGGAACGCTGCGGCGTGCGCCACAAGGAGCTGCGCAGTTATTACGAACGGCAGGCACGGAAAAGCCAAGCGGGCATTTATGAAACGATGCTTGACCATCGTGACTATTTAAGGCAGTTGGACACCCTGCGCATTGCAGATGGTGACTGGATGCCGGTAAATTTGCCCCAATCACACGCACGGCTTTCGGAACGGATTGGTGCGCTGGAGAATGCGAAGAAGCAGCGTGAACAGGATGCAAGAAATCAGTTGTTTCGGATGCGCCGCCGGCGATTGCGTTGGGCGCAGTTTTACGACCATGATTTCATCATTCGCCCCATCGACAGCCAGACGGAACTCATTCGTGAGGGAGAACAAAACCACAACTGCGTGGCAGGATATGCGAAGCGACACACGAACGGCGAAACCGCCATTTTTGTACTGCGGCGGCGGTTGGATGCGGGGACATCTTTCTGCACGGTGGAATATGACGAGAAAACCAACACCATTGTGCAGTGCAGAGCTGACCGCAATGGGAAAGCACCAGAAGAAGCATGGGCATTTTGTGACAAGTGGCTGGCGCATTTGCAGAAAACACACTTTGAGAAGAAACCCACCAGAAACAACAGGAGGAATGCGGCATGAGCGAATATAAGAATGACACAAAGGGTGTTGATATTGTGGCCGGGCATATGACTATTGACAGCCCAGACATCCAGAGCATTACGACAGAGATTCAGTTTTACAAGGCACAGGCGGCGAATTCTATCATTGAGATTGGCAAGCGGCTGAACCAAGCGAAAGCACTTTTACAGCATGGTGAATGGTCGAAGTGGCTGGAAGAAAAAGTGGACTTTACAGAGCGCCATGCACAAAATTTCATGCGCATAGCAAAGGAGTATTCAAATCCGCAACCGGTTGCGGATTTGGGTATTTCAAAAGCATTATTGCTTCTTTCGGTACCAGATTCAGAACGAGAAGGGTTTGTTTCTGAAAAACACGATGTAGGCGGAGAGGACAAAACTGTGTCTGAAATGTCTAAGAGAGAGCTGGAAAAAATCATCAAAGAACGGGATGCTGCAAAGCAGGAAACAGACGCTGTACGAAGCCAACTGAAAAGTGCAATGGAAGACCAAAGAAAAAAATATGATGAGGCGATGGAGCAAGCAGGAGAGCGGTTGCGGCAATCTGAAGAAGCACGCAAATCTTTGGAGGATGCTAAAAACGAAGCGCAGGAATTGGTGGAAGCAGCTGATGAAGAGCTTGCATCGCTCCGAGATGAATTACATAAATCACAGGCAGCGAATATGGCTGCAGCATCCGCCGAACCAGACCCAGTGGTATTGAATGCGGCACGTAAAGAAGCTGCGGAACAGGCGAAAAAAGAAGCAGAGGAAAAGCTTAAAAAGAAAATTGAAAAGGTCGAAGCCGATAAGCGCAAAGCAGAAGAAGCTAAGGCAAAGGCGGAACAAGAGCTTGCAGCGCAGCGCGTGACACAGGAAAAAGCAGAACAAATTATTGCGCAGGAGAAAAAAGAGTTGTCTGCGCAAGTGGACGAGCTTCGTAAAAAGCTTGCGGTCGCTTCCTCTTCAGAAATGACCATCTTCAAACTGCATTTTGAATCTGCACAGGAGTCTATCAACAAAATGGTGGAGTGCCTTTCAAGAATGCGGGATGGTGGCGATGCAGTCGGTGCCGATAAAATGAAAAATGCACTCAAAGGCGTATTGTCGGCCACAAATAGCGTCCTTGGATAATAGAAGGGCGTAACTTAATGTGGCGAGATATTAGATAAATAATAAAAGTGAGATGTAATAAAAACACATAAGAAAACCGTCCTGCACTTGCTCTACCAAAACAAGTGCGGACGGTTCCGCCGATGAATAATATCAACCTTTAATTAAAGATATTATATCATAAAACGGCGAAAAAGTCAACAAATCATGCCGTTTATATGCGGCTTGGCGGGCTTGTAATGGGTATTAAGATTCCTACGATAGTCTGTCTCGCAGCACTCAAGGGGAAAGCCAAACCCTCAATCAAATCTTTCATTTCTTTTTTAGGAGGAACGCCGCCGGGGGTGATGGGGGATTGAAAAGGGGGAAGAGGGCGGGGGCGAAACATAAACCCTCTTCCCCCTTTTCACATAGAGACAGGTAAGGTCTAAATCCGCAGGCGGATACCCAGTCAAACAACCATACAGCCCGCTTCACTTTACAGACAGAGAAGGTGGAGTATGAGCACAAGACGCAGCTTTATGAGACAGAAAACCATATACTGTGGAAATCTATATAGAGAGATTGATATTTTTGGATATACAGATAACCAGCAGCAGACGGTTAAGCGCAAGAAGCGAGCCAAGCGCACCAAGGAGTCCACGCCAGAGCAAAAGAATCTCAATGATGAGAATAGCAGACGTTTTCTAATCCAGAAAGCCAATCTGAATTTCGGGGAAGGAGATTTTCATGTAAGCCTAACCTATAGCGATGAGAACCTACCGGACACTGTGGAAGAAGCAGGAAAAATGGTCAACAACTATTTTAAGCGCATCAATTACCTGCTCAAAAAAATGGGGATGCAGTCCCTAAAGTATATCCTTGTAACCTCTTGGAATACCAAGGGTGAAAGCGGATCGATAACCCGTATTCATCACCACATTCTAATTTCCTGCGGATTGGATAGAGATACTCTTGAAGATTTGTGGAGAAAACGCCCCAAAAAAGGTCAGAAAAAAGGAGACCCCATCGGATTTGCAAATACTGACCGCTTACAGCCAGACAAAAACGGAATTGCTGGGATTTCTGCGTATCTGTTTAAGCAGCCAAAGGGGAAAAAGGCTTGCAAGAAACTGAAAGATGGGGATTCTTGCAAGAAGCCAAAAGGAAAAAATCTCTGGTCATGCTCACAAGGTCTTGAAAATCCATGGAGTACGCCTAATGACAGTCGATACACCCGCAGACAGGTCGAGCGGATTGCCAAAGAACGCCCGGGACGTGAATTTTGGGAAAAGAAATATCCGGGATGGACATTGGTCAGTGATGATTACGGGGTCGAATATACATACAACGATTTCACAGGATGGTCCATATACCTAAAACTACGAAAGAAAGAATAGACGGAGGGAAAATCATGACACACAAAGAAAAGTTTATTGCAATCTACAAGGACAACATTTTCCGAGCGGGAGCACCGGAACTGCTGGCATGGTTGCAGACCACGGATTTTTTCACGGCACCGGCAAGCACTAAGTATCACGGAGCCTATGCAGGCGGTCTTGTGCAGCACAGCCTAAATGTATTCCGCAGGTTACGCAGTCATGTGGAGTATACAGCAGAAACCCGTGCCATCTGCGCACTGCTCCATGATGTGTGCAAGGCAGATTATTATGCTTTGGGGTACCGTAATGTTAAAAACGAGCGGGAGGAATGGGAAAAAGAACCGTATTACACAACGCAAGACCACCTGCCACTTGGACACGGTGAAAAATCCCTGTATCTGATTTCCCGTTTTATCCCACTGACAGATGCAGAAGCCCTTGCAATCCGCTGGCATATGGGAGCCTACGACAATACGGCCAGAAGCGATAATTATAAATCGCTTTCAGCGGCCATGCAGAAAAGTCCGCTCGTTCTGCATCTGCACCATGCGGATATGGAAGCAACGCATATTGATGAGCGAGAGGGAGTGCAATCATGAATCAGCAGCAGGAACGCCAGCGTTATCAGAATAAAGTCAATAATGCACAGGGGCATTTCTTTGAAAAAGCGATTGCGGCAGGGTGTGAAATCTATCGAGACCGTGAGCGAGCAGAGATTGATAAAATACCAGAACCGTTCCGTGTGACCAAGAAGGGTGCGGAGGGGAAATTCTCGGGGAGATTCACGGCAAGCGCACAGCCAGATTTCCAAGGGACGCTTGCAAGCGGTCGATCCATCGTCTTTGAAGCCAAGTATACTACCACAGACCGCATCAAGCGGGATGCATTGACGGATGCACAGATTGATTCATTACATAGACATGCACGGCTTGGTGCAGCATCTTTCGTATGCGTGGGAATCAATGACCGCTTCTTTATGGTGCCGTGGGCTGTATGGCGTGATATGAAGCTACACTATGGGCGGTTATATGCTACGGCAGACAATCTGGAAATATTCCGTGTCAAGTTCACAGGGGCGGTGATGTTTCTGGACTATGTACATGAAAAGCAAAATTCAACGAGCGGGAGCGGAAAGGAAAATGCTACATGAAAATGAAAGCAATAGCAGCGATATGCAAGCGGCAAAAGCGGTTCTATCTGTTTGATAGTGAAGTTGGAGAACAGTGGCTAGGAGATGGGTGCGCTATCTATCCGCTGTTCAAAATGCCGCAACTCAATGAACAGAATATTTACACCATTTTTGATATACCAGAGCGGCAGCAAAGCAAGATGTATTTTACACAAGGTGCGTTGCCAGAGGGTGTGAATTTTGAAGATACAGTGCAATGTGAAAATATTCTCGAACCTGCGAAAATGGAGATTGGCTATGCAGGAAAGGTTTTGCGTCCGTTGCTGACATCACAAGGACTGATTTTCATAGACGTACAATATCTGGAACCGCTTTCTGATGTGGCAGACATGATTGAATTATATGAGCGGGTGGACCGTGCGGGGAAAGCATACATAGTAGCAAAAACAGGATTTATCTTAATGGCAGTTATTATGCCATACGATGTGATAACAAAGGATTTTGTGGAGCAGCTGAAAGATTTAACCCGAAATTGCAATTTAGCATTTTCTGCATCAAATGAGCAAGGCGGTGCAGAATGACCGATAAAATCAAATGCGCCTTGCTGGGTAACCGGCAGGCACAGAATGAATTAGCAACAGAGGGTATATCGTTACCATGCCCGTTTTGCGGAGCAGAAATGCAGACAGAAAAAGGATATGGAAACGTAACCTTCTTTCGCTGTCAAGATAGACGCTGTGGAGCATGCATCTCTTTCGGTGGTGTAAAGAAAGTTATGCCGAGAATTACAGAAGCGGCAAGACCCCTGCGGAATTTCAATCGGAGAACTGCAAAGCCGGTCGAACCCATGCAAGCGCAGCTTATAGCCAAAGATGCAGAGGTCGAACGGTTGACGCGGGAGAGGGATGCGGCAGTTGATGATATCGAAAAGGTATTGCATGAAGAATGCGGCCCGTGTGGGGTCTGCGAACAAAATAAAAACCCTTACGCCGAGTGCAAGGCAGATGGAACAGGAGTTTCTTGTTGTATAAAAAACGCAAAATGGCGCGGCGTGTAGCAAGGAGGTGCATCATGAACCCACACCAACCATTCATCGGCAAGGTTCATGACCTAAAAACCGTACAACCATATTACGATGCAAGTGAATGTGGAGATAAGACGTTTGAGATACGGAAAAATGACCGTGATTTCAAAGTGGGTGATATTCTGCGGTTGTACGAATGGGATGGAGAGAAAGCAACCGGACGTGAGCATTGTAAGCAAATCACGTACATACTGGATAACCCTGCATATCTAGCGAGCGGGATGGTGTGTCTGGCGGTTAAACGGATAAACAAGGAGGAAGCAGAAGATGGAATTTAATAAAGCAGCTGCACAGTATCGTAAAAATCATAGACGGTGTCGCTTTTGCAAGCATCTGGAGAAAAAGCGTTTCGGACATATCTGCTATTGCACAATCAAGCAAAAATATATTATGCGTGATATTGCTGCTTTGATTTGTCCATATTACGAGCTTGATAAGTAACCGGAAGAGGTGGAATAAAGGGTGTTTGCAAATAAGAATTAACGAGCGGGATGGTATAGCGTGAGGTTACATAAGTGAGGAAGGAGTGGGAGCGCATGATTGGAATTGAGACAATAATTGCTCTTGGGAAGATAGCTGTATGCGCATCGTGGTCATGGTGCATTTGGCAGGATGCGAATAAAAAGATATGTACCGGCTTGTGCGGGATGTAGGATGTGGAATTATTGGGATGTTGCTATTAAGTCAATATCCAAACGGTTATTTTTAAGTATTCGTTAACGAGCGGGTAAATGCAGGGAGGGTTCAACGATGAAAACAGTATCTATCATCAACTTAAAGGGAGGCGTTGCAAAAACGCTGACCGCAATCAGCATGGCTCATGTCTTGGCAGTCTACCACAACAAGCGAATTCTGCTGGTGGACAATGACAAGCAGGGCAATACATCAAAAGCATTCGGTGTTCATGATTACGAGCAAAAAAGCATTTCGGAAATTATGACGGTAAAGAAAATCGACCCACACGAAATCATCAGAAAAACGGAATATGAAAACATTGATGTGATACCAGCGAATATGTCTTTGATTAAGGCAAACAAGGAGGTGCTGATGGACAGCACCAGACCACAGCATACACGTCTACTGGATGCGCTAGAAGCGGTCGCAGACGAATATGCAGTTTGCATTATCGACAATGCACCGGACATCAACATTTCAACAATCAATGCGCTTGTTGCATCGGATGATGTGATTATTCCCATCAAGATTGACCAATATGCTTTTGATGGACTGGTAGAACTCAAAGAGCAAATTGAAGACATCCGTGAATACATGAATCAGCGCTTACGATTGGCAGGGTGTCTTGTAACCTGTTTTCGGCATGAGGAAGCGGACAAGCAGGGGGAAGCGTGGTTGCGCAGTAACCCTGCATATCCTGTGTTTGATACGCACATTCGGTATTCTCCTAAAGTGACCGAAAGCACATTTGCAAAAACGCCTATTGCGGAATACAGTCGCCGATGCGGTGCGGCTTTGGACTACATGAATTTTGTGAAAGAATATTTGAGCCGTGGCAAAGAATAGTTGTCCGATTCGGACAAGAAAGGGGTGTGTTTAATGGCAGGAAAGTTTTTGCTAAACGAATTCCTAAACGACTGTTCAAAGCAAATAGCCACAGGAGAAGACACAGGGAGAGCCGCAGACCAGAAAAAGAATACCGAGTACATACAGGTAAGCGTCTATGACCTTGTGCCATCCAAGGAGAATTTCTATTCACAAACAGAAATTGATAAGCTGAAAACAGCAATCGAACTTGCAGGGAAGGTATATCAAAATCTAGTAGCTGTGCCGATGGGTGGAGGTAAATACAAGGTTATCGCCGGACACCGCCGCCGTCTTGCTTCCATTGCCCTTGTAGAAGAAGGAAAGCCAGAATTTGAGTTTGTCCCTTGCGCTATTGAAGAAACCGTTGAGGATGCAGAGTTGCAGGAAATCAGAGAAGAGCTGCTGCTCATCTATACGAATTCTCAACGGGAAAAAACAGCGTGGGATAAAATCGAGGAAGCACGACGCATACGCATTCTATTTGAGCGGATGAAAGAGGAAAAGAAAATCAAGGGCAGCGTACGGGCATTGGTTGCAAAGGAACTAGACATCAGCAGCGGACAGGCTGGAAGATATGAAACCATTACCAAGCACCTTTCGGATGATTTCAAGCAAGCGTTAAAATCGGACAAAATCAATATCTCTTCAGCGGTGGAACTTGCAGGGTTATCATCAATAGAGCAACAGACCGCTTATGAAGAATATCAAGCAACCGGTACAATCTCAATCAAAGATGCTAAGGCAAAAAAGCAGCCTGCAAAGCCAGAGCAACCGGAAGAACAAACACCGAAGTGTACCGACAACCCAACCACAGAGCAGAGCGATACGGCTACACAGGATATGATAGATACACCAGCAGAACCGGATACAACCGATGCAGAGCGACACAACGAACCGGCTATGCTGGACATACCACAAAAACCCACGCCACCAGAAAATCAGCACAAAGATGCGGTTATTTCCGAATTGCTTCAAATCGTTCATGCCTTGGAAAGCGGTGCAGACGGGTGTAGCTATGATATTGCAGGGACATGCAGAAAAGCCGCCGCGTTGCTTTCGGCGAAGGAATAATATGGGGGAAGAACAGGCGGCATATATCTTGGTTTTAATCATTTATAAACGAGCGGGATAATAAGCAGAATGTGCAGAGGGAGGTTATAAAGTTGCTGGAAAAATACATTGACTGGGATGAAGCGGTTAAAAAAATGATTGGATGCCGAGAGGAAAATCAGATTAAGCTTGAAAATCTATATGAAGAGCTAGAAGAAATCACGCAATCCATTGGAAGCATAGGCTCTATGGATTATTCTAAGCCACGGGTAAATGGCACAGCTGCGGAAAATGTACAAGATGCAATCGTCAACCAGATGCTGCATCAGCAGCAAGTGCAACAGAAGATTAACGAACTGAAGAAAGAGGACGCTATTTATACCCGTGCATGGAATGCGCTTTCAGAAGACGAACGGCGAATCCTGCAGGAGTTCTTTCAAGCAAAACATGACACGATGCAGGGGGCTGTTGACGTGCTATGCAAGACATACGGTTTTGAACGCACTAAAATTTATGATTTGCGAAAAGCAACGCTACATAAATTTAAACGTTTTGTAGCAGGATAGTGCGGACAAAATGCGGATGACTTTTGCTGTTTTCCATGATATGCTTGTATCGTGATATTTGGGTCAATCACATAAATGGTTTTGATTCATTGAAAACCCTCTCAAAGAATGCGGCTTGATACACCGCACCTATAGCATTAAGAAAGCAGCCTTCGGAAAAAGGCTGCTTTCTTAATGCATCTTCATTTGGAATGGAATATAATGAAAGAAGAGGAGGGGGTTCGATGTACACGAGAATTATAGACCCTACCATAGAACTATATGATGCAGAATCGCATGAACTTCTAGGGATTGGAACATTTGAATTACCACGCAGTGAAGAAAACAAGCTTCTGGATTTGGTGAATTACGGATTAAAACCTAAAAGCTTATTGGTTTTGAACGCATACCTATATAATCCATCAGCGAACTATATTCCGGCAACACCTGATAAACCGTTAAGCCGTGAAGGAGTTATAAAGGCGCAGTTCGTAGATACGGATTCAAAAAATATGAATCAAATTGAAATCCGTATCCAGTTTGATTCACGACCGAGGGGAATAACGCCGGGTGACCCATATAATTATACCAGTGTTGATTTCAACAACATTACAGTAGAATCCGTAAAAGAAAAGTATTGAAACGGCTAGAAGCCGAGGATTATTCCCCGGCTTCTTTCTTAGTTGATATGCAGGTGTTCTTTCAGGGCTTCCTGCAAAATACCTGAGAAGTTTAGATGCTGTTCTTCAGCTACGGTATTCAACCAAGAAGGAATGGTGAGTGTCTTCTTGACTGCTTTTGTGTCATGCTTTTTGCGATACAATAGCATATCAAAAGCAATGAGGGTCACAAAGTCACCTGCGTCATGTTGGATGTTCGTAGGATTTGAAGGTGATGGAAATTGACCTGAACAATCTTCAAGGCAAAGTCCAATAGCGTCCGAAATCATATCCATTGCTTCTTCTAAAGTATCACCTTCAGAGAAACAGCCATCAATATCTGGCACAGAAACGGAGTAGCCAACTTCTTCCGGATGAAAGATTGCGGGATAAAAGATTTTGTTCATAAAGCAAACCTCCTGTATTTAATCTTGGGAACTGCGGGGCTTATTTCAGCCCCGCTTGCTTTAGGATGCTCTTTTCAGTTCCCTGTTTAAGTGTTTTATTGTGAAAAGGGACTGTGGTAGTTTTGCCAGTTTCGGAGTTCCGATAGAAACGATGTGAGCCATTCGATCTTATGTATTCAAAACCGTTTGATTCAAGTAGCTTTACCATTTCCTTCGGTGTCATTGGCATATTCATCACTTCCTTTACTGTGATTACAGAATAACGCGTATAACACGTGTAGTCAAGAGGTATGAAGAAAATAATTCTAAAATATTCAAATAAATTCAAGCATCTGCGATAAACGTGGATGCTTTTGCTTTGCCCGAAAGGCGGTGAAATCATGAGCATATGGACGAAACGAGGGCGGGCGCATGAGAGTGGAGCACCGCCCCCGCATTTCAAGATACCGCCCGCACCACTTCCGATAGGACAACACGAGGGGTACGGTGCAGAGCTTATCAATGCAATAGAAAACATATACGGTAAAGGCATGACAAAACAGGAAGCGACCCGCATTATTGCCTTAGCAAAACGCATGACTAGCAAAGGTGTGGAATGACACTGTTCTGTTTGGTCTGGATACTCCTAAATGACAGTAGGAAATAAAGATAAAAACATGACGAAAATCTGTCGAAAAATCGATGAAATGAACTGCCGAGAGGGAGTAGGTACTGTGGGCGAAAATGTCCGGAGTGGTTGCTACGACCCGCAAGAAATCGCCAGATTTATGACAAAAAAAGTGGGACTTCCGTTTCCGTTTCAAAGCTGGGAGGTGAGGCAGTGGAGGTAAGTTCACAAACGCTTTCTGAATGCTTGGGCGTGACACAGCGGGCAATTCGGGATTTAGCGAAAAACGGAATTGCTGTGCGAGTGAAACACGGCATTTATGATTTGGGCATTACAATTCAAAACTATATCGAATGGAAAATTTCTTGCTCAAAGACAAGCAATGTGGAAAAAAGCTTGGAGCAGGTCAAGACGGAACACGAAGAATTGAAGATGCGCAAAACGGAACTGGTGGTGCGGCACATGGAGGGAAAATTGCACAAAGCAGATGACGTGGAACGCATATGGACAAACATGGCCGCAGCGGTCAAATCGAAGCTGCTGAGTATACCCATAAAAACGGCACCGCAAATTGTTGGGATTGAGGACATTCCAGAGATTCAAAAGCTGCTGGTAAGAGAAATCACAGAAGCTTTAAATGAAGTTGCGAGCTATGACCCAACGGACTATGCAGATACAGCTCCGCTAGAAGATGATTCGGAAGAGGGTGAGGAAGATGAATCGGAGGACTGAACGCCGCAGAACAGTGCGGCTGTTTGCTGCTTTGATGAAAGCTTTTTCCACGCCACCGGACATGACAGTCAGCGAGTGGGCAGACGAAAACCGTGTGCTTTCTCCAGAAGCTTCTGCTGAGCAAGGGCGTTGGCGCACAGAACGCGCACCATATCAGCGTGAAATCATGGATGCCATCGGGGATTCACGTGTTGAGAGGGTGGTGATAAAGTCCTCTGCGCAAGTAGGAAAGACAGAAGTGCTGCTTAATGCGCTTGGGTATTATATCGACTATGACCCAGCACCGATTATGTATGTCATGCCAACAGAAGCAGATGCGGAGTCCATATCCAAGGATCGTATTGCGCCGATGATACGTGATTGCCCAGTGCTGGCGGAAAAGGTTGCAGACCCAAAGGTGAAGAGTTCGGGAAACACAACCCTGCACAAATCATTTCCGGGTGGTCATATTACGCTTGTCGGTGCAAATGCGCCGTCAAAGTTGGCTTCTCGACCCATTCGCATTTTGCTGTTGGATGAAGTTGATAGATTCCCTGCATCTGCTGGGAAAGAGGGTGACCCAGTTGCACTGGCGGTTAAGCGAACCACGACCTTTTGGAATCGCAAAATTATTGAAGTATCCACGCCGACGGTCAAAGGCATTTCCCGTATTGATAAGGATTTTGAAAACTCGACTGCGGAGGAATTAGAAGTAAAGTGCCCAAATTGCGGCGCATTTCAGCCGTATCAATGGGAGCAGTTGAAATTTGAGCATGAAAGCGGAAGCAATGAAGCGCAAGTGATTGGGTACGAATGCAGGGAATGCGGCTGCATCGAGCGGGAAACAACATGGAAGCGGCAGCCGATTCGATGGAAAGCAAAGAATCCCGACAAGAAAAAATGGCGGGGGTTTCATCTCAATGAACTGGCATCCCCTTGGAAGCATTGGGGAGAAATTGTTGAGGATTTTTTGACGGCGAAACATGACGGCAGAAATGCCATGAAGGTTTGGCACAATACGGCACTTGGATTGTCGTGGGAAGAGCAAGGCGAACTCAACATGGACGAACTGTTATTAAAACGGCGTCAAATGTATAACTGCAAGATACCAAGCGAAGTGCTTGTGCTCACGGCGGCAGTCGATGTGCAGGGCAACCGATTGGAATATGAGATTGTCGGATGGGGCGCAGAAAAAAGGTCATGGGGCATTCAATATGGTGTGATTATGGGTGACCCTGGGCAGATGGAACCATGGACAGCACTGGATGATGTTTTGTTTGCGGAATATCAGCGGGAAGACGGACAGAAGCTGCAAATCATGACATCGTGTGTAGACAGCGGCGGAAGTTACACGACCGAAGTATATGCATATTGCAGGGCAAGGGAAGCAAAACGCGTGTGGGCGATTAAAGGGCGTGGCGGCAGTGGCATACCATTCGTACAGCGTCCGAGCCAGCGCAACAAAGGCGGGGTATGGCTATTTACGATTGGGGTAGATGTCGGCAAAGACACCATTGCATCAAGGTTGAATGTAGCATTTCAAGACCATCCGGGATATTGCGTGTTTCCGATGGAGCAAGATAGGGGATATGACCAAACCTATTTTGAGGGATTGACAGCAGAGCATAGAGTTATCCGCACAGATGGCGGCAAGACTAGTATCAAATGGGTCAAGCGCAGTGAACACGCAAGAAATGAACCATTTGATATTCGGAACTATGCAACAGCTGCATTGGAAATTATGAATCCAAATCTGCAAATGATGGAAAAGCGGCGTATAGCAGGAGAAGAAAAGCCAATCACTGCGCCGCCGCCAGTCAAAAAAAAGCGGTCACAGGGTGTAGAAATATGGTGAGGTGAAGCATGAGTACAAGGTTAGAAAACTGCAAGCGACGGCTAGAGGAATACTACGCCGCAGAATCTGCGATTTTGGGGGGTGCCCAATCCTATCGAATTGGCACAAGAGAATTGACACGCGGCAGCTTGCACGAGGTTCGGACGATGATTCAGCAGCTAGAGCAACAAGTAGATGCGGAGGAATCAGCAGCCGCTGACAGGGGCAGGAACAAGGTTTTTGGAATCGTGCCACGTGATTTTTAAAGGGGTGATGTGAATTGAATGTCTTAGACGGGGTGATTCGTGCGGCTGCACCACGAGCCGCCCTAAAGCGCATGGAAGCCAGAATGAAGTTGGAAACGGTTGAACGGATGCAAAATACAGGATATTCCGCAGGCGGGGCAAGCCATGTCAAGAAATCGCTAAAAGGCATGACCGACTATTCCGCATCCCCGCAGTTGGACATTGATGCAAATCTACGCACGCTTGTGAATCGTTCCCGTGTGCTGTACATGGTTGCACCGATTGCAACCTCCGCCATCAAGACCACCAAAACAAATGTGGTCGGCAGTGGGTTAAAGCTGAAAAGCCGTATCGATACTGATGTTTTAGGGTTGTCAGAGGATGAAGCGGATGCGTGGGAGGGACAAATCGAGCGGGAGTTTGCACTGTGGGCAGATACGCGCCAATGCGATGCAATGCGGCTCAATAATTTTTATGAGATGCAAGGCTTGGTGCTGATGGGGCAGTTGCTAAACGGAGATGGATTTTGTCTGCTCAAATTTGATAAGGCAAAGCCATATATGCCGTATGCACTGCGCCTGCAAATTATAGAATCAGACCGCATCTGTACGCCATATTCTTTTTCTCTGCCAATGGGCGGTGCAAACAATCCATTCTGGGGCAAGAATCGGGACAACGGAAATCAGATTTACAGCGGCGTGGAGATTGATGCTGGTGGGGCGACAGTTGCTTACTGGGTATGCAATCAATATCCATATGCCATGACTGGATATGATTTCACCGCACCAGAGTGGACACGCATACCCGCATGGGGCGAGAAAACAGGGCGGCCGAATGTGCTGCACATCTTTGAAGCGGAGCGGGCGGAACAGCGCAGGGGTGTGCCGATGCTTGCGCCGGTCATCGAAGAATTGCAGCAGCTCAAGCGATATGAGGATGCAGAACTGATGGCGGCGGTCATTTCTGGAATGTTTTCTGTGTTTATCACGAGTGACGGTGCGCCGACAGATATTCCGTTTGGTGAAGGGCTGCCGAACGGAGCAGAATCGGTGCAGACAAATGACAATGAATATCAGCTTGGAAATGGTGCGGTTGTTACGCTGATGCCGGGGGAAAAAGTAGAAGTTGCAGACCCAAAGAGACCTAACACTGCATTTGATGGGTTTGTGGATGCGGTTTCTCGCTCCATTGGTGCATCGTTGGAAATTCCGTCTGAATTACTGCTGAAAAAGTTCACTTCCTCCTATTCGGCATCGAGAGCCGCACTCTTGGAAGCATGGAAAATGTTTCGGGCACGGCGGGAATGGTTATCAAAAGAATTTTGCCAACCGGTTTACGAACAGTTCCTGTTGGAAGCTGTGGCACGTGGACGCATCGAAGCCCCCGGTTTCTTGGATGACCCAATCATCCGAAAAGCATGGTGTGCAGCAGATTGGAACGGACCGGCACCAGGCATGCTCGACCCCGTGAAGGAAGTCAATGCAGCAGCAACACGTGTTAAGGAAGGATTCTCGACACGGGAAGAGGAAACCATTGGTTTGACCGGTGGCAACTATAAGCGCAATGTAAGGCAGCTGAAGCGAGAAAATCAGATGCTTGCCGATGCGCAGGGAAGCCAGATGCAGGAACAGGGAGAAAACGGAGAAGAACCGCCAGAAGGGGGAAAAGCAGATGCAGAAGATTAAGGGGCAGTATTGGAATTTCATCAAAACAAGTGAAACGGTCACTGATTTGTATATCTATGATGATATTGCCGCACAGAAATCATTTGATTGGTGGACGGGTGAAGCAGGGACGGAAGTCACTGCAAGTGATTTCATGCAGGAATTGGCGAATGTGCAGACACTGGAAATTAGACTGCATATCAATAGCGGTGGCGGAGATGTGTTTGAAGCCGTTGCGATTGGACAGGCAATCAAAGATGCTCGTAACAGTGGAACAAAAATCACCTGCCAGATTGACGGCATTTGTGCATCGGCAGCAGTCAACGTAGCGTTGTCTTGCGAATCTGTGGCAATGGCAATCAACGGATACATGATGATTCATAATCCGATGTGTGCGCTTTGCGGATATTACACCGAGAGCGATATGGACAAAAAGGGGGGTGCCTTGGCAGCTACGAAGCGCGGTATTATGGCAGCATATGTGGAGCGGACGGGGCAGAGCGAGCAGGAAATTGCAAAGTTGATGGATGCAGAAACATGGTTTACTGCACAAGATGCGATTGATGCGGGATTTGCTGATGCAATTATCGACACCCCTGCGAAAATTGAGGTGTCAGAGGACATCGAAAACAGCATGGTAAGGTTGTCTGGTGCGCTGATGCCCACCGCAATGTTCAATAGAGCACCCGCAGCCTTGAAAAACATGAAGAAAACGAAGGGAGAACAGAAAATGAATTTCAAAAATGCACAAGAACTCAAAAGCGCATATCCGGAATTGGTGGCCGAAATTGAAAATGCCGCACGCACGGAGGGGGGACAGGCCGAACGAAAGCGGATGCAGGAACTGGATGAAATTGCGGCATCCGTCAGCGCAGAAATGCTGAATAAGGCAAAATACGAAACGCCGACCGATGCAAAGGAAGCTTTGTTTGCGGCAGCCAAAGCAGGCGGTTTGGTGACGGATACCAAGGCGGGTGCATCTGCGGTGTTGGATGCGTTGGCAGGCGATGCGCAAACTGCAAACGGGGTCGGCAGCGTGCCGAATGCAGGGAATGCACAGCCGCTTACAACGGAACAGCAAAATCGTGTGAGTGCGGAAAATAGGGCAAAAAAGGTATTTGATACCTTCAAAAGAAAGTGAGGTAAAGGAAAATGTCCAGGGAAGTGTTGAATTATGATGATTTGATTGCAGGCGAAGTCTATGCAGTTGACACTATCACGCTTGCAGCATCGCAGAGCGTTGTACGTGGGGATTTGTTGGAATGCGTGGTAACGAGCGGCGTTCCGGCAGAAACATTTGCAAAGACTACAGCGGCGGCGGCTGTCGGAAACATCTACCGTATTTCAGCAGAAGATGTGACCACAGACGCTGCAACCGCCAGCATGGTGGGGTATGGCGCAGGCTATTACAACGCAAACAAGGTAAATGTTGCAGGAGATGCAACAACAAATAAAAATGCGCTTTCTGCATCCGGCATTATCCTGCGTGGTGTACAGAGCGGCACAATTTCCTAAATAGGAGGGCAATAAAATATGTCTATCGATTTGTTTTCCACAGTGCAGCTGGACGCTATGGTGCGGGTGATGCCGCCAAAAGCCAGCTTTTTCAAAACTAAGTTTTTCAATGTAGACAAACCGGAACCAACAACCAAAATTGCAGTGGATTTCTACAAAGGCAAACGCCGTGTTGCACCGTTTGTTTCCGAGCGCAATGTTGCACCGGTCGCTGAAAAAATCGGATATGCAACCAACACCTTTGATACGCCGTTGGTTTCGGTCAAGGATGTAACGAATATTGAGGATTTGATGAAGCGTTTGCCGGGCGAACTGCTGATGAACAGCGGCGTGTCTCCGGATGAACGTGCTTTGCAGCTGCTTGCGCAGACGCTGGTGGATTTTGATGACCAAATCAGCCGCCGAGAAGAAGTGATGTGCGCACAGGCATTGTTTGATGGAAAGATTGATGTAATTGGTGAGGATGTCAATTATACCGTTGATTTTGAAATGACAAATACTGCAACGCTCTCTGTACTATGGGACGCAACAGACAGCACGGCCGACCCGGTTGCAGACCTGAAGGGCATGGCGGTGCAGTGTATGCTAAAAGGTTACCGCACGCCGGATATTTGTATTATGGAGCGTTCTGCATATGCGGCTTTTGTGAATCGCTGCAAAGAACTTGGATATTTCAATCAGTGGAATTTCCTTGACGTGTCGATTCAGCCGGAGCGCAACGACCTTGAAAATGTTACATACTGCGGCAGGCTGCGTGATCCAGGCGTTGATATTTATATCTATGACGCTTGGTATATCGACGATTGGAGCAGCGATACGCCGACTGAAAAGTCAATGGTGCCAAAAGGCAAGGTGCTGCTTGCGTCCACTCGTGCAAAATACTCTACCTATTATGGCGTTATGACCTTCACAGACCCCATGACAAACGCATTCCGTTCGATTATGGGAACACGTGGTGCAGATTCGTGGATTCAGAAAGAGCCTGCTATGCGCTTTCTAAAGCTTGCGTCCAGACCGTTGCCGGTGCCGCACGAAATCGACAGTTGGTATGTTGCAACCGTATCCGAGACCGAATAAGGGGGATGTTCAAAATGGTACGAGTTCTGAAAAGTGGCGTGCTCCATAAAGGAGAACCGCTGAAAATTGGCACGGTAATTGAAACGCTGACCGATACGGATGAGAAAAATCTCATCCGTACGGGATTGTGCGAATTGATTGAAGATGACCAGACCAGCGATACGGATGAAGAAGAATCTGGCGATGCATCCACCGGGGACACAGTAGGAACGAGCGAAGATGGACCGGCGACAGAAATGCCGGAGGAAACTGCATCTAAGAAAGCGAAAACAAAATGAGTTTTAAAGACTATCTGCAATCTGACATCGCCAATGTTTTCTCAAATACAGAAGAGCATGGCGAAGCAGCGGCGATTAACGGCGTTTCAGTGCCGGTGGTCTGGGATGGCGATGCACTGAATTATCGTATCCGCAAAAACTACGATGGTTTGATTATTGGTGATGCGCTGTTTTTCATTTCGGCAGCTGACTGGGCGAAGATTCCACGTGTCAAAAATCCGCCAAGAGTAGATGAAGCCATTCAGATTGACGGGAAGCACGCCACAATCACACTTATCAATGAAAATGCGGGGATGTACGATGTAACCATTACATATGCGGGGACAGGACGATGAGCACAGGATTTCGGATTGAATGCGAAGCGGATACAGGCGAATTAAGAAGATTGCAAAGGGCACTTGAACGGTATCCGAGCGAGTGCAAAAAAGGCATGATTTCGGCAATCAATAAGAGCTTACAGTCCACAAACAGTGCCATGCAAAAGGCGATAACCGAACGGTACAATGTTCAAAAACGTGCGCTGAATGGCGGAGATACATTCCGCAACGATTCCTCAAATAATCTGATTCGCCAAATCAAAGCAACACAAAGCAATTTGGGGGCGCAAATTGTGGTTCGTGGCAGTCGGCTATCGCTTGTTTCAGCGCGTGGCATGGTAACGCCGAAAGGCCCAAAAAGCCACAGAGGTAAAACCATGCGCCAAATTAAACGCATGGCATCCCCAAGTGTGAAAATTTTGAAAAGTGGCAGAAAACGATATGGACATTCTTTCGTTGCCAAAGGGCGAGGTGGCGTAAATGCGCTGTTTTCTCGAGACAGAAGCACGGGAAAGCTGGTCATGCAGCGCACTTTGTCCCCTGCGAATATGGCAAAGGAAGACAGCGTGGTATCGAAAACGCAAAACGCAGCTACAGAAGCACTCTCTAGCAATGTGACGCATGAAATTCGGTATCGTTTAGGGAGGGTACGCACATGACGGTTTTAGATGCGCTCAAAGACATACAAACATTTGTTTCATCAGAAATCGAAACGCAGAATATCCTTTTGCAGAAAGAAGAAACCGCAGAAGCACCGGAGTATGTTGCACCTTATGTGGAACTTTGTTTCTTTCCGCATAAGAATTTTATGCCGATTGGGTTCCAATCCCCCGGCGTTTTGGTGGCAATGGATGAATCCACAGACGGTGCGCAGGAGAATACCATAAGCGTACGATTGCTGTGCACAACCTATGGCGGCGGATATTACAAAGATGAAAATGAGATTGAAACAGGCATACCAGATGCAAAAGGATATATCGATTTGCTGAATCTTATGGAACGCCTGAAAATCGCACTGGTGCGGCAGAGCGTAATTGGGCGGTGCGCTATTAACAAACCTGTGACCATGGGGATTTATGACACAGAAACGTCTTATCCGTATTGGTACGGGTATCTAACATTTGATGCAGCCATTCCAACCACAGAATACGTACTCAATCGAGAAAGTGAGGGCTTTATAAATGGCTTATAAACATGGCGTTTACGGCGAACAAGTCGCTTATGCCGGAGGCACGCCACAGACATCCACGGGCACTGTGCCGGCATATATCGGCACCGCTCCGATTCATCAGCTCAACACAGCAGGTGCGAGTGATTTTGATTATTCACCGTATATCAATAAGGCGGTGGTGTTGAGCAGCTATGCAGCAGCATCCGGATACACAGGATATTCGTCTGATTGGGAAGCATTCACAGCGTGTGAAGCAATCTCTGCGCATTTCCTTGCACCGGATACACCGATTGGCCCGATTATTTGTGTCAACATGGCAGACCCAACGGTGCTGGAATCCACCGACACCACGACTACGGTCACGCTGTCGGGCGCATATGGAAGTCGTGTCGGCTATATCAATGACCCGTTGGCGGCGATTGAAAATATTGCGCTTGGTGCATTGGTATCTGGATATAGCATGGAATACAGCGATGATAGCATTAAGGTAACCATCACAGACGAAACCTATACAGATGCAACGATTGATGCGGCCTATAAGCGTATTGATGTGAGCACGACGGCAATCACAGCGGCAAAAATGGAAACGGCACTGGATGCGCTGGATGTTGTGGAACAGAGTACGGGATACATCCCCAATATTATTGCGGCACCGGGATGGTCACAGCTTCCGGATTATCACGAAAAGATGCTGACAAAGGTTAAGACAAAGCTTGCAGAAAAGTGGTACAGCATTATGTGTTCGGATATTCCATCCACAGAGACTGTGAACACGCCTGCGCTTGCTATTGCATGGAAGTCTGAAAACGGATATACGAGCAAGTGGGACAAGGTTTTCTGGCCAATGGTGCGCTATGGGACGGAGAAATATCATCTGTCCACGATTGCTTGTGTCAAAATGCAAACCATCGACACCGATGCAGGCGATGTGCCGTATATTTCTCCATCCAACAAGGTAATTCCTGCGGATAGCACAGTGCTTGCAGACGGTACCGAAATCTTGCTGTCGGAAACCGTGGCAAACGGCATGAACGAGGTCGGCATTACAACCACGAATATTATCCGCGGTGCGCTGCGGCTGTGGGGTTTGCACATGGCAAATTACAGCTATGCCACGCAGGACAGCATCGACCCGGAAAATCGGCAGGATGCAGGGGTTCGTATGGGCATGTATATGCTCAACTATTTGCAGTATAACTACCTTGACCGTGTAGACAACCCCATTGCAAGGCGTGACATTGATGCGATTCTGGCAAGCGTGCAGCAGTGGCTGAATGCCATGGTGAATGCTGGACAGTTGCTGTATGGTACCGTTTCATTTGTAGCATCGGAAAATAGCACGAGCGATATGCAAAGCGGAGACTTTGTATTTACCGTCAAGGATACCACAACGCCGAATGCTAAGAGCCTAACCTTTAAATCGCAGTATGTGGATGATGGATTGTCTGCGTTGACAGCTACAGGAGGCGAAGCATAATGATTTACGGTAACAAAACAATTCAATATGCAGTATATGACCGTACGAGCGGGACAGCCAAGTTTGTGGATGATACGACAACCGTCACACGTCCAAACTTGGAAATGCTGACGGATACACTCAAAGGTGCCGGAGTTATGGGCGAAATTGATATGCCGACGATTGCACAAGTGGGGTCTATGACCTATGAAATTGCACTGCGTCGCACAAACCCAAAAGCCACCGAACTATCTGCGCCGGGGGTGCATGAACTTGAAATTCGCTGGGTGACAGATGTGCTTGACAGCAGCACCGGAAAGCTGAAAACGGTATCCAGTAAGGATATTATTAAGGGGATTCCGAAGAAGCTGGACGGCGGTACATTGGAAAACAACAAGGCCCAAGAAACCAACCTGTCCTTGGAAGTCATTTATTTCAAGCACATTCAAGATGGCGCAGCATTGATGGAAATTGACAAGCTCAACAACGTGCTGAAAATCAACGGCACAGATTACACAAAGAGTATTGGCAATGGATTATAAGGAGAATCGGTATGGAAACATTTAAATTGACAAAACCTGTGATGCTTGACGGGGAGAAAAAGTCTGCAATTACATATGACCTTGAAGCACTGACAGGTGAGGACATCGACAATGCAGTGCGTTCGCTCAAAAAAACGGGTGTACAGGTCACAGCTGTTGAACTCGACCCAAGCTATCATGCAGCTGTTTTTGCGCAGGCGGCAGGGTTGGAACTTCAGGATGTCAAGCGGATGTGTGCAAAAGACTACAACCGTGCAATCGTTGTGGTGCGTGATTTTTTTCTGACAGATTCGGAGGAATCATCACAGGAGATTTTATCCGACAAGTAAAAGTGTTTATCACGATTCACACCTCTACATCGTTCATGGAATGTGGAAAGATTCCGATTTGCGAACTGTTTCAGTTCCATGATGATGTGGAATTTTACTTGAAAGAAATCAATAAGGCCAGAGCGGAGGGCGCAGGAAATGGCTAATGCTTTAGAAACTACGATTCGATTGTTGGGCAGAATCGACCCGTCGCTCTCCAGAGCTATGGCAACCGGAGAGCGGATGGCGGCACGCTCTGGCAAGAACATTGGAAAGCTGTTTGCCGCTGGGGCAGTGGCAGTTGGCGCAGCTGTTGTGGCAGGCGCAGGGATTGCCATCAAGGCGGCAACAGAATATGAAACCAGTCTGGCGAAGGTTTCCACGATTGCGGATACCACACACACAAGCTTGGCACAGATTTCAGATGATACGCTGAAGCTTTCCAGTGCCACGGGCATGGCGGCCGCTGATGTGAACGAAGCTACCTACCAAGCAATTTCGGCAGGCGTGAAGACTGAAGAAGCAACGCAATTTGTTGGCGTTGCAGCAAAAGCGGCAAAAGGCGGCTTTACAGATGTCACAACAGCGGTTGACGGGTTGACTACGGTGCTCAACTCTTATGGGTTGGGTGCAGAAAATGCGGATAAAATTGCAAATCAGATGCTTGTCACACAGAACCTTGGTAAAACATCGTTCGGTGAACTGGCGCAGAGCGTCGGCAAACTTACCCCGATTATGAATTCTGCCAATGTCGGTACGGATGAAATGTTTTCCTCTTTGGCGGCATTGACGGCCAACGGTATTGAAACCAGTGAAGCAGTCAGCGGTATGAAAGCGGCGGTTTCCAATATCATTAAGCCAACTGCAGAAGCTTCCAAAATGGCGGCAAGTCTAGGATTGGATTTTTCGTCTACGGCGTTGCAGTCCAAAGGATTGGCAGGATTTTTGCAGGATGTGAAAGATAAGACGGGCGGAAATCTGGATACAATGTCAAAGTTGTTTGGTTCGATGGAAGGGCTGAACTCAGTATTGTCGTTGACCAGTGACCAAGGCATGGCACTGATGTCAAAATCCATGGAGGAAATGCAGACCAATACCACGGCACTGGAGGATGCGTACAACAAAATGGCATCCACCCCAGCGGAGCGTATCGATAAATTAAAAAACAAGGTCAGCAACCTTGCGATACAGACTGGTGAAAAATTACTGCCTATTGCAGAGGCGGTAATGGAAAAGATTGAATCCATCGATTTTGAGAAAATATCTGGTGAATTGCAATGGTTTATTGACAATGGGCAGGTTATCGCAGGCATAGCGGTTGCGGTCGGCGCAGGAATGGCTACATGGAATGTTATCAATATGCTGCAAGGTGTAGTTGGTGCAGTGAAAGCATGGACGATTGCTACGCAGGGTATGAGTGCAGTACAAAGGGTCATGAATATTTTGCAGCTTGCTAGCAATGCCATTATGGCAGCAAACCCTATTGGAATTGTTGTAGCAGCTGTAGTTGGTCTTACAGCAGGGTTTGTGTATCTGGTTCAAAAAACGGGAAGCGTAAAAGGGGCGTTTGAAGCAGTCTGGGGTGTCATTAAGAAAGTCGGCGATATTATCGGTGGTGTACTTTCCAAAATCAAAGAGTTCCTTGGATTTGGCGGCAGTAGCAAGTCGGTTACAGTCGGTGCAGAAACGGCTTCGGTGGATATTCCGCAGTATGCAACGGGCGGTACCGTCACCATGCCGCACTTGGCAGTGGTCGGTGATGTACCGGAAACCATCGTACCACATGGAAACACCACGAGAAACCGTGCTTTGTTGGCACAGGCGGCACGTGGTGTGGGCGCAAGCAATGGTGGCGGTACATCTTTCTCTGTGAACTTCACAGCACAGATTATGGGCGGGTCTGCTTCTGAGGTGAAAGCTGGTGTTCTGGATGCGGAACAGGAGTTTGAGAGCCGTATGAATGCGTTCTTATCCGCAAAGGCACGGAGGGCGTTTACATGACGTATTACAGCACGAGATATGCCACATCACAAGGCGAACGCTGGACAGATGTTGCATACGCATTTTATAACAATGCAAGCAGAACGGCGGAACTGGTGGAGGCTAATCCGCAATATGCCAATCGGCTTGTGTTTGAAGCAGGGTTGGAATTGCGAATACCGATTCTTGAGAGCACCACAGCTGCAAGCCTGCCGCCATGGAAACAGGTGAGTTCATGAAAATCTATTACAACGATGCGGATATTACAGCACAATCCAAGGCAACCGCTTGTATCATGCACGACAGTGCCGGCGGAGAAGCAGACAGTTTAACGATTATTTTTTCAGATGCCATAGATGTTTGGACAAATTGGTCACCGGAACGAGGGGATACCTTGCGGCTTGTCACAGGCGATTTTGACAGCGGGACATCGTATGTGGACGATGTGCGGTTTTTAACAGGGGCGTTTCGTGTGGATGCGGTTTCCGTTCCGCAATCCGCATATGCGCCACGTACAAAAATTTGGAGAAAGGCGAGCCTGTCTGCCATCGTCCATGATATTGCCAAACAATGCGGGCTGTCTGCTCAAACATATAACCTCGCAAACTATATGTATACAGCAATTACGCAGGCGTGCGAAAGTGACCTTGCGTTCCTATCTCGCATTTGCATGCGGGAAGGGTATGCCATCAAGGTATCGGCGAAAACATTGATTGTATACAACGAGCGGGAAATGGAACGGGCGACACCGACAATCACCATCCGTGAAAAAGATGCCAAGCCGGGATATGATTTCTCGCAAGGAGTCGGTTTGCTGTCAAGCGCACGTGTGATTTATTATAACCAGTCGAAAGGCGAAGCATATGACCAGACCGCCACCGACAGCAACATTGTCGGTGGAACTAGGTTATATTGTGAAATGTGTGCGACTGTCGGAGAAGCGCAGCGGTTCGCCTACGGATATTTGCGGGCGGCGAATAAAAATGCTCACTGCTGCACATTGGCTGTGCCACAGCAAACAGCCGTTGCCGCAGGCAGCACTGTCAATTTATCTGGGTTTGGAAAAGACAAGGATGGGGCGTGGTTTGTTGGAGCAATCGATTTAGATGCTATAAGCGCAGTAAACACGCTGTATCTGCGAAAACCATTGTCATATTAGGAGGGGCATCATGATTGCATCGTTTGGTTCTAAGAAGTTTGAAGTGAGCCACAACAAAATAATGACACCAGATGATATTTCTTTTTCGGAAAAACTGGATTTTGAAACGCAGGAACGAGCGGGAGATAAGCCAGCGATTTATGTCAAGGGGCTAGGTGCACTTGAAACATCGTTTTCGGTGAAGTTGGATGCTCGGTTTGTGGACGTGGATGCAGAGATAGCGTTCTGGTTGGTTAAAATGCGTACGGCTTTGCCAGATGTATTGGCATTGGGAAGCCGCATATGGGGCGCAGGAAAGGCATTGCTGACCAGCGTCAGTGTGTCAGATATTGTACTGCTTGGCGATGGAACTTATGCAAGTGCGGCGGTGTCTTTAGCATTCACGGAATATGTGTATGACGGGACAAGCGACAGTGGGGCATCCGCAACGACAGGAGCAGGCATCAAAGCGGCACGCATCATGCTGAGTGAAACGATGGTGAGCACATGACGATAACGGTAAATTCAGCATCTGGCGTGGATTGGACAGCATCTGGCATTGACCAGATAAAAAATAATGTTCTGAACATACTGCGTACAAGAAAAGGCGAAGTGCCATATATGCCGGAGTTTGGTTTGAATCCAGATTATATTGGCACACCACTAACGCAGGCAAGAGCGGCATTGATTGCAGATGTACGAGAACAGTTAAAGACATACGAACCATCGGCAACGTTGGATAGCTTGACCGTAGTGCCAGACGAAAACGGAGATTATAGCATAGAGGTGGTGGTAACCATATGAGTTTATTTACAAATATCGACCCTGCGACGGTAGTGCCACAGCTGATTGCAGATTTCGAAAGTCAACTGGGCGTGACCCTCAACTCCGGAGACCAACGGCGTGAATTCCTGCAGGCGTTTGGATATGTTTTCACAACGCTGCTTTCTACCATTGAAACAACAGGCGAAAGCAACTTGGTTGCATATGCCGCAGGAGATGCGCTAGATGCGCTCGGCACATTGCTTGGGGTTACCAGACAGGCAGCGACTGCCGCAGTGGTGTCGATGCAGTTTACATTATCGGGTGCGCAAAGCACGGCTGTAACGGTGCCAAGTGGAACACGTGTCACGCCAGACGGCACCGTGTTTTTTGCCACAGATGAAACGCTGACGATTGCAAGCGGTGTTGCATCTGGAACTGTGACGGCCACAGCAACAGAAACAGGTGCGGCATATAACGATTTTGTGGCAGGACAAATTGCACAGCTTGTGGACGGGGTTAGCTATGTGAGCAGCGTTACAAATACGGATGAAAGCAGCGGTGGCGCAGACATAGAAAGTGATGAAGATTTGCGCACCCGTATTTTGTCGGCAAACGCTGCGTTTTCGGTTGCGGGTCCAAGCGACGCATATCGATATTTTGCCATGTCGGCAAGCAACTCGGTGGCAGATGTATATGTCACACAGCTTTCGGCAGGGATAGTAGGGATTTATGTGGTGAAAACGGGTGGGGTTGTTCCAGATGCAGAGGATGATGTGATTGCAGAAATATATGAAGCCTGCTCTGCAAGCGACAAGCGGCCGCTGACGGACAATGTATCCGTACTGCCTGCGGTGGCAGCCAGCACATCGCTTGATGTGACCTATTATATTTCAGAGGATGATACCGCAGTTGCAAACAGCATTGAAAGTGCGGTTTCAGAAGCGGTAGATGCATATGCAACGTGGCAGACTGAAAAAATCGGACGTGCAATCAGTCCAGATTATTTACGCAAGCTGATGCTGAACGCAGGGGCATTGCGGGTAGAAGTAACAGCACCAAGCTATGCGGTGATTGCCGCAAATGAAGTGGCACAGTTTACAAGCGTGAATGTCGCATATGGGGGACTGGAATAATGCTGCTCAAGGGGACTATATCTGCTGTCAATATTGTGGACAACACAGCAGAGGTGACATTGCTAGAGTTTGATAATGCTGTGACTGCGCCGCTCAAAGGGTACAATCGCATATTTTCTACACAGGATATTGGAAGTTTTGCGGTGGTTGCGGTGTTTGGTGCAGACTACAATGACGGGGTGGTTTTATGACACTTGGCGAGTTGGATTTTATGCAGTTCCTGCCTGCTTGGATGCAGACAGATGAAACGGCGATGGCGCTGGCATACGCAGTAGAAAACCAACTGCATCGCATATTTACACAGCTCGATGCACTGAAAATTTACACTTCCATCAGCACGCAGACGGATGTTGTTTTGGACAAACTGGCGGCACAATTTGATACGCTGGGCTATTCGTCCGATATGACATTAGCAGTCAAGCGTAGTCTGGTTCAAAATTCTATCCTCAATCACAAACGTTGCGGTACCGTTGCGGCAGTGGAACAGGTGGCAACCGATATATTTGGTGATGCATGGGTAGAAGAATGGTTTGATTATGACGGCGAGCCGTATCATTTTAAGGTGCATACGACAAATGTCGGTGTTGGCGATGAAGAAGCGGCAGCATTTGAAAAAATCGTGAAAGCCACGCAGAATGTAAGGTCATATCTGGAAAGCATCGTCATTGAAACAGTTGCGCAGATGGAGCCGGCTTTCGCAGGGTGTATGCACATTGCGGAATCTATTTATGTTTAAGGGGTGAAAAGATGGCAAGTTTTCCGAAAATGACACTGACGAGTGCAGGTGTTGTACTTTTGGCAAAAGTGCAGGCAGGGCAAGCACTGGCGTTCACACGCATGGGTCTTGGTGACGGAGAGATTGGCGAACAGCCGATTTCAGCTTTGACAGCACTCATTGATGAGCAGGCAAGCGTTTCAATCACTGCAAGCAAAATCGTAAGCAACAATACGTTTCAAGCCGCAGGTGTGTTTAGTAATGAGGATATTACTGCTGGATTCTGGTGGCGTGAGGTAGGCGTATATGCGACCGACCCAGACGATGGCGAGATTTTATACTGCTATGCAAATGCAGGTGATGCGGGGGACTATATCCCAACAGCAGACGACCAACGCATTGAAAAGACGGTTTATTGTTCTATGGTAGTCACGAACGCCACTGCCGCAACCATTACAATTCCACAGACGGACACATATCTGCTACAGTCTGAAAAAGGTGCCGTCAGTGGTGTGGCATCTCTGGATGAAAACGGACAAGTCCCCAATGCACAACTTCCGAATATGGACTATTTGTCAACGTCTGAAAAGGGCGCAGCAAACGGTGTGGCATCGTTGGACGAAAGCGGCAATGTGCCTGCCTCGCAGCTTGGGAACGTGGATTTGTCCAGCAAAGCAGATGTGTCGACAGTGGAGATAACGGACGATACCCGAACGGCATTGAATTTAGATGCAGATGCATTGATTAATAAGGCTATTGATACGCTGGCAAAATTGCCAGATAATACAGCAATTGTTTATTTGCACGTTGTTGACACAGATGGAATAGGAATCGATTTTTCTACTGACATAACATTGGGTGGTTTTTTTGCAGGCTTAAAGCTTGACCAATACGGATATGTAGCAAAACAAGTAACCATAACCGCTCAAACAACTGCAAGCGCAACATTCACTTATGCGGTGGGTCTTTCTGGTTCTTCTAGTATGACCGTGACCGAGATTCCGGGACAGCGAACATACTATGAATTATCTGTTTCAGCGAATACCGCAACCGAACTGACATTTACAACATCTCAAACGCTACACTTCTCTTCTTTGGTATCATCCATTGATATATGTTTGATTGGCGCAGGAGGAAAAGGCGGAAATGGTGGCGCAGGTGGAACGGGAGGGAGTGCAAATGTGCCAGGCGGCGGAGGCGCAGGTGGTGGACAAGGCGGAGATATTGGAGCTATCGCAACTTTGAATGGACTTTCGGTTTCTGCCGGAACAGGTTATCCGATTGCAATTGGTTCATCCGGTGGGACAACGACGGGGTTTGGCTTGTCTGCCGTTGGAGGAACGAACGGCGCAAATGGCGGAAATGGAGACTACGGATATAATGGAGGATTTGGAGGCACGGGTGGTTCTGGTTCCGGGGCCGGCGGCATTGGTGGAAACGGCGGAAATGGCGGTTCGGCAAATGGTGGCACAGGCGGAACGGGCGGTGCTGGCACTATTGGAACAGAAGTTGTTTCTTCAGTGTTGAGCGGAACGAAGTCGATAACTCGAACGAGAGGTACTGGCGGGTCTGGGGCTGGCGGGTCTGGGGCGGCAGCAAACTATTCATCTTGCACTTTGTTAGCAAACGCAACATCTGGCGGCGCATCTAACGCAGGAGGTGCGGCAGGAACTGGCCAAACGTGTACTGTTACTGCTGGGGCTGTTGGAAGTGGAGGCGCGGGTGGTTCTGGCGTATCTGTCGAAGGCTCTGGTGGCGGCGGTGGCGGGCTTCCCATTGCTCCCTCTGGCGGCTCTGCTGTTGCAGGAAATGGTGGCAACGGGTTTGCTAGAAACAGTAATTATGGCTCTGGTGGTTGTGGCGGCGGCGGTGGCGGCGGAAACTCTTACGCTTCTACAGGCGGAGCGGGGGGTGCCGGTTATTACGGTACGCAAGGCGCAATTATCATCCGTTTGAATTATGCTTAATCTTTCATGACATATAAGGAGTAAATATATGAAAATTGAACTGACTGGAGAACCAAAAGAAATTGCTGACTTTATACAAGAAATGCAAGGAAAACGTGAATGTACTGATATACTGACAAAAATATTGGCTGATGGAATTTCTATAAAAGAGGATAGAACGCCAATTTATAGCTTCGGCGGTTGTGGTGGCGGGAAAGGAGGTGCTCTCTAAATGGCAGAAGTGAAAAACTGGATTGTTCTGGATAAAAACAATATCATCACAAACATTATCGCCGCCACAGACGAATATGCCGAACAATATTCTTTGAACATTATGTATGATGGTGCTGAAATTGGTGCTGCATACAATCCGCCAGAAGAAGAAACTGAAATTGCTGCAATCACACAGACACAGATTGCACTTGCAGAACTGGCAGAAGCAGAAGCGGCACACGACTTGGAAAACAAACTGGCATTGGCAGAGCTTGCCGAAGCACTGACAGGAGAGTAAATACATGGCAAAGGTATATTATGACTTGATAAAGGCGGGGTATCGCACGATTGACGATGTACCGAGCAAATGGCAGGCGGCAGTGCAGGCTCTGCTAGATGCAGACGCAGAATAGGACGGTGGCGTATGGTAGAAACACTTTTACATGATGCGCTTGGGTGGGCTGTGGCGGCACTCCTTGGCTTTTTGGCGCACCGCATTGTCTGCTTGTGGCAACGGCAAAAGACATCTGACAGGGCACTTGTCGCACTGCTGCGGGACAGGCTTGTGGCAAGCTATTGCCACTATCATGAGCGAAAAACGATTACACCGCACGGGCTGCAAAACATGGAAATGCTCTATGTGGAGTATACCGCCCTTGGCGGGAATGGATTTGTCACCAGTCTGATGGACAAGGTGCGGGGAATGCCGGTGGTGGATACGTGATGGGTTTTGTTTATGAACATCCGCCGCCTATCATATCGGTGAAGCCAACGAAATGGTAACGTTACAGGAGAGATACTTATGAAAAACAAAAGAACGGAGTGATGTTTGATGCTTTTAGGCGTTGATTTGTCCCCAATTATTGATGCCGCCACGGCAGGACTTGCGGGAGTCATTACGGCCGCACTGGCTGCATTGTCTGCGGTGATTACTGCAAACTGGCGAAAGCAGGTCCGGGCGAAAAAACTATGCGAAGCGGTTGATGATGCTGTGAATGCCACAAACAAGGTTGCAGATGTTTCTGGCATCAAAGGGGATGCGAAGTTTCAGCAATGCATGGCATATACAAAGGCACTGTTGTCAGATGAGGGGGTACAGCCCCCTCCGGACTTGGTGCTGGAAGCTAAGATTCACGCCAAGCTCAACCGCATGAGCGCAGACACCATGAGCGGGTAAGGAGAACCTATGGAAACAATTTTATCAATGGCGAGCACTGCAAAGGCTTTCCTTGTAGGCGATACCGATGTTTATTTTTGGGCATTGTGCGCTGCTATCGCTTTGAGTTACATCTCTAGCGTTGTGTCCGCCTTTATCAGTAATTCTTTTTCGGCAACCAAAGGCTTGGTTGTACTGGGCAAGAAGCTGCTGCTGTTTTTGGTACTGATTGCAGGAACGGTGCTGGATAACCTGTTTGGCTTAAATGGTGTGCTGCGGACAGCGGTTATCACCATTTGTGTGCTGAATGAGTTCGGTGGCTTTATTTCCAACCTGTCCGATTGCGGGGTTGAGATTCCGGCGATTTTGCAGAATTTTATCAATACGGCGAAAGCATCCACGGAAGCAACGGATGTTTCCAGCGGAAGCAATACATAGCGGAGGTGAAAGGCATTGAGTGTGGTGATTACACAAAAGGCTTGCAACAGTCGAAACTACAAAAATGCAAGCCGTACCAAAAGCGATATTCTTTATATTACGGTACATTATACCGGCAATAACGGGGATACCGCAGCGGGAAACGGCAATTGTTTCAACGAAACCTACACAGGTACGTCGGCGCATTTATTTGTAGATGAAGACAGTGTGGTGCAGTCGGTACCGTTTAAGGATATTGCTTGGCACTGCGGCAAGGACTATTCCGGCGGCACAGCAGCCTATTGGGGCAAGTGCACGAACGCCAACAGCATCGGTGTAGAAATCTGCATGAACGACAAGAGCGGCAATGTGCGGCAGGGCAGCATTGACCACGCAGTGGAAGCGGTCAAATATTTGATGGACAAGTTTGGTATTGATGCAGCGCATGTGGTTCGGCATTATGATGTGTGCCACAAGGAGTGCCCTGCACCGATGGTGACAAGCACAGCACTTTGGACCGCATTCAAAGCAGCATTGGAGGATGATGAAGTGGTAGAACAAGCAAAAATGCGTATCGGCAATGAACTGGTGACGGTTGACCGTATCCTAAAGGATGGGACAAACTATGTGCAAATCCGTGACTTCGCAGAAGCCGGATGCAATGTGGCATATGATCCCAACAGCAAGATTGTGACCATCTTGCCGAAGGATACCAGAATTACATCGGACACGATTGACAGCGCAACACAGGCGGCCATGGAACAGCTGAAAGCTGCTGCCGGACTGACAGATGCAACGCTTGCGTTCATGCGCACCTATTCGTATGGGGACGAGTTGCTGAAGAAGTTGGCGGCGGTGATGAACGTTTAAAAATCACCAGAGCATAAAACATGGATTTAGTGCTGTCGGATAAGCCGACAGCACTCAGATAGAAAGGGAAAGATATATTGAATAGTCCTATTTCCAGAATTGGCGGCAAGAAGTTGCTGAGAGATGAAATCATCAAAAGATTTCCTGATGATATTGAAAGATATGTTGAAGTGTTTGGCGGTGCCGGGTGGGTCTTGTTCCGCAAAGATAAACATGCCGCTATGGAAATTTACAATGATTTGGACGGTCAGCTTGTGAATCTGTTTCGATGCATCAAACATCATGCAGCGGAATTGGAGCGGCAACTGGATTTTATGCTTACATCCAGACAGACATTTTATGATGTGCGGAGTTGTGCTGAGGTGCAGGGGTTCACAGACATACAACGTGCCGCACAGTTTTACTATTTGATTAAAATCTCGTTCGGTTCCAATATTCAATCCTTTGGATGCAATAAAAAGAACCTGTCTTCTGCAGTGGAGCGATTAAAGGCTGTGCAGGAGCGGCTTGCAACCGTTTTGATCGAGCAGAAGGACTTTGCAAAGCTGATGCAATCCTATGACAACCCAAAGACTCTGTTTTACTGTGACCCTCCGTATCATGGCACAGAGAAATATTATACAGAGCAGTTTTCACAGGATGACCATGTGAGATTGTTTAATTGCTTGTCGCAGCTAAATGGCAGATTTATTCTATCCTACAACGATGATGCGTACATACGGGAATTGTATCAAGATTTTAGGGTTGAAACCATCAGCCGAAACCACAATCTTGCGGCAAAATCCGGGGAAAGCAAGCGATATAATGAATTGATAATTTGTAATTTTTAAGATGCAAAAAACCACCAGATGCCTTTTCGGTGTCTGGTGGTTTTTGTTTTTATTGACAAAATGCTACAAGAATGATATTATTAGGATGGACTGTATAGAGAAATTGCGGAATTGAAATACAGTTTTTAGCAATAATGGGCAGCTCATTCAGCTGCAGGTCATAGCAAAAATGCGCAGATCGGAATGCTGACAATCAAGTAAATATCGAAAATATTTGATTGGAATATAACAAAGTTTTATGAAGATACGAAACCATAAATAAATGAATATATTGAGGTGCAAGATAGTGGATTATGCGCTTGTTGTTGGAGTAGGAAAATTCAAAAATGGTCTAGAGAGCATTCCGTTTGTAGAAAATGATGCCAATGAGTTCGTAAAAGTAATGATGGATGAGTTTAGATTATGTAACGAAAATATTTACTGGCTCGTCAACGAACAAACAGAATATACCCAAATACTAGAAACAGCTAAACGCATAAGTCAAAAGAATGATGCAAATGATCGTGTGTTTATCTATTTTGCAACACATGGAAAATCTGTGTATGAAACACCTTATTTGGCTTGCTATGATTCTGTCAATAGCTATGATAGAGATGCTGAAAATTGGCTATCAGCCCCTAAGCTAATGGGCGTATTTGCTGAAGCAAATTTTAATGTTCTTGCTTTTTTGGACTGTTGCCAAAGCGCATATAAATTTTCGAGCAGAGGTGCATCCGATACAGATGATGAAACTGATTGCAACTCAATCAAATATTATAGCGATTATGTTGGAGTATTTGCTGCAGCTAGAGAAAATGAAAAGGCATATCCAGATTACGAAATTGAACACGGCTGTTGGACATATCATCTAATCAAAGCATTAGAAGGTTCTGATGCCCGTGCATTCAAAAGTAACACTAGACAAATTACTCTAACATCACTTCAAGAGTATCTTGCGAGTAAAGTTACAAACCGAGTAAAAGATCTCCATAATGAAAAGCAAACTCCGTATTTTTGGGGAGGCTACTCAGGAGAAGTTATAATTCACGAATATCCTATTTTAAAGACGGATGAAATGAAAATATGTAATATCTATTTCGGTGAGATTGATGCAGCCACCGAAAGAAAAAGTGTCCCTCAAAGTGACTATTTCACTGAAAACTTTTTCGATTTAAATTCTATTTCCTCCATTTTAACCCATCCCCGAAATATACAAATTATTTTAGGTAATAAAGGAACAGGGAAAACATATATTGGAGAATATTTTGAAGATAAACACAAAAACGTAATTTATAAAAATGTAGGTTCCGTAACTACTAAATTAATTAACGAGATTACGCATGCACAGGAAAATGAAAAAGGTAAATACAGAGATTCATGGAAATATATAATCCTTACTATTTTTGCCATATCTTCCGTCAAACAATCTTTAAAAGGTGCATCAAAATTTAAAGATGTGCTCGAAGAAATTTATGGAAAAAAATCTGAGCAATTGTTCACTGCTCAGATGCTACGAATTTCTATAGTATGTGATAAGCGTATAAAGAATGGGATTATTTTGAATGATAAATATGATATGTATATGAGTCCCTCTGGAAAATCATATATGTCTGATATTGTTTCCCTCTATGAAGATATTTTAAATGAAGAATATCAAGAAGGTCTGCAATTCTTGTTTATTGATGGTCTGGATGAGCAAATTAGAGACACAATAAGTAAAAAATTCAAAGATATCCATTTGGATTTGCTTGACGCAGTAGACGACCTCCACAACTCTTTGACAAATGTAAAAGTTGTTTTATTAATGCGACAAGATATATTGCAATTATTAACTGGACAAGCAAATTTGAATAAATTGCGTACTGCGCGAACAAAAGAGTTGACATGGTTGGATAATAGTTCTAGAGCTGAAGACACGTCGCTATATCAGTTTGTTGAAAAAAGAATAGTAACGTCTATGAATAAGCATGGCGTAAGCGTTGAAAATTTTTCTTTGATGAGCATTCTTCCGAAAAGAATGTCTCATCAGCATACTTGGGATTGGATTTTAGAGTTAACCACATATAAACCGCGAGATGTTATAGCATTTTTCAAGAAGTGCCAATTATCGGCGAATTCAGAACAAGTCATATTGTTTGAAGAAAACTTGTGGGATGCAACAAGAACATATTCCGATTATCTTTGGGGAGAGTTCTGTGACAATCTATCTGGCACATTTTTGGCGACAAAAACCACAGAATTGCTTAAACTCTTAAATATTATTAGTGAAGATCACACGGTTCAAAAAGGGGTAAAATTTTCTTTTTCTGACTATACTGATTCGCTGAATCAAATAGAAAATTTGCGCGAAATAAGCCCTGGTGAGTTGCTTAAGCTATTATATGAAGTTGGTATGATTCGTGTACATACTAAAGATGGAAAGAGCTATTGGATATTTAGAGAACAACCAATAGATTTCAGCATTAATGCGTGGAAAGAATTCTCCTTTGAAATTCACAAGGGCTTATGGAAGAAAACTCATACATGGTAATGAATATACGTCTGAACATATCCATGGATTCAGCCCTTAGAACTTCTCTAATCAATAGTTCGAACCTATAAGTGTTTTATCTGAAATTCCGGTTATGTTTACACTCTGTGAATGACGACAAGTCTGTTTATTTATTAAACTTGCAAAGGTGGAGGCGCAATATGATAACACGAGAGCCGACGAAAAAAGAATTTGAACAATGGAAAGCTCGCTGGATTAAATACAAAGAAAAATTGCAGCCAAACAGAAAATCTGGTATCGAATTGCTTAATTATTTACAGAGCAAGTATGTTTTAACAGAGATATATGACAAGAAAGCCGCCGATGCCATCATATGTAATGTTACAACGAATGAACCTTATGCCGAAAAATTGCCAGAAGGTAGTATTCCTGTTCCGAGAGCCTTTTTCCTTGAAAATTCAGGAAATGGGGAGCATTTTTATCGCCCTGAAAACAAAGACCCTATAGATTTGTGGGGTGGTGACATTACAAGAATTTTTGTTGGAATAGATATTGTAAGCGGTTTTTATATGGTAGAAGGAAGTACTATGCTATGGGACGAACTCTGCGCTTTCCAAGGCGTAGATGAAAAAGATTTGCAAAACTATGTGTGCGTCGCAGAGTACATTAACAGCTTAAAACGGTTCGGAAAATTGGGAACTGTAGTGGCCGAATAAAATGAGCATACGGAACTGCGCAGTTTGTTTATGATTAACTTAACAAGACTAAGCGTCATATCAAAGCAGCAAAGAAAAAGGGGGAAATATGAAGATTTTAAAACAACTGCTTGCCACATTGCTGACTATGTGCATCGTAGTATTAAGCCTTCCTGCGCACGCCGCCACAGTAAGTGATTTCGTGGTGCAGAATGGTATTCTCACCAAATATACCGGAAGTGACACCTGTGTGCAGATTCCAGACACGTTAGGTATTACGGCGATTGGAGCAAGTGCGTTTGATTCAGACACCAGGTTGATCTCGGTAACCATTTCAGCGGGTGTCACATCCATCGGAAATCGCGCTTTTCACAACTGTACTTCGCTGAAAAGCGTCACCCTTCCGGACAGCCTGCGCAGCATTGGTGATTACAGCTTCTATTGCTGCCCGCTTCAGCAGCTTACCCTGCCAGACGGTTTGCAGACGATTGGGATTCAAGCTTTTTTTGGTGGGGCGTTTTCGGACTTAACATTTCCAGATACTCTCACCTCTCTTGGTGAGCAGGCGTTTTTCGGTTGCGGAGTCACCTCATTGGTATTTCCAGCGAGTATGCCTCTGGTGGGAGACGCTTTTTCTGGTTGCCGAAAACTTACACATGTCTCACTATCCAATGGCATTACTTCTATCAGCGATTATGCTTTTAGTGACTGCGAGCAGCTCAGCTCCGTTGATTTGCCCGATACCATCACTTCTATCGGACAGGGTGCTTTTTTCGACTGCTTGGCGCTGACGAAGTTTACCTTCCCGTCGCATGTTACCACCATCACACCACAACTATTTGCGCAAAGCGGACTCACATCCATTACCATTCCAGATACCATCACATCTATCGGCGAAAGCGCATTTGCGGGCAGCAAGCTACAGTCGGTGATTATACCGGACAACATTACTAGCTTGCCCACCCAAGTGTTTTATGACTGTGAGCAGCTGTGTGAAGTGCACTTGCCGGAAACACTGACCTCTATTGGGCACGAGGCGTTCGCCAATTGCCACGCGTTGAAGCAGTTTACAATTCCCTCGCATGTCACAGCACTACCAAGTGCTATGTTCCAAAACAGTGGACTACAGTCGATAAACATTCCCAGCACCGTTGCTTCCATTGGGGACGATGCATTTGCAGGTAGCGATCTGCGCTCAATCACAATTCCTGTGAGCGTGCACACCATCGGTGTGGATGCCTTTTACTATTGTTTTTCCTTGCGATCCGCTGTTCTGGGCAATGGTATGACGACCGTCCCAGCGTGTATGTTCACAAACTGCAGCCAGCTTTGCACCATACAGCTGCCGGACAGTATTACTTCGATCGGCGAATATGCATTTTCAAGCTGCACCAATCTGACTGCTGTCGTATTGCCGCAGTCTGTGTCCGCTGTTGCAGATACCGCATTTGAAGATTCTCAAACCTTGCTTGCAAGTGAAAGCAACGATTATCTCAAAAAATATGCCACATCCCACAGCCTATCCTATCAGGACACAGGTACATCCAGCCTGCCTGCATCAGTGCTTGCAAAGCCGATGTCCTATACGCTGTACGTGGATTCCCGAGCAATTCCCTGCCAACTTTACTCCATTGCCGGAAATACCTGCATTCGGTTGCGCGATCTTGCACAGGCATTTTGCCAGACCGCACCATCAGAAAAGCAGTTTGATGTGCAGTGGATTTCTGCATCCAAAACAATTCAAATTCTAACAGGAACGGGATACACATCTGCACCTTCTTTTGGTGCATGCAACACCACGCAGAGCAAAAGCACCTTGCCCTCCCTTTCAAAGTTGAATTTTAATAATACAAGTATGAATCTGTGTGCCTATATGATTGACGGCAATTCTTATTTTCGTTTGCGGAATTTGGCAATCTTAATGGATGTTAGTCTGAATTGGGATGCTGCTACAAACAGTATTTCCATAGACACCTCAAAAACCTATAACTGATACATTTATTAGGATCGTCAATGGATTACAAAAATTCTGCGTTAGAGGATTCTTTGAACTTCGTCTAATGTTTAAAATGCAACAAGGGGAGTTCTAGGGGAGTTGCTAATTGCATAATAAGAGAAGCTTGTTCTGTCATGAAACAATGAAATGTGCTGATGCATTTTGTATTGGTTAAGCAGGATAAGTATTACAGAAAAATCCTAAGAAATATTATAAAATATTTTCCTATACAGTACACGGTAAAGTACAAAAAGCCTTGAAAGCATTGCAATATAAGGGTTTTAAAACCCCTGCTAAGGGAGTAGGGCGCGAAAGTGTCGCGAGGGTTCAAATCCCTCTTTCTCCGCCATAACGACAAGATACTTGGTCGATAAGTGCTTGTCTGTAAAACTCAAGAGGTTTTACCTGAGAAGGTATCGTTTAGGAAACTAAGCGATACCTTCTTTGGCGTCTGTGAGAAGATTTCCGATGAAGCGATACTGAATCGTGATTTCCTGTGTCCGCTGCCCATGCTGACGAACGGCCTCACTGATGGTGATGCTTTCGATCAGTTCCATGATTGTCGGACGATCCAGTTGCTCGATCTCCATGTACTGGCTGATGAGCTCAAGCCAACTGCCGACCTCATTCTCATTGCATTCGTGCGTGCTCAGCTGCTGCTGCAGGTGTTGGAGCTTGTCTTCAAGTTCGCTCTGCTCTTTTACATAGCCGGACAGGAGATTTTGAAAGATGCTTTCCGGCAGCTTGCCAAGGCACTTGTCCTCGTACAGGCTCCGGATACTGGTGCTGATGGTCTCCAGACGGTGCTGCATTTCACGTACCTGCTTTTCCAAGGCGCGTGTCTCGTGCCCCTGCGACTGGTTCATGCCAGCGATCAGCTGTCGTGAAATGCGTTCTCGTTCAGCGGTCGCCAGCCTTGCATGCAGCCGGATATCATTTAAGATGAATGCGGCAAGCGTGTTCTCCTGAATGTAGTGTGCAGAGCAGGCGGTTTTTCCGTTGTTCACATAACGGGTGCAGCGGTAAACGCCGATGGTGCCTGCCTTTAGATGCTTGGTCGTATACACGAGAATCGATCCGCAGTCAGCACACCGCAGAATGCCAGCAAATAGGCTCAGCTCCTTCGTATCCTGCTTGCGCTGGACACGGTGCCCGCGTGCATTGATTCGTTTCTGTACGCGCTCCCATAGCTCACGGTCAATCAGTGGTTCATGTGTGCTTTCGACGGTGATCCAGTTTTCCGGGTCAATGGTACGACGCTTCTTGGTTTTAAAGGAAGTGACCTGCCGTTTGCCCTGGACCATGTTGCCGATGTACACTTGATTGCGCAACATCTGCATGATGCTGGTGCTGCCCCAGTGGTTATGTTCATTTGGCTTGGGAGCTTGACCGCCTGCATATTTGGCGTGGTAGAAACGGGGACTGTCGATGCCCTCTTGGTTCAGTCGGTCGCTGATCATGCGGGCGCTGTCGCCGCATACAAACTCGCGGAAGATACGGCGGGCTATCGCAGCAGCAGTCTCGTCAATGAGCAGGATGTGCTTGTCCTCCGGTGATTTCTTATAACCGTAAGGGGCTTGACTGCCCATGAACTTCCCCTGACGTGCGGCAGTTTTTTTGACCTGTCGCACCTTTTTGGAGATGTCACGGGGATACCATTCGTTCAGCACATTCTTGAACGGAGCGATTTCGTTTTCTTCCTCGCGGAGGGAGTCGAAGCCGTCATTCACAGCGATGTAGCGAATATCATGGTCTACAAAGTATTCTTCGGTGTAGTATCCGACCTTCGAGTAGTTTCTGCCGAGACGTGACAAGTCTTTGGTGATGACACAATCGATTTTGCCATTTTCGATGACTTTAAGCATGCGCTTAAAGTCAGGGCGATCAAAGTTCGTACCGGAGTATCCGTCATCGAGATAGATTTCGCACAGACACCACCCCTTCTCTTTGACGTAATCTGTGAGCATTTGCCGCTGGTTTGCGATGCTCATACTCTCCAGATTTCCATTGTTGTCGTCGCGGGAGAGGCGGCAATAGATGCCCACATCATAGGTGTTCTGTAATTTCATAAGGTTCCTCCTAAAATCACAAAACAGCATGATTGCGGATAAAATTGTTCCATCTGTATTATAACAGAGGAACAGGCATTCTGCAAAAAATCAGGCTGTCGGATTCATATTAAATCAAATTGAGTTTTCTCTGAATGATTCGGCACAGCAGATCAGAATAGGTCTCAGCGGTGCCGAAAACGCTTGTCACGGTGATGACACTGCGACCGGTATGATACACGCTTTGGATGGTGCGATCATCAACTTGGCAACGGTTCATCTCATTCAACGGGAGAGTATTTTCAACAGTCATTACTTAACCTCCTAATCGGAGTATTTGGAAAGCCGCATGTTGCTTGGAATGGTGCAGTCTGAAATCGGACTGCAAACATCTGAACAGCACGCGGTTTTCCCTATGTTTTTTTCTATTATTTTCATAGACGACCCGGACGGGCAAGCGGCCTGCTTGCCTCCATAGGAGTTTCACCTCATCCCATTCTGATGGGTATGCCGTCCCTTGACTTGACGTTAGCCAGACGGAAGTATCATGAATACAGATCGTTGCCACAGGACGGCCTGTCCTGCTAGCGGCGTTAGTATGGATCGCTCCAGACGGGTCAACTGTGTTTTGCTGATCAGTCTATCGTGGCGTACCCGCCGTTTGGCTCTCTGTATCTTGCTCGCGCAAGTGTGTATTCGGGTGCCCTATTCAATTTTGTAGATTCATGTTGGGGAGCCACTGAGTGGCCCTCTCAATAGTCAGTACAAAAATCGGGCAAAATCGGACCCCAGTGTGAAAGAATTTTCGAAAAATTTTTCACGCTGGGGTTTTCTGTATTTAAACTGCAGGGCAAATATGATATAATTGGGAGAAAATTGACGAAACAAATATGTAAGAATAAAGGAAGAGATTCGTTCAAAGTGTACTAAATAGCATGGTTTAGCAATACTGAGCAGTTCACAGTAAAAGGGGATAAGTACAGTAACACAGTAAAATCAACATAGAGTTAATGTATAACGGTGAAATAATATGAATAGTGAAAAACTTAAAACGCTCATAAATAGAATTGAAAAAATCGTGGGCACCTGTTTCTACGATGAAGATGAAATCAGTGAAGATACTGATATATTGGAATTGCATTCCGATGAGTACGGGGAATTAGGATTTGAGATTGATAAAAACACTGGTTTAGTTTCAGCGTTTTTGTCATTTAGCTATTATGATTTTAACAAAGATGAATTTGAGCGCGGCTATTACGACACAGAAGAGGTTGAAAATGAGACAAGAACAAAACTTCTTGAAAGCAGTAGTATATTATACTTCAAAGCGCATTCTGCAAACTATATAGTCTCTGTGTGGGATGATGGTTGTTATATGTGTCCGGGGTATGTCGCGAGAGTCGGCTTTTGCCAAGAAGAGTATTCAGACGAAATGATAGAGGAGTTCTTAGCGCTATACCAGAACTATTCATCGACTATAGCCGGTTTAAACGATTCAGAATTAAGACGATTCATTTTGAAGTGCATTTGCCATAACCACAACATTAAGGTATATGGGGACACAAGGCTCACTATTGGATCAGCCTCAGTAGTATTTTGCGATAACAATCCTGCAAGCAGTAATATAGAGCATTACTATTTGGGAAAAGAAAATTTTTTATTTTCAGTTGCAGGACTGCATTATGCAGCAGAAGTATGTCCGATAGAAGTGTTTATTGAAGCACAGAATATGTGTGAACTATTTGAGAAGATTACTTTCTTTTTCGATAATCCCCCATTGTATGATACCCCTACACTCCAAGCAATTAGTGAAAACATGGTATTATCTATTCAAGCAAATGCTGATACACATGGACTATATTCACGCATAGAGGAATCAGCAGTGCTTATTAGTTACAGTAGCATTATTCCGTTTGCATCCGAAAAGTTTAGAAAAATTTATTCTGAAGAATATGGAGGAGTGCTAGGGCCTTTTATTGGCGAAAATCCTTTAATTATTACCGAGGGTTCCACCGATTGGAAACATCTAAAAAAATACTGGGAGCAATACTCCAAAGAATCAATTGAAGTGAATTTCTTTGAATATGAGCCCCAAAATTCTTCAAAAAGGGAAGCAATTAAACAAGATATGGGCAGCGCAACATTACTAGAAATGTGTAGATCCTACAGCAAAATGGAATTAGGTAAAGTGTTTATTTTTATGGCAGATCGCGATGAAACAAAGATTGTAAAAGAGATGGGCGATGATACAAAGCACTATAAGTACTGGGGAAACGGTGTGTATTCATTCGTCCTGCCCATTCCAGCGCACCGCACGTCAACACCCGAAATCTGTATTGAGCATTATTATACAGATGATGAAATTAAGACATTTTATACATGTTCTGACGAAAGAAAACGAAGGCTTTTTTTAGGAAATGATTTTGATCGATATGGAAGAGATTTTGAGCAGGGACGACTATGTATTAAGCGAAGTCTTTGTGGTGCGGACAGTATAAAAGTAATTGACGGTTCTTCTGATACAAGGGTTATATCAATGGTTGAAAAGAACGATATTAACTATGCTTTAAGCAAACAAGAATTTTCTTCCCTCTCAACAATAGAAAAAGATTCACCAACATATAGTGCGTTTAGTGAACTATTTGGAATTGTTCAAGAGATTATTCAACATTCAATGCGTCGAAGATAATGCCAAATAATATATTAAACCAAGCTACGCGTAAGTGGGATTGTATGTAAATGTTTCTGAGTTTCTTATTATGGGTAGTGAATTATCCGAGGTCAGGCGTGGAAAAAGGCAGCTTATGCCGGAGCACAAACTGCCTGGCTTTGGATAATTCCATAGCACGCAACCCGCTGTCTATGTGGAAAGTCTAAAAGACACCCATAGACTCCGATAGAGTTTAATGGAGTCTATTAGAGTCCAAGGCAGAGCGTACGAATGGAACCAGAGCATACAAAGCATGTCATCAAATGAGCGACTGGCTGAATGGCGCGGTCGAATTGCAGCATGTCGGAGCAGCGGTCAAGGCGTACGGCAATGGTGTGAGGAAAACGGCATCAATGAAAAGCCCCATTATTACTGACAGCGCATAGTGTTTCGAGCAGTCACGTAAGAGCCATACTTGCGGAAGTTCCGCTCCAGCCGACAAAGGAACGGTAGCGGGGGAGACTGTCCTGAATTTTGTGTTTCCGCTCCGTGCGGCAAGAAATAAAACGAGGGTTTAGCTGGCAAGTTGTTCCGCGAACAGCACCTGCAGCTGTGCCAGCACCAAATCCCAGCTGCGCTGACGTTGTGTCCACTTTTTCTGGATTTTGTCCTGTGCGAGCCACAGCATTTTCAGCAAACTTTGGTCGGTGGGAAATACTGCTTTTGTCTTGGTAACCTTGCGAAATTGGCGGTGCAGTCCTTCGATGCAGTTGGTGGTATAGATAATTTTTCGCACCTCTGGAGGGTAGTTGAAGAAAGTACTTAGGCAGTCCCAATTATTTTCCCAACTACGAATCGAGCTTGGGTATTTAGCACCCCATTTGTCTTTCATCGTCATTAGGTTATCCAGCGCAAGCTCTTCTGATACCGCACCATAAACGGTTTTCAGGTCTTGTACGAATTCTTTGATGTCTTTATAGCTGACATATCGTGTGGAAGAACGAATTTGATGCACAATACAACGCTGAATCTGTGCCTTTGGGAATGCCGCACCAATCGCTTCTTTGAATCCAGTTAGTCCGTCTACACAGAACATGCAAACCGTTTTCACACCACGGTTTTTCAGCTCATTCAGAACTGACAGCCAGAACTTGCTGGATTCATTTGCGCCGACATAAATGCCTAAAATCTCTTTGTATCCGTCTAAATCCATGCCTAAAACCACGTAAGCTGCCTTACTGACAACTGTTTTGTCTTCACGCACTTTGTAGTGAATCGCATCCATAAAAACAAACGGATACACCTCATCTAATGGTCTGGACTGCCACTCTGTCACGAGTGGCAGCACTTTGTCTGTAATCCGACTGACAAGCTCTGCAGATACTTCTACGCCGTACAATTCCTGAATCTGATCATGAATATCACGAGTAGACATCCCAGCAGCATATAGCCCCAAAACTTTTTCTTCTAAACCTGTGATATTTCGTTCGTGCTTTGTAATGATTTTCGGCTCATATTCACCGTTTCGATCCCGAGGGATCGAAAGCTCTACGGGACCCAGTTCTGATTTTACGGTCTTCTTGGAATACCCGTTGCGGTGGTTATCTGTCTGCTTGGCAGATACATCGCTTTTGGCATAGCCGAGTTGTTCTTCCAGTTCGGCTTCCATCGCACCCTGCAGCACTTCCTTAAACATTTCCCGTAACAAATCCAGCACTTCGGTGGTACTGTTAGGGTTAGCTTCCCGAATGAGTTGTTTGACCACTTCTTTTGGTATCACAGACATATAAAATGCTCCTTTGCAGTAAGTTTTAGATCTATTTCTATCCTTACCGCTCCGGAGCATGTTTAAACTAGAAACACAAAATTATTTATAGTCTCATTTTTTATTCTATTTGATATATTTTTATATCATTTTGTGTCACTTTGCTCCATGCAAAAATCGAGGCGGTCAAATGCCCGCAAACCCTTATAAATCAAGCAATGTGACAGGGTCACGTGCATTTGCGCAATTTGTCACTTTGCTCTGTGCGTGTTTTCGCCGTTTTTGTAACGCTTGCGCGTTATTATTCGCCCAATTTGTAACGCCGAATAACGCTTGACTAACGCCTGTAACGCCGTTTTTGATTACATATTTGCGTTTTGTAACGAATTGCGCCTCGCCGTGTGCGCCTGTAACGCGCCGATTTTGCGCCGTCCCGCAGGTCGCACCGCACGGGCGCATCCCTGACCAATTTTAAAGCCACTGATTCCGCACATTTGCGCACATTTTTCGTGTGCTCTCATGTGGTTTCAGTGGCTTCTTTGCGTTTCTCTGCACTGCATCGCTCTTTCTGCGCAATAAAAAAAGACGCTCGATTTTTTCGCTCGTCTTTTCTCAAGATATTTGTCACGCCGTTTTTGGGGTTCTCCCGCTGTCCCGCCTTTCAATGGGGTTTCCCGCCGTTCTTTCGGTTTTTCCCGTACTTTTCCCACCCTGTTCCCATGTCTTCCCGTCCTGTCCCGACTTATCCCGTTTTGTCATTTATCCTGTCCGGTCACACAAACATTCATTTTAATAGGAAGGTGAGTTCCATGAAAAGAACCAATAAAGTATTGACGATGCTCACAGCTGGCATGATGGTGTTTAGCATCTTTGGCACAGCACTTGCGGCAGATATTGATTTCGGCTCTGCCGGGGTAGCAAAAAATCAGAGTTATACTCTTTCGGAAATGCTGACTTACGCCATCCAAGATGAATATTTGGCACAGGCGGAGTATGAAGCCATTATGGATGCATTTGGCGAGCAAAGACCGTTTACCAACATCATGAAAGCAGAGGGAACCCATATTGCAGAATTGACCCCGCTGTTCACGGAATATGGCATGATTTTGCCAGAGAATACAGCAGAGGAATATGTTGCAGTTCCTAAGTCTCTTTTGGAAGCGTACCAAGCAGGGGTGGAGGCAGAAATCAAAAATATTGCGATGTATGAGGTATTTCTTGCACAAGACTTGCCTGATGATGTCAGAACCGTATTTTCTGCACTCCAAAATGCTTCACAAAACCATCTGTCTGCATTTGAACGCGGCGTGGCACGGTTAGAAGGCACTTACACTGGAACTGTCGGAAATCGCAGTCAACAGGCAAAAGGCAGAAATCGATAACACAAATAAAAAACCGCAGGGCTTTATGATAAGCTCTGCGTTTTTTTGTTTTGCACTCCCCTAGTGGATTTGCACCCCCCTGAGGGGCAGTTTCTCGTTAGGGGGGTGCATAAAATAATTATGGGGTGCAAAATCAGCAAAAAATAGGTCGAAAAACCAGTTTGAAAATCATGTGTAAAAATTGCAATGCAACATTTATATGGCTTTAAGACGGTGAAAACACGGTTTTCTGCGTATAAATGCAAAGAAACCACCTCATATAGAGATGGTTTCTATTGTATCAACGACTGTTGACGATTATGGTCGAGGTGACAGGACTCGAACCTGCGGCATCCTGCTCCCAAAGCAGGCGCGCTACCAGCTGCGCTACACCTCGTGATAAAATCTTAGGAAAATAAAATTTGTAAGAAAAACATCAAGTTTCTTGCACAAGATTTATATATTCCCTTGACATTTATATATTATACCTATAAAATAGACTGGTGTCAAGCATTATTTTAAAAGTGTGTGTCAGCCAGACACGCCAAAAGGAGAATGAAAAAGAATGAAGAATTCCGAAAAGACAATGGACAAAATTGTTTCTCTTTGTAAGGGACGCGGCTTTGTATTTAGTGGGTCCGAAATCTATGGTGGGCTTGCCAACACATGGGATTACGGTCCGTTGGGGGTAGAGTTTAAAAACAACGTTAAGGCAGCGTGGCGTAAAAAATTCGTGCAGGAATCCCCTTATAATGTAGGGTTGGATTCTGCGATTTTAATGAACCCGCAGACTTGGGTTGCGTCCGGCCATGTTGGCGGATTTTCCGACCCGCTCATGGACTGCAAGGACTGCAAAACACGCCATCGTGCGGATCAGCTGATTGAAGACACTGCGCATATTTCGGTTGCGGGCTGGTCGAATGAGCAGATGCAAGTATATATTGCAGAGCATCAAATCGCATGTCCGGATTGTGGCGGTCACAATTTCACAGATATTCGTCAGTTCAACTTGATGTTTAAGACCTTTCAGGGCGTGACGGAAAATACCAAAAACGAGCTGTTTTTGCGTCCGGAAACCGCGCAAGGTATTTTTGTAAACTTTCAAAACATTCAGCGTACCACGCGCCGCAAAATTCCGTTTGGCGTAGCGCAGATTGGTAAATCATTTCGCAATGAAATCACGCCGGGCAACTTCACCTTCCGCACACGTGAATTTGAGCAAATGGAGCTGGAGTTTTTCTGCAAACCAGGCACTGATTTAGAGTGGTTTTCTTATTGGAAAAATAAGTGCCATGAATTTCTGCTGTCACTTGGTATGCATGAAGAGAATTTGCGTTTGCGTGACCATGATGCGGAAGAACTTTCGCATTATTCCAATGCCACAACAGATATTGAATTTTTATTCCCGTTTGGCTGGGGCGAATTGTGGGGCATTGCGGACCGTACAGATTTTGATTTGACCCAACACCAGAATACTTCTGGTGTTTCTATGGAATATTTTGATCAGGAAATCAATGAAAAATACGTTCCGTATGTCATTGAGCCTTCGCTGGGTGCAGACCGTGTTGCCTTGGCATTTTTGTGCGATGCATATGATGAGGAAGTAGTGGGACAGGACAAAAACGGGAAAGATGATGTCCGCACCGTGCTTCGTTTGCATCCGACACTTGCACCGTTCAAGGCGGCAGTATTGCCGCTTTCTAAAAAGCTGACAGAGCAGGCAATGCCGATTTGGCAGGAGCTTTCGAAGCATTTTTGCGTAGATTTTGATGATTCCGGCTCTATTGGCAAGCGTTATCGCCGTGAAGATGAAATTGGTACACCGATTTGTATCACGGTGGATTTTGAAACCGAGCAGGACGGATGCGTGACCGTGCGTGACCGTGACACCATGCAGCAGGAACGTGTGAAGTTGGAAGATTTAGTGACATATGTGTCCAAGAGCATTGCGTTTTAATCCTATTAAAACAGCACCATCCTTCTAGAAATCGGCGGACAGTTTACGCTGTCCGCCTTTTCACGCGCCCTTTCATTAACAGAAAAAGTAAAGAATGGTTTTCCTATCTAAAAGATAATATTTTTTCAATATCGAGCAGAAGCTTTGAGAGGAGAAGAAAATGTTTCAAAGGTATATCAAAAATTTGAAGCGAGAGTTTCACGGCTATGGAGCCTCTGATTTCACGCACGACATCATGGCGGGTTTAACGGTTGCGGCAGTTGCACTGCCATTGGCGCTGGCATTCGGCGTATCTTCGGGAGCAAATGCAGCAGCGGGCTTGGTGACAGCAATCGTTGCCGGTTTGGTGATTTCGGCATTGTCCGGTGGGTTTTACCAAATATCGGGACCTACAGGCGCGATGGCGGCAATCTTGATTGGCTTGGTAGCAAAGCATGGCATTGAGAGCGTTTTCATAGCAACCTTCCTAGCCGGCATTATTTTGGTGGCAGCTGGTTTTTTGCACTTAGGGCGGTTGACTGCCTTTGTGCCGACGCCTGTGATTACAGGCTTCACGTCAGGGATTGCAGTCATCATTGCATTAGGGCAGGTTGACAATCTGTTTGGGACAGCCTCAGAAGGCGGATCTGCTGTTGAAAAGCTGCTTTCCTATGGCAGGTTAGGATTTCATCCGAATATCACCTCGTTTTTGATTGGGCTACTGGTCATTTTGATTATGATTTTCATGCCCAAGAAGTGGAATGCCGTGATTCCAGGCTCTTTGGTTGGCATTATTGTGGCAACGGCAGTTACCATTCTACTACATATTGATATTGCGGAGGTCGGCACCATTCCACACTCGCTGCTGCTAGAAAATCGAATGTCCTTGCAGGATTTACATCCAACAGCATTATGGGAACAGTTGGGGGCTGCTTGCTCCATCGCACTGCTGAATATGCTGGAAAGTCTGCTGTGTGGTGCATCAGCAGGGCGGGCAACGGGTGAAAAATTGGACAATGACCAAGAATTATTCGCGCAAGGCATCGGAAATTTGATTTTGCCATTTGTGGGTGGTGTTCCGGCAACCGCTGCACTCGCGCGCACCTCTGTGGCGGTCAAATCCGGCGCACGCACACGATTGACAGGCATCTTTCATGCGTTGGGGCTGCTGCTGATGATGTTTGTATTAGCCCCCATTATTTCACGCATCCCGTTGGCGGCATTGGCAGGTGTTTTGATGGTAACCGCGTGGCGTATGAATGAATGGCACGCCATTCGCTTTATTTTCACCAATCGATTCAAGGGTGCGATAACCAAATTTTTGGCAACGATGGCGGCAACGATTGTATTTGATTTGACGGTTGCAATTTTGGTGGGCGTCAGTCTGGGATTGGTGCTGATGGTGGTACGGCTCTCCAAAATTGAAATCAATTATGAAAAGGTGGACCTTTCCAGACTGCATTTGCAGAATGTGCAGTTCACAGATACGTATAAAAATGCCGTGGTGTGTTATGTCACAGGGCCCATTCTCTTTGCCAATACCGATGCGATTGAAGAAATTGTGACGAGCTGCGGCGAAAGTGACCAGATTTTCCTATCCATGCGAGGGGTGTCCTATATCGACATTTCTGGTGCACAGGCACTGCTCGACAGCGTTCGTATGCTGCAAGCGCGCAACCGTAAGGTGGCGATTTGCGGACTGCCGCAGAGTGCATTCAAAATGCTGCAGCGGGCGGGTGTCTATGATTTGATTGGCGGATCCGCTTTTTATTGGAGTGTAGAACGTGCGCTGCTGGATATTTATCAAGAAGAAGCGGTTGTATAAGCAAAAGCCGTTTCCGAGAGCCTGCACAGGCTTTTCGGAAACGGCTTTTTTGCATCAAGAGCATCTAGGGCGATACCGCACAATTCTGGTATATCGATTGCGCTAGCAGAAATGTTGGCAGATAAAACAAAAAACGCAGACAATACTGGATGTCTTGGCGAGGATTTTTGTGAGATATGCCGGAATTTCTGCGTGTAAGCGATGTGCCAAACATTTTTGTATGAATTGTGCGGTGTTGCCCTAGTTGCCCTTTGGGAGAGAAGATCGGATAGACCGCAGGGAATCAATAGAGAGCGCAGAGAATTTTAGAGATTTCCGCGCGCGTAATGTTGTGCGTGGGACGGATACTGCCATCCGAATAGCCGTCTACAATCCCTGCCGCAATCGCATACTGAATGGGAGAAGCTGCCCACGAGGGAATGCTGGCATTGTCTGAGAATGAAACGGATTTGCTGACAAAGCCGCGGGGCAGGCACTTAGAAATCGCTGTCATGGCTTCAGCGCGTGTAATATTTGCGCCGGCGGTGAAGCTCGTTTCATTGGTGTCAGTGTTGAGCTGTCCATTCATGATGCCAGCTTGATAACAAGCTGCGATGGCATCCAAACTCCAAGAGGGAATGTCTGACACATCAGAGAAGGGTAGGCTTGTAGTGTCATCCGCGGTCAAATTGAGATAGCGTGCCAAAATAACAGCGAATTCACCGCGGGTCAAATTGCGGGATGGGTAGAACATCGTGCCGTCCTGCGTGCTTTGCCCCTTCAGCAGGCCTTTCTTTGCCGCAAAATTAATATATCCATTTGCCCAGTTTGCAGAAGTGTCGGTAAAGGCAGAGGCGGTGCTGGTGCCTGCGGTGATGGAAACGCTTTTGCGTGCCACGTTGCCGGCATCATCAACGGCTGTAATCGTCACTTGATGCAGTCCGGCAGTGAGTGCGCCGGTTGGAACAGAAATCGTGCCGCTGGACGCCGAATAGACGGCAGAAGATTTCACGCCATCGACATATGCCGTGACAAAGGCAGGACGCATGACGTAGTAGCCGTTTGCCATGGAAATGCGTGCGCTGACCGTGACAGAAGCACCGGTGTCCGCAGAAGTCGGTGCGCTAATCCAAGAGATGCTGGGTGCAGCGGTGTTGGAAATGGCTTTTGCACTGAGCATGATATGGTCTAAGTACAAGTTGCCGTCCGCACTGCTTTCCACACGCAGCCCCTTCAAGACAACTGCTGTGCTTGGTACAGTTACGCTGATGCGGGAATAGCTGTTTTGCGGCAGCGATGTGAAGGGTACCGTCAGCTCATTTCCGTCGCTGTCGGCAAAGATTGCGCGCATCTGCAAATTGGAATCTGCCGCCTTTGCCAGCATGGTCAAGACAGTGCGTCCACTGGTATCAATGTCCTGCACGGTCAGGTCAGCAGTGTCCTTTGCAGAATAGGTGACTTGCAGAGCACCTGTGCCGCTTGCCACGTTGGAAAGTTCGGTGGTGCGAGATAGCTGTGCATTTTCACTGGTGAACGGTTGCGTTTGCTCAAAATCTGCAACGTTTGTAAGTGCCGGAGGGTCACTCAGACCAACAGTCACCTTGACAGAGGCAGTTGTGCTGCCATATTGGCAGGTAATCGTGCCGGAAGCCGGCTGCTGATAGGCGGTGAAAAGACCGTTGGCATCAATCGTACCAATATTGCCCGAAACAGACCACTGGAAAACATTGTCTGAAGATGCCATCTTGGTCTTAAAATGATATGCGGACGCATCTAAGCTCAAGGTTGTACCGCCGCGAAGCGCGTATGACGTTTCGGAAGAACCATTGGATGTCAGCGCAATTTTGGTGACACCTGTCGTAACGCAGAAGGTATGACTGCCTGTCACAGTGCCATCGGCAGAGGTGCCGCTGATGGTGACATTGCCGGGGGTATCATCGGCATAAAACACCCGTGCGGTGCTGTCTACAGTGCCGCTGGACGCCGTATACGTCATATCGCTGGGCAGGGTGGCAGGCGTATATGCACTGTCAGACCCCCACGCGGCAAAGTACGTAGAGGCGTTGGGGAGGATATAATAATAGCTGGGGCGCATATGTACATGGCGCGCTACACCATCAGAGGTTGCGGTATTCACCAGAAAAATGTAGTTGGCACATTTTCGGGCAGAGCCGTCTGAGGGAGAGGTCACCAGATTGGAGGTGCTTTCTCCGGGGATACGCACGGTCATTGCTGAAGAGCCGCCGCCATCCAAACAAATCACATTATTGCAGCCCATGGACAGCAGTTCGTTGCCCAATTCCTTCGCCGTCAGTCCCACGCTGAGCGAGGATTGCGCACCATCTATTTCGTATAAAACAACGGTGCCATCCGATTTCACACCGAGTGCGGTGCGCGCCTTGTAGGAGGAAGCACTGTCAATGGAGGACGTGGAAACCGTTCCATCTTTGACAAGGGATTTACCGCCAACCGCATATCGAACATTCGACCAACGCGCATCGGGTGCGTTGATGGTCAACGTCACTTCTTCACCGATGGGGTAATCAACCCATGTCGCCTTACAGTCATCATCGATGCTCAGAACCATCTGATTTTTGGTGATGGTGGTGGAGCTGCTGCCTGCCCCTTTGGAAATGACCTTCATTTTGACAGAACCGCCCACCGTGACAGGGGTGCTGTCCACACGCTCGAAGACAATGCTTTTGCCGGACGAGGAAATATGGGTTTCGTCATCATAGTCGCTGTCGAGCAGATAAATGCCGGAATCGGTGCGCGATTTATTGAAATAGCTGCACCAAACCGCGCCGCTGCTGCCTTCAACTTTCATGGTGGAGGAAGGCTGACCAATGATGGCAGAGCCATCTGCGAGGAAGCCCACCGCATATTGCCACGCATCCGAGCTGATGAGCGTACCATCTTTGATGACCAGACCGATGGGGATGCTGGTGCCCAAAACAAAGAAGTCTGCATTGATGCCGCCGAGCACAGAATATCCCTGATTCTGCAGATAAGACTGCGCCGCAGTAATGGTAGATTTGCTTCCATACATGGCATCACCGGCATACACAACCATGGGCTTGACACTGGAGCCAGGCGTATACTGGATATAGCTCGCGCGTTGTAAACCATTGGAATTTTTGCCTTCATATCGTGTATACGTTGCCGAATCCGCAATCGTATAGGAATATTTGAAGGCAGAATCAAAGGCTGCAGCCACACTGCTTGTAAACAGTGCTGCCGCAACCAGAGTGAGTGATACAAAACGTTTTAAAAACATAAAAATCCTTCTTTAAGCTTCATTTTCATATGTAGAGCCAGTTTTTATATGGATTGAATGACACGAAGTACCAGTTCATGCAGGCGAGAGGAGCGAACCGAAAAATTTGCCACAGAACGATAGATGCTTTTGCGTGCATGATACAGTTTGCGCGTTTGTGCTTCCTTGTCAGCGTTTTGTTCCAACAGCGGACGATTGTTGGAATAGGAGATGTTTTTCAGAATGCGATACAGAGGCGTATCCAGATGAATCAGCAAGCCGGTTTCCTTGAGGATGGCGACATTTGCCGGACGCAGTACCGCGCCGCCGCCAAGCGCCAGAACCAAGCCCTGCTGCTTGGACAGCTCTGCAAGGTAATAGGACTCGCGCTCCCGAAAATACGCTTCCCCATGCTTCTGAAAAATGGTGGGGATGTCCATGCCTTCTTGCTCCTCCAAATAATGGTCGGCATCCACAAAGCGCAAACCGCACAGCTTTGCAATCCGCCTGCCTGCCGTGGTTTTGCCGCTGCCCATGAAGCCACACAGAACAATATTTTGTTTGCCATATTTATCATGTAGACGCTTGACGGCAAGAGAACCATAAAGCTGCGATAAAATGCTGTCGCAAACTTCATTGGAAAAGCTATGCCCATTCCAAATGGTTTGTGCGTGCGCCGCCTGCATTACCAGCATGTGCAGACCATCCCGTGTTTGGATTTTGCTGCGATTGCCTGCAAGCCGAATGGTCGCCGTAATCGGCGGGTTGTAGATGGCATCGAAAACATATTCGGTTTTATGCGGTAAAAAGCGCAGGGGGCAGGCATCTTCCTTGGGAAACATGCCGAGCGGGGTGCTGTTGAGAACCATCTGCGTGTCACGCGGAATATGTTTTTTACTGCAAGCAGAAATTTTGGCGTGTGGCAGCACCGCACGCAGCTGCTGCGCCAAGGTGTCTGCTTTTTGCGCGTTGCGTCCCGTAATCACGAGCGATGCACCGGATTTTGCGCAGTGGTAACCCATGACTGCCGCTGCACCGCCATAGCCGAGCATCAGGACTTTTTTTCCTGGCAGCTCCACTTGGTCCTTGGTGAGGGAAGCGGCAAATCCCAAAATATCCGTATTATAACCAGTTGTTTTACCATCATGAAATGCAACGGTATTGACCGAATGCAGGTCTTGTGCACTAGCATCCACGGCATCGAGCAGAGGGATAATGGCTTTTTTATGTGGAATGGTCAAGTTGATGCCCTGTAGCTTCGTTTTTGCAAGCACAAGGGCTTCTGCCAAATGCTCCGGCGGGACGGCAACGGCAATATAGTCTGCATCCAACTGATAGGTTGCGAATAAGGCAGTATGTAGCTGCGGGCTCATGGTGTGCCCCAGTGGATAGCCGAACAGTGCAAAGGTCGGTTTGGCCGGCGTGTATGACTGAAATTGGGCAAAGCTTAGCAGCATATCATTCGCCTCCCAGCGCGTGCAGGGTATCGAAGAAATCCGGATACGAAATCGCGACAACAGAAGGGTCAAGAATTTCACTTTCTCCGGCACAAGCCAGAGCACAAATTGCCATGCTCATCGCAATGCGATGGTCTTTATAGGTTTCAAACGAAGCACCATGCAAGGGTTTTCCACCGCGAACAATCATGCCATCTTCGGTTTCTTCTACGCAAGCACCTGCCTTGGATAGTTCGGTTACCATTGCCGCAATGCGATTGGATTCTTTGACTTTCAGCTCCTGTGCATCGCAAATCACAGTTTCGCCCTCGGCAAATGCCGCGGCAACCGCAATCACAGGCAGTTCATCAATGAGTCGCGGGATAATATCGCCGCCGATGGTCGTGCCATGCAGCTTGGAATGGCGCACCGTCAAATCTGCGGTAGGCTCGGCATCATGCGTGACGTTGGACATGGTAATATCAGCTCCCATATCGCGCAGGACATCTAGAATGCCGGTGCGGGTGGGGTTGATGCCAACGTTGCGAATGGTGAGTTCGGAGCCTGGGATAATCGCACCAGCCACCAAGAAAAATGCGGCAGAAGAAATGTCGGCAGGTACGGCAATATCTTTGGCGTGCAGTTCCTGCGGCGGCGTCAGGGTGATGGTATTGCCGTCTGTTTGAATGTCTACACCTAGTGCACGCAGCATACGCTCGGTATGGTCACGCGAAGGTGCTGGCTCTATAACTGTGGTGTTTTCCGCAGCATACAGCCCTGCAAGCAACACGGCACTTTTTAGCTGTGCTGACGCCACAGGGAGCGTATAAGAAATGCCATGCAGCTGCCCGCCGCCCAAAGTCAGCGGGCAAAAGTTGCCGTCCACACCATCAATGTGTGCGCCCATTTCACGAAGTGGTGTGATGACACGACCCATCGGACGCTTTTGAATGGAAGCATCTCCCGTCATTGTACAGGAAAAATTCTGCCCTGTCAAAATACCGCTGAGCAGGCGCGTGGTCGTACCGCTGTTGCCAGTATATAAGGTTTCAGCAGGGGGCTGCAGACCGTGCAGACCCACACCATGCACCACAACCTCCTGTTCGCTGACCTCAATGGAAACGCCCATCTTACGGAAACAGTCAATGGTAGACAGACAGTCCTCGCCCATGAGGAAGCCTGTGATGTGGGTGGTGCCCTGTGCCAAAGCGCCAAACATGACGGCACGATGGGAAATGGATTTGTCACCCGGAACGGTGATAGAGCCAATCAAAGGGGCAGAAGTAGTCAATTTCATCATAGATTCATTCCTCCGTGGATTCAATAACACGATAACTGCCGATGACCTTCACAAAAGGAAGCTCTTCGTACAGCTGATATAGTAACGCACGCACGTTTTGGTTGCGTAAATTGCCAGTAAAGTCAATATAAAAGACATAGCACCAAGGGCTGTCTTTTTCGGGTCTGGAATGAATGCCTGTCATATCAATTCCATAATCTGCAAAGATAGAGAGCACCGCATTCAAAGAACCTGCCACATTTTTCAAACTCAGTACAATTTCAATGCGGTTATCCTCCGGCAGAGAGGTCAACTCACGGCTGACAGCGATAAAGCGGGTTTCGTTGTGCTGTAAATCATTGATATGCTCAGCAAGAATGGTCAATCCATATCGCTCAGCAGCTTCACGGGAACAAATGGCACCCAAGGTTGGGTCGTTTTCCTGCTGTACGTGCTGCGCTGCAATGGCGGTGTTTGCCATTTGGATGCGCCCATATTGGTGTGCACTGATAAAGGCATCGCACTGCGGAAGCGCGTGCGGGTGGGAGCAGACTCGCGTAATGGTATCCAGCGTTGCACCTGCGACAGACACCAGGCAATGCCGGATTTTCCGGTTACAGGAACGATTGATAGACAAATCATATTTCAGGAGCAAATCATACACTTCGCTGACCGTGCCAGCCGTGGTGTTTTCCACCGGCACAACACCTGCATCGGCACTTCCTGTGTGTACCGCTTGAAAAACATCTTCCCAAGTGGCAACATTTTTGGGTTCACACTGCGGAAACATATCGTGCGCCGCAAGCTCCTGATATGCCCCAGCAACACCTTGATAATAGACGGTTTTGGGCGATAAAGCGACTTCTGTCGGATGTAGAGGGAACTTATCGGGGCGCAGAGTTAAAATTTCGTTATATTGATATTCGCGGCTGACCCGCATGATGGATTGCAGAAGAGAAACATATTTCAGGCGTAAATCCTCACGAATACCAGATGAGCGAGAAGCAATGATTTCCGCTTCACGCTCTGGTTTTAGAATTTTATCGTTGCTTTGCGCTTTGGTAGCGGCAACCTCTAAGGCAAGCTCCATCCGCTGCAAAAACAAATTGCGGATTTCGGTATCCACTTGGTTGATGTCTGCACGAATGTCGTTAAGCTCCCGCATAGCCAAAGCCCTCCAAATATAAATCGGTCAGTGCAATGGCGCACGCAGACTCCACAACAGGCGCGGCACGTGTGACAATGCAGGGGTCATGCCGCCCTTCAATCACAAGCGGTGCAATTTTTTCGGTTTTCAAAACCAAGGTTTGCTGTGGCTGTGAAATGGAAGGGGTCGGCTTGATTGCCACGCGGAACAGCAGCGGCATACCGCTTGTGATACCGCCGAGCACACCGCCGTTGTGGTTGGTTTCGGTTTGCACCGCACCATTTTTCTCACAAAAGACATCGTTTGCATGGGAACCGCGCATGGATGCAAAGCCAAACCCTGCGCCGAACTCTACACCCTTTACCGCAGGGATGCCATACAGCAAAGAGGCAAGGCGTCCCTCGACGGTGTCAAGCATGGGGTTGCCCAGACCCACAGGCACACCAATCGCCGCACATTCAATGACACCACCAACAGAATCCTGCGCCAAGCGAGCTTCTTCAATCGCGGCAAGCATCGCCGCTTCTGCACGAGGGTTTATGATGGGATAATGCTGTGTGCGCAGAGCAGCCAGTTGTGCCTTTTCAATGGACACATCATCAAATGGCGTATCTTGGATTTGTGCAATCGATTGGATGTGAGAGCCGACCGTTACACCGCAGGATGCCAAAAACAGCTTGCATAACGCGCCAGCAAATACCATCGGTGCAGTCAACCGACCGGAAAAATGTCCGCCGCCGCGCGGGTCATTGCAGCCGTTGTAGCGAATTTCGCCCGTAAAATCGGCGTGCCCTGGGCGCGGCTGTGCTGAAAAATTCTTGTAGTCGCCCGAGCGGGTATCGGTATTTTCAATGACGGCACAAATCGGCGAACCAGCAGTTTTGCCTTCATAAATGCCGGACAGAATTTTCGGCAAATCGGCTTCTTTGCGTGCGGTTGACTGCTTGTTTTTTCCGGGCGCACGGCGTGCCATTTCCGCCAAAATAAAGTCCTCATCAAACGGGATGCCAGCAGGGAAACCGTCCAAGACAACGCCGATGCCATTGCCGTGGGATTCTCCAAAAATTGATATTTTCAGTGCATTGCCCCAAATTGAGCCCATAACACAGTTCCTCCTTATGGTTACAGTGGATTAAACAGGATTAGCAGTGCTGCAAAATCAGTTCACGCAGATGACTGGTTTCGAGCTTCTCAATGCTTGCCACGCCGAGCGTGCGCACCAAAATAAAATTGAGCGTGCCGCCGAAGTTTTTCTTGTCCGACAGCAGCGCATCGCAAATCGCCGCGCGGTCATAGGGCAGCTCTGTGGGCAGCTGATGCGCCTGCAAAATCGCGGTAAGTGATGCAGCTAGGTCGGCTTCCGCACCCAGTGCATTGCCAAGGCGCATCGCCGCAACCATGCCGATGGCAACTGCCTGCCCATGGGTCAATGCCGTATAGTTTGCTAGTTTTTCAGCAGCATGACCGATGGTATGCCCAAAGTTCAAAATCATGCGCAGACCGGTGTCGTGTTCGTCCTCCTGCACCACATCCCGCTTGATTTTTACACAGGCATAGATAATGTCCTCGATATTTTCTCGGAAATGCGGCACAGAAATCATGTCTAAAATCGATTTGTTGGCGATACAGCCATATTTGATAACCTCTGCCATGCCATCGTTGAAGGTGCTCTGCGGCAGGGTCTGCAAAACAGTCGGGTCAATCAGCACCAGACCCGGCTGATAGAATGCCCCCACCAGATTTTTGCCTTCCGGCAGGTCTACACCTGTTTTACCGCCAACAGACGAATCTACCTGCGCCAGCAGGGTAGTTGGAATTTGGCAGAGCGAAACCCCGCGCAGGAAGGTTGCGGCGGCAAATCCAGTGATGTCCCCTGTGACACCGCCGCCCAGTGCAAGAATCAAATCTTTGCGGGTCAGTCCTGCGGCGAGCAAGTCATGATAAATGGTTTCCACGGTGGAAAGCCGTTTGTGCTCTTCGCCAGAGGGGATAATTGTCTGCGAAACGGGCAGAGAAAACTGGGATTTGACTTGTTCTAAATAGAACGGCGCAACGACCGAATCAGTCACAATATGGATGCGGCTGGGCGAGAATTTTGCAAGACAACGGGCAGCGGTCTGCGCAAGCAGACCGCTGCCGATGAGGATGTCGGAAACGCCGTTTGTACCGTTTAATGTTAAATGCTGCATGTCCTTACAATCCTTTCTGTGCGTGTTAAATAATTTTGCCGACGGCGGAGGCAACTGCACGGAGCTTAGTCATCGTTTCTGCGAAGGACTGATAGGTCAGCGACTGCGCACCGTCTGACAAGGCATGGGCAGGGTCATTGTGCACTTCGATAATCAGACCATCTGCACCGGCTGCGATGGATGCCATGGCAAGAGGCTCTACCATCCAATAGATGCCTGCGGCATGGGACGGGTCAACCACAACAGGCAAGTGCGAAAGACGCTTGAGCGCCGGAACGGCAGAAATGTCAAGGGTGTTGCGGGTATAGGTTTCATAGGTGCGAATGCCACGTTCACACAAGATGACATTGTTGTTGCCGCCTGCCATGATATATTCCGCAGACATCAAAAATTCTTCAATCGTGTTGGCAAAGCCACGCTTGAGCAAAATCGGCTTGTCGGTCTGTCCAAGCTCTTTGAGCAGTTCAAAGTTCTGCATATTACGTGCACCGACCTGAAAACAATCGCATTTTTCCATGAAAAGGTCAATGTGCACGGGGTTTGTGATTTCTGTAACAACAGGAAGACCTGTATCCATGCTTGCTTCATGCAGCAAGTCCAGACCGTCCGCCTGCATACCTTGGAACGAATACGGGGAAGAACGTGGTTTCCAAGCACCGCCGCGCAGCACGGTTGCGCCCTGCGCCTTCACTTCACGCGCAATGCCGACGATTTGGTCGTGCCCTTCCACAGAGCAAGGACCTGCCATGATGGCAATTTTATTGCCGCCAACCTGCACGTTTTTGCCGATGGTGACGATGCTGTCATCGGGATGAAACTGGCGATTTGCCAGCTTGAATGGTTCCTGCACTTTGATAACGTTCTCAACCTGCTCATCCCGCAGCAGCGCATCCTTATCGACCTTACCTGTGTCACCAACCAGACCAATGACGATGGTGCCTTCGCCAAAAATCGGATTTGCACGGACATTGAATTGTGCCAGCCACTGGGAGAGTTCTGCAACGTGTTCCCGCGTTGCGTTATTTTTCATTACGATAATCATGATATACGACTCCTTTTCTTTTCTCGGTGTTTTTCGTGTTTGTCGAAGCGAAAGGAAGCATAAAAAAAGCCTCTCGCCCAAAGAAAAGGGACGAAAGACAAACAGTTCCGCGGTACCACCCACATTCGGCATAAATCGCCGCACTTTTTCAAACACAAGATGCAATCCATCCGATGTTCTATCCTGTTAACGGAGGAGCTCCGGCAACGCCTACTTTGGATTCAGCCTTGCAGCTCGAGAGGGAACTTCACAACCGTCGACGGCTATGCACGCTTCCAGTCAAGGCGCACACTCCCTGTGAGTCGTAAATGACGATGCTACTTTCCTCTGTCATTGCTTGTTTGATGTAAAATTTATTGTTATTATAGCGTACAGTCGTGTAATTGTCAAGTAGCTGACACAAGAAATCATAATGTAAGGGAAAGAATCAAAAAGATGCAAATTTTGTAAATTCTCTTGTATTCGACAGCCGAACACAGTATACTAAAGGTAGAAATTCATCCTGTTTGAAAGCGAGGGCGACACCATGACCTATTATCCCATCACAGACGCGCAGCGCATGCAGTATAGTTTGATGCAATGGACGGGGAAGCCACAGGTGCTGAACATTTGTGTCAGCTTGCTGATTCATATTGATATTGAGTTTGCATTGCTGCAGGAAGCCGTGCAGGAGGCGATTGCCAGAGATGATTCTGCACGCATTCGTTTCACTGCACCGAATGAAAGCGGAGACATTTTTCAATACATTGCGCCGGAAGATGTGCGGCCGATTCCACACGTGGATTTGTCGGAGAAGACCGAAGAAGAAGCCAACGCCGTGCTGCAGGAATGGGGACACGAGCCGATTTTTCCGCACCATGATGTGCCGCTGTGCAACATTGTGACGCTGGCAATGCCAGACGGATGGAATGGCGTCTATATTCACATTGACCATATGATAGCGGATTCCTGCTCGATGATTCTGCTGATTTATGATATTGTGGAGCTATATAGCCACCGGGTGTTTGGTTTGGAAAAGCCAAATGACCGCGTTTCATATCTGCTGAGCTTGGAAAACGACCTAAAACATGCGGCAGATACAGTGCGTACGGCACGTGACCGCACCTTTTGGGAGGAACAGTTTTCGCAGGGAGAGCCGCTGTATACCGATATTCGCGGCGCAGAACCGCTGGCAAAGGTGCGGGAGCAGTCACAAAATTCGCAGCAGCGTTGGATGTCAACCGATGGCGTGGATTTGCGCGTGGGACAGCATACCTATATTTTGGAACCCGTCCCCTCTGCACGGCTGATGGAGTTTTGCCAAGAGCAGAATATTTCGATGACCAATCTGCTGCTGATGACCTTGCGTACATATTTATCTAAACAAAACCACGGAGAAAAGGATATTGGCATTCGCAACTATGTCTCCAGAAGAATTTCCCGGATTGACCGCAAGGCGGGCGGAACGCGTGTGCATTGGTATCCTTGCCGCACGGTGATGGAGCCGGATATGCGATTTTTGGACGGGGTGCGTGCCATTGCCGCGTTGCAGAGCAAGGTGTATCGGCATACAGATTTCAGTGTACCGACGATGGATGCCATGCGCCGTAATGCCTATGGTGCACCTGCGTACTCGCTGTATGAAAGCGTGGGTTTAACGTATCAGCCGTTTCCCATGCGTATGAAAGACGAAAAACTCAATGCGTTGGAATATCGCGCGACTTGGCACGAAAGCGGACTGGCACCGCATCCGATTTATTTGACGGTGATGCATCGACCGTTGGGTGCCGGTATGGATTTTTATTTTAAGTATCAAGCCGCACAGTATTCAGAAGAAGATATTGAAAAAATGTATTATTATATGATGCGCATTTTGTTTGCTGTGGTGGATGACCCAGATTTGACCATTCAAGAAGTCATTGACCAGGTATAGGCAAGAAAACGCTCCTCCGTGCATATCTTAGGATACGTATGGAGGAGCGTTTTTGAGGAATCAATGGACAGCGGACGGGGGTGTGTCCAAAGAATATAACTTGACAATCAAAGTAATAAAGGTTTGAAATAAGTTGGATTCGAATTTATTGGATTCTGCTTTGAGAATATCAACTGCCTGCTGAATGGTGAAGGCTTTGCGATAGCAACGGTCTTCCGTCAACGCATCCAATTTATCGACCAGACTCAAAATTTGCGCTTGCAGCGGGATTTCATCGCCCTTATAGCCATAGTATCCGTTTCCGTCATAATTTTCATGATGCATCAAAATCCAGACACTGCAATGGCGCAGGGTTTTATTTTGCTTGGCAATGCTACAGCCGAGCCAAGCGTGAAACTTGATTCGCTCATATTCTGCAGGTGTCAATTTATCCGGCTTGAAATAAATCTCGGGATGGATGCAGAGCTTTCCGACATCATGCCATTCACAGGCAAGCTTCAGCTGCGCCAGCTCCTGCGTTTCGATGTTGAGATGCGGGCTGAGCACATCCACAATTTCTGCAACACGTGTGCTATGTACTGCAACCTCTTTGAAAATGCGACTGCAATCTGTCAATGAAAATGCGATATTGGGGTATTTTTCCTGCATGAGTTGACCGATGCGATGCATCACATCAGGGATTTTCACGGGCGACTGCGTGTCCAAAAGAAAAAGCACGGACAAGGATTCAGTGACGTGCACCTTGTCATATACGCGCAGAACGCCGCGCAACTCTGTTTGAAATTCAAAAACTTCTTCATCTGCCATCGCGAAGGCATTTTTCACATCCAGACGCAAAATACCAGTGATATTGCTGCCCCGACGGAAGGACTGCGATAACGCTGTGGAAAGGTCATTGCCTGCTTTGTTGAACATCTGCAAATCAGCGTTAGAAACCGTCGCACGGTTTTTTCCGCACTGCTTTGAAATGTACATCGCACAATCCGCCAAATCTAATAAAATGCTGTATTTATTGATTTTACAGGATTCACCGATTGCAGACACACCCGCACTCACGGTATATCCGGTCTGCTCCTTGAATTGTGTGAGAATCAAATTGGCGAGGCGCAGACCTTCTGATTCGCCGCCAATGCATTTCAACACAAACTCCTCACCGCCATACTTAAAGCAAGTCGCACCCGATGCATCTGCGTGGGACTTTAAAATGCTGGCAAAGGTTTTTAAAATCTCATCCCCAAAGGCATGTCCCAAGGTATCGTTGATGCGCTTGAAATTGTCCAAATCAAACATCACCATACACTCGCCAAGGGCAGGGACCGAGGTGCTTTCTATGTTGCCCAGATAAGAACGGTTATAAATGCCGGTAAGCGGGTCATGGATGGCGAGAAGTTTGAATTTTGCCACCAAACGCGCACTTTTGATACACAAACCAGTCTGCGTGCTGAGGATGCTTAAAAACTTAATTTGCTTGTCGGTTACAGAAAAAGGAACATCCCAGTAGGCAATGATGTAACCATAGGTATCGTCTTCAAAATCCACCTTGTGGATATATAAACAGCCGCTGTCTAAATTATAAAGCGGTTTTTTGGACAAATCCTCCACGAAAGTGGTTTGGATATTGTCTTGATACAAATCGTGATAGGAAAGGTTGATTTTAAAAAGGGGGTCTGTGTGTGCAATGGTTTCCTTCAAAATTACAGTGCAGTATCTGGCACCAACCATACCTTTTACAACATCCTCGACCATCGGGAGAAGGCTTTCAATATCTAAATTGGTGTTCATATACTGATTGATTTCAAAAAGCGTTTCAAACATGGTCAGAGCCGCTTTGGTGTTTTCAAATTGCATCTGCAGGTTTGAGATTTCTGTGGAAATAGAACGCAAATCGATAATGTTTTTCTCAAGCCTTTTCTCAAGCATTAACAGAGGACCTCCTTTTCTCATAATCATTCATCGTAATTATAAGAATGTTGTAAAGATGATGTATATTGCAGCCAAAGTGCAAAATGTTCTTGGGTAGGGAATATGTAGAACGGCAAAAAGCAGAGGGGTCAAAACAAACGCAGCGAGGATGCGTTTGTGCAATTCCGATTTCAAGGAAAACTGCGGCATTGCAGGGCAAAATGGCAACTGCATATGCACCTGTATTCATTATATCGTTAGTATAGCATAAAAGTCCAGCAAAATATAAAAAATTAAGAATCTGTATTTTGTTCTTGTTTGCAAATACAGGTCCTACCCCCCCTCATGCATAGGCTATCATCGCTATGCGTGGGGGATATTTTTATCTACCTTCTAAAAATAGGCGATATTAATCTATCAAATTCGATTTTTGCAGCAATCTTGCTACCATTGCAGCGACCTGTGCACGAGTCACATTGCCCTTAGGGAAAAGGGTGGTGTCTATGCTGCCATTGGCAATACCTGCATCCAAACAGGTTGCAATGGCTGTTTTTGCATAGGCTGCAATGCTATTCTGGTCAGCATATGCACCGAGCAAATCGTCACTGTTTGCATCTGTCACGTCGGTTTCCAATCCAGTCAGTGCCATTGCACGGGCAACAATCGTCATGGGATGTGCCGAGCAAGGAATATTTTGATATTTCAATCCACGCTCCCGCGAAGGGAGCGACTGCCTGCTACATCAAGGATTTGATTGGCAATGCCATTTCAATCCACGCTCCCGCGAAGGGAGCGACATTGACCTGCAGCGTGTCGGCGGCGTTTGGAGATTGATTTCAATCCACGCTCCCGCGAAGGGAGCGACACCGTTGCAGTAATATCTCGCAGCTGCTTGTCCAAATTTCAATCCACGCTCCCGCGAAGGGAGCGACTAATGCCTGCATATGCCATAATCAATGCAACCAATTTCAATCCACGCTCCCGCGAAGGGAGCGACCTACATCGCCAATGAGGGGTTGAGCATTTTAGAATTTCAATCCACGCTCCCGCGCAGGGAGCGACCACAGGCTGTATAATGCCATACCACACGCAAAAATATTTCAATCCACGCTCCCGCGCAGGGAGCGACACTAAAAACAGATGTAAAAAACCATACATGATGTGATTTCAATCCACGCTCCCGCGCAGGGAGCGACCATCCGCAAATCCGGCATCGATTGCCGCCTGTGCAATTTCAATCCACGCTCCCGCGCAGGGAGCGACGGTTCTGGGAGTAGCTTAATTGCAACAATATCAGATTTCAATCCACGCTCCCGCGCAGGGAGCGACAGGATGATAATATAGTGCTTGTACTCATACAGTATTTCAATCCACGCTCCCGCGAAGGGAGCGACCCGACCAAGCGGGAACAATCGGCAATATAAGCCATTTCAATCCACGCTCCCGCGAAGGGAGCGACACAGCACGAGCTTCTCGCCCGCTGGCAGTGCCATATTTCAATCCACGCTCCCGCGAAGGGAGCGACCCTCAATCGCATCAATCGGCACGATGGATGCCGTGAATTTCAATCCACGCTCCCGCGAAGGGAGCGACGACCAAGTGGCTGATGATACGTTTGATGTAGAAGAAATTTCAATCCACGCTCCCGCGAAGGGAGCGACTTTCTGCTGTAGCTTTCCCCAGTTGGATGGGAAGATTTCAATCCACGCTCCCGCGAAGGGAGCGACCTTCCGAGGCAAACTGTGTGTCGGTTGCAGCAAAGCATTTCAATCCACGCTCCCGCGAAGGGAGCGACGCCGGACTGATTGGTGATAAGCTTGGCGGTTACCATTTCAATCCACGCTCCCGCGAAGGGAGCGACAGCAATCTTTCGGGACGGTGAGTTCTGGTTTCCAATTTCAATCCACGCTCCCGCGAAGGGAGCGACTTTGTTGGCAAAGCTATCAAGACCGCCATTATTATTTCAATCCACGCTCCCGCGAAGGGAGCGACAGCGCAAAGCCGATTGCATAACCGATTTTCTCCGATTTCAATCCACGCTCCCGCGAAGGGAGCGACCTGCAAAATCCGAACTGCCAGGCGCAGAAGAATTTATTTCAATCCACGCTCCCGCGAAGGGAGCGACATTCCACTCCGCTCGCTTCTTCTACCAATTCTTATTTCAATCCACGCTCCCGCGAAGGGAGCGACCATCAATCCGCTTTGAAGATTCATATTGCTTGCTTATTTCAATCCACGCTCCCGCGAAGGGAGCGACATCCGGTCGGCGTGTGCTTGAAACCATTACCACCGATTTCAATCCACGCTCCCGCGAAGGGAGCGACGAGTTCAAATGCAAACACTGCGGCATCGTTACCGTATTTCAATCCACGCTCCCGCGAAGGGAGCGACCACTGATTTCTACCGCAATGGCACGAGCACCTTTACCAATTTCAATCCACGCTCCCGCGAAGGGAGCGACTCGCTAATAATATCAGTTTAATTGATAATACAGATTTCAATCCACGCTCCCGCGAAGGGAGCGACTTAGTACTTCTACTTCAGCTGTGAAATATTGATTAATTTCAATCCACGCTCCCGCGAAGGGAGCGACGGGATGGGTTTTACCAGTCCAGTGCCCGTGAACAGCTATTTCAATCCACGCTCCCGCGAAGGGAGCGACAATGATTCTGTCATACTGTCACCCCCTACTTGAATTTCAATCCACGCTCCCGCGAAGGGAGCGACCTGCCATTCGCGCACTTTTTTCTTTTCTTTACTGATTTCAATCCACGCTCCCGCGAAGGGAGCGACACCTGATACAGGGGTTAAAGGTTGCATTGATGCGTATTTCAATCCACGCTCCCGCGAAGGGAGCGACTCCTTCTTTTCAAGCTGCTTCCGGCTGTAGCTATTATTTCAATCCACGCTCCCGCGAAGGGAGCGACAGGCGGGATTTTTTATGTTTTACCCCTCTTTTTTATTTCAATCCACGCTCCCGCGAAGGGAGCGACTCTTCGGGTGCATTGCGGATTCGATAGGGTATCTTATTTCAATCCACGCTCCCGCGAAGGGAGCGACTGCACCGTATGTCCCAAGGCTAACAGGTTCGCTTATTTCAATCCACGCTCCCGCGAAGGGAGCGACTCCTTCTTTTCAAGCTGCTTCCGGCTGTAGCTATTATTTCAATCCACGCTCCCGCGAAGGGAGCGACAGGCGGGATTTTTTATGTTTTACCCCTCTTTTTTATTTCAATCCACGCTCCCGCGAAGGGAGCGACTCTTCGGGTGCATTGCGGATTCGATAGGGTATCTTATTTCAATCCACGCTCCCGCGAAGGGAGCGACTGCACCGTATGTCCCAAGGCTAACAGGTTCGCTTATTTCAATCCACGCTCCCGCGAAGGGAGCGACCGGCCCTACTCCATTTGGATACAAGAGCGTGAAGGTATTTCAATCCACGCTCCCGCGAAGGGAGCGACACTCAACAGCGTTAAGCCTGCTTCGGCAATCTTGATTTCAATCCACGCTCCCGCGAAGGGAGCGACCGCGCCTTTGCGGTAGTCCTGCAGCAGCTCTGCCCATTTCAATCCACGCTCCCGCGAAGGGAGCGACGCAGATGTCCTTTTTGATATCGGCAAGTGCATTTTTATTTCAATCCACGCTCCCGCGAAGGGAGCGACATGTGGACGAAAAGTATTCCACCATCCTTGAGCCATTTCAATCCACGCTCCCGCGAAGGGAGCGACGTGCCGAAAAATCCGCCGCCGTGTTGGCATCGATATTTCAATCCACGCTCCCGCGAAGGGAGCGACGCGGCTCTTCCGTATATACAGGCGCAGATTGCAAATTTCAATCCACGCTCCCGCGAAGGGAGCGACCTGTTGAAATCTGCACCTTTTCATTCATCAGCAGAATTTCAATCCACGCTCCCGCGAAGGGAGCGACCTTGACAAACTTCGAGGTCACTCGCTTGATTGATTCCATTTCAATCCACGCTCCCGCGAAGGGAGCGACGTTTCACCTGCCATTTTGGGGGTTCGGCTGTAAATTATTTCAATCCACGCTCCCGCGAAGGGAGCGACAGCTGTCGATGGTAAAAATGTTGCAGTGTTTCAGAATTTCAATCCACGCTCCCGCGAAGGGAGCGACCGGCGGCGCAATGACAGCAACACAGGTTATCAGCATTTCAATCCACGCTCCCGCGAAGGGAGCGACAAAGGTGTGCGAGGACTTTGCTTCTCTGCTGATATTTCAATCCACGCTCCCGCGAAGGGAGCGACGCTTAAATTGGTCACGCTTTGCGTATCGGTATATATTTCAATCCACGCTCCCGCGAAGGGAGCGACTATGTCGGCAAGACCGCCGATGCACTGACCATTGCATTTCAATCCACGCTCCCGCGAAGGGAGCGACTCTGCAAAGAAGTACTAAACTGTGAACAGAAACAAATTTCAATCCACGCTCCCGCGAAGGGAGCGACTAGCTAAATAACCACTTTGATTTATATGCTTTGGTATTTCAATCCACGCTCCCGCGAAGGGAGCGACATCCTGTACCACCATTTTACGCAGCCAAAGCAGAATTTCAATCCACGCTCCCGCGAAGGGAGCGACGTAATAGGATACCAGTCAACAGATTAGCAAAGATTATTTCAATCCACGCTCCCGCGAAGGGAGCGACGCTGTTTTGATGGTTTGGTTTCTTGCCGAACCTCTGATTTCAATCCACGCTCCCGCGAAGGGAGCGACGACTTCTTTTGGTTTGAGTCTGATACTATTGCTATTTCAATCCACGCTCCCGCGAAGGGAGCGACTCAAAAGCATATTGATTATAGCTGAGACTATGAGATTTCAATCCACGCTCCCGCGAAGGGAGCGACCGGCTCAATGATTTTAAAGCGCAGGTGCGGTTGTGTTATTTCAATCCACGCTCCCGCGAAGGGAGCGACGTTTACATTTCCAACGTTGTAGTACACATAACCAATTTCAATCCACGCTCCCGCGAAGGGAGCGACACGTTTCAATATCTGCATATGAAAAGCTATTGCGTATTTCAATCCACGCTCCCGCGAAGGGAGCGACTTTGGCAAAGGAACGCCGAGAAGCTTCTCTCAATGATTTCAATCCACGCTCCCGCGAAGGGAGCGACTATGTGTGCAAGTATAAGTGACAAAGTATAATTTAATTTCAATCCACGCTCCCGCGAAGGGAGCGACCTGTATGCTGATACAAACAACTGTGTAATATCCAATTTCAATCCACGCTCCCGCGAAGGGAGCGACCTCTCTGTTATGACCTTGAAAGTGTATATTCAAATTTCAATCCACGCTCCCGCGAAGGGAGCGACGTATGTATAATCTTAATATAGTGTTAATTTTGTATTTCAATCCACGCTCCCGCGAAGGGAGCGACAGATACAGACGATGATGAAAGACTGGAAGAAATAATTTCAATCCACGCTCCCGCGAAGGGAGCGACCCGCTTTTCAACAGCCCTTCCCGCTCCAAGGTCTGATTTCAATCCACGCTCCCGCGAAGGGAGCGACGTGTAGCTGGATAGCTGTCCGTGTGTACGGTATCGATTTCAATCCACGCTCCCGCGAAGGGAGCGACAAATTGCAGCAATCCGCTTGTATTCCTCATGTGTATTTCAATCCACGCTCCCGCGAAGGGAGCGACGTAAAATATCCTATAAAAATTTTCTTGCTATCTACATTTCAATCCACGCTCCCGCGAAGGGAGCGACTGTGCCTTTCTTTTTATATACTCCTTTATATTTTATTTCAATCCACGCTCCCGCGAAGGGAGCGACATATGATATACTAACCCCTTATAGCACCCATAATTATTTCAATCCACGCTCCCGCGAAGGGAGCGACTTACTTCTGCTTGTGTACCGCTTAACCATTTTGATTTCAATCCACGCTCCCGCGAAGGGAGCGACCCGTTTCGATGTAGTCTGCCACCGTGCTGCACAGCATTTCAATCCACGCTCCCGCGAAGGGAGCGACGCACAGCTGTTATGGCATCCTGCACATAGGTTTTATTTCAATCCACGCTCCCGCGAAGGGAGCGACCTAGTTGGATCATTTTCAAGCATGTTATTAAAAATTTCAATCCACGCTCCCGCGAAGGGAGCGACCCGCCAGAAACGATTTGTTTTCTTTTAAATTATTTTATTTCAATCCACGCTCCCGCGAAGGGAGCGACATTTATCCTGATGATATTGATTATATCTTTTCTATTTCAATCCACGCTCCCGCGAAGGGAGCGACGATTTTATGCCCATGCCACAGGTCACAGTGTTCCATTTCAATCCACGCTCCCGCGAAGGGAGCGACCGAAATACCTGTTATTTCCGATACTTTTGGTTGTATTTCAATCCACGCTCCCGCGAAGGGAGCGACCGCCACAGCTTCCTTGTTCGCTGCGATTTTCGCCTATTTCAATCCACGCTCCCGCGAAGGGAGCGACCTGTTGCAGATGTCGTTATGGATGGCTGGTATCTTATTTCAATCCACGCTCCCGCGAAGGGAGCGACCCTACAAGTTGTCCAATTTGGATGTCCTACATTATATTTCAATCCACGCTCCCGCGAAGGGAGCGACTTCGCTTTTTCCCCCATCACCATTTACCATTGTATTTCAATCCACGCTCCCGCGAAGGGAGCGACCCAGAAAATAACGCCAATGCCGATACCTGCGGAAAATTTCAATCCACGCTCCCGCGAAGGGAGCGACGCCGATAATCGGCAGGTCAAAATAATACTGGTCGATTTCAATCCACGCTCCCGCGAAGGGAGCGACGCACGCAGCTGCACAACAGGTTGTGTGACAAATATATTTCAATCCACGCTCCCGCGAAGGGAGCGACAAAGTGCTCTTTTGCCTTGTCATAGATGCGAATACGATTTCAATCCACGCTCCCGCGAAGGGAGCGACCGCCAGCAATCTGAGTAACAATAGTTCCATCAGAACATTTCAATCCACGCTCCCGCGAAGGGAGCGACCACGCTGCTTTGTATAATATCACTGTCCAGTGAAGCATTTCAATCCACGCTCCCGCGAAGGGAGCGACACGTTCTTGCAAAGGCTTTTCTTTCTGATACTCAAATTTCAATCCACGCTCCCGCGAAGGGAGCGACAAAGTGCTCTTTTGCCTTGTCATAGATGCGAATACGATTTCAATCCACGCTCCCGCGAAGGGAGCGACCGCCAGCAATCTGAGTAACAATAGTTCCATCAGAACATTTCAATCCACGCTCCCGCGAAGGGAGCGACCACGCTGCTTTGTATAATATCACTGTCCAGTGAAGCATTTCAATCCACGCTCCCGCGAAGGGAGCGACACGTTCTTGCAAAGGCTTTTCTTTCTGATACTCAAATTTCAATCCACGCTCCCGCGAAGGGAGCGACCAAGCGAAAGAATGTTGCCCCTTGCTTCTTCTTTATTTCAATCCACGCTCCCGCGAAGGGAGCGACCCATGTGTTTTCACCTCATACGGTATTATACACATTTCAATCCACGCTCCCGCGAAGGGAGCGACCTCGCTTCATTGTACAGGTAGCCGTTATCTTCTTTATTTCAATCCACGCTCCCGCGAAGGGAGCGACCAAACAGTGTTTGAATATCTGGATACCTTGCGCAAATTTCAATCCACGCTCCCGCGAAGGGAGCGACGAGGATGTGTGGTTGTGGTATGTGCTGAGTGATAAGATTTCAATCCACGCTCCCGCGAAGGGAGCGACTAGTCAAAATTTATTTTTTCTGCTATGATTTTGAATTTCAATCCACGCTCCCGCGAAGGGAGCGACCAGAGGATGCGGTGTTATCGGAACTGCTGTCCGAAATTTCAATCCACGCTCCCGCGAAGGGAGCGACCAGAGGATGCGGTGTTATCGGAACTGCTGTCCGAAATTTCAATCCACGCTCCCGCGAAGGGAGCGACAGTGCGCTTGCGCTTCTGCTAATTCGCCCATCCATTTCAATCCACGCTCCCGCGAAGGGAGCGACCTTTCCTGTGTTTCTACAGCTTTCTTGTAGCTTTATTTCAATCCACGCTCCCGCGAAGGGAGCGACGTGGGACAAACTGCGCACGCCGCTGCGGGGCAAAATTTCAATCCACGCTCCCGCGAAGGGAGCGACCAGGTAAATCAGCGGCGGAAGGCAGCCTTGCACATATTTCAATCCACGCTCCCGCGAAGGGAGCGACAATGGTATGCACTGTCAAAATGGCTTGAGCTTACAATTTCAATCCACGCTCCCGCGAAGGGAGCGACTAGGTGCTCCTTTCAAACTTGATGCCTTCTATAATCATTTCAATCCACGCTCCCGCGAAGGGAGCGACCGGCAAAAATGGTCAGGTCTGCATTCACAGGATTGGAATTTCAATCCACGCTCCCGCGAAGGGAGCGACATCTATAGATGTTTCATAGTGCCGATGATACTTATTTCAATCCACGCTCCCGCGAAGGGAGCGACTACTGTATTGTGACTGTAGTCCATCCATCTGCATCATTTCAATCCACGCTCCCGCGAAGGGAGCGACATCGAAGCCGCTTTCTTGAAAAAAGGTTTGCAGAATTTCAATCCACGCTCCCGCGAAGGGAGCGACGAGGTAGCAAATCCACCCGAAGTGGTTGCACCAATTTCAATCCACGCTCCCGCGAAGGGAGCGACGCTTTTTTCTTCCTCTTGTAGAATGGGCGCATCAATTTCAATCCACGCTCCCGCGAAGGGAGCGACCCAAAGCCGTTCCGCAAGATGCTTCCGCTCAAATATTTCAATCCACGCTCCCGCGAAGGGAGCGACCAAATGATTCTGTCATACTGTCACCCCCTACTTAAATTTCAATCCACGCTCCCGCGAAGGGAGCGACAAATGATTCTGTCATACTGTCACCCCCTACTTGAATTTCAATCCACGCTCCCGCGAAGGGAGCGACTTCATGAGGCAACGGGACTGACCGAGGACACGATGATTTCAATCCACGCTCCCGCGAAGGGAGCGACAGCGCTGCGATTTCTTCAAGGGATTTGCCTTTTTTATTTCAATCCACGCTCCCGCGAAGGGAGCGACGGTCACGGATGCCGTATAATTCTATGACGGTTGAATTTCAATCCACGCTCCCGCGAAGGGAGCGACTTAACGCAAAAGATGTGGTTGGCGTTGTGAACAACATTTCAATCCACGCTCCCGCGAAGGGAGCGACTTTTATCGGTGGACGGTGCATCCTCTATTACGATTATTTCAATCCACGCTCCCGCGAAGGGAGCGACTCTTTACCAAGGATGGATACGAAGCACTATCAGCTATTTCAATCCACGCTCCCGCGAAGGGAGCGACAAATGCAGCTTACCACGCTGGTAGACATGACACAATTTCAATCCACGCTCCCGCGAAGGGAGCGACTGCGTGACTACGTCCGTTAAGATAGTTGCTGTTTTATTTCAATCCACGCTCCCGCGAAGGGAGCGACAGGCAAGCCGTTGCCCGCACAACGTAAGCTTGGCATTTCAATCCACGCTCCCGCGAAGGGAGCGACTAAAACCAATTCACCATCAAAAGTGCTGCGCAATATTTCAATCCACGCTCCCGCGAAGGGAGCGACCCTTAACTTTGGATGCCTGTCTTACACTTTTCCTTATTTCAATCCACGCTCCCGCGAAGGGAGCGACCCTGCAACTCTTCCACCCGTTTAGACTGGTCTTGATTTCAATCCACGCTCCCGCGAAGGGAGCGACGCATCATAGATTTCCTGCGAGATAATCGGTTCATATTTCAATCCACGCTCCCGCGAAGGGAGCGACGGCGCAGCCTGACCCTGCACAACGCCATTTTGTGATTTCAATCCACGCTCCCGCGAAGGGAGCGACCTGTTCTGTCTGCGGTTTCATGTGGCAGGGGTTGGATTTCAATCCACGCTCCCGCGAAGGGAGCGACGCTTGTTAAAGTGTGAAATTTTATCTATATTCGATTTCAATCCACGCTCCCGCGAAGGGAGCGACGCTGTTTTGATGGTTTGGTTTCTTGCCGAACCTCTGATTTCAATCCACGCTCCCGCGAAGGGAGCGACGACTTCTTTTGGTTTGAGTCTGATACTATTGCTATTTCAATCCACGCTCCCGCGAAGGGAGCGACTCAAAAGCATATTGATTATAGCTGAGACTATGAGATTTCAATCCACGCTCCCGCGAAGGGAGCGACCGGCTCAATGATTTTAAAGCGCAGGTGCGGTTGTGTTATTTCAATCCACGCTCCCGCGAAGGGAGCGACGGTCACGGATGCCGTATAATTCTATGACGGTTGAATTTCAATCCACGCTCCCGCGAAGGGAGCGACTTAACGCAAAAGATGTGGTTGGCGTTGTGAACAACATTTCAATCCACGCTCCCGCGAAGGGAGCGACTTTTATCGGTGGACGGTGCATCCTCTATTACGATTATTTCAATCCACGCTCCCGCGAAGGGAGCGACTCTTTACCAAGGATGGATACGAAGCACTATCAGCTATTTCAATCCACGCTCCCGCGAAGGGAGCGACAAATGCAGCTTACCACGCTGGTAGACATGACACAATTTCAATCCACGCTCCCGCGAAGGGAGCGACCTTTGTCAATGCAAGCAAGAAGCGGCATTGCGGCATATTTCAATCCACGCTCCCGCGAAGGGAGCGACGCGTATCTATAAACATATTAGAAGCCAAAACATAATTTCAATCCACGCTCCCGCGAAGGGAGCGACTGCAGCCTAGCCCTCCGATTTTCCCACATTTTTTATTTCAATCCACGCTCCCGCGAAGGGAGCGACACCATGCTCGTATCAGAATGCACCAGATTTTTAATTTCAATCCACGCTCCCGCGAAGGGAGCGACCTTGCCGCTCCGAAAAATTTTAAAACCAACAGATTTCAATCCACGCTCCCGCGAAGGGAGCGACTTATGTTCTAAAGTACAAGACATCGCCCCTAGTTAATTTCAATCCACGCTCCCGCGAAGGGAGCGACCCCGCGGCGGCACATATCACAATAAGCGGTTTAAGATTTCAATCCACGCTCCCGCGAAGGGAGCGACCTTATTTGTTTAATATGTATTAGATAGATGGATTAATTTCAATCCACGCTCCCGCGAAGGGAGCGACCGAAAGCCTTACACAAGGCATTCTGAGGGCATAATTTCAATCCACGCTCCCGCGAAGGGAGCGACCAAAAGATGTGGTCAATATTGTAAATGATTTTGTATTTCAATCCACGCTCCCGCGAAGGGAGCGACCCGCATCAATCCAAAAGAGTCCGTTCAGCCCTGTATTTCAATCCACGCTCCCGCGAAGGGAGCGACATTTGATATAGTACGTCCGATTTTTCGATTTGTCAAATTTCAATCCACGCTCCCGCGAAGGGAGCGACTAATGTGTATTGATATAGTATACTTTAGTATGATATTTCAATCCACGCTCCCGCGAAGGGAGCGACTTAGTCGTTGTTGTGCTCAAAGCGTTCCCTCCCATTTCAATCCACGCTCCCGCGAAGGGAGCGACCATCAAGCTATCCAAAAAGCACAAGGACGACAGCATTTCAATCCACGCTCCCGCGAAGGGAGCGACTACTATGCAGATTGCTTGTAACAGTGACTTGCTAATTTCAATCCACGCTCCCGCGAAGGGAGCGACTTTATCCGCCATATCAGCCGGAGCTTGCGCAATTTATTTCAATCCACGCTCCCGCGAAGGGAGCGACAAAGTGACATCTTTTCCGGCATATAGTCCATCAAATTTCAATCCACGCTCCCGCGAAGGGAGCGACAGGGTGCTGCGCATCACCTGTTTGACCGATGAGCATTTCAATCCACGCTCCCGCGAAGGGAGCGACAGCAAATAGTCACAAAAAAGACATCGTCGTTTAAGTGTATTTGCATAAAAATGCTAGGATATTGTTTTGGTGTTACGCATCAAATCTGAAGATGTACGTTCTTTCGTTATAAAAACAACGAAGATGCTGGTGCGAACCTACTGGGGAAATCATGTTAGCTTATCGTTCGCACGATTAAATGAGGAATACATCTTCAGGGGCATAGGTTTCTTTGGTACCAAAGTGTGCCACCTTCGTTTCGTAATGATTCCCTAGATAATAAAAACGTAGACTGTCTTTCGTGTTGTCCATGATTGTACAGAGTTTATGCTGTAGCATACGACATTGTGCAGCATCCAGCAAGCACTCAAAAACAGAATTTTGTACGCGTTGCCCATAATTGACACATTGTTTTGCAATTTGGCGCAAACGTTTGCGTCCTGCACTGTCTTCTGTGTTCACGTCATACGTGATAAGAACCAACAATCGTTGTCACCTACTTCCATAAAAATGGCGGATACCCATCCAAATCTTCACGTAGATAGCGTGCAAGCAGGAGGGCTTGCAAATAGGGAACCAGTCCCCATGGTATTTTTTCCTTTAGATAAGGATGGGTCAATGAATCCCTTTTACGTGTCTGCCATGCACGCAACAGCACTTTGCGCCCTTCATCCGTCATTATGACAGCGCCGTTTTGGTGCTGTAAGAAATGGTTGGGCAAGATTGCACGATTGTTAATGAGCGTAAGCACAAAGCGATCTGCCATACATCCGCGCAGCTCTTCCATCAAATCCAACGCCAGAGAAATGCGCCCGGGTCGGTCACGATGCAGGAAACCCACATAGGAATCCAGCCCGACGGCCTCCAGTGCCGATGCACAGTCATTTGCCAGCAAAGAATAGGTGAATGAAAGCATCGCATTGACATTATCTAGTGGAGGGCGTCGGTTTCGACCATGAAAATAAAAATGCTCCTTATGGTTGAGAATCATTTCATCCAACACACTAAAGTAGATTGCAGCAGATTCACCTTCGAAGCCACGAAGCTGTTCCAACGTTTCTGCCGCCAGAATACGGGGCAGTGCATCTACAAGGAATTGAGAAGCACTGCGCAGCTGATGTTCTTTCACGCGCATACGGTGATCTCGCAGGGTTCGTTCAATGCTCCATCGGCAATTATAGACCTTGCCAAAAATCAAATTCCGTGCAATTTTGCAGCTGCTAGAGGCTTCATCTGCCATACGATATTGGGTGCGGCGCAGCAGGACATTCCCTTGGGATTCTCCACAGGTTCGTGCCAAAAATCGTCCGTTTGGTGTGAAAAACACGAGGGAAACACCTCTTTTTGCACAAGCTCCCATCAGCGCAGGACTTGCACCCGCATAGGAAAATGAAAAAATACTTTCAAGGGTGTGGAGCGGAAAACGACCGAGCACCACATCCTTTTGGCAGATTACAGCGTTTTCCCCATCCAGCGAAAGATAGGCATCCTCGGTGGTTACAAATAAAGTATTGAGCAAATGCTTCATGGCAGTGCCTCCAGGTGTTCATGCAGATACGCAGAGGTGGATTGCATTTTGACGAGCTTAGGCATACAGAGCGCCTTCAGAGAACAGGCGTTGCAGCTTTTGCTTGGCGAGGATTTGGGTGTGTATCCACGCTGATACAGCTGATGCATTTCCTCTAAACTGGCGTTTACTTGATTGCGCAGTGCGTCAGTAAAAGAAACCACTTGCCGACGTCGTGTTTCTCCATAAAACAAAGCACCCTCAGCGATAGAGCAAGCGAGCATCTCCTCCAGACACATTGCCTGCCCACAAAGCTGCAGTGCGTCGGCATTGTGTTCTTTAGGTTCCCCGCGTTTATATTCAACCGGATAAGGAAACCATAACCCTTCCTGTCCTTGCAGAACAATCCCATCGGATACACGGTGAAACTCCAATACATCACACTTGCCAGATACCCCAAGCCGTCTGGAGAAGATGCTCATCCCACGTGTAATGAGCAGGTCGCCGCGCTTTTCTGTCAGTCCATCTTGATGTGTGCGCTCATGAAAGATATTCCCCTCGGTTGTACGCAGGTTTTCGGCCCACTGCTTTTCAACATGAATCAACGCCCATTGCCGACGACAAAAGGCAAAATGCTGCAGTCCGGAAAGTTGGAGAAAATCCTCATCCGTATATTCCATTATACCATACGCGTGCAGGTGACGCCCTCTGGCAGCTGTGTCTGGTCAACGGTAATGGTATAATCGCTATAGCTGCGAGCGGGACAGGTATCATCTTTGCGCTGAACTGTGATAGTTTCAAACAGTCGATATGCTGGGGCGTTGCCAAATTCGCTGTCATGCTTGAATACAATCAGCTCACGCACTGCCATTTTACCGCGTGCTGCGGAGTGATCATGCTCAAACATATTGAGAATCGCTTCCCAAAGCAGGGACAAATCTTCTTCCGAAAACCCCGTGGTTTTGCGTGCAAGATTGGCGGAGATATACCCCTCTGCACGATACAAACCATATGGCACGATATATTTGCGGCCCATTTCAGTGCCTTTTTTCTCTGCGTCTGCCTCGGTGGTGATTGCCACACGTGTGATGGTGATTTCCTGCGGAATAATTGGATCGATTGAGCGAGCAAAGCCAAGCTGCACCGGACCTCGCACCTGACCGCAGCCTAGTGCGGCTTTCACAAAAGTTGTCATAACCGCACCGAATGTGCGAATGTCAAAGAAATTTTTGCACATAAAATCGCGGATTTTCCAATCAATCGTAGGATCCTTTTTCTTGGCATCTTTCACGGTTTTATCGGTCACATCGAGTGCGACATAGGCCTCATTGTCGCTGCGGTTGAGGGGGATGCCATCCTTAATATAGATGCGGTAACCGGTGGCATCTTCCTTCACCGTTTCCACGTAGTTGCGTATTTTGCGCTTAAGACAGACATCGGTGACGATGCCGAAGTTGGTTTCGGGGTCGATGCGTGGCATATTGCCGGCATCCGGGTCGCCATTGGGGTTGCCGTTTTCCACGTCAAACAGGATTACAAATTCATAACGGTTTTTGATTGCTTCAGCCATTGTTCTGTTCCTCCTCTTGTTTCGCCTTTTTCTCAAATCGTTTTTGTGTCTGATGGTAATAGCCCAGCTGGAAAATACCCTGCTGCTCTAGGGTGTGATGCGCAGGATAGCTTTCGGTGATTTTCAAGGTCAGTTCACCAAGCTGCTTTGCATAATAGGTGCGTTGTGCGGGTTCTAGCTTACGCAAATGCTTGTCTGCCAAATTCAGCAGGGTTGGGAGCACGACTGTGGGCGTGGTACAGGCAGAAGTGAAGTATTTGTCACGAATTGTGGTATTGATACTGGGATTGGCTGCCTGCTGGATGCTTTCTAAGACGGAAAACATTCGCCCCAGCACATAAGGTTGATACGCCGTTTGGTCATTCAGCTGCATTTCGAGTGCCTCCTTTGGCTGTTTGGTGTTTTGAAGCAGATAGGCCTTGATAATTGCGGCACGTCCGCGCGTCACTTCCCGATCCGCACGAATGCGCAGCATGGTGTTCTGGTAGAGGGTGGCAGGATAGAGACCGTTGGTAATGATTGCACGCAGTACATCGCCAGTCATCTGGGGGGACGGTTTTTTATCGGTGGACTTTTGATTGACGGTTTCTTGCAGCAGGCTCCACAGCGAAAGGTGTTCCTGCTGGTCATACGCTGGGCGGACGATTTCCAATCGTTTATGATGCGCATACAAGTGATGAAGTAGGCTGCCGAAGGTGTCCTGCAGAAAAAAACGAACGGAAAGGCGTGCGGCGTTTGGTGCGAGTCCGAGAATATAGAAATGACAGTCTGCATCCAGCGTTGTGCCGTTCCACTCGGCGTATCGTCCTTGCTGCACTGCACGCAACAGGTCGAACAGTTCCTGATTGGTAATCGGCTGGGTAGGGTCTGGACCGTTTAAGAGGAAGCGGAATGCCGCCTGATAGGCAGACTGTCCATCCTCTGACCAAAAAACGACCGTCGTGTCGCTGAAAAACAGCTGGTGCTGGCGGTCTGCCAGCAGGTGATTCAGCGCAGTGCCGTAGGCAAAGGCAGCGTATTGGCTGACGGGTGCATTCAACCCTTGTCCTTGCTCACGCCCGTAGGATTCATAGGCGCGCGCGTTAAATGAAACCAATGAGTTGCCCATTGACTGTCCGTTGCGCAGACCCTTGATGTTCGGATGGAGCAGCGCAACAGAATCACGCTTCCCAGTCACCAGACACTGCATCTGAACGCTGTCTTCCGTGCGGTCATAGAATTGCTGCCACGCCTGACAGATTGCATCATCCTCATGCGCATATGATGTGCCAAGCAGAAAGACCAGATTGACACCGCCGCGCAGCGCATCCAGATAGTCGATGAGCGCTGGGTGTGCTTCCGCCTGCTCTGGATTCCAGTGGTCAAAAAATGCGCAAACGGCGCGGGCGAGCGGGGTGTCCACGTCTCGGAGCAGTTGTAAATGCAGTGCACGGCAGGCTTCAAAGCACTTTTGCGCGCGGGCGAGGTCACCCTTACTGTCCAGCCCCAACAGATAGGTTGCATTGTCGCAGAGAAAGTTTGCTGCAACACCAGAAGAACGCTTGACCTGAAATGGCAGCAAAATGCTTTTTGGAATCAGCTTCTTGCCCTTTGCATCCGGTTCAGCGATGGTGAAAGGCCGTTCCAGCTCCCCTTGTTCACTGAGCGCAAGTGCGTAGGTGACCTTGACAGGGCCCCAGCCGGGGCGCGCAATTTCGCCCTTTTGTGCAAGCGCCTTATAATAGGTTGCTAAAGCTTGCAGAATCATCGAAGCACCTCACAATCCCGAAAATCAAGCACACCATCCACCAGCATTGCACGGAAAAACAGCGGCTGAATATTTTCTGGGTCTGAGTAGTCCAAATCATATAGCATATAGCCCAAATCACGGGTGCTGTCGGGATAGGCGGTTGGAATGGTATCCCCCTCAAACAGTCGGAAGTTTGCTGGAAACTCCCGTACACCAAAACATGGCTGATGGTAGCATTGACCCTTTTTCAGTCGACGTTTGATAATATCCTGAAATTTGCCGGGGTTGTCGCCAGGCAAAGCCTTGTCGGTCATATCAAAGTGTGCCTCGATGATATAATGGACATCCCGCAGCACCATGGCGGCACGTTGCTGAATGTCGTTTGCAGTATTAATAAATAGTTCGGATTGACCGCCATTCATAACGGTGCTCACATTGCGGGCGGAAATTTTGGAACTGACCTCATTGCGGCGAATATTGGTGAAGGTAATCGGGTTTAAGACATGGATTTTGTCCACGTGCCAACGCATTCCCGGATGCCAGTAGATCGCTTCAATAAGACCACGCGCCGCAGAGGCGGTCATCAAGTCGTAGCTTACGCGTTCAACCTTTAATTCGGGTCTGGAAAAACAGGCGTAGTCTCCCCAGACCTCTAAACGGATGGACATTTTGAATCGCTCCTTCATGGTTTTCAGATGCTATCAGGAGAAACATATATGTGCTCCTCCTGATAGATGGATGCGTGTTTCTCCTTTCAGTTTATATTTTGGTTTATTAAGTTTGTGAGATGTATTTACTATAAATCAGAAAATAAAATATGTCAAGCACTTCTCATATATTTTTTAAAACGGCTATGATACAGCCATTTTAAAAAATGATACCACGAGCGGCATCAAAAGCAGCGTTGGGGCTTCAAATTTTGCTTGCCGCTGTGGTATAATAGCCGCAAACGGCTATTATACATCTATTTTAAAATTATACCACGAGCGGCATCAAAAGCAGATTTGGGTCTTCAACTTCCACTCGCCGCTGTGGTATAATGATAAAGTCGGTCGCGATAGCGAACGAGGATTGAAATAGTTTATATTTTGGTTTCAGTTGAGGGAAAAGGGCGCGGTAGAAATTCGGTTTCTGCCGCGCCCACTCATATTATATAACCTTGCCCCTCGTCGTTCTCCAAAGACAAGCCGGTGTGTTCGTCGTACAGGCTGTGATTGCGCAGCACGGCAATGTCATCCCAGAGGAGCTCCACCGAGCCGCCGGCATAGAGCGATGCAAAGTGCTGTGGATATACGGATACCGCATATGCTCCAAGCCTGCGCAGCAGGGAGCGGGAAGGACCATAGTCCTGTAGCTGTGACAGTAGCGCTTGTTCGGCATCGCCTAGAATATAGATGGTCTTTGCAGTCGTTTCAATCAGGCAAAACTGGTCTGCAATGGTTGCAAATGGAAAGAACTGCTGTGACAGTTGCGAACAAATTTGATTTTTATCCAGTGCATCACTGCCCTTGATGGTATACAGCAAAAAAGAGAAATATGTATGGATTGCTTCCGGAGAAGCAAGGTCCTCAAACTGCCGCATGACAGACTCAGTCGCTTCAATCTGCTGCGCGAAGATGTGCGGCGGTGCGGTTTCTGGGCGAAAGATATACACGATGCTGTCTTGTAGTGGGCTTTTTCCTTCTCGGTTACAGCGCCCGCCCGCCTGAATGATGGAGTCCAGCCCTGCCAGCGCACGGTATACTACAGGAAAATCTACATCGACACCAGCTTCAATAAGACTTGTGGAAATGACACGGCAAGGGAGCTGCTGCTGCAATCGGATACGGATGGTATCAAGCGTCTGCTTGCGATGCTGTGGGGTCATCAACGTAGATAGGTGAAAAGTGTCTTCCAAAGGCAATCGGTGAAACAATCGCTGCGCCTGCGCGCGGTTGTTAACGATGCAGAGCACCTGTTCGTGGGTCTGCAGTCGTGTTGATAGCATATCGTCAGACAGCGTGTCAAGGGACTGGTAGCAAACCCGCCGAAAAAAGTGATATAGCTCCTTTTTGTCAGGGCACAATTCTCGCACGGATTGCTCCGGCGGAAGGATTTCTTTCAGCAGCGGCTCCAGTGCCGGCTGGGTGGCAGTGCAAAGGACTGCAGAGCAGCCGTAATGCAGGGTTAGCTGTGTGACAGCACGCAGGCACGGATGTAAAAAAGGGATGGGCAGCATCTGCGCTTCGTCAAAAATGATGACACTATTCGCAATGTTGTGTAGTTTGCGGCAATGCGAGGGCTTATTTGCAAAGAGGGATTCGAAAAACTGTACAGCAGTTGTAAGAATGATGGGCGCATCCCAGTTTTCGGTGGAAAGACGCCTGCGGCAATGTGCAGTAGATACAGCATCCTGCGCATCCTCGGAAAAAGCTGCGGCAGCATAATGTGGGATGACCTGCTCCTCGCCAAAGATTTTATAAAACACCTCGGCAGTTTGCTCAATGATAGAGGTATAGGGAATTACATAGATAATGCGGCGCAGTCCATGCGCCTTGGCATGCTCCAGTGCAAACGCCATGGAGCTGACTGTTTTACCACCGCCGGTTGGGACGGTTAATGAAAAAAAACCTTTTGGCTGCACAGCTCCTTGGATGCAGTGTTTTAAGATAGCGCAGCGTTTTTCATTGAGGTTGTTGGTTGCATTCCACCAAGGCGCAATAAATTGCATCAACTGCTCCAATAGGTGCGTAATATCCTCATAATGACCGCGTTCAATCCGCCCGCCAGACATAAACCGCTCGGTATCTAGGAAATCTGCATCAACTAGGCAGGAGTAAATCATGCGAATGAAGAATGCACTGCGAAACGAATCCGTGCCAAAATACGCTGGAAGCTTCGCATCAGGAATAGAAATTTCCTTGGAGAATGCAGTATAATCAGGAAGCTGCTTGTGCATACGGGCGGCGAAAGTACCATCCTGCATACCACGAAAATTGGGATTCCCGCCGTCCGGCAGACCACCGTGATGTCCGGCAATGCAAAAGGATGCGCATAAATCCCCAAGCTTTAACGCCTCTTGCATACCGGCGGTGGAGTGGTCTACGCGAGGGCCATTTTGCAGCAGGCGTTTTTGAAAAGCATCCGTGTATTTTCCAATATCATGCAGCAGACCACAGCGATAGCCAAGTGCACTTGCTCCAAATGCGGCTGCAAACTGAGCGGCTAAGGTTGCAGTTCCAGTAAGGTGGGTGTAAACGGTTTGCTGTTGGGTAGCATCTTCGGTGATGTGTGCAAAATAAGGCTTCATAAGGTACTCCTCATTTGAATTTCAGAATAAAATCAAAAACTGGAAATACAGTTGATTTCAGTATATTCCAAGAAACCCTAAAAATCAACAAAAATTTTCATTACATGTGAACAGTTGTTGCTACCGGACACGTCGGCAATTCGTGTTTGGTCAACATATTGTGCCCCTACAATGGTTTTAAAAGGAATGTTGCATCTGTTGTTTTTATTCTGATGCAACTTCCATAACAACGAAAGTCAGTTACAAAGAGGTAACCAAGGTATAAAAAAGTGCGTTCTTGTGGAGCGGGTGTAGTGTCGTTTATGATAAGTACAGGAAATAAGCCATGGATTTCAAGTGGAAACAGAGTCGACATATGCGGCTGCATCAATGCAACGATAGAGGGCTTGTTGTCTGTGAAGTGCAGACAACAAGCCCTCTGGGTATCTTCGTCGATATATGTCTGTTTCGTCGGTTTGGCAGCATGGTTACAGCTTCGAAAGCCAGTCCACCTTGCCGATGATGACTGGTATTCCAAAGCTCTCGCAGATTTAGTCAACCCAACGGGCAGTGTATTTTGTCAGGAGCATGGCTGGGTGATAGGACAGCTTGGCTTTGCGAAGATGCTCCAATCCCATATCCTCTTCGCGGTTGATTGTATGCAGGTTGGGATGCGTATGCCGCAGGAAACGGGCAAATTCCCGGTTAATCATTTGGTATGCGCCGTGCACGGTGCTGTCTGCCTTTTCAAAATGTACATCGAAGCTGTTGCCGCCAGTGCGTTCTCCCAGCGTGAACGCCACAAGACGCTCTTCTACAAACAGAGCGCCGCCGCAGAGCTGCAATTCCACAAATGCATCAAAAGACGCGCGGATGGCAGATTTTTCGGCAGTTTGTACTTGCATCGCCGTGCCTTGGGCATGGAAACTCTCCCACTGCTCAAGCAGCTGCATACAGGCATCGAAATGATGCGCGGTCAACGGTTCAAAGCGCCAGTTGGGATGTTCTCTGAGAAAGCGATTGCAGTGGTTGCGCTTGCTTTGCAGTTTCTTGCCAGGCAGGTCTGCCAATGCATCAATCGTATACAAATAGTCAGCGTAGTCCCGATTTTCCTCGAACAAAAAGCCATTGGGATATTCCTGCTCCAAGCGTGCCTTTTGTATCTCCGTCAACCCATACAAGGTCAGTGGCTGTGTGTACTGTTGTGAAAATTGCCGCATCCATTCGATTGCAGGGCGCAAAGAACCGACACCGGACGGATAAGCAAAGGCAATTTCATCTTCGTCAGAATAGCGGAAAAGCAGTCGGTTTCCAAGTCTGGCGCAGGACAGACCATAGGCGTTGCCCCAGAGAAACAACGTTCCAAAGCAGCCCAATGTGGCAGGGCTGTCTTCTTGCTCCAGCAGCGGAGCAAGAAGATGCCAATCCGACAGCTGAAGTTCATGAAATGTAAGTGGAGTAGACCGTGTTGGAGATTCGTCCATCTGTTCCGCGATTTTTACGCAGGAACCGCTGATTTCCAGCCGAAGTATCTCCGTATTTGGCAAAAAAGCAAGGTCTTGATTTTTGTTGCTCAGTTGATTCATTTTGCGCTCCTTACCCAATCGAGTTTACAAAATATGGACGTTTCTATAAATGCTTCTCTACAGTTTCAAGTGCTCCTAATATTCTAGCATCTAGAGTGAACTCTAAGTCAAGGACTTCTTTTAAAATTTTCTTTTGCTGATTGAAGTATTATCGGTATGTTTTAGACATTGGTAAGAGCATCTTCAAGATTTTGTCTTTTTATTTATCGTTTTAAGACGAATTTATAACATGAAATAGAAGCATAGAAATACGAATCTTGGGATATGGTGTCTGTCAGGTTACGCAGAAGAATATGCACGATGAGTTGTGGATACTCTTGATGTAGGATGCGATTGCATAAGCGTTTATAAAGGACGTTGGAAATTTCCTTCTAAAAACAACCTCTTCCTGCATAGGCTATTATGAAACAGCTATGTGTGAGGGGGCGTTTTTGTGAAAGGTCTGCCGGAAGAACGGGCGATTATGCTGGGAAAATATATTGTGGAACATCAAGGCACCGTCAGACAGGCGGCAAAAGAGTTTGGAATATCGAAATCTACAGTACATAAAGATATTACAGAACGCTTGGTGCATTTAAATCGTATGCTATACCTACAGGTGCAAATGGTACTGCGCAAGAATAAATGCGAACGACATATCAGAGGAGGACTAGCAACAAAGGCGAAGTATCAGGAAGTACGCGACCAGCAGGGGCAGCATCATAGATCAATGCGGTAAAAAAAACTGGCAAGACGCTTTTAAAAGCGTCTTGCCTTATAACGAAAGTAAAGTATATTGGTACAATGAATTGTGCAAATAGCACGAAATAAGATAATCCATCATGTTAGTCTTTGATTTCTCCAATACAGTTTTTACATACATTCTTACCCTTAAAATGGATAATGTCTTTTGCGCTGCCGCAGAAGATACATGCAGGTTCATACTTCTTCAGAATAATCTGAGAACCGTCTACATAGATTTCCAGAGAATCCTTCACGTTGATGTCCAAAGTTCTACGAAGCTCAATCGGCAATACGATGCGACCAAGTTCATCAACCTTTCTTACAATACCTGTAGATTTCATAATAATACTCCTTTTCCGTTATAAAACTGCTTATATGTTGATCCGTTTGTTCGGAAACCAACCAAAAATAAAAATAGGGGGGGTAAAATTGCTTTCAAAAATATGGATGCTTTTTCTGGTGACAAGTGTGCTGTTTGGGGTAATCACACACAGAATGGAAAGCGTGACCGCTGCCGTGACCGCAGGAGCAGAAGAAACAGTAACACTTATGCTGCATCTTATCGGTGTGATGAGTCTTTGGTCCGGCATGATGGAGCTGGTGTCCAAGTCAGGACTTTCCAACAAAATAGCATCCTTGCTCCGACCGGCATTACAAAAATTATTTAAAGAGGCATCCAATGATAACGATGCAATGGAGAAGGTGAGCGCCAATATCACAGCAAATCTATTGGGGTTATCCAATGCAGCAACGCCAATCGGCTTGCAGGCTGCAGAACGATTGCATTCACTGCAAAAACGAACCAATCACACAGATGCTGTCAAAATGCTAATATTACTCAATACAACTTCCATCCAAATCATACCAACCACGGTGGCGGCAATTCGTGCAGGCTATGGTGCAGCGAATCCCTATGACATCATGCCTGCTATTTGGGGCGCATCGTTCGCATCCGTGGCAGGTGTTGTTTTTCTGGCGGTTCTCCTGCGCAGGTATGAACAGCACTTTGACACCGGATGAAGGTTGTTTGTGGGAATGAGGAAGGAATACATGATTGTAGATATATTGATACCCATCACCCTCAGTGGCATTGCAGCCTATGCCTGGATGCAGGGGATAGATGTATTTTCAACTTTTATACAAGGGGTACAAAAAGGACTGCGCATCGCCATAGGGTTGTTCCCAACCGTTTTGGGATTGCTGACCGCCGTATATATGCTGCGCGCATCGGGATGCATTGACATGATAGGGGCATTGCTCCAACCAATTTTCATCCGACTAGGCATTCCGCAAGAGTGTGCAGCGTTGGTGCTGTTAAAACCAATCAGCGGCAGCGGCGGTCTTGCGCTTGGCAGTGAAATCATCCATCGATGCGGCGTGGATAGCTATACAGGCCGCGTGGCAGCCGTGATGCTGGGCGCATCGGAAACCAGTCTGTACACCATTGGCATTTATTGCAGTCACATCGGATTGCAAAATGCAAAAAGCCTAATTCCGATTGCTCTTGTAGGAGATATAATCGTGTTTGTGCTGTCGGCTTTTTTAGTGAGACACACGATGATGTAATGTAAATCCAGTACTGACTTTTATTATCACACTATTCTGCAAAAAAATCTACAGTGTTTCGTATATTTTTTTGCTAAAACAGAAACTTTGTATAAAAAGTAAAGAATGTAAGAAAAAAAGAGATGAAAATTGAATTTTTTCACAATTTGTCGAAGTTGAACTGGAAGAACGGGAAATAAAACCAAGTGAGAAAAACCCATATATGAAAAAAAGATACAAATATTCAAGTAAAATAAATCTAATCAAAGTAATTTATTACATATTTATAATACAATAACAGTTGAAAAAGTTCTGTGACATTGTCACAAAACTACGGAAAATTTCAGATTCTTATCTGTATCTTTTAAAGCAGACTGTGAAAGTGGGAATAGTCAATAGTATACTATAAATACGACAACAATGCACGCATTTTTTTATTTGCGTGCTGAAATTTTTTCAACTTTGTTGTAAAATACAGGAAGCGATTGATTTTCTCTGATCCATCGAATATGCTAAGAGGTGATACTATATGCCAATTATCAAAACGATACACGGAATGTATCATGGAATTGCCTATACCATTGAACTGCTGGATGATGCCTATGCTGTTGCAGCGCCGAGAACGATTGACAAGCATCGCCAGTGTACTGCACAGATTGCACAGCGTATTTTGCTGCGCCAAAACCATTCTCTTCCTGCCTTGCCTGGCAAAAATATTTCCGAAATGCAGCGGTTCTCGTCGGGGAATACAGATTCTAAGTAGCAAATAGGCACAGATATGGATGCCGCAATTTGTGGGAAATGCCAGTATATAAAGTTGAATTTTTTGTGTTATCATCAAAAAGTAAGATATTTCGGAAGGGAACTCAAGGGTGGAGGGGATTTGCATTATGCAAGGAATCAAACGAAAGACGATTTTACCGCTGGTCATCATGCTGGTTTTGTTTGTTGTGTTTTCAGTGGCTGTTGCCCTGATTGTAAATTATGATATTGCAGTGGTCAAAGAAATGCAAACAGAGTACTTAACTGCGACACAAGAAAGTGACCAATTAAAGCTGGACATTGTGCAGGTGCAGCAATGGGTGAGTGACATCAGTGCAACACGCGGCGAAGACGGTTTGGATGATGGATTAGAGCAGGCAGAAGCGTACGCTGAGCAGGCGCGCGCCTTGATGAAAGAGCTGAAAGCACGTGATTCGATGCAGACCAGTGCTGCGCAGTTAGAGCAGATAGAGGTCAATTTTGAAGCATATTATGAAGCGGGTGTGCGCATGGCAAAGGCGTACATGGGGCAGGGAACACAAGCCGGCAACCGGATGATGGCAGATTTTGATGGAGCTGCAGAGCAAATTAATGCAGATATTGATGCTTTAAATAGCGATATAAATGGGAAACTGGATGCAGAAATTGCAAAAGTCGAGCGCTCTATTTTTCTGATATTCCTTGTCATTGCGTTGTTCCTGCTTCTGGAATTTGTTACCATGATGGTGGCGGGCAGTCACGTCAATCGTGCGATTGTCCGACCGATACAAGAACTGCAAAAGGTTGCAGATGGTTTGGCAAGCGGTCAACTGAAACAGAAAATTACGTTCCAATCAAACGATGAATTGGGCATTTTGGCACAGGATATGCGCGCGTTATGTGAGATGCTGGAAAGCACGATTGGAGATTTTTCAGCGTGTATGCAGCAGTTGAGCCAAGGTGATTTGCGGGTGTCTTTGCAGGCGGCATATACCGGCGATTTTGTGGAAATGAAAGAAAATATGGAGGAATTTATTGCATCGATTCAAGGGGCGTTTTATCAAATGCACCAGGCGTCTTCAGAAGTGAAGCAGGAATCCGAGCAGATGGCAAACAGCGCCATGTCGTTGTCGCAGGGTGCTACCAAGCAAGCGGCATCCATACAAGAGTTGGCAGCCAATGTGACACAGATGTCGGAAGAAATCACGCAAAATGCAGTAGAAGCCCGAGCGGTCGGTACAGTATCGCTCTCGAATCGGGAAAGCGTTCTAGCAAGTGATGCCTATATGACAAAAATGGTCGAAGCGATGAATGAAATTTCTGCAACAACGCAGGAAATTGCGAAAATCATCAAAACCATTGAAGACATCGCATTCCAAACCAACATTTTGGCGCTCAATGCAGCGGTGGAAGCGGCTCGCGCGGGAGAATCCGGAAAAGGCTTCGCGGTGGTCGCGGAAGAGGTGCGTAATTTGGCACAGCATTCCGCAGAGGCGGCAAATCAAACCACACAAATGATTCAAAACGCCATTCATGCAGTGGAGGGTGGCAGAGGTGTTGTGGATTTAACTGCAGAGCAACTGCAGAAAATTGTCAAACAAACCGATTCTATGAACGAGAAGGTGCAGGACATCGTGGATGTTTCGGATAAACAGGCGGAAGCAGTGTCGCAGGTGAGTCATGGATTGGAGCAAATTGCCTCTGTTGTGCAGAACAATTCTGCGGCCGCAGAGGAAAGCGCGGCATCTTCGGAGCAGCTCAGCGGGCAAGCGCAAATCCTACAGCAGCTCGTCAATCAATTCCAATTAGAATAACGGCAGACACGAGAAGGCAGAACCAAAGCGGTTGCAATCATGCAGCCGCTTTGGTGTTTGTGCATACAGGTTCTTTGGACTTTTTCATAAGAAAAGGGTGGAAAAAGAAAAAACGGACATTGCACCCAGACGGCTTTTGTGCTAAGATATTTGTTAGGTATTTCTAGGGAATGCAGAAATATGCGTGCAGCATACTGCGGTGAGGTCAGCGCAGCAGGTCACGCCTGTTTTGGATAGAATGATGAATGAAAGGGTTAGAGCAAAGATGCAATATTCTTTTTCAAACCGTATCGCGGAATTGAAACCGTCAGCGATTCGTGAAATATTAAAGGTCACACAAAATCCGGAGGTCATTTCCTTTGCCGCCGGCAATCCTTCGCCGGATACCTTTCCGGCAGAAGAAATGGAAGAAATTGCACAGCAGCTATTTCGCACCAACGCCGCAGAGGCGTTGCAGTATGGTGTGACAGAGGGTTACGCGCCGTTGCGGGAGCAAACCAAAAAGCGACTGCGCGAACAGTATCAGACCGGAACAGATGCCGATGACCTGATGATTACCACGGGTGGACAGCAGGTCATTGAGCTGATGGCAAAGGTGTTCTTAAACGAAGAGGATGTGGTCATTTGCGAAGACCCCAGCTTCATCGGTGCGCTCAATGCGTTTCGCTCTTATAAAGCCAAATTGGTGGGCTGTGCGACAGATGCAGACGGTATGCGCATGGATGCACTGGAGCAGCTGCTGCAGGAGGTACCCAACGTCCGGCTGATTTATACCATTCCGACCTTCCAAAATCCAACAGGGAAAACCCTGCCTGCAAGCCGCCGCCGTGAGATGCTGCAGCTTGCAGAAAAATACAATGTGCTGATTTTGGAGGACAATCCATATTTTGAACTGCGCTATTCAGGAGAAATCGTGCCTAGTATCAAAAGTATGGACACAGATGGGCGCGTAATTTACGCAGGCTCGTACAGCAAGGTGATTGCGCCGGGATTGCGCATGGGCTTTGTTTGTGCAAATAAAGAGGTCATCAGCAAGCTGGTGGTGGCAAAGCAAACCAGCGATGTGCATACCAACCTATTTTTCCAAATGGTGATTGCAGAATTTTTGCAGAAATACGATTTAGATGCGCACATTGCAAACGTTTGCAAGCTGTATGCACAAAAACGCGATAAAATGCTGCAGGAAATTGCGCGTCATTTTGATGCGCGCGTGCAGGTCACCCATCCGGACGGCGGTCTGTTTCTGTGGGTGCAGCTGCCGGAAGGCTGTGACGGCATGGAGCTGTGCCGCAGACTGGGTGCCAAAAAGGTGGCGGCAGTGCCTGGCGTATCTTTTTTGGTAGATGAAACGATACAGTGTCCTGGTGTGCGGCTGAATTTCTCTCTGCCAACCGATGCACAGATAGAAACCGGCATCGCCATTATGGGACAGGTCATGGATGAATATTTAAAGGAAGTACTGAAATGAGCGAAATAGAACAAAAACAAACCATTTTTTCTGGCGTACAGCCAAGTGGAAAATTGACACTGGGCAATTACTTTGGAGCCATCCGAAATTTCGGCCCGTTGCAAGAGGCATACAACTGTATTTATTGCGTTGTGGATATGCACGCCATCACGGTGCGGCAGGAGCCGGCAGTGCTGCGCCGACAAACCCTTGAGGTATTGGCGCAGTATATCGCCTGCGGACTAGACCCGGAAAAGAGCACGCTTTTTGTGCAAAGCCACGTGCCTGCACATGCAGAGCTGGCATGGGTGCTGAATTGCAACACCATGTTTGGTGAATTGTCGCGCATGACCCAGTTTAAGGATAAGTCTTCCAAGCATGCAGACAATGTCAATGCAGGGCTTTTTACCTATCCTGTGCTGATGGCGGCAGATATTCTGCTGTATCAAACGCATAAAGTGCCGGTTGGCATTGACCAAAAACAGCATGTGGAGCTGGCACGCAACATTGCACAACGCTTCAATCACATCCATTCGGATACATTTGTTATGCCAGAACCCTATATTCCACAGGTAGGCGCGAAAATCATGAGTTTGCAGGAGCCGACGCGCAAAATGAGCAAGTCAGACGAAAATCAAAACGGTTTTATTTTGCTCATGGATAAGCCAGAGGACATTCTGCGCAAGTTTAAGCGTGCGGTTACGGATTCAGATGCCTGTGTGTGCCGCCGAGAAGGCAAGGATGGCATCAACAATCTGATTTCCATTCACGCCTTGGCAACCGGAAAAACACCGGAGCAGGTCGAAGACGCATTCGCGGACAAGGGGTATGGAGACTTCAAGCAGGCAACAGGCGAAGCCGTGGTGGAGCTTCTGCGTCCCATTCGCGAAAAAACCGAAGATTTGTTGAAAAACAAAGAGTATTTAGAGCAGGTATATCAGCAAGGTGCGCAGAAAGCACAATACATTGCGCGCAAAACGATGGACAAAGTCTATCGTAAAGTTGGCTTTGTAAAACGCTGACTGCATTCAGCACAGATTTGTGCAATGATTTAAGAGGAAAATCGTATGTCAGAGTATAGAGTGATAGAATTCGTGCTGGCGGCGTTTGCGGTGGCGGGCGTGCTTTCTTATCTGATGACGCCGTTCGCAAAAAAATTTGCGCACAGAGTCGGCGCGATTGATGTGCCAAAAGACGGACGCCGTATGCACAAGGAGCCGATTCCGCGCATGGGCGGGCTTGCTATTTTTTTGGCATTTCTGTGTGCCATACTCATTTTTGCGGATTTTGATGAACAGCTGTTTAGCATTCTGTTGGGTGCAACCATTATTGTTGTGTTGGGTATCTTCGATGATATTTTGGCATTGAGTGCCAAGCTGAAATTCGTGGTGCAAATCATTTCCGCGGCGATTCCGGTTTGCATCGGAGAGCTGCAAATCAACATTTTATCCAACATGAACCCATTTTCAGATAGTTTGTATTTCAATTTGGGTATACTTTCGATACCAATCACGATTTTATGGGTGGTCGGCATTACCAATGCTGTCAATTTGATTGACGGACTGGATGGCTTGGCGGCAGGTGTATCGTCCATTGCGGCAATCACGATGCTTGCCGTGGGGCTGTTGGTTGGAGAAATTCAGATTGCCATTGTCATGGCGGCGCTCGCGGGGGCGTGCATTGGCTTCATGCCGTATAATCTCAATCCAGCAAAGATTTTCATGGGCGATACTGGTTCGACATTTTTGGGATTTATGCTGGCAACCATGTCCATTCGCGGAATGTTTAAGTTTTATGCGATTATCTCGTTTGCAGTCCCATTTTTGATTTTGGGATTGCCGATTTTTGATACCATGGTTGCTATGATACGCCGCATCTTATCAGGCCGCAGTCCCATGAGCCCTGACCGTGGACACGTGCACCATCGGCTGATGGACATGGGCTTCAATCAAAAACAAACGGTTGCTATTTTATATTCCATTAGCGGCACGCTGGGTCTTGCGGCAGTGGTTTTGACCTCCCGCGGTGAAATTCGCGCGATGGTGTTGGTGCTTGCAGTCATTCTTGCGATTAGTATTGGCACAAAGGTCATGCTGAGCATTGATAAGCACGTACACGCAGGAGAAGCAGATTCGCAAGATGCCGACACACAAATAATCGCCGCAGAAGGAAAGGAAACAAAAGCAGATGAAGAAGATTAAAGTCATGACCGTATTCGGAACACGTCCGGAAGCGATTAAAATGGCGCCTTTGGTTCGTGCATTGGAGCAGAGCGAGGATATGGAAAGCATCGTCTGTGTGACCGCACAGCATCGGCAGATGCTGGACCAGGTCTTAGAGATTTTTTCGATTCAGCCGGATTATGATTTGGACATTATGCAGCAGCAGCAGACCCTTGCCTCGATTACCGAGCGTTCTCTGCATGGATTAAACGATGTTTTGGAGCAGGCAAAGCCGGACATTGTTTTGGTGCATGGGGATACCTCCACGACCTTTGCAGGTGCACTTGCGGCATTTTATCACAAGATTCCTGTGGGACACGTCGAGGCAGGTTTGCGTACCTATGATAACTATTCTCCGTTTCCCGAGGAGATGAACCGAAAGCTGACAGGACAAATTGCAGCGCTGCATTTTGCACCGACCGCGCGTAATTGCGCCAATTTGGAGCGCGAAAGCATCACGCAAGGTGTTTCGGTGGTCGGCAATACAGTGGTAGATGCAATCAAGTTGACGGTACGAGAGGATTTCACATTTCGGGATGAAACGCTCAAAGCCTTGGATTTCACCGGCAAGCGTGTGATTTTGGTAACGGCACACCGCCGCGAAAACTATGGAGAACCGCTGGAAAACATTTGCCGTGCCATTGCAGAGCTTTCAGCGGCGTATGAAGATGTACATTTTGTATATCCGGTGCATTTGAGCCCATATGTGCGGGAAACGGCAGAAAAATATCTTGGCGGAAATGACCGTGTGCATTTGATTGCACCCCTTATGGTGGACGAAATGCACAATCTGATGGCGCGCTGTTATATGATTATGACAGATTCGGGTGGATTGCAGGAGGAAGCCCCGTCCTTGGGAAAACCAGTGCTGGTGCTGCGGCGGGAAACCGAGCGTCCCGAAGCGATTGAGGCGGGAACGGTGCAGCTGACGGGTGTAGAGCAGGCAGAAATCGTGCGGCAGGCACGTACGCTGCTGGACGATGCACAAGCATATGTAGCCATGGCGCACGCTGTTAATCCATATGGCGATGGAAAAACCTCACAGCGTATTGTGCAGTTGATTGCACAATACTTTGGCTGCTGCGAAGATGCACCTGCGCCGTTTCAGCCGTAATGTGCCACGTGAAAGGAGGCGTATCGGATGCGACAGAAATTAACGACACCGATGCTGGCCTCCATTGGTGCAATGGGACTGGTTGGTGCCCTGTTTTTGAGTTTTTACCTATCCACCGGTGCATTTCGTTCCGGTGGAACGGGGATTGTACTGCCGACAGAGGCGCAGGAGAACCTGCTGAATGATGCGGTAGAGGTAACCCCCAATCTCCATTTGGCAGAGCAAATACAGGTCACGCCGAAGAATGTGCAGCAGATGATTGCAACACTGCAGCGCCCCGCGGCATATCGTTATGTGGTCAAAAGCATTGTATATGCCGATGATTTGAACCGCAGCACCGTATATCGTCAATCGGCAAAGCAAGGGGTCTGCCGCACGGATACCTTAAATGCAGCAGGCGGCACTGTTAACACCGTTTTACGCAGTGGTGACACGATTTACGCATGGTCTGCAGGGGAAACCGCATATTACACTGGGAAAAATGGTGATTTTTCGGATGATGATACCGCGGCATTGCCAACCTATGAAACGGTGCTGGCGTTGCCGACCGAAAGCATTGCAGCGGCGCAGCTGGTAAATGTGCAGTATGAACCCTGCATTCGGGTGGCTGTGACAGAGGAAGGCTACCGTATGCTGTACGACATCTCCACCATTTCTGGCTTGTTGTACCACGCGGAAATTTATGAGGGCGATGTGCTGGTGCGCACGTGCCAAATGGAACAAATATCAATGACAGCATCAGACGACGCGCTGTTTGTGTTACCCGATGGCAACGCGCTGTTGGGCGAATGATAAGAATCAAAAAAAGGACTATTTTTAATGAACAATTATCTGGGAATTTCAGAAGTAGCATATGCGCTCGGCAAGCAGGCTGAGCGCATAGTTGCGCCATTTTTTACACGTGTAGAGGAAATTTGCGACCAAAACACAGAAAAAGTATTGGCGGCATTTCATAAAAATCGTGTGTCGGACAATTTGTTTGCAGGAACGACGGGCTATGGCTATGATGACCATGGCAGAGATACACTCGACCGCATTTATGCCGATATTTTTGGGACAGAAGCGGCATTGGTGCGCATTGGGTTTGTCAATGGCACCCATGCGCTGTCCTGTGCGCTCTTTTCCGCAGTGAAAATGGGTGATATTGTGCTTTCGGTGACAGGTGCGCCGTATGACACCCTGCAAAATACCATCACAGGCGATATGTATGGTTCAATGAAGCATTATGGAATCGGCTATCAGCAGGTGGATTTGGTAGAGGGAAAACCAAATCTACAAGAGATTGCGCACGCAGCGGCAGAAAAACACGTGAAGCTGGTGTTTATTCAGCGTAGCCGTGGATATGCTGTGCGAGAAACTCTGTCTTGTGCACAAATTGGAGAGATTTGCGCGCGTGTGCGTGCAGTCAATGCAGATGCTGTCATTTTGGTGGACAACTGCTATGGTGAGTTTGTAGAAACGATGGAGCCGACACAGGCGGGGGCGGATTTGGTTGCAGGCTCGCTGATTAAAAATCCAGGGGGCGGACTCGCGCCAACAGGCGGCTATATTGCCGGCCGCAAGGACTTGGTGGAAAACGCAGCTTATCATTTAACAGCCCCAGGCATCGGCGGAGAGTGCGGCTGCACTATGGGGCAGAACCGCCTGCTGTATCAAGGCTTATTTATGGCACCGCACACCACGGCACAGGCACTGAAAACCGCAATATTCTGCGCAAAAGTGATGGAATTGTGCGGATATGAGGTCAGCCCAAAGGCGGAAGAGCCGCGATATGACATCATTCAGACCATTGCGTTTGGCGAACCGATGCCGCTGCGGAAGTTTTGTGAAGGCATTCAAGCGGGAGCACCGGTCGATTCCTTTGTGACGCCCGAGCCATGGGATATGCCAGGATATGACGACCAAGTGATTATGGCGGCGGGTGCATTTGTGCAGGGCGCGTCTATTGAATTGTCGGCGGATGCACCGATGCGCGCACCGTATGTGTGCTATATGCAGGGCGGCTTAACCTATGCATCCGGAAAAGCGGGTATTTTAATGGCGGTTGACCGTATTTTACAAAACCGCGGATAACAAAAATCATATAGACCGATAGGGCACATTTTTATCAAAAAATCTCATATTTTATTTATAAAATAAAGTAAGAAATCCTACTATACAAGCAAAGGAAAATATGGTATAATAACGCAACCACGCAAAAAGGTGGTTGTTGGGAAACAGGAGAAAGCTTCTTTTGCCAATCGGCAAAAAAGGAGGTGTTGAGTGTGTATTTATTCGGAATTCACGCAATTTATTTCTGGGTGCTCGTTCTTGTGGCAACGATTGCTCTGGAAGGGTTCACCTTGAATTTAACCGCGATATGGTTTGCCATTGGTGCGCTTTTCGCGCTAATCGCTGCAAGTTTGGGAATCTCTCTGGTGTCACAGCTGGTATTGTTTGTAATTGTTTCGGCAATCTTGCTTATTTTAGTGCGTCCTTTCACCCAACGATTTTTGCAGATTAAAGGGGAAAGAACCAATGCAGACCGCATTTTGGGGCAGACCGCAGTAGTCGTGGAAACCATCCAAAACCCGCAATCCAAAGGGCAGGTACAGCTGCTGGGGCAGATTTGGACGGCACGCAGCGCGGATGGAAGCATTTTGCCGGAAGGCACAGAGGTCACAGTTTTATCCATTTCTGGTGTAAAAGCAATAGTGGAGAAAAAGGTTTAAGGAGGAGTTACCATGCAATTTATTCAGCTGGCACTTGCGATTGTTGTCATTGCATTCATCGCTTCCAATATTGTCATTGTGCCGCAGGCAAAAGCCTTCATTGTCGAACGCTTGGGTGCGTATCAGGGCACTTGGGGGACGGGTCTGCATTTTAAAATTCCGCTGTTTGAGCGGGTTGCGCGCAGAGTTACCATGAAAGAGCAGGTTGTAGACTTTCCGCCGCAGCCTGTTATTACCAAGGACAATGTAACGATGCAAATTGATACCGTAGTATATTTTCAGATTACCGACCCGAAGCTGTATACTTACGGCATCGAAAGCCCGATTGCAGCCATTGAAAACTTGACAGCGACCACATTGCGTAATATCATCGGTGATTTGGAGCTTGACCAAACCTTGACCAGCCGTGACATCATCAATACCAAAATGCGTTCCATTTTGGATGAAGCAACGGATGCATGGGGCATTAAGGTCAATCGTGTCGAGCTGAAAAATATTATTCCACCTGCAGCCATTCAGGAATCCATGGAAAAGCAGATGAAGGCAGAGCGCGAGCGTCGAGAAGCAATTTTGGTTGCAGAAGGCAAAAAGCAGTCTTCTATCTTGGTGGCAGAGGGTGAAAAAGAAGCCACTGTCTTGCGTGCTGAGGCAACTCGCATGGCAAAAATTAAAGAGGCGCAGGGCGAGGCAGAAGCGCTGCTAGCAGTGCAGAAAGCGTTGGCGGATTCCATTCAAATGCTCAACGCAGCAGCACCTTCGGAAGGCGTGCTGAAGATGAAGGCACTGGAAGCCTTTGGTCGAGCAGCAGATGGAAAGGCTACAAAAATTATCATTCCAAGCGAAATACAAGGTCTGGCAGGTCTTGCAACCTCGATGAAAGAGGTTATAGGCGGTTCAGAACCAACATAAAAAAACCAATATCCCTTGTTTGCGGCTGCGCCCAAAATACAGCTGTGAACAAGGGGTATTTTGCAATGAAAAGTGAGGAAACCTCCGTGCCAGATGTTTTATGATGCAGAACCGATACCAGGGGAACCGCATACACTGGCATAGGAGGTGTTTTTTTATGAACACAGCGCAATTTGTGGTTATGCTTTCTCTCGTTGCGGCATCACTGGCAGAAGGAAAGACTGCAGAGGAGCTGGCGATACTCTCCAGTATATTGGTACAACTTGGGGATACATTAGCGACCATTGCAGCGGCACAGGCATTGGAGCCAAAACAGCAAAGCACAACCGTTTTCGAGGGGAAAATAGCTACATAAAGACCGATAGTGCAGCTTATAGGGCAAGTTTTCCTTCATCTTCACAGAAACTGCACACAATCCCAATCATATCTCCGCAAATGATTGCTATAATGGATAGCATAAAGGTATGCATTGGCGCATATCTGTGGAACCAATTTTAGAGATAGAGAAGGGTATGGATGGTGAACTTGATGCAAAATCAATCGAAACAAACAAATGAATTACATAACAAGCCTGTTCCGCTTCAAATTTTTAGGCGCTTTGTGCAGCTTGCAGCGTTTTTGCTGTTTCCGGGGCTGTTCATCTCCACATTTGCGGCAGTGAAAGATGTTTATGTTGCGCTGATTAGCGGCACATTTCATGTTGCAGCGCTTTCACAGCAGCTGTGGCTGTTGCTTGCGGTGATGCCTGTCACCATCATTATGGGTCGGTTTTTCTGTGGATTTTTATGTACATTTGGCACTATGGGGGATTTTTTTTGGTTTTTAGCGCGAAAAATTCATCCAAAGTCTTTACGGGTAAACGAAACTGCCGACCGGTTTTTAAAGCTGCCGAAATATGTGGTTTTGCTGTTTAGCGTGGTGGTGTTATGGACGCTTGGCGTTTCACTGGACAGCACCATGGACCCATGGACAATTTTCGGAATGTATGCATCCGTGACGGGATGGCCTTCGGCAAGCTATTTGCTTTCGATTGGCGCGGCGTTACTGTTGCTGATTATCGTTGGTTCTATGGTTATCGAACGCTTTTTTTGCCGTTATCTATGTCCTTTGGGTGCAATTTTCGCATTGCTTTCTCATGTTCGACTGTGCCGCCTGCAAAAGCCAAAGCAAAATTGCGGTGCGTGCACGCTGTGCACCAAAAAATGTGCGATGGGAATTGCATTATATCAAGATGATGTGGTAAAATCAGCGGAATGTATCGATTGCTTTGCGTGTCAGACCGTTTGTCCGAAACAGAATGTGACAATGACACCGAAACCGATGCTTGCGGCAGTGCTTGCCATTGCACTGACCACGGGCTTGTATTTCATCGGCACAGCACTGACAGCGCAGTCGGCAGCTGCACCGATGCAGGCGGCTATTGCAGTATCAGATGCTGTTGGAATGGGACAATATCAAGATGGCGTCTATACAGGCAGTGCAGAAGGATTCAAGGGCACGACAACGGTACAGGTGAGGGTTGAAAATGGGAATATCAAGGAGATTCTGATATTGTCCAACAGCGATGATGCCGCCTTTTTTGACAAAGCAGAAAGTGGAGTTCTCAACCAAATTCTAACACAGCAAACCACGCAGGTTGACACTGTATCCGGTGCAACATATAGCAGCAATGGCATCATCAATGCGGTCCAAAATGCCTTATCGTCTGCGGGGGATACTGCAGCAACACAGGATGCGACTTCGGCGGAAGCACCAACGGAAAACACCGCAGATGCTGCAACGGAAGATGCACCCACACCAGAAAAGGACACTGCGCAATCGGAGAATGCGGTCGGTAATGACACTACAGAGCCTGATGCCGCCGCAGCAGCAGACGCAGCAAAGCAAACCACGGACAGCACAACCGCTGCGGCAGGAAGCTTTACAGACGGAACCTATACAGGCACAGGAAGCGGTTTCCGCGGCGATACTGCGGTGACGGTCACTGTGAGCGGTGGGGAAATCACCGACATTACAGTGGATTCCTATGAAGATGACAAGCCTTATTTTGAGCGGGCAGTGGATACCGTAATTTCCAGCATTCTTTCGCAGCAAACGGTGGAGGTTGATGCGGTATCTGGCGCAACCTTTAGCAGCAATGGCATTATGGAAGCAGTTGCTAATGCATTGCAGGTAACGTTTGAAAATCCGAACAGCACGAATGCAGGAGCACGTGGAAAACATGGTGGCGGAGAACGCTGAATCATTCCAGAGAAAAAACCTATGCGACAGGGTTCGCATAGGTTTTTTTACATAGTATGACGGAATCGTTACGAAGATGGGGTGTCCTCTGACGTATCAGAGAGCTCTTCAGAGGCTTCGATTTGCATACGACTGCTGCGATATACTTGATAAGCATTTTTTCGTGCACGATTCTGTGAAAAACGCAGAAGTCGATAGCATAAGGCGTAAAATAGCGTGATGATAACGCCTGCAATCAGACCAAAACCTTGACCGGATACAAAGGGCATACTCAAAATCGTGCCTATCAAGGCAAAGAGCACCAGCCATGAGCTGTATGGAAATCCACGCAGCTGACAGCCACCCTCTGGACATCCGTTTCTGCGCCGCAAGCGGATGTGCGTTGCCATAATCACCACATAGGAAAACAAAATTGCAAAGCCGCCCGAGCTAATGAGGAACAGATACACGCGCGGAAACAGCATCCCAAACCAAAGCGCAAGCAGCATGGCACAGCCGGAAGCAAGGATGCCACGGCGGGGCACTGTGTGCGTGTCTTGCAGCCAGCGTGGCGCAAGCTTTTCGTCCGCAAGGGAGCGCATCATGCGCCCAATGCCAAACATCGCAGCGAGCATCGTAGAAAGAATGGCGGTGACCAGCACAATATTCATCGTGGTGCCCGCCCAAATGAAACCCTGCGTATGCAATGCGGCAACAATCGGACTGGTTTTTTCATTCATGCTTGCAGTGGAAATTAACGGAAGCAAGACGGATATGGCGAGCAGATATAAGCCAACAAGGCTGATGACGGTATAGCGGATGGCTTTGGGAATGGTTTTTTGCGGCAATTTCGCTTCAGAAGCAGCAAGACCGATGATTTCAAAGCCCGCATACGTAAACATGACAATCAGCATACTGCCGGCAAAGCTTTTAAAGCCGCCGGAGAGAAACGGCTCTTGACGAATAGCACCTAGACCGATGGCAGGTGTATGCGGCAGCCAACCAAAGATTAAAAGCATGCCAAGAATGATGAACGAAAGAACAGCGAGCAGCTTGATGGCAGCAAGACCACTTTCCAGCTTGCTTAGACTGCTGGCGCCCAGAAGGTTCATCAAAGTGATGCCGATGATGATGGCGCTGCCGAGAAGCGGAATGGAAACGCTCGGAAACCAAGTGCGCGTAAAAATGGCAACGGCAGTGGCTTCGCTGGACATTGCCAGCACCATGCCTGTCCAATACACCCATCCAACAACGAACCCCATCCCACGGCCAAACGCCTGCGCGGCAAAGGTGCGGAAAGAACCAGCATCTGGATGCGCAACCGTCATTTCAGACAGTGCGAGCAGGATAAAATAGACCAATGCACCACCAATGGCAAATGCAAGCACGATAGAAGGTCCGGTGGCATGGATTGCCACCGCAGAACCGAGAAAAAACGAACCACCAATGACGGTGCCCAATGCCATCATGGTCAGCTGCCATGCATTCAGCCCTTTTTCATGTGTTTTCATATCAGCACTCCCCTACTCTTTTTCTTAAGTATGTGGAAAAGCACGTCTTTCATACAAAGAAATATGTTTGTAGAATGTATCATTTGCCCAGTGCATACATATAAAAGATGATAAAAAACGCAGGTTCTAAAGGGGGCAGGTTCGTGAAATTCATACAAGGCAGGCAGGGAAATCCGCCAAATGCAGTTCCAACCATCACAGACCCACAAGCAGATGCAATACAAAATAAAAAAAATATTACGCTTATTTTAGCGTGGCGGGATGAATTTTTAATTACACTGGAAACCGCCGTACAGGAAGCCGCAGAAGCCGTAGGCTATACGTTTCATTCCATCAATTCTATGTTCGACCCACAGCGGGAATTGCAGAGCGTCGCGAAGGTTCGCGAGCGCGGCGAAGACGTGGTGATTATCAATTTGGTAAGTCTGGAGCATGTGGAAGAGGTCATACAAGCAGCAGGCGATATGAAAATCGTGCTTATCAATCGATTACCCTTTAATCGAGATGTGTTAAACGAAAATGTCGTTTATGTAGGGTCGGATGATAAGATTGCAGGAAATATGCAGGGGGATTGGTTGGCGAAATATTTCAATCGTATTGGAAAAAAAGAAATAAAATATATCTTGCTCCAAGGCATTCCGGGGCAAACCACCACCGTAGAACGGACAGAGGCAGTGCTGCAAACCTTGCAGGCGCAGGGCATTGATGCCACCGAGGCAGTACCTCCTATCGTTGCAAATTATGACCGAATCGAAGCCATGATTAAAATTTTGCCCATTCTGCGCGCAAATATTCCGTTTGATGCCATCATTTCCAACAATGATGCGATGGCGTTGGGGGCAATAGAGGCATTGGAGCAGTTGGGGATGGACCCTTCCAAAGTGCCGATTGTGGGCATAGATGCAACTGCGGCAGGGCTGCAGGCGGTCGAAGAGGGGAAGCTGGCAATGACAGTGTTTCAGAATGCAGAAGCCATGGGCAATACCTCCATGATGGTAGCCATGAATTTACAAAGCGGCAAACCCATTAATCAAGGAACGGGGTACCCGCTTTCCTCTGAAAATCCATATATCATCTGGATTCCATATGAATTGGTCACGCTGGAAAATGTATCGGATTATTATTGAGCGGGAAAGACACTGCCACACAAACAGCAGAAAAGCGTAGCGAGCAACCGAAAAAATCGATGCATGGAATAGAAATACCGCAGGGCTTCATCACGGGCGCGGCGGTGTTTCTGTTTTGCATTTTTAGGATGATTCTGCTGAATTTCATAGAATTGCTTTACAAGCATGGCAAGTGTGTATTATGATAAATAAGATAAGTTGATTGGGAAGGTCTTTTCTTTGAAAAGAGAGGAAGTCGGGTGAGAATCCCGCGCAGTCCCGCTGCCGTATAAGAGGAGTCGCGCACAGCAATGCCACTGGAGGTTTCACTCTGGGAAGGCGTGCGCCAGATGATGAACCTTAAGCCGGAATACAGTCCAATCATCGATGGATTCACACCCTGCGAAGGACAGGGCGGTGTTATTTTTTATACGCATTTTTCAAAATATACGCGCAAGTAAGCAGAAATGACAACGGGGCGTGTGCGGTGAGAAATCGTCTGGCGGACAAGGGGGTGATGCGCATGGAGCAATTTGTGGTGAAAGGACAAAAAACACTGCGCTGCGGCTACACAACAGGCAGCTGTGCGGCGGGTGCAGCGGCGGCAGCGACCCAGCTGCTGCTGACAGGAAAATCACCCCTGCAGATTCATCTGCCAACACCAAAAGGCATTACGCTGACGCTGGAGATAGAGGACGCACATCGCGTGGGTGACACCGCTTGCTGTGCAGTCCGCAAGGACAGTGGGGACGACCCCGATGTGACCCATGGTATACGCATCTATGCGGCAGTTTCCCGCACGTCGGAAGCAGGCATTCATATCGATGGCGGCGCAGGGGTCGGACGTGTGACCCGTGTGGGGCTGTCGTGTCCCGTTGGCACTGCGGCAATCAATCCCAGGCCACGGGCGCAGATTATACAGGCGGTGCAGCGTATGGCGTCGAAATATGGCAGTGAGCGCGGATTTTCCGTGGTGATTTCGGCGGAAGGCGGCGAGGAGATTGCAAAGCGCACCTTTAACCCACGGCTTGGCATCGTTGGCGGCATTTCCATCCTCGGCACGAGCGGGATTGTGGAGCCAATGAGCGAGCAGGCGTTGGTGGACACCATCCGTGTGGAGATGGACAGCCACTTTGCCGCAGGCGAACGGCATCTGCTCGCCTGTCCGGGCAATTACGGACAGGATTTTGCGCAAAACGCATTAGGAATTGACCTTGCCCGTGCCGTCACCGTGTCCAATTTCATCGGGGAAACGCTCGATTATGCGGTGCACAAGGGGTTTTATAGTGTCTTGCTCATCGGACATGCCGGCAAGCTGTGCAAGCTGGCGGCGGGCATCATGCAGACCCATTCCGCTTATGCAGATGGCAGGCAGGAGATTTTTGCGGCACACGCCGCTCTGTGCGGCGCGGGGCAGGACACCGTGCGACAGCTCATGGACAGCGTCACCGTTGATGCCTGCATCGCAATATTGGAAGAGGCAAACCTCGCGGCCCCCGTGCTCGCAAGCATTGGAAAGCAAGCCGAAAAGCGGCTGTCCATGCGCACACATGGTGCACTGCAAACCGAATGTATCTTATTTACAAATGCACATGGCGAGCTGTTTCGCTCCACGGGGGCGACAGATTTGCTGCGGAGATTTCAGGAGAAATGACCATGAAAAACGGAATTTTATATGGCGTCGGCGTCGGTCCCGGCAATCCGGAGTTGTTGACGCTGCAGGCGGTGCGTATTTTGCAGGAAGCCGACGTCATTGCCGTGCCGGAAAGTGGTGACGGCAAGCAAACCGCCCTTGCGATTGCACAGGCATATATTGTGGACAAGCCGATTTTGGACTGCCCCACCCCTATGCTGCGAGACACGGCAAAGCTTGCAGAAAATTATGATACCATTGCAGCGAAATTGATTGCGCTGCTGCAAGCAGGAAAAACAGTTGCATTTTTAACGTTGGGTGACGCCACGATTTATTCGACCTACACCTATATTCACAAGCGTGTACGGGCGCAGGGATATGATGCACGGTTCATCTCAGGCATTCCCTCCTTCTGTGCAGTGGCGGCAGCGCTCAATCTGCCTTTGTGTGAGGGCAGTGAGCTGCTGCACATCGTTCCCGCCTCGCATGCACGCACCGAGGAAGGGCTATCCTTGCCGGGCAACAAAGTGTTGATGAAAGCAGGGCGTGCGGTGACGCAGGTGCGGGACACGCTGGCAGAGCAGGGCGCACTGGAACGTGCCGCGATGGTGGAACGGTGCGGTATGCAGGGCGAAAAAATCTATCGCACACTCGCGGATTTGGGCGACGAGGCGAGTTATTTTTCGGTGATTGTCGTCAAGGAGGAACAGGTATGATTGAATTTGTAGGCGCAGGGTCAGGCGCACCTGACCTCATCACGGTGCGTGGTGCACGGCTCATTCAAGAAGCGGATGTCATTGTGTATGCAGGGTCGCTGGTCAACAAGGCCTTGCTGGACGAGGTGAAGGCGGATTGTGCTATTTATAACAGCGCAGAAATGACCTTGGAGCAGGTGCTGGAGGTGATGATTGCGGCAGAGCGCGCAGGCAAACGTGTGGTGCGTCTGCATACGGGTGACCCCAGCATTTACGGCGCCCATCGGGAACAAATGGATGCCTTGGATAAAGAAGGCATTGCCTATCGCATCTGCCCCGGCGTATCGTCCTTCTGCGGGGCGGCGGCGGCACTGAAAGCGGAATATACCCTGCCGGATGTCAGCCAGACCGTTATCCTGACGCGCATGGAGGGTCGCACCTCTGTGCCGGAAAAGGAGCGCATTGCATCGCTGGCGGCGCATGGCGCAACGATGGTTATTTTCCTGTCCACAGGTATGCTGGAAACGCTTTCGGCACGTCTGATGGAGGGCGGATATGCACCGGAAACCCCAGCGGCAATCGTCTACAAAGCAACATGGGAAGATGAAAAAGTGGTGCGCACAACGGTGGCAGCGTTAGCAGAAGCGGCAAAGGCACATCACATCACAAAGACCGCGCTGATTACGGTTGGCGGTTTTCTGGGCAATCAATATGAACGCTCCAAGCTATACGACCCCAGTTTTACCACGGAATTTCGTGAGGCAAGCCGATAATGCGGGTACGGATTTTCTCCTTCACCCAAGGCGGTCAAATGTTGGCAAACCGCATCTTGCCGCATTTGGCGGATTGCCAAACGGAGCATATCATGCGTGACGGCGGGCAGGCAAAGACCAGTCTTCGCGAATGTGTAAGACAGGCGTTTGCGGACAACATTGATGCACTGGTGTTCATCGGTGCGGCAGGCATCGCCGTGCGTGCCATTGCGCCCCATCTGCAAAGCAAAGCCACCGACCCCGCAGTGCTCGTGCTAGATGAGGCAGGGCGGTTTGTCATTCCGTTGCTTTCGGGGCATTTGGGCGGTGCCAATGCCTTGGCGGCGCGTTTATCAGATGTGCTTGGTGCGGCGGCAGTTATCACCACGGCAACCGATGTGCAAGGGGTATTCGCAGTGGATACTTGGGCAAAAGCGCAGGGATATGCCGTGATTGAGGTGCAAAATATTCGGTATATTTCTGCCGCCCTGCTGCGTGGAGAAACCGTTGGACTGCACAGCGATTTTCCGGTGCGTGGGGCATTGCCGCAGGGTATTTCCACGGAAATGGCGGCAGACAGCGGCTTTGTGGTATCGTATGATAGCACACAAATCCCCTTTTTGCACACCCTGCATCTGGTGCCGTGCACGGTCACGGTCGGCATCGGCTGCCGCCGCGGAAAAAGCGAAGCGGAGCTCATGGCGGTCATGCAGGAGGTGCTGGATTTGGCAGGCATCCATCCGCGTGCCGTCTGCGCATTGGCAAGCATCGACCTGAAGCGGGATGAAGCAGGTTTGTGCGCACTGGCGGACACGTGGGGCGTGCCGTTTGTGACCTTTTCAGCAGAAAGCCTGCAAGAAGCAGCGGGGGATTTCACGCCATCCGCATTTGTACAAAAAACTGTGCAGGTGGACAATGTGTGTGAACGCGCAGCGGTGTGCGCGTCAAGGGGCGTATTGCTGCATCGAAAATATGCAAAAAACGGCGTGACCGTCGCACTTGCGGCAACCAAACAGGAGGTGGTATTTTGAACATTTGCATGAGCAGTCTGGACCATGAGCACGCCGACATTGCGCTGCGCGAACAGCTGAGCTTTGTCGCGGGTCAGGTCAGCCAGCTGCTGCAAACGCTGCAAAATCACCCCGATGTTTTGGGTTGTGTCATTCTGTCCACCTGCAACCGTACCGAGGTTTATTGCAGTGTACAGGAGGCGCTCGCAATCAATCCAGCGCAGCTGCTGTGCGCAGCGGCAGGTGTGACATATGCGCCGTTTCGCGACGTGTTCGTGTCCTGTGCGGGGCAGGATGCAGTGCGGCATCTGACTGAAGTCGCGTGTGGACTGCGCTCGCAGATTTTGGGGGAAGACCAGATTGTGTCACAGGTGCGGCAGGCGATTCGTTTGGCACGAGAAGCGCACACCGCTGACCCAGTGCTCGAAACGCTGTTTCGATGTGCTGTGACCGCAGGTAAGGCGGTCAAAACCGAAACCAGACTGACCGCAGTGCCGCGTTCCGCCGCAGAGCAAGGCGTTCTGCTGGCAGAGCGCACGCTAGGCAGCTTGGATGGAAAACGCGCGGTGGTCATCGGCAATGGCGAAATGGGACGGCTCACCTGTGACCTGCTTGTGGCGCGCGGCGCAGAGGTAACGGTGACATTGCGCACCTATCGCCATGGAGAAACCATCGTGCCAAGGGGCTGCAAAACGCAAGCTTATGAACAGCGCATGGTGTCCATGGAAGGCAGTGATTTGGTGGTGAGTGCAACGACTAGCCCGCATTATACCATCATGGCGGAGCAGATTGCGCAGCTGTACAAAAAGCCGAAGCTTCTGGTGGATTTGGCATTGCCACGCGACATAGACCCCGCTGCCGCAGCGCTGACCAAGGTCTATAATATGGATAATCTTGGTGCATTATCGCCAGAAAATGTGATGGATTGCGCACGTGCGCAGGAAATTATTGAGGAACAGATAGCGCGGTTTTATGAATGGGCATCGTATCGGGCGGCGATACCGATGATTGACAAGCTCAAGCAAGCGGCGTTTGACCGCGTGTTTACAGGAGAAACGGATGAGGACGCAGTGCGCGCGGCGGTGGAAAAAACGGTCGATTTGCTGCTTGGCGGCATGAAAGAGGTTGTTTCCCCCGCGCTATTGGAGAAAACACTGGATAAAATGCAGAAAACCGCTGTAAAAACGGTAGATTTGAGGAGAAAGGTATGAAAATCTTTTGTGTCGGACTGGGGCCCGGCGGCGAGGAGCAGATGACTGCACGTGCCGTGCAGGCAATTCAGCATTGCGACTGCGTGGCGGGGTATCCGTTGTATTTGGAATTGATAGCGCATTTAATTGACGAAAAAGAGCGCATTGAAACGCCAATGAAGCGTGAAGTAGAACGCTGCACAGCGGCGCGGGATGCGGCACTGGCAGGCAAAACGGTGGCAATGGTATCCAGCGGTGACGCAGGCGTTTATGGCATGGCAGGGGTGCTGCACGAGGTTTGCGCAGACTATCCGGAACTCGAAATCGAGGTCATTCCAGGGGTAACGGCGGCGTGTGCAGGTGCGGCAGTGTTGGGTGCACCGCTGATTCATGACTTTGCGGTGATTTCCCTCAGCGATTTACTGACACCGTGGGAAAAAATCGAAAAGCGTCTGCGTGCGGCGGCAGAAGCTGATTTTGTCATTTGTCTATATAATCCATCGAGCACAAAACGTGCGGATTATTTGCAGCGCGCGTGTGATTTTGTGCTGGAGTCGCGCGCGGGGGACACCCCTTGCGGCACGGTGCGCAACATTGGGCGTGCGGGCGAATTGGGAGAACTACATACACTGGCGCAGCTGCGGGATACAAAGGTGGATATGTTCACCACTGTTATCATCGGCAACAGCCAAACGAAAATCATCGGTGGCAAGCTGGTCACCCCGAGAGGATACAAACAGATATGAGCATTTTGGTCTTTGCAGGCACAAGCGAGGGGCGCGCGGTGGCAGAATTTTTGTCAGAAAACGCACTTAACGCAGTGGTTTGTGTAGCAACCGAATATGGCGAAATGGTCATCCCCAATCTGCCGCATATCACGGTGCAAAAAGGGCGGCTGACCGAGGCGCAGATGTGTGAACGCATGACGGCAGACACCTTGGTGCTGGATGCTACCCATCCCTATGCGGCTGCTGTCACAGCGAATATCCGTGCGGCATGTGACGCAGTGGGTGCAGAATATATGCGGCTGCTGCGCCCGCGCATCGAAGCGCATCAGTCTGTTGTCACCGTACCCGACACAGCGGCGGCGGCAGCATATCTCAACACGGTGACGGGTGCGGCATTGCTGACAACCGGCAGCAAGGAGCTTGCTGCATTCACGGCAGTGCATCGTTTTGCGCAGCGGCTGTGGGTGCGTGTGCTGCCAACGGCATCTGTGCTTGCAAGATGTGCAGAACTTGGCTTTCCAGGGGCACGCATCCTTGCCATGCAGGGGCCTTTTTCAGCAGAGTTCAATGCCGCACTGCTGCGGCAGACGCAGGCAAAATATCTTGTGACCAAGGACACAGGCGCGGCGGGCGGTTTTGCGGAAAAGCTGCAAGCGGCGCGGGAAACCGATGCAACCGTGATTTTGATTGCACGTCCCACGCAGGAAAGCGGACACACCTTGGCACAGGTGAAGACGCATTTAATAGAGCGGTTTCAGCTGCAAAGTGCAGAACAAATGGAAAGATTTCCGCTGTTTGTGTCCCTGAAAGGGAAAAAATGCGTGGTCATTGGGGCGGGACGCATCGCCGCGCGGCGGGTGGAAATCTTGCAGCGTTTTGGTGCAGAGGTCAGCGTGATTGCGCGGGAGGCACGCGCAGAAGTCCGGATAGACCATGTGCGCGGCTATGAAAAAAGCGACATCTCGGGGGCTTTTTTGGTGGTCGCGGCAACGGATGACCGCACTGTTAACCATGGGATTGCGGCAGATTGTGCACAAAATAAGATTCTGTGCAGTGTGGCGGATTGTGCACAGGAGAGCACCTTTTTCTTTCCGGCGGTGTGTACAGGCGGAAAGCTGACCGCAGGCGTGGTATCTGATGGCACAGAACACGCAGCAACCGCGCGTGCGGCGGCACGCATTCGGACGATTTTAAGCGAGGAAGGCGGCGAAACAACGTGAATATCATCAAAATCGGCAGTCGGGAAAGCAAGCTTGCAGTCATACAGGCAGAGGGCGTGATGCGCGCCCTGCAGGAAGCAGGCTGTATGACCGAACTGGTCACGATGAAGACAACGGGTGACAAAATTTTAGACCGTACGCTCGATAAAATCGGCGGCAAGGGATTGTTTGTGAAGGAACTGGATGCCGCCCTGCGTGACGGTCGCGCGGATTTCACCGTGCACAGCCTCAAGGATATGCCGATGGAAACCCCAGACGATTTGCCGCTAGTAGCGGTTTCCGCGCGAGAGGATGCACGGGATGTGTTGGTGCTTCCGGAAGGCGTGCAGGAAATCGATTTCACAAAACCCATCGGATGCTCCAGTGCAAGACGGCGCATCCAGCTGCAAAGACTGTTTCCGCAGGCACGCATCGAGCCAATCCGTGGCAATCTCCAGACGCGACTGCGCAAGCTGGAGGAAGGACCGTTTGGTGCACTGGTGCTTGCCGCAGCAGGGCTGCATCGGCTGGAACTAACCGCAAGAATCAGCCGCTATTTTACCGCAAAGGAAATACTGCCCGCCGCAGGGCAGGCAATTATTGCGGTGCAGGCGCGCACAGGCGCAGACCTCTCCTGTCTTGCGGCGTATCATGACCACGACGCATGGCACTGTATGCTGGCGGAGCGTGCCTATGTACGCACGCTGGACGGCGGCTGTTCGTCACCCGTCGCGGCATATGCACAGCTGACAGATGGCACATTGTGCCTGCATGGGATGTATGTTAGTGCAGATGAAACCATCGTCCGCTTTGGCGCATTGCGTGGCGTGGCGGCGGACGCGGAAAGCATTGGTCGAACGCTGGCAGAGCAGTTGCGGAAAGGAGCGGACACATGAGCGCAATGGTGATTTTGGTCGGTGCAGGACCTGGAGATAAAGGTCTGCTGACCTTGCGCGGTGCGGCGGCATTGCAGACAGCCGAGGTTGTGGTATATGACCGTCTGGTCAGTACAGAAATTCTTGCAATGATGCCTGAAACAGCAGAACAGATTGATGTCGGCAAGAAAAGCAATGACCACCCTGTGCCTCAGGAGCGTATCAATGCAATCCTTATCGAAAAGGCACAGCAGGGCAAGCGCGTCGTGCGACTGAAGGGCGGAGACTGCTATCTGTTCGGGCGTGGCGGTGAAGAGGTGGAAGACCTCGTGCAAGCAGGCATTCCCTTTGAAGTCGTGCCCGGGATTACCTCGGCGTTGTCTGTGCCAGCCTATGCAGGGATTCCTGTGACGCATCGTGATTTTTGCTCTTCCGTACACATTGTCACGGCGCACGCCAAGCGTGGTGCGCCACTGTACATCGACTTCGACAGTTTATTAAAACTAAACGGCACCATCGTATTTTTGATGGGCGTTAGCGCACTTGGCTTTTTGATGCAGGGACTATTGAAAGCGGGTGCGTCACCCGAGTTGCCTGCCGCAGTCATCGAGAACGGCACACGCTACAATCAGCGTAAGCTGGTGGCAACCGTAGCAACGCTTGAAAGTCGTGCAGCAGAATTAGGCGTACAAAGTCCTGCGATTATTCTGGTGGGCAAGGTTTGTACATTGGCAAACAAACTGGATTGGTTCAGCGCACTGCCCCTGCATGGCAAGCACATCGTGGTCACGCGTCCCAAAGAACGCGCGGGTGTGCTGTCGGACCGTTTGCGTGCACTGGGCGCAGGCGTGACTGAATACCCCTGCATTGAAACGGTCGAAACGCCAAACGAAGCCTTGCCTGAACATCTTGCGCAGTATGCGTGGGTTGTGCTGACAAGTCCAGCGGGCGTGCACGCTATGGTGCAGGCACTCACGGCACAGGGCAAGGATATGCGTGCGTTATACGGCTGTAAATTTGCGGTTATCGGCAGTGGGACGGCAAAGGAATTGGCATCGCTCGGTATTCAAGCAGATTATATCCCTGAAAAGTTCGACTCGCAGCATCTGGCAGAAGGCTTGGGCAATCTCGTTGGTCGAGAGGAGCGTGTGCTCATCTTGCGTGCAAAGCGAGGCGCACGGGATTTGAATACTGTTTTTGCCGAAAAGCAGATTGCATATGACGAGATTGCAACCTATGAAACCCACCATCGCAGTGCGCAAAGTACCACACTGGCGGCAGAAATCAACAGGGGAGAGGTCGATTTTGTGACCTTCACCAGTGTTTCTACCGTGCGTGCATTTATGGAAGCAACGCCGCAGGTCGATGTTTCAAAATTTACGGCAATTTGTATCGGTGATGCCACGGCCGCCGCTGCAAAAGAATATCAGATGCATCTTAAGACAGCGTGCAATGCCACGATTGATGACTTGATTGCCTGTATCGTAGAAGGAGTTTAAAATTATGGAACCGCTTATCCGTCCAAGACGTCTGCGCAGTAGCCTAACGTTGCGCAAAATGGTGCGTGAAACCCGAGTCAGCCCAGAGAGCCTGATTTGGCCGATTTTTGTGCGCGAAGGCAAGGGCATCTATGAGGAAATTCCGTCCCTGCCGGGGCAGTTTCACTATAGCCCTGACCAACTGTATCGCATGCTCGACTGTGCGAAGGCAAGTGGTGTCAGCAAGGTCATTCTATTTGGTCTGCCGCAGGAAAAGGATGAAATTGGTTCAGGCGCATGGGCGCAGGACGGCATCGTCCAGAAGGGCATTCGTGCGATTAAGGCACTGGATTCCGATTTTTATGTGGTCACAGATGTGTGCATGTGCGAATATACCTCGCATGGGCACTGCGGGATTCTGTGCGACCACGAAGTGGACAACGATAAAACATTGGAAGTGCTGGCGAAAACCGCCCTCAGTCATGCGCAGGCAGGTGCAGACATGGTTGCACCGAGTGACATGATGGATGGGCGTGTAGGCAGGATTCGAGAGGCTTTGGACGAAAATGGATTTCAAAACATTCCGGTGATGTCCTATGCGGCAAAATTTGCGTCCTTCTTCTATGGACCGTTCCGTGAAGCGGCGGGTTCTGCGCCGTCTTTTGGTGACCGCCGTTCCTATCAGATGGATTGGCACAACAGCCGTGAGGCCATGCGGGAATGTGAACTGGATGTTGCCGAGGGTGCGGATATTTTGATGATTAAGCCCGCAATGAGCTATTTGGATTTGGTATATCAGGCAAAACAGCGGTTTGACCTGCCGATTGCGGCATATGCGGTCAGCGGGGAATATGCCATGATAAAAGCGACTGCGGCGGCAGGGCTGATTGATGAATATGGCGTGATGTGTGAGAGTGCCATCAGCATTTTCCGAGCAGGGGCAGATATTCTCATCACTTATTTTGCAAATGAGCTGGCAGAAGCGATGAAAAAGGGGGACATTGGCTGATGGATAAATCAGAACAGTTATTTGAACGAGGCTGCAAGGTCATGCCGGGCGGGGTGAACAGTCCTGTGCGTGCATTTGGTGCAGTGGGCGGCAAGCCACGCTTTGTAGAAAAGGCGTTTGGAAGCCATATTGTAGATGCGGACGGCGTGGAATATATTGATTTTATCGGCTCTTGGGGCCAGATGATATTGGGGCACAGCCATCCGGAGATTCTGCGTGCCGTGTCTGCGCGCATGGTGCAGGGGCTGTCGTTCGGTGCACCGACGGCGCTGGAGGTCGAGATGGCGGAGCGCATGGTGGACATGGTGCCGCACATTGAGATGGTGCGTATGGTCAACTCGGGCACAGAAGCGGTAATGAGTGCCCTGCGTTTGGCACGCGGTGCAACAGGACGCGATAAAATCATCAAGTTTGAAGGCTGTTACCATGGACACAGCGATGCCATGCTCGTTCGTGCAGGGTCTGGTGCGCTGACGGGCGGTGCGCCGGATTCGGGCGGTGTGCCGACGGGTGCGGCACAGGATACCTTGATTGCGCAATATAATGATTTGGCTTCGGTTGAAACCCTGCTAGATGCCAATCAGAATACGGTTGCGGCGATTATCGTCGAACCCGTTGCGGCAAATATGGGGGTGGTTGCGCCCAAAGAAGGCTTCTTGCAGGGACTGCGTGACCTGTGTGATAAGCACGGCGCACTGTTGATTTTTGATGAGGTTATCACGGGATTTCGGTTGGCAAAGGGCGGTGCACAAGAATATTTCGGCATTCGTGCCGACCTTGTGACCTATGGAAAAATCATCGGCGGTGGTATGCCGGTGGGTGCGTATGCCGGCAGTCGTGCACTGCTTACGCAGGTTGCACCGTGCGGCTCGATTTATCAGGCAGGTACGTTGTCCGGCAATCCAGTGGCAATGGCGGCAGGCATTCGGCAGCTGCAGCTGCTGGATGCACAGCCGGAGGTTTATGCAAAAATGGAGCAGTCCGCACGGCTTGTGGCAGGGGCATTGCGGGAAAGTGCGGCAAATCATGGGGTCAAGCTGCAGGTGAATCAGGCGGGTTCGCTGCTGTGCCCCTATTTCACGGATACCGTAGTGGACACATTTGCGGCGGCAAAAACGGCGGACACTGCAGTTTATGCCAAGTATTTTAATGGCATGCTGGCACATGGCGTGTATCTTGCGCCCGCACAGTATGAGGCAATGTTCTTCTCTGCGGCACATACGCAGGATGATTTGGAGCGTACGGTGCAGGCGGCAGACGAGGTCATGCGGACACTTTGAGATGAAGGAGAAACGGTATGGAACGGTGCTTTTACATCATCGGTGCAGGCTTGGGCACGGCGGAGTATCTGACACAAGCGGCGGCACAGGCACTGCACGAGGCAGACACCGTGCTAACCACAGCGCGATTGTCGACCCTGCGGACGGATGCGGTGGTGTGTTCCATTGGGGAGATGGTGGCACGTGCTGTTTCTGCGGCGGGTATGCGGATTGCAGTGCTCGTGTCGGGTGATGTTGGATTCTTCAGTGCGGCAGCGACATTGCAGCACCAGCTTGCACCGCATGGACAGGTGCAGCTTTTTTGCGGCATCAGCAGTCTGCAATATTTCTGTGCCAAATGCAGCGTTTCCTATGATGATATTTGCGTGCGCAGTCTGCACGGACGTGCAGGCAGTATTTTAGGTGCTGTCAGCTATCAAAAGAAGGTGTTTGCGTTGACGGGCGGCGTGCAGCGTGCACAGGAAATTTGCCGCACGCTGACGGATGCAGGTCTAGGGCAGCTGACGGTGCACATCGGGGAAAACCTTGGTGCGGCAGACGAGCGAGTGGAAACGGCAACGGCGGCAGTGCTTGCAGAAAAGCCCTGCGGCAATCTGGCCGTGCTGCTGGTGGAGCATCCGCAGGCAGTCCCTGCCTTTGCGCCTGTTCGAGATGCCATGCTGACACGTGGCAACGTGCCGATGACCAAGGAAGAGGTGCGGTGGGTGTCCACGGCGAAGCTGTGCATACAGCCAACGGATACGGTTTGGGATGTGGGGGCAGGCACGGGTGCAGTGACGCTGGCGCTTGCACGCAACGCCTGCGACGGCATCGTGTATGCGGTGGAGCGCAACGAAGAGGCGATTGCGCTTTTGCAGGAAAATCGCACAAAACTCGGCGGATATAATGTGCAGATTGTAGCAGGGCTTGCACCAGATGTCTTGTCTGCACTCCCTGTACCCCATGCGGTGTTTGTGGGCGGCAGCGGGGGACAGATGCACGAGATTCTGCGCATTGCCAAGAGAAAAAATCCGGCAGTCCGTGTGGTGGTCAATGCCATTGCACTGGAAACCTTGCAGGAAGCACAAGAGGCAATGCAGGCGTTGGGTTTCGTCCATCGAGAAGTGGTGCAGCTGTCTGCTGCACGGGGCAAGGCGGTTGGACGCTATACCATGATGACGGCGAACAATCCGGTGTTTATCTTGAGCGGAGGCGGAGCAGATGAAGCGTAATATCCCTCGCCTGCTGATTGGCGGCACGCATTCTGGCTGCGGCAAAACCACGGTGACCAATGCAATTTTGCAGGCATTTGTCAACCGAGGGGTGATGCCTGCCGCCTTCAAATGTGGACCGGATTATATCGACCCAATGTTTCATACCGAGGTGATTGGTGTACCCTCTCGCAATCTGGATTTGTTTCTGTGTGCACGCAACAAAGTGTGCAGTCTGTTGGCGAAGAATGCTGCTACAGCACCGCTGGCGGTCATTGAGGGTGTAATGGGGTATTATGACGGTGTGGGTGGCACTTCGGTGCAGGCTTCTGCCTGCGATTTGGCGGTGCAAACCGATACACCGAGCGTGCTCGTGGTCAATATCAAGGGTATGTCGCTGTCAGCGGCGACAATGGTGCGAGGGTATTTGGAATTTGCGCCAAACACCATACAAGGTGTGATTTTAAACGGCGTTTCACAAGCGATGTATCCGTTTTATCAGGAAATCATCGAACAAAACACGGGTGTCAAAGTCTATGGACATCTGCCGCAGAGTGAAGATGCTGTCATTGGAAGCCGCCACTTGGGACTCGTCGCAGCGGCGGAAATTGCCGACCTGAAAAGCCGCTTGCAGCGTCTTGCCGTGCTGGCGGAAACCTGCATGGATTTGGACGGGTTATGTGCTCTGGCGCAGCGTGCGCCCGCGCTGGAATATACACCGATTGCCGTGCCGACCGTGTGCCATTCACCTGTGCGCATCGGCATTGCACACGACCGTGCATTTTGTTTTTATTATGCGGACAATCTGGATTTGCTACGGGAAATGGGCGCAGAACTCGTCCCATTTTCACCGCTGCAAGATGCAGAATTGCCGACCGCACTGGATGGATTGTATCTGGGGGGTGGCTACCCAGAACTGTATCGGGAACAACTCGCCGCAAACAGCAGTATGCGTGCCGGCGTGCGTCAAGCAGTGGAAGGCGGACTGCCGACGGTTGCCGAATGCGGCGGATTCATGTATTTGCACGAGCATATTGAGGGTGCGCCGATGGTGGGGGTCATTCCCAGCGGCGCGCATATGCAAAAACGGCTGCAGAATTTCGGATATATCAACTTAACGGCGCAAAAAGATACGATGTTGTGTGCAAAAGGGGCAGAAATCCGTGCACATGAGTTTCATTATGCCGCATCCGAGGATGCAGGGAATGCGTGCATGGCAAGAAAACCCTTGCGGGATAAAGCATGGGAATGCGTGCATGGCACAGACACACTGTTTGCAGGCTATCCGCACCTGCATTTTTATGCAAATCCAGAATTTGCGGCAGAATGGATACGCCATTGTGACCAATATCGAAGGGAGCGAACCAAATGACACTGCAGGAAACACTTGCGAGCATCGTGCCGAGCAATGCCGCAGCAAGCCGTGAAGCCCACGCACGACAGCAGGATATGGCAAAGCCGCTGGGTGGTCTGGGACTGCTCGAGGATGCGATTGACCAGCTGGCAGGCGCACAGCATACTGCTGAAATACGGATGGAAAAGCGTGCAGTGGTTGTATTTTGTGCAGACAATGGCGTGGTGGCGCAGGGCGTGACCCAGAGTGAACAAGAGGTTACCGCAGTTGTGACGGAGAATTTGAATCGGGGCGCAACCACCGTATGTATTATGGCACGGCGTGCAGGTGTGGATGTGCTGCCGGTTGATATTGGCGTGGCACGTCCGGTTGCAGGCGAGGCAATTTTACAGCGCAATGTGATGCGAGGAACGCATGACATGACACAGGGGGCGGCGATGACACACGCAGAATGCGTGCGTGCGATTGAAGTTGGCATTGCACTTGCGGCGGAGTGTAAACAGCAGGGATATGACCTGCTTGCGACGGGCGAAATGGGCATCGGCAACACCACCACAAGCGCGGCGGTGGCGGCGGTTCTGTTGGGCGCTGCACCGTCACGGGTCACGGGGCGTGGCGCAGGACTATCGAATGATGGGTTGACCCGTAAAATTCATGCCATTGAAACGGCGATTGCCGTCAATCAACCCAATCCATATGACCCATTGGATGTGCTTACAAAGGTCGGTGGACTGGACATCGCAGGGATGGTGGGGCTGTATCTCGGGGGTGCGGCGCAGCACATACCGATTGTGATGGATGGCTTCATTTCTGCCGTTGCGGCACTGATTGCGGTGCGGTTATGCCCCGCGGTACGGGACTATATTTTGGCATCTCATGTGTCGGCAGAGCCGGCGGGACAGCGGATGCTGGAGGCATTGGACGCCGCACCGCTCATTTGCGCCGGTATGCGTTTGGGCGAAGGGACTGGTGCGGTGGCAGGCATCAGTCTGCTGGATTTGGGCGTGGCAGTGTATCGGCAGATGCTGCGTTTCCATGAAACAAACATCGGGCATTATGTTCCCTTGAGCTGATGATGATTTTGATAACGGGTGGTGCGGCGTCCGGAAAATCCGCACATGCAGAACGTTTTTTATGTCAAAAAACAGCGAAAAACCGCCTGTATCTGGCAACCATGCAGCCGTTTGGCGAGGAAGCACAGGCACGCATCGACAGACATCATGTCATGCGTGCGGGGCGTGGATTTGAAACCATGGAGCGGTATTACGATTTAGCAGGTTTGTCGTTACCGAAACAGTATGATGGTATTCTGTTAGAAGATATGGGGAATCTATTGGCGAACGAGCTGTATGCACCCGAAGGGGCAGGAGAACACGCGTTCCAGAGCATTTTAGAGGGCGTCACGCAGCTGCGAAAATGCTGTGAAACACTGGTTCTTGTCAGCAATGAAGTGTTTGCCGATGGATTGTCCTATGATGCGGACACCATGCGCTATATCCATACATTGGGGGCACTCCATACAGAATTGGCACGTGCTGCGGATGTTGTGGCAGAATCTGTATGCGGAATTTTACTGCCGCTGAAGGGAGAAAATGAACTGTGAAAGCGATTTTACAAAGCCTGTGCGTGGCGTTTTCGCTCTATTCCAAAATCCCTGTGCCACGGGTAGAATGGACGCGCGAAACGATGCGGTATGCAGTCGGGTTTATGCCGTTCATCGGCATCGCAGTGGGAGCGCTGGAATGGGGCTGGCTGTGGCTTGCGCAGATATGGAAACTGGAAACCGTACTGTATGGCACAGTCGCGGCACTGCTGCCGATGGTTGTGACAGGCGGCTTCCATCTGGATGGCTTTACCGATACCTGTGATGCGCTGTGCTCCTATGGTGACCGTAAAAAGCGGCTGGAAATCTTAAAAGACCCGCATATTGGTGCATTCGGCATGATGTATTTTGTGGCGCTAGTGCTGCTGCAATTTGGGCTGTTTTGTCAGCTGCGGCAAGTGCCTGCGCTCGTTTCTGTGCTTGCGATTGGCTTTGTGTTGGCACGGTCGGTCGGCGGCAGTCTGATTGTTTGGCTGCCTTGCGCAAAGGATACAGGCCTTGCGCATTTGTTCGCAGAAAATAGCAGTCGTGTGCGGGTACGCATTTTGTTGTCGGTGCAGGGCATTTTATGTCTGGCAGGCATAGCGGCATACAGTCTGCCGTGTGCAGGGGTGCTTGTAGTCGGTCTTGCAGTTTTTGTGCCGCTGTATCGACGGTTTTGCAGGAAAACATTCGGCGGTATTACAGGCGATTTGATAGGATTTGCAATCACACTGATGGAAACAGGCATTTTGGCAGTCTGCACAGTGGGCGGACTGATTTTGAGGGGAATGGCATGACAGCACTCTATATCGGCGGCGTTGCGCAGGGGAAACGGGCACTGGTGCGCCGCATATACGGCGAAAATGCGCCAATACGTGAAAATTTACACCTGCTCGTCCAAGAAACCATGGAGCAGGGCAGTGACCCAATGGAGCTGTTGCCAACCCTGCGGGGGTATATCATCACTTGTGATGCGGTTGGATGCGGCATTGTGCCGATGGACCGTTTTGAACGGGACTGGCGGGAAGCGGTCGGTCGTCTGTGCTGTGCGATTGCGGCAGAGGCAGACCTTGTTGTGCGAGTGACAGCGGGACTGCCCCAAGTGTTGAAGGGAGAACTGCCATGACGATTGCGGCGGTTTGTCTGGGATTTGTATTGGATGCAATGATTGGTGACCCGCAGGGGTGGTGGCATCCGATTTGCGCCATTGGCAGTTTGATTTCCAAAAGCGAGCGATTTCTGCGGCGTATCTTCCCAAAAACACCGCGTGGAGAAGTCTTTGCGGGGATGCTGTTGTGGTTTCTGGTGTGTGCCGTATCCTTTGCGGTGCCGTTTGTACTGCTCTATCTTGCAGGCATGGTGCATCCGTGGCTTCGCGTTGCGTTGGAAACGGTGATGTGCTGCCAAATCTTTGCGCGGCATTCTCTGCGGGAAGCGGCGATGCAGGTCTATGAACGATTGATGGTGAAGGATTTGGACGGCGCGCGCACCTGTGTCGGTTATATTGTGGGACGGGATACCGAAGCTTTGACCGCCGAAGGTGTGACCAAAGCGGCAGTGGAAACGGTGGCGGAAAATACGTCTGACGGCGTGATTGCGCCGATGCTGTTTTTGATGCTGGGCGGTGCACCGCTGGGATTTCTCTATAAAGCGGTCAACACGATGGATTCCATGGTGGGATATAAGAACGAAAAATACTTGTATTTCGGCAGATTTGCGGCAAAAATGGACGATGTGTTTAACTGGATTCCAGCACGGTTGTCGGCGTTGTGCATGATAGCGGGTGCAGGCATCGTTGGTATGGATATGCGTGGTGCCTTCCGCATCTGGCGGCGTGACCGCCGCAACCATGCCAGCCCAAATTCTGCGCAGACCGAATCCGTTTGCGCAGGGGCATTGCAGGTACAGTTGGCCGGTACAGCCTTTTATTTTGGCAAACGATATGAAAAGCCAACGATTGGCGATGCAACCAGACCCATTGCGCCGCAGGATATTACGCAGGCGTGCCGCTTGATGACGGCGGGTTCTGTCATCGCGTTGGTGCTGTTGGCAGTGATTTTTACGGTGATTTTCATGTGGAAATGAGGAGGTGCACGATGAAGCTTATCCATGGCGGGGATGTGTATACCTATGCCGCACAGCATGGCGGGACACTTCCGCTTGACCTGTCAGCGAATATCAATCCCTATGGATGCCCGCAAAGCGTGCGTAGAGCGATGCATGAGGCAGTGGAATGCTGCGACCGTTACCCCGACCCGCTTTGCCGCCATCTGCGGCGTGCCATTGGACAGGCAGAATGTGTGCCACAGAATTGGCTGTTCTGCGGAAACGGTGCGGCAGATGTACTCGACCGCTTGGCACGCGTACTGCACCCGAAAACAGCACTGCTTACGGCACCAACCTTTGCAGAATATGAGCAGACCTTGCGGGGCAGTGATTTGCGATTTTATATGCTGCGCGCAGAGGAGGATTTTGTGGTGACAGAGCGGATTTTGGACGAGCTGACACCGGATTTGGATGCAGTATACCTCTGTAGTCCCAACAACCCAACCGGCAGGACCATCGAACCTGCATTGCTGCGGGAAATTGTATATATGTGCAGTGCGAATCATATCTGGCTGCTGGTGGATGAGTGCTTTCATGATTTTTTGGTGGATGCATCGCAGCATACCCTAAAAAGCCTGCTTGCAGAGCATCCGCAACTGATTTTGCTGCGTGCCTTCACAAAAATGTATGCCGTGCCAGGGGTGCGGCTGGGATACTGCATGACGGCGAATTTGGAACTGCTGCAGCAGCTATATCGTGCGGGACAGCCGTGGAATGTGTCGGTCATTGCACAGGCATGCGGTGTTGCGGCGTCAGACGAACGGGTGTTTGCGCAGGAAACGGCGCAAAAAATTGCACAGGAACGGGCTTTTTTACAGAAAGCGATGCAGGACAAAGGGTTTACGGTATTCCAAAGCGAGGTCAATTTTTTGCTGTTTCGTACAGCAGATACTGCGCTGCATGAAAAACTGGCGGCGCACGGCGTGCTGATACGGGATTGCTCCAATTATCGTGGACTTACAAAGGGGTATTATCGTATTGCGGTGCGTACGCAGGTGGAAAGTCAGATTTTGCTCGCTAAGATTGATGAAATCAACGGTAATAGGATATAAGAAATGGCGAAATTCATGCTATGTATCGATGGAATGGAAGAGGATGGAACTGCCCTGCCTTGTGTCCCACGCAGTGGCTTGGAGGCTATGGGTACGGTGTGCACTGTGCCGACAGGGCAGACAGCGGACAGTTTGGGGTGTATCTTGCGACTGTTTGGTGTGCCAGAGGGTGAGATTCCACAGGGGCGCGCGGCGTTGGAAGCACTTGCAATGGGGATGCCATTGAAGGAAATGGATGCGGTTTTACGGGGCACATTGTGTGCGGTAGATGCGGACGGACGGCTGCAAGCACCCGCACACGGCAACTGTACGGCGCAGTTTGCCCGGCTGCTTGCAGACCTGCCGCAGGGATGGACGCTGCATCCACGGAGTGGGTATCGGTGTCTGCTGCATGTGCCAAACGGTGCGGAAGCATTGGCAGAGCTGACAACATTGCCGCCGCACCAGCATTTTGGCGAGCCGGCAGCGCAGTGCCTGCCGGCAGGCGGTGTGTTGGGCAAAATGCTGGAAGCTTTTGCGTGGCGCAGTACACAGGCTTTGCCGGGATGGATGCTGCTGCCATGGGGACAGAGTGCGCCAAGTAGGCTCTCAACCCTGCAAAAACGCATGGGCATTCGTGCCGCCATGGTTTGCCATGCGGAAATTGTGCGTGGTATTGCATGCGCCCTTGGGATGGAATGTCCGCATATTGCCGGGGCAACGGCGGATGTGGATACCGACTTGCAGGCAAAGCTGTATGCGGCGCGGACACTGGCACAGCGGCAGGATTTGGTGTGCATCCATGTCAATGGCTGTGATGAGGCAGGACATCGGCGGGACAGCACGCAGAAACAAGAATTTTTGCAGAAGATTTACAAACAACTGCTGATACCGTTGCGGCAATCCCTGCAAGCAGGAGATTGTCTGTTGCTGTGCTCTGACCATCGTACCAGCAGCGCAAGCGGCGCACATGAGAATGGGGCGGTACAGTTTTGGCTCTATGCAAGCGGGTGTACCGCTCCGCAGGAATATCATTTTATGGATGCGGGTGCGCCATTGCGGCTGATGCTCGGTGCAGAAGGGGGATAAACATGGCAAAGGTAATTATGGTGCAGGGCACGACCTCAAACGCGGGAAAAAGCCTGCTGACGGCGGCACTTTGTCGTATTTTCAGGCAAGACGGCTACCGTGTTGCGCCATTTAAGGCGCAAAATATGGCGCTGAACTCCTATATCACGGCAGACGGCATGGAAATGGGACGTGCGCAGGTGATGCAGGCAGAGGCGGCAGGCATTGCACCCGATGTGCGCATGAACCCGATTTTGCTCAAGCCGACAAGTGACAGCGGTTCACAGGTGATAGTCAATGGCAAGGCGATGGGCAACCGCTCCGCACGGGCGTATTATGCGGAAAAGTCCCGCCTGCGTCCGCTCGTGCAGCAGGCATACGACAGCCTTGCGGAGGAATATGAAATTATCGTGATAGAGGGGGCGGGCAGCCCTGCCGAAATCAATCTGCGGCAGGACGATTTGGTCAATATGGGCATGGCGAAAATGGCAAATGCTCCTGTGCTGTTGGTGGGTGACATTGACCGAGGCGGGGTGTTTGCAGCATTGTATGGCACGGTGGCACTGCTTGAACCAGACGAGCAGGCAATGATTTGTGGATTGGTCATCAATAAATTTCGAGGAGATGTCGAAATCCTAAAACCAGGACTGCGTATGCTGGAGGAACGTATACACAAGCCTGTCCTTGGTGTTGTGCCATTCACTCCGCTGGATATTGATGATGAGGACAGCCTGTCAGAGCGATTGCAGGGCAGTGCTGCACTTGCAAGCATCAAAATCGTTGTACCACGCTTGCCACGGTTGTCAAACTTTACAGATTTCAATGCATTGGGGCGCATCGAGGGCGTTTGCGTGGTCTATGCAACGCATCCCAATCAATTTGCGGATGCGGATTTGATATTGCTGCCGGGTAGTAAAAACACCATGGATGACCTGAAATGGCTGCGGCAAAACGGCATGGAAGCGCAGATTCAAAAGCTGGCGGCATCTGGAACCCCCGTGTTTGGTGTGTGCGGCGGATACCAGATGATGGGGCAGTGTTTGGCGGACCCTCATGGCATGGAAGGTGGCGGCGAAATCAAGGGGATGGGACTGCTGCCGACAGAAACCACGTTTGAGCAAGAAAAAATGACCACGCAGGTAACCGGTGCAGTGCTGCAAACCGAAGGGGTGCTCTCTGCGCTGTCTGGTGCACCGCTGACGGGTTATGAAATCCATATGGGACGCACGACCCTGCTGGAGCATGGAAAACCCCTCACAACGATTGTGCGGGATGGACAGGCGGTGCAGGAGGGGTGCCAGAAGGACAGCTGCTACGGCACCTATGTACATGGTATCTTTGACAGCGAAGCGGTGGCGAGGGCGATGGTGGAAGCACTGCTGACCCGCCGTGGCTTATCGCCAGAAACGGTACAGGCATTTGACACCGAAGACTATAAGCAGGAACAGTATGATAAGCTGGCGGCAGTGGTGCGGCAGTCGCTGGATATGGAAACGGTATACCGCATTTTGGAGGCAGGCATATGACAAAACAAGGCTTGGTGCATATTTACTGCGGAGATGGCAAGGGAAAAACCACCGCCGCCATGGGATTGGCACTGCGCTGTGCAGGGCATGATGAAAAGGTGGTTGTGGCGCAGTTTTTGAAGGATGGCACTTCGGGGGAGTGCAGGCTACTGGATGCCCTGCCAAATGTGCAGGTGCTTTCATGCAATCCATATGGAAAGTTTTCCTTTCAAATGAGCCAGCAGGAGAAAACGGAAACGCGCATCGCCATAGGACAGGTGTTTGCATCTGCGGTGCAGGCGGCACAGGAGGCACGGCTGTTGGTGCTGGATGAGGCAATGTCTGCCATGACCTGCGGCTTTCTGGATACAGACGTGGTCGTGGATTTTTTGCGGCATCGCCCTGCAGGGTTGGAGGTCGTGCTGACCGGACGCAATCCACCGCAGGCAGTCACAGCATTGGCAGACTATATTTCAGAGATACAAAAGGTGCGGCATCCGTTTGACAGCGGTCTTGCAGCGCGTGATGGCATTGAGCGATAAGGAGAAACCAATGGAATTTGAAACGCTATCCCCCGCAGAAATCGAAAAGCGCAGCTTTGCTATCATTGGAGAGGAGCTGCGTGGACGCACCTTTCCGGCGGGGCATGAGGAAATTGTACGGCGTGTCATCCACACCACGGCAGATTTTGACTATGCAGATAATTTGGTGATTTCACCGGATGCAGTGGATTGTGCACAGGCGGCACTGCGCGTAGGCGCAACCATTGTGACAGATACGCAAATGGCACTGTCCGGCATCAATAAAGCTGCCTTGGCGCAGTTGGGCGCACAGGTGCGTTGCTTTATGGCAGAGCCAGCAGTGGCGGCGGCAGCAAAAGCACGTGGTGTGACACGTGCAACGGTGTCGATGGAGTTTGCAGCAGAGTTGGACGGGACTGTGCTATTTGCCATTGGCAATGCGCCAACGGCACTCATCCGCTTGCAGGAATTGCAACAGGAAGGCAAGGTGAAACCCGCCCTTGTGATTGGGGTGCCGGTGGGATTTGTCAATGTGGTGGAGTCCAAAGAGCTGTTTTTGGGTGGCACAACGCCGCATATTATTGCGCGTGGGCGAAAGGGCGGCTCCAATGTGGCGGCGGCGATTGTCAACGCACTTATGTATCAGATAACTGAGCGGGAGGGATTTTGAAATGGGCAAGAAAGCATTGGCAGTCATCAGCTTTGGCACGAGTTATCCAGAAGCACGTGCGGCGATTGAAAATTTGGAAAAGACACTGGCGGTGGCACGTCCGGACTATGATTTTTATCGGGCGTTTACGTCGGGCATGGTCATTGCAAAGATAGAACGGGAAGAGGGCATTCGCATCCTCAATCCTGCCGAGCTGATGGAGCAGTTGGCAGAGCAAGGCTATGAGGAAGTGATTTGTCAAAGCCTGCACGTGATTCCAGGCAATGAATATGAAAAAATGTGTGCGCAGATGCAGCCGTTTGCTGAGAAATTTCATCGCTTTGCAGTCGGAAAGCCGCTGCTGTATGACCAGACCGACTATTTGCGCTGTGGGCGTGGATTGTTGGGACACATGCCGAAGCTGGCAGCGGACGAGGCGTTTGTCTTTATGGGACATGGCACGGAGCATTTTTCCAATGCGTCGTATGCCTTGATGGAGAACACATTCCGTTTTCTGGGCGCAGAGCGGGTGTATGTGGCAACGGTGGAAGGGTTTCCGAGCTTTGATTATGTGCTGCGCCGTTTGCATCAGCATGAGGTCAGCCGTGTCTATCTGGCGCCGCTGATGATTGTGGCAGGTGACCATGCACAAAACGATTTGGCGGGCGAGGAAGACGACAGCTGGAAGAGCCAGCTGGAGAGCGAAGGCTTTGAAACGCAGGTCATGCTGCGTGGCTTGGGAGAATATGCAGAAATCGCAGACTTATTTGCGGCGCATCTGCCGGAATAAGAGATTTTGATTTGAGAAGCAATCGCACGCAATGTAACTAAAAGAGGATTGTGGTATATGGCCATAGAGTTAAAAGAACGATGTTTGCAATACTGCAAACATATTCACGCGATAACGAAAACAACTTGCGTGCTGCTGGATGTGCGGTAGGGATGCTTTGTAGGGCAACCTTTTTCGCATACTTGTGCGTTGAATGGCAAAAAATGCGATGCTGTGATTACCCATTTGTATGGAGCGTATGAAGCAGAACGGTGGGAGAATAAATATATCTATTATTGCCCGCGCGGACTGATTTTTATTGCAACACCTGTGCCGGTGAAGGGCACCGCCATGGAATATTGCTTGATTACAGGACCTAAAACTGCTGAGTTATGTCTATTTTTCCAGTGGCGCAAATTTTAAAACCATCAAGGCACGCGTCAGCGAGCTGCTTGTGGTGATGTCGCGCGCAGCAATCGAGGGTGGTGCAGATATGAATCAGATTTTCTGGATGCAGGACAATTATGCCGAGGAAGTCGAGCGGTTTACAAACATTGAATTGCTCAGCCGTTGGCTCAGTGCGGTGATGCACAAATTTTTGAGCTGCGTGTTCGATTTTTTCCGAGGTGAAGCATCGGGATACCATCTTTAAAATCACAGAGTATATCAAACAGCACATGGGAGAGAGAGCTCCTCATTGGCAAAGTGGCGGAATATGTCTATTTGTCCAAGTCGCATTTGAGCCGCATTATTCGGCAGGATCTTAGCTTCAACTTTACAGAATATGTGAATCGTTTGTGTGTTGACCGCAGCAAGATGCTGCTGATGGATGGGCGGTTGTCACTGGCGGATATTGCAGGAAAAGTTGGATTTGATGACCAAAGCTATTATACGAAGGTGTTCAAAAGGACTGTCGGCACGATACCAAGTGAATATAGAGAGCAGCGGATGTAAGAACCTGTATTCATAACGCAGAACAGCTGTATTTAAGAAATCTTTCCTGCCATACAGCGTTAAAAATCCTTGGAATACACCAAGTCCACCAGTGGATTTTCTCGCACTGACGTGCTCACCTTATATTCCTGCGTCTTTTTGCCTTGTCTGGCAAAAAATCTTTCTCAAATTCAACCATTCTCGTTTATGAATACAGGTTCTCAAACCGAGTGATTCTCCTATATCACCTATATGGGCGGTGTGTGCTTGGTGGACGCCATGCGCTTTCCGAAGCTGTATGCCACGGCACGGGTCTGCAAAAAAACAGCTTGCAGCCAGCGATGTGGTGGTGCTCAACAAGTGTGACCGTGCCACACTGGAGCAGCGCGTGGAAACACTTGGTCTGCTGCGCGGGCAGCGACCGGACATCGCGGTGGTTGAAACCAGCTTCGGGCAGATAACGGCGGTTGTTTTGCAGCATTTGTCAGGTGTGCCCACAGGAGCGGATGTACCAGAATGGCACACGGCGGATGTGTCCCTGCGCAAGCAGATGGTGACACTCGCACCGACGATTTCCCGCTATGCGCTGATAAAATTTCTGGAGATGTTTCTGGAAGAAACCTATCGCGTGAAGGGGATTATACGCACGATAGATGGCTTGATGCTGGTGGGCTGTGTCGGCAATGTGCCGCAGGTGGCACCCTTTGGCGGCAGTGTGTCAGAGGAAAAGGTCGGGCATTTGGTGGCGCTGTCCGGAGAGGGGATGCGAATGCGCAAAGCCATAGCAGACGCCGCAAAATGGTATCCAGAGTACGTTATTTCTGTGGAAGCATAAGGAATAACGTACTCTATAGGTCTTTGCGGCACGCGAAATAGGGACAATTCTGCTGTAAATCGTCAAAGCTATTGACAAATCAAATATTTATAGTATGATAAATAGAAATAGGAAATCATGATACGTTTGGGAATCTCTTCTAGAGAAGAGAGGAAGTCGGGTGAGAATCCCGCGCAGTCCCGCTGCCGTATGAGGGGAGTCCCGCACAATATGCCACTGGAGCGTAGGTTCTGGGAAGGCGTGCGCAAGATGATGAGCCTTGAGCCGGAATACAGCCCAAATGTTGACGAAATCACACCCTGCGAAGGACAGGGGGGTGTTTCTTTTTATGCCCACATTCCCCAAAATACACCGCGGGATGGGGTACGGCTATGAAGATGCGTGCGAATGGTGATAGGAGGGGGTGGCAGACATGGGCAATATATTGGTTGCGGTGGCGGGGGTGTTTTTTGCGCTGCTGACTATGCTTGGAAGCTGGCGGCACCGGCATTTCCAGCCGCAGGGGGCGCAGGTGCCGCGCAAGACCAGCAGGCATACACATGAACCGTTTTTGTCCATCGATTACTTCGCATATGCTTCAAAAATGAGGCATTGGTCACCTGTGCTCAAGGGCATCCTCTCTCTCATAACAGTGGTTCTTTGCATTGTTCTGAACAATGCTTATGTGTCAGCCATCGTCATCATGGCAATGGCGTATTTGGTGATTGCGGTTGGCGGGCTCTCCGTGCGCGATTATAGTTCGGTGCTGCTGATTCCGCTGGCGTTCATCCTGCTGAGTGTGGTTGCAGTCGTCATTGATTTCTCCCATCAACCCATGGACGCATACCAGCTGTTTTGTGGGTTTGGATATTTGTACACAACACCAGAAATGCTGCAAAGCGGGTTGCAGCTGCTGCTGAAGGTGTTGGCTTCCATCAGTGCGCTGCAGGTGATGATTTTGACAACGCCTTCCTTGGAAATCATTTCTGTGCTGCGAAAAACGCATCTTCCTGCGGCTTTTATGGATTTGATGCACATGATTTATCGATATATCTTCATCTTTTTGGATGTTTTTTTGCAAATGCAGGTTTCTGCCGCATCACGCTTGGGATACGATGGTTTTCGAGCGTCCTGCCGCACATTTGGCGGCGTTGCAAGCAATCTGTTCGTTGTGTTTTTAAAAAAGGCAGGGACATATTATGATGCAATGGCCGCGCGCTGTTATGATGGCGAGCTGCTGTTTTTGGAAGAAGAGAAGCGTATAAAAGGCCCGCAGGTCGTTTGCGCAGCGATATATTTTCTGTATTTGCTAGAGGTATGGTATCAAACAAAATAGGTGAAATATGATTAAAAAGAGCATTTTAAAGACGAAAAGTTTACAATTTTTCTATGGGAATGGGAAGCCTGCGCTGGATGGTGTAGATGTGGAAATTTATGAGCGGGAAAAAATCGCAGTGCTCGGTGCGAATGGGTCTGGAAAATCCACCTTTTTTCTCCATTTGAATGGCGTATATATGCCGACAGCAGGGGAAGTTTTTTACAACGATACGTCTGTTACAAAAAAAACGCTGCATGAGCTGCGCAAAAATGTCGGCATCGTTTTTCAGGATGCGGACAATCAAATGATTGCGGCCACTGTGCGGGCAGAGGTTGGATTTGGCCCAATGAATTTGAAGCTGCCAAGAGAAGAAGTCATAGAACGGGTCACACGGGCGTTGGCATATATGAATCTTTCTGGATTTGAAGACCGTCCGCCGCATTATTTGAGTGGGGGAGAGAAAAAGCGCGTCAGCATTGCAGATGTGGTGGCGATGGAGCCAGCGGTCATGATTTTTGATGAGCCAGCCGCATCGCTGGACCCGCTGCATGCGGTGATGCTGGAACAGGTGCTGGAAAAACTGAGCGAAGAACAAAAGACCATTTTAATTTCTACGCACGATGTCGATTTTGCGTATCGATGGGCAGAACGTGTTTTGATATTCTGCGAGGGAAAAATCATTGCAGACGGCACGCCGCATGAGATTTTCAGCAGGTTGGAAATTTTGCAAAAGGCGCATCTCAAGCAACCGCTTCTTCTGACGCTGTATGAAATGATGGTTTCTAAGAATATGCTTCCGGATGAAGGTGTGTTTCCCAAAACGATGGAAGCGCTAGAGCGTTTGCTCGACAGCAAACAGTGGGGTTAAGGTGATTTCACCTGAACATATTACAAACAAATAGGAGGAAGTATTATGAACAAAAGTCAGAAGCGTATCGTCAGCATGGCAGCCGTCCTTGCACTTACCCTTGGCATGATTCCGATGGCAAGCGCAATGCACATCATGGAGGGCTATTTGCCGCCAAGCTACTGTATTTTTTGGGGCGCAATTTGTTTGCCGTTTCTGGTGGCGGGTTGGTTTTCCATCCGCAAGCGGTTGCAAGAAAACCCAAGGTCTATGACAGTGCTGGCGATTTCCGGCGCGTTTATTTTCGTGTTGTCTTCGCTGAAGATTCCGTCCGTTACAGGAAGCTGCTCGCATATGACAGGAACCGGACTGGCGGCAATTTTGTTTGGTGCAGGTACGGTGAGTATTTTGGGTATCATTGTATTGATTTTTCAAGCAACGCTGTTGGCGCACGGCGGTATCACAACCCTTGGCGCAAATACCTTTTCGATGGCGATTGCAGGCCCAATCTTCGCTTTTCTGGTGTATAAGCTCTGCAATGCACTCAAGGTGAACAAGCATGTGGGGGTTTTCCTTGCCGCTGCGATGGGTGACCTGTTTACCTATTGCGTGACCAGTGTGCAGCTGGCACTGGCATATCCCTCTGCGCAGGGCGGTGTTTTGGTTTCTGCGATGAAGTTTTTGGCGGTTTTTGCGCCGACACAGCTGCCCCTTGCAATCATTGAGGGCGTTTTGACGGTTTTGATTGTGATGGGATTGGAAACATACGCAAAACCAGAGCTGCGTGAAATTGGCTATGTAAAGGTGGGCTGAACATGAATAAAAACGGATTTAAGGTGATTGTGTTATTGCTGCTGGTCGGCGTGCTCGCAGTGGTGCCGCTATTCCTGCAGAAGGGTGCGGCGTTCGGCGGCTCGGACGATGCAGGAAGCGAGATGGTCAACCAGATTACTGGCGGGGAATATCAGCCATGGTTTACACCGATTGCAGAAAATTTGATTGGCGGGGAGATTCCCGGAGAAATCGAAAGCCTGCTGTTTTGCGTGCAGACCGGAATCGGCGTGGGCGTGATTGCGTTTTTTATGGGGCGCTTGGTGGAACGCAAAAAACAAGAGCGGCTGCACGAAAAGCAGACAGAAGAGCAGTAACAGCAGCATTTGTGCGGTGCATCTCCGCCAAAGCTGCGGCATTTGGACATAGAAAGCCTCCTTGGAATACACCAAGGAGGCTTTTGGCAGAATTTATAGGGGGAAGAGATTATAGACCGAAGTGCTGTTTGTTGTACTTATGTACTGCTTCAAACGCTGCCCAGATATTTTCGGGACGGGTATCGCCGACGATGTTGTGAATTGTATTAAATACATAGCCGCCACCCTTGGAAAGAATGTCCAGACGCTCGGTCACCTGTGCGGCAACCTCTTCCGGCGTGCCGTTGGGCAGCATACTCTGTGTGTCTACGCCGCCACCCCAGAACACAAGCCTGTCGCCGTATTTATCCTTGAGCATATGCGCGTCCATGCCAGTGGCAGAGAGCTGCACCGGATTGATGATGTCCATACCCATGTCAACAAAATCATCCAGCAGCTTGACAACACAACCGCAGGTGTGGAAAAAGGTCTTCCATTTGGTGTTTTGATGCACCCAATCACAGATACGCTTATAGTAGGGCTTGTAGAGTTCCTTGAACATATCAGAGGACATAAATTCTGCATTCTGTGTGCCAAAGTCTGTGCCGCTAATCCATACAATTTGAATCTTGTCACCGCAGGCTTGCTTGTAAATTTCCAGATTTTTGAGCATAAACTCGGTCTGCATTTCAAAAACTTCCTGCAGATATTCCGGATATAACAGCTGTGCCATGCACCACTGGTCAAACTTGCGAATGCCCTTTGGGAATTTTTCAAACGGTGCCGGAATTGCACCAGAATCCCCGAAGCCTGCACCGGCGAGGTTTCCAATGACGGCATAGTCGGTTTCGGTGAACAGGCGATGGGATTCCCGCTGTAGTTTTTTGCTGTTTTATGTCTGCAAGGGAAGGCTCTCTGTGTGGAATGCGAGCACTGCAGCGGTTGCCACCGAAGGGCAGATGGGTTTTATTAATTGCCATATACTGCATGAATATCATTTTTGAAAAAAAATCCCGAAAATGCTTGACACATTTGTTAGTGCGTGCTAATATTAGCGTATGCTAACAAATGAAAATGATGAGCATAGGAGGACATATGAGCGTAGTGATTGTGGGCGGAAATGACTGCATGGAGCGTCTATATGTAGAAACGTGTAAAGGTTTTGGATGTAAGGCAAAGGTATTCACCCAAATGAAGGGAGAAATGAAGCGGCAGATTGGAAAGCCAGATTTGGTGATTTTATTCACCAATACGGTGTCCCATAAAATGGTGACCTGCGCAGTTGGGGCAGCAAAAAGCTGCAATGCTGCAGTGGAACGCTCCCATAGCAGCAGTTTGCACGCGCTGCAAACTATTTTGCAGGTTCGATGCCGCGAAGCGAGGAAAATGGTATGAAGGATTTTGCAGCTGTTTTGGTAGAACAATGTGCGCCAACCTTGGCGCGGGTGAAGCCTGCTAATTTGTTCAGCTATCGCCCGCAGGCGGGGGAGGATATTCCTGCCGCAGTTTCGTATTGGAATAAACTGCTGCGCACACGCGGCATTCAAATTTTTTTAATCAAATACTGCCGCAAAAAGCATTTGTTTTTGGTTTATGTCTATCGAAATCGGCAGCTGACGCAAATCTTGCACAATCAGGATGTGCAGGCATTTTTGCAGGAGGTTGGATATGCGCCAGCGGCAGATGCGGCAGGATATTTGCGGCAGATGCAAAAAAGAGTGTGTCTGCAAGAGGAATTTCCGCATGAAATCGGCATTTTTTTAGGGTATCCGCTGTGTGATGTTTTGGGCTTTATGAAGCACCAAGGAAAGAACTTCACGTGCAGTGGACTGTGGAAGGCCTATGGGGATGCGGAAGCGGCACAAAAACAATTTGAACACTATAAAAAATGTGCTGCGGTGTATAAAAGACTCTATGAAGAGGGCAGGTCAATTTTACAGCTTACGGTGGCCGCCTAGTGGACAGCACGGAAATCAATGGGGGAGAACGAGAGGTTGCCTTTTGATAGGAGAGCGCGAAGCTGTGGTGCAGCAAGTGGTCTTTTACACCTGCGTAAGCAATGCATCAGAGCAGAGGGACATCACGCGTTTGGGTTTTTAGCATAGCCACTGCTGTGAGGAGTACAGCAGTGGCAGTTTTTTTCTGTCTTGCGGTGGTATTTGTGAGTCTATCACAGAGATGATTTGGAAATTTGGATATACTATAAAAAAAGAATGTATCGAAGCAGAATTTGAGGGATTGGGAGGTAGTCTGAAATGAGGAAAAATCTAGTGCCGGCGATGCTGCTGGCAATGGGATTGCTGCTGACAGGATGTCAGAATGCAAGCGGTCAAGTGCCTGCAACGCCGACAGATGCCGTGGATGCGGTCAATACAGCTGCGACGTATCAAAAAATCACCGCAGCGGATGCCAAGGAAATCATGGATACCACAGAAGAACGCACTATTTTAGATGTCCGCACACAAGAGGAGTATGCAGAAGGGCACATTCCAGACGCAATACTTCTGCCGGATTATGAAATTTCTGCAAAGGCAGAAGAAGTTCTGCCGGATAAAGAAGCATTGATTTTGGTCTATTGCCGCAGTGGCAGAAGAAGCGCAAACGCGGCGCAGGAGCTGCTGGACTTGGGTTATCAAAATGTCCTTGATTTTGGTGGAATTATCGATTGGCCGTATGAAATTGTGGAGTAAATCAATATAGTTTATACAAACCTTCAAGATGGTGCAAGTAAACGCACGGTCTTGGAGGTTTTGTATATGCAGGCATGTTTCTGTGAAAAAAGAGGGTTTCGTTTTCGCAAAAGGACGAGGGGAAACGTCCTGCGGCGGACGTCCTTGCAAGGAATTTAAAGAGTTGCAGCAAAGCTGAAAAATGTTGAATCAAACAGGGGTTTATGTTAAAATAATATGAAGTACATAAAAAGGAACGTTAATTGCAATGGTGATTATGGGAATTGACCCAGGGTATGGCACAGTAGGATATGGCTTTTTAAAATATGAGCAAAATCGATTTACGCCTATCCAATATGGTGCGATTACAACCGATGCAAAGCTGGAGATGCCGCTGCGGCTGCAGGAAATTCATCAGGATTTATGCACCCTTCTGGATGCCTTTCACCCACAGGAGGTGGCGGTGGAAGAACTATTCTTCAACACCAACATTACCACAGGCATTCAGGTTGCACAGGCGCGAGGGGTGATTCTGCTGGCGTTGGTGCAGCATGGATTAAAGCCCGTTTCGTATACCCCATCGCAGGTCAAGCAGTCGGTGGTGGGATACGGCAAGGCGGAAAAAAAGCAAGTGATGGAAATGACGCGGCTGGTGCTGGGACTTCACAAAATACCGCGTCCAGACGATGCCGCGGATGCGCTGGCAATCGCGATTTGTCATGGGCATTCGCGAAAATCACAACTATACAAAGGATAACAGCATATGTTTTATTATGTAGAAGGAAAAGTTGCCGCGCTGGAGCTGGGACTTGCCGTCATTGACTGCATGGGTGTCGGATATGCGTGCCACACCTCCCAAAATACGCTTTCTGCGCTCAAGTCTGGAAAAAACGCACGATTATATACCTATTTATATGTGAGAGAAGATATTTTTGATTTATATGGATTTTCCGAGCAGGAGGAGCTGTCTTGCTTTAAAATGCTGATTGGAGTATCTGGCGTGGGACCGAAAGCCGCACTCGCCATTTTGTCGATTGCACCGCCGTCAAGGCTTGCGCTGTCCATCATCACAGGGGACGAGAAGCTGCTGACGCAGGCACCTGGCATCGGCAAAAAGATTGCACAGCGCATTGTGTTGGAGCTGAAGGACAAATTGGCGAAAGCGCAGCTGGATGGTGGCGCGTCCGCTGCAATGGGAATGCCGCAGACCACATTGGGCGGCAAGCAAAGCGTGAACCATACACAGGAAGCGGTGGCGGCACTGATGGTTTTGGGCTATAGTCAGGCAGAAGCACTGCAATCGATGGAAAATTTGCAGCTGGAGGACTTGGAAACAGAAGAAATCATTCGGCAATGCTTAAAACGGCTTGCAATACAGTGATAAAGGATGTGAGCATTTGAGTATTGAGTTTTCGGGCGGTATGATGGATGATGAGCGCATTATCTCCAATCGGACGCTGACAGCAGAAGAGAACGAAACCTCGCTGCGTCCGCATACCATGGGAGATTATATCGGGCAGAGCAAGGTGAAAGAGAACCTTTCGGTATTCATTGAAGCTGCCAAACAGCGCGGAGAACCGCTTGACCATGCGCTGCTGTATGGACCGCCGGGACTTGGAAAAACAACGCTTGCCAACATTATCGCCGCAGAGATGGGGGTCAATATTCGGGTGACCTCCGGTCCTGCCATTGAAAAAGCAGGAGATTTGGCGGCACTCTTGACAAACCTTGCAGAACACGATATTCTGTTCATCGACGAAATTCATCGTCTGAATCGGAGCGTGGAAGAAATCCTTTATCCTGCCATGGAAGATTTTGCGCTGGATATTATCATTGGAAAAGGGCCTTCGGCGCGGTCGATTCGATTGGATTTGCCGAGGTTTACACTCATCGGCGCAACCACACGTGCAGGACAGATGACGTCACCGTTGCGTGACCGTTTCGGTGTGATGCTGCGGCTGGAGCTGTATAGTGCGGCAGAATTGCAGCAAATTGTCGAGCGGTCGGCGGGTATTTTGGAGGTGCCGGCAGAGGCAGAGGGGACATATGAAATTGCCTGCCGTTCTCGCGGTACGCCACGTATTGCCAATCGGTTTTTGCGCCGTGTGCGCGATTTTGCACAGGTGCGCGGCAATGGTGTCATCACCCGCCAAACGGCGGATATGGCACTGCAGGCGCTGGAAGTCGATGCATTGGGACTGGACAACATTGACCGCCGAATGCTGACGTGCATCATTCAAAATTTTGGCGGCGGACCGGTTGGCTTGGAAACACTTGCGGCAGCGATTGGCGAGGAATCCATCACGCTGGAGGATGTTTATGAGCCGTATCTGATGCAAATCGGGTTTTTAAATCGTACACCGCGCGGCAGGTGCGCAACGCTGCTTGCCTATGAGCATTTGCAATTAGAATTGCCAAATGGGCAGCTGCGGTTGTGATAAATTGTCGCATCGCATAGGGGTTTTCCTGCGATATGGAAACATAAAAACAGAAGGTAAGGTGTTCTTTTTTGGGTAAATATTTTGGTACAGATGGCGTGCGCGGTGTCGCAAATATAGAATTGGATGCCATGTTGGCGTTTAAGATTGGTGCGGCTGCCGCACATTTGCTGGCGCAGGAGCGGAAAACAGCCGGCAAAGCAAAACTGCTCATTGGAAAAGATACCCGCATTTCTTCCGATATGCTGGAAAATGCGTTGGTCGCCGGTATTTGCTCTGTGGGAGCAGATGTGGAGCTTTTGGGTGTGATTCCAACCCCTGCGATTGCGTATCTGACGATGAAGCATAAGGCAGATGCAGGGATTGTGATTTCGGCGAGCCATAATTCTTTTGAATATAATGGTATTAAGATTTTCGCCGGAAGCGGCTATAAGCTTTCGGATGCCTTGGAAGCGCAGATTGAAGCACTCATTGATGCACCAGAGCAGCTGCCGAAGGTATCCCACGAGCAGATGGGCTGCGTGGTAAAGAGTGCAATCGACCCTGTTGTGGAATATACCGACCACTTGAGCGAAACCATCAGCGGCGATTTGAGCGGGCTGCGGGTGGCGGTGGACTGCGCCAACGGGGCGGCATCTACCACCATTGTGCGCTTGCTGCGGCAGCTGGAGTGCAGCGCAGAGATTCGATTTTATGAGCCGGATGGCATCAACATCAATCATGGCTGCGGCTCGACCCATTTGGGGGATTTGAAAGAGCGCGTACGCAATGGACAGTTTGATTTGGGCGTTGCATTTGACGGTGATGCCGACCGTTGCCTGATTGTTGACGAGAACGGCGAGGAACTGGACGGCGACCGCATTATGGCGGTGTGTGCCTCCCGCATGAAGCAGCAGGGTAAGCTGCGAGGCAATGCCTTTGTTGCGACGGTCATGTCCAACATGGGCTTGCATGCCTATGCAAGGGCACAGGAGATGGACATCATTTGTGCCAATGTCGGCGACCGCTATGTGTTGGAGCAAATGCTGCAAGGCGGCTATATTCTGGGCGGGGAGCAGTCAGGTCATGTGATTTTTCTGGAATATGCGTCAACGGGAGATGGGCAGCTGACGGCGGTACAGTTTATGTCCATTCTCAAGAACAGCGGCAAAAAATGCTCGGCGCTGGCGGCAGAGGTGGTGCCGTTCCCGCAGACCATGATTAATGTAACAGTGCCAAATGACCAGAAAAAGACGATTGCACAGCATCCAGAGGTGCAAAAAGTGATTGCACAAGCGGAGGCTGCCCTGGGCGAGGGTCGCATTTTGGTGCGTCCGTCCGGCACGGAAGCGTTGGTGCGCGTGATGGTGGAAGCCAAGGATGTGCAATTAGTTGACGATATGGCAAAAATGGTTGCAAAAGTTATCGAAGCTATCGTATAATAAAATATCATAAACGTGCAGCGTGGGACGGTGTGATAAATGCCGTCCTACTTTGTGTGGGCGAAGAAAGGGAGCGGTGATAGCTTTTTTAACAGAATCGGAAAAAGCGCCAGCACTGCGACTTCATGAACCGCAGTGGACGAGGTATGGGTTTATCGAAGATTCGGCGGATGCCCATCGGTCAGAGGAAGCGGACGAACATCTCGTCGACCTCTGGTCGTCAGCAGCGATGCAAAACTCGAAAGTGATTTCGAGGACAAACGTCAGCTGCCCCGCATAGGACGCCATTTGACGCAGTTATGCAAACATGTGGCTTCGTATGTTTTTTTATTTTGATTTCCTCATCATGGAAGGAGTAACACAAGTTATGTGTGGTATTGTAGGTTTCACCGGCAAAGAAAGTGCTGTGCCGATATTGATTAAAGGGTTGTACGCATTGGAATATCGCGGATATGATTCTGCGGGCATTGCGGCATTTACCAAGGCGGGTCTGCAGGTGGTCAAAACACGTGGACGCATTCAAAATTTGGAAGATAAAATCAACACGGATGGCGGCGTGGAAGGCAACTGCGGCATTGGGCACACCCGTTGGGCAACCCATGGAGGTCCGTCTGACCGCAACTCGCACCCGCATTTGGGCGGCACAGAGGGCAAGGTGGCAGTGGTGCACAATGGCATCATTGAGAATTATTTGGAACTGCGCACCAAGCTGGAGGAGCATGGCTATCACTTTCATTCGGAAACAGACACCGAAACCGTGGCGCATTTGATTGACTATTTGCACACCGGAGAACAGAAGGATTTGGCGCAGACGGTGCTGCAGGCGGTTTGCCGCTTGCGGGGTTCTTATGCGCTGGGCGTGGTGAGCATGGATAATCCAGAGGAAATTGTGGCGGCACGCCGTGACAATCCGCTGGTGATTGGTCTGGGTAAGGGCGAAAATATGATTGCGTCGGACATTACCGCCATTATTTCCCGCACCAAGGATTATATCATTTTGGATGATAATGAAGTTGCGATTGTAAGGCCCGACAGCGTGGTGGTCATGAATGAATTTGGAGATGTGATTCCAAAGGAAGTGCAGACCGTGACATGGGATTTGTCTGCGGCGGAAAAGGGCGGATATGAGCACTTTATGATTAAAGAAATCATGGAGCAGCCAAAGGCTGTTGGCGATACCGTTCGACCGCGTATTTTGGATGGTATGATTTCGTTTGAGCAAAATGGGCTAACAGAGGAGCGGCTGCGAGAAATTGACCATGTGCACATCATTGGCTGCGGCTCTGCACTGCATGCGGGAATCGTCGGTAAAACGGTGATTGAAGCCATGGCGCGGGTGCGTTGTACGGCTTCTGTTGCATCTGAATTTCGGTATGAAAACCCGATTGTTTCTCCAAAGGATTTGTGCATTGTCATCAGCCAGTCCGGCGAAACCGCAGATACCTTGGCGGCAATGCGGCAGGCGAAGGAACAAGGTGCGTTTGCCATTGCGGTGGTCAATGTGGTATCATCTACGATTGCACGCGAAGCAGACGGCATTCTGTACACTTGGGCAGGGCCGGAGATTTCGGTTGCCACCACAAAGGCATATTCCGCACAGCTGGCGGCGTTATACATGATTGCGGGCAAAATTGCACGGGTGCAGGGCAAGATGGATGCACAAGCGGAAAAAGAACTGTGTCAAGAGTTGTTCCGCCTGCCGGATGCCATCTCTGAAACGCTCAAGAGCCTGGAAACCATGCAGTATATTGCAACACTCTATGCCAACCGCCCCAATGTGTTTTTCTTGGGACGTGGACTGGACTATGCGGCAGCGATGGAGGCATCGCTCAAGCTCAAGGAGATTTCATATATCCACAGCGAGGCATACGCAGCGGGAGAGCTGAAGCATGGCACCATTTCGCTGATTGAAGAGGGTACACTGGTGATTGCGTTGGCAACCCAGAAAAATCTCTATGAAAAGACGATTTCCAACATCCGTGAGGTGGCATCACGTGGTGCGGCGGTTGTGCTGATTACCACGGAAGACTTTGACGGAGATACCAGCGCATGCCAGCAGGTGGTGCGCCTGCCAAAATGTTTGCATACCTTATATGCATCGCTTTCGATTATTCCGCTGCAATTCTTGGCATACTATATCGCAGTGCAGCTCGGATGCGATGTAGATAAGCCGAGAAATTTGGCAAAATCTGTGACCGTGGAGTGAAGCTGTACAATTTTTGTAAAAAGAAATATTGAAAATCAACAAAAAAGTACGGAAGGTAGAAGTTTAGATTTTGCAATTTCACAAAAATAGCTTGACAAGAAAGAAACTGCCTTGTATAATAATAACAATATGACAGATGGAAATGAACCGCAGACGTATTCCCCAGATTCTGAGAGGGATAGAAAACTCTGTGCGAACGCTCAACAAGGCGATGTTGCTGCAACCGAGCAGCTGATTCATCATTTTTCAAAAATGGTAAAAGCTTGCGCCAGGTCGTGCTTCATGGTTGGAGCAGATACAGAAGATTTGGTGCAGGAGGGCATGATTGGTCTGCTCAAAGCCATACAAAGCTTTGATGCGGAACGTGGCGTGCCATTTGAAGCCTTTGCTCGCGTTTGTATCACGCGGCAGATTTATTCTGCTGTTCGCTCGGCCGCTTCTTATAAGCATATGATTCTCAATCATTCCATTGGCATAGAAAAACCTCTGTTTGACGACAATGCGGAGCCCCACATATCCGTGGAAAAATCGATTTCCGATCCGGAGTCGTTGGTTATCGGCATGGAGGAGCAGCAGGAACGTATGCATACGCTACTGCAATCCTTGTCTATCTTCGAGGCGAAGGTTTTGAGACTGTATCTGCAAGGTTGTTCCTATCAGGAAATGACCGAAATTTTGCAGAAGCCTCTCAAATCGGTGGATAATGCCATCCAACGCATTAGGCGAAAATCGGCAGCAAAACCATAGGCGATTGCAGGAGAAGTTTCCTGTACGCAATATAATCAGTTCCGCAGGGAACAAGGTATCAAAGAGAGGTAAATAACATGTACGAAGACAAGACTTTAGTATGCAAAGAATGCGGCAATGAATTTGTATTTACTGCTGGTGAACAAGAATTTTATGCAGAGCGTGGCTTTATGAATGAGCCGCAGCGTTGCAAGAATTGCCGTGACGCAAGAAAGAACGCAGCTCGTGGTCCGCGTGAGTATTTCACCGCAACCTGTGCTGCTTGCGGTGGAGATGCAAAGGTTCCTTTTGAGCCGAAGTCTGACCGTCCGGTATATTGCAGCGAGTGCTTCGCAAAGATGAAGGCGGAGTAATTGCTTCGTAAGTATCTTGTACTGTAAATGTGTTGCTCTTTTTTGCAAAAGTGCAGCGTTGAGAAAGGTTCTTTTGCAGATGCGCAAAAGAACCTTTCAGCTGTTTGGTGGAACAATAACGCTAAGGATAAAATTTTTTTTTGAAAAAGTTCAAAAGATTCTAGAAACTCAAATTGCATAACGATAAAAAATAAGGTATACTAAGAGAAGACTGTTAGCAGTGGAAGTGCGTCGCTTACGGTTATTCAAAAGTATGGTCATGTGAGGAAGTGTAGAGTTGCCTTTTTAATGGAAGGCAGTCCGTTGTTTTAATAGATTCCCAATAGGAGAAGGTAAAATGACTGCAAGAAGAACAATCTTGATTGTCGATGATAATTCAGTTAATCGAACGATATTGTGCAAAATACTTTCAACACAATATACGGTCATACAGGCTGAAGATGGAAAAAAGGCATTAGAGATATTGGAAAACAAGCATGATAATATTTCAGCAGTGCTTTTGGATTTAATCATGCCTGTGATGGATGGATATGAATTTTTGAAAGAAAAGCAGAATAATCCGTTGATTTCCAATATTCCTGTGATTGTGACGACACAAAAAGAGGGTACTGATGAAGAAATTGAAGTTTTGTCCCGTGGTGCCTCCGACTTTTTGACAAAACCATATAATGCGGCAATTATCCAGCATCGATTGGCGAATTTAATTAAGCTGCGTGAAACGGTTTCGTTTGTCTATGCAGTGGAGCGAGATATATTAACCGAATTGTATAACAAAGAAGCCTTTTATGAACATGCAGGAGCAGCCATTCGCACGAACTGCGCGGAATACGATTTAATTTGTATGGATATTGAAAATTTCAAACTCATTAATGATATGTATGGAGAAGCGGAAGGCGATAAGCTATTGCGGCATATTGCAGAGTTTTTGTGCGATATTACCAATCGGAACCATAGCGTTTTGTCTAGACTGTTTGGCGATGTGTTTGCCGTGATTGTTCCAAGACAGGCAGAGTATCAAACGAATTTTATTGATTTGATTCAAGAGGATTTGAAAAAATATCCATTGAGTTTTCACGTGGTGATTCGTTTTGGTATTTATGAAATTGATGATAAATCCTTATCAATTCGTGCAATTTGTGACCGCGCAAGATTGGCAATACAGTCTATTAAAGGAAAATACGGCAAGTATTGTGCCTATTATGACGATAAGCTGCGAAAACAACTGCTGATAGAGCAGAAAATTTCCAGTGAGATGAAAGAAGCTTTGTATGGGAATCAATTCCATGTGTATTTTCAGCCAAAATATTCGCTTGAAACTGAAGAGATGATTGGCGCCGAAGCATTGGTGCGTTGGGAACATCCCACTAATGGCTTTATGCCGCCGGATAAATTCATTCCATTGTTTGAAAAGAATGGATTTATTACAGAAATGGATATTTATGTTTGGGAAAAGTCTTGTCAATTATTGCGAAAATGGATTGATATGGGTTTGAAACCTATCCCGATTTCGGTCAATGTATCGCGCGTGGATATTTATAATCCCAAATTACCAGAGATTTTATGTGGTATGATTCAAAAATACCGATTAGAGCCGCAAAGCTTGCATTTAGAAATTACTGAAACGGCGTATACAGAAAGTCCGCAGCAACTGATTCAAATGGTTTCTGATTTGAAATCCAGAGAATTTGTGATTGAGATGGATGATTTCGGAAGTGGATATTCTTCGCTGAATATGCTAAATGAGGTTCCAGTGGATTTGCTGAAATTGGATATGCGGTTTTTGCAGAAAAACACGACAGAAAATCGTTCCAACAGCATCATCAATTTTGTGATTCAATTAGCAGAAGGCTTGAAATTGTCTGTGATAGCAGAGGGCATTGAAACAAAGGAAGATTTCTCCTTTTTACAGTCGATGGGTTGTACATTTGGACAAGGATATTATTTTGCAAAACCTTTGACACAGGTTGATTTTGAAAAATTGCTTTTAGACAAGTTGCAAAAAAAGGCTGAAATATAAAATGGTAAAAAAGTGCTATGCGAGGAAATCTCGTATAGCACTTTTTGCCGTTGTGAATATAGATTCTAAGAAAGATTTTCTGATGCAGTTGTTTGCCGGTATGCATACAGGTTCTTACAGGGCATGAACCAATTTCATGAACGCTTCTCCGCGTTCCTCGAAATTTTTGTAGCAGTCAAACGATGCACTGGCAGGACTCATGATGACCACATCACCAGCAGTGGCAAGGGAAGCGGCCATGTGGACGGCTTCGGCAAGGTTCGGCAGATGATGCATACGGGGTTTTTCAGTGGCTGTGGCATCCTCTACACTTTTTTGAATCTTATCGGCAGTTGCACCCGTCAAAAGCAGGGTTTTTACGTGCTGACAGATAGGCTCACCCAATACATCATAGGGAATCTGCTTATCATAGCCACCTGCGATTAAAATCACCTTGTTGGGGAATGACAATAGACCTGCAATCGTGCGCGTAGGACTGGAAGCAATGGAGTCATTATAATAGCGAACCCCATCTTTTTCACGAATGAAGGCGATGCGATGCGGTACCCCTTGAAAGCTGCGTGCCACTTCACAAATATCTTGGTCGGTGCAAAGCCCTTGTACAATTGCAGACGCCATGAGGAAATTTGCAATATTGTGTGCACCAGGAATACAAATTTCACTTGCTGGAAGCAGTGGACGCGCAGTTCCGCTTTCGGCAACATATAATCTATCGTTTGACAAATATGCGCCGTTGGCAACCGGATGCTGCATAGAGCAATATGCCACTTTGCTTTCAGTATGCTGAGGGAGGGTTTTCGAAATTGCATCATCGGCGTTCAAAATCAACCTGTTTTCGGATTTTTGATGCTGATAAATATGGGTTTTCGCCGCTACATATTCCTCAAAATCTTTGTGATAATCCAAATGGTTTGGACTTAGATTTGTGATGGCGGCGATGGTGGGACTGTATGAAAAATCCATCAGCTGAAAGGAAGATAATTCAACAATCGCAATATCCTGAGGCTGCATTTCGTGCACACGTGGTAACAGCGGTGCACCGATATTGCCGCCAAGGTGACAGCAATACCCTGCATGGCGCAAGATTTCATATACCAATGAGGTGGTTGTTGTTTTGCCGTCTGAACCGGTGATGCCGATGGTTTTGCAAGGGCATACGGCGAAAAACAGCTCCATTTCGCTGGTGATGATTGCGCCACGCGCACGTGCCGCCTCTAAAAACTGTGGGTGCAAGCCGGGGGTGCGGAAGATAATATCCGCTTGCAGTTTTTCTAAATATTGTTCGCCAAGCACAAGCTGTACACCGAGCTGCAAGAGCGCTTGATACTGTTCACCAAGGTCTTCGGCCGTTTTTTTATCACAAACGGTGACAGAAATGTCAGCATTTCGCAACAATTCAATCAATGGCATATTGCTGATGCCTGCGCCGATGACAGCGACCTGTTTGTTTTGGATGTTTTGTAAGTATTCCTGTAAAGTCATTTGGAAGCCCCCTGAGCCAATCATTTCTTTCCTAATTCTACACGTTTTTTTTTGTTTTTTCAAGCGATTTTATTTGACAAAACACTTTTTTTACGGCATAATATATAAATGAGTATTTCAGACGGTCGCGTGTCATAGTGATATGGCATGAGGAAAGTCCGGGCTGCACAGGGCAAGAATAGCAGATAACGTCTGCCGGGGGTGACCCTAGGAAAAGTGCAACAGAGAGATACCGCCGATTTTTATAATCGGTAAGGGTGGAAAGGCGAGGTAAGAGCTCACCATTTCCTATGGTAACATAGGAAATCTGTAAACTCTATTCGCAGCAACATCGACGGGAACTATGACTGACCCGGTCGTTCCGAAGGATGGCTTGAGGCGCTTGGTGACAAGCGTCCCAGATAGATGATCGTTCGATACAGAACCCGGCTTATAGAAATACTCATACCATGACAAAAACCCCCGCTGTTTCTTCGGAAATAGCGGGGGTTTTTGGATATGCGATGGGATTGGGTTCTTAGAACGTGACATCTTGACCATAATATGCACAGGTAAGCACTCTCAGCATCTCTTCTGCATTGATTGGACGCGGATTAGAGCCGGTACAAGGGTCTTTGACTGCATTTTCTGCGATAGACTGACAATTCGCTTTGAAGTCTTCTTCGCTCACACCATTTTCACGATAAGTCGGCTGAATCTCCAACTTTGCATTGAGGGCGCGTACCGCTTCGACAAGTGACATCGTCAACTGCTTGTCGGTATTGCCCGACAGCCCTAAATAACGTGCAATCTGTGCATAGCGGTCCATACAGGTGCGGGCATTAAACTGGATGACATAGGGCAACAGAATGGCATTACAGCAGCCATGTGGCAGATGGAACATAGCCCCCGTCTTATGCGCCAAGCTATGTGCAATGCCCAAGAGAGCATTGGAAAACGCCATGCCCGCCATACACTGGGCAATGTGCATTTTGCCGCGTGCATCGGTATCGCCATGATAGGAATCATGCAGGCTATCAAAAATGTCAGAAATCGCTTTGAGTGCCAGTGCATCGGAAAAATCGGAACGAGCGGTTGCCACATAGGCTTCGATGGAGTGGGTCAATGCATCAACACCCGTGTGCGCGGTCAGTGTTTTGGGCATTGCCAGAGGAATGTCGGTATCCAAAACGGCAATGTCCGGTGTAATTTCAAAATCTGCCAGGGGATATTTAATGTTGGTGGAATAATCGGTGATAACAGAGAAAGCGGTTACTTCAGAGGCTGTGCCGCTTGTGGAGGGAATGGCGACAAAAATCGCTTTGGTGCGTAGTTTTGGCATGGTAAATGGGGTTTTGATGTCATCAAAGGTTTTTTCTGGATATTCATAAAACACCCACATCGCCTTTGCGGCATCCATGGGTGAACCGCCGCCGATGGACACAATGACGTCAGGTTCAAATGCCTGCATTTCTTTGGCGCCATCAAATACACGTTCTATAGACGGGTCTGGCTCTACGCCTTCATAGATTTTCGTTTCCAGACCAGCTTCTTGTAAAACCTGCTCCAGTTTATCCAAAAAGCCGGTTCTGCGCATGGATTGTCCACCGGTTACAATGAATGCCTTTTTGTGCCCTTTTAGGTTTTTTAACTCCTGGATTGCGCCAGCGCCAAAATAAATATCTCTGGGTAATGTAAAACGTGCCATCGTGCATCCTCCTCAATTCGTAAAACAAACAGTAGGTTCTTCAGAAAGTCCTCTGTTGAAAATCTTACCATAGGATTGACTGGTTCACAATGTATAAATTGTAAATTTTTCATCTAAGATATTGTGAAAAAGCTGAATCTTAGTGCGTGAAATTGGGCATTTTGCTGAATACAGCAGGTTCAGCACGGTTTTATAAAGATTACGTTATTTCTAGAAGCGCAATGGCGCGAATGGGAGAACCATCTGCATCCAGATGCTTCAGTGGGAGTGCACAGAAGGTAAACAATTTATCATCCAAGAGGTGCAAATTCTTTAAATTTTCAATAATAACGATTTCATGATGTTCCAATAATTTTTTGTGGAGGGTTAGATGGGTGTCTGAGATAGGGTCTAGTCCGATAGTGTCGAGTCCAACCCCTTTTTTGTTGCTTGAGAGAAGATAGTTAGCCACCGCAGAATCAATGCAGGGATAATCGCCAAAATATTTTTCTGTGCCCCAATATTGCGCCCAGTCCGTATGGAAAAGGAGAAAATCAGCGGCGTCGGCAGCAGTTTGGTATGGATGGATGTAGTCCATGGTAATCGACTGCCCTTCGGTTAGGTCAGTACAGTGAATCACAAGCGCAGTTCCAACAAACTGCGTGATTGGAAACTGGTCAAGCGTGGTTCTGCCATCAAACAGATGTGCAGGCGGGTCCATGTGTGTTCCGGTGTGCGTATACATGGAAAGCAGGGTTTCTTTGAATCCATCCACTGCATAGGAATTGGTGGGTGTGAATTGAGGACCAGCTGTGCCGGGATAAACCGGCATATCAGCAGAGATAGTATGCGTTAAATCAATAATTTTCATCGTGGGGCACTCCATACTCTTTGGAATTGTTTAACGGTTCTAAGAAGCTGTACTCATAACGGCGAATAGGCAAAACGGACATATCTTTTCCGCTATGTGGCGTTAAAACGCCTTGGAATAAGCCAAGTCCCTCAGGGGATTTTCTCGCACGAGGGTGCTCACCTTATATTCCTGCGTCATTTTGCCTTGCCTAGCAAAAAAATAGTACCTGTTTCTCCCACTCTTGTTTATGAAGACAACTTCTAATATTGTATCAGCATGGGTGGGTTTCTGCAAGGGGGCGGGTGTGCAGACGGCATAAAGCGCGAAAAAGAACTCCTATTACATATGCAACAGGAGTTCTTACAGCTGTGATTGCTCAATATTCATATTTTGGCTACCGTCCATTTACTTTGCATGGTATCTGCAAGGCAGGCAGTTTGCCTTTAATTCCAGTTCGCGGGCTTTGACAAGACCTTTAAAAAATCGTCCTAACATATCGTACGTCTCCTTTTCAAATTTCATGTGGTGTATCACTTTGCGGAATGCTTTTCGCTGACCTTGAGGCTAGCACCACGAAGTTCCATCTCACGGGCAACGACTAAGTTGTGAAAAAATTCTCTGAACATCATACGAATCTCCTTTCTTCATATGTTTGTGAAGGGTGCTTATTTTCTGTCAACCGGGATTTTATAACGGCTCAATTCGAGTTCTCTGGCTGCTACCAGACGGCTAAAATATTCTCTGATTTTCATTTGGTTTCCCTCCTTTTTGCTTCTTTCTGTGTATATCATACGCCCGCGCGGAGAAAAATGCTAGTGGCGTAATTTATGAATATGTACCATAAAAATGAATTAAAAATTGTGCACAGTAAACATATAAAATGATTTAAATTCAACAATATATCTAATAAAAGAAGAATAAGTGTAGCAAAATGACGATTGCGTTTGAAAAACAAAAAAACAGCCGTACAAGGTAGGCTGTTTTTCTGTGCAGATGCGTTTATACAGTTTTTTCAGAACGTGCGAGGACGATGGATTATGTGCGCTCGTCGGTTGGGGGGACATGATAGCGATTTAGAAATTCACAGAAAAGGTCTTTGGGCAATGGCTTGCTGTAATAAAAGCCCTGCACCAAATTGCAGCCGATGGACTTGAGATACTCAATTTGTTCGGTGGTTTCGGCGCCCTCGGTAATGACTTTTAAGTGCAGTTTGCTGGAGATGTTGGTAATCAGCTCTACAATCGCCCCGTTGTCATCCTGCGGATAGTCTTTGATGAAGCTGCGGTCAATCTTCAATTTATCAATGGTCAATTCCCGCAGATAGCTGAGGGAGGAAAAACCGGTGCCGAAATCATCAATCGCAATGGTCAAACCGATGTCTTTGAAAGCAGCAAACTTTTGATTGATGTCATGCAGGTCAGCCACAAAACTGCTTTCCGTAATTTCAATTTCAAAATTTGAAAAATTCACCTGATAGGTTTGCCCAATCTCCTTTAACTTGTCAATCAAATCTTTATCCCGAAACTGCAGCGGGGAAATATTGATTGAAATGCGGAAATCGCTGCCCATCTTTTCCTGTAGACTCGAATAATCTTGAAAGATTTTTTCGATAATCCAATATCCGATTTCGATGATTAACCCGTTCTTTTCCGCCAACGGAATGAAAACGGCCGGCGAAACGCTGCCAAGCTCTGCATTGTTCCAACGCAGCAACGCTTCTGCGCCGACAATGGTTTCCTGCTGGATGTCCATCTGAGGTTGGTAATAAATATCCAATTCATGGTTTTCAATCGCTCTTCGCAGCAGCATATCCATTTTGATTTCTGTTTCCATATGGTCTTTTAAATCGGGAGAATAGTATAGACATTTGGTTTCTTTGGCGCGTAAGGCATTGTCCAACGCAATGTATGCATGGTTTATGAGCTCGTCTGCAGAGGTTCCGTTTTTGGGGAAATTCGAGATGCCTGCCTTCAAGTCCAAAAAGACCTTTTCGGTTTGGATAGCAAAGGATTTTCCAGCTTCGTGGAATAGGGTGTGGACAAAAGACAACACATCTTCGTCTGTTTCACAGGAGGATAACCCGATGATGAAATCATTTTTGGTGATTTGCGCAATAAAATCATCTTCCTTGAGAATGGACTTCACGCTCAAAATGAGAGGGCTGATGAAGAAATCATCGTCTTTGAATTTGAGCAAAAGACTGTTATAATTTTCGATGGTGAAATAGATGATATTAAAATTTGACGGGGTATTTTTGATGATATTATTGATGAGGGCACTGGTTAAATTTTCGTTTGGCAGATTGGTTTTTAGATTGTAATTTTTTAATTTATTGATATAGTTCTGGTTTTCCTTATCATCGGTTAAATCATTGAAAATCCCCATGTATTTGACCACTTTTTTGTTGCTCTGGTCTCTCAACGCATAAATGCTGAGCTTTTTTGGATATAGAAACCCATTTTTTTTCTTATCCCACAACTCACCGTTCCAATAATCGTTGGCGTTGATGGAATCCCACATATGCTTATAAAACTCCTTGGTCTGCTTACCGGACTTGAAATAACTGGTGCGAAGACCCAATACCTCTGCCTTGGTATAGCCAGTGGTTAGCTCAAACGCCCTGTTAATATACGTGATGTTTGTTTGGGCATCTGTAATTACCACAGCATCATGGCTGTTTTCTGCTATTTTTTGTAAGATATTCAGCTCTTCGCGGTCTTTTTCGGAAAAATGAACCATGTTGGAGAGGGCAATGATTAAGATGATGATGCCCATTAGCAGGATAATATCCTGATTGCGCAGCCCTAAAAATAATTGGTTTTTGATGACCGGTAAGTCTGAAAGATTGAGCGTGGAAACAATATACCACGCATAGCAGTCGTTCTGCGGGAGATCTACCTTGGAAAGAGGGTGCACCTTCGCAAAAAAGGTTACTTCATTTTCTTTTTCGTAATATCCTATATCTTCGGAGGTGATTTCATTCCATAAATCGGAATCCAAGTCAGAAACCTGCGTGGCAGCTTCCTGTGGAAACATGAAGCCGAAGGTGGGGATGTTGTCAAGATTAAACAGATAATATCCATCTTCGTTGATGAGAGCAGGTTTGATAAAACGATACATCGAATCTTCATATTGCTGACTCAACGCATCTAAAATTTCCTGCCCCAAGTAATTAATTACAATCACGCCTTGGTAAACATTGTCGGAAGAATACACCGGAACACACAAACGGATGGTGGGTTTATAGGGAACCTCGATTTTTCCGTTTTCCGTGTTCAAGTCCATATCGGAGATGAAAACCTGATGGTTTTCCAGCTTGCTTGCCTGCAAGTAATAATATCGGTTGGACATATCCTGCAAGTGGGAAGCGTCCACCAAATCAGGACCGCTCGCCGTATTATTCACCCGCATGATTTCCACACCGGTATTGTCCAAAAAACGAATCTGGTCAAAATTCTTCTTGTTGGATGCAATCCTTAAAAAAAGGTGCTCCACCTCCTGCTTGGTTGCCGTGGAGGGGTCTTCCAGATAGGCTTGTACCTCGTTGGAATTGGTGACGACCATGAGATTTTCGTATGCTTCCTGCAACGAATTTTCGATGATATATTGTAAAATCTGGGAACGCTGTTTTTGCCCCTCTATCAAAATCTCTTTCGTTTTTTCGATTTCGGTGTGGGACAGATAACTATATATGTACACAACAATAAAAAGCATTGGAAGAATAATTGCAACGCTTTTTCGCAATATTTTTTGAATATCCATGGCATTTAAATTTTTCATGAGGCAGCTCCGTTCGCGCTTGCAATCAGCTATCCATGTGCGTAGCTTACAGCTGGTTTTTGGATTTTTAAAGTGCGCAGATAAGCCTTTGTTTCGGCAGGGATACGATTGCTTTCAAGGGCTTTCTGAATGGCTTTGTTATGCGTCCATGGCTCTAAGCGCTGCTGCTGCAAAAACGGCAGCGTCGCTTCATACTGCTTTGCCAGGGCAGTTGCAAAAAACCAAGCAATCATCATATTGATGTAGTATTCCGCAGAGCGAATGCTCGCGACAAGCGACAGTATCTGCGGCTGAAATGCATCCTGCAAATAAAAGCGCATGAGCATACCGATTGCGAAGCGCACTGTGTAGGTGTGCTCCGTCGAGAGCCAAAATAAAATTTTTTCATAGAGTTCGGGCAGGTGCTTTTGAAAAATTTTGGGGGAAATCAAATCGCAGGTTGCCCAATTATCGATGTATGGCAGGAATGCATCCAGTGCGCAAACCACCTGGTCGTAGTCCTTTATGGTTTCAAGCAGGAAACCGTGCAAATTGTTTTCTTCATAGTAGGTGTGCGGTAATTGGCGCAAAAACGCACAGGCTTCTGGCGTTTTTGAAAATTCTTTGGCGAATTTTCGCAGTGCAGGGGTGCGTACCCCGATAACCCGTTCTGGCGGAACGGTGGGAATGAGTTTGCAGTGAAAGGTCTTATAGGAGGGGTCTTGCAGCGCAAACAGCTGCTGCTGCACGGCTTCTGCTAAAATTTGCATAGAATCACCATTCCTGTGTGATATGAATCGGTTGCAGATGTTTTGCTATAGTATAACGCCTGCGCGCACAAAATGCAATCTTTGCCAAGCAAACGGCACAATAAAAAAGAACCTATGCACGCCATCATGTGTGTGCGAGATGCCCTGTGGAAGCGGTCATTGTTCGCCGAAAATCTCGTCGAAGAAGGTTCTAAGATTTGGCGCAGCGGGGTTTTGCATATCGGACAGTGCAACGGCTTCGCTTGGAAAGGTCATTTCATAATGATAGACGTTGTTTGTAATGCTATTGGTGAAACGAGCCAGATTTTCGCCGTCGTTTTCGATGCTTTTTAGGGTGATGAGGTCACGGTCACCTGCAATGACAGCAGTATGCACATTAGGAAACAGCAACTGACAGTGCTGCTTCAAATCCTTGAGGGTCACATGAACAAACCGCTCCACCGCGCCGCCCGATACCGGAACATACAGAAAATCGGCATCCATGGAGTGCATATTCAATTCTCGCGATTGCTCCCATGCATTGGTGTAGGTATACGAAACGGTGTCCTGATGCATACAAGCCGTTCCAAGCACGCGGACAGATGAAAATTTCCGCTCCCAAGGGAAAATGTCGACTTCACTGGAGGATTCGGCTTGAAACCATTTTTCTTCCAGAGTATCGCGCTGCTCCGCAGAACAAATATATTCTTTGGTGCCCATGAGTGTGTGTGGGATTGCGCCGCCGCACAGCACCAATTTGTAATACTGCATAAATAAAATCCTCCAACGGTATTGTGATTTCAGCGATAGGCTCTACTTCATAAAGCTGCTAATGCTGCTATTTTAACACATTTGCTGCGTGCGGCTCAAGACTTTCTGCTTGGAAATTTCCACGTGTTGCATTTTGCGGGCGGCTGCGGCATATACATCAATGAACTACACGCCAACGTGTCAGGAGGTGCGCTGTGGCAGAGAAAATTATCAGCGAAGCATATGTAGACCTTATCATGGACATTGCGTCAGCAGGGCAGTATGCCGATGCAGATGCGATGACGCCGCTGGATGAACAGTATGTCATCGTGCATATTCCGGAAAATGATATGGGAAAAAATGCGCTGGGTATCTATCCGTATGAGATGTTCCCCACACTGTTTACAGGCATCACCGATACGATTTCGCAAGCAAAGGGTGAGGGGATGCGCCCACAGGATTTTGGATTGTCAGGGCAAGGGGTGCTGGTTGCTGTCATTGATACAGGCATTGCATATGCACACCCCGCGTTTCTAGGGCAAGATGGTACCCCGCGTATTGTGTCGATTTGGGACCAGACCTTGGAGCAGGGACCGTGTCCGGAAGGGTTTTCGTATGGCACAGAATATTGCAAAGAGGACTTCACGCGCGCGCTGCAGGACGTGCAGCCACTGCAGCTTGTGCCATCGGCAGATGAAGTGGGGCATGGAACCCTGCTCGCAGCGGTAGCGGCGGGCAATGCCGATGCAGCGACTGGCTGCAGTGGGGTTGCCCCTGCAGCGGAGCTGGTGGTGGTTAAGCTAAAACCGGCAAAAAAGAAGTTGTGCACACTCTTTTGTGTGCCCGAGGCTGCGCACGTCTGTCAAGAAACCGATGTGCTGTTGGCGATGGAATATGTGCGCAGGGTGGCATTGCGCAAGGGAATGCCGCTGGTCATCTGCCTTGCCATGGAAAGCACGCAGGGAAATCGCCCAGACAACGGCGTGATGGGAGCATATCTCAATCGGCTTGCGCAGTCCGAGCGGATAGGTGTGGTGCTTACGGCGGGCACAGCCGGCAACAAACAGCGGCATACCATGCGCAAAATGACGCAGGTGGAGAAAAGCACGGAGATTGCATGGTATGTGGGTGAGAAGGACAGCACGTTTGCGATGGAGATTTGGGAGTGTACGCAAAATCGCGTGTGTCTGGAGCTGATTTCTCCAGCGGGAGAGCCAATAGGGCCGATTTATCCGCGGGCAGGCAGATGTATGTCATTTCAATGCCTGTTTTCGCCCACGATGCTTTGGGTGAACAGCAGCGTACAGCCACATACGGGTGGGAAACAGCTTTTTTTGCTGCGGTTTCAAAATGCACAGGTCGGCGCATGGCGATGCAAGCTATACAATGTCGATTCGCGAAGCTGTGTGCTGCATACATGGCTGCCAAGCGGTACATGGCTGACAGAGAAAACATATTTTTTAGAACCCAATGCCACGCATACCATCACATATCCAGGAAGCGCAGATGCGCCCTTGACCGTTGCCGCATATCATCTGCAAACCAATCAGGTGTTGGCGGAATGCGGCATCGGCGCATGGGGAGATGCCGCCTGTAAGCCAGACCTTGCTGCACCGGGAGAAGGGTTTTTGTATCCCCTTTGGCACAAAAAGGTGTGCAGTATCGGTGGGGTGGGCACGGCTGCCGCCTATGCTGCTGGCATGATGGCGTTGGTCTTTGAATGGGCGGTGGAAAGAAAGCACTATCCCCATATCACAGGCGTAGACGCGAAGCATTTGCTGATGCGGGGTGCAAAGCAAGAGGGGGCTGTCGTTCCAAACCCTGTGTGGGGCTATGGAAAAATGGATTTTCACGGCTTTTTACAGAATTTGCGCTGATGACCACAGTGGATGCGAAAATAGCCGCTGTTTCTCTGAGAACAGCGGCTGCTAGAGAGATTAACGGTATCGGCGTCTTCTGGAATAGGGGCGAAAGGCTGGTTCAGACATTTTGGTGATGCCAACATAGATATTGGAAATCGCATACCACGTTGCGAAATCCACAATGCCATTTTGGGGGAGATTGAAGATTTTTTGGAAGGTTTTTACGGCTTCCTGTGTTTGGGCGCCATACATGCCATCTACACGCAGCTTGGGAATGGCAGGGTAATGGGTTGCAATCATGTTGAGCTGCTCTTGGATGGTTCGGACAGGTGTGCCTGTAGAGCCGAGCTGCAGGGTGTTTCCTGGATAGGAAATCGGGATGCCCTGCACTTTTTTTGCTTGGTCCAAATAAATGTCCCATCCGTAATAATTGCGCAAAATGCCCAGTGCATCATAGCCTTCATCCCCGAGATACTTGGAACCCCATTGCTCCATGGCCTTTGGGCATTTGGTCTGTACTCCATCACAATATTGCGTGAAGAGCGGCTGACGAATGTCTGGACGTGTGATGTACGTGGTGAATATCTCATCGACAACCTGCGAAATTTCTTCAAAAATATTTCTGCCATAGGAAAACGCTTGGTCAAAGGCGGTGTTGTTCGTAATCGTGAAATTATACCCTTTCCCACGATACCATTCGGTGTAAACGCGATTGAGAACAAACGAAAGGATGGCAAGCACATTGGCGCGAATGGTTTGAGCAGGCCATGTAGAATAGATTTCGGAGCTGGCAACATTCTTGACATAGTCCTTAAAAGGCACCCATACATTTTGAGCAGAGGCATCGGAGGGCAGCCCCAGATGCACGACCACATATTCTGGCACGACAGGCTCGGGCAGCACCACCAAACCCGTGCTTTCGGGCAGCGGCTTTACCTCGGCTTCCATAATCTTTGGGGGATAATCTCCCCAAAGCACGTGCTGTGCAATGGCAATGTTGCGCGGGCTGTAGGCACCGTTTCTGCCGGTTTGCCGCAAACGGATGGATTGCAGCGCCGTGCTTTGCGGCAGAATTTGTACCCCCTCTATGGTGGCGGTTTCAAATCCAGACGCGCTGATGGAAAGATGATATTCCGCATACGGCTTGTTTCCGTCGGTCTCTTCGCTGTTTGGCGTTTCGGAAAATTCAAGCGGCGGTGCGCCAAGGTCAACCACCGTGGTTTTGCCGGAAGTATCCGTTTCCAGCTCCTCAATCACCTTGCCGGTCTGTTGATTGGCGATTTGAATCCGCGCATTTGTCAGCGGATAGTCTGCTGCTTGAGAAACGACCTGTACTTGCAGCTTGCCGATGTCGACCGCGGCATTTGATGGATTGGTATTTGGACTCATATTACAATCACCTCCATAATACACTATGTTTGTAGCACATCGTAATTTCCTGTTTTCAGGGAAAAACTTAATGCGGCAAGGAGGGGGCATCTGTGCGACATCTATGTGCAGACGGAGAAAAGGAGAGGTGTCGACATGAGTGATTTTATATTGCTCGATCGCATCACGCGATTTGGCGCAAGTGACGAAACGCGCGAAGAACCATTTGAAGTGATTGTGAAATACCATGGGGATTTGGAAAAGGTTGCCGCGGCGGTGAATGCAACAGCGGAGATTTTGAACGACAATTATGCGATTTTAACCTTGCCGTTGCGCGAATTGACGCAATTATACCAGTATGATGAGATTGAATACATCGAATTGCCGAAAAACATCACCTATGTCTTGCGTGAAAATTTAAACTACGCCTGCATTTCTTCCGTGCAGAGGGAAGACTCCTTTGCGTTGAGCGGAAACGGTACGGCGGTCGGAATTGTGGATTCCGGCATTGATTATACCCATCCAGATTTTCGCAATGCGGACGGCAGCAGCCGCATTTTATCTCTGTGGGACCAAACGATTTCCGGAAACCCGCCAAATGGCTTTGCAAATGGTACTGTATACACAAAAAGTGACTTGGATGCCGCGCTTTCTGCCGAAGATGCCTATGCAGTGCTCCCCAGCCGAGATACCATTGGGCATGGAACAGCTGTGGCGGGGATTGCCGCTGGAAATGGGCGCACAAGCGAAGGCATTGAAAAAGGGGTGGCACCAGAAGCGGCACTGATTGTCGTGAAGCTGGGGCATAGCGGCAACACGGCGTTTACACGCAGTACACAGATTATGCGCGCTATAAAATTTGTGTACGATACGGCAGAAGCATTGGGACTGCCGCTTTCCGTCAATTTGAGTTATGGTTCAAATGATGGCTCACATGATGGCAATTCGCTGTTTGAGCAATATATTGATTCGGTGGCGCAACGATGGAAATCGGTTCTCTGTGTCGCGAGCGGGAATGAAGGTTCTGCCGGACACCATTTTCAAGGGGATGTACTGCAAGGGAAAATGCAACGGGTGGAATTTCAGGTAGGACCAAATTTGCAGCAGGTATATTTGACGCTGTGGAAGAATTTTGCCGATGTCATGTCCTTTCAGCTGTTCGCCCCCACCGGACGCTCCACCGGTATGATTTCAATTTTGCAAAGCGTCACACGTGTTGTGCTGGATGGGGTGCAGGTTTCTATCATATTTGGACAGCCAAACCACTATAATGGGGCACAGGAAATTTACTTTTTGCTGAAAAGCTTGACCGGAAATATGCGGCAGGGTCTTTGGAGTTTGGCGGTGAATGGAAATCAGGTTGTAGATGGGAAATTCGATATTTGGCTGCCGACCTTGGAGGAGGTTTCCAGACAGACGGCATTTATGCAGCCGAATATGGAAAATACCATCACGTTGCCTGCCACTTCGCGCAATGTGATTTCTGTGGGCGGCTATAATTCGGTGCTTGGCACCAGTGCGGAATTTTCCGGAAGAGGTAAACCCTACAATGGGTTTTACCAGAAACCGGATTTGGTGGCGCCTGCCGTGGCGATTTTAACCACAAAATCCGGGGGCGGCTATGATAGCTTTTCGGGCACCAGCATGGCAGCACCATTTGTCACAGGTGCGGCGGCGTTGATGCTGGAGTGGGGTCATGTGCAAGGCAACGACCCGTTCTTATATGGGCAGCGGCTCAAGGCATTTTTGTGCCGTTCTGCCAGAAGGACACTGCCCATTGCCTATCCAAACTCGATTTGGGGATATGGTATGCTCAGTCTTTGTGATGCCATGAATGATTTGGTGGAGTTGAACCAAATCGGGGGTGCATTTCGATGATGGTGCAGGGGATTGCCTGAAAATAGTATGTTGGGACACACGAAACCCCTTGTGCGGGCGGCTTGGAACGATTTAGAGCCGCGGCGGACAAGGGGTTTCGTTATTTAGACTGCGAGTACGCAAAAACATCTTGTGCATTGTCTAGGAAAATCAGCGTGTTTTTTCCGCCTTCCTTTGCAGTGTAGAGTGCTTCGTCGGCAAAATGCAGCAAATCAAAGCAGGTTTGCGTGACATAATCCTCCTTGGAAGCGATGCCCGCACTCAAAGTGACATAAGGCTGTGGGGAATGCTCATTTTTGATATGCAGCGCGTAGACGCTGTCTAGGATGTCCTGCACCATTGTCTGCATTTCCGCAGCGCTGTGGACGGTGTCGATGATGCAAAATTCCTCACCGCCGTATCGCGCAACATAATACCCGTATTGTCTAGATTTTTCGGACAATACCGCTGCAACCGCTTGCAGGCAATCATCGCCTTGGATATGTCCGTAGGTGTCGTTGTAAATTTTAAAATCATCCACGTCCAATATGGCGATGTACACGCGGGAGGAGAGCCTGTATGCGTGCGCAAGGTACTGGTTCATGCTCCTGCGGTTGTTTAGACCGGTCAGTTCATCTGTGTTGCAAGCGGTTTCCAGTGCATCATGGTTTTTCATAATGTTTGCTTGTGCATGGCTTAAGGAATAGCCGACGATGCAGATAACGCCATAGCAGGCAATCCAGTTGCAGCAATCAATGGTGGCAAATTCGGGAGGTTTGAGCACAAAAGAGAGCTTTAAAAAAATAAGCCCAAAGGCGAGATTGAACAGCATACTTTCCAAAACAGGTGTGTAAAACACGGTGGTTAGCGCAAGCGACAGCACAAAAAACATGGTAGCGTTATGCGTGGGGCTGAAAACCGTGCCGAGCAGCAGGCTGTGACTCAAACAGAGCGCGGAAAAAATATGGCGCAGAAGCACAGAAAGCCGATGGCTTTTGTGACGCAAGTGCTTTAAAAAAAGATTGAACAGCACAAGGACAATGAAATATGTCAGATACAATGGCAAAGTATCGCGCAAATGTACAATGAAAAGGCTGCACAGCAGATAGAAGCCGAAGCAAAAAACGGCAAAGCGACTTAAGATGTTTAGAATTTTTTCATTGTGATGGTTGATGTCCACTGCATGGTCAATATAAAATTGCCGGTCTACACCATTGTATAGCCATGTTTGCAGCATGGACAACAGCTTGCAAAGCTTCATGAGGTCAGCCCCTTTGGTTGTCAGGTGTGGAAAATCAAACATTTGGTGTTGATAACAGCGTTATGAAAAGGCAAGGTATTTTTTTATTATGCACATAAATGTCGAAAAATGCAATTATAAAAATAAATTTAGTAGTAAAATTTTTATAAAACCGTAAAAAACCGCAGAAAAAACACAGAATGTATTTTTTGCAAGATTTTCTAAACTGTAGGATGGGGTGTTTTTTAAAACACACCGAAAAAAGCGGGACTGCGGAAAAAGTTTTAAAACGGCGATTCTGATGAAGCTGAATCGAAAATTCTGAAAAAAACGGATGTTTTTCACAAGAAATTGTGCTATACTATCCTATGCCGTCAGGCAGACTGAACGATGCAACAACCATGGTTGTTTAGGATATAATCATGTGAATGCACATGGAAGGCTCTTTCACACGGGAGGAATAATAGATTTATGAGCAACGAAAAAACCATATCACAGGCAGAAATGGAGCGTCAGCGCGACTTTATGGAGTTTATTGCGCATCAAAACCGCTTAAAGGCGCAGACGCTGGAGCATCCTCTGCGGGCTTTCACCGATACATACGGTTGTCAGCAGAATGTTGCAGACACACAAAAAATCGCAGGGATGCTGCAGCAGATGGGATATGAAATGACACAGGAGGCGGAGCAGGCGGATGTCATTGTGGTCAACACCTGCGCAGTGCGTGAGAATGCAGAAAACCGTGTCTTCGGCAATATTGGGGCGATGTCACACATCAAAAAGCGCAATCCGAACTGCATCATTGCGATGTGCGGCTGCATGGTACAGCAGGAACACATGCCGGAAAAAATCAAAAAAAGCTATCCGCAGGTGGATTTGGTGTTTGGTACGCACGCACTATGGCGTTTTCCAGAGCTGCTGCATCAGGTGATGACCGGTGAGCGCCGCGTGTTTGACATTTCGGGAGAAGAAATCACCGACATTGCAGAGGGCTTGCCCGTATTGCGGGATGGAAAAGTCCATGCGTGGTTGTCCATCATGTATGGATGCAATAATTTTTGCACGTACTGCATTGTGCCCTATGTGCGCGGCAGAGAGCGTTCTCGTGCGCCAGAGGCGATTGAGCAGGAGCTGCGGGAGCTGATTGCGGCAGGATACAAAGATATTACCCTGCTGGGGCAAAATGTAAATTCCTACGGCAAGGATTTGGATATGCAAATGGACTTTTCCGATTTGCTGCGTCGATTGAACGCGGTAGAAGGGGAATTTAAGCTGCGATTCATGACCAGCCATCCGAAAGACGCTTCCCACAAGCTGTTTGATACTATGGCAGCCTGTGAAAAGGTGGCAAGACAGCTGCACCTGCCTGTACAGTCTGGCAGCAACACGATATTACAGCGTATGAACCGTGGCTACACCGCAGAACAATATCGGGAACTTATTTCGTATGCACGTGCGAAAATGCCGGAGATTACGCTCTCTAGCGATATTATTGTCGGATTTCCGGGCGAAACAGAGGAAGATTTCTCTGCCACCTGTGCTCTTTTGGAGGAAATCGGCTATGATATGCTGTTTATGTTTTTATATTCCAAGCGCAGCGGCACACCCGCAGCAAGCTATGAAGATTTGACGACGACGGACATGAAAAAAGCACGTTTTGAGCGATTGCTCAAGGTGCAGGATGCTTGCTCAGAGCCGAGAATGCACGCGTATGCAGACAAAACGCTCCGTGTGTTGGTGGATGGCACCAGCCGCCATGCAGACTATCCGCTGACAGCGCGGACAGAAGGCGGTATTTTGGTGTATTGTGCAGGAGAGCATTTGCAAATCGGCGAATTTGCACAGGTCAAGATTGAAAAAACCGCGTTGCGCAGCCTATATGGTCGTGGAATTTGATGCGCCGGAAAGGGGAGGCAGATGGCTGAATTAACACCGATGATGCGCCAATACATGGAAATTAAGAATCGGTATAAAGATTATATTTTGTTTTATCGATTGGGCGATTTTTATGAAATGTTTTTTGAGGATGCAAAATTTGCCTCCAAAGAACTGGAATTGACGCTGACAGGGCGCGACTGCGGACAAGAAGAACGTGCGCCGATGTGCGGCGTGCCTTATCACAGCGCAGAAGCCTATATTGCGCGCCTGGTCAAAAAAGGGCAGAAGGTTGCCATTTGTGAGCAGGTGGAGGACGCAAAGAGCGCGAAAGGACTGGTGCGCCGCGAAATTGTGCGCATGGTGACACCGGGAACGGTGATTGAAGCCTCTATGCTGGAGGAAGACCGCAATAACTTTTTGGCGTGCGTATATGAAGCAGCGGAAGGGGTCAGCGTTTGCTTTGCCGATATTTCAACGGGCGAAGTATATGCTACGCTTTTAGAGGGCAAGAACCGTCAGCAGGATTTGAACGGAGAACTGGGACGATTTGTGCCACGCGAGACATTGATAGGTGGTTTGGCGACACAGAACGCAGAAACCTTGCAGTTTCTGCGGGACAGACTGCAGAGCAATATGGAACCCATTCCAGAAACGGCGTTTGCAGAAGATGCGGCGGCAGAGCATATCCAAAGCTGTTTTGGCATTGCAGATTGGCAGGCGGCAGGGCTGGAGGAACAGCCAATCCTCATCGCGTGCATTGGCGGGCTGCTGTCCTATTTGGCAGAAACCCAAAAGCCGATTTTGAAAAATCTGAACAGCTTGGAAGTATATCATAAAGGGCAATACATGGAATTGGACTTGAACACCAGACGCAATCTGGAATTGTCCGAAACCATGCGCGCGAAGGAAAAACGCGGCTCGCTGCTGTGGGTGATGGACCAGACGCACACCGCTATGGGTTCGCGCTTGCTGCGCCAGTGGCTGGAAAAGCCGCTGCTCAATCCAGTGCATATTAAAAAACGGCAAGATGCGGTGCAGACCTTGTTGGGGGATGTGCTGGGGCGTAGTGCACTGACTGAGAAGCTGAAAAAGATTTTTGATATGGAGCGTCTGATTGGCCGCATTGTATATGGAACGGCAACCTGTCGGGATTTGCGCGCCATGTATGCAACGGTAGTGTGGCTGCCGGAAATCCAGTCGATTACGGGCACATTTGGCGGTGCACTGCTGCGAGAACTACACCAGCAGATGGATACGCTGGAGGATTTGGGCATACTGATTGACCGCGCACTTGTCGAAGAACCGCCCGCCAACCTGCGGGATGGTGGCTTTATTCGAGCGGGTTATCATGCTGAAGTAGACGAGCTGCGCGAGCTGGCAAGCGGCGGAAAAGGGAAAATTGCAGAGATTGAAAAAACCGAGCGTGAGAAAACCGGCATCAAAACGCTGAAAATCGGATATAATCGCGTGTTTGGGTATTATATCGAGGTATCCCGCGCCAGTGCACAGGCAGTGCCGGAGCACTACATTCGCAAGCAGACGCTGGCAAATGCGGAGCGCTATATCACAGAAGAGCTGAAAATTTATGAAAATACGGTGCTCGGCGCGCAGGATAAGCTGATTGCCTTGGAAAATCAGCTGTTTACACAACTGCGGGAAGCCATTGCCGAGCAGGTGCACCGCATTCACAAAACGGCACACTCCTTGGCGCATTTGGATGTCTTGTGTTCGTTTGCAGAGTTGGCGCAAAGCAACCACTATGTGTGCCCTGATGTGGATTTTTCCGGTCGTATCTCCATCAAGGATGGACGGCATCCCGTGATTGAAAAAATCCTCAAAGACCAGCTGTTTATCGCCAATGATGCGATGCTGGACGGCAAGGAAAATCGGGTTGCCATCATCACAGGACCAAACATGGCAGGTAAATCAACGTATATGCGGCAGGTCGCACTCATTACCATTATGGCGCAGATGGGCAGCTTTGTGCCGGCAAGCCGTGCGCAGATTGGTGTGGCAGACCGTGTGTTCACCCGCGTGGGTGCGTCTGATGACTTGACGAGCGGGCAGTCTACCTTTATGGTGGAGATGACCGAGGTGGCGGATATTCTGCGCATGGCAACCAAAAACAGCCTGCTGATTTTGGACGAAATCGGACGTGGTACTTCTACTTATGACGGGATGTCCATCGCACGCGCGGTGGTGGAATATGCCGAAAAGAAAATCGGTGCACGCACCTTATTTGCAACTCATTATCATGAATTGACGGTGTTGGAGGATTTGCTGGAGGGTGTCCGCAATTATAATATTGCGGTGAAAAAACGCGGCGATGATATTATTTTTCTGCGCAAGATTGTCAAAGGCGGTGCGGATGACAGCTATGGCATTGAGGTGGCAAAGCTTGCGGGCGTGCCCCATGCGGTGATTCAGCGCGCCAAGGCAATTTTGCAGGACTTGGAGCGCAATGCCCCGAAAATTGAAGTGCGGGATGTGCCGGAAGAGGAAGAATCGCAAATCACCATGACAAGCATTGGAGAACAGCAGATTACCGAGCGTCTGCGCAGCCTGCAGGTGGAAACCATGACGCCCATTGAAGCCATGAATGCATTGTTTGAACTGAAAATGCTGCTGCAATAGGTGCATACACAATATAGCAGAAAGGAACGATAACGTGGCACACATTCAGGAATTGTCGGCACATTTGGCAGATTTGATTGCGGCAGGAGAAGTGGTGGAGCGCCCTGCTTCGGTGGCGAAAGAACTCCTTGAAAACGCAATCGATGCAGGCGCCACCCGTGTGGATGTCGAGATAAAAGACGGCGGTATTTCCTATTTGCGCATCAGCGACAATGGCTGCGGCATTGCGGCGGAAGAAGCACCGATTGCCTTTCGGCGGCACGCCACCAGCAAGCTGCGGACAGAAGATGATTTGGCGTCTATTGGCACGCTTGGATTTCGCGGAGAGGCACTGGCGGCGATTGCGGCGGTGTCCCGCATTGATTTGTTCACCAAACAGCAGGATACCATTGCAGGCACACATTTGCATTTGGAAGCGGGAACGGTCGTGGAGCATGAGGAAGCAGGATGCCCCGATGGTACAACCTTTATCGTGCGGGATTTATTCTTCAATACACCCGCTCGCATGAAATTCTTGAAAAAAGACTTTACAGAAGCAGGGTATGTGCTAAGTGTTGTGCAGCACGCGGCGTTGTCACATCCGGAAATTGCGTTTTCGTTGACGCGGGACGGGAAGCAGGTATTTGCTTCAGCCGGAGATACACAGCTGCTGACCCCCGTGTTTGGGGTGTTCGGAAAGGACATCACCCAAGGGATGCTGTCGGTTGCGACACTGGAGCGGGACGGCATGTTTGCGTGGGGCTATGTCACAAAACCGTATTTGGGGCGTCCCAATCGTTCGATGCAGCATTTTTTCGTCAATGGACGCTATGTCAAAAACCGCATCATGCAGGCGGCATTGGAAGAAGCCTATCGCAATAAAATCATCAGCGGGAAATATCCGTCCTGCGCACTGTTTTTGTCGCTTCCTTTTGGGTTGGTGGATGTGAATGTGCACCCTGCGAAAACCGAGATTAAGTTTGCAAGCGAAAAACAGGTGTTTGAAATTATCTATATCGCCTGCAAAAACACCTTGGAGCAAGACGAAAATATCCCCGAAGTGCAGCGCAAGGAAAAACCGATACGTGAGGATAATGTCACAAGTGAACAGGAGTCCTTGGTCGTTCAGGAGAATTTGCCACGCATAAAGGTAAGCGAAACGCCAATGCCAAAGCGCGCAGTGCAGCCGGTGGTGAAAGACCGCGTGCCAAATTGGTCGTATCGACAGCCTATCGTGGAGTGTGAAGACGATTTTGACGAGGTTGCCCCTGTACTGCAGCAACCGAAATTGCAGGTAGAGGTCACGATGGAAGCACCGAAACCAACCGCAGACACACAAGCGTGGGAGGAACACAGAGCACCAATCGAACACAAAACAGTGGATGCCATTGAACGGCAGTGCCATGTGATAGAAGCACGTGCAGCGGCAATCGAAAAACCGATTCCACGCGTGATGGGTGAGGCGTTTCATACCTATATCATCGCGGAAGAAGCGGACGGCGGGCTGCTGCTTATTGACAAGCACGCGGCACATGAACGGATGATTTTCAACCAGCTGCGTGAGAATGTGGACATTCCACAGCAGGAATTGCTTTCTCCGCTGGTGGTGGAACTGAGCGCATTGGAATATAGCACGCTCACACAGCATTTGAATGAGATGCAGACAGCAGGCTTTGACATGGCACCGTTTGGCACAGGCAGCTTTGCGGTGCGCAGTGCACCCGCCCATTTGGACAGCGCGGATATTCCCTCCGTTTTGTCGGAAATGGCGGATAAATTGGCAAGCAATCGTGCGGCGGTCAGCGATACATTAGATGATTTGATTCATATGGTGGCGTGCAAGGCGGCGATAAAAGCGGGCAAGCATTCGGATGTGACAGAACTGCAAAGCCTGTGCGAACGGGTTGTGCAAGACCCAGATGTGACCTGCTGTCCGCATGGACGACCGGTTGCGGTGCGGCTGACACGATATGAACTGGATAAGCTATTCAAACGCGTGAATCAATAAATGGGGGAGAGCAAATGGAGAATACGCTGATTTGCATTGCGGGGCCGACCGCCAGCGGAAAAACCGCACTGTCTGTGGCGTTGGCGAAACAACTGCATACGGAAATTATTTCGGCGGATTCGATGCAGATTTATCGAGGCATGGACATTGGCACCGCCAAACCAACCCTTTCCGAGCGGGACGGCGTGCCGCATCATATGCTGGACATTGCCGCGCCGCAGGAAAGCTTTTCGGTGGCGCGCTTTGTGGAACTGGCGGATGCGTGCGCACAAGATATTTTACGGCACGGAAAAGTGCCCATTGTCGCAGGCGGTACGGGGCTGTATATGGATGCACTGATTGAATGCAGCACGTTTTCAGGAGAAGAAACCGACCATGCACTGCGGGAAGCATTGCAAAGGCTGGCGCAGGAGGCGGGAAATGAAGCGGTTTTGGAAAAGCTTCGACAGGTTGACCCCGTCAGTGCCGCACGGCTGCATCCGAATAATCTCAAGCGGGTGATTCGCGCGCTCGAGGTCTACCATCAGACTGGCATGACCATTGATGCACTCAATGCGCAAAACAAGCGTCCAACCCCGAAATATCGTGCCTGTGTCCTTGCGGTGTGCCCGGAATCTCGTGACACACTTTATGCACGCATCAATACACGCGTGGACGCAATGCTTGCAGACGGATTACTTGCAGAAACACAAATGCTGTGGGAGCAAGGGAAGTTGGTCGGTACAGCGGCGCAGGCCATTGGGTATAAAGAGCTGCTGGCATATTTGCAGGGCGAAGCCTCCTTAGAGGATTGTGTCGAGCTACTCAAACAGCGCACACGCAATTATGCCAAGCGGCAGCTGACTTGGCTCAAGCGCAATCCAAACGTGCATTGGATTCGATATGACACACCGGATTTATCTGCAATGGTCGAGCGGGCAACAGAAATCATAGAAAAATGCGGTGTGTATGGCGCAGCCAACGACACGATTTGAGAAAAAGATGCTTCTTTGCAGAATCATCCATTTGGAAAGAATGGGGTTTGTGCGAGGGAGTGTCTTTTTACAGCATCATTGGTCTTTCTATGGAATTTTACAAAAAAATAGAGTATACTATTGGATAAGAATGCGATGATGTCATGACAAAACAGACAGATTCTTGAAACTATCAGACGAATGAGGATTGTGCTATGAAAATAATGGTGATTGACGGCAATAGTATTTTAAACCGTGCGTTTTACGGGATTCGATTGCTCACCAATCATGAAGGGCTGTATACCAATGCAATTTACGGCTTTTTATCGACGTATTTTAAATTGCAGGAGGAAGAAGCACCAGACCACACCATTGTTTGCTTTGATGTGAAGCAAAAAACCTTTCGTCATGAAAGATTTGATACCTATAAAGCCCAGCGCAAGGGGATGCCGGAAGAACTGGCGGTGCAGCTGCCGGTTTTGAAAGAGGTGCTGGATGCCATGGGTGTGCAGCGCTGTGAACTGCCGGGGTTTGAAGCGGATGATTTGATTGGCACCATCAGCCACGAGGCGGACGAGCAGGGGCACAGCTGTGTGATTGTGACGGGGGATAAGGACAGCTTGCAGCTGATTGGCGGCGGCACGGTGGTGCGTTTGGTGACCACGCGCATGGGAAAGACCACCTACGAAACCTATGACACGGCGGTGTTCCATGAAAAATATGGCTTTGACCCAATTCACATGATTGATTTGAAAAGTCTGATGGGCGACGCATCCGACAATATCCCAGGGGTTGCAGGCATTGGCGAGAAAACGGCAATGACCCTGCTGCATGCCTTTGGCACACTGGATGGGGTGTATGAAAATCTTGACGACCCGCAGATTAAAAAGGGAGCACGCACCAAGCTCCTGGAGGGCGAAACCTCTGCACGTGACAGCTACTGGCTGGCAACGATTCAGCGGGATGTGCCGCTGCCGTTTGATATGCAGCAACTGCCGGATGCATGGGTGGATGTAGAGCATCTGCAAGAATTATTGATTCGCTTGGAATTTAAAAATTTCCTCAAAAAATTTGAGTTGGAAGAAACCGCACCACAAGTACAGGCGGTGCAGACAGAAACCCTTGCAGTGAAAGATACCGAAACGATGTTCCGTTTGATGGACAGTTGGAAAACGGAAACCGCGGTGGCGGCGGTGATGCCGCTTGCCCTGCACGTGATGGCACTGCAGCAGGGGGAGCAGGTGTATTGGCTGTCTGCTGTAAACTTTACTGCGGAGGAATGGCATGAAATCCTGCGGCGGTTATTTTCCGGCAGTGTTCCGTTGGTTCTGCATGACGGCAAGGAACTGTTGGTGCGTCTGCAAGAAGAAGGTATTGCGCCGCAGGGTGTCCGTTTTGACACTTGTTTGGGTGCGTATTTGCTCAATCCAGCAGAGGGCAGCTATGATTTGGAACGGGTAGCATTGTCTTACCTCAATCAGCAGCTGCTGCCGGCAAGCTATGCGGAAGAAACGGCGTTTTCAGTTTTGGGCGAATCGGAAGAGGCAACTGCCGCTTTGGTACAGCATGTACAGGCAGTGCAGGTACTTTTCACGGAAATTTCGGCGAAAATTGAAGCAGACCAAATGCACGAACTGTATTATGAAATTGAACTGCCGCTCATGAGCATTTTGGCAGAGATGCAGGTCGTGGGATGCAAGGTGGACACCGCACGTCTGCAAGCCTTTGGGAAAGAATTGGACGCCCGTGTGGCGGAATTGACCGAGCAGATTTACGAAGAGGCGGGCGAAGTGTTCAACATCAATTCCACCAAAATGCTTGGCACAATTTTGTTCGATAAATTGGAGTTGCCCACGCGTAAAAAGACCAAAACGGGATATTCCACCAATGCAGAGGTGCTCGAAAGCTTGCAGGGATACCACCCAATCATTGGGCACGTGCTTGAATATCGGCAGCTGACCAAGCTGAAAAGCACCTATGTCGATGGGCTGCTCAAGGTCATCAGCCCAAAGGATGGGCGCATCCATTCGCATTTTCAGCAGACCGTGACCGCAACGGGACGACTGTCCTCCACGGAGCCGAATCTACAAAATATCCCTGTCCGCACAGAACTGGGACGAGAGCTGCGCCGGATGTTTGTGGCGGAGAATCATGACATGGTGCTAATTGATGCCGATTATTCGCAGATTGAGCTGCGTGTGCTTGCCCATGTGGGGCAGGATGAAACCATGATTCAAGCATTTCGCGACAATCAGGACATCCACCGCATTACCGCATCGCAGATTTTTCATGTTACACCCGAGGAAGTCACGCCAGAAATGCGCTCTTACTGCAAGGCGGTGAATTTCGGCATTGTCTATGGCATTTCGGATTTTTCACTGGCACAGGATATTGGCGTTTCCCGCAAGGAAGCGGGCGAATATATTCAAAAATATTTGGATACCTATCGTGGTGTGCATCAATATATGGAAAGCATCAAGGAGGAAGCCAAGCAAAAAGGCTATGTGGAAACGCTGTTTGGGCGGCGCCGATACCTGCCAGAGCTGCAAAGTAAAAATTTCAATATGCGTTCCTTTGGCGAGCGTGCGGCGATGAATACGCCGATTCAAGGCACAGCGGCAGATATTATCAAAATTGCAATGGTGCGGGTCTGCCGCCGTTTGCAGGCGGAAAATCGCCGTGCACGGTTGATTTTGCAGGTGCATGATGAATTGATTATCGAAGCACCCTTGGACGAGCAGGACGCCGTGACACAGCTGCTGCGGGAGGAAATGGAGCGTGCGTATACAATGGATGCGCCTCTAGTAGCGGAAGCCAAAACAGGATACGACTGGTACACCGCACATTGACACAAAGAGGGAGTCAAACAGACATGATGAATCAGAAAATACTCTTTATCTGTACTGGAAATACTTGCAGAAGCCCTATGGCAGAAGGTTTTTTTCGGATGCTGGATGGAGAAAATCGCTTGGGGCTGATTGGTGCATCGGCAGGGACGTTTACGGTGGAAGGGATGCCAGCATCCCGCAACGCCATCATTGCCGCACATGAACGCGGTGCGGAAATCTCCATCCATCGCTCCAAACAGTTGACAAAAGAAATGGTTGACGAGGCACGCTATTTGGTTTGCATGACGATGGCGCATTTGGAGCGTGTGCAAGCAGAATTTCCAGAAGCGAAATCGAAAGTATCAACCTTATCCAGTCGTGATATTCAAGACCCATTTGGCGGGAATTTGGAATGCTATCGGGAAGCGGCAAAAGAAATCTATGACGCCGTGGAACAGCTGATTGTGCGGGAGGAGAATCGCCTATGAATGTTGTGCAGATGGCAGAAAAGCATATTACGGCATTGGCGCACATTGAAAAAGCCTGCTTTGGTGCACCATGGAGCGAAGACGGTTTGCGAGAGGAACTCGAGAACCCGTTGGCACTGTTTTTGGTGGCAGAACAGGAGGACGGCACGGTTTGCGGATATATCGGCTGTCAAGTGGTGTTGGATGAGGGATATATCACCAATGTGGCAGTTGCACCCGCCTTTCGCAGGCAAGGCGTTGGCAAGGCGTTGGTGCAGGCGCTGTTGCGCAAAACGGCACAGCAAAAGCTGTCCTTTGTGACATTAGAGGCGCGGGCTTCAAATGCACCTGCCATCACCCTATATGAGCAGGCGGGATTTGTGCCAGTTGGGACACGAAAGCAATATTATGCGGCACCAAGGGAAGATGCGGTGCTGATGACCTATTATTTTGGGTAAGAGAAATAGAGAAGCTGTAAGAGGCGTTTACAGAATAGAAATGGGGAGGAAGTATGAAAATTTTAGCCATTGAGTCCTCCTGTGATGAAACAGCGGCGGCAGTAATTGAAGACGGGCGTGTGATTTTATCCAACATCGTGGATACCCAAATAGAAACCCATGCGCTGTACGGCGGTGTTGTGCCGGAGATTGCCTCTCGTGGGCATATGGATGCCGTTTGTCGTGTCACAGAACGGGCGTTGCAGGAAGCGCGTGTAGAAAAGACGGAACTGGATGCGGTGGCGGCAACCTGCGCACCTGGGCTGATTGGCGCACTGTTGGTGGGCGCGAATTTTGCGAAAGCACTGGCGTTTGCACTGCAAAAACCGTTTATACCAGTGCACCACATTCGTGGGCATATTGCGGCGAATTATCTGGCATATCCCACGCTAAAGCCGCCTTTTTTGACCTTAGTGGCGTCTGGCGGGAACAGCTTGATTGTGCGTGTGGAGGACTATACGACATTTACAGTGCTCGGCGGAACACGAGATGATGCCGCAGGGGAAGCTTTTGACAAGGTGGCAAGAGTGCTGGGTGTTGGGTATCCTGGCGGGCCAAAAATTGATGCATTGGCGAAAAATGGTAATCCGAACCGCTACCCCTTGCCGCAGGCACAAATCAAAGATGCACCGCTGGATTTTTCTTTTTCGGGACTGAAAACAGCGGTTATCAATTTGGCGCACAATGCAGAGCAAAAGGGTGAAATGCTGGATAAAGAAGGGTTGGCGGCGTCTTTTTGCCATGCAGTGACAGAAACACTGGTGCCGAGGCTGGAAATGGCGGTGCGCCAAAGCGGTTTGCGCACGATTTCGTGCGCAGGCGGTGTTGCGGCGAATGCTGTACTGCGTGCTCGTTTGGAACAAATGGCGCAGGACAATGGGTGCACGCTGTATTTGCCGCCATTATCCTTGTGCAGTGATAACGCCGCAATGATTGGAAGTCAGGCGTATTATGAGTTTTTGCAAGGAAATGTAGGCGACAGCACACAAAATGCCTTTGCAACTGCCGAACTGGAAGAAAATATTTGTGAAAAAAAAGACAAGAAACGCTTTCCAAAATGTCGAAAATGATGTAAAATAAGAAATGCTTAAAAAATAGAAGCGGTTTATGTATGCTAAAAAATGGGCACGATAGCGCTTGCATCGTGGAGAAGGCTGTGGAAGCCGCCATCTTCAGCTGTATGGACAGCGAAAAAAGTTACGCAAGGAGCGATATAGAACATGGCAAAAACGATAGCAGAAAAGATTCTAGAAGCACATTTGGTTGACGGGGAAATGATTAAGGGTCAGGAAATTGGTCTGCGCATTGACCAGACACTGACACAGGATGCAACCGGAACCATGGCGTATCTGCAGTTTGAGGCGATGGGCGTTGACCAGGTGAAAACTGAGCGTTCGGTGGCTTATATCGACCACAATACCCTCCAATCCGGCTTTGAGAATGCAGATGACCACAAATATATTGGCACAGTTGCAAAAAAGCACGGGATTTATTATTCCAAGGCGGGCAATGGTATTTGTCATCAGGTGCATCTGGAGCGCTTTGGTGCACCCGGCAAAACCTTAATCGGTTCGGATTCTCACACACCAACTGGTGGCGGCATCGGTATGCTGGCGTTCGGCGCAGGCGGTTTGGATGTTGCAGTTGCAATGGGCGGCGGTGCATACTATATTCCATGTCCGAAAATGGTGCGTGTCAATCTGACAGGTGCACTGCAGCCTTGGGTTTCCGCAAAGGATATTATTTTAGAGGTACTGCGCCAAATGACCGTAAAGGGCGGCGTGGGCAAGATTGTGGAATACGCTGGTGAAGGCGTCAAGACACTGTCTGTGCCGGAGCGTGCAACCATCACCAATATGGGCGCAGAATTGGGTGCAACCACTTCCATTTTCCCGTCAGACGAAGTGACAAAGGCGTTTTTGGAAGCACAGGGCAGAGGCGATGTATACGTGCCGCTGTCAAGCGATGCTGATGCGGTGTATGATGAAGAAATCACGGTTGACCTGAATGCTTTGGCGCCGCTCGCTGCAAAGCCGCATATGCCGGATAACGTGGAAGAAGTGACTTCTATTGGCGAAATCAAGGTCAATCAGTGCTGCATCGGTTCTTGCACCAACTCTTCCTACTATGATATGATGAAGGTTGCATCTATCCTAAAGGGCAAGCACGTGCATCCGGATGTTTCGCTGACTATCAGCCCAGGCTCGATGCAGGTATTTAATATGTTGGCGAAAAATGGCGCATTGAGCGACATCATCGCAGCAGGTGCACGTATTTTGGAATGTGCTTGTGGCCCTTGCATTGGCATGGGACAATCTCCGGAATCCGGCGGTGTTTCTCTGCGCACCTTCAACCGTAACTTTGAGGGACGCAGCGGCACACAGGATGCGCAGATTTATCTGGTTTCTCCGGAAATTGCAGCAGCATCTGCACTGACGGGCGTGCTGACCGACCCGCGCACACTGGGCGAGATGCCTGCAATCGAGATGCCTGCACACTTTGACATTGATGACGGCATGATTGTAAAGCCTGCTGAAAATCCGGCAGAAGTGGAAGTGGTTCGTGGACCGAACATCAAGCCGTTCCCGCTGGGCAAGGCATTGGAAGATGCATATACAGGTAAAATTGTGCTGAAAACCGAAGATAATATCACAACTGACCACATTTTGCCGGCTGGCGCAAAGCTGCTGCCATACCGTTCCAATGTGCCGTATTATGCAAACTACTGCTTTATCAATGTGGATGCAGAATTCCCTGCACGCTGCAAGGAAATGGGCGGCGGTGTCATCATTGGCGGCGCGAACTATGGGCAGGGCTCTTCTCGTGAACATGCAGCACTGGTGCCGCTGTATTTGGGCGTGCGTGCAGTGCTGTGCAAGAGCTTTGCACGTATCCACAAAGCAAATCTGGTCAATTCCGGCATTTTGCCGCTGACCTTTGCGGATGCAGCAGATTATGATAAGGTCAGCTTGCTGGATGATATTTCTCTGCCGCACGTGCTGGAGGAAGTGCGTTCTGGCAGCCAGATTACCGTGGTTTGCGGCGGCAATACATTCAAGGCAGACTGTGAAGTTTCTGAGCGTCAGCGCGCGGCATTGCTGGCAGGCGGTACACTCAATTATGCCAAGCAGCAAAACGAAGGCAAGTAAAAACAGCGTTTTTCAGTCGATAAAATACGCATAGAGAATAGAAGTAAAGAGATATGGAGGCAGTACGCATGGAAATTTCACAGAAGGCGATGGAACAGTACGAAAAAATCATTCGCAGCCAGCTGGAACGCATTGAGCGCATGAAGGCACAGGATGATTTTGTGGATTTTGAAAAGCTGGACAAGCTGATTGTTGGTGTTTGTGGTGGTGATGGCATCGGCCCGATGATTACTGCAATGGCAGAAAAGGCATTGGCAACCATTCTGGAAGACGAAGTTGCAGCGGGCAAGGTTGAATTTCGTCACATTGACGGCTTGACCATTGAACGCCGTGCAGAGCTGGGATGTGCGATTCCGCCCGATACATTGGAAGAGCTCAAGCAGTGCCACGTTGTTTTGAAGGGGCCTACCACGACACCTCGTGCAGGCGACCCGTGGCCGAATGTGGAATCTGCAAATGTGGCAATGCGTAAGGAATTGGATTTGTTTGCCAATGTGCGTCCGGTGAAGATTCCGGAAGAGGGCATTGATTGGTGCTTCTTCCGTGAAAATACAGAGGGCGGCTATGCAGTTGGCAGCCAAGGTGTGTCGTACAACGATGATTTGTTCATTGATTTTACGATTGCAACCGCACAGGGCTGTGACCGCATCGCACGTTTGGCATTTGAGTACGCAAAGAAAGCCGGCAGAAGCCGTGTTACCTGCGTGACTAAGGCGAATATCATCAAGACCACCGATGGTAAGTTCTTGAAGACTTGTCAGACGATTGCGGAAGAATATCCGGACATCGCATTTGATGATTGGTATATCGACATCATGACCGCAAAGCTGATTGATGAAAAGCGTCGCCGTGATTTCCAAGTGGTTGTGCTGCCAAACCTGTATGGTGATATTATTACCGACGAAGCGGCAGAAATGATGGGGGGCGTTGGTACAGCAGGCTCTGCAAACATCGGCAAGCGATATGCAATGTTTGAAGCCATTCACGGCTCTGCACCTCGTATGGTGTCAGAAGGGCGTGCGCAATATGCAGACCCAAGCTCGATGCTGCGTGCTGCGGTTATGCTTCTAGAGCATATCGGACAGAACGATAAGGCAAAGAAGCTGGAAAAGGCACTGGATTACTGTATGTATGAGAATAAGAAGTACAACATTACCGGTCGTGACACCGGCGCAACAGCGGAACAGTTTACAGACTACGTTCTTGAAACCATTCAAACACTGTAAAATATTGTGAACGGAGGCTGGATTCTTGGAAAAGAACAAGATTTCACGAGCGGTCATTCAACGGCTTCCGCGCTATTATCGATATATCTGTGATTTGCAGGCAGAGGATGTACAGCGCATTTCATCGCATACCCTTGCGGAGCGGATGGGTTTGACAGCATCGCAAATTCGACAGGATTTTAATTGCTTCGGCGGGTTCGGACAGCAGGGGTATGGATACAATGTGAAGAAGCTGCGAGAGGAATTGAGTGAAATATTGGGATTGCAGCGTGACCGAACGGCAATCTTAGTGGGTGTCGGCAACATTGGACGCGCGTTGATTAAAAATTTTCATTTCGGACGAAGCGGTTTTCGTTTGCTGTGTGCCTTTGATACGGATAAAACCATCATTGGCACAGAGCCTGGCGGCATTACCGTGCGCAACAGCAGTGAAATGTATGATTTTGTCGAGCAGCATCAGCCAGATATTGCAGTGCTGACCATTCCACGTGGTTTGGCACCGGAAATAGCAACGAATCTGGTAGCGAAAGGCATTAAAGGATTGTGGAATTTCACAGGAGAAGACCTGCATCTTGGCGAGTTGGGCGTTCCAGTGGAAAATGTACACTTTTCTGATAGTTTGATGACGTTATGTTATCAAGTGGATGAAGCGCAGAAACAAAAAGAATAGAAGCATTTGTGCCCCTCTTCGATTGGTGAAAGCCAAGAAGAGGGGATTTTTGTATGCAAAAATCTAGGTGGTTCTAAAGGTGAAGCGACTGACATAGGATGTGTCAGGTGATGAAAATGCAGGATAACAGAAAAGAACAGATGTTCAAACAGGCGGTGAATGTTTTGCCGCGGCGTTTACAGCAAGCAGCATTGGCACTTCCGCCAGCGGTTTGGATGCAATGTGAAGAGGTGCGTTTGCGCGCAGGACAGGCCATGATGTATAGCATACGGGGCCGTGAGGCAGTTGTGCCGGAAGCCTTTGTATCGGCAGAAGATTTGCAGGAGGTTTTGAGCCGTGCCACCAGATATTCCGTACATAGCTTTGAGGAAAATATTCGGCAGGGGTTTGTGACCGTGGAGGGCGGGCACCGGCTCGGGCTTTGCGGAACGGCAGTTTTGCGCGGCGATACCATCGGTGGACTGCGGGAACTGAGTTCCATTAATTTACGAATCGCAGGGCAGCAGTTTGGCGTTGCGGATGCACTGGTTGCGCATATTTGTGAAGCAAATCATGTGCACAGTACGCTGATTGTTTCGCCGCCGGCATGGGGGAAAACAACCCTGCTGCGGGACTGTATTCGGCAATTATCAGAAAGAGGCATTCGCGTGGGGGTTGCGGACGAGCGATTTGAACTGGCAGGCATCTATGCAGGGCAACCATGCTTTGCGCTCGGACCGACAACCGATGTTTTGAGTGGTGCGCCAAAAGCGCAGGCGGTATTGCAGCTGGTAAAAACCATGTCCCCCAGGGTACTGGTGATGGATGAAATCACAGCGCCCGAAGATGTACAGGCGTTGTCATATGCCATGCATTGTGGGGTGACGGTGATTGCAACGGCACACGCATTGGATTTTGCGGACTTTAAACTGCGTCCATTATATCAGCCGCTGCTGCACAGCAACGTCTTTTCTTATGTGGCGGAAATCAGCATACAGCAGGAACAGCGAGAATATCATGTGGTTGCAGTGGAGGGGGGATTGTCATGATGAAATTGCTGGGCACTGTCATGATTTGCGGTAGCTGCACCGTTTTTGGGGTTTCGGCATGGCAGCAGCTATGTAAGCGTGTCCATGGGATTGATGCGATGCTGACCGCACTGGAATACATGATTGCAGAGCTGGAATATAAGCGCACACCGCTGCTCGACATGGTGCAAGTGCTGACAAAGTCAAATCGTTGGAAGGTGGCGCTGCTTTTTCGCACGCTGCAAAGCAAGCTGCAACAGGAGGATGAACTGTCATTTTCCTATAAATGGTGTCGTGCACTGGAAGAGTGCAGGGAAGACCTTGGTCTGCAGGAGGAGGAAGTGAAGCTGCTACAGGATGTGGCAGCCTATTTGGGACGATATGATGCGGGGCAACAAATACGCGCCCTGCAGCAGGCGCAGCGGGAATTGCGCACATTGCGCAAGGAGGCACGCGAGGAAGTGAAAACACGCGGCAAGCTGTATCGTTCCTGTGGGCTGGCGGCTGGGGTGGTCATTGCACTGGCATTGCTGTGAGGCAAAAACGGAATGGGAGGAAATCATGCAAATTGATTTGATTTTTAAAATTGCGGCAATCGGAATCATTGTAGCGGTATTGAATCAGCTGTTGGTGCGTTCCGGTCGGGAAGACCAGGCAATGATGACCTCCATTGCAGGCTTAATTGTGGTGCTAATGATGATTATTGAACAAATTAGCAGTCTATTCACCATGATAAAATCTGTTTTTGGGTTTTACTGATGCTTGGCAATATGATGGGCGCGGTGGGCATTGCACTGGTGGCTGCGATGCTGTCACTCGTTATTGGGAAACAAGCCTCTGGCATTGCGTTCTTGATGACACTGGCGGCAGGTGTTTTGATTTTAATCGGCACACTGCAAACGCTGCGGGGCATTCTAGCGGTGCTCTATGAAATGCTTGCCGCGGCAGAACTGGAAAGCGAGGTGTATCTGCCAGTGCTGCAGGCAGTTGGCATTGCAGTGGTGGTACGCGTGGCGGCGGAGCTTTGTCGCGATGCGGGTCAAGGCGCATTGGCGGCGAAGTTGGAAATTTCCGGCGCATTGGCGGCGGTTGTGGTGAGTTTACCGCTGTTTCAAAAGGTATTGGAGATGGTTTCCTCCATGCTGGGATATGCCGGATAAGACTGCGGTTGGAAAGGACAGGATGTATGAAAAAAAGATTGCTGTGCCTGCTGGTTTTGTGTTGCAGTCTTGTGCTCCGGGTGGCGGCATATCAAACAGATTTCTATAACGAGCAGCTGGAGGCAATCGGCGGCGCAGAGCTGTATACGGCAATGCCGGCAGAAAGCACGCAGTATTTAGCGCAGACGGCACCAACGGTCAATCTGGATATTGGGGCATCTGTGATGACACTGCTCTCGCGTTCGCAATATGCGCAGGGGGAAGCTGTATATGCGGCGCTGCGCAGCCTGCTGCGGGTGATGATTCTTTTAATACTGATTGCCTGCGTGTCAGGCTTTCGAGCACTTTCCGCAGGGGAAGGTGGTTCCATTGCCGTTTCCTTGGCGGGTGCATTGGGCGTAAGCACGGTTCTGATGGCGGATATGAGCGGAATGTTCGCACTTTGCACCCAAACATTGGAGCAGGTCAGTGTTTTTTCCAAGAGTATGCTGCCCATCATGGCGGCGGCAATTTCTTTGGCAGGGGCACCCACAACGGCGGCAATTTTACAAACGGCGACCATGATGTCCTTTGATTTAGTGGTGCGGTTTGTTTCGGCAGTACTGGTTCCAACGGTGGGTGCATATATTGCCATTATCACGGTCAATGCGGCGTTGGGAAACGATATGCTGATGCGGATGGCCGCGTTTATCAAGTGGCTGGTCACGTCCTCTATGAAATTGATTATGACGGTGTTTATTGCCTATGTTACCGTGTCGGGGTCTTTGGGCGGAAGCGCGGATGGTGTGACGCTGAAAGCGGCAAAAATGGCGGTTTCGGGGGCAGTGCCAGTGGTGGGCGGCATTATTTCGGACGCAACGGAAACCATGCTGTCGGGTGCACTGCTACTCAAGAACACGGTGGGTATTTTTGGAATGCTTTGCATCGCTGCCATTTGTATTGTGCCGTTTATTAAAGTTGGCATCAATTATTTGCTGTTTAAGGCAGGTACAGCGGTGCTTTCGCCGATTTGCAATGATTCTTTAATCAAACTGGTGGGGGGTATCGGCGATAGCTTTGGCTTGTTGCTGGGGATGTTGGGAACGTGCAGTGCGATTTTATTTTTTGAATTGGTGTTTTCAGTCGCGATGGTAAAGCCGATATGATTGTGATTTTACGACAAATGCTGTTTGGCATTACAACGGCAGCCTTGTTTTCAGCAGTCATGCTGGCATTGGTGCGGAAAAGTGCATTGCAGGAAGTGATTCGATTGGTAACCGGTATGTTGATGATTGCGGCACTGCTGGGGCCGCTCAGCGGCTTGCAGATGCCTTCCATATGGGGGTGGGCGACAGCTTGGATGGCACAGGAAAGTGCGGTGCAGCAGCAAAATGAAGGAAGAATGTGGACATCATTTGCGGCGGCAATCGCACAAATCATTGAGGAGCAAGCCGCACAAGCAGGGATTCTTTGCCAGGCTACGGTGACAATGGCGCAAGCAGAGGAAGCCGTTTCTGTGGGTGCGGTGGAGGTTGTCAGCGGGGTGCTGTCAGCGGAAAACCGAAAAGCATTGCAGGAAATTGTAACAAGATACTGCGGAAATGCTGTGCAGCAGCATTATACGGAGGAAGCAGGATGGGTAAACAAAAACTGATGCGCTGGATACAGAAAATCGAACCCTTGATACAAAAATATCGCACATGGGTGCTCTTGTTTTTTGCGGGGGTTTTGATATTGGGGTTGGCATCAACACCAAACACAACCGCAGCAAAAGCTGCGCAGGAAACGGCACAGACGCAAGCGAGTATTGGCGAATTTGATTTGGTAGCATTTCAAGCAGAGCTGGAGCGCAAGCTGGGAGAAATCGAAGGGGTTGGGCGCGTAAGCCTTGTTTTGACACTGGACACAACACAGGAGGCGATTTATGCAGCAGATATTCGGCAAACAAAGCAAAATGAAGCGGCAACATCCTATGAAAGCACATTGGCAACCATGTCACAAGGCAGCTATGGGCAGCAGCCGATTCCTGTGAAGCAGATGTATCCCACCTTTCGCGGTGCGATGGTGCTGTGCGATGGCGGAGCGGATGCATCGGTGCAGCTCGCCGTGACGCAGGCGATTGGTGCTGTCTGTGGATTGGGGGCGGATAAAATTGCAGTGCTGAAGATGCAAAGGTAGGTAAACAAAAGAATGGAGGAGCGTTATATGGTGTCAATTCAGAAAAAAGGTGCGGTGTATGGTGTGATTGCACTGATGCTGTGCGTGGCGGTTTATTTGAACTGGAGTTATGTCAAAACGCCGGATGAACTGGTGGTGGCAGAGCAGGCCGATGGCGCGGGGGATGCAGACAGCGTTGCGGTGGATGGAACGGCAGACAATGCTGCGGGTACGGCAGAAGTGATTGCAGAGGAGGATTACTTTGCACAATCACGGCTGTCCAGACAGCAAGCGCGTGATGAGGCGATTGGGATTTTAAAGGGGGCAGTGGAAAACGAAAGCACCGACGATAAAATGAAGCAGGAGAGTGAAGAGAAAATATCGGCAATGGCAGAAAATGCCGTGCAGGAGGCAAGCATGGAAAGCCTCATCAAAGCAAAGGGATACACAGAGGCAGTGGTGTTTATTGGAGAAGAAAGCGTGAATGTGGTGGTGCAGCCGCCGGAGGGTGGGTTACAGGCAACAGATGTTTCCAAAATCAAAGACATTATTCTGGCGGAAACCTCTGCCAGTGCAGAACAGATTAAAATCGTGGAAGCGGCATAGCATGGCAGATAAAGATTTTCCGAATGTAACGGTTTGCCGTTGCGAATACAGGCGCTAAGACGTAATACTTTTGGATGACTTGCGGCAGCAAAGGGACAAGAAGAGAGAATATTCTTGAAAAATGTGATATAATAAGACCAAGAAATATTTACTTGTTTCCAAAAAGATGATAAACTATGGTAGATAGAAATTTGTAGATTTCTGTTTTTATTTGCGAATGATGAGTAGTATGAGGGAATCATTCAGTTAGTTTGCTGCCGGAGGTCAATTTATGCGCTATATCGGGCTGAATATGGCAAAAGCGGGTATGAAATTAGCATATCCGATTTTCGATTCAAATAATCGGGTGTTGCTTGGTGTACAAACAATTCTCAAGGAAGAGCATATTCGGAAGTTGGAAGAACGTGGCTTCGCAGGCATTTATATAGAGGACGAGCTTTCCCAAGATATTTTCATTGAAGAATCGGTGCCAAGAGAACTGAAAAATTTGGGCATCAAGGCACTGCAGAGTCAAGATATTGACGCTGCTTTGCAGGTTTCTGCGAAAATTGCAGAGCAGTTGATGAAAAACGCAGAATTTTCGCTGGATTTGGTGGATTTGCGCTCGTTTGATGACTATACCTATAAGCACTCGGTGAATGTTTGCGTGCTGTCTACGGTCGTTGGCATTGGTATGGGGCTGTCGGTGAAAGAATTGCTGTATCTGAGTGCCGCTGCATTGCTGCACGACATTGGAAAGCTGCAAATCAATCCGGATATTTTAAACAAAAAGGACAGGCTGTCACAAGAAGAATATACCATGGTCAAGCAGCATTCGGAAAGCGCGTACCACATTCTGCGCGGAAAGGTGGAGGTTGCGGGCGAAATCTGTCAGGCGGTGCTCTACCACCATGAAAACGAAGATGGCAGCGGATACCCCAGCGGGTTGAAAAGCGAGGCAATCCCGATGTTTTCAAAAATCATCCACGTCGTGGATGTGTATGATGCGCTGACATCCAGACGGCCATATAAAAAACCGTATGCCATCGCAGAATCGATTGAATATTTGATGGGCGGCTGCGGCAGCTTCTTTGACAATCAGGTGGTAGAAGTGTTTATGAAGGCGGTTCCGGTTTATCCAAAGGGCACGTTGGTGGAGGTTTCCGATGGCAGACCTGCGCTTGTGGTCAAAAACACCAATAATCCGATGCGTCCCCAAATTCGCTTTGAAGATGGCACGGATGTGGACCTGAACAATGACGCGGCATATCGCAGCATCACGATTGCACCGACAACAGAAGTAGAGCTGGATTTCAGTGACCCAACCTTGGAAACCACGCAAACGGATGATTCGGATGACCGAAAAACCATTTTAATCGTGGATGATATGGTGGCAATTTTGAAGAGTATGCAAGCCATTGTGGAAAAGGAATATCGCGTGGTTTTGGCAAAGTCAGGCGTGCAGGCAGTGAAATATTTGCAAAATAACGCATTTCCGGATTTGATTTTGATGGACATTGATATGCCGGAGATGAATGGGATTGAAACCGTGCAAAAAATTCATACGGAAATCAATGCGGCAATTCCAATCATCTTTTTAACTGCGATTAAGGATCGGGAGGTTGTGGTTGCCAGCAGCGCGTCCAAGGCAAAGGACTATATTGTGAAGCCCTGCAAACCGCTGTATATGATGGAGAGAATTCATGCAGCATTGGAAGGAAGTAGGTGTGCGCGTTGATTTGGACAGTGCGTGTCCTGTATATTTTAATCGCATATTTGTTTTGCAGACAGCTGTTTCCGTGGCGAAGCGGCGCGTCCGAAGGGAAAGAGCTATCGGCTGCGCTCTCCTTCCTGCTGCTGTATGCGTTGGGCAATGCCATGGAGCTGCTTTGCCAAACACAAGAGGCGGCGAAAATTGCCATGCAGATTGGAAATATTGCGCTGCTGCAAGCGGTGGGTGCAACGGCACTGTTTGTGCAGCGATATATCAGAGTGCGCGTGCCAAAGCTGATTCTACTTGCTATGGTTGTCGCGGATTTTGCGGTGGTTGCCGCGTTGCTGACCAGTGCCTCACATACATGGTACGCAAAAAAGTTTTGGCTGGTTCGTGTGGGTGCCTATTCGTATGTAGAACTGATGCCGAGCATATTTGCCAGACTGTATCAGGTGCTGATGCTTGTGTATGCGCTGTTTATTCCGGCAGCGGTGATGTATTTTTTTCATGCCGAGAAAAAGCGGTTTGCCTCGCATAAAGCGCAGAATGTGCTGATGCAGGCGGTGGTGCTGCTGCCGATGGTTGCCTATGGGGTGGATTTGTGGGGCGAACTAAAGCCCTATATGCTACTGCCAGTGGCACTGTTGCTTGCTATTGAAACGCTGTTTTGGCTGATTCGCAAAAGTCGAAATGTGGATATTTTGAAAAATGCCAAGGATTGCAGCCTGGAAACAATGGAACAGGCGGTTTTGCTGGTAGATAATCGACATAACATTTTATACAGCAATGCGGCGGCAAAAAAACTGCTGCGTGCCGTGGACAAACCCACAGAGCAGCTGCTCATCCGACATACAGAAAGCGGCGAGCTCACGATAGGCGAACGGCATTATGGACGAAAAATTACCCCCATCTATGACGGCAGCAACCGAAGCGGTTCCTCTATTTGGATTCATGACACCACGGAAATCCATCAGATGATGCAGCGGCTGATTGTATGCAGGGATGAGGCAGACCAAGCCAATCAGGCGAAAAGCGAAATTCTTGCAGATGCCAGCCATGAAATCAAAACACCGATGAATGCAATCATTGGGATGAGTGAAATCGCCTTGCGGAAAAATATGAGCGATGATTTGCGGCAGAATATTCAAACCATTCATCATGCGGGAAAAATGCTGCTGAATATGGTCAACCATCTTTTGGATATTTCTAAGATTGAAACCGGCAACATGGTGCTGCAGGAAAAGGAATATCATCTGGACAGCGTGCTGTTTGACGTTTCCATGCTGGCATCGGCAGACCTGTATGACAGACCCATTCAATATTCCATGCAGGTGCAGAAAAATGTGCCGAATGGGTTGGTGGGCGATGTGGTGCGTGTGAAAGAGATTTTGGTTAACCTGCTTGGAAACGCAGCAAAGTATACAGAGAAAGGTGAAATCAAGCTGACTGTGCGCTATAAGAATGACCCGCAGGGCGCGCGGATTCAATTTGAAGTGGCAGATACCGGCATTGGTATCCTGCAAGAAGATTTGGAGCACATTTTTAAACCGTATCGTCAAGTGGTTTTAGAACAGGATACCAAAAGCAATGGCGTTGGCTTAGGGCTTGCGATTGTAAAGCAGCTCGTGGAGATGATGCAGGGTTCGATTCATGTGGAAAGTGAATATGGGAAGGGTTCGGTATTCACGGTGGAAATTCTGCAAAAGGTATTTGATATGCAGCCGGCAGAGTTGCAGGAGATTCCAGAAGAAGCGCAAAAATCAAAAGAAACTGCACAACCGAACCATCAGCCAATCCTATTTCCGGATGCGCGTATCTTGATTGTCGATGATATGGAAATGAACCTGCAAGTGGCAGAGGGGCTGCTGAAACCCTATCAGGCGCAGGTGTTTTGTGCGGAAAGTGGAAAAAAAGCCATTGAAATGATATTGCAGAACCAGTATGATTTGGTGCTGATGGACTATAAGATGCTGGATATGGATGGAATTGAAGCGGTGCAAACGATTCGGCAAACAGAAAATGTTGCAAATCAAACGCTCCCGATAGTAGCGTTGACCGCAAATACAACAAAAATATGGAGAGAGTTTTTGATTGCAAAAGGGTTTACAGATTTTTTGGAAAAACCAATCCAGATTGCGGAGCTGGAAACGGTGCTCGTGAAGCTGTTGTCAAAGCCGCTGCATGAAACGGAGAATCTGGTTTTGCCTGAAAACATTGCTCGACTGGTGGAAGAGGGCATTGATACCGCGCTTGGATTGAGGCAATGTGGTGGAAAATGGGATAATTACCAAAACATTTTGCATACATATCGCAAAGAAACGGGTCGTATGCTGGCAGAGCTTCCGCAGGATTTGGAAAGTGACATCGACACATTTGCAATGAAGGTGCATGGGATAAAAGGTGCTAGCCGTATTATTGGTGCGCTACCATTGGGCGTTGCGGCAGAGGAGATTGAACAATGCGCCAAACAAGGGAACATTGAACAGGCGCAAACGCGGTTTCCTGCTTTTGCCGAACAGACACAAATGATTCTGCAAACATTGGAGAAGGCGCTATCCGCGGTGTCCTTGCAGAAGGAAGTGCTTCCAAAAGCAGAAAATGCCATGCCACTAGACCGTATTTGGTGGCAAGACCTATTGACGACGGTACAGCAATATGATTTACAGACCGCGCAGGCACGTTTGCAGGAGGCTTCTGTGCGGCAATGCAGTGAAGCCGAAGAGGAACAAGTGCATCAATTAGCGTCGCTTTTGGATGCGGTGGAATATGAAGCAGCAGAAAAAATAATTCTCGAGCATTTGGGCGATGCAGCGGAAATGGGAAACTGACCAAAGAGAACTACAAAAAAGAGGGGGCAAATCGCGGAGATTTGCTCTCTTTTTTCGGTTTGTATAAAAAAGGATGGTTCTTTTCAAAGGACGCTATTCCAATGCCTTCAAATTTATGTTATAATACAATAGAAAAAATATAGCAGAATTTATGCTGCTAAAATTGTTGAAGTTGAATAGGAAGATGTTCATGGAATTATTGAATTCTTTATTACAATATGTACACTGGATTGCACTATCAGATTTGATTGATATTTTAATCATGAGTTATCTGATTTATAAAGTGATGGATTTGCTGCGAGATACGAGCGCGGAACGTTTGGTGAAGGGCATTGTTGTCATTATTTTCATCATGCAGGTTGCAAAATTAACCCATTTAAATACGGTTAGCTATGTTTTGAACAGTACCTTGACCATTGGCGTGACCGCTCTTGTGATTATTTTTCAACCAGAATTGCGCCGTATGCTGGAGCAAATCGGCAAAGGAAAGATGGTATCTGGATTTTTGCAGAACAAAGATGATGAGATTTCCTCTGCAGAAGCTGCCATTATCCAGGTGCGCACTGCTTGCGAGAGCATGGCGCGGGATAAAATTGGTGCGCTGATTGTGTTTGAACGTGAAGAAAAATTGAATGAAATCGTAAAAAATGGAACGTATGTAAATGCGGAAACAAGCTCTGAGCTGGTGCGCAATATTTTTTATCCAAAGTCACCGCTGCATGACGGCGCGATGGTGATGCGCAATGGGCGCATTGTAGCGGCGGGATGTGTATTGCCGCTGTCCGGCAATTATTCGCTGAGCAAGGATTTGGGAACCCGCCATCGCGCTGCTGTGGGTATGAGTGAAACATCTGACAGCGTTTTGGTCGTGGTATCGGAGGAAACCGGTGCGATTTCAGTTGCAATCGGGGGCATGCTCAAGCGTCCGCTCACACCGGAAACCTTGGAAAAAGTGCTCCGTGCTGAATTGATGCGTGCAGAAGACAAGGAAGAAAAGCACGTGCACGCATTGAAAAAATGGAAACGGAAGGCAGGGAAGTCGAAGTGAAAAATTTTTTTCAACGACATGATATTTGGTCCAAAATGCTTTCTGTGATGATTGCGATTGCGCTGTGGGGCTTTGTTGTGAATGAAGAAGACAGCTTGGAACGTACCGTACGATATACCATTCCGATTACACTTGTAGGTGAACAGCAATTATTGCAAGAACATTCGATGGCGGTCATTGCCGGGCAGGACAGCAAGGTGGTGCTGACTGTCACGGGCACGAATCCCAACATTATTAAACTGACGGCAGACGATTTTACCGTTACGGTAGATGTGTCGGATTTAACCGAGGCGAAAACATATAGCAATGTTCCGTATCAGGTTTCCTTGCCTGCAACCAGTCCGAGTTTGCAGCTGAAATCTGCCCAGCCAACCAATGTTACACTGACCACCGATTTGATGACATCCAAGCAGGTGAGTGTACAGGCTGTTTGCGGAGAAAGTGCGCCAGAGGGCTATTTATATGCGGCGCCCAGCGTTTCAAAAGACACGTTAGAGGTTTCCGGACCAGAAAGTGTGCTGGAAACCATTGTGAATGCATATGTGTTGGTGCCGATGAATGGTGCAACCACAGACGTTTCAGAAGCGTGCAGCTTTGAATTGCAAGATGCAGAGGGTGAGCCGGTGGACACCTCGTACTTAGAGCTGGAAGAAGCATCCGTGCAGGTGAATGTGGATGTTTATAAGATTGCGACCGTTCCACTGAAGGTCACGTTGAAGCCAAGTGCCGAAATCACGGAAGATATGGCAACGGTGACCATCGACCCAGTCAGCGTGCAGGTGTATGGCAAAAAAAGTGTCATAGATAATTTGCAGAGCATCGCGGTGGGAGCGTTGGATTTGGGCAGTGAACAGACAGGCGCACAGCTTACAAAGCCGATTTTGCTGCCGAGTGGTGTGAATTTGATAAGCGGGCAGCCTAGTCAAGCGAAAATCACCTTGCAAATTGATGGAATTGCGACCAGAACGGTGAATATCAGCAATATCACCTTGGTGGACATCAATGCAAATGAAACAAAGCCGGATATTGCACTAGGCACACAGAGTGTGCAGGTTACCTTGCGCGGCAAAACCAGCAGCTTGAATGCGCTGTCAGTGGATGACATCCTTGTCAGTGCGCAGCTGGATTCTTCAGTGTTGGGTGTCGGGACACATGATGTTGCGTTATCGGTATCGGTTAAAACGTCAGAAGTGACGATTGTAGAGCATACAGAGCTTGCAAAAGTCATCATATCAGATGGGGTGACGCCGATTGATACCGGCAGCACGGGGCAAAATGGCGGAAACACCTCACAGGAGCAAGATTCGGACAATTCGAGTGGAAATACTGCAAATCAGCAGCCAGAAACGGAGGCGGCGCAGTGAGTTTGATGATATCTGGCATTCGTCTGCCGTTTGATGTGCCGGAAGAGCAGGCAATCGCAGAAGCGAAAGCACAATGCGGGATAACGGCAGAAGACTGCACTGCGGCAATCTATCGACAGTCGATTGATGCACGCCACGGGAGAATCGATAAGATATATTCCGTCTGTGTGGACGGCATACCCAATGAAGCTGCGTTTGCAGAAACACTGCATCGCGACAATGTGCGGGTGCGGGAAATGCATCTCACAGTTGCACCATCCGGCACGCAAAAGCTGCTGCACCGTCCGGTGATTATTGGCGCAGGTCCGGCTGGTATTTTTGCGGCGTATCTGTTGGCAACGCGTGGCTATGCCCCGATTCTGTTGGAACGTGGAGAAGCAATCGAGCAGCGCGATATTTCGGTGGATGCGTTCTTCAAAGACGGTATCTTTCGCGAGCAGTCGAATGTGCAATTTGGTGAGGGCGGCGCTGGAACGTATTCAGACGGTAAATTGACCACGCGCATTCATGACCCCAGATGTGAACGGGTTTTGCAGACGTTGGTGCAGCACGGTGCGCCTGAAATGATTTTACAGCAGGCAAAGCCGCACATAGGCACTGATTTGCTGAAAAAAGTGGTGGTCGCAATGCGGCAAGAGATTCTTGCGCAGGGTGGAACGGTACAGTTTAATACGCAGGCAACAGATTTTTGCGTGCGTGATGGGATGCTTTGCGGCGTGGTTGCGGATGGGCAAACGATTGCTTGCGAACAGGTGATTTTGGCGATTGGACATAGCGCAAGAGATACCTTTCAAATGCTCCAAAAACGCGGGATTGCCATTGCACCAAAGGCATTTTCTGTGGGGGCGCGGATTGAACATTTGCAGGAGGATGTCGACCGGATGCTCTATGGCAAATATGCGGGGCATCCTGCGTTGCCACCAGCAGAATATACGCTGTCGCATCGAACAGAAACGCGTGCGTGCTATTCGTTTTGTATGTGCCCCGGTGGGCACGTGGTTGCAGCGCAAAGCGAAGCGGAAAGCATTGTCACAAATGGAATGAGTTATCATGCCAGAAACGGGAAAAATGCAAATGCGGCGATTGTTGTTTCCGTAGACCCTTCGGATTTTGCGACAGAGGATGCTTTGGGCGGGATTGTATTTCAGCGGTCGATAGAGCGATTGGCATGGAGTCAAACCAAAACCTATGCAGCACCCTGCCAGTTGGTAGGCGACTTTTTGAATGCGCGTCCAACGAAAGCGCTTGGAAAAGTGCAGCCCACTTATCCGCAGGGGGTAATGCCAGGGCAGATAGATGCCTGTTTGCCGCCATATGTCACGGAAGCGATGCGAAAAGGACTGCAGGTGTTTGGCAGAAAAATGCGTGGATTTGACGATGCTGAGGCGCTGCTGACAGCACCGGAAACCAGAACATCTTCTCCTATACGAATCTTACGGCATGAAAATTTGTGCAGTGAAACTATCGATGGCTTATATCCCTGCGGCGAGGGTGCAGGATATGCAGGCGGTATTATGTCAGCAGCGGTAGATGGTGTACGTGTAGCAGAGCAAATTATAAGTAGGTTTGCGCCGATACACTAGGGCGATACCGCACAATTCTGATGTATTGTTTACGTCAGTAGAAATTCCGGCAGATGAAACAAAAAACGCAGGTAACTCTGTATTAGCGAGGCTTTTTGTAAAATATGACGGAATTTCTACCAGTAAGCGATGCATTAAACAATTTTGTGTGAATTGTGCGGTGTTGCCCTAGCAAAATACAGGTTCTAAAATCGAAAGGGTGACTTTACAATGCAACAAACGGGGATTGTAACAAAAATATTGCCGCGGAACATCGCGGAAATTGAAGTGGTTCGCCAAAGTGCTTGCGGGCATGATTGCTCAAAATGCGGTGGTGGTTGCTTGGAGGTTTCGGGGCGCATCACGGCACAGGCACACAATCTAATTGATGCAAAGGTAGGCGACCGTGTGCAAATCGAAGGAGAAACCAAAAAAGTGTTTCGGGCGGCACTGATTGTCTATATTGTACCGTTTGTATTGCTGTTTTTGGCATATGGAATTGCGAAGCAGTATGGATTTACGGAAAATATGAGTATTTTGTGCGGCGGCGGTGGATTTGTCATGGGTGTGCTGTTATCGATTGCATACAATCACAAAATCCATCGGGAACAGTCCATTGCGTTTGTCATTACAAAACGCTTTGAATAAGCGCGTTGAAACATTGGAAAAACGAGTTTTTGGAATGGTTTTTTTAAAATAGAATGCTGAAAAGGCGGTTTGTGTGCAGAAAATGACTTTTTCTCCATAAATCGCCTTTACTCTGAAATGCTAATAGGATACTGCAACGACAGGGTATGTAAAATGGGACTATGAATTGTGTTATGTTGCGGTAAATTGTCTTGATTTTCATTGTTTGACATGATATACTCAAATTATATACCAATTTTTGTACAAAATATGTTCAGCACAATCAAATGGGTAATGGAGAGGCGTTGCGTTTTTTCAGAATAAGGGGTGAGTTGACGGTGAAGCTAGAAAAAAAGAAACTGCGACTAGGGGATTTGTTGATTTCTCAAGGGGTTATCCAAGAAAATCAGTTGAATGAGGCACTGGCTATTCAGCAAAAAACAAAAAAACGTATCGGTGACATTATGGTGGAAGCCGGCTATATCACCGAATATGAAATTGCCCGCGCATTGCATTTGAAATTGGGCATCGAAATGGTGGATTTGCGTGGCTACAAAATTCCGCCAGAAGTGATGAATTTGGTCAATGGTTCTTTGTTGCGCAAGCACAAGGTGCTGCCGCTGGCATTGGATGAGCATGACCCCAATCTCTTAATTCTGGCAATGGCAGACCCGCTGGATATGGTGGCGCAGGAGGATATTTCCATCATCACCAATTTGCGCGTGGAACCTCGCATCGCTGCAAGCGGCGAAATTAATTTGGTGCTTGACCGATATTTTGGCAAGGACGAAGCGATGTCGGCCGTGGAAAAATATCAAAGAGAACGGGAAATACAAAACAGCTTGTTGGATGAGGCTGCGGCAGAGGAAGAACAGAGCCTGCATTCGGCGCCCATCGTACAGCTGGTAAAAACCATTATTGAGCAGGCGGTGCGCCAGAGAGCCAGTGATATTCATATTGATGCGCTTGAGAAACAGGTGCGTATTCGCTACCGCATTGATGGTGTGCTGGCAGAGCGAATGCTGTATGATATTTCGTTGCTTCCTGCTATTGTCACACGTATTAAAATTATGAGCGGCATGGATATTTCGGAAAAAAGAAAGCCGCAGGATGGTCGGTTGAGTGTCACGGTGGACTTGCATGATTGTGATATTCGTGTATCGATGCTCCCCACGGCGTTCGGTGAAAAAACCGTTATGCGTTTGACATATTCCAATGGATTGACACGCGGTAAAAGCGAGTTGGGGATGCGCGATTGGGAAATTAAGCGGTTTGAACGGATTCTGCAAAATCCGCATGGCATTATTTTGGTCACCGGACCGACGGGAAGTGGTAAATCTACAACCCTTTATACGGCACTCAATGCGCTGAACACCGAGGGAGTGAACATCATTACGGTAGAAGACCCTGTGGAGGCAACCATTTCCGGTGTCAATCAAGTGCAGGTGAACCCAAAAGCAGAGTTGACATTTGCCACAGCACTGCGCTCGATTCTCAGACAGGACCCGGATATTATTATGGTGGGTGAGATTCGCGACCGCGAAACGGCAACTATTGCAGTGCAGGCATCCATTACAGGGCATCTGGTCGTGAGTACACTGCATACCAACAGCGCAGCCGCCACAATTTCACGTTTGCTAGATATGGGGATTGAATCCTATTTTATTGCAGATGCCGTGGTGGGGGTCATAGCCCAGCGTCTGGTGCGAAAGCTTTGCACGGCGTGCCGCAGCCCCAGAAAAGCCACCTCTGCGGAGAAACAGCGCATCGGGATTCCGGATGAATATGATGTACCGGTTTTCGATGCGGTTGGATGTCCGCTGTGCGGTGAAACCGGCTATTATGGGCGAACGGGCATTTATGAAATCATGGAAATGACACCGGCACTGAAGCAAGCCATCAGTAATCATGGTTCTACCGAAGAAATCAAGCAGATTGCCATATCCAATGGGATGCATTCTCTGCACAGAAGCGTTGCGGAATATGTGCTCGAAGGCGTCACAACATTTGAAGAAATGATGAAAATATCGTTAGAAGAGCAACAAACAGGGGATTTTTGAGGGATGGGAGAACCGATTTCATGAAGAGTTTTTTTGAACTGCTTTGCGATGCAATTTCTTATCAAGCATCGGATGTGCACTTCAGCGCAGGTATGCCGCCGTGCTGCAGAATTGACGGCGGCATTAAGCGGATGGGCGAAGAAATCTTAAAGCCGGAGCACATTGCCAGTATGGCAGAATCCATATTAGAGCGACACCAAGCCGAGGTGTTTCAAGAAAAAGGGGAAGTGGATTTGGCTTATTCCATTCGTGGGGCAGGGCGGTTTCGTGTCAATGTTTTTCGGCAGCGGGGCAGTGTTGCGATTGCGGTGCGTATTTTAAATTTGAACATTCCAGAGCCGCAGATGCTGGGGCTTCCAGACAGCGTTGTGGAGCTGACAAATAAAAAAAGAGGGTTGGTCATTGTTACAGGACCCACCGGAAGCGGGAAATCCACAACACTGGCTTCCCTGATTAACATCATCAACACTACTTATCCGTATCATATCATTACCTTGGAAGACCCCGTGGAATATTTGCATCGGCACAATCGCTCGATTGTCAATCAACGGGAAATTGGCTCGGATTCACATGATTTTGCGTCTGGATTGCGCGCAGCACTGCGTGAAGACCCTGATGTGATTTTTGTAGGCGAGATGCGTGACTTGGAAACAATATCTATTGCGCTGACGGCGGCAGAAACTGGGCATTTGGTATTTTCAACACTGCATACCATTGGTGCGGCAAATACCATTGACCGCATTATAGATGTGTTTCCGTCCTATCAGCAGCAGCAAATTCGCTTGCAGCTGGCGGATGTGTTGCAGGGTGTCATTTCACAGCAGTTGGTACCGAAAAAAACAGGCGGCGGACGGTGTGCTGCGATTGAAGTGATGCTGATGAACAGCGCGATTCGCAACCATATTCGAGAGTCCAAAACCTTCCAAATTACAACGGTGATTCAGACTGGGAAAAAATTTGGAATGCAAACCATGGACGATGCTTTGTATGATTTGTATAGACAAAAGCAAATCACAGAGGAATTTGCATTGCAGTATTCACAGGACAGACAGGCGATGAGCCGAAAACTCTTGGTGTAATTTCAACAAAAATCTGTTTGGGTATAGAATTTCGATATTGAACAAAAAACACCACTCATGTAAAATATAAGAAAGGAGGGTCGTGCGGGTTTGCCAAAATATAATTACAGGGCAGCAGATAATACCGGGAAAGAGTCGAAAGGCATTATCACTGCGGAAAACCGAATGTATGCAATGGAAGAACTGAAGCACGCGGGTTTGTTTGTGATTTCCATGGCAGAGCAGAGTGTCTTGACACAGGATGTATCGCTTCGTATTATGGAGAAGCGACCCAGTGCGCGCGACCTTGCGATTTTTTGCCATCAGTTTGTCAGCATCATCAATGCAGGGGTATCAATTATTTCTACATTGGAAATGCTGTCGGAGCAAACGGAAAATAAAATGTTGGGAAATGCCTTGTCAGAAATTAAGCGAAATATTGAGCGCGGAGAAACGCTGGCAGGTTCTATGCGGGAGCATAAAAAAGTTTTTTCGAGCATCTTCATTACCATGGTGGAGGCAGGCGAAGCCTCGGGCAGCTTGGACATTTCCTTTGAGCGCATGGGGACACAGCTGGAAAAAGAGGCGCATTTAAAGGGACTCATGAAAAAAGCCTCGATTTATCCCGCGGTTGTGGGGGTTGTTTCGCTGGCGGTTATCATCGGTATGCTGCTCTTTGTTGTGCCGACCTTTCAAACCATGTTTGAACAAATGAACGTTGAATTGCCGACGATTACAAAAGTCGTGATTGCAATGAGCAGTTTTGTGCAAGCCTATTTACCGTTCTTGCTGTTGGGGATGTTTGGCATTATCATGGGGATTCGCGTCTTCGTGCAATCCGAGCATGGAAAGCTGCTGCTCGGACAGGTGGTATTGAAGCTTCCGCTTTTTGGAAATCTTGTCGTCAAAACAATGGCCTCCCATATGAGCCGTACCCTTAGCACATTGCTTGCGGCGGGTATTCCTATGGCGCAAGCGTTGGAAATTACAGCAAACACGCTGTCAAATCCTCAATTTCGTGAGGCACTGTTGGAAGCACGCGAAAGCGTGATTATGGGCACGATGTTGGCAGAACCGCTGGAAAAATCAGCACTGTTTCCGCCGCTCGTGCACCATATGATTCGCATCGGTGAGGAAACCGGCAGTATGGACAATATGCTCACCACGTTGGCAAATTTTTATGATGATGAAGTGGAATTGGCAACCCAATCACTCATGGCGGCACTCGAACCGATGATTATCATTTTGTTGGCAGTGATTATTGGTACGATTGTTATTTCGGTCATTTTGCCCATGTCCAAGCTGTATGCAAGCTTCGATAGCTTATAATCATCGCATTTGAGAGGCGATACTTATTCTTGTGTTCTAGCATGAAGGTCATGCTTGAATAAATCTATTAGAGATTCTTTATTAGAAAGAGGGAACAAAACATGAAAAATTTTAGAACACACCTGAATCGGATGCTCCGCAAGAAAATGGGTAATCAAGGCTTCTCCTTGATTGAACTGATGGTCGTTATTGCAATGATGGCGGCATTGGTGGCAGTGCTTGCACCACAGTATTTGAAGTATGTGGAAAGAGCACGTGTGTCTGCTGATGAGTCAACAGCAGCTGAGGTTTTGAATGCTGTGAAGGTTGCAGTGGCAGACCCCAATGTGACTTGGGCAACTACAACCTATACCATTCAGTGGACTTCTGGCAGTGCAATTTCGGTTACTGCAAGTGATAGCGGCGTTAGCACTACGACGTTGCAAACTGAATTGGCAGGTACTCTAGGTGCTACATTGCCAGCAATGAAATCAGCAACGCATAAGGCTGCTGCTGATGATGTATATCAAGTGACAGTTACTGTAAGCACATCGGGTGCTACGATTGCGGACGATTGGGTTTAAGACGAATACATATTATTTTCACATACAAGGATTACCAAATATGGATACATTTTTGCTTCTATGTTACGGCATTGTATTTCTGTTTGGCATCACAGTGGGCAGTTTTTTGAATGTCTGCATTCTGCGGATGCCAAAGGGGGAGAGCATTGTAACAACGCCTTCGCACTGCGTGCATTGCGGGGCAAGGCTTCGATGGTTTGAATTGCTGCCGCTGTTTAGCTGGCTTGCACTGCAGGGGAAATGCCGCACGTGCAGGGGGTCAATTTCGGCGCAGTATCCACTCGTTGAAGCTGCAAATGGAATCCTTTGGGTACTTATCAGCACCATACTCGGTTTTACACCGTATGCTTTGCTCGGCTGTCTTATGACCTCGGCGCTTCTTGCGCTGAGTGTCATAGATGGTCGGACAGGCGAAATTCCCCAGGGAATGAATACTTTTGTTTTTTGCTTGGGGGTCATCCATCTCTTGTTAAATTTGAGTGCGTGGCTCGTTTACGTCATAGGATTTTTTGCGGTGAGTGCGCCGCTCACGCTGATTTTGATTGCCACCAGTGGCAGAGGCATTGGCGGCGGAGATATTAAACTCATGGCGGTATGTGGGTTGCTTTTGGGATGGAAGCTGATTTTGCTGGCATTTTGCATGGGTTGCATGATAGGCTCGGTGATTCATGTGGTACGGATGCGATTTTTTAGCGTCGGAAGAGTATTGGCATTTGGACCCTATCTTTCCGTAGGCGTGGTGATTGCTATGCTATGGGGAGAAAGGATACTAAAATGGTATATAGGGATTGTTGGACTTTGATGCAAAAAAGCTATTGATGAGGGAGATATAGCTTGAGAGCTAGGGAGGACGTTCGTTAGTATGGCCAAAGAGTTGAACGTTGAAATTGGGGAGCGCTTAATCAAAGTCTGTATATTTGGCAACCAAAAAAAGTTGCAGGTTCAGCGCAGTTTTATGTTTCAGACACCAGAGGGAGCGGTGTCTGATGGACAAATCAATGACCCGGAAACAGTAGCGAAAGCTTTGAAAACAGAATTATATCGCCGGAAAATGCGTGCTTCAAAGGTGTTGTTTTCCATCACATCCGGAAAAGTGGCAACGCGTGAAGTCCATTTGCCGCCAATCAAGAAAAAACGGCTGAAGGCATTGGTAGAAAGCAATGCTTCCGAATACTTCCCAGTAGATATGAGCAATTATCATATTACCTATTCGGTGCTGGATTCACAAACAACAGGCGAACATCCAGGGCACCGCGTGCTGGTGATGGTGGCGCCGCTGAATATCTTAGAAGGGTATTTTCAGGTTGCGAATCTGGTTGGATTGCAAATCAAAGCAATCGATTATTTCGGAAACAGCTTGTATCGTGCGTTGGAGGATAAAAACGGGGAAGAAGTGACGATGTATGTCAGCGTGGGATGTAAAAGCACCTGCATCACGTTTTTAAAAGGAAAGCAATTTATGCTGCAACGTATCCTTGGAACAGGTACGGATGAATTGATTTTAAACTATATGCAAGCGACCTCCAAAGGAGAAGATGCATATATTGACGCGTTGCGAGAGCTATCAGACGCAGAAACCACGCAAGAAACATTGGAGGGTGTGCTTTCGGAAGAAATCATTGCCGACAGCTTGGAGCGTTTGATCGATGGCATTGTTCGTGTAACCGACCATTTCAACTCCATGAATTGGGAAGCTCCCGTTGAAAAAATTGTTTTGCTGGGTGCTTGCTGCCGTGTAGTGGGTTTGACACAGATGTTATCCGAGCAAACCACCTTAGAGCCTGTTTATTTGGATGCGGTTTCTGGATTTTCTGGCATATCAAGTGCAAGGATGGATGTGATTGCGAAGTATTTGTCCTGTATGGGTGCATCGATTCAGCCTGTCGATTTTATACCGGCACAGTTTTCCAGCGGGAAACAGCGCAAAAAAGACAAAGCAAAGGAAGATTCCATTCAGTTTGGTGTTGTTGTTTTTGTGATGAGTCTTTTTTTGTCATCCGCGATTGCTGCGGTTGCAATATTGGACTATACAACATCAAAAAAGAAAAAGGAAGCTTTGGAAAAGCAGATTGCAGACCTTTCTTACGTCGAAAGCACCTATCAGACCTATCAGGATTATCAAAATTGTGTGTCGGATTTTGAGGCACTGTTTGCGTTGGTATCCTCACCAAATGACCAACTGGCAAGCTTTATTGCAGAGCTGGAGGAAAAAATGCCCGCTGGTATCTGTGTATTGTCTGCGAATTGCTCGACAGACGGCGTTTCTATGAATGTTACGGTGCCTACCAAAGCAGCAGCCGCGATGGTGATTGTCCAGCTACGAAGCTTCGAAAGCATTGAAGATGTGAACGTGAGTTCTATTTCGGAAACGACAGATGATATGACAATTCCAACCGTTTCCTTTTCTGTAAGCTGCAACTATGTCGGCGCAGAGCAGGCGGATGCTGTGCCAAGTGAAGAAGAGACCGCGGCAGACGCAATGGCAGAGCCATAAGGAGAGGCGCATATGACAATTTCAAAGCGTGATTTGAAGCTTGTTTTCATTTTGTGTGGACTTTTGATTTTTATTGGCGTATATGTTGGCGTTTACACCAAGTTTGACAGCAAAACCGTGCAGCTGCAAGCAGATATTGCAGATTTGCAGCTGCGACTGGAGCAGCTGCAAGGGTATTATGAGAATCTCAGCTTTTATGAAGATGGCATTGCGAGCAGCAGAAAAGAAATTGAAAAAAAGCTGGATGAATACCCAAATGATGTGCGCGCAGAAGACGGCATTATGTATGCGGATAAGTTGGAAAAGGAAGTTGGCATTACCATCAGTTCGGCGGTGTTTTCTGAACCAGAAGCAATTATGGAGCTGCGCGGTGTTTTGGAAAATGAAGACGGCAGCTATCAGGTGACCAATTTCAATGCTGTGTATACTGCAATCGATTATACCTGCACATTGAATTATCAGCAGCTGAAGAATATGATTTACTATGTCAATCACACAAAAAACTTGACAAAGCTAAACAATGTTAGCATTAGTTATGATGCTACAACCGGAGAACTGGCTGGAAATGTTGCGGTTGATAAGTATTTCATCCGCGGTGCAGATGCAAACTACTATCCAACCGAAGTGCCTTCTATGCGCATGGGTACTAAAAATATCTTCGGTACTGTGACGACCAATACGGCACCTGCAAATGGTGCGGTAACGACCACGCCGACAACCGGTGCTGCAGCCACTGCAAATTAGCCACAGATTCCAATAAAGCGGTATCAGATGGAACAAACCGCAGAGGGAGCGAGAATATGACCGATGCAGGGAGAAAAATTGGAAATCAAGGCTTTTCTCTCTTGGAATTGCTGGTTGGTATTGCGATGTTGGCAATCTTAACCTTGCCGTTGTTGCATAGTATGCTGACATCATCCAATACAAATGCGAAAAGCCGTGAAATTCATGAAGAAACCTTGGCAGCGCAAAATGTGATAGAGGCGATGCATACACTTCCGATTGATGCTATTGTGACGGATGTGCGTGCATTTCAGACAGGAACAGCTTCCAACCTCGGGTGCTTAAAAGATTTTGCTGTGTCCGCCGGATTTTATACATATGATGCGGCGCAGGGAAAATATACGGCTGTCGCGGATGCAAGCAGTGTGGCGTTGGAGCAGGATACCTATTTTATAGGACTGGAAGATGTGACTGTTGCACAATCCACCTATAACGCCATGGTGCAACTGGATGCTTCTGCGTTTTCACAGGTGAATCAAGAAGCCATTTCGATGTATTCTGCCATGGATGCCGTATTTTGTCAGCCGACAGATGCGGTGGGAGGGAGTTCTGGAACCGTGCTGCAAAATCCGGATTCCTTGGCGGCCGCTGATTTTGCAAACACTGCCACCAGTTTGAGCTTGCAAAATGTCGATGCCTCTTATTTCACACATCGTATGGTGCGAACCATCGAAATTAGGATGGTACAAAATGGTGAAGATGTGGTTGCAGAAACAACCTATCAGTATACGACCGATTATCATTATACCGTGACAGAAACAGATATAGAGGGAAATAGCACAACGGTGGCATATGACACCGTGTTGACCTATTCCAGAGAATACACCTTCTATACGGGTGCAGCTGCGGATTTTTCAAAAGTATATTTTTTCTATGAACCCAATTACAATACGTTAAATGGTTCAAATTACGACAATATCACCATCTATAATCAGAATGGATTGCCAATTGCGTTTTTTTTGGTCAAACAAAATAAAACAGGCTATACCGATGGAGTGTCTGGCGGGATTGATTACGACAGCAATTATCAGGGAAATTTGAAGCTGAAAGAACCGGATATGGGACAAGGGACGCAAGCCATTGCCACGCTCTATAGCAATATGGGCGTGCACCTTGGAACAGGGGAAACCATTTCCAATGCTTCAACCTTCCGTATCTATTATGGAATTCGCTTTTATTATGGTACACTTTCGGGGACTTTGGTGGCTAAAAATGCGGTCAATCGTTTGTATGGTATTCATGTGGATATTTATCCAGATGGTGTGGCATTTACAGGAGAACCGCTGTGCCATTTTGATGCATCTAAAGTGGACTAGGAATCGGTATTCCCAGAGAAGAATCGTGTGAAAAAACAGGGGAAATCTTTGATTTTGGGCGTAAATACCAATGAAGGTGGGAGCAGTGGATATGAGAAATGATAAAAACAAGGTCTGCCATATCCTTTGCAATAATAAGGGTTCGATGATTGTAACTGTTTTGGTTGCGACGACACTGATGTTTGTGTTGGGAACCATTTTGCTGTTCACATCCTATACAGGGTATCAAATGAAGATAGCCGAACGACAGAGTAAGCTGCAATTTTATGATGCGGAATCCGCTTTGAACGAAATTCGCACAGGCATTCAGCTTGCGGTTTCGGACTCGATTGCGATTGCAAACACAAAAGTGTTAGAAAATTATCAAACAGCGGCATCCAATACAGACAACTCCTTCCAAAACTATTTTTTAGAAGAAATTTATGATTGGAAGCCGGAAAATGCATCAGATACGCTGTTTTTGGAAAATTGTACGCTTACCAGTCCTTCTTATACGGGTGCCTGCTATGATGCATCCCTTTTGCAGGCGTTCATTTCTGCGGGAGCGCAAGCCAATGTAACGGTGCTTTCCGACTTGGCACCCGCATCTGACAAGGGGCGGCTTAAGGTAACCAGTGAGAGCATCACCTTAAAAGGTATTACGGTAGCGTTCGTCAAGGATGGCTACGAATCCAACATTACGACGGATATTTGCATCCAGATTCCGAATTTCTCCTATCAAATCTCCAATATGGTGCTGACGGATTTGCCGGATTATGCCATTGTTGCAAATGATGGATTGGTGCAATATACAGGAGGCAGTTTGACCATTGCGGGGGATGCGTATGCAGGGGAGGTTTCTATTGCTGGAAACGGAAATGCATTGCGCATTGGCACATCGAGCGAGGGGTATCAGTTGGTAAGCGGAGGCGAGATGACGCTGCTGCAGACGAGTGCACTTGCCGTCAGCGATGCTTCCTCCTTGTGGGCAAGTCGCATCCAGCTGGGCGCAGGCTGCTCGGCTGATTTTGAGGGGGACATTTATGTCGCAGATGATTTGGAGCTTTCCGGAGATGCATCTGCCGCCACCATTGCAGGGAAATATTATGGCTTTGGAAACAGCACAACGGATGCGAAGAAAAGCAGTTCCATCATTGTGAATGGGCATAATACGGATTTATCTTTTACCAATACACTGCGCACCCTGATGCTGGCAGGGCATAGCTTTATCGGCACTGGTCTGGTTGATTCTGGTATTACAGGCACAACAAATGCCGACAACATCATGGGCGAATCCATCGCAACCAAAAATGGACAGCTCGCCTATTTGATTCCGGCGGGATGTATCAGCAATATTGCATCCAACCCTGCGATTTTTGTGACAGATACGGTGCCGACCGCAGATGTGCTGAAAAGCTATGTCAATACGACGGCGCCGCTGTGGACGGGAGGCGGTTCGCTGGATTCTTTCGGTGCAGAAGTGCAGCTGGTGTATCAGCCGATGAGTGCAAGTGGGCAAACATTGATTTATTTTTATATGCAGTTTGCAGATTTTCAGTCAGCAAGTGACTATTTTAGCGCATATTTTCAAAACAATAGCAGCGATATAGAGCAATATATGAAATTGTATAGCGATTCCTTGCAAATGGAAGAAACAGGGGATGTGCTGTTGTCCGGCAATGCAATGTACTATGATGATGGCGGGACGGCATCCTTGCTTTCTCCAACTGCCTCTGGCTTTTCCGATGTCGCAACCAAGCTGCAAGAGATGTATGCAAATTTATGCACGACACTTTCTGCGAGCAATGCAGGCAGCGGCACGGTGTTTTCCAACATTGTGGAGGTTGAAAAAGTTGAAAATCTTCCTGTCGAACGGCTATTTTATGAAGGGGGAAGTGCGGGCAGTAGCAATGTAACAGGCGTGATTACGCAGGAAAATACGAACATTAGTCAATTATTGGCCGCATATCCAAATTTGAAGGTTGTGATTTCAACACAGGATGTTACGGTGGATTTGCCATTCTATGGACTTATCATTGCTGGTGGTACCGTGAACCTGCAAGCATCTATCTATTTAGACCAAACAAGCGTCAGTGCCGCGCTGCAGGCAACAGATGTGCAGGGTGATAAAATGTGGCACTATTTGGTGGGTGGCTCGGAGGCTTCCAGCACGGTGATAGAAAACGATATTTCATGGGATTTAGAGGGGCTAGTGTCGTATCGAAACTGGAGAAAGCATTGAGCATGACACGGAAGGGCAGTGAGATGAAGCAGACAAACAACACACGTGGATTCAGCTATATTGAGCTGATGATTACGATTGCAATTCTTGTGGCCTTGTTGGCACTGGTGGGGTCTTCCATCAATCGGATTTATGCATTGGATGCTAAAAAATGTGCAAATGAACTGGATAACTTGATTGCGCACTGCAAGATTGGTGCGATGACGCGTGCCGGAGATGTGTATTTGAAGGTATATGTGGGAGATGCAGGGGTTGTTGCAGAATATTATGAAAATGATGTTTTGATGACCAGTGAAAAAATGGGGAAAAAGACGATAGACCTCTCTTATATTGATTCAAATGGTACAGAACATAGCGGAATCTCTATGACATCCCCGCTTGTGTTGTCCTTTGAGAGAGAGACCGGTCAGCTAATGGATATTGCCGACAGCGCGGATTTGGCAGGCATGACCGGAGCGGTTACGACAGCCGATGTGTTTTGTCAAAGTGTACGGATTATGAGTGCAGGAAATATCTATCGTATCGAACTGATTCCAAGCACTGGAAAGCATGATGTCACTGTGTAGAGGATTTTTGAGATGAAGTTTGACAGCAAGGGTTTTACACTGTTGGAGCTGCTCATTTCGGTTACAATTTTAGCAATCGTTTCAGGAATGATACTGGGGTTTTTGACATCCGGTGCGAATACCAGTCGTTCCGTTTCGTTTGAAGCAAAGCTGCAGTATGAGTCACAAGTGGCAATGGCACAGCTGCAGGAATATTTGATAGACTGCAATGGTGGGGTTTGCTTTGACGCAGGCGCGGAAACCCTGTATATTGCAAACACGCAAGAAGATGCGGATGGAAATCTTTCGTATACGCTGCAAACGTTTCGCTTGCAAAACGATAGCCTGCTGTATGACAAACAGGAGATTGACACCAATGCCTCGCCAGGATATTATACCATTGACTCCAGTTCCTATCAGCCGCATCCGATGGCTGACCACGTGCGTCAATTTGAGGTGACGGTGGAAACCTCAGCCAGCAGCGGCCTTTCGCGTGCAAAGGTTACACTGGGGTTCTCTGGCGGAGGAAGGGATTATGAAACCAGTCAGGACATTGCACTGCGCAATCCGATATATATCAGAAGCACGGTAGATGCTCTGGTGCAGGCAGTGACAACATGAGCCGATTTGCAGCATAAAGTGAGGGGAACACTGTGAAACAGACGAAAAAGAACCGAAAACGTGCTTTTATCATTGCGGCGTTTGCTGCTTTGTTTGTGATATGCTACACGCTTTTATATGTCAATATGAGTTCTGCAAGCGCAGTTGTGACATCTTTGCCGCATATTGAGGAAATCCTTGCATCGGAAGAGGAATTTCACATTTTAGAGGTTGTTCCAGAAGAAAAAAGCGGAAGCTTCGGATATTATGTGGCAGGGCAGGAGCCATTTCAAGATTGGCAAAGTGAATTTTTGGATGCAGCAGCCTATCAGACGCGAACACAGCGCGCGGCATATGCCAACCAATTATTGTCGGATTTGCATACGGCGGGACTATTGCAGAGAGACGATACCGCTCCCTTGCAGTACAGTGGTGCTGCGGACGCTTTTCGTTATACGGAAAAATATTTTTGGGAATTGACGGCAGCAGATGGAACAACTGATACCAGCGGATGGACCTCTATGCCGCTGCCAACAGCAGAAGTGCAAACGGTGACTGGACGAATGACAGCGGAAAGCGGAAGCTATGATGCAGCGTATGCCTATATACCGACGGAAGATGGGAAATACGTGCAGGAAATCACCCGTTTTGAGGTGGTTGCCGCAGGAACTGCAGAGAGCGAGGTGTATTATTATGCACCTGTGTTTTCGCAGATTACAGAAGATATGGATATTACTGCCTTGTATGGGCAAGCCATGTATACACCGCAGTGCGTCTATGCAGGCACGGTTGACGCTGCAACGGTGCGGGATGCTTCTAAAACCTATTATATGGAAGAAAATGGAGAATATATTGCGATTGCACAGGATACAGATTTTAGCACTTTAATCGGGCAGGATATTTACACCGCGACAGGTACGTATGCGTTTTATGATATAATTGACAGCGACATGGAACTGGATAACCGGATTGCATATTATTATGTAACCAGTACGGGTGCACCCAAAACCGCGGCGGACAGCCAATATCAGTATGCGGCGGTGGCGACAGGGTTTGTGGAAACAGCCGATGTCGGCTATTTTGATCGCGGCATTACCGGTTATCATTATGTTTTTGATGGCAGCGGCGCATATCACTTTACACCGGATGCGGCAGGTGACGCCTACACCTTGGAAACGGATGTCGTGTATTATCAAGGTATGATTTCCAATAACAACTGGTTTTTGCAAGATGTTTTTGATATGGATAGTGCGGATTCTGCGGGTATTTCTGTTGTAGTGGATGCCGTAACACCTGCACAATTAACGCAAGAACAGATTGCAGACGCAGATTTAATGGTGTTATCCGCAGGGTTTGATGTGTCAAATCCCAGCGGTTCCTTGGCAGCTTCGTACACGGCAAACGACTTGTCGGCGGCGCTCGCATATGACATTTATGATGCGGCGTTGGCGAATACCTATCCGCTGATTGTAGATTACCGCTTGACAGAGCTTTCCGACAGCTTGCAGATGAAACGATTGGCGCAGCTCTGCTTGATGCCATATGATAGCGAAGTGTCTTCTGCAAATTTCTCCACGTATGGATATAGCTGGTCTGCACTGACACCGACCAATTTTGTGTCGGGAAATGTCTATTGCTTTGATGCGCCATTTACGTATACAGGCACTTCGACGATTGAAAATCTTGCAACGGCAGATTTTGCAGCAGATTTTTCCCAAAGCGTTATTTCGGCGGGATTTTCTGATGTGCTGAGCAATATTGCCTATGAAAACTTTTTACGGCAAACCGACAATCCCAATACCACGGATTTGTTTGCGGAAACGGTTACGATTGCCAATACCGTTCGGTACATCATCAATTATGCGGATGTGCGTGTGCCTGTGAATAAGCAGACATTGAATGTGTTGGATTTAGAGCCAGGAAGAGTGACAACCGGCGGACTCAGCAAGAGCACTGTGCTTTCATGGTTGGGGACAGAAAGCGGATATACCGCGGATGATATTACGGTTTCCACAATGCCTACTGCGGAATTTATCGGTAAAATCGAAGATTTAAACGAAACTTATGACATGGTGTACATCGGAACGTGCATAGATGGGTTTAACACAACCGGCTCAGGCAGCAGCCTGGAAACCAACTACAACGACAATGATATGGACGGATTGGTCTATACCAATGTTGGGGACCGCTATCGCTCAACCACCAATATGGCAGGTCTTTTGGCAAGAGATTATACGGCGGCGGGCAGCTTGAATACCTCCAGCACGGCAGATTCTGGATTGTTTCGTTTTTCAGGCAACGACATCACAGAAAAAAAGGTGAATGAACTTAAAAACTTTGCAGAGGCAGGCTATCCCATTATTCTTGCGAATGATTTGTTGGGAGGGTCTACAACCTCTGAACAGCGCAGTTTTCAAGTGGATATAGCACCTTCATCCAGCAATGGTTGGGTTACATTGCAGGCAGCTGCAACCGACACACAAAGCGGGAGTGCTGTGGATGTAAGTTATCAATGGTATAAAAAAACTAGAAGCTGGGAAAGCAGTGGCACAAGAATTGATGGTGCAACCAGTGCAGACTATACCTTTTGGTGGGATGCTGGCGGCTACTATTATTGCGTTGCCACGGCGGTCAATAGCGCGGGTCAAAATGCCATTAGTGATACGATGTATGTTTCAAGCTATTGGTCGAACCATCGGTTATATTACTATATTGCAGTGGACGATTCCGATACACAAACAGGGACATATTACGCGGCGGTGGCTTCCGCTGCGGTGCATACCGCCAGTGACAATATTGCAACTTCCATTGTCGACAGCACCTCCCATATGTATGAAGCACTGGATGCCGTCAAAGCGCGCACCAATGTGATGGCAGTTTCAGAACTCAACACCCATACACTCATGCAATACATCAACTTGTCCAAGCCCGCCATTGTATTTGCGAGCGATGCGGATTATCCGACGGTGTACAGTGTAGATGACAGCGGCAATATGACAGCGTTGGAAAAAACCGATAACACCTGTTATTTAACGTATAATTTCTCCATTCAGAACGATACAGACCCAACGCCGATGGCAACCACTTACGATTGTCAGCTCTATATTGATTTGAATGCAGACGGAAGATATTCCGATGCAGAAATGCTGGACGATATGGTGGTGACACAAAATGGTGTAATCATCTATCCGTTGAAAGATACACAAGGCAATGAATACTATGCCTTGTCGGCAGATACGGCATATAATGTGTCGCGTGAACTGTCAGACAATTATGCGGGCATCATCCCTTGGAAATTGCAGATTGTGAAAAACGGTGCCGAAAAAATCCATGCTTCTGCCCATAATTATACTCGCATCGCACCGCGTGAAGACCAAAAGCAGACGGTGTATATTTTGCAGATTGGTCCAAGCAGTCTATCCGGCAATTTGAATCTGCAGGAGCAGTTGGAGAAAACCACGACGGTGAATTCTGCATTGCTCAGCAAGGATGGGTCTTATTATAAAGGCATCTATGGCAAGTTGATTGCAGATATTGATGACTTTGATGTGGAAATCACCACGATTTCCGCATCGAATTTGGAAGCACGAAATTTTATTGACCATGAGGGGAACACAGTTACTGTGGCTGGAGATACTGCAACTGCACAAATTTTCAATTATTTAGACCGATATGATATGTTGATGATTGGCTTTAAAGATTGTTATGGAGAGATTGGCGTGAATTCGGCACCTGCAATCACAGACTATATTGAGGGCGGAAAAAGTGTTTTGTTCACGCACGATACGACATCTTTTTATAACTATCAATTAAGTGGAAGCTGGGGGTATTATTTTAATACGGTGATTCGCAATTCCGTAGGCTTGGACCGCTACGGTATTACAGCGGAGGATTTGGTGACTCCAGATGGGACGAATGCGGCGGTGAGTATCCGCAGTTTGCTGTATCCACAGACGGACGCAGCCGATTTAACAGCACAGCAGACAGAAGCCATTGAAAACAGTGGATACAGTGTTGCATATGACCACAATACAGCATCGGGTACGCTGCCGGAAACCCAAGGGCTGACCAACTATGAGCTGATTCGATATGGGCAATCCTACAGTTCTAATTTGGAATATACGAACTGGAACTATTCCGGCAGTGCCAGAGAGACCAGCTACGTATCGCAGGTCAATGAAGGACAAATTACAACCTATCCCTATAACATCAATACTGCACTCTTTCAGGGTACAGGCACGGCAGATTATATGCAGGTGCTGAAAACCCATGAGCAATATTATCAGCTGAATATGAATTCCGACGATATTGTGGTTTGGTTTTGCTTGTCTGGCGGAAGTGCCACCAGCGGATACTATTATAACGATGTGCCATATGATGTTATCAATTCGTATTACATTTTCACCAGAGGCAACGTCACATATTCTGGTGTGGGGCATACTTCTAGCAACTCCTACTACAGCACAAATCTTACAAATGCTGCCATTAGCGAAGCAAAGCTGTTTGTCAACACGATGATTGCGGCATATAGTGCAGGAAAGCAGGCACCCACTGTGAAAATCACAGATTCCTTTGAGGGAACAACCGATGTGGAATATCTGTATTTCCCATCTGATGACCTCACTGGTGCAATGCTAGAGGACGAAATGGGTGCTGAAAGTGCATCAAGAGCGGTATATTTTAAAGTGAGAGATACCAATATTGATACAGATAAGCAGATAACAGCAACCTTTTCGTATACGGTGGGGGGCAGCGACATTGCATTTACAAGTGATGTATACCAAGCGGATGGAACGGTTACAACAACGCTGAAAGGTGGCAGTACCTACATGATTTATTTGCCGCAGGCAGTGCTGGATGCACTGAGCGCGAGCGATACCTCTTCGATTGCCGTCAATATTACCGTTACGACCCAAATCTCTACCGCACAGCTGAGCGGAACAGATTCTGTACAGCTGCAAAGAATCAATCTATACAATTTACGGTGATACCGAAAAAACCATTGGAATCATATTCCGATGGTTTTTTTGCAAGCTGGGTAACAGAAACTCCTTAAAAACTTCACAGAAAAGCGCTTTGTTTTTCAGACTATTTTCAGTGCGATGCCATATGATAAGCACAACAAAAGAAATCGCAGGGAGGTCGTTGCAATGCAACCGATAGTCATCATTCCAGCCTATAATCCGGATGAAAAATTCATTACCTTGGTGAAAAAATTGGAACAAAATCATATGTCAGTGCTTGTAATTGATGATGGCAGCTGCCCCGAAAGCCAGTGGGTTTTTGATGTATTAGAGCAATCAACGCTTTGCAGGTTGTGCCGCCACATCACCAACAAAGGCAAGGGTGCGGCACTGAAAACGGGCATTCGGTATGCCAAAATGGCGTATCCGGACTGTATTGGATATGTCACAGCGGATGCGGACGGGCAACACACCCCAAAGGACATTCGGCGCGTTATGGATGCATTGGAACAGCATCCGGACAGCTTTGTGCTCGGCACGCGTGATTTTCACAAAAAGGGAGTACCCTTCAAAAGCTGGTTTGGCAACCGTATGACTTCTTTGGTCTATCTGCTGAGCACAGGGAAAAAATGTGCGGATACACAAACCGGACTGCGTGGAATCCCTAGCAAATGGAGCGCAATGTGTCTGGCGGTGTCGGGTGAAAAATATGAATATGAGATGAATCAGTTGCTGGAAATTGGGCGCAGAGGCATTGCGTGCATCCCCATTTCGATTGATACCATTTATTTAGACGGCAATCAATCTTCCCATTTTCATCCGATTCGAGATTCCGTCAAGATATATTGGAACATCATTCGATATAGCCTTTCCTCTTTGGTGTCTGCGTGCGCGGATTTAACCATGTTCACCATTCTAGTGAATTTTGTGCTCGGAACAGCAACGCTCGGCATTATGGAAGCCACAATTATCGCTCGATTGTTTTCAGGTGTCGTCAATTTTACAATCAACAAATTTTGGGTCTTTCAAAGCTCTGTGCATCACGCAAAAGAAGCCGTGCAATATTTGCTGCTCTTTCTGATGCAAATGTGCACCAGTTGGATTTTGGTTGCAGGCTTGCGACACTTGCCGGTGAACCTGACCTTCATTAAGATTTTGGTGGACACCAGCCTGTTTTTTATCAGTTATCAGGTGCAGAAAAATGGAATTTTTAATGCAGATAAAGAAAGGGAAATGTTGAAAAGATGAAACAGTTTTTCTCAAAACCATATCGTTGGGCGATTTGTTTTTCACTGCTGCTGACGAGCACGTTTGTATATACGCTGCTCGATGCGTTTGTAATTCCAAAAGAAATGGCGCAAACTACGACAACTGCCAGCGCAGAAGTGTTGTCATCCACACAGAGCAATCAGCAGACACAGGAAGCAAGCGTGACGGACGCGAGCGTTACCGAAAATTCATATGAAGATGAAAATATCAAAATCAATATTGAAACGGTACGTGCATATGATTCCAATATTTATGTTGCAGACATCCAGCTGTCAGACGCTGCTTACTTAAAAACCGCACTGGCAGAGAATACATATGGGCGAAACATCAAGGCGACAACCTCGGAAATCGCACAAAGCAACCAAGCGATATTTGCAATCAACGGTGATTTTTACGGATTTAGAAACAGTGGCTATGTGTTGCGAAATGGCGTGCTATATCGCGATACTGTTGGTGATTCAGATGAAAATCAAGATTTGGTGATTGATAACGCAGGTGATTTTTCGGTGATTTCAGAGGAGCAGACTAGTGTAGACGAGTTGGATATTGATTCCATTGCACAGATTTTATCCTTTGGGCCTGCATTGGTGGAAGCTGGTGAAATTGTTGTGGACAGTGAAAGCGAGGTTTCGCAATCCATGGGAAGCAATCCCAGAACTGCCATTGGGCAGATTTCTCAACTGCACTATATTGTGATTGTTTCGGATGGTCGCACCAGCGAAAGTGAAGGGCTATCGCTGCTGGAATTGGCACAGATGTTTGAAGAATATGGATGCCAGACGGTATATAATTTAGATGGCGGTGGGTCTTCAACCATGTATTTTAATGGTCAAATCATCAATCAGCCTACCAACGGCAGAAAAAGCGGTGAAAGAGAGGTGAGCGACATTGTTTACATTGGCTACTAATCAAAAAATACATCAAAAACATTTAAAAATGACGATTTTCACCTATTTTGCGGTGGCAATCTTTACAATTTTGCTGCATCAAATCTATGGATTGTTTGGACATGGCGTGCAATCTGCTGCCATGACATGGATGTTTTTATATCCGCTTATCGGCGGAGGCGGGGTTTTTTTGCTCATCAAAAGGATTGCGCCAAACATACCATATTGCGGAAGCTATCGGGTGTTTTGCAATTTGCATCATGCAGGGATTGCAGCATTGACAGCATCTAGCTTCTTAAAAGGTATTTTGGAAATTGCGGGCACGACTTCACCATATGCGACAGCGATATATGCCGCGGGTTGGCTGCTGCTTGCCGCAGGCGTGGCGTATTATTGGCGAAAGAAGACATTGAAGCATTAGAACCTGTATTTATAACGCCCAACAGTTTGTCTGGCAAAAAATCTTTCTTAAATTCACCCGTTCTCGTTTATGAATACAAGTTCTAGAAAATGAGAAGAAGTGTTTGTGCATATTGGCAAACACTTCTTTTTTGCTGTATAGGCGTAATGTTGTGGGATTCATGGAATGAAAGATACGTTTTTTTATAAAAATGTACAGAGATATGAAAAAACATAGAATTTACACTGGTTTGGTTTACATTTAGGGAAAAGGCTGATATAATAAAATAAATTTAAAAAGAGAAATGTTTACTAAATTTATAGTAGGAGATGCACGATTATGAAAGCTCCCAGTATTCGAGGAAAGTTACAGTATGCGTTTGGCGGAATGGGAATCGTTTTGTTTATCATTTGTATTATATCCATTGGTTCCATAGTTCTATCCAATTCTTACACCCAGAAGATGTATAAGGTGCATTTGATGGCGATTGAAGCGACCGGCAAAATGCAGAAGACTTTTGAAAAAGAACGGGCAATGACAAGAAGTCTGATTTTATATGACGCATCAAGCAATACCTACCAAAAGACGAAGGAAACCTTGGCTGCGTGCGATGAGGAGATGCATGCTGCCTTTGACCAATATGAAGGCACGATTACAACAGCTGACAATCGCCAAATGTTCGAAGACGCAAAAAGTGTTTATGAGCAGACATATACCGATTTCAAGGCGGAATTAACGGCGTTGGCAGATAAAAATGACATGGTGAAAACCAAAAAAATGCTGGATGACAGCGGCACGATGATTGATGACATCGAAACCAAGCTGGATGCACTGTATACGGTCAATGAACAGCATGCGCAGGAAAAGCTGTCCGCAAGCACACGCAACTTTATCATTAACATTCTTATCGGCGTGTTGTTGATGCTTTTTGGCGTTGTATTTGCGCTGAAGCAGATTCGATATTTGAACCAGACCATTTCAGAGAAAATTGTAGAGGTTGCAGCATCTGCAGATGAACTGGCAAACGGCAATGTGGATATTTCTCTGCACGTTGACACCAAGGACGAATTGGGACAGCTTGCAGATGCCTTCAATCGCATGATTGATAATATACGGCAGCAAACCAATGCAGCCAAGGCGATTTCTGCAGGGGACTTGACCGTGGACTATGTGCCTCGCTCAGAGCAGGATATGATGGGTGCTGCACTGGCGAATACACTGCAAGAGCTGAACAAAATTTTTGGGGAAATTGTCACAGCCATTTCACAGGTGAATTCGGGCGCGGTGCAGGTTTCAGATGCGGCACAGGCACTTTCGCAGGGTGCAACCGAGCAGGCAAGTGCCATTGAGGAACTGGCGGCTACCATCAATGAAATTTCCAGTGAGGTTTCTGCAAATGCAAAAAATGCAAACATTGTACGCACATTTGCGAACAAAGCAAGCGAAGAAGTGGTCAATGGAAATGCGCATATGCAGGAGATGACCAGTGCGATGGACGAAATTAGCCAATCTTCTATGGAAATTTCCAAAATTATCAAAGTCATTGATGATATTGCATTCCAAACCAATATTCTTGCGCTGAATGCAGCGGTAGAGGCCGCAAGAGCCGGAGAAGCTGGCAAAGGCTTTGCTGTGGTTGCGGATGAGGTGCGAAATTTGGCATCTAAAAGTGCGGATGCCGCTAAAAATACAACCGTATTGATTGAATCCTCCATTAATAAGGTGAATGAAGGTTCAAAAATTGCGCAAATGACGGCGAAGTCCTTGCTTGAAATCGTCGAAAGCGTTGAAAAAGTGGCAGAACTGATTGACCAAATTGATGAATCTTCTGCGCGTCAGGCGGATTCTTTGGAACAAATTACACAGGGAATTGACCAGATTTCCGCAGTCGTGCAGACCAATTCGGCCACATCGGAACAGAGTGCGGCGGCCAGCGAAGAGCTTTCAGGACAGGCGAATATGTTAGAAAGCATGATTTCCGTGATTCAACTGAAAAAGAGCCAGCAGAGCAATGAGGCTGTGCAAACCTCTGAAAGCGTTGTTGCATATGAAGCAGATGGCACGATGGATTTCCATACAGGTGGCGGTGCAAAATATTAAGAATCTGTATGCTAGATGCCAGATATGCGCAGCAGGAGAAGCATTTTAGACGCTCATAATACTAAAATAAAGAGTGTTCTTAGAACAGACATAAAAATACATATTCCATAAAAAACACGCATTGAGGAGTCAATGCGTGTTTTTTATGGACTTATCAGAGGTGGCTTTGAAAAGTAAAGTATACTTAAAAAACATTTTTCACCACAGCGCGCGTCAGAGGTCAAGTATCATTGGAGATGTGATGAAATTAAATAGAACTTCAAAATTCTGATATTTACATTTGAAAGCGTATTTGATAAAATAAAAAGAGGTTTGTAACTTTTGTAAAATATGTTAGAGGGGTGTAAATTGCAATGAGGGATTTCAGCATAGAAAAGAAACTACGCTATATATTTGGGGCGATTGGCGTTGCACTTTTTGTGATGTGCAGTACTGCCATCTATTCAGTGATTGCGCTGAATGCAGGCACACAGGCTATGTATAACACGCACGTGGTTTCGATTGATGCGGTAGGTAAAATGAGGGAAACCTATCAAAAAGAACGTGCGCTGACGAGAAGCTTGATTCTCTATGCAGATGACCGTGCGCGTTATAATACGACATTGGAGCAGTTGAATGCTTGTGGCGATGAAATGAAAGCGGCTTTTCAGCAGTATGAGGGAGCGATTACAAACGAGGATGAGCGTGCGCTGCTAGAGGGCGTGAAAGCAGCGTATAACGATACATATAAGACGTTTAAAGAAGAGTTGATGGAAATTACAGAGCGACAAAATACAGAAAAGGCCAACGAAAAAATGGTTTCCGGTGCGCAGATGGTCACAGATATGGGAGAAAAACTGGACGCCTTGGAAGCATTAAACGAGCAGTCTGCAAAAGACGAGCTGAGAGCAAGCAACATTAAATTTATGACGATGCTGCTGCTCGGTATCATCATGATTGTGATAACCGTCACGTTCTCTGTCCTGATGATTCGCTATTTGAACAATGCCATTGCGAAAAAAATTGTAAACGTGGCAGAAGCTGCCGATGAGCTGTCGAAGGGGCATGTTGAAATCTCCTTACAGGCAGACAGCAAGGATGAGTTGGGGCAGCTTGCAGATTCTTTCAATCGAATGATTCAAAATATTCAGACGCAGGCACAGGTTGCGACTGCTATCGCCATAGGGGATTTGTCCGTTTCGCATATTCCATATTCGGAGCGGGATACCATGGGCAATGCGCTTGTTAATATCTTACAAGAAATGAATTCTGTTTTTGGAGAAATTACCAAGGCCATTTCCCAAGTGAATGCCGGTGCATCACAGGTTTCTGATGCGGCACAAGAGCTGTCACAGGGTGCAACAGAACAAGCAAGCGCGATTGAACAGCTGGCAGCAACCATTAATGAAATATCTTCTGAAGTTTCGCAAAATGCAAAAAATGCGAGTGCTGTGCGACAATTAGCGGATAAAGCCAGCGAAGAGGTTGCAAACGGAAATGACCACATGAAGCAAATGACAAACGCGATGGACGACATCAGCCAGTCTTCTGCGGAAATTTCTAAAATTATCAAGGTCATTGATGACATTGCATTCCAAACCAATATTCTTGCGTTGAATGCGGCGGTGGAAGCCGCAAGAGCAGGAGAGGCAGGAAAGGGCTTTGCTGTGGTTGCGGATGAGGTGCGTAACCTTGCATCGAAGAGTGCAGATGCGGCAAGAAATACCACGGTGCTCATCGAATCATCCATCGATAAAGTCAATGAGGGTTCGAAAATTGTGCAGTCTACGGCAAAATCATTGGTTGAAATTGTTGAAAGCGTGGAAAAGGTATCGGAACTGATTGATGAAATTGACCAATCTTCAGCACGCCAAGCGGATTCGCTAGAGCAAATCACACAGGGCGTAGAACAGATTTCAGCCGTCGTGCAGACCAATTCTGCAACCTCCGAACAGAGTGCGGCGGCAAGCGAGGAATTGTCTGGACAAGCAAATGTGCTGGAAAGCATGATTTCTGTACTGAAACTCAAAGGGCAGGATGTGAATGTAGCATTCGTGGAGGAGTTGCAGGCAGACAAGAATTTGGGAAATGCGGATGTTTCGGAGAACGATTTTACATATAACGCGAAATATTAAGCAATAAGCACAGCATTTTGTGCGTAATTGGATAAAATGAAAGCAACGACCAGTTTATAGAATTTCTATAAGCTGGTCATTGCTTTCTTGGTAAGATACTTATATTTTAGAAAAAGCACGCAAAATTCATGTAAAATGTGCATAGAAAAAGTGTTGGCAAAATGATATAATTGAACAAAATGGTCAAAAGTCTATTTTGAAAGCCAATAGGTTTCTTATTTCAGTACAAATCCTAGGGAAATAGAAAGAATTGTGCTGAAAAAATATAAATCATGGAGATGGCTTTTCAAATAAATCTTTTTTTTCAGAGGCTTATCGCGCAAATATATTGGCGCGATAAATAGAAATAAGGAGGTGTTTTGTTGCAAAAAATACCTTGAAACGATTGAAAAAGCAAGAAAAGATTGTTTTCAAGAGGTGATAGCAAGGTGGATCTTATCGGCAGTGTACGGACTGGAAAGAGGTGATAGTAGAAGCAATGCATAACTAATTGAAAAGTGTAGAAAAATAGAGAATTTTTGTGTAGAAGATAGATAAGGGGAAGTATCTATTATGAAACTAATGAGAAATTGGAAAATAGGAAAAAAGCTGTTTGTTTTGGTTGTCAGCCTGTTAATCAGTATGGCAATTATTGCGGTAGCATCGTTGGTTTTGGTAAATCAAATCAACGGGAAAAGTAGAGATATAGGAGAAAAATGGCTTCCGTGTGTTGTCATGTCGGAAGAAATCAATAAAATGATGGCGGATTATCGAATTTATACGTTGAATCATATTTTGGAAAGCGTTCCTATCAAAAAGACCGTATATGAAAATCAAATGAATGGAAAAGAGCAAGAGATTGAAACAACCTTGGCTGTGTTTGAATCGCTTATTTTGAGCGAAGAAGAGCGGCAGATGGTGAGTGCAGCAGACGATTCTTGGAAAAGCTATGTGGAAGTGAATCAAGAGGTAATCAAGCTGAGCAAAGCGGGACAAACTGAGGATGCCGTTTTTTTGGTCGCAGGAAAAGCGCGAACCTTATTTGATGATGCGGCAAACAACTTTTTGAAAGTAATGAATTTCAGCAAAAACGGCGCGGACCAAGCCAGAGATGAAGGGAAAACTATCTTTAGACTCTCTGTGATTGCAATTATTTGCGTGCTGCTTCTTGCGGTGATTTATTCCATCTTACTGGCGATTCGTATCATTCATATGATTGTAAACCCAATGAAAAAAATCAGCGTTGCTGCTCAAAAAATCGGGGAAGGTGATTTGAATATCGACATCCATTATGAAAGCCATGATGAAGTTGGTCAAATTTCACAAGCCTTTTTGAATATGAGCGGTATGCTGAAGGGTATGATACAGGATATTAAGTATATTCTGGGCGAAATGGCAAGCGGCAACTTTACAGTACGTTCTACTTGCGCAGACGAATATGTCGGGGAATACGCAGAAATTTTAGGGGCCATGCAGCGCATCAATAGGACATTGAGCAATGCATTTTCTAGAATTGGTGAAGCCTCCGATCAAGTTGCCAATGGTGCGGATCAGGTATCCAATGGTGCGCAGGCGTTATCGCAAGGGGCGACAGAACAAGCAAGCTCGATTGAGGAATTATCAGCTTCTATTGCAGAAATCGCGTCTCAAGTCAAACAAAATGCGGAAAATGCCAAAAAGGCAAGCGAAAGCGCAGAAGATGCAGGAACCGAATTGTTACATAGCAATGAGCAAATGAAAACCATGGTGGAAGCAATGGGTGAAATCTCTGCAAAATCCTCTGAAATTTCAAAAATCATTAAGGTAATTGAAGATATTGCATTCCAAACCAATATTCTTGCGTTGAATGCGGCAGTAGAAGCTGCGCGTGCGGGTGCGGCAGGCAAGGGCTTTGCAGTTGTTGCAGATGAAGTGAGAAATTTGGCGAGCAAATCTGCGGAAGCGGCAAAAAGCACGACAGTGTTGATTGAGCAGACCATTACAGCGGTGAAAAACGGTTCTGGCATTGCAGAATCTACTGCGAATATGATGGATCAAAGCGCAAAAGCAACACAAAAAGCAGTTGCTCTAATTGATGAAATTGCACAGGCATCGACACAGCAAGCACAATCGATTGAGCAAGTGGATGTTGGCGTGGAACAAATTGCAGCTGTGGTGCAGACCAATAGTGCAACCGCAGAAGAAAGCGCAGCTGCGAGCGAAGAGCTCTCTGGTCAGGCACAGGTGCTCAAAGAACTGCTTGGCAAATTCAAACTGAATGCGGATACCGATGCGGTAGAGATGGAAACGCAATGGGATACAACAAGCGAAACCGAAAGTGCGCTGGAAGCGGCAGAAGAAGTATATGAAGATGCAGATAAATACAGCTTCTAAATCTCGATATGTAGCAATCGGCAATCAGAAAATTGCGGAATTTTGTTAAAAAATAGTTGACAAATTTCTGCTGATAGTTTAAACTATATGAGCATATGTTTATAAACAAAAACACCCAATACGATTACACACATTCCATGATGCCACTGGCTGGGTGACCTTTTAGGTAGCCGGTGTGCAGATGATATGGGATGGAGGAACAACCTAAGGAGGAAATAAAAATGGCAGTAATTTCTATGAAGCAGCTTTTGGAGGCAGGTGTCCACTTCGGACACCAGACACGTCGTTGGAACCCGAAAATGGCACCATATATTTTCACGGAGCGTAACGGCATTTATATCATCGATTTGCAGAAGACCGTGAAGAAGCTGGAAGAAGCATATTTCTTTATTCGTGATATTGCAGCTGCAGGTGAGTCTATTCTGTTCGTTGGAACAAAGAAGCAGGCGCAGGATGCAATTCGCGAAGAAGCTGAAAATTCTGGAATGTTCTATGTCAATGCACGTTGGTTGGGCGGTATGCTGACAAACTTTAAGACCATGCGTACACGTATTGCTCGTCTAAATCAGTTGAAGACTATGGAAGCAGACGGCACCTTTGATCTTCTGCCGAAGAAGGAAGTTATTAAGCTGCAGCTTGAAATCACAAAGCTGGAAAAGTATTTGGGTGGCGTTAAGGATATGAAGAAGTTGCCGGGAGCAATGTTTGTTGTAGACCCGCGCAAGGAAAAGAACGCAATCTCTGAAGCGCGCAAGCTGGGCATTCCGGTGGTAGCGATTGTAGATACCAACTGTGATCCGGACGAGGTTGATTATGTAATTCCTGGAAACGATGATGCGATTCGCGCAATTCGTTTAATTTCTAGCATGGTTTCTGCTGCTGTTATGGAAGGCAAGCAGGGAGAACAGCTGGAAGTGGAAGCAAAGACCGAAGAAGTTGCTACAGAAGCTGAATAATTTTATGGATAGGAGGGCGGGGTTTGCCCGTCCTCTGTCTTTTTGAGTGTATTGTACGGTTTATAGGAGGAATTTGAAATGGCATTTACTGCTGCTGATGTAAAAAAACTTCGTGAAATGACGAACGTAGGCATGATGGATTGCAAGAAAGCACTTGCCGATGCGGATGGCGATTTTGATAAGGCTGTAGAGTTGCTGCGCGAAAAGGGCTTGGCAAAGGCTGCAAAAAAGGCAGACCGTATTGCGGCGGAAGGCGTTGTTTGTGCAACGGTTTCTACGGAAACAGGCGCAGGTGCAGTGGTTGAAGTAAACTCTGAAACCGACTTTGTTGCAAAAAATGCAGATTTCCAGAAGTTTGTTTCTGATTTGGCAGATGTTGTAATTGAAACAAATCCAGCGGACGTAGACGCGCTTAAGGCTTGCAAGCTGGGTGAGTCGACTGTAGAAGCTGCTTTGCAGGAAAAGATTTTGACGATTGGTGAAAACATCCAAATTCGTCGTTTCGCTCGCTATGATAGCAACACAGTAAACGTTTCTTATACCCACATGGGTGGTGTAATCGGCGTTTTGGTTGGTCTGCAGGTTTCTGATGCAATTCAGGCAAATGATGCCGTTGCAGAACTGGGTAAGGATATTGGTATGCAGGCGGCTGCAATGCGTCCTCTGTTTATGGATAAGTCCGAGGTAGATACCGCAACTTTAGACAAGGAACGTGAAATCTTGTTTGCACAGGCAATGGAAGAGAACAAGAGTGCAGAAAAGCCTAAGCCGGAAAACATTATTGCAAAAATGGTGGATGGTCGCATTGGAAAATATTATGAAGAAAACTGCCTCCTGCAGCAGGCTTTTGTGAAGGAAAATAAGGTTTCTGTAGAGCAGCATATTGCAGCTGTTGCAAAGGAACTTGGCGGTGAAATCAAGCTTGTGAAGTACGCTCGCTTTGAAAAGGGCGAAGGTATCGAAAAGAAGGTTGACGATTTTGCAGCAGAAGTTGCTTCCATGGCAAAGTAATTTCTTCTTGTCTCCATCGCAGCCAAAACAGTCCAGTTATCTCGCCATTTTGACCCGTTCCTCGCGTGGACATTTCCGACTCTCGGGAGTCCATCCAGTCAGGAATCAGCAATCTGGAACTAGCTAGGACAATCCCCCTATTACGCACTTTTAAGAACCTGAGATGCACCATTCCGGTGTTTCTCGGGTTCTTTTTTATTTTCACAGCAGTTTTGGCGTTTTGGTGATAGCATATCTGAGATAGATATGGGAGGCTAAATAGCCTCCATTGAGGCTGGAAATGGCCTAGCAAGGAGCCGGTTTCCGGATGAAACATTGGATAAAATCAAGAGACATATTGTCCATTTTGAATGTGACGTTGACATAGTATCTCGAATTAATTGCAATTAGGCGGAGATTTTACCCCTATTTTCTCGGATTAATTGTGAAGTCTCGTTTTCGAAGTCTTGTATTTCCATATTGCGGAAGAAAAAGGCCTGTTTTCTCGGATTAATTCAAAAATTTCCTCTTAATTCTCAGAAATAATTAAAAGAAGAAATCGTCCAAGAGGTAAATCCGAAACTTTGAACTACACTCTGCCGTAAATTTGCTTAAATTATGATTTAAGAGAGAACTTTTGAATTAAGAGCAAATTTCAAATAAAGCAATCTATCTCAGGAGGAATCACACCATGGAAAAAATCAAAACAAGCCGAAGGGACATTCAGTTCTACAGTAAGAAAAAACAGGCACTCATTACCGTTCATACTCACAGGGCGCGTAGCTCTGCGGAACGCCTAGAGGATGACGATAACGTATCCCTTTATCGAGCGTGCGAACCGTTGGTCTATGAGCACTTTGAACTGGTGAGTCCGCTGAATATCCGCAAGGAATACTGGCCTGCGGCAGACGGCAGTGGCGTGCACTGGGAAACAGACTTCTATATCGAGTTTGCCGACGGACGCAGAGCCGTTCGGGAAATTGCAGACAGAAAAGAGTTTAAGAGTGCAGTAGTGGAACAGCTGGAGCTGTCCCGCCGGTATTGGGCGGCACAGGGCATAGATGATTGGAAAGTAGTAATCTTTGCAGGTGCTGCTGACGATGAGGGGGACAGTGACGATGTTTGTGAAGCTTGAGAGCGAGATTTTCCGTGTTGTACAGGAGGTGTCCGAGGGCGGCTACCTGGTCTCCTGCGAAGAACCTAACTGCATACGGTTTGTTGTTGCTGATACCCTGCAGTCTGCCCTCCGCGTGGAGGTACCGCCCTCTTGCCTTGCCTGTACGCGGATGATGAACAAACCCACCAAAGCGATACGGGTGCGCATGAACCTGCTAAAGCCGCTTTTGGAAGAACCATTGTGCATTCTCAACCAGACACTTCGCAAAAAGCTGGCGCAGGAGATTGCTGGAAGCAATGGTACAACAGCACGCCGCGTGCTAAGGCTCTATTGCCGATACCTCGCGACAGGCGCACCAGTAGTGCCAAAGATGCAACAGCTGCCAAAAGCACAACAGGAAATACAGCCGCAGCAAATCTATATAAAAACCATCAAGCGGTTTCATTTCAGCGCTAAGAAGCCAACGCTCAAGGAAACCTATGTGTCCATGCTCTCAGCCTATTACACCGATGCCAATGGGCAGTTGGCACCAGAGTATCCCTCGTGGCATAGCTTCCGCACCTTTTATTATCGCCACAAATGGAATGCGCTTCCCCAAGGGGAAATTGCCCGAAATGGACTGACAAACTACCAGCGCAACCTCCGTCCTCTCCACGGAACCCAGTCCGCTTGGCAGGAGAACATTGGCGTGTTTCAAATGGACGCTACCATTGCCGACCTCTATCTCGTGGACGAATATAACCGCAATCAAGAGACGTTTGGTTCATTTTGAATGCGACGCAGACATAGTATCTCGAACTAATTGCAATTAGGCGGAGATTGCACCCCTATTTTCTCGGATTAAGCGTGAAGTCTCATTTTTGAAGTCTTTTATTTCCATATTGCGGAAGAAAAATGCCCGTTTTATCGGATTAATTCAAAAATTTCCTCTTAATTATTTCTACGAATTAAGAGGAGAAATGGTCCTAGAGGTAAAACAGACACTTTTAACCCTTACTCTACCACAAATTTGCTTTTAAATGATTTAAGAGAGAACTTTTGAATTAAGAGCAAGTTTCAAATAAAGCAATCTATCTCAGGAGGTATCACACCATGGAAAAAATCAAAACAAGCCGTAGGGACATTGCAGTAGATGTCTTAGCTCACGTGGACATTTCGTCCAGCAACGTGCTTGCTGATAAGGCTTACGGTACGAACGAGATTCTGGACTACATTCAAATTCGGGATGGCGAATACACCATCCCGCCAAAAAGCAATGCGGTCAACCCGTGGCGTTGTGACTGGTGGGTTTACAAAGAGTGCCATCTGGTCGAATGCTTTATCCTGAAACTGAAGAATTTTAGACGCGTCGCCACTCGTTATGACAAACTGGCGACCTCTTTTCTTGCCTTCATATACCTTGCGGCTATCTTCATTTTGTCCAAATAGCACAAGCTGTCAGAGTTTTCAGAAACGCTCTGATCTGTTCGATGCGGTCAATCCGCTTGGCGTTCGGGTGTATAAGAAAGCATTCTAGGCAGATATATAGGTAAGCCACCTGTATATCTGCCTGTTCTGCGCAAAATGTAAAACGGGCCGCTAAAAACTTGCATTCATAGCGGCAAACGGGTGAAACCGTCTATCTTTCCCGGTAGGCGTCGCTAAAAACTTGGAACGATTGGCGGATTCTAAAGAATCTGTATGTGTTTTCTCTGTTTTCGTTGAATCTAGGTTCTTAAATGTTTCCTGCATCTAGAAATCCAGAAAAAGGGACGTTTAAAAAATGCAAGGAAATAAATATGGAATTAATTATAGTTTTATTATAAAACCTGTTGAAATATGTAGAAAAATGTGTGATAATAAAAATATGTTTCATGGAAGTTGACAAGAGAAGTGTTGGGAGTGTGCAATATGATCTTTACAGTAAATCAAGTGCTTGTTAAAGAAAATATTGAAAAACAGGAAACGCTATATTTTCAGCAGTCAGATGAATTCTTTGAGTATCCCATGGCAATGGGAAATTTTTTTGAATCCTCTAATGGGCTGCATAGAAATCATGAATTTGAAATTGACGCTTGGATAACTGAGCAAATAGAGCAAGACAAGAAAAACCAAGCATACGTCCTCTTGCAGCAAGAAAAAAAACGGTTGCAGGAAAAAATGCACGCCGCAAAGAGTCGCACAGAAATACATCAATTTCGCCTGCAGATTAAAGATATTTCCGAAAAAATACGACAGGCAGAAACGATGTATGCGGAAAATGCAATACATGGGTATTATCAAAAAAATGAAATTGCAGGGCATCAAATCGTAATCTATAAGCACCATTTGATGTTAAACAGCCTGAAAAATATACAGAGAATATTGCCAGAATTACAAGACTCGAACTTACGCTGGCTGCAGAATATTCCGATTTTCACAGAAAATATGCATGAACTGCGTGTTTTAAATAAAGATAAATTGGCGATTGAGGGTGGACCATGTCTGTTTGGAACAGATGAAGTGGATTTACTGGTAGTCTTGCAAGATGGAATGAGGTTCACGTTTGACTGCGACAGTGGTGTGTGTGTGCAAGGGGAATGTACACTTCATCAAGCGGCTTTTTTTCAGGAATACCGTGAAAAAATATCAGAAATCACATTTGTATGCAGAAAAGACGGGTTTTCTGTGCAGGAAGTGGAGCTTTTTGAAGCGATGTTCAGCATTGCATCCGCGCTGCACTGTCGGCTTTTAATTTCGTTGCCGGATATGGCATATAAAAAATATTTTTGTGAAATCATAAAACCTTTATCAACCCGGTTGCAGCAGCGTGCAATAGAGAATTATACAAAAGTTCTGCACCAGATTACAGATTTATATCTTGCAGCAATCGAAATTTATAAAAAGCGCTATCCAATTATGCAAATGGAAGTGTTGCATGAACGGAATCATGTGGTATATGAAACTTTTTTGAGGGAACGCTCCAAATATTGCGCATTGGAAAATGTAACCACCTGCAATGAGGAGCGGCGAAGTTCAATTTATGACTATATCTGTATGCCGGCGACACCACACTACCTTTGGAACACACCACACATTTTAGAAATCAATAGCACAGACGAAGCAGATTCTGTTCGAAAATGCATCAAATATCACAAAAAGTCGGTGCACTTCCATCAAATGATGCTGCCGGAAAAGGTCAGTGCAGATGGTAAAACCACGGTGTTTCGTGCTTTGCGCGCACAAAAGGGGTATCGAAGACTGCATCAGCTTTAGACAACATGGAGTAGGGTAGGGGGTACCATGCAAAAGAGAGAGAAATTAAAAAAAATAGGAATCTGGTTGGGCAGTATTTCGATTATACTGATGCTCGTGTTGTTTTTGATGCAGCAGCAGCTGACAGGTACACCGTGGGTGAAGGAAATTGCATTAGAAGCGACTTCTAATATTGTGACTGATATGCAAGGCGACTATTTGGTGATTGACCAAGGAAGTAGTCGTGTTTCAAGCATTTCCAAAGATGGAGAATGGCTTTTTTCCATGCATGCTGGTAATAATAGCAGCAAATCCTTTCAGAATGCGTTGGGGGTTTACCGCAATCAGGATGGCGAAATTTTTATTCGAGATGTAGTATGGAAAAGCAATGGCATGGATGTAGACAGTGAGCGTATTTTACAATATAGTGCGGTTGGAAAATTTGAAAAAATTGTATATTCTGTGGCATATCCATCCAATGAAAATACAGACAAAGAAGGCGTTTATAAACCGCGTATTTACGGACCGTTTTATTATCAAGATACCTTCTATGTCTTAGAGGTGAAAAATAACGCAATTTTGTTGAAAAATATGCAGGATGACACAACTGTCCGTACGGTTTATTATGCAAGCTGTGGCAAGGTCATTTCCGATTTGGAGATGGGAACAGATGGGTTGCTATATTTTGTTGATAAAAGGGGCATGGTTCTGCACGAAACAGGAACAGGAATCTTGGAAACCGTTTATCAAGGCTATGGCGATATTGGCGCAGATTGCAGTTTGGCTTGGGATTTTTCAATTAACCAAAGTGGGGAATGTGTTTTCACAGATCTTGGGAAACGAACGATTGAAGAATTACACGCCGATGGCAGCATTTCAGAGCGCGTGGGAGTAGGCGAGGTTTGGGGTGCTTCGTTGGAAGCGTTTGGAGATAACCCCATCTATTATCGGGTTCACCTTGGGAATGATGGACAAATCAGCATTGCATATGATGATTCTATTTTTGTCAAAGCGGCAGATGATACTGTGTTGCTCAACAACAGCTTGATACCGATTGCCAAATCGGCAATTACATGGCGATGGACATTGTTTTGCATTCTGGTGTTGGCGATTGTATTTGCAGTTGCAGCCATCATATGCTTGACCATTGTCCTTCTGCATGGCGTAGAGATTTCGGCTGGTACAAAAATCGCGTGCATTGTATTGTTTTCGATGCTCGCGGCAAGTGCTATTGTGGCATCTATATCCTTCAAAACAACAAATCAGCAATATATTGAAATGGTTTTTGATAGAATGCTAATCGCGGCACAGGATGTGAGCGAAGTCATTGATACCACGGCGCTGGAAAGCATTGACTCTCCTGATGATTATTATAATACAGATTATATGACGTTAAAGAGGTCTTTGGAAAGCGTAGTCAACAAAAAATATTCTTGGAATCGCGATATTTATTGCAATATCTATCGATATAAGGATAGTGTTCTGTATGCACCGATTTATTTAGACCAGAGCGTTGGCGCGTTCTATCCACTGCCGATTTATGACCAGATAGACGCATTGGAAAGTGGCACCATCCAAAAATTTTATATGACACAAACCTCCAGCGGTATGTGGATGTATGTGTATGTTCCGCTGTATAATGCGGCGCAAGAGATTATTGGCATTATCGATGTGGGCATGGATATGAATTCCTATGTGCGGCAGACCAGAACGATGTATGTTCATGTGATGTTTAGCGTCTTGGCAGCGTGCATTATTATGCAGATGCTGATTATACAGGCGACGGCATTCTATGAATTTTATCGGAAGCGGAAGCGGTTAATTGCCCAAAATGGCGGCAAGTTGGAGAAAGAACCGATTGGATTTTTGCAGCCGATTGTATTTGTGGTGTTTTTTGCATTCAATTTACCAACGGCATTTTTGCCGAATTACAGCACAGATTTCTATGTTTCTTTATGGGGGCTGCCGAAGGAATTTGTAGTGGCATTACCAATTTCGCTGAATTTACTTGCGACAGCCGTCAGTTCTCTGGCAAGCAGTTTTGTGATTGAACGCATTGGGTCGCGAAAAGTAGGCGTGTTTGGCACGTTGTTAACAGCGGTGGCTTACATTGGTGTTGCCTTTGCAGAGCAGTATATCTCATTTTTAGCTGCGATGCTGTTGGCAGGTGCCGGACTTGGCACAGTCTTAAACGCAGTCAACTCCTATATTGCCATGCAAAAAGATGAAACTGAGCGTGCGGCAGGATTTACCATGTACAATGCTGCGTTTTTTGGTGGATTCAACTGCGGAACAGTGGTGGGGGCACTGCTTGCATCTACTCTGGGGATGCGTGTGGTGTTTCTTACAGTCGCACTGTGTATGGCAATCCCGTTGCTGCTCATTTTGAAATTTATGCATATTGATTCATCGACCAATAGCCAGACACATGAAAAAGAGTTGTCATCTGTGAGCGTACTGCGCTTTCTATTCAATCCCAAAATCTTACTCTTCTTAGTATTTGGATACATTCCATATATGATTGCAGGACATTTTCTCTATTACTTTTTACCAATTTTCGGTATTTCCATCGGCTTGACGGAAACCATAATTAGTCAGCTGATGCTGGTGAATGGTGTGTGCGTGCTGATGCTGACATGGCTTAGCAATGAGGTGTTTATTAAGCGATTGAAACTGCGCACGTCGGTAATCTGTGCACTTTTGATTTTAGCATTGGCATTTTTGGTGTTTGCTTATCTGCAAAGCGTTGTGGGCGTTATCATTACCATTGTCTTCATTAGCCTAGCCAATAGCTTTGGTGCATCTGCAATGAGCTTATATTTTTCGGAACAAAAATTGACACAAAGCTATGGAAATGGAAAGGCTATGGGAATTTTCTCTCTGTTTGAAAACATTGGAGATACCGCAGGACCTTTTGTATTCAGCTTCATTTTAGCAGGCAGCTTGATGGGTGGATTCCAAGTGTTGGCAATGGCGTATGGAGTAGCTGCGGCCATTTTCCTTCTGTCGAGTGTTGGAAGAAAACGCAAAACACAAGACCAATCTTCGGAATCATAAGGAGAGCACTTATGGCAAATTATACGGTGATTGCAGACATCAGTAAAACCATTGTCGAAATGTTACGCGCGTATGCTGTACCGGAGCCGATTGCAAAGGCAGAGCAAATCGGTACGTGCAGTCCGCAGGCGCGGGGCGGCTATGTTGTGGGGATTCATCCGTATGACATCAAAGAAAATGCGGAGAATCGTCGCATCGACCCGATTGTGTTGCCAGATGGGCGGTTGCAAAATCCACCGGTGGAATATACCGTATATTATATGCTGTCTGTAGTCAGTAAAGCGGAAGCCACAACAAAATCCTTGGATGAACAGCGTATTATGGGAAAAGTTCTGCAATTACTAAAGGATTATGCTACCTTACCCGAAATATATATGCCAGAGCCGCTCCGCATGAGTGGCGAGCGACTGACAATTTCATTTTTGTCAATGGAGTTAGAAGATAAAGTGAAAATATGGAGTATGTTCAACGAACCCTATCAGCTATGCACGTTTTTTTCAGTCAGCCCGATTACTGTAGATTCTTCTATCATCAAAACATCGGCAAAACGTGTTACATCCATTCACTTTGATGCGAAACAGAAAGACAGGGGACGCTCGTGAAATTGTTACATTATGCTGCAATTATACTGCGTATCGTCGATGCATATACGGGAGAAGTCTTGAAAAATGCCGTGGCACAATGCCTGAATATGCAAAAGGCAGGCATAAGAAATCATGAAGGAAATTATTTGTTTTCCGATTTGCCAACGGGCACCTATGAGTTTTCCATTTCCTGCGTGGGATATTGCTCGCAGCGCCTGCAACTCGCATTTTTGAAGATTGACGAGCCGCAAATGATAACGGTAAGATTGGCGTATTGCAAAACCTATCCGCATTTGCGTCAAATACCGCACTTGCTGTTTTTGTTGCGCACGGAACAAGGAGAACTGACACATACCGATATTACAGTGTGCATGAAAAGCCAAGCACCGCTGTTGCGTGTCATTGCAGCAGCGGCAAAAGGGAGTACAGCCATTGCATTAAGCGGGGCCGAGAAGGTTTCACTTTTGCAGCGAGAATTTCGCACAGAACAGGGTGAATGCCTTTTTTTAACAGGATTTGCGGAGGAGCAAAAACAATATCGTCTGTCCAAGCCTTTGCAAAAAGCGATTAAGGCAGGGAGTTCTCTCTATCCCATATGGAAATATACAACCGATGACGCAGGGGGATGTATTCTGCCAATCGAACGGATGCTAATGAATCGCGAGGAAGTGTGTTTCATGATAGAGTATGGGGAGCGACACAGGGAAGTCACAATTCAACTGAAGGAAAACAACGCCCAAACAGTTTACGTGGAAATTTGAGGTGAGAAAATGGGTTTTGCAGTGTGTGGGGGAGCCATGTGTATGTGCACCTTTGGGGTAGCACCGAGCACATTTAATGTACTTCCAATGAATCAAACAATGAATATCATGCCGGTTGCAACCATTATGGATAATATTCCGATGGTGAATATTATGCCGTTTGGGATGTGCAATTCTATCTCTAATCCAACGGTTGCATCTGCAACAGCAGCAGCAATGGGTGTGTTGACCCCCATGCCATGCATTCCGGTGACGACTGCGCCTTGGGCGCCAGGCAGTGCAACAGTCATGATTGCTAACAAACCTGCACTGAATAATTCCTCGAAATTGATGTGCATGTGGGGAGGCAGCATTTCCATTACCATGCCGGGACAACAGTCTATTCAAGTTCCATAATTGTGCCAGAAGACTTCAGAAAGCGCAAGAAAGGGTGTTTTGTATGGATGGTGTATTTGATGCAATGTTTCCGCGTGTGCTGTTTGGAAAAGCTTATCAAACGCAGTTAGAGTACATAACCGATTTGGTAAAAAAGACAGAGCTGACATTGACCGCGTATCTGCAAAAACAGGGTGGTATGCATACCGCGGTGGATCGTTTGCGCGGTGTCATCATCACAGAAGAGCAGGTACAGAAATCACTTTGTCAAAACAGCGACATGGAGCAATACCGTTCTGTTTTAGCACACTACAGAGAAAAAGCAAATTTCTTCATGGAAAGTCGCTTGGAAAAAACGGAGATATTCCTGAAAATGGAATATCTCGCGGATGTTTTTAAGCTGACGGACTTGGAGCAGTTTTATTTTATCTTGTGTCTTATGCCATATTTTGAAGGTAAGTATGAACGTATTTTTGGTTTTTTACAAAATGATGTCATGCAGCTGCGACCTTCCTGCGAATTAGCAATCAAGCTATACTATTTTACAGAGCATTTTTCTGAAATTGAAAATGCGCAAAAGCTGCGATATGAACTGCAAGAAAAGTTTCGATTACTCTGCTTTGATGGAGAAGAGGGGACTTTAGATGCGCAAATCATCCAATTTGCGATGTTTGATGCAGGCGTTGCATTCCAAATACCGTTTGCACAGATATGGATACCCGAACAAGAGGTGCAGAAACTTCCGGCAATGGAGGAAATCTCCGAACGGTTGGCACAGACCATTTCAACCTACACAAACGCTGAAACACTGGTGTTTTATGTGCATGGGGCACAGGGTGTCGGAAAAAAGACGCTCATTACACAAGCCGCGGGACGATTGGACATGGCAATGCTGTATGCGGATGTCGGTGCATATGCTGAAAAAAGTGAGGAGGAGCTGGAACGATGGATTTTATTGGTTTGTCGACAGGCACTGCTCCAACGGGCATTTCTTTGCTTTGATGGTGCTCTAACCAATGCAGAGGATGATGCACGCGCGGAACATCGACTGACATACATCTTATCGTTGGCAAAACAATTTTGCGGCGTCATTTTTCTTTGTTCGGTTCGTGAGCGTCATTTTAACTTACAGCAGCCAGACATCATCTGGATGGATTGTTCCGTACCGCTGCCGGATAAAGCACAGAGCATCGCATTGTGGGCTTACTATATGAAAGGTGTTCCATTTTCGGAACCGATTCCGGCGCATGAATTGGCAAATAAATTTCGTTTTACACCAGGGCAAATTGCGGGAACCATGCAAGCTGCGCAACATCGGCTATTGTGGAATGCGCAGCAGCCAATCAATCGAGCCACATTGAGCAGCTGTGCCTATGAGCAGATTGTACATACGTTGGGGCAGCAGGCAACATTGCTATATGCCAATTACGGCATGGAACAGTTGATTTTGGCGGATGAAGAAAAAGAAATGCTGCAAAATGCTTGCGACCAGATTCGCTTGAAGCACATTGTATATGACAGTTGGGGCTTCAATCAACGGTTGACCTATGGGCGAGGTGTCAGTATGCTGTTTGCCGGTCCGCCGGGGACAGGTAAAACAATGGCAGCACAGGTGGTTGCGAAAGAATTAAATATAGAAATTTACAAGGTCGATTTATCGCAGATTGTTTCAAAATATATCGGAGAAACCGAAAAAAATCTGCATATGTTGTTTCAGGAAGCACAGAAAAGCAATGTTATTTTGTTTTTTGACGAAACCGATGCTTTGCTCGGCAAACGAACCGAGGTCAAGGATTCCCACGATAAAAATGCAAACCTCGAAACTTCCTATCTGCTTCAAAAAATGGAAGAGTATGATGGCATTACGATTATGACCACCAACTATTTGGAAAATATTGATTCTGCGTTTTTCCGCCGCATCAGCTATGTTATTCATTTTCCGTTTCCAGATGAAGCGGCACGAATGCAGCTTTGGAAAACCATTTTTCCGAAAGAATTACCGCAGTCAGATGAAATAGATTATGCATATTTGGCACGTCAATTTGAAATTGCAGGCGGTAATATTAAAAACACCGCCGTAACAGCCGCATTTTTGGCCGCAAAAGGCGAGGGACAGCTGCAAATGAAGCATATTATAAAGGCACTGAAATATGAAATGACAAAGCAGGGTAAAATTATGTTGGCAGAGGACTTTGGAGAATACAGCTATCTGATATAGGAGCGATGAGGAAAGAAGGCGAGCATTTATGATGGACGAGGCTGCAGCAATCTATGCAGAGGCGCAAATGCAGACGCTCAAAGCGGCGGCGATAGAAGGTGGATATGGTGTGCAGACTGTGGAGGCTGGGCTGACACCGCTTCCGACATTTCTGATTGAAGCGGTGTCCTTATATCAAGACGAGGATTGGAATATTGCTTGCAATGTCGTACCGATGCATCATGGGACGGATACTTTCGTATGTGTGCAGTTGTATTTGGCGTTTTCCAAGGAGATTATAGACGAAAAACAGCAAGCGGTAGAACGATTTGTGAAGGCGCAAAACGAACACATGATGGTTGGAAATCTTTTGATATTTGGTGGGTATGTTTGCCTCAAATATGTGATGAGCTATGCTTATGGCGAAACGATGGATGCCGATATGTTCCGACACGCCATTCATATGGTTGCCATGCAGGCAGATATTATGGCGAAAAAGTGCAATGATTTGATGACAGATAAGATAGATTTAGAAACTTTGCTGCAAAAACATCCATTCAGCGTCTGAAGAAAGAGGGAATTGGTCTATGTGGACAGCACAGCAGAAAAGCTTGCAGCGCAAAAAAAATTCTGCGTTGCCAAAAGCGACATCTATTGATAGCATACCGGTTGATTCCATTCAACGTTCCATGGGAAACCAAGGTCTGACAGAATATTTGTTTTCCTCCTTTCAGGTGTCGGACCCTAAGGATGCAAACGAGCAGGAAGCTGAACAGATTGCAGACCGCGTCATGGCAGAGGAACCAATTTCGCAAGGCGGTGAGCAAGTGCAGCGCAACACTGCGCCAGATTCTATGCAGCGCGCAGAAGAGCGAACCACCACACCTGCGCAGGAGTCACCCTCTTTTGCAGCCTCTTCTGCAAGTGGGCTGCCGGCTTCTGTGACGGAAAAAATGGAGGGTGCATTTGGGCGGTCTTTTGAGAACGTGCAGGTGCACCATGATGCAACAGCAGATACCTTGAGTCGGAGCTTGCACGCAGATGCCTTTACCAAGGGCAATGATATTTATTTTCGCCAAGATGCCTACAATATGTCATCCGAGCAGGGGCAGCATTTGCTGGCACATGAATTGGCGCATGTCGCACAGAATGACGGCGGGCTCCATCGAGCACCAACGACACAAAGCCAAGGCATTCCACCTGTCGCGCAAAATCAAGGCGGCACACAGAGCACGACCCCACCGCCACAGCCACAAGCACAGCAGCCTGCACCGAATACGCCCTTACAAGAGAGTGCATTGCAGTTGAAGCAAATGGCAGCAGATGAGATGTTCTGCAAATTTTTGGAATTGGTGCAAGCAAATAAAGCAGTGATTCGTGAGGCGGCAAATCTGGACCCCACCAAGGCAGATGAACAGGTTGCGGTGGAAGGCGGCGGCTTATTAGACAAGATTTCAGATAGATTGGACTATGCGGATGGTCTTGTGGGGTTGGGAGGAGATATTACCGGGCTGACCTCCGATATACCAGATGCGGGAAAAACAGAGAAAACATTGCAAGAAGACGCGGAAAAAGACTCGTCGCCAAGTACACAGGATAAAATCGGTGCAGCAGCCGATTCACTGTCGGCACTCATGTCGGTTGCATCGACTGGTATTGACATCGTTCAAAAAAATTCTGACAATTCTGAGCAGAAAGAGAAGCAGCGGGCGCTAGGGCTTGCAGAGGAAGGGATGTCTGCAAAAGATAAGTGGGAAATTGCGGGCAATCTGTTTGGAACGGCAGGCAGTGTTGTTGGGGCAGGCGCAAGTATTGCAGGGGTTTCTGGCGGCGATGAAAAAAAGACGGCGAAAGCAGGTCTTGCTGGAGATTCGTTGTCGATGGTTTCCGATATTATTGGGATTGGCACTGGCAGTGCAGAGGTGCACGAAGCCCGCACCAAGAATAATAAGGCGCGTGCACAAATCAGTGCTTTGATTCACAAAGCGGCAGAGTATGAAAACGCAACGCCTGCAAAAAAAGCACGCATTCAGGCACTGGAAGCACAGATTTCCTCTGATAAAAACGAAGATGGCAGTTTGAAATTCAATAAAACGATTGATGAATTATTGCAAGAAGAGTTTTTGCCAAAAACAAAGGATACACTCAAGCGTGCCAAAATTCTCAATAGTACGCGGCAGGTCAGCCGCGAACAAAAAAATGAAAAGGCATGGGATTTGGGCGGCAGTGTTTTCGGCACCATTACCGATGCAATTTCGATGACGAGCGACATTTTTGATTTCAAAGAACTCAAAAAGAAGAGTGCCATTTTTTCTGTCATTGGCGGATTTGCATCCATTGCGGGCGGTTTGTTCGATATTGGTAAAAAAATATATGATAAGCACGCGGAAAAGAAACGTGAATCTGGTGCAGAAGCGTATGCGAAGGGTGTTTTGATGAATTTGGCAGATAGCTTGGAGAGCGCCACGACGGCTGTCACAGGCAGTGAACTCAAGCAAGAAACCACGCCATTGACAGATGAACCCAAAATTGAGTCTGGACAGATTTACAGCGATTGCTACATGAGTTTGGATGCGGGAAATGTCAATATGCTAGATTTTCTAATGGCACTGAAGGGGGCTGGTGATGCCGTCACCGCACAGCAGCAGCAAACGCCGCCGCCTGCTCCGCCTGCACATATGCATGCCAAGCAAATTAAGCAAGCCGTGATGACCGGATATGTCAAGCATTAGCGCAATCGAAAAAGGTGCGCAGCGTTAACCGCCGCACACCTTGCGAAGCTCCTCTAGCGTGAGAGGCTCGCAGTCGATTTCCAGAGCCATCGTATCGGAGGTGCTCTGCTGTAAATGATTGTTTTGCTTTTGTCGGACAAGAATTTCGTCAAAGGCTGAAATCGGATTTTTTTCAGCATATCGCGCAAAATCTTCATCAGCAGAAATCGCTTCTCCGAGCAGGTCTAACACATCGCTGAGGTCTGTTTTGGGAGCCATAAGTACATTCCTCCTATCTTTGGTTACTTTTAGTATAGCATGAAAAGATGGGAAAGAAAATAGGATGAAAGGACATGGGAGAATGACAGCATGGAATAGAAAATATGCAGGTGTGCGATGGATTGCAATGCTGTGTGCCATGGTACTGCTGCTCAGTGGATGCAGCACCTCAGACCAAACAAATCGACAGATTCAGTTGGCAATCACCGGAGACCAAGAAGTCTATGCCTATGATGACAGCATCTTTCATGCGATTGATATGGCAGTTGAAGATTGCAATGACCTTTACGCAGCGCAAGGCTATCATGTCAGCTATCAGACAAGTGACGATGGTTCTGTTTATGACAAAGGGGTTACACAGGCTTCGGATTTTGCGAAAAACGCGAACATCACCGCAATTTTAGGAACGCATAATTTCACTATTTTGGATATGGCGGCAGAAATTGCACAGCAGCAAAACAAATTGCTGGTGACATTCAATGGGTGCAATGACAGCGTGACGCAAAAAGGATATTCCATGGTGGTGGACAATGTGTTTGGTGCCGCACAAAGTGGCGCGACGATGGCAGACTATGTTAACCAGACGCCAGAAATTCAGCATATTGCCATCTATAATAGCTCGGTGAGTTATGAGCAGGATTGGATACAGGCATTTATCCGTGGGCTTGGCGATGGCGGTGCGCAGGTTGTCGATTGTGCGGGGACTGCAACCAGTGCCAATGATTTTGCGGTTATGGCGGAGCGCTGGCGCACATTGCAGGTGGATACGGTGCTGATTTTGGAGTATTATGCAGCAGATGCATTTTATGCGGCGGAAACATTACATCAAATCTTTCCCAATATTCGTCTGCTAGGGGATTCCTCTTTTGACTATGATGCAATGCTCCAGGAGTCTGGCGAGGTTGCGGAGGGGTTGGTCATTCCAGATGTCTTAATGTATGGCGAGGGGAATGCGATTGCAGCATTCAACCAACGATATGCAGACAAATATGGAAAAGCTCCCAGCCGATGGGCGGTGCACGCCTATGATACGGTGCGTATGATTGCAGATACAGCGGTAGCGATTGGAAGCACAGATTCCGTGAAAATAGCAGAGGCACTGCATCGGGAAGAGGGCTATCAAGGGGTTTGTGGTTTGGTGACATTTGATGAGAATGGACAGTTGGTTGGCAGTCAGCAGCGGTTGCTTGTGTGTAAGAACGGCAAATTTGTTGCGCTGACGTAGGAGATTGACGATGAAAGAAAAGGGAATATCACGCGCTGAGGGTGCCATGATTACCACAGTCAGAGTTCGGTCATTTTTCCTTTTGGCGATTTTATTGATTGTGGGCATGGTTAGTTGGTTGTTTTTTGGAACGGTTCGGCAGACGGTTGACATCTCGGGCATTGCATTTCCGCAAAGTGGCATTCGACGTGTTGTGGCAAGGGAAAATGGCAGCGTACAGCAAGTTTTGTGCAAAGCAGGTGACTACGTAGAGCAAGGGGATTTGTTGGCGGTGATTCCACAAGAGGAATTGCTGAGCATGATGGAAGACGCGAATGCAGCAGCAGATTTACTGACGCAATATGTGAGCAAATCCTTGGTGACAGCACCTGTAAGCGGTGTCATCAGTGACTTGGCGGAAATTGGAGATGTTTTACAGCAAGGGGATATGGTTGCAAAAATCATCACCGATGACCCATATTCCAACCAAAGTGAAATCCGTGCCTATGTGCCGGCAGATGTTGCGGCAACCCTGCGGCAAGGAATGGCGGTAGAAGTATCCAGCCATTCCTTATCAAGGGAATCCAGTGGCTATATGGGCGGATTTCTCAACAGCATTGGCACACTTCCGGTAACAAAGGAGCAAATCAGTGAGGATTTGAGTGGGTTTGCAAATCCTGGAGAAACGGCAACAGAACAAGGACTGATTGAGGTTCGTGTCACATTGGTAGATAGTCCGGACATTGAAACCGGTACGGTTTGTGATATGGTTGTGATGCTGCAGGAAAGTAAACCAATACAAATATTTGCTTCATAAATCCTAGCCACTAGGAGGAAAACAATATGCACAGACGAAAAAAAGTGCCGTTGCTGCTGCAAATAGAGCAGGGAGAAGGCGGAGCGGCTGCGCTTGCGATGATATTGCAATATTGGGGAAAAACGGTTGCATTGGAACAGTTGGTTTTGGATTGTGGCGCAGTGAATCGACTAACCAATGCAGCAGATTTGGTGCAAACGGCAACAAAATATGGCCTTTATGCAGCAGGCTATCAAGTGACACAGGAGCAACTGGCAGAATTGCCGCTTCCCATCATCGCACACTGGAAGCAGGCGCATTTTGTTGTGATTGCAGCGCGCAAAAAGCGGGGTTATCTAATCCATGACCCAGCGAGCGGGGCGCGATTTGTGCCATTTTCTGAGATGCAGGCGGCATTTTCCGGTGTCGTGCTTTATATGCAGCCAGCCGAAACCTTTGTGCCAGATGTACAGGCACATCCCTTGCGGTCCGCATTGCGGCAGATGGCGCGCTATTCTGCAACGGCAACGGGAAGTGTGGTTTTGTGCAGTGTTCTGATTTGGATTTTGCATTTGGTCAATTCTGTATATATTCAGCTGATTGCTGACCGCTTTGTGGAAAACACAGGTGCGGCGGCAGCGTTGCTGACCGGGATGCTGGCGGTGCAAGCATCCGCGCAGCTGTTGCTCTATAAATTGCAGCGTGTGATTTGCCACATGGTATCCTATGAAACCAGACTGCAATGGGAGAGCAAGTATGACCGTTCTGATATTCCAATGGCTTTTTTAAAACTGCGCGGCGCATATTTCATGGAAGATTTATGGGAACGTGGTGCCAACAGCCTGTGTGAGCTTGCAGAAGATATAATTCCGAAGGCATTGTCGGTGTGCGGCGCTGTTTTCTATCTGCTGCTGATGATGGGATATAGTCTGCCGCTGACAGGATTGCTGCTTGCGCTGCTTAGCATATGGTGGATTTTGCGAAAAGTAACCACGCCTGTGAACGCGAGGGAACGGTCAGCCGCGGTGGAGGCAAAGGTGGTGGATGCCACCATGCAAGCACTGCAAATGTCAAATACAGAGCAAATGGATGCGTACGGGCAACAAAGAGCCGCGTATTTTCATCGGTTCTTGAATCAAAAAAGCAATGCAGTTTGCAGAACGGATGTTGTGATGCTTGTCGTCAGCCTATTTATGCTGAGTATTGGCAGTGTTGCATGGATGACATATGGGACGTTGTCATTCCATAAAACGGTAGCATTCCTATATTTGGCGATTCTTACCCTATACAGCATGGCGCAGACGCATACGCTGCTGCGGCGTGCAGATGCTTTGGGGGCGGTGCTTTCGCAGTCGTACGCATTGATTCCAACCAAAACACAGAATATCTTCGTAGAAAACACCGTTGAAGGTTCTTTAGAATGGAAAAATGTCTGCTATCGCCCGTATGAAACCGGCGCAGAACTGCTCCATATGGTGAGCTTTCAGCTCCGACACGGGATAACTGCGGTGGTGGGCGATTGCCACCACTTGTTTTCGGAATTGTGCACGGGACACAAGCGCATCACAGCGGGAACCATCTATTATGGAGAAACTTCCCTGCGAAAACTATCGTTTCGGGCATTGGATGATACCATCATTGCATTGGATGGGCGAATTGCGCAGCCTGAACGAGCGGTTTCCGAGTTCTTGCGTTGTCGCGCGGCAAAGAGCACAGAAGCTGGCTATTTAAAGCTTGCCAAGGATTTGGGTCTGCATACGCTGGTCTTGGAAGCGGGAGGGTATCAGGCAAAGCTTTCGACCTTGTCCAGTGGCGCACAAATTTTGGCAAGCATTGAAAGCGCAATCTTGGCAGGTCCCAAGCTCTTAATTTTGGATCAACTTCTGCAATATCTCGATGCAACGCAGGAGCAAATTGTGTTACAGGAAATACAAAAGCAAAATATCACGTGCGTGGTGCTCACCAGTCCGAACAGTTTGCCAGAGCAGGTGAATCGTGTGATAGAACTGCAAGATGGAAAACTGGGATTTCATGGAACGTTGGATGAATTCAGAGCAAAGGTGGGATTTGTTTGAAGAAGTTAAAAAAACGCAAAATTCGGCAAATCGCATCTAAAATGACAGCAAATCATGCGCTGGAAGATTTGCTGTCTGTCATGGGAGAAGTTTCTGTAGAAGTTCCACGCGAACTTACCAATGCAGAAGCGCAGCTAGAGTATGTTTCTAGTCGAACGGGCATCGCTGCCGTATCCGTTGCGTTAGGACTGCATTGGCAAGAGCATTTGACAGGCTACTATTTGGTGGATGCGGAACAAGGATTAACGGCACTGATTCCATATGGTATCGGCAAATATGTCTTTTATGACCAGGGACTGCAACGTTTTCAGTGTGTAGACCGCAATACAGAAGTGCAATTCCGTAAACAAGCTTGGGAGATTACACCTTCGCTGAAAGACCATGATACGCCCCTGCGATTTATGGGATATTTCTTAAAAAACCAAGCACAAGCAGAAGTCCCGTGGATGCTTATTATGATGGCGGTACTGCTGTTTTGCGCGATGCGGATTCCATATCTAGGGTTTGATGCGTTGTGGAATGTGATACCATCGGGAAACCATTTCGTTACATATGTGGTGCAGCTGGGAGGCGTGCTTCTTTGCGGAGGCATTGCAGCGATGCAGTTTCGCAATTTATTGCAGCGCATATGGGAAAAGGCGGATTTACAATATGCTACGGCATTGACGCAGCGATTTTTACAGAGAAATCAGCAGGAAAGCAAAAAAGCAGCGGCAGCTTGCCAACTTATTTGCGCGAGTGTTTGCAAAACCGTGGTGAAATGCATGGCGTGGATAGGGTGCGCGGTCAGCTTTGGCGTGGTTGCAGTGCTCGGCTCTGCATATCGCACATGGATGTTGGAGTTGTTTGGGCTTGCGGGTCTGCTTGCAATCGTATATATGCGGATGCTATGGCGAACGATACCCCAACAGGAAGCGTCTGCATTGACATCCCGTCTGGCGGGACAGGCGTGGCTTTGTCAAATGGAAATTGAGAAGAATGTTCCAGACGCCAATCGGTTTGTTCCCAACAAAAATCGGATATTCAACAGCACATTTGGCTATATAACCGCACTATCCACGGCTTTTTTGGCAATGATTTGCGTACAGGGTATCGCTGTCGAGATGCGTCCTGCAATTTTGGTGGCGTATGGACTTCGCGCTGCGCTGTGTCTGTTTTGTATGCTGCAATTTATTTCGTGTTTGCCGGAATTTGTGCGGATGCAGTATTGGACAAAAACCGTTTTTGCAGATTTATCAGAGGAATCGCCACGGGATATGCGTCCTGCAATGCTGCAATGTGACGGTTCATTGGTTTTGGAACGTGTATGCACCACACATTTGCATGAAATATCGCTGCAACTGTATCCTGGTGAAAAAATTGGGATTTACGGTGCTGCCGGTAGCGGAAAAACCACCGTTTTAAAACTGGTAGCGGGAATCCTGCCAATACAGTTTGGTGCAGTATATTCCAGCGGAAGGGATTGTGCACAGGTGCAAGGACAAAGCTGGCGACGTTGCATTCGCTTTCTGCAAAAGGCAGATACCGTGCAAATTGCGTGCGCCGTGCGGTCGGAGGCGTCGATATTATTGCTTGACCAAGTGTGTGACCCAGAAACAGCGAAGTGTGCGCTTGCCTTTTCCGGCACCTGCATGATTGCCACAACGCGGAAGAAGTGGCTGGTGGGATGCGACCGTATTTTTCGATTGGAAAATGGTCAGCTGACGCAGGAAGGGTGGTAGTCGTATGGCGGAAAACAGCAGCCATCAAATGCTGAAACGGTATCGCAACACAAGGCAGTATAATGAAAAGGCGGGCGACCGATTGGTCGTGTCGCAGATGACAGATGCAAGATACCAGCCCTATTTACAGGGTTTAGATACCCATATGCCGGAAAAAGTGCGGCATAAAGAGGTTTTGGAGCAGGATGCGCCGATGCGTGCAGTGCGTCAAACGAACAATGCAGCGCAAGATAAATCCTTAAAAAAAATGGATGATATTGAAATGGATACCGGCAATGTAGAGATTGGGTATGAAGCGGGCAAGCATCGGATGCATATGGCATTTGTGCAGAATCAACGCACCAATCAGGAACGCACGGTCACCAAAAGCGCCGCATCGTTTCGCCGCGTGGACAACAGCGATAAATTTTATAGCGGTGATGAGCAGTTTTATAAGGGTGCAATCGATTTGGAATGCGATACGCGGAAAACGATGTCGCAAATCCTGCGTCAATTAGACGATATATCACGTCACACAGAGGAATCCACAACCATTGACCAAGTCATTCCGTTTCAAGAAACGAGAGCAGAGCAGAAACAAATCAAAGAACTGCGTGCATTGCAGCATCAAAGTCAAGACCGCTCTAATATTCAGAGCGCAGTAACTGCCTTGGAAACGGTGAAACTGCAGAAAAAGCAGCGAAAAAAACAATTTGTTGCAGATTTGCGGGAGTCAGTTGCCAAAACAAAAGCGGCGCAATATCATGACAGTGATTTTTTGCTGTATTTGCGAAAAAAGAAAGCAATTTTGGATGCATTGTCGCAAAATGCAGAACCGGCGCAGCTGCAAGAAATCTTAGAGCAATATGATACACAAGCACCACAAGCGACGCAAGACAGCAGTCGCTTGCATGACAACGAGTTGTAATTGTATCGGTGAAACGCAGGCAAAACGATACATCAACTATAAAACACAACACAGGAAGGAGTTGAATTGGTTCTGACTCCGTGACACAAAGGCGCGGCAGTAGAGAACCGCAAGGTATGGCTGAATATTTATCCCCCGGTGTGTATGTTGAGGAATTTGACAGCGGACCGGCACCTATGCAAGGCGTAGGCACAAGCACAGCAGGCTTTATTGGTGTAACAGAAAGAGGTCCCGTTTCCGGTGCCCCTATTTTGGTCACCAATCCAGCAGACTTTGGCCGAAAATTCGGCGGCTATCTGCAGGAAAATGAGTTTGGCGAATATCGTTTTTTGGCGTATGCAGTCAACAATTTCTTTGCGAATGGCGGCTCTCGTGCATTTATCATGCGCGTAGCACCGTCTGATGCAAAAAGTGCAGCCATCGCAGGCGAAAGTATGTCTTTCACTGCGAAAAATCCGGGTGCGTGGGGCAATGGCATCAGCATCACGATGACAGAAGCCAGCAAGGCAAAAACACAGATTTTTGAAGACCAAGGCGAGGGTGTATACACGGTCAAGAGTTCTGTGGATTTCAATGCAGGCGATGTGGTTGTGTTTGATGATGGCAAGGCACAGGAATATGGCATCATCAAGGCAGTTGACGGCAATACCATCACCCTGCAGGATGCATTGACCGCCAGCAAAGTGGTGGATACCAATCTGCTGCCGACCATGGTGCTGAAAACCTGCGAATTCAATGTAGATGTACGCTATGATGACCAAGCGGAAAGCTATGAAAATGCCTCTTTGAACATCAATATCCCTAATTATCTCGGCAAGCTGATGTCAAAATCCGAGCTTTTGGATGTTGTTGTTGTGCCAAACAGCGAGGCAGTCACACCGCTTGCAGTGATGCAAAAGGATTTTGCGATTGAAAAGGATACCATCAAGCTGACCTTGAAGGATGGCAGCAATGGTACTTCTGCGGCACTTTCTGATGCGGATTTTATCGGCATTGACAAGGGACCGGGTTCGCGCACGGGCATTCAGGCATTTTTGGACAACAGTGATGTTAGTTTGATGGCAGTTCCGGGAATTGTCAGCTCCAATGTGCAGCTGTCTTTGGTGTCACATTGTGAAAATTTGGGCAGCCGTTTTGCAGTATTGGATGTGCCGATTGACAGCAAATCCGTGACCGATATTATGACACATCGCGATACGGTGGACAGCGATTATTGTGCAATGTATCACCCGTGGCTACAGGTTTTTGACCCGCTCGATAAGAAAGATATTTTCATTCCGCCGTCCGGTTCTGTGATTGGTATTTTTGCACGCAGCGACAACACCCGTGGCGTACATAAAGCACCGGCAAACGAAACCGTGGCAAACTGCACGGGTCTTTCCTGCAGCTATAACAATGGAGAGCAGGATTTGCTCAATCCAAAGGGCGTCAACCTGATTCGCCGTTTCCCTGGGATGGGCATTCGCGTTTGGGGCGCACGTACGGCATCCTCCAGACCGCTCTGGAAATATATCAACGTACGTCGTTTGTTTATTTTCCTGGAAGAAACCATCAAGGCAAATACCGGCTGGGTGGTCTTTGAGCCGAATGACGAGCTGCTGTGGATTCGTGTGAAACGCACGATTGAAGTTTTCTTAGAAGGCGTGTGGAGAAGCGGTGCATTGGCAGGCGGCAGTGCCTCGGATGCATTCTTTGTGGACATTGGACCGTCTACCATGAGCAAGGATGACATTGACAATGGACGCTTGATTTGCGTGATTGGCGTTGCACCTGTGAAGCCGGCAGAATTCGTTATCTTCCGTCTGACACAGAAAACTGGCGAATAAAGAAAAAAGGAGGGAAAAATAAATGTTACCATACAGAAATTTTAGGTATCGTGTCGAAATTGACGGATTGGATGCCGGTGGTTTCAGCGAGGTCAGTGGCTTTGATGCAACCTTTGACGTGGTGGAATATCGTCAGGGTGATGACACCATGATTACACCGCATAAGCTTCCGGGCTTGATTAAATACGGTAATATTACGCTTAAGTGGGGCGCTTCTGACAATATGGTGCTGTATAATTGGCTGCAAGACATCCATGCAGGCACGATTGAGCAGAAAACACTGACCATCACCTCTTTGACAGAGGATGGCAGTCCCGCCGCTTCTTGGCGTGTCATCAATGCATGGCCTGTGAAGTATACCGCGCCAGACTTCAACGCAACTTCTTCAGAGGTAGCAATGGAGAGCATCGAAATGGCACATGAAGGCTTGACAAGAACCGTATAATTCGTTTAACTGTAAATTTATTAAGTTTTTTCGTCAATCCCTGTGCAGGAGCATTGCAGTCTTGTACAGGGATTGCGGAAAAGCGAAAGGAAAAATACCATGGAGTTTCAAACAGAAGTAAAATTTAAATTACCAAAAGGCTATATCGATGAAGGCGGCGAGCTGCACCGCGAAGGGGTTATGCGCCTTGCAACCGCAGCGGATGAGATTTTGCCGTTGCGTGACCCACGCGTGCAGCAAAACCCCGGGTATTTGAGTATTATTTTATTAACCCGTGTGGTGACAAAGCTTGGAAGCCTGCCGGCAATCGATACCAAGGTAATGGAGCGTTTATTTACCGCAGATTTGGCATATTTACAAAATCTATATCAAGAAATCAATGCGGTGGAGCCGGTGAAAGTTTCGACAACCTGTCCGGGATGTGGCAAAACGTTTTCCATGGAGGTACCCTTTCTGGGGGAATCGTAAAAAGCTATCCAGTTGACCGTATTTACGAAGAGATAGCTTTTTTATCCTATTATTTCCATTGGTCACATGGCGAGATTATGAAAATGGAACACAAGGAGCGCATTCGTTTTTGTCAGGAAGTTTCCAAAATCAATCGCCGCATGAATCAAGACACGCAGAAGAAAAACATCTTTGATGTTTGAATGCCAAAGTAGCTGCAGATGAGGGACATCGTATGAAGTTAAGTTTTTTAAAAGGCTCTAATAGTGAAATTATCTTACCCATTCGGTTTATTGTGCTATTTGGCATTGATGTAATGGGATTTCAGAAGGTGTCTGGCATCGGCAAACAAGAAGATGTTGAATGGGTCAATGAGGGCGGCGTGAATGGACACCCCATCAAGCTGCATACCCCGCATAAATCACCGCACCAGCTCCGATTCAGCCGTGGCGTAAAAATGAACTCTATTTCGCTGAGCAACCTATTGATGAGTGGCGGCATTAAAACCAATAATTACGGTCAGATGGGTGCAAGCAGCAACATTGGCACGATTATTGTACTGAATGCGGAAAAAGATGTCAAAGCCATTTATGGCTTCATTTCGCGGGGCGTTTTGGAATGGGAAGTCAATGATTTGGATGCACAAGCAGCCCAGCCGCTGATTGAAACCTTTACGGTGGCACATGATGGATTATACAACATTCCTGTTCCTGATTTCCTATAAATAGAACACCGAAAGGAGGTGCGCTTTATGCCTGTTACGATTTTAAAACCCATTTCGGCAGGGTTGACAACCACTTGTATGCACAATATGCCTGGCATGATTGACAATAACAGCTTTTGCAGACAGGTTGTCAGCCAAGTACAGCCATCACCGGAGCGACAAAATTATTTTCGCGGCGAACTGCTGGTTTATCAAATGCCGCAAAATTCGCAGGCAGAAACTACACCTTCGCAGACAACTGTAAATTTATTGCTGCAACTCAGGGCATACTTATCGGACGAAAATGGGATGGTGCAAAATCGTGCCGGATTGACACAGCATATTGCGGAGCAGTTGGAGCATCACGTTTTGGTGTTGGGAAATCAAGAATTACGGCATCAAGTAAAAGACATTCAAAGACAAATCGGCAGTCAGCACACCAATCATATCCAGATACAATCCGCAGTTGAGCGGGCCATCAATGGGTTAAAAAAAAAACGATAGATGATTCTATATGTGCGCAAGGTGCTTGGGGTTATCATACGTGGCAGCCGATTCATAATCGTTATGTTTCTGCAAATGTCGCATATCGTTTGCAGAATCGATTTGCTATCGCACAACACAACCTATTTGCACCGCACGATGGCGATGTGCAACAAAACCAGCAGTTGCAGAATGCATGGACAGTGCAACAAAACGCGGCCGTATTCCCGTCTTCACAGTTGATTTTGCGGCAAAACAGCGCAGAATCGCAGGATTTCTCAACAGAAGAGCGGGAAATAGTACGTGCAACACCACAGGTGCGCAGGCAAACGCTGACACAGTACTGGTTGCAGTCCTTGCAAAATCTATATGTTCATCGCTCGAATCTGCAAAATGTGCAGAAGTTGCAGGAGCAACGAAGCTATAGTGCCAATGCGCAAAACCTTTATGTCCATCGTTCCAATCTGCAAAACGAGCAGAAATTGCAGGAGTTACGAAACGGAAGCCACAATGTACAAGCGGTGCAAAACCGCAATTTCCATGCACAAATCCTGCAAGAGCTACAGTCCTTACAGGAGGTACAGCATCCGCACTGGTATAAAATCCACGCGATGCAGACACTGCACAGCGATGTAACGCACAGCCGATTTGCACCACAATATGGCGATACGCACCAGAATCAATATGCGCAGAATGCATGGACAGCACAGCAAAATGCTTCAGTATTCCCATCTTCACAGTTGATTTTGCGGCAAAACAGCACAGAACAGCAGGAGTTTTCGGCAGAAGCGCGGGAAACCGTACGTGAAACACCACAGGTGGGCAGGCAAACGCTGACACAGCATTGGTTGCAGACCTTGCAAAATCTATATGTTCATCGCTCAAATCTGCAAAATGTGCAGAAGTTGCAGGCATTACACGGCAGAAGCACCCATGCGCAAGCGATGCAAATCCGCAATTTCCATGCACAAATCCTGCAAGAGCTACAGTCGTTGCAGGAGGTACAGTATCAACAGCGGTATGAATCATCTGCTATGCAGACACTGCACAGTAATGTCGCGCACAGCATATTTGCACCGCACGATGGCGATGTGCACCAAAACCAGCAGTCGCAGAATGCGTGGACAGTGCAGAAAAACGCGGATGTATTCCCGTCTTCACAGTTGATTTTGCGGCAAAACAGCACAGAATCGCAGGATTTCTCGACAGAAGAGTGGGAAATAGTACGTGCAACACCACAGGTGCGCAGTCAAACGCTGACACAGCACTGGTTGCAGACCTTGCAAAATCTATATGTTCATCGCTCGAATCTGCAAAATGTGCAGAAGTTGCAGGAGTTACGAAGCTATAGTGCCAATGCGCAAAACCTTTATGTCCATCGTTCTAATCTGCAAAACGAGCAGAAATTGCAGGAGTTACGAAACGGAAGCCCCAATGTACAAGCGGTGCAAAACCGCAATTTCCATGCACAAATTCTGCAAGAGCTACAGTCGTTGCAGGAGGTACAGTATCAACAGCGGTATGAATCATCTGCTATGCAGACACTGCACAGTAATGTCGCGCACAGCATATTTGCACCACAATATGGCGATACGCACCAGAATCAATATGCGCAGAATGCATGGACAGCACAGCAAAATACTTCGGTATTCCCATCTTCGCAGTTGATTTTGCGGCAAAACAGCGCAGAAAAGCAGGAGTTTTCGGCAGAAGCGCCGGAAACCGTACGTGAAACACCACAGGTGGGCAGGCAAACGCTGACACAGCATTGGTTGCAGACCTTGCAAAATCTATATGTTCATCGCTCAAATCTGCAAAATGTGCAGAAGTTGCAGGCATTACACGGCAGAAGCACCCATGCGCAAGCGATGCAAATCCGCAAGTTCCATGCACAAATCCTGCAAGAGCTACAGTCGTTGCAGGAGGTACAGTATCAACAGCGGTATGAATCATCTGCTATGCAGACACTGCACAGTAATGTCGCGCACAGCATATTTGCACCGCACGATGGCGATGTGCAACAAAACCAGCAGTTGCAGAATGCATGGACAGTGCAACAAAACGCGGCCGTATTCCCGTCTTCACAGTTGATTTTGCGGCAAAACAGCGCAGAATCGCAGGATTTCTCAACAGAAGAGCGGGAAATAGTACGTGCAACACCACAGGTGCGCAGGCAAACGCTGACACAGTACTGGTTGCAGTCCTTGCAAAATCTATATGTTCATCGCTCGAATCTGCAAAATGTGCAGAAGTTGCAGGAGCAACGAAGCTATAGTGCCAATGCGCAAAACCTTTATGTCCATCGTTCCAATCTGCAAAACGAGCAGAAATTGCAGGAGTTACGAAACGGAAGCCACAATGTACAAGCGGTGCAAAACCGCAATTTCCATGCACAAATCCTGCAAGAGCTACAGTCCTTACAGGAGGTACAGCATCCGCACTGGTATAAAATCCACGCGATGCAGACACTGCACAGCGATGTAACGCACAGCCGATTTGCACCACAATATGGCGATACGCACCAGAATCAATATGCGCAGAATGCATGGACAGCACAGCAAAATGCTTCAGTATTCCCATCTTCACAGTTGATTTTGCGGCAAAACAGCACAGAACAGCAGGAGTTTTCGGCAGAAGCGCGGGAAACCGTACGTGAAACACCACAGGTGGGCAGGCAAACGCTGACACAGCATTGGTTGCAGACCTTGCAAAATCTATATGTTCATCGCTCAAATCTGCAAAATGTGCAGAAGTTGCAGGCATTACACGGCAGAAGCACCCATGCGCAAGCGATGCAAATCCGCAATTTCCATGCACAAATCCTGCAAGAGCTACAGTCGTTGCAGGAGGTACAGTATCAACAGCGGTATGAATCATCTGCTATGCAGACACTGCACAGTAATGTCGCGCACAGCATATTTGCACCGCACGATGGCGATGTGCACCAAAACCAGCAGTCGCAGAATGCGTGGACAGTGCAGAAAAACGCGGATGTATTCCCGTCTTCACAGTTGATTTTGCGGCAAAACAGCACAGAATCGCAGGATTTCTCGACAGAAGAGTGGGAAATAGTACGTGCAACACCACAGGTGCGCAGTCAAACGCTGACACAGCACTGGTTGCAGACCTTGCAAAATCTATATGTTCATCGCTCGAATCTGCAAAATGTGCAGAAGTTGCAGGAGTTACGAAGCTATAGTGCCAATGCGCAAAACCTTTATGTCCATCGTTCTAATCTGCAAAACGAGCAGAAATTGCAGGAGTTACGAAACGGAAGCCCCAATGTACAAGCGGTGCAAAACCGCAATTTCCATGCACAAATTCTGCAAGAGCTACAGTCGTTGCAGGAGGTACAGTATCAACAGCGGTATGAATCATCTGCTATGCAGACACTGCACAGTAATGTCGCGCACAGCATATTTGCACCACAATATGGCGATACGCACCAGAATCAATATGCGCAGAATGCATGGACAGCACAGCAAAATACTTCGGTATTCCCATCTTCGCAGTTGATTTTGCGGCAAAACAGCGCAGAAAAGCAGGAGTTTTCGGCAGAAGCGCCGGAAACCGTACGTGAAACACCACAGGTGGGCAGGCAAACGCTGACACAGCATTGGTTGCAGACCTTGCAAAATCTATATGTTCATCGCTCAAATCTGCAAAATGTGCAGAAGTTGCAGGCATTACACGGCAGAAGCACCCATGCGCAAGCGATGCAAATCCGCAAGTTACATACGCAAATTTTGCAGAAGACGATGCAGGCAAATATGCGATTTGTGCAGATAGAAAACCACAACAATGAAGTGCAAACTACAGTTCAACAGCTACAAAACCCGTTGGGTTTAAACCAAATGGCTTTGACCTTCTCAAACCATAAAGCACTACAAGGGCAGATGACAACAACGGCGCGGGTGACCCCAAAACAACCTGCAAACAACATTCCAACAGAAATGATTTATCGAACAGAAAATGCACATATCGCAGATTTTTCAAGTGCAAATCCCGAAATGCCGGAATTATCATACAGTATTCCGAATGTATCAAGGGCGCAGCGTGATGCGGAAGAGCACGCAGATGGGGAACAAGAGTTGCTGCGTCAAGTGCAGGCAACCACCATGCAAAAAGGGTTGTCTTCGTTCGCGGCACAGCAGCAAGCCGAAACAATACCATCGGAGAGCACGGCAGCCGTTACCAAGGCGCAGGTGCAACAGATGATGGAGGACTATCAAAGTGTGCAAAATCAACGGTTGGTACGTCAAGTAATGGAAAAAATGGAACAAACGCTTCGCATGGAACGAAGACGATTTGGGAAACTGCGCTGACGGGAGGTGTGCTATAAATGGCAATGAAAGCGTTTTTTTTAATACCGAAGGACGGCAGTGCAGCCACCAAAAGCTTTGAAAAATGCACCGTGCAAATCAATCCAAACGCCATTACGGTTGCCAGCGGTGCACAAGCCGGAGAAACCACGCATGGTGTTAATGAAATTCAAGGTGTCAACAAAAAAGCGGCAGAAGAGCCGGTTGTGCAATCCAGTGGTGTCAGCATTCAAAATGTGACCATGCAGCTGCACTTTGATATTGTGCAGTTATATAAAGATGCGGTATCAAAACAATCGATGCAAAATGCGATTACGAAAGCCACGACGATTATCAGCACATTCGATACGGGCAATGTGATGAAATCCGGCATCAGTGCCATGGCATTATTGACGACCCCGTCCGATTATACCTCCATCAGCCTGCTGAACGAGGAGTATAGCTGCTATGCCAAATTGGAAGATGCCGCAAAGAAGCAGAAGCCTGTGATGTTTGCATGGGGACCGATGAAATACGGTGGTGTATTAAAGAGCTTCAGCAGTAAATTTCTTTATTTTTCCAACCAAGGCTCGCCGCTCCGTGCAGAAGTTTCGCTGACAATCGCTTGTTCGGAAAAGAATAAAGATGCCGACAGTGCCTTGAAGAAGGAAGAAGCGGCGCAAAAAATAGAAAGCAAACGGACACCGCCGGAATCGCTTTAAAGAATCCACGGAGGAAACCAAACAATGAGTGTGACCTTTCGAAATCTCGAACAAAAGTACAATGGCTTTACGCATCCTTTGGTATATATCAAGGTGGACGGTGCAAAGGATACCGCGGAAAGCGTGTACATACAAAATGTCGAAATCACTTTGACCAGCGGATATGAATGCAGCTGCTGTACCTTTGATGTCATTGGTTCGGAGAGCAAATTTGAAAAAGATGCATTGCAACTGGATAGTACTGTGAAAAAATATCTCAAACTTGGTGCAAAGATTGAGGTTTATGTCGGATATGATACGGACAAGTCGTGTACGCTGGTTTTTACAGGGTATGTGACTACGGTACAATTTCAATTAGAAGGCACTAAAATTTTTCATACGATTGAAGCCATGGACTGCAAGGTGTTTTTGATGAATAATTTGCGTTCGGAAGTGAAAACCGGTCTGAAAAAGTACTCGGAAGCTGTGACCAATGTGTTGAAGGATTACAGCGTGGCTTCCAGCAAAACGGTGGATACGACGGACGAACTCAATGTTCCGATTGAGCAATATAATCAGAGCGATTATGATTTTATTGTGGACTTAGCACGACGTGTAAATTATTTGTTTTTCGTTGATTGCGGCAAAGTGAAATTCATTAAATATGCAAGTGCTAAGGAAGTTGGCGTTGTATTGACACCAGGAAGCCATTTGTTTCGGTTTCAGCGGATGCTAACGGTCAGTCGGCAGGTTAAAACGGTTACAGTGCGCAACAACAACCCCAAAGACCCAACCAAGCCGATTGTGGGAAAAGCGGTAAAGGTCGATGCAGTTGGAACTGGTGCAAAGAGCAGCAGTGATTTGTGCAAATTGGTGGGTGCAAAGTCAGAAATTACTTTAATTGACAATGCCGTGACAACTGCGCAGCAGGCAAAAACCCGTGCAGAGGCAGAGCTTGCACGAGTGTCCATGCAGTTCTCCACCGGTTCTTTTGAAACCGTTGGCGTGCCAGAGTGGAAGCCAGGGCAGTTTGTAAAGGTGGAAGGCATGGACGCTACACTGAACGGAAATTATTTTCTGACAGAAGTCGTGCATCAAATAGATATTGGGAAATATCATTGCATCTGTAAGTTTGAAAGCAATAAGGCATAGTGCAGAAAGGACGTAAAACGCATGAGCTTATATGGAGCATTGTCAGAAGATGTGGTATTTCCGCGCGAGGGCAATGTGCCTGCGATTACCGTAGGCGTGGTGACCGATATAAATGATCCGGACAAGCTGGGACGCGTGAAAGTACGTTTGCTCAACCGCAGCACCTCAGAATCTGAAACAAACTATATCCGTGTCATGACAGCGATGTCGGGTGCAAAATGGGGCGTGTTCTTTTTGCCGGAGGTGGGCGACGAGGTTTTGGTGGCATTCTGTGATGGCGATAGGCACAGCCCTTATGTCATCGGCAGTTTGTGGAACAGCAAGCACACGCAGCCTGTGCAAATTAAGGATAAAAAAAATGATGTTCGCATGATTAAAACAAAAAGCGGCAACACGCTTTCTTTTACGGATACCGACGGGGAAGAAACTGTGGAACTCATTACCGCCAAGAAAATGAAGCTGTCCATGCAGGAGAAGGCCCAGAAAATTACGCTGCAAGATAAGGATGGGAAAAACCTGCTGAGTATTGATGGCAAAGGCGGCAACATCTCTGTGACGGCAGATAAAAAAATTGAACTCAAAGCAGGAAGCAGCAAGATTATATTGGATGGTTCGGGGAAGATTTCGATTGAAAGCAGTGGCAATGTGGAAATCAAGGGTCAGCAGGTGAAAATTACGGCGCAAAGCGGACTGACCTTGAGTGCACAGGCGACAATGGACATTAAATCTTCCGGACAGCTGAATTTACAGGCAACCGGTCCTGCAAATTTGAAGGGTGCGATAGTCAAACTGAACTAAGGGGGCGATAATATGGCAACGATTCGCGGATGGCGTTTTCCGGTGGAACCGGACGAGCATACAGGACGGATTCAGACGGTGGAGGATAACGAAGCAGTACGGCAGGGTGTGGAGATTATTTTAGGCACGGATAAACGTGAGCGAAAGATGCTGCCCACCTTTGGCGCAGGGCTGAGTGAATATATGTTTGAAAATATTGATTTGACACTGGTTAGCAATATTTCTGATAGTATCATCCAATCCATCAAGCGATGGGAAACGCATATTGCCCGTATAGAGGCAAATGTTTCGCAGAATGAAGAAAATCATGCAAATATTTCCGTTGAGATGGCATACGTTACCGATATTTTGCCGGAACGAGAAAGCATAAAGATGCAGTTGGATTTGCAGCAGCAGCGAGATTGACAGGAGAGTGGGGCACATTGGATTTACCGAAGTTTGACAGCCGAACATCACAAGATGTATTGGAACAGATTTACAAGCTGGCAAAAGCATATGCCCCAGACTGGAATATTGATGCACAAAATCCAGATGTGGGCATGGTAGCTGCGCAGCTTTTTGCAGATATGTTTGCAGGCACGCTATATCGCTCACAACGAAGGCTGTACAATCATCATCTGATGTTTTTAAACCTGCTGGGCGCAAAACAGCTGCCGCCCCTTTCAGCAAGCGGCATGGTGACGGTTGCAGCACGCCGAAATTTTGGCGGCACCTATATTCCAAAAGGCACACCGCTTTATGCAAGTGCAGATAATGCAGAAGGACGGGTGTATTTTGAAACCACAGAAGCCATGTATGCGGCAGATACCGACATCCAAAGCATTCATGTGACCGAGCGGGATTCCAATCAAATCCAAAGAGTATTTTTGCGCACGGCGGACGAAGAATCGGTGGGCGCAGTGCAGCTTTTCGGTGATGCATCGGCAGAAAATTTGCAGCAGCATATTATGTATCTAGAAGACGATATGGTGCTGCAAACCAAAGACAGCACCGAACTGGTCATACAATTTTCAAATGTATTGTCGGCACAAAATCATGAACGTGTACCGCGCTTTTTTCAGAACGGTGCATATGCGAGCTGGCAATTTTGGAATGGGGAAGCGTGGACGAAAATCGAGGAGGTAGAGCCATACGGAAACGGCATTCGTTTGCGATTTGCAGGCACCAGTGAACCCTGTGAAGTGATGGGGAAAACGGCTCGATTCGTGCGTTTCGCGCTGCAATATATCCCCAAAGAACCGATTTTATTTAGTGATTTGCAATATGGGTCGCAGGCATTGGCAAAGCAGCCGGATATTTTATTGTTCAACAGCGAAGAACTGCCGACAGAAGACTTTTTCCCGTTTGGTGAGCAGTTTGTGGTCTATACCGATTTTTATATTGGCTCGCAGGAGGTGCTTTATAAAAAAGGGGCGCGCATTGACCTTTCGGTAGAATTGGATTTTCAGCGTGTCAAGACCGATGTTATCGTGAAAAAGCCGGAAATGCGATATAAATTTTTGATGCGCAAAGCGGATTTTGAAGACCAAAAGCCAACCGATATTGAAATCGACCGCGTGGTTTGGGAATATTGGAATGGTGTTGGGTGGGCACGTCTGTTTGCCGATGCATCCTATGAAGATTTCTTTACCATGCAGAAGAACGATATGGAAACCAGAACCCTGTCCTTTTGCTGTCCCGAAGATATTGAAATGTTGGTCATGGGGCCGGAAAAAAATTATTTTATTCGCGCAAGATTGCTGAAGGTGCGCAATCCATATGAGGTGATGGGCGATTATATTGCACCGCGTGTACACAAAATCAGCATGAGCTATAGTTATGTGGGCAATTATCGCAGCTGCCGTGAATTGCGCATAGAATCGGACATGATGGAATATGCGCAGTCGCTTCCCATGAGCGGCGACCAACCGCTGTTTCAATCGACTTTGTGCGCACACCCTGCGGTGTTCCTGGAATTGCGCCAACCCCTGCAAGATGGCCCGATTCGATTGTTCTTTGATGTTTTGCCCAATACCATGCACCAGATGCCAGCACTGCGCTGGGAATATTTTGGGCGGCATCATTCCCATGAAGGGGAATGGCGCAATTTAGAAATTATGGACGGCACAGAAAATTTTGCACACAGCGGCATCGTCACCATTGTTGGCTGCAGGGGCTTCACAGAAACCACCTTGTTTGGCAGAACCGGTTATTTTTTGCGCATTGTCAATTTGGATGGGCAATATCGTGGGCTGGATGCTGCAGCACCGCATCCAAACGTGCAGTCCATTTCCTACAACACGGTGCAAATTGTGCAGCGTGATACACGTCAGCCGGAGTATTTTATGATGCAGCGCCAAGAGGCACATAAAGAGTGCAGGCTTTCGGTTGGCAATCTGGAGCAGGTGACCGTTTGGGTGAATGAGTTGGGGCATCTTTCGATGCAAGAACAGGAACAGCTGCTGAAGAAAACGGAGCATGATGTTCGTCCAGTATATTTGGAGGATGGCCGATTGGACGCTATTTGGGTAAAATGGCGTGAGTTGGAGGATATTCGACGTGCACAACTTGATGAGCGTGTATATGAGGTAGATTATATGCAGGGCATCGTGAAATTTGGGGACAGTAAGCACGGTGCTATTCCGCCCGCACAGCATGGGGAAAGCATTTCGATTGCATTCAGCGTTTCAGCAGGGGCGCTTGGTAATTTAGAGGCACACGCTATGGGTGGATTTTTCGGTGCTGTTGACGGGGTGGATGCTGTTATAAATGAAAAGCCCCTGCTTGGTGGTGTGCAGATGGAAAAGGTCGATGCAACGGTGCGGCGTATGACAGCGCAGTTGTCTGGCATGGGGGCTATGGTGACACAGGATGATTTTGAGGAAATTCTGCGCTGTGCAGAGCAAAATATCTATCGTGTGCGCTGCATCCCACATAGGAATCGTCGGTATGAGTCGGAAATCGGAAATTTAGCGGTTGCCATATTGCCGACCGATTATATGCAGGGATATGAAAAATTTTCTGTGCTTGCCAAGCGTGTGCGACAGTATTTAGCACAGCGTGCCCCGATTAGTCTACACAAAATTGAGGTGTTTGAGGTGTCTTATCTGGAAATCTCAGTGGTCGCGGATTTGGTCATTCGGGAATATGACCGCTATCACGAAGTATACCGAAATGTGACCGAGCACTTGAAACGGTTTTTAAATCCCGTATGTGGAAATTTCAACAAACAGGGATGGGAAATTGGCACATTACCCACAAGAGAGCAGGTATACAACTATATCAAAACCACAGATGGGGTGCAATGGGTCAAGTCGGTCAATCTCTTTACCAGCATGGTGACAGAGCACGGCAGACAAGATGTTGCGGCTGAAAATCTACCGCAATATGCTTTTATGGTGCCAGTATTCGGGGAACCGGAAATCAATTTATCTGTAGAATGAAAAGAGGGGCGGTGAATAGCTGTGATAGAACTGGAGCAGTTAAATGATGAGTCCTATCAGGAAATCATGGATGCAGCACGCAAAAAAATAGAATTGCTGTCAGACGAATGGACCAATTTGCAGGAATACGACCCTGGTATTACGGTGATAGAGCTGTTTGCGTGGTTAACAGCTGTACAGCGCAATTATCTGAATGAAATCAGTGAAGACAGTCAAAAAAAGTTTCTGGACTTGCTGGGAATTGCGGCACAGCATAACCGTCCCGCGCGTACTATGCTGGAGGTTTCTACCTCAGCAGAGCAGATTTTGATTCCGTCTGAAACCAAGTGGCGTGCGGGGAATCTGGTGTTTGAAAATCGATCGCCGCATTGGATAAGCCACAGCAAAATCTGCACACTGTATCGTTGGGACGGAATGCAGATTGGGACACAGCAACTGAGCGAGCATCATATCTTTTCTTTGTTTGGAGATGCGCCGCAAGCAGAGGATTGGTTTGAAATGGAATTTGACAATCCGTTCCCATGCGGTATCCCATATACGGTATATCTGATGTCGTATTTAGAACCTTCATTTCAAAGAAATCCCATTCCGGCGGGGCAGCCATTCGTGCCAATGGCGCAGATCCGATGGGAATATGCGGCGGCGGATGGGTGGAAACCCATACAGGTGCTGCAGGATGACACCCATGCGTTTTTATTTTCGGGCGCAATCACGCTTTTGGCAGAGCCATCGGAAGCAGTGGAGATTCATAAAATTCGTGTCACCCTGCAGCAGGCAGAATATGATTTGCCGCCGTGCATTTGGTCTGTGCGCAGCAATGTGTTGGAGGTCGAACAGCGCGACACCTTATGCAGAAGTGAAGTTTTCACAGTGGCGCAGGTGCAGAATGACGCAATAGAACTGCATAGCGAAGTGGCGTTATATGGACAGAATCTGGTGTATCACTACAGAAATGGTGCGTGGCATCCATGCGAAGCTGCGGTGCAGACAATGGTGGCACAAGGAAAAACACGCGTGCAGCTGCCGTTTACACCAAGCGGTGTCGCTACCGATTTGGCAATACTGGTGGTGTCCTGCGATGCACGTGGTGCGGCAATGCATATTCTGGCAGACGGTACCAAAATATCCGAACAGCAAATTGATATGAAGTTCCCGAATATTTTGTATGATGCCGTTGCATTGATGGTTGGTGAACGAAAAAATGCAGAGGTTGGATTTCGGATTTGGAACAAGACCGAGGATTTTTATGGTTGTGATAAATATAGCCAATCGTATATTTTAGATTGCGCAGCACGCGAAATCCGCTTTGGAAATCATGAATTTGGCATGGCACCACCCAAAGGGCAAGGCAATATTCGCCTGCTGGACTTGGCTTTGACAGAAGGCAGTGGCGGCAATATTCAAAAAGGCAGGATTCATCGTGCAGAAGTGCTTGGCGGTGTTTCGGTGGAACAATTTTTAGAAGCCCGCGGTGGTTGCTTGGAGGAACCCTTTTCTGTGCGGAAGAATCGCTGTGCCGCATTGTTTACCAACCAAAAGCGCGCGGTTACGGCAATCGATTATGAGCGGATTGTGCGACAAACGCCTGGACTATTGATTCGCAACGTGAAATCGCTGCCAGGGTATGCAACCCGAGAAAATCATCTGTATCCGCAGGCAGGCGCAATTACCATTGCGGTATGCGGCGAAGGATGCGCCGCCAATCGACCGCTGAAAAGCTATATGGACAACATTCATCAGTTTATTGATAGCAAACGTTTGGTCAATACCAACCTGATGGTGTGTTGGCCAACCTATATCGGCTTGACCATCACGGGTAAGATTGTTGTGAATTTTCGCGGCAAGCAGCATACGGCACAAATTGAACACACGATTTTGAACTTTGTCAATCGCATCAGTGCAGAAATGGGAACACCGTTGTATTATGGGGAATTGTTTGGTTTGCTCGATACGTTGGAAACGGTCAGCTATGTGGAAAGTTTGCAGCTTATCACGAGCGGTGACGTGCAGCCGCGCGGCATCAAGGACGATGTGTTTGTTCCGCAAAATGGTGTGTATTACATTGAAAAAATGGAATTTGATTATGTGCGCAGTGAAATCTTTTAGAAAGGGGCGGAAGCACAATGGCCTCGGGAACCAAAAGCTTTGTATTCAATCGTAGGCAGGATTGGGAAGACGGCGGACTGTTGGAAAACTTTACGTTTGTGCAGGATCATCTTTGTTCCGCTGCTGAGCAGGCATGGTTTTTTTCAGAAGCACTCGATTCCATGCAGACCGAAACGTGTTGGCACAGGCTGCGAATTGTTGCGGAAATTCCCCAAAATGCAATTTTAGAGGTCTATATTATGGCGGTTGATGCCACTGAAGAAGAATGGAAAACCATCGACAGCCATTTGAGAGATGCAGCGACAGACAAAGCGCAGAAGCAGCAGATGTTTGAAAAATACGGAAAAAAATTGGTCAACACGCTGGATGTGCCGCTGTTTGCGCTGAGCGGTCAATATCTGTGGTTTGGGATACATATTGTGACACACACAGAGACCCCCATCACCATCGACTCCATCAAATTGGAATTTCCGCGCATCGCGTTTGTCGATTATTTGCCGCAAATATATCGCAAACAGGGCAAGAACTCCTTTTTGTCAAGGTATCTTATGATTTTTCAATCCATTTATGTGGATTTTGAGGAAAAATTGGAGCAGACGCCCCGTTTATTTGATGTCACCACAGCACCGCCGGAATTTTTGGAATGGCTGACAAAATGGTTTTCCATTCAAGATAGTGCACAGTGGAGTGAGGAAAAACTGCGGAAATTACTGCAAAATGCGTCGGAAATCTACCGTACAAAAGGCACTTGTGATTCGATTCGGCAGATGGTATTGCAGTATATTGAAGAATCTCCGTATTTGATAGAGCAGTTTGATGCCCTGCAAAAAGAAACGGCAGCAGAGAAGCAAGCGCTTATCCGAACGCTTTATGGGGACACCGGATATACATTTACGGTGTTGGTATCCAGTGAAAGCGTGCCGGACAGCGACACCTATATGGAATTACAACGGCTGATTGGTCGATGTCAGCCGATTGATTCGATTTGCAACCTTGTTGTACTTCCAAAAGCAATGTATCTGGATTGTCACTGCTATTTGGGTATCAATACACGATTGCCGTATCAGGAGCAGCTACAGGTAGGTAATGAAAATGCACCGCTCCTTTATTTATCTTAGACGCGTATACCATATGTAAAATGATGCAGAAATGGAGCATAGCTATGAGTGAAAAGCAATACTATACAGCGGACCGCAATCATTATTTCTTTGGAAAACTGATGTCGGTGCGTGATTTTGAAAACGAGCAGGCGTATATGAACAACAGACGCCGTATCGGAAATCGGCTGCTGCATGGTGCAGGCATTGTTTCCGGTTTGAATGTATTATTGCTCGATAATCAAACATTTTCTTTGGAAACAGGCATGGCAATCGACTATTTAGGGCGTGAAATCGTGGTTGCAGAGCCTTGTGTTAAGCGCCTTGGCGTTGTCGAAGGGTTCGATGAGCAGAATGGCGGAGAGCTGTATTTGTGCTTGCGCTATCGCGAGGAATTACGCGAGGGTACTTTTTCTGTGGCGGGTTCGGCAACTGGAAACGGACTCAATCAAGAATATAACTGTATCCATGAGGATTATGAGTTGTTTTTGACACGAGATACCCCAAAGCCATATGATTTGGGGCTTGCAGGTTTACTGCACCAAACAGCGGCTATCTATCAGAAGAATGGCATACAAATCACCGTAGAAACCGTTCGATATACGACACCAAGTGCGCCGATACAGGTCAGCGTTTTGTTCGAAAAACGGGATTTGGCAACGCCAGTACATTATGAATTTCGCTTGGGCGGTCAATTATTTCAGGATGCAGACGGTGGCGCACTGCTGGTGCAGTATGACGAAACAGAAGTCAAGACTATGCAGCAAATTCGTACAGAATATGTGCTGCAGTGCACCGCTGCAACGGATATTTGTGCGGAATTGCAGATTTACGATTTGCAAGTGCGCTTTGGTGGGGAAAAGGACATCCAGTCCGTGGCGCAGACCATGGATGTGCAGGTTGTAACACGTGATATTGCGCAGGTTGTTACCGAAAGCTACTATAATCGCCGCTTTGAAGAGGTTCTTAAGACAGAAAATCGGCATATATACTTGGCAAAATTTCATGTGATGGTAGGTCCATCTACTTATTTTATCGAAAAGATGGAGAAAAATCCGTTTGGGCAGTATCTGTTAAATACACAACTGCTGCACGTTTTACAAGGCATTGCGCCGAAAAACAGCGCCGCAATCGGCACATTGGAAACGACAGCGGCACAGCTGCCGTCCAGCACAGGCACAGACCCAAACCCGATGGCAAACGTCATTACCGGCGTGGAAAAAATAAACCTGGGATTTTCGCCAAAAGCAGGAAGAAATTACTTTTCCTATGAATTTGTGCATGGATTGGGTTATGGAAATGTTGCCGTAATTGCTGCATTGGAGAACACAGAAACCCAGATGACAAATGACGACCCGCTGCTGCTGTTTGGCAACACCAGCATTTTCCGCGCAGAGGAATTTCCGCATACCTTGCCGCGGGCAGAGGTTGGCGCAATGGTCAAACCACACAAAGGTACGTTGCAGCTTGGGGTGCATCTGCTGGAAAAAACCGATTTGCAAACGCTGTCGGTGCGTTGGTGGGCGTTCAAACCCGCGAGTGAGTCGCAGCAGAGCACAGAAATTCCAGATGACGGCATTGCAGTGGTGGTGACGCCCAACACCGCGTCGATTGAGCCGCTTGCACAACTGCGATTGACAGCGGAAGTGACCGGCACGATTAGTCAAGAGATTTTATGGAGCATCCATGACCGCGCAGGTGGTACCATTGACAGAAATGGGCTCTATACCGCGCCATCGCGTGAGGGTGTCTATGAGGTGGTTGCCCGCAGTGCAAAATATGAAGACAAGCAGGCTTCGGCATACATTGTCGTACGGACACAGCAAGCACCAGAAGCTGAAAATGCATAAATAACAAAAGGTGGTGCAAAAAAATGGAGTATCCTACCACGCTTTTAGGCTATCAACGAATCGGCACGTTGCGGGATGAGATGGCTGTTCAGGTGCAGATTGTCGCTTTGCCAAAACGGGAAGGGACACAATATGTCATCAATGCCATTGAAGTGGGGCCGCAGACCCTTTCGCTGTTTGAGCAGTGTCTGCAATGCTTTTCTGAGAAAAAATATCCAGAGTTTTTGTCTTTTTTTTCAGAAGCAGGGCGGTTTTTCTTGGTATTTCCCAACAGTAAAGCCTTCAATTTGCGTATGGGCTTTCAAGGAAATCCGGACGAAGTTTCGATTGGCAAACGCTTTGCCTTGCTGTATGAAATTTTATTAAAGCTGCATGAAGCGTGCTGTTTGCCCTTGCCGTTGGTAATAGGAGCGGCAACACCGGAAAATATTCATATTGACCAGCGGGGCAAGGTGCAGCTGCAGTTTTTGCTAGAGTCTAAGCTTGTGTTGGAAGAAGTCGACAGCCGTCTGCTGTATGAGAGAATCGCCAGAATTATTGCGCTGTTGCTCGAGCAGGAGCTGGAAAGTCGCACCAATCAAAGGCTGCGCATCATTGTAGAAAAATGTGAGAAGCATTTGTATCAATCGATTCCTGAACTGGTGAAAGAGTTGGAAAGTGCAGAAGAAACCTGCAGTGCTTCAGAGCATCATAATTGGATGGCGGATTTGTATCGCCGATATGAAAAGCAAATCCAAAAGGCGATGGGTATAGCCAGTGTCGGGGTAACGGTTGGCGTCTTGCTCTATTTGAGCATTCACTTGTTTGCAGCATCGGATACAAAGGCACTGCATGAAAAAGTGATGCGGATTGGCAATGAAACCTATGTGGCAGATGAAAGTGCAGCCAGCACACTCGCACCTTCTGTGCAGCAGCAGACAGATGCGGAAGAAACACAGGCGTCTACACAACTGACGGGCGAGCAGATTGCATTTGAAGACCATGTTGTGCGTTCAGGCGAAACCTTGGATGCGATATGTGAGGCATATTACGGAAATGCGGCATATCGCGAAGCGGTTGCCGCCTATAACAGCCTCCCACAGGATGCGAAATTACAAGCAGGAACGATTTTAAAGCTTCCAAATCCGGAAAATATTGTGGTGGAGTAACGCTGGCAGAACAAAAATGAGTCCGGAACGGCAGACAGGAGAAATGCTATGAAAAAAGCAAAAATAGTAATTATTTTGATTCTAAGCTCCGTTTTAGGGCTGTTTATGGGCTATCGGATGAATCAAATTCAGGTCAATGCGCCGATTGACTATTGCTACAGTGTGCAGGGGAATCTGTATCTGCTGACACAACAAAAACAGGGTACGCATCTGCTACAGTTTGACCAAAGCGGTACCTTGCAGAGCGATACGGTGCTGCAGGCACAAAGCGGGGAAGAGCAAATTACCTATAAGGCGATTGCACTGGATGAAAAAAACAATGTGTATTTGCTGACGGAAAACAGCACAGTCGTCACAACCGGAACAAATGAAGCCAAGCGTATGGTGACAGCCGAGGCAGTTCGGATGTATGATGCGAATTTGCGGCCGATTCGTTTGGCGATTAATTTGGAGCAGCAAGGTGCATCTGAGGAAAGTCACCTGAAAAAACTGTTTGTATGCGGTCAAATGATTTACGCAGGCTATCAAAAGGGCAGCCAAGTCGAATTTTATGCTGTCAATGCCATTACCAATGGTGCATCACAAAAATTAACAACTTTCCAAACGGTACAGCCACAAAATCAAGAGGATACGCAGGGATGGATGCTGGATTTTATCTGTACACCGGAAGGGCGTGCATTGTATAGCACGGCCGATGGAAAGGTGTATCGTGTGACCGAAGGCAAAAGCGAAGATGTGACACAGATGATTGGCGGAAAAGGCATTGCAAGCGATTTCTTTTTGAATCAAAATGGCGCAATTTGCTTTGTTGAACAGTTAAGTCAAACCTTATATTGCGCAGATTTGGAAAGCGGCACGGCAGAAAAGCTGTTCACCATCAATAGTCGCATCAATGAAGCAGAAAAACTGGATTTTAACGCGGCAAAACAGGTGAAGATGGACTTGAATGGCGTATATCATGCAGTTGTTCAATCCAATGGAGCTTCAGAATGGGTGGATTTTGGAAACGAACAGCATATCATTTCTCGTCTGCAAGGTAACCTGTTTCCAAGGCTTTTGATAAGGTGGGCGATTTGTACCGCAGGACTGGCAGTTATCCTGCTGCTGCTTTATGCATTTATTTGCAGACTGCAAGGCAGAGTCTTACTGGCGCATCGCATGACCCTATTATTTTGGCCGATTTGTGTATGCACAGCCATCGGTTTGACCATTGGACTGGCTGCATTCAGCATGGTACCGGTTTATGAGGAATTGGAAAAGTCTATGCAGCTGGAAGCTGAGATTCTCATAGAACAGCTCAATCGTCTGCCGCTTGGGCAGGTGGATTTGCTACGTGATTATGGGACAGATTCCTATGCTGTACTTGCACAAACCTTTGCCGATGCCACAAACGAAGCGGTGCATTCCGGCGGCAGAGCAGATGGCGTTCGCTTGTATACGACATATAACCAACGTCTGTTTGTGGGTCTGAGTGCAGATATTTCGCAGAGATTTCAATCGCTGGATGCTTTTGCCGATGCAAACGAGCAAACACTGTATCAAACGGTGCTGGCAAGTCCGCCAAGCACAGAGGATGGACAGCCTATCTGCACACTGAATCGGCAGAATGAGGACCAGTGGCGGTTGTTGATGCCGATGACATTAGGAGAAAAGGTCGGTGTGCTCGAAATCAGTGTAGACCGTATCCAATATGTTCATGCCGTCTTTTATCGAAATCTTGCGGTGATTGGCAGCTGTGTTGGTGTTGCATCACTCATCTTATTCTGTGCGTTCCTGTTGGTGCTGCATCGATGCTTGCGTCCATTGGGCGAACTCAAACAAACTGCCGACCGCATTGCAGAAGGCAAATGGGCCGAGCGGGTGCAGTTGCTTGCGAAGGATGAACTGGGGGACATTGGTTCAGCATTTAACATGATGACCGATAAGCTCAATCAATATATTTCAAATTTAGTGGTTTTGAATCGTGCATATATCAAATTCGTTCCACGAGAACTGTTCCATATGCTGGGCAAAACAAAAATTACAGAAATTGCGCTGCGCGACCAAAATATGTCGGTTATGAGCATTCTGTATGTGGGATTTCGCATGGGACACACTGCGGAAAATGCGGTTTCGGAAACGGCGTATTTCGATATGCTGAATGACAGCTTTGACAAGCTGTTTGAAATCATTCGCAAAAATGATGGCGTCATTGACCAGTTTGATGGGGTGGGTATGCTGTGTTTGTTCCCAGCTTCGCCAGAGGGCGCGGTGACAGCCTCCATTCAATTCCGGGAATTTTTTGAAGCGCAGGGGCAAAACAGCGGCATCAAAGAGGTGGTCAGCACAGGCAACACCTTGATTGGCGTGGCAGGGAATGAAACGAGAAATACGATGATTGCGGTTTCCAATGAGATTACCCGCAGCTATCAGCTCAGCAATCGTATGGAGGAAATGGGACTGCAGCACATTATGACGCAGGACACGATAGCTGCGCTGCGCGGAAAAGAAAAGGGGTTGCAGTATCGGTTTGCCGGACATATTGCATCGGAAACAACACCCCTCAAAATCTATGAAATCTTGGATGGGTTGCCCTATTATCAAAAAAAGCTGTATCTGACCACGCAAGGCAGCTTTGAACAAGGCGTTGCAGCCTATATTGCAGGCGATTTTCGTAAAGCAAGAGATTGCTTCGCGGAAGTGATTTGCGTCAATGAAAATGACCGCGCAGCGATGTATTATTTGATGCTGTGTGAAGAAAACAGCCGTAAAAATCACAAAGTTTGGACTGGAAATTTGATGTGAAAACGTCCTATGAGAAATGAAATGGAAGTGACAAGCGGAAATGAATTATAACTTTTTTGATATTATTTTACGTGCACTGAAGGCACAGGGAGATAATCTCAAGCAACAGGTGATCCGTGTCACAAAGGTCACTTCAAAGCTCGTGACGCGCGTCATCACATTTGTACGAAATACCATCACCAGCTTTTTGCGTGCTCCACAAAGTCGAGAGGATTACGTTGGCGCGGGAAGCTATTTGCTATCCAAACGATTGGTTTTCATGTGCATCGCAGCATTTTTGTGTGTGGTTACGGTCTGTATGTATGTCATATATCCTTGGATGGATGGACGGCTTTGGGTTAGCAAGATGGAACTCAACAGCGAAAAATTTTTAAGCTTTACCGGCAAGGCGCAGGTATATGACTCCGGCGGTGTCACTATTTACCAAGGGGATATGGTCGATGGTGCGCTGACGGGAACGGGTATGCAATATGACGTGGACGGTATTTTGGTCTATGAAGGCGATTTTGTGGATGGACAGTACAGTGGGCAAGGGCGGTATTATGACGCGCACAGCCTGCGCTATGACGGTGCATTCAGTGATAATGCATATAATGGAGAGGGCAAGCTATACAATCAAGACAGCCGTTTGATTTACAGCGGTCCTTTTGCCATGGGTCTGCGCAGCGGGATTGGGACAGAATATAATCCTGCTACAGGAAAAAAATCCTATTTCGGTTCGTTTGCCGAGGATAAAAAAGAAGGCAATGGAACGGCGTTTGCACAGGACGGTGAAACCATCGTTTACGAAGGGTCATTTGCGCAGGATGTGTATGCCGGACAGGGCAAGCTTTATGAAAATGGAAAGCTGCGGTATGCAGGCGGATTTGAAGACGGGGTGTTTTCCGGAGAAGGTGTGCTCTATGATGCGGACAGCGGCACGATGCTCTATGAAGGACAATTTCAAAGCGGTCTATATAATGGCGCTGGAAAGCTGTATGACCCAGAGGACGGCGGTCTGCTTTACAGTGGCACGTTTGCTAATGGGCGTCGGGACGGCAGCGGTGCAGAGTATGACAGCCTGGGCGCAGTGATTTTTCAAGGCAACTATAGAGATGGTGTCGTGGATTTGATGAGCTATATGGGGCAGGATATGCAAGCATTTTGTGCAGATTTTGGAAATCCAAGCACCAAAGAAACCGTGGACGGCGTGGAGGTTTGGAATTATCCCAGCAAAAACTTGGTGGTGATTGCAAAGCCTGATATTGTAAACCAAGTACAGGTGTGCTGGAAGATTATGAGTGGGTTGCGCGAGGAATTTTGCAACATCCAAAAAAGCAGTACCGCACAGGATGTACAAAGTGCCTTGGGTATGCCATTTACGGCACTGGAATTGACCTTGCCAACCTACTGTCAAACGGCATTTTCCGCCTTGGGTGCGACCATTCCAAACAATGCCACCGTTGTGAGTGAAAAATATTTGCAGGACGGATATTATATTCGGGTCTATTATGATGCGCCGCAAGGGAAAGCGGTGATTGTCGAGATGTGTGGCTTATAAGGGAAAGTGGGGATATTTATGAGCGCAAGCCGAAAAAAATGGATTGCAGTATTGACCATGCTAGCTTTGTGCACGTCAAGTTTGCCACAAACGGCGAGCGGGGTCGCGTCGGATACAGCACAATCTGCGGATGCCACGCAAATCGGGGAAGCGGAAAGCACCACAGATGCGGCAGAAGCGACGCAAAGCAATGATGCAACTACTGCTGAAGATGCTACTACTGGCACTGCCACAGCAGATGCAACTGCAGAAGCCGAAAAACAAGCCTTATATGAGAGCATTATGAAGAGCTTGGCTGAAACGGCATCTACAGAAGATGTCAAAAAGCAGCTGGAGGCCATCAAACAGCAGGCAAGCTTGAATGGAGATACCGCTTTGCAGAGCTATGCGGAATATATGGAGCAAATTTTGGATTTGCAGCAGCAGATACAAGATTTACAAGGTTTGATTGCCGGATTGCAATACAATACACCTGAGATTGCAACACTGGATGAGGCACTGCAAAGTAGTATGGCGTTGGACATGACCTTGGCAGATGTTCTGACGATTTTGCCGGAAGATGTACGCGGCTTGCTGACGGATTTGGATGTATCCAGTGCGGAAGGGTATCAAGCTTGCTACGCTGAGATTTTAGGCATCATTGCAGAAAGTACAAAAAATGTTGTCATTCCGCCGGAAACCAGCGGTGCAGATGTGGTGTCTGTTCGTTTGGCAGCAGTGCCTGCGGCAGACCGTGCGTATTTTGCCGTTTTGCTGTTACAGCTGGCGCAAGACGGTGGTTTACTGACCGCGTCAGAAACGCAGGATGCCTGCATGCAGCGTCTGGCAGCACAGCTGGAACAGGCATATAATTCCTATACAGGCGCACAGTTGGACGCGTTGAAAGCCGTGTCAGATCAGTTTCAAGATTGTGGAAAATATGCCGACACCATCGACGCCAATCATCTGGTTGTCATTGGGGAACAATTTTCATTAAAAAAAGCTCCGATTTGCTATAAAGACCAGATTTTAATATCGATGCAGGATATTGCGAATTATTTAAACGGCACCGTTCAGCAGTCGGAAACCTCGGATGCAGTGTCTATGCAGGCGGGCACATTACTGATGGAGGTGCAAAAAGGGGAAAGTGTGTGCTACATCAATGATGTCACCTATGCGTTGCAGGCACCAGTGCTATGGTTTCAAGACCAGACCTATGTGACGGCAGATGTGTTGGCGCAAGCCATGGGTGCAACATACATCGCTTTGCCGAAACAGCATTGCTTCATAATACGCACTTAACGCGATTTGGACAAAAAAAGAACCTTCTTTCGATGAATGTTATCGAAAGAAGGTTCTTGCCGTATTTGCAGGGAAACGTTCAAGAAATAAACGGAGAACAAAAGAGGCGCAATATTACACGGTAATTTTTTTCGCTTCCATATAGTAGCGCTTTTCATGTGCTTCGCCCATGGAGAAGGTTTTGCGCGGCAGTACACCGTCCAAAATGACACCACGGAACAAATCATTTTTTGCAATATCCGGCAAAAAGAAGCCCATGTTTTCCGGCTTGGTGCCAAGCTGCTCCACGACATCTTCGCCATGGATATAGTCAATTTTCGCATCGCTGTTTTGTGACATATATGCATCCAAGAAGGTTTGCAGCGTTGCCAGCGGAATCGACCACTGCGGATTTTCCACCACGAGGGTGCGCTTGCCTTGTGCGGTGCAGAACGGGAAGACATGCGCCGCGGTAGGAGCAGAAGTCCCTTCCGCAAGAATTGCGGTTTTGCAGCCGTGGGATGTATAGAAGGCGTCCGCTGCGGACAGCATATGCTCTGCATCGACATGGAACATCACGCGGTGAATCGGCTCGATAATCAGGCTCTCATCGTGTATATTGACAACCTCCACAAGCGCAAAACGTGCAGGATGATTTTCCATTTCTGCATCGGAAAGGGTTTTCTTGGTTTCTTCCCAGTATGCCTTTGCGGTTGCCATGGAGTGGTTGCCGTCACCGACTGCAAAGGGGAGCAATGCCAAATCTTCTTTCAAATCATATTTCTGATTGAATATAGCGCGGTCACACAATGCTGCAAGCTTTTCTTCAATGGCATCGGTATCTACGCCCTGCGGAATAAACCAACCGCTGATGTGTCCGCCCTTTTGCATCAAATCGGTGTCATATACTTTTTGGAAAGCATTGGTTTGCGCAAATAGCGGCTCAATAATGGTGCGGGTCGGGTCATCAATCAGTAGCATGATGTGCGGCAGTTCCAAGCTTGCACCCTGGCGTACCTTCAAACGCGGCGGAATACGCTCCACAACGGTTTTTTCGGTGGGACGAATGAGGGATTGCGAGCCGACACGATATTCATACGCTTCCAAATCAACAGAAAGCATCAGTCCACGGCGCGGAACCGTGCCGCCGGAGAAACGCTCGGTTAAAATCATACCCGCCGGAAGAGTTTGCAAAATGCCATCCTGTATGTACTGTGTCATGGTTTCATGAATGGCAGAAACACGCGTTTCTACGCCTTCTTCTTCCAAATAGACTTCGGGCAAGGTCAAGCGCAGAGTGGACGGCGCATCGCCAACATTTTTTTCGGTTTCTGCCCAATATTCCGGTTGGGAAGTGTATTGGTCACACGCGACAACCGACCAACGGGATAAATCTGTGCCTTCTTTCGGCATCATAATATGCGGTACACGTGTGCAGCGAGTTGTATTTGACATCTGTAACAGCCTCCAGTTTATTTGAATCATTTTATGCATTTATTATAGCAGATTTTTCGACAAAAAAACAGCGTGTTATCAGAAAAGTTTTAAAAGCATCAAAACACATCAAAAACGACATAGGTTTTGGAAATAGGCACAGATATTTCTTGCAATATTCGATAAAAAACCGCACACAATAAGACCAGCAACCCCAAACAATAAAAATGAATCAATACAATGAAAAAGGAGAGAAACATTATGACCACAAGTAAGACTGGTTCTAATCAGGGTATGGTTCCTGAAGCACGTGCTGCAATGGATCAATTTAAAATGGAAGCTGCAAACGAAGTGGGTGTCAATTTGCGCCAGGGCTATAACGGCGACTTGACCTCGCGGGAAGCAGGTTCGATTGGCGGTCAGATGGTCAAAAAGATGATTCAATCTTACGAGCAGAATCTGGCATCCAGCGGACAGCAGTAATCCGTTCAGATTGATTTCAAACAGGACGCGTTTGCAAGCAGAATGGAAGAGAATCAAGTCCTTCTGAATCAAATGCTAAGCTGTTAATAAAAATTGCAAGCTGGTCAAAGTCTTGAAGGGCTTTGACCAGCTTTTATGTATACTGTACTTTGAAAATGTGTGGTGATAGAGAATGTGCGATTAGGATTCAAACGGATATAGTACAACTTCCAATGCTTCGCCGCGGCGCATCGCCTCTAGGCCAATACCAAACTGCGTCAGCGGAAGTTTGTGTGTAATCATGCTTTTGAAATCTACTTTGTTGCTTTCCAGCAGATTTGCAACGTTGCGCAGGGTATTTAGACCGATGAAGTTTCCATAAATCGTGATGCCGCGTGCAGTGATGTCATTCTGGTGAATGGTTTGCGAAGCGGAGGCATTCATACCGAACAACAGAACCGAACCACCGTTCTTGACCGTTTGCAGTGCATCCGGCAATAATACGCCAACTGCATCAATCACAATATCTGCGCCAACGCCATTTGTTTCCGCCAGAACGACTTGTCTTAAGTCTTCTCTTTGTGGATTAATGACGCGGTCGGCACCGTTTTGCAATGCGTGCTCTGTGCGGAAGGGAGAAACCTCGGACACGAGCACTTTGCCTGCACCACAAGTCTTTAGCAAAGTGGTGAAATATAGTCCAATCGGACCGCCGCCAAGAACCAAAGCAGTATCGCCAGGCATGATTTTCAGCTTCTTTATCGCACCCATTGTGCAGTTGAGAGGTTCTGCAAAGATTGCATCTTCAATGGCAACACTTTTCGACAGCTTGACTGCCGCACTTTCTGGAAACACGGCATATTGTGCAAACACACCATCAATGTGCACGCCCATAGAGGACATAGTCTGGCAGAGGTTGCTGTTGCCAGACTGACACGCAGGACAAATGCCACAGGGCAGATTGTTGTCCAAAATCACATGGTCACCTTTTTGAAATGCGGTGACGCGTGCGCCGACAGCCACGATTTCTGCCACGCACTCATGCCCCAGAATAATGCCGGAATTTGCCACAACACCAGGCGGATTTCCTAAAATATGCACATCCGTGCCGCAAATGCTCGCTGCTAGGATTTTTGCCAGCACCTGATTGTCTTGCGTAATCGTTGGCATCGGACGCTTTGCAATTTCATATGTCCCTATATCCGCAAATACCACCGCATCCATCATTTCTTGTGACATATTCTTACGCCTCCGTTTTCTGCTTGCCTGCCAAATAGGCTGCGTGCAGCTTTAAGCAAAATTCCAAACTGCCTGTGCCATCCTTGGCAGTGATTTCTGGCTGTCGATTTTCCAAAACGCAATTTGTGAAGTTTTCCATTTCATTGTAGAATGCGGCACCCCAACGCTCCAAGAAGCTTTCTTGGCATTCTTCCAGAATACCTGCATCGGTAAACTGCGAGATATAGTTTTTGCGGGGGACGCTATTGACACGCAGGGTGCCCTTTGTGCCGACAATTTCCGATTCCACATGGCTGCAGGTGGCAGTTCGTCCAACATGGATATAGGCAGTGGTGTTGTTATCGAATTTGGTTAAGGAAAAGCCGTTGTCATAATCATCATAGTCTGCTAGACCTGTGCAAACATACGCATCGCCCGTAGCAAAGCATTCCTGCGGCTCACCATCTAAAAACCACCGCGCCAAATCGGTGTCATGGCTGCCCATTTCGATGAACCACGGCACATAGATGCCTTTTTTCACACCCTCCAGATGGGCATCCAGCACAGATGCAGGGTCAAGGCTGACACCACGGAACAGAATCGGCTTGCCGATTTCGCCAGCGCGAATCTTGCGCATGGCTTCTGCATAGGAGGGGTCAAAGCGGCGCATAAAGCCCACCGTGAACAGCTTGGTATCATTTTCGGCAACAGCGGCCTCGACGGCTTTGCAGTCTGCAATGGTCTTTGCCAGCGGTTTTTCACAAAAGATATGCTTCTTTGCCTGACAAGCCTTGATGCACTGCTCCTTATGCGTATCTGCACCGGTTGCGATGACAATGGCGTCAATGTCTGCGTTGGCAAGCATTTCATCATAATCGGTATACCCATAGGCAATGTCGAACTCTTCCTGTATGGCGCGGACATGGGATTCTGTACGGGCACAAATGGCGATAACTTCTGCATTTGGCACACGACGCTGTAAATTGGTGATATGCATACGACCCATGCTGCCAATACCAACGACACCAAAACGAACCTTTTTCATAGTGTAAATGCTCCTTTCGAATTTGACTGTTAAATGCCTGCGGTTTCACGGATGTATTTGCGCGCCTTGAGCGCATATGCAAATGGATTTGCAAGGCGGGGGTCTTGTTCTGCCTCAACAATGAACCAGCCTTCATAACCTGCGTCAGCCAGTGCTTTGAAAACACCAGGATAATCGACACAGCCGTCACCTGGTACGGTGAAGCAGCCTTCCAATACGGCACGACGGAACTTGAAACCTTCTGCATATGCACGCGCCATCATTTCAGGGCGAATATCCTTGAGGTGTACATGACCAATGCGCGCGCCAAACAGCTTCGCCGCCGCTACAGCATCTTCCTTGGAGAAGGTAAAATGTCCGGTGTCAAAGCACAAGTAGACATAGCGCGGGTCAGTATTGTCCATCAGACGTTGCGTTTCCGCTACTGTCTGCACAACGGTTGCCATGTGATGGTGAAAGCATAGCTTAAACCCGCGCTCTGTTGCGATTTTGCCGAGCTTATTCAGTCCGTCACAGAGCTTTTCCCATTCTTCGTCGGTTGCAATCGGTTTGTTGTCACCAAACATAGAGCATTCTTCTGCAAATAAGCAGCGTGTCAGTTCACATACATTGATACGTTTCGCACCGACTGCTTCTAAGAAATCGAGCTGCTTGCAAAATGCCTGTTCGTTTTCTACATAGGGTGCAGAGCATAGAAAGGAGGAAAACCATTGGCTTGCAATCGCAATACCGCGCAGGTCGAGAGCTTTTTTTAAAACAGCAGGGTCAGTAGGGAATTTGCCGCCAACCTCTGTACCTTGGAAGCCTGCCAGTGCGGCTTCCGAAATCATTTGCTCAAAGGTGAGGTCACCGCCAAGCTGCGGCATATCATCGTTGGTCCATCCGATGGGCGCAATGCCCAGTTTTACATTTTGAAACATGATTGTACGCTCTCCTTCTCAGCACTTTTCCCAATGGCTCGTTTGCAAAGATTTCAGCACTGCGCTAACGATGCCGTCGACCTTTGCACCCATTTCAAAGTTGCAGATATAATCCGCGCCATCCATTGCTTGCATCAGCGTGTGCGCCTGCAGGGTTTTCATGTCATCAAATGCAATGGCGATACCACCAGCGGGCTGGAACCATTTAAAGCCTTCATGCTGTGGATTAAGCAGAACCGTACGGAAACCACAGTCACGTGCGTTGTCTACATCTGCATCCGACTTGAAATACACCTGTACTTCACACATGCGCTCGAGGTCATATACCACCGTGCCTTCCGTGCCTTGAATTTCATAATAGAAATAATTCTTGCGGCCTGTTGCAACACGAGAAGAGGAGAAGTCGCCGATGGCACCATTCTTATATTTCACAAGGAAGGAAACCACATCGTCGTTTTCAACCGTCTGCATCTCGGAAGAGCCGGCTGTCTTGGGACGTTCCGGAATCACAATGGAGGATACTGCACAAACTTCCTCCATATCGCCGCAAATCATTTGAGAAACCGAAAGCAGATGAGAACCCAAGTCACCCAATGCGCCGGAGCCTGCCAGTTTATTGATGTGACGCCAAGTAATCGGCAGTTTTGGGTCGAGCAGCATATCTTGGTCATAGGTGGCATGGACGCGCATGATTTTACCGAGCTTTCCCGAAGACACCAAGTCACGGACATAGGCATTTGCAGGGTTCATGATGTTGGAGAAGCCGCAATAGTTGACAACACCCTTTGCCGCAGCCAAGTCTGCCAATCCGCGGGATTGTTCTGCGGAGATGGAGAGTGGTTTTTCACAAAACACGTGCTTGCCGTTTTCAAGTGCAAACTTTACCATTTCATAGTGCATACAGTTCGGCGTTGCGACATCGACCAAATCCACGTTGGGGTCTGTGCAGACCGATTTCCAGTCTGTTGTCGAGCGGGAGTAGCCAAGGCTGGCACACATCTTTTTGACCTGCTCTTTGTTATTATCTGCGATGACATCAAAGATTGGCATATCATCGCCGAAAATCATCTTGGCATTGTGAAATGCGGTAGTGTGCGCTTTTCCCATCCAGCCCGCGCCGATAAGTCCAATTCGTATATTTTTCATTTCCTGTTCCTCCGTACAAAAAAATATGGTGTTATTTTGTTAATATTCACGATATACGCTGGTTGATTTCTCTATGGTTCTATTGTATACTTACATGAAAAATGTGTCACTGCCGCCGCTTGCTAAAAAATATACATTTCGTGCTATGTTTTAAATGAGAAAGGGCAAATCTGTGGAAACGATTCAAAAGGGTATTATTGAACAAGAACAAGGTATTTTAAAAAAAGAGGGAATCTATTTCTTCAGCGTGTCTGCATTTGCGCAGGAGAATTTATTCTATCCGCATTGGGGCGCAGAATATGTCTGCACACCATCTTATCGTGTCGAGCGGGATGAGAGGGATGTGTTTGATGCGTTCATTTTGTTTTATATTGTGCGAGGAAGCATGGGGGTTCAATACCTTGGACAAACATTTTCTGCAAAGGCAGGGGATATTGTACTGCTCGATTGCAAAGTTCCCAATCAATATTGGGCAGAAACGCAGGTGCAGTTTCGCTGGATTCATTTTGGGGGCAGTGCATCGCAAGCATACTGCGATATGCTCTATGAACGGCAATGGGCACATTTTCCGAACCATTCGGATTTGGGCGTGCATTTTTTTAACATTCTGCATGGCATTCGTGCCGGTGATATGAATGAGCACTATTATTCGATACAGCTGCAAACGGTTTTGGGCGGCTTGGCAACCGCACAAGATGCAAGACGCTGTGCGCATCCCGCTGTAGCTGCTGCAAAGCAATATATGGAGCAGCACTTTGCGGAAGCACTGACATTAGAAGAATTATCCAAGGTTGTGATACTGAGTAAATATCACTTTGCGCGGCTGTTTCGTGCAGAAACGGGGATGTCTGTGCATGGATACCTGCTCAATTTGCGCATGAATCAGGCAAAAAAGCTGCTGTCAGAAACACTTTTGTCTGTAGAGGAGGTGGGGCAGCAGTGTGGGTTTTCCTCAACCTCGCATTTTATTCGTGCGTTTAAGCAAATGAATCATTTCACGCCCTATCGTTTTCGCAGCTTGCTGCAATAGGCAGAGAGGATTGTGCGATAGATGTAAAAGCAGAAAAACAATGGCGAAAATGCACCTTTCCTATTGCGTTTGTCTGGTAATTGCGGTAAAATAAATCATTAGTCATAGATTTTGTACATTGAAAAGGCACGGAGGATTACTGTGAGCAGAAAAAATGCAAGAGAAATTGCCCTGCATCTGATTTTTGAAATGGGTTTTGAGGCGAATTCGCTGGAAGAAACGATTACAGACCGCTTGCGTCAAGAAATAAAGACATCCATTGGCAAGGAGCTTGCCTTATATGCCGAGAATTTGGATGAAAACGACAAGAAATACATCACAGAAACGGTGAAAGGTGTGTTTTTGAAACAACAGGAGTTGGATAGCATCATCACGGAGCATTCCAAAGCGTGGTCGTTCTCCAGATTGTCCCGCATGACGGTTGCAATTTTGCGGCTTGCCCTGTATGAAATGCAGAATGTGGAAGATGTTCCGGTTGGTGTTGCCATCAACGAGGCGGTGGAACTGGCAAAATCCTATGATTCCGCAGAATCCAGTGCGTTTATCAATGGTATTTTAGGCACTGTGAACCGCAAGCAGGAACAAGCACAGCAAGAATAATATGGATACAAAACATCAGCTGTATTTTGGCGTGGACACCAGCAATTATCGCACTTCGGCGGCAAGTTTCGATGCAGCAGGGCTTGCGTGGCAGAACCAAGGGCGTCTGCTAGAGGTGCCGAAGGGTGCGATAGGCTTGCGGCAGTCCGAGGCATTATTTCAGCATACGGTGCACCTGCATGAGATGATTGCCGGTTTAGAAAACGGCATCGGCAAAAACGTCCGCGCGGTGGGTGTCAGCACCAGACCGCGTGCGGTAGAGGGGTCGTATATGCCATGCTTTTTGGCAGGGGAAAGTGTAGCGCGCAGTACGGCGCATCTATTGGGTGTGCCGTTGTTCCCATGCTCCCATCAGCAGGGACATTTGGCGGCGGCGGCATTGTCTGCAAATTGTCTGCATCTATTGGAAACGCCTTTTTTGGCGTGGCACTTGTCCGGTGGCACTACAGAACTGCTGCTTGTTACACCCGATAAAAGCGGATTGCCAGATGCACAATGCATCGGCGGAACAAGCGATTTGACAGCGGGTCAACTGATAGACCGCACAGGGCAAATGCTCGGGCTATGTTTTCCTGCGGGGACAGAACTGGATGCACTTTCTGCACAGGCACAAACACCGATAAAGCCATTTTCGCCAAAGGTAACTGCGTGTCGTTTTTCGCTTTCCGGCGTAGAAAATCAGGTGCGGTCTTTGGTAGAGCGTGAAGCTTTACCCGCGACCATTGCGCGTTATGTCATAGAAACCATTGCTATGGGTTTGGAGAAAGCAACCGAGCAGGCATTGCGGCAATATCCGCTTCCGATTCTTTGTGCAGGTGGTGTGATGTCCAGCCGATTGCTGCAAACGCGGATGCAGGCACGCTTTGGTGCTTATTTTGCGCAGGCGTGCTTGTCTGGGGACAATGCAGTGGGCGCAGCGGTACTGGCGGCTTTGCAGAATGGAGAACAATTATGGCAAGCAAAATCTATTCCGTTACCCAACTGAATCAGGAGGTCAAGGCATTGTTGGAGAGAAATCTGCCGTTTCGCAATATTTTTGTGCAAGGTGAAATCTCCAACTATAAAGCGCACACCTCCGGACAGCATTACTTGACATTAAAAGACGAAGATGCTGCCATCAATGCCGTGATGTTTCGCGCAGATGCGATGCGTTTGCGGTTTCGCTTGCAGAATGGCATGAAGGTCATTGCACGCGGACGCATCAGCAGTTTTCCGAAAAGCGGACAGGTGCAATTTTATATTGCAGATATGATGCCGGACGGGGCAGGGGCACTGCACACCGCATTCGAGCAAATCAAAAAACAGCTTGAAGAGGAAGGTCTGTTTTCCGAAGCACATAAACGACCACTTCCGCAATCGCCTAAGACCATTGCGCTGATTACAGCACCGACCGGTGCCGCGGTGCATGATATGATACGCATTCTACAGCGGCGTTGGCCGATTGCAAAGATACAGATTTATCCTGCATTGGTGCAAGGTACGCGTGCACCAGATGATTTGTGCCGTGCACTGCGTGAGGTCAATGCGCAGGCACAGGCGGAGGTTGTTATTATAGGGCGCGGCGGCGGCTCGCTGGAGGAGCTTTGGGCCTTTAACAGCGAAGCGGTTGCACGTGCAATTTATGCCTCCCAAATCCCTGTAATTTCAGCAGTGGGACATGAACCGGATGTGACCATTGCAGATTATGTTGCGGATTTGCGTGCGCCAACCCCGTCTGCCGCCGCAGAACTGGTGGCGCCTGATATGGCGGCGTTGCAGCTGTCATTACAGAACATACAAAGTGCCATGAAATCCTCACTGACGGCAAAGATACAGGCAGAAAGACGCTCTGTAAGCATGCTGACACAGCACTTGTTTGAATGCACCCCTGCCAAGCGGATTGCAAGCCGCCGAACGGCATTGGCGCAATCGATGCAGCGGCTTTCCATGTGCTCTCCGCAATATATGGTACAGACCTATCGCATTTCGTTAAACTATCTGCAAACCAAATTACAGGCACTGGCAGATGCAAAATTTGCAGACAGCAGAAAGCGATTGACCAATCAAGTTGCAAAACTCGATGCACTGAGTCCGCTGAAGGTTTTGGCGCGGGGATACACCGTTGCATACAACGAAAAAAAGCTGCCGATTACCAGCGTTGCAGCATTGCAGCAGAGGCAGGCGATACAGGTGCAATTTGTGGATGGCACTGCAAAGTGCACGGTAACAGAAATCGAAAAGGCAGGGAGAGCGTAAATGGCGGCTAGAAAAAATATCAGCTTTGAAGAATCTATGAAAAAATTAGAACAGATTGTGAGTACCTTAGAACAAGGTGATATTTCACTGGAAAAGAGCATGGCACTGTTTGAAGAAGGCAGCAAGCTGTCAGCAGCATTGAGCAAGCAACTGGACATGGCAGAACAGCAGGTTGTTTTGATGCTGCGCAAGCAGGAGGATGCACCACTGGTTGAAACCCCATTTTCTGCGGAGGAATCATAAATTGGATGTACAGCAACGACTACGGGAATACAGTGCGCTGACGGAAGCGGCACTGCAAACCTATTTATCTGCACCGGAGCAGGTTGCATATTGGCATTTGCATGATGGACGGCTAGAAACAGCCGCCGCTGCGTGTAAATATGAAACCATCTATCATGCGGCGGCGTACTCGGCATTTGCTGGCGGGAAACGGCTGCGACCGGCACTGCTTCTGGAGTTTTGCCGCATTTGTGGTGGTGATGTACAGGCGGCGGCACCGTTTGCAGCCGCGCTCGAAATGATACACACCTATTCTCTGATTCATGATGATTTGCCCTGCATGGACAATGATGATTTTCGCCGCGGAAAGCCGACCAGTCACAAGAGGTATGGAGAGGGAATTGCTGTACTCGCAGGAGATGCCTTGCTCAACCGTGCATTTGAAACCATGCTGGATGCTGTGCATACAACGGCGTTTTCACCGCAGGCAATTTTGCAGTGTGCTTCGGTTTTGTCGCGTGCATCCGGTATGGATGGCATGATTGGCGGTCAAATCATGGATTTGGAGGCAGAAGGACATCACGTGCCACTGGAGGAATTGGTGCTGCTGCAGGAACTGAAAACCGGCGCGCTGATTCGCGCCGCTGCCATGATGGGCTGTATTTTGGCAGGTAGAACCGATGCACAGACCTTGCGCGCGGCAGAGGACTATGGCAATGCCATCGGACTGGCGTTTCAAATTCAAGATGACCTTTTGGATTTGGAGGGCGACAGTGAAAAGGTTGGGAAAACATTGGGAAAAGATTTACAAAGCGAAAAATCAACCTTTCCGAGCCTGCTGGGGATGGAAAAATGCAAGGATTTGGTGCAGGAACTGACACAATCCGCCAAAGAAGCCGCAAAACACTTTGATGATTTTGTATTTTTGCATCTTTTGGCAGAGCAGCTGTCAACACGTGATTGTTGATTTTTACAAAACTGTGTGAAAATTTATAAACCATGTGACTTGAAAAATGTATGAGAATGTGGTAACGTATCGGTATGTGGTGCAGTATCCTAGTCAGTACATGCGATTCCCAGGACGGGCCTAAAAATCCGTAGAAGGGCACATCGATGAAGTCTCTGGTGCTTGCTTCTTACGCCCAGTTTGGGGTGAGTGCTGGAGGTTAAGGCTCTAGGGCGCGTTTCAATGGCATGAAATACCGACCCTATTGCCGTGGAGACCCGTGTTTGTGGGACACCTATACCATCGCGCAAGCGATTGCCGGATGTCCTACGGAGCGGGGTGAACCTGCATTGCGGTGTGGAGACTGTGTAGGCGTTCTCGTAAGAGAATGCACAAGCGGTTGAAGCGCTGTGTGCAGCGTAGCCTGCCTTGCGTGGGCTTGGCGGATCCGATACCCGCCTTGTGCGTCCCGGCCAGGACAAACGAGGTATTGATCGGTGAAACTCTGTCTGCAAAAGAGGCTAAGAATCGTTTTGGCTGCGGTGGAAAACACCTAGGCTGTCTGAAATAAGGGCAGGTGTGGGATTGCAGTACGGTCTAAGTGGCAATTCGGTCCCGGTGATGGTAACATCCCGGCGTGGACTCTAAAGGGAAACCACCATGACGGCGACGCATGGCAGTCCATGGGGAAATCCAACCGAACCTCAAGCCGTAAGATTTACTACACCTGCTGCCACTTTTAAATGGATATAAGGCCTGAAAGAGTGCTTTTGGGCTTTTCTAAGAACCTGTATGCATAAACGAGAATGGGAGAAACAGTATAGATTTTTTGTTAGGCACGGCAAAAAGGTGCAGGAATATAAGGTGAGCACGTCAGTGCAAGCAAATCTCCTTGGGGAACTTGCTATATTCCAGGACTTTTTAACACCGCATAGCGGAAAAGATATGCCTGCTTCATCCGTTTGCCGTATGCATACAGGTTCTAATATAACGAGGAGAGAAATTGCGTGGAACGGAGTGCGAAATCGCCAAAAAAACCCAAACAAGGGGTTTGGCGACTGATTAATGTGCGTTGGATTCTCACCATTACTTTTGTGAGTTTGATGCTTTCGACGGTCATGTCGTATTTATCGAGTGAAGCATTGTCAAATGCCAGCAACAGTGTGGCCTTTTTCATTTTATGGATGTTTATTGCCTTTGGCATTGTTTTTGATATGATTGGCGTGGCGGCAACGGCTTCCACAGAAAAAGAATTTCATTCTATGGCGGCGCGAAAAGTAAAGGGTGCAAAAGAAGCGGTTTGGCTGATTCGCAATGCGGAAAAGGTATCTAGCTTTTGCAACGATGTTGTGGGAGATATTTCCGGCATCATTTCCGGTGCAACGGGCGCCATTTTGGTGGCGAACCTCACAGGCTCGATGGCAGAGCTACAAACCGTTTTGGTTTCGCTCGGGATTACAGGGATGATTGCTGCCTTGACCATTGGCGGAAAAGCGGCGGGAAAGGCTGTCGGGATTGGATGCAGCCGTGCGATTTTGTTCGGCGTCGGAAAAATATTGTCAATTTTACCGTTTTCCTTTGATAAGCGGAAATAGGGAGGGCGGAGTGCCTTGGATATGCAAAAAAAGCGATATGGGATTTTAGACCGCGTGCAGTCCACTGCGGATTTACAGGAAATGTCTTATGGGGTGCTGGAGGAATTGTGCCGCGCGCTGCGTGAATTTTTGATGGACCATGTTTCAAAAACAGGGGGACATCTTGCCTCGAATTTGGGGATTGTAGAACTTTCGGTTGCATTAGAGCGTGTTTTTGACACTTCTTCAGACCGTATCATTTATGATGTAGGGCATCAAAGTTATATCCACAAAATACTGACCGGAAGGCGGGAACAATTCGATACCTTGCGGCACTATGAGGGGCTTTCGGGGTTCATGAAGCCGGAGGAAAGTCCGACTGACCCGTGTATTACCGGGCATGCCTCCAATTCTGTTTCCGTTGCGTTGGGCATGGCACATGCAAGAACCCTCCGCGCGAAAAAGTATCATGTGGTTGCCGTGATTGGTGACGGTGCATTGACTGGCGGCATGGCATATGAAGCATTGAACAATGCCGGCGGCTGTGGTGAGCCACTGCTCGTGGTCTTGAATGACAACAATATGTCGATTGCACAAAATGTGGGGGCGATGAGCCATCACCTGGCAAATCTGCGTGTTAGCCCACGATATTTGCACGCAAAAGACTATGTGCGGGATGCACTTTCTCATATGCCGGGCGGGGAGAAAATCACCGATTTTATTACCAGAACAAAGTCCGGCATTAAAAATATGGTGCTGACAAACAGTCTGTTTGAACAAATGGGGTTTGCCTATTTGGGTCCGGTTAATGGACACGATTTGAAAGCGGTTTGTGAAATTTTAAATCACGCAAAGTCGCTGAAAAAACCCGTTTTGCTGCATATCATCACGCAAAAGGGGCGTGGATATTCCTATGCGGAAAATAACCCAGGGGAGTTTCATGGTGTGGCAGCATTCAACCCGCTGACAGGAAAGTCGATTTCTGACAAGCAGGTGGACTTTTCTGCTTGTTTTGGAAGCGCTTTGATGGAACTCGCGGCAAAGGATGAGCGCATTTGTGCAGTGACAGCTGCAATGCCATCCGGAACGGGTTTGACAGCGTTCAGCCGCCAATATGCGCAGCGGTTCTTTGATGTGGGGATTGCGGAAGAGCACGCCGTTGCCATGTGCGCCGGTATGTCAAAGCAAGGGCTAAAGCCGGTTTGTGCCATGTATTCGACCTTTTTACAGCGTGCCTATGACCAAATCATTCATGATGTGGCGATAGAGGGGCTGCACGTTGTGTTTGCAGTAGACCGTGCTGGGATTGTCGGTGCAGACGGACCGACGCACAATGGTGTGTTTGATGTGGCGTTTTTGCGGCAGATTCCAGGTGTGAAGATTTTAGCGCCGTCAAATTTTGCAGAACTGCGCGCGATGCTTTCACAGGCGATTTATCACCAGAATGGCCCGGTTGCCATTCGATACCCACGGGGTGCGCAAGGGCTCTATCTGGAGGATTCTTCTGCGGTATCCATCGCAAAACTGCGCGACGGAAAAGATATGGTGCTGGTCAGCTATGGGATTCTCATCAATGAGGCACTATGTGCGGCAGAAATGTTGGAAAAACACGGCATATCTGCCGCAGTCTATAAAATCAATGATTTGCGCGTTTGTGATGCAGATGCGCTGCTGGAGCATATTCGAGTATGCAAAAAAATGATTGTAATCGAAGATTGTGTGGAAACAGGTGGTGTTGGTGATTGTCTGCGCAGCACCATTGCAGCCGGTGGGATTGCGATGCAGCAGCTTACATTGCTCAATACCGGAAATCGATTTTTGCCGCATGGAAGTGTAAAGCAGCTATGGAATCTGTGCCGACTGGATGCGCAGAACATCGTAGATACGGCGTTGAGGGGGAATCATTTTGAGTAAAATGCGTTTGGATATATTGCTGTTTGAAAAAGGGCTGTTTCCGTCCCGAGAACGTGCGAAAGCGGTCATTATGGAAGGCTTGGTCTATGTAAACGGGCAAAAGGCGGATAAACCCGGTGTTGCGGTTGAAGAAACGGCAGAAATTGAAGTTCGCTCAAAAGAGAAAGAGTATGTCAGCCGTGGCGGACATAAAATTGAAAAAGCACTGCAGCACTTTGCAATCGACCCTGCGGAGTTGGTGGTGATGGATGTAGGCGCTTCAACGGGTGGATTTACAGATTGCTTGCTGAAGCGTGGTGCCAAAAAAGTCTACTCGATTGATGTTGGATATGGTCAGTTGGCGTGGAGCCTGCGCACCGACCCGCGGGTGGTATGCATGGAACGCACCAACATTCGATATGTAACGCCTGACCAGCTGGAAGAAGTTCCGTCACTGTGTGTGATTGATGTTTCCTTCATCTCGCTGAAGTTGGTTTTGCCGGTTGTGTCGCAGTTGCTTTCCGAAAACGGGCGTGTCGCGTGCCTGATTAAGCCACAGTTTGAAGCAGGGAAGGGGCGCGTCGGGAAGAAGGGGGTTGTGCGCGAGCCAGAAATTCATATGGAAGTTTTAGAAGCGTTTTTGCAGAATGCAACAGATGCGGGATTTCAGATTCATGGATTGACCTTTTCGCCCATCAAAGGACCGGAAGGAAACATTGAGTTTTTAGGATATTTGTGCAAGACGGGCGAAAGTGCCCCGCTGCATATTTCAGAAATTGTTCGTCATGCACATGAAGAATTAAATGTATAGGATGAGAAGATGTCTATGAAAACGGTTTTTATTTGGCCAAACACCGGAAAAGAACATATGGTATCGGCTGTTATGCGTGTATGTAAATTGATGGAGCGTCATAATATCTCGGTCATTCTTCCGCAAGAAAGCCGTGTTTTGGAGATTTCACAGGACAATATTCAATATTTGGCACCCGAAGAAGCGGTAATACGTTGTGATTTTGTGCTGTCGCTGGGTGGCGATGGCACCATATTGCACATTGCCGAGCTTGCGGCGTATGCCAACAAACCAATGATTGGGGTCAATCTTGGACATATTGGCTTTATCACGGAATTGGAATATAGTGAAATCAATCAAATAGAAAACGTTTTTAATGGCAGATATACGCTCGATTGCCGCATGATGCTGGAATTAACCGTGGAACGAGAAAACGAGTGTATCCACAGACAAACGGCGCTAAATGATATTATTTTAACAAAATCAAATCCTTTTCGTGTGATACAAGTCGATATACAAGCTGGCGGTGTGCCAGCAACCAGCTTTTTAGGGGACGGTGTTGTGATTGCAACGCCAACCGGTTCTACCGGATATTCGCTTTCCGCAGGTGGTGCCATTTTAGAGCCAACTGCTGAAAATATTGTGATTACGCCGATTTGTGCGCATAATTTTTATGCAAAACCAATGGTGTTTTCACCAGAGCGTGAAATTACCATTACTGCCACGGGGCCAGATGGCACGGGCGTTGGCGTATCGGCGGATGGGCGAGCGTGTATACATTTGTTGCCGTCAGACCGTATTCTAATTCGGAAAGCAACTGTCAAAACGCAGTTGATTCGCGTAAAAGGAAATCGCTTTTTTCAGATTTTGCAGCAAAAGTTTTCGGGGAGAGAGTAGCTATGAAGTTTCAAAGACAGGCGCGCATTTTAGATTTGATACAAACACAAGAAATTGAAACACAGGAAGAACTGTCGAATCAGTTGCGTACCTTGGGATATAACACCACGCAAGCGACTGTTTCACGGGATATTAAGGAACTGCATCTGGTCAAGATTTTATCCGCAGCAACCGGAAAATATCGATATACTGCTGTGAATACAGAGATGGAAAACAGCTTTTCTACCAGACTGCGCAACATCTTTCGGGAGTGTGTGACGGATATAGATGCCGCACAAAACATGGTGGTTATCAAAACCTTGCCGGGCTTGGCACAAGCCGCCGCAATGGCCATTGACGCTTGGCATGACAAAAATGTCGTGGGGACATTGGGCGGTGACGACACTGTTTTCGTTGTGATGCGTGATGAGGAAGCCGCAAAACAGTTTTGCATTTCGGCAGAAGAGATGCTATAATATATTGCGAACCAGCGTACATACGTTTTGGTGTGTACCAGCAAGACAAACGGAGGGACTATCATGCTGAGTTTACTGCATATTGAAAATATTGCGGTGATCGAAAGTGCGGATATTACATTAGACAAGGGCTTGACCGTGCTTTCCGGCGAAACAGGTGCTGGAAAGTCCATTGTTTTAGATTCCATTGGGGCACTGATGGGGCAGCGTACCAGCAAGGATTTGATTCGGAATGGTGCGCAAAAAGGATTTGTAAGTGCTTTGTTTACGGAAATTCCCGCTGAATTGCAACGCAAACTAGAAGAACTGGAGCTGCTTGGGGAGGAACCGGATACGCTGCAGATTCAAAGACAGATTGGAGCAGATGGAAAAACAATCTGCCGCATCAATATGCGACCTGTTCCCGTCGCGATGCTAAAAACCATTAGCCCGTATCTAATCAATATCCATGGGCAGCATGATGGTCAAAAATTGATGGATGAGCAGTGTCATATTGAATTTTTAGATCATTTTTGCTGTAATGAAACGTTGCTGACAGAATATCAGCAGCTGTATTATCAGCTAACAGCCCTAAAGCGTAGGATTACAGAGCTAGATGGCGATGAGCAAGCGCGTTTGCAGAGAATTGATACATTAGAGTTCCATGCGCAGGAAATTGCAGAGGCAGAGTTGAGCGCAGAAGAAGAATTTGAGCTTCTAGGAAAAAAAGAACTTTTTGACAATGCAGAATCCCTTCTGGACGCGTTTGAGAGCGCATATATAGCGTTAGATGGCGTAGATTTAGAGGCAGCTGGTGTAGTGGAGCTTTTAGAAAACACATCCAATGCATTGGCAGATGTTTCAGAACTTTCCGAAGAGCTGCAAAAGATTTTTAGCAGCGCAGAAGAACTGAAATATTTGGCGATGGATTTACGGGATACTGTTGCCACGCAACGCTCTAAAATCGAATTTTCACCAGAAGAACGAGCGTTCACCGAAGAACGGTTGGATCAAATCTATCGATTGAAGCAAAAGTATGGAAAAACGATAGAAGATATTTTGGCATATCACGAGCAGATTGCAGCAGAACTGGACACGTTGCAGGCAGCAGACGAAACACGGGTGCAGCTACGTGCAGAATATCGTGAAAAACTCATGCAGGCCAAGGCGCTTGCCGCGAGATTGACGGAACAGCGTCGAGAAGGTGCAGGACAGCTTTCTCAGCAAATTGCATCGGAATTGTCGGATTTAGATATGACATATGCCAAAATTGAGGTGCAGATGGAAACCGGTAAAAAATTGACGGTGCGCGGTATGGATATGATTTCCTTTTTGATTTCTGTCAATCCTGGAGAGCCGTTGAAGCCACTTTCCAAAGTTGCTTCTGGTGGAGAGTTGTCACGTATCATGCTTGCAATGAAAAATGTGCTGACCGCACAGGAAGCGGTTGGAACCTTGATTTTTGACGAAATCGATACTGGCGTTAGCGGGCGAGCGGCACAAAAAATTGCACAGAAACTGATGTCGATTGCCACCAAAAAGCAAACCCTATGCGTAACACATCTGCCGCAAATTGCAGCAATGGCGGATCAGCATTTGCTGATTGCCAAACAAGTGCGCAATGACAGAAGCTTTACGGAGATTTCGCCACTTGCGCCTCATCTGCGTACACATGAAATTGCGCGGATGGTTGCAGGTGATTATATTACAGAAACCACGCTAACGAGCGCAAATGAATTATTGGATGCAGCAAATCATGCAAAAAACGAGGAGAAGAACAAAAATGCAGCTATTTGAAGAATTAAAGCAACGCGGTTTGATTGCACAATGCACAAACGAAGAAAAGGTATGTGATTTATTAGACAATCATACCGGCGTTCCTTTTTATATCGGGTTTGATGCAACAGCTGACAGCTTGCATGTGGGGCACTTCTTGCAGTTGGTTGTTATGAGCCGTATGCAGAAAGCAGGACATAAGCCGATTGCGCTCATTGGTGGTGCCACCACAATGATTGGTGACCCAACCGGCAAAACGGATATGCGAAAGATGCTGACACGGGAAGAAATTGACCATAATGCAGAGTGTTTTCGTGTGCAAATGCGCAGATTGGTAGAGTTTGGGGAAGAAAAGGCGGTTATGGTCAATAATGCTGACTGGATTCTGCCCTTCAACTATATGCAGTTTCTGCGAGAAGTCGGTGTGCATTTCTCTGTGAATCGTATGCTGACAGCGGAATGCTTTAAATCCCGCTTGGAAGGCAAGGGATTAAGCTTTCTGGAATTTAACTATATGCTGTTACAAAGCTATGACTTCTTGCATCTCTATCGTGCAATGGACTGTAAATTGGAATTGGGTGGAGATGACCAGTGGTCGAATATCATCAACGGTGCGGATTTGATTCGTCGCGTAGAAGGCAAGGATGATGCATATGGTATGACTTTTACGCTGCTGACCACATCGGAAGGCAAAAAAATGGGAAAAACAGAAAAGGGCGCGGTGTGGCTAGACCCAGAAAAAACATCGCCGTATGAATTTTTCCAATATTGGCGTAATATTAATGATGCAGACGTTATTAAAGTCATGAAGTTGTTAACATTCATCTCACTAGATGAAATTGCGCAATACGAGAAGCGAGAAGGCAGTGAGCTTAATGCTGTGAAGGAAAAGCTGGCATATGAGCTTACGGCGATGGTGCATGGCGCAGAGGACGCAGAAAAGGCGTTAGAAGCGGCAAAGTCTGTGTTTGGCGTTGGTATTTCCAGTGAAAATATGCCAACAACGGAATTGACCCATGCAGATTTTGAAGCGGGCAACATTGGCGTATTGCAGTTGCTCGTTAAATGTGGCTTGGCATCTTCCAATGGAGAAGCAAGAAAACTGATTATGGGCGGCGGTATTTCCGTTGATAACGAAAAAATAGCAGACACAAAAGCATCAATTCACGAAAATAGCTTTGAAAATGGGGAAATCATCATAAAGAAAGGTAAAAAAACCTTTCATAAGGTTATAAAAACCGAAGACTAAAACGCAAGCTGCCCGTCCTATTAGAACTAAATTTCTGATAGGACGGGCAGCGTTTGGTAGTGTGAAATCCGTAGTTCAACATGGATAAATACGTTCGCGGAATATCAAACGGTGGTGTCGGGTGGAATGCTTAAGCCGGAATTAGCACTAGCGTGGTACTTCAATTTGCCGCATGAAACACCGAAAGATTTGCAGAAAATTCAGGATGAATATATGCCGGAGATGGAAACGATGCTGTCGGAGAATACACCAATAAAGACAGGAAGTGATGGGTAATGTTGATCTGGGAACAAATTGAAGCACTGTGGGATGCAGCCAAGCGTATCGCCTATTCCATCAATGAGTTTTGCTACAGGATATTGCAGGCCGCATTGCAGTAGCAGGGCAGCTTACCAGTACAGCTGCCTATCAAATTTACCGTGCACAGCAGCTTGGACTATCTCGCAAAGAGATTGAAGACAAACTGCAAAAGATTCTTGGCGTGCGAAGGCGTGAGCTGGAAAAACGGATACGGCAGGCGGTGGAGGTCGGCTATGACTTCGATATTAGCAATTTGCCGAAGGAAGCCATACCGTTTGCGGCGAATGAAAGCGCACAGCAGATGGTAGGTGCAGCCGTGAAGCTGGCGAAAGATGATTTTACAAACCTTACAAGATGCTTGGCATGGTTGACCAGACGGGTGTAGCATTACCACTACCGGAAGCCTACCAGAAAACGATGGACTACGCCTTTCAGCAGGTGTTCACTGGTGCGGCGGACTACCAGACTGCAATCAGATAGGTGACAAAGAACATCGCTGATTACGGCGTGCGTGTAATCGATTATGAAACTGGTATGCATACAGGAATTGAGGCGGCGGTACGGCGCAATATCATGGGCGGCATCGGTCGTATGACCGAACAGGTCACGCAGTATAACCATGACCAACTTGGCGCAGATGGGTGAGAAATATCCGCCCATGCAGGCAGTGCATCAGACCATGAATCCATACAAGGCAAGGCCTAAACGAAAATGCATGAAAGGGAAAGCACTGCGGCGGGTTTGCCCCGCTCGGCTTTTCCATTGACCGCGAAACCTGCTTGCTTATCATCAACGAGCGTGAAGCCAAAGCCGTGCGCATTATGTATAAAATGGACGCAAAATGAAAAATATGCAGGGACATATGTCTATGGTGGAATGGCAGCCAAGGACAAGCGCGGGGTACGCAAGTAAGCATCTACAGAGGTAGGTGCTATTTTTATGCACGAGAACAGCCCAGTATCCGTTGTGGTACTGGGCTGTTTGTTTATTTTGAGTTTTGTCGTCAAGTTGTCGTCAGTTGAAAACCACAATAATTCTTGCAATAAAAAAAGCTGTTAAACCATCTTTTAAGATAATTTAACAGCTTTTTGGTACGCCCGACAGGACTTGAACCTGCAACATTTAGAACCGGAATCTAACGCTCTATCCAATTGAACTACGGACGCATTTTATATAATAATATCACAGTTCTATCAGAAAGTCAACCGAAATATGTGTGCAACAAAAAAGCGGAAGTGAAGACAAGTTCTAAATTATATATGCGGGCGCCGATGGGGCAGATACTCCAAAAACCGTTTGATTGCAAGAGATGCTGATTTTTTATCTCTCACTGCAAGTCCAATCTTGCGGTACGCAGGGATATTCAATTCCTTTGTTACAATTCGATATGGAACACGCTGCAAAATAAGCTCTGGCAGAATACTAATGCCCAACCCGCTTTCAACCATAGACATGATAGCATAATCATCCCATGTCGTAAAATGTATCTTGGGCTCGACATTGCACCGCTCAAATATTTCTGATATTTCTGCTTTGGCACCTTTTTCTAAAAGCATAAACGGATAATCACGCAGCGATGTTGCGGGAAAATATTTGCAGGTTGTAAGTGGATGATTTTCCGGCAAAACCACCAGAAGCCTATCTTGTTCCAAAAAAATTGTTTCTAAATCGTGATGCGCAGGAAGTCGAAGAAATCCGCAGTCTACGCGTCCCTCTAAAATCCAGTTTTCAATCTCTGTATAGTCACCCAGTAAAAGTTCGTAATCTATATTTGGATAGTCCTTTTGAAACGCCCGAATGATGTGCGGTAACCAATGCGTCGCTACGCTGGAAAAGGTGCCAATACGAATCAGTCCCGATTGTAAGCCGTTGAGTTCATCTACTTGCGTCTGCAATTTCTCATACGCATCACATACGCTTTGCGCAAAGGGTAACAGCTTTAGCCCATCAGAAGTCAGGCGAACACCTGCACGCCCGCGCCCAAGGAAGCGATACGCGCCATTCCTTTTCCAAATCTTGAATCATGTGACTGATGCCGGATTGCGAATAATGGAGCACTTCTGCCGCCCTTGTAAAGCTGCCATGTTCAATGGTTTTGATAAAAGCCATATATTTTTGGATATTTGTATCCATACTGCGCAAAACCTCTTTCTATCTGATTTTATCATGCTTTCTATGATAAAGATTCGCTTTTGCTATTCATAAGAATATGATATGCTAAATACGCAGCAAAATCAAGCGGAACGATACAAGAATAGAAAGCAGGCACCTATCATGAAGGAAAAACTATATTTTGTGCTGTCGATGATAATATTCGGTGCAGTTGGCGTATTTGTGAAATATATTAGCATACCATCGAGTGAAATAGCGTTCTTTTTGAGCCTCATCGGCACCATATTTCTGCTCACCATTGTTTTGGTTCGAAAGCAAACGGTATCATGGGAGATTGTGAAGCAGAATGCTGGCGTTCTGTTTCTGGCAGGCCTCGCACTCAACGGCAACTGGATTTTTCTATTTCAGTCGTATCGGGAAACAACGATTGCCAATGCCGCACTGAGCTATTACTTCGCACCGGTTCTGGTGATGCTACTTTCACCGCTTGTCTTAAAGGAAAAGTGGTCACTGAAAAAGTTGTTCTGCATTGCGGTTGCTTTGCTCGGATTATGCCTCATCCTGCAGAGCAGCACACAGGAGATCACCGGAAATCATTTGCTTGGTGTTTGCTACGGACTGGCTGCAGCAAGCTTCTATGCAACTTTGACACTGACCAACAAATTCATCCGAGGACTGGATGGACTGACCATGACCCTTATGCAACTGGGCATAGCGGTTGTTTTATTGTTCCCCTTTGTATTCGCCACTGCGGGCTTCGCTTCTTCCGCACGCACGAGAGAAACGATTTTACTGATGCTTCTGCTGGGTGTCCTACATGGAGGCGTTGGATTTTATCTGTTCTTTGCCGGCATGAAGGGAATCAAAGCACAAAGTATCGCAGTTTTGAGCTATATTGACCCACTGACATCGCTAGTGATTTCGGCTCTGATACTCCGAGAAAAAATGACATTCCTGCAGTTGCTGGGTTCCATCTTGTTGCTCGGTTCTATCTGGGTGAGTGAGACAAGTGCAGAAAAGATTGAAAAAGCGACGTAGGAACCCACCTTCACAATGTCAACCCAAGGCATCGAAATTTTTTTTGCGGTTTGGTATTGAAAATCATTGCAATACACCTTTTGTTCCTGTATCTTTTTCCCTTATCTAGTAAAAAATTTTCGCTGTTTCACGAGATTACATTAATGAATACAGATTCTTAAATTAAACAGAAGCTTTTTTGTATTCCAATTCTGCAAAAAATGTCTTGAAAACGGAATAAACCGTTTGATTTTCCAAGGCAGGTATGGTATGCTTTTATTATAAAAATCAAACAACATATTTATGTAGCTTGATGAAATCATTAGGAGGTTTTCTTTCATGAGTGAGCTTAAAGGCGCTTGTATTATTGGTCAGTCAGGTGGACCGACTTCTGTTATCAATGCATCTGTGTTGGGTGCAATGCAGACAGCTCTGAAGTCTGATTCGATTACCCGCGTATTGGGTGCAGCACACGGTATTAAGGGTGTTTTGGACGATTATCTTTATGATATCGACAAGGAAGATGCACAGGAGTTGGATCTCCTGCGCTATACCCCTTCTTCTGCACTGGGTTCTTGCAGATACAAGCTGGCAGATCCGGATGTAGATGACACCGATTACAAGCGTATTCTTGAAATTTTCAAAAAATATGATGTTCGCTATTTCTTCTACAATGGCGGCAATGATTCCATGGATACCTGCAATAAGATTTCTAAGTTTATGCTGAAATCTGGCTATGAATGCCGTGTAATGGGTATCCCGAAGACCATTGACAACGATTTGTTTGGCACTGACCATTGCCCGGGTTATGCATCTGCTGCAAAGTATATTGCAACATCTTGCATGGAACTGTATCATGATGCACGCGTTTATGACACTGGCATGGTAACCGTTCTGGAAATTATGGGACGTAATGCTGGTTGGCTGGCTGCATCTGCTTCTTTGGCAACCTATATGGGTCAGGGTCCGGATTTGGTATATTTGCCGGAAGTTGATTTTGACATGGACCAGTTCCTTGCAGATGTTGACCGCATTTATAAGAGTACTGGCAAGTGCATCGTAGCAGTTTCTGAAGGTATCCACGACAAGGACGGCACGTATATTTCTGAATATGGTTCTAGCCTAGCAAAGCAAAAGGACTCCTTCGGTCATGCACAGATGGGCGGTTTGGCGTCTACACTGGCAAACACCATTCAGGACAAGCTGGGTGTTTCTAAGGTTCGCGGCATTGAATTCTCTCTGCTGCAGCGTTGTGCAGCACACTGTGCATCCAAGAACGACATTGATGAATCCTATATGTCTGGTAAGGCAGCAGTAGAAAATGCAGTCGCAGGCAAGACAGACTTCATGACTGGCTTTAAGTGCGACCGCACCAACGGCTACAAATGTGAAATCGAATTGCTGCCGTTGTCTGAAGTTGCAAATACTGAAAAGAAAATTCCGATGGAATGGATTAATGCAGAACACAATGGTCTGACACAGGATTTCATTGATTATGCACTTCCGTTGGTAAACGGTGAAACCGATGGACCGAAGGAAAGCGGTCTGCCGCGTTTTGCAAAGCTGAAAAAGATTAAGGCAGAAGCATAATTTTTTGATGCTTGTGCAGTATTAGGCGAAAAATATACAAAAGACCCTACAACACGTCATGGTTGTGGGGTCTTTTGTATAGTACGCCCAGCATGGGCGTACTCTTAATGGTTAAAGTCCCTAGTCTGCCCTAGTGGTGGGAAAGACCAGCGTAGGCCAAGATTTTGTTTTGAGGCATCATCAATATCCAATAGCTTTATATAAGTAAAGACGAGTTGTTTGATAAATATTACTCAAACTAAAAAACCTATCTGGTGTATCAAACTGAAAGCAACGCACAATTTATAAAATTCATCTTCAATTCGTATACCCTATCGCTGTATTAATGTTAATCAGTTGTGTTTGTGCATCCCAAGAAACGCCGAAATTGAGAGCTTTAGCAATATCTCTAAGTTTATAGTAGTTATTCCCGTTTATGTTGTATGCAGTTGTGAGGCTTTCATTAAGCCAACCATCGACCCCGATATTCGGCTCTATCAGTCTTGTTTGTACAGATGTCGTCGTAGAAGATACGCGCAACTCACCACCTACAGGTGTATACGCTTGATCTGGCACAATGAAAATCTTTCCGCCATTTTCATCGAAATCTTCATAGTAGTTTATTTGAAACTTCTTATTGGTATCCTTTAGTACCATTGCTACATCTCTGAGCTTAAAGTAATTTAAACCATTGATATTATACCCCTGCAAGGATAGTGCCCTTCCGTCAAGTTCTATATTGGAAGTGTTTGGTTGCGCTGTTGCTGTCACATGAACAGCTGGATTTGAAATTATTACAATATATCCTTTATCGGAACATTGAGAAAGTCCGGATTCTGACTGAAAACGAAATCCAGCACTAACGGTATAAATGCCACTCTTGGCCAAATATCCAACACCATTGGTGAGTTGAATATCGTCTCCGTAATATGGATTTCCCATAAAGCTGTTCATATATTTTGTATAGTCATCCACCGTGCTTCCGAAACAATGCCATGTGACTTCACCATTTGTATAAAATGAAATTTGAACAGGTGCAGTTCCATAATAAATCGGCGTATCGCTACCAGAGACATCTTTTTCGGTTATATTGGTCAAAGTAAACGCGTTTGATTGAGAGCCATCACTCGCTGATTGCAGTTGCTCTGTATAGGTTTGGGTAGAAATTGCAGCCGCATTGCTGATTGTGCATAGACTTATCATCGTGATGATAGATATTCGTAGTTTTTTTCTTTTCATATGGACAATATCCTCCTGAATTTGTCGTGTAAACTGGATCAAAAGATATGCTATATATTATTTCGCAAATATTCTATAAGCTTATGCCCCCGCCAATGTTTCCCCTTGCTGTAATTTTTCATCCACTTCAGTTTGTATATCGGCAAGAAAATCGAGAACCTCCTCATACGGAAGGAATGAAATATATTCGCTTGCGCATCCCGCAACCTGCACATACCCATCGCCCAGCACTTTGTAACAATACAGCATGGAAGATTTTCCGCCCCAATCATATACAGAGGAAATACTGACCGAACCGTCTGCTTCTACGCAGTCGATGCTATTGATTGCAGTAGTGCTGCTAGGATTTTCAGACAGTTGTGCAATGGGTTCTAAATCTGCGATTTGTGTATATTCTCCGCTGTTGATCGACAGATACCCCAGCTCATTACATCCGTTTGCAAAAAAATCATCGGTCCACTGACTATTATCTGTACGGTTGGAAATCAGATAGATCCTGTCTCCATAGATTTTAAAATCCCCGACAGACCAGTCTGCATAGCGGGTTAAGTGTGTTGCAGTGTAGTCATACATATAAAAGCCGGAAATGGAGCTGAAATACAGGACATTGCCTCTGTTTTCTCGTGCAGTATACGCACACTTGCCAACAGAACCCGTGTAATCTATATAGTCAGGGCTATATGCATTATTATCCAAAGCAGTTCCGCTATAAGCGTCCGTTACAACACCGTCTATCGTAAGTGTGGTTTTTAGGTCGCCCGCTTCGCTGACAACCGAAACTTCCGCACCATCACCCAGCGTCAAAATACTGCCGTTATCCGAAAGTGTGCCGTCTGTTTGTGGACATGTGGCATATCCAGATACATACAGTGCCTTCAGCAAGCGCCACATCGTGATACAGGACTGCTGATAGGTATAATTTTGCTTGGGAGAAAAAACACCGCTTGCAGTGCCATTCATAATACCTGCAGCAGAAACAAACTGCACCGCTGTTTTTGCCCAGTCTGCCTGATTAGATAGATCGCTAAAAGACGCAGATGTGCCATCCGGCTGATAACCAAGTACCTTTGCGGTTCGCATCAACATCGCCGCCGCTTCTGCGCGCGTAATACTCCCATTTGGCAGAAACATTCCGTTACCCGTACCAGTAACGATGCCAAGCGCTGCCGCAACAGATACAACGAGATCATCTGTATCTGTAAATGGATCATGCGCAATGGAAAATCCTTCATTAGCCAGAATTTCATCTGTCGATTGATTCTCCGCCACTTCCAGTAATTTCACAGCGTAATGGCAAAAATCTGCACGGGTAATCGGCGCAGTTATTTCTTTGGTGTAAATCTCAGGTGGAATCAAGCCTGCCTTGCAGGCGTCATTTGCTTCATCATTGTCATAATTGAATATTGTATAATGGCTAAATGCGCCTCGTTCTGTGCCTGCTGTCAGCAAATCATTTGGCGATACGAGGACAGCACCAGTATCCAGCGATACAAATTTGAGATTGTTTGCCTTGGCATACGTTTCAGCAGTTGAACCATCCTGTCCATAGACTGTAAAATCAGAGGAGGTGTCCTGAAAAGCCTCTTCCCCGATGGTTACTACACTCACTGGAATGGCTGCACTACTCAGGGAAGAACAACCGCCAAAAGCAGCGGATCCAATGTTGGCGACACCATCAGGGAGCGTCACGCTGACAAGCTGCGTACAGCCGCCAAAGGCAGTATCTCCGATGGTGGTTACGCTGTCTGGCAGATTTAAGTCGGTAATTGCCGTAAAAATAAATGCACATGTGCCAATGCTTTCTAACTGATCCGAGAAAACAACATCTGTGAGCGATTCACAATCTCCGAAACTATAATAACCGATTTGGGTAAGACTGTTTGGTAAAGTGATATTTTTCAAGGATAGGCAATAAGCAAACGCAGAATCCCCTATAGCGGTGATTCCTTCAGGTAAAGAGACACTTTGCAGCGCTTTGCAATCACAAAATGTTTCGGAATCAATCACTGTAAGTCCGGCAGGAATACTGACGCTTTGCAGGGAAGAACAGCTTGAAAACGCTGCTGCACCGAGACTGGTGAGTGCCGCAGGTAAAGTCACGTTTTGTAACGTACTGCAATTTGCAAATGCATAGTCCCCAATACTGTTGACACCGTCTGGAATGGTAATGCTTAGCAACGCCGTACAGCCGTTAAATGAGCTATCTCCGATACTGCTAACTTTCTCTGGTAGTACAACACTTGTAATTGTAGTGCACTGCGAAAAAGCGTCAGTTCCGACACTGGTCACTTCATCAGGCACAACCACCGCACCGCCGATACCGTTGTATTTCGTTAACACACCATTGAGAATCTCAAAGTCGGTATTTGTCGCTTGAGAATATCCCGGAAATGCAGTTAGAAATATGCATAGGATTATAAAACACGACAACCATTTCTTCTTCATTTTTGTTTACAACCACCTTTAAGCATTTTTAGTGCAATGATATAGTAATTAAGAATCACGATTTTAATTACTATATCATTGCTATGACCTACAGCTGACCGAGCTGAGCATTTTGCTACTTCGCGTTATCTATGGTTCATGTTTGCATCTATGCTTTATGGTCAACACTCATTTTGAAGGAGTGGTCATATGCAATCAGATAAAACATGTCCAATCGTCGAGCAGTATCTCGCTTATTTGGTAACGATCAAGGGACGGAGCAAAAACACAGTGTTTGAGTATCGTTTGGATGTTTTACAATTTTTCCGGTTCATCTTTACAGGAGATGATTCTATGACAAACGAAGAAATTATTCAAAAAGCCCACGAAGAATTTGCGCTGCGAGGAATATCCCAAAAGACAGGGGAGTCCTATTTATGTGCGCTGCGGCTTTTTGTGCTATCACAAGGAATGTCTCCTTGAAACGATGGGCGAACCAGAAATTCGCGATTTTTTGCTTCACCAAATTAATATTGGAAAAACAAACGGCAGTGTAAACACCTATAACAGTGCGCTTCGCTTCATCTTTGGGGATGTTTTAGCAAGAAACCTGAACTGTCGGATGATTCCGCGATGCCGTGATCGACGGGACTTTCCTGCAATTATAAGCAAAACGAGATTATGCGATTTTTCTCTATAATCGACAATTTACGAGATCGCGCCATGTTTGAAACCGTTTACGGTGCAGGATTGCGTCTATCTGAAATCATTCATCTGCGCATACAGGATATAGACAGTGAACAGATGCGTATTTTTGTCCATCATGGGAAAGGTGGCAAAGATCGCCTCACCGTGCTTTCTCAGCGAAATCTCGAGCTTCTGCGGGAATATTGGAAACAATATCGTCCAAACCATCCGGAAGGATATCTGTTTTACGCAAGAAGAAAGGATAAACATATCCTTTCTTCAAGAGCGGTTGGAAATGCATTTCATAAGTACAGAATGATGGCACAGCTACAGGATTCTTATACAGTTCATACTTTACGGCATTGCTTTGCAACACATCTATTGGAATCTGGTGCAGAAGTCTGCCAAATCAAAGAGCTTTTGGGACAAGCCTTTATACAAACCACGGATTTTTATCTTCATCTCAGCAATTTGAATAAAGATATTTTCAGTCCATTGGATATACTTCCGAAAAAGCGCGGACGCAAACCAAGGGAAACAAAAGAAACTGAGAGTCTGCAAGATTGAGACCGGAACGAGTTTGGCTCTACAAGAAAAGCTTCCTGCCGAGCAGCTTATCCACAAACTCATCGGCAGAAATCCCTCTCAGTGCCCACACTGCGGATATACCGGACTGCTCAAAACCACGCTTTCTTCGCCTATGGCATATAACTGAAAAGCTTTTTGAAAGTCTGTTTACGGACAGGCTAGTTTTGCTATAACCATTTTACCAGTTTATGTGTTCTTTTTCAATAGATGGATGGAAAAACAAGGGCTTTGCCGTACACTTTTCGAATTTGCAGGAGGAAATCTGAGATGCTTTTCCCATAGCAGTACAGATCTACCTCGGTTTCGTGCTATGGAATTATCCAAAGTCAGGAAGTTGGGGCTCCGACATAAGCTACTTTTTTTCTTGCTTGACCTCGTATAATTCGCTACTCATAATCGGCAGTTCATCTAAAGGATGCAACAGATGTATATACCTAAGCCGCATAAACACATAAATGCGGATAATGGACAAATTAACAGCCGTATGCGTGCTGTAGATATTCGGAAAAGTAAAAACGGCAAGCATGATGCGGGTGCTTCGGTGTACATTGGCGCACCTTCTAGTATGTTTAGAATCCGCATCTATGATAAAGCAAAGCAACAATTTAAACCAGATGAAAAGGAATATAACGAACATTGGGTGCGCCTTGAAATGGTTCTGCGAGATGAGAACGCCAATAATTTCATTGCCTGCTTCTGCAATACTGAAAAGCTAGGGGAGTTGGCGGTTGGAATTCTGAACGGAAAGATTGCATTCATCGAAGATGATGATAGCAATATAACAAGATGTTCCTTGGCGGTCTGGTGGTTGGAGTTCATCGGCTCTTTAGAGGAAGTAGCATTATTATCCAGTGAAAAGGTACAGCATGTATTAGAAACCACCAAAGACTGGTTCACATGTGCAATGGGTCCGACAGTAGTTATGATTATTGAAGCCATGGGTTGGCAAACATTTCGTGACATTATTGAAAACGGTAAACAACGCATGAAACCACATCACCAAGCTACAGCAAATGATTATAGAAAAGCAATTTTAAAAACCGCGAATTGAACAAGAACATACATTTTGTATACTTAGATATTAGCTAGTGGCTGAACGCAGGAAATGCAGGGCAGGAGAGAGCGCGGAAGCGTTCCGGATGCCCGAAATTTACTGCATATATAATTATACAAAATGTAAGTTTTGTATAATTGAGAGCAGGAAAAACGCTGTATGTTTCAGCAGACCGCTTTTCACAGTCCACTTTCACATACAGCGTTTTTCCTTGGCACTTAAGCCCTCTCAAGTATACAAAACTGCCTATTTTGTTAAATTCGCGCCACTTTAACTTTTGTAACACACTATACGTCAGCTGCAGCACTGGCTGCCGGAAGCAAATGTGTTACATTTCAATCTGCGAACCAGACAATTCGCTGAATGTCACTGCGTCCTGCGGAAACTCAAAGTGTAAATCATCATCTAATTCAATGAATTTTTCCATAGGTATGCCTTTGCCATAAAACAAAATTTCTTGCAAAATAAGCATATAGTCCAATTCAGACGGACGCAAACGCAATGAATTATCCTCTAACTTTGACATTATTTTTTTACGCTTGCGTCAGTCTAATTCGTTCATATACTCGTTGTCCATCAGATACTTTGTCAGTTCTGCCGCATAAATTATAGTAAAGACCGTGAAAACGGTCGCTATTAGAGCTACAGAGCCTTACAGCACTATACATCAATCAAGCTGCAGCGGACTTATCTCCATGATTTCAAAGATAACAAATCTTGCGTCGCGATACAGAACACTTGTACCTACTCTATCAAATGTTATAGAACAATATTCAAAGTTTCATGAATAAAAATACAGTTAGAGCGCGCCCCACTGTCTGCATACAGATACGCAACCAAAGTGGATACGAGTTGATGCGCGCCGCTGTGGTACTATAACGCATTTAAAGGCTCGTAGTTGGTCTAATCAATGTTTCCGCATTAAAATCGCTACGTACGCTTCAATGAGCAGTTAAACACTTTTTATAGATTTTCAGCTTTAATCGAATTTTATAAATTCTAGTGCTCGCACATCACACGTGTAAGTTAGCGCAAAGTAACTCTAAGATAAAAAAAGACGCACCCATTTTTAGGTGCGCCCTTTTATATGAATCTGCACTTTAGTTCATTTTATTGATGAATGCCTCAATGTCGCTCAAGAAAAGGTTATAGCGTTCACCTGCAATGATTTTTAACCTTCTATCTAAAATCATATAGCCACCAAAATTATTAACGGGATGAACTCCGTGAAATTTACGTATAACATAGCCTTGTTTACGCGCTTTACGCCGCAACTTTGCCAATAGTAATACTTCTGACATAGCAGAAACCTCCTATTAAATATATAGAATGTCAGTTCAACTATGTACAGCTTGTTTCGCTCACCTTCTAAATGGATTATAACACGGGTTGTTCTAATATTCAATAAAAAGTTCTTAATTCCCAGAAAAAATTCAAAAATTTCATTTTTTACATCACTTTTTATTTATTATTTATCTTTTTTATTATTCACGCTAATTCGGTTATCATGAAATTAAATGGTTATTTGCGGCTTTACCACTTTTTTGGTGTTTCATCTTACAATCTATATCCGTATATTTTTCTTTTATATTTTGTAAAAAAGCCGCACCTCATTTATTTGAAGTGCGGCTAATATATTGCTACATAAATATTCAGTTCTTGTATTTTAGCTTCCGTTGAATTATCATGGCTGTCAACTAAGACATGGTACTCTCATGCGTTCACACAAGAGCGCCAAGCTATGGAATAATTTGCAACTAAATCACCTTGTGGTTTACGCCAAATTTACGCCATCGCGCTGAAAACTACGCCATTTCTTCTCCTAACAAATGTAATATTTGTGTTTCGTTTTTAATTTTAAAAATAGGTATTTTTCAGAACATTTTTTCAGCGTAAACGGATTTCTTCTTTCGTTTGATAGCATTTTCAGTCTTATAGATTCAAATTAGAGTTCAGATCATAAGGCGTCGTCTGATATACATAGTGGTTGAGCCAATTTGTATATAGCAACTGCCCATGTGAACGCCATGTCACCAGCGGTGCTTTCGATGGATCATTATTCTCGAAATAGTGCGCTGGAACCCGTGGGTTCAATCCTCTGTTAACATCACGCAGATATTCGCCTTTCAAGGTATCTGCATCATATTCTGAATGCCCAAGCACAAACAGTTGGCGTCCTTGCTGTGCAGCTACCATATAAACACCCACCTCATCCGATTCCGAAAGCAAGGTCAGTGTTGGATGCTTTTGAATGTCTGCCGCACGTACTTCGGTATGTCGGGAATGCGGCGCATGAAAAACATCATCAAATCCCCGAAAAATCAAGGCATGAGGTCTTAGGACATTGTGCGAAAATATCCCAGAAACCTTTTCCTGCAATAAATATTTGGGAATATTATAATGATAATAAAGCCCCGCCTGCGCGCCCCAGCAAATATGCAAGGTGGAATGGACATGGGTTTTGGTCCATTCCATAATCTCACAAAGTTCTTCCCAATAATCTACCTCTTCAAAAGCCATTTTTTCAATAGGCGCGCCAGTGATAATGAAACCATCATAGCGATTGTCGCGAATATCATCAAAAGTTTTATAAAATGCCAGCAGATGGTCTTCAGGTGTGTTGGTAGATTGATAGGTTGCGGTTTGTATCAAGTCTATTTCAATTTGTAAAGGGGTGTTGGATAGACAACGCAAAATTTGCGTTTCCGTCGCAATCTTTGTAGGCATCAAATTTAACAAGGCAATGCGCAGCGGGCGAATATCTTGATGCAAAGCACGGTATTGCGTCATCACAAAAATATTTTCGCTTTCCAGAATGGCACGCGCTGGAAGGCTGTCAGCAATTTTAATTGGCATGGAAAAGACCTCTTCGATAAAATATAGAAAGTTTTGTGTGTGAAAATGTACAACACATAAGGTTCTAATTATTATATCAAAAAAACGGAGATGGCGCAAGATGCAATGCCAACGCTATCCCGTGCTTTCCACGCTGCAAATAAAAAAACAATCAATATACAGTCTAGTGAATTTTCCGACATCGCTGTAGCCGCTCAAGATTTTTGGCAAAAATAAAGCAGATTTTATCCCCGATCAGTACGCCGCTGACCGGGGATATTTTGTCCCTAAAAATTGCAAATAATCAGTTCATTGAACCGCTTGTTTTCACCTTTCCTTGATACAAGATTGTGGTTACGGCTCACGGCTTCAATTCTGAAATTTTTATACAATTCTCGTATGTAATCATCGTCATTGTAGGAGAGAATAAATCGCCCCTTTATCTGCGATAAGCACTCACACAATCGCACATGATCTTCCTGTGAAAATTGCTCTGTATAATACTTCTCTGTGCCATGATATGGCGGGTCACAGTAAAACAAAGCCTTCGGATTATCATAGGATTGTATCAGCTTCGCAAAGTCCTTTTGCTCAATTAGAACGGCTGCAAGTCGTTCTTGCACAGCCTTTAATCGCTCTACCGCTGATGGTAGGTTTTTCTTACAGCATCCAAAGGAGCGAATATCCGACCCAAAGGATATCTTAATCAAATAGTAGAACTGTGCCGCACGCTGAATGTCTGTAAATCCCTGCATTCCATTACAGCTTCGCACATCATAAAATGTCTGTCGTGATGTGAGCATAAAATCCATTTGTCGTTCTAACTCCGCTGCATGATATTTGATACAGCGGAACAGATTGACAAGCTGCCCATCTAAATCTACCACTTCATCACCCTCCCGTTTATCTAAATCCTTCCATGTGGCCATAAACTTACTCGGTGCGCCATAAAGGTTTTTCAGTTTCTTTGTGGTGCTGCCCCAATTCGGCAGCTGGAAGTGTGGTGTGTCTTGAAAGCTTGTCCAAGAACCGCCCCACTCCAAGCCGATAGACTGCCCAATTCTTCCAACCTTGGCGAAAAAGCCGTCCTCATCGTAATATGCACCCTTGCCATCATTTCGGTAAAAATCAAATGCCGTGCCCCATTGGTGCATGGAGGAATAGCTTGACCCCCGTGCTTTCGTAACAATACTGCCGGGAGCAGTTCTGCCTTTGGCATATAGAGCATCCTGCTCGGCAACCGTTCGCATACACTCCGAAACGCCGATTTTTAAACCCTGTGCGGCACACTTCGATTTCAGCAGTGCCAACTTCTCCTGCAGAATCGGGTGCAATTTTGTCGTATCTCTTGACATCGTTTGTCCTCCCTCCCTATAATAACTAACGTTTTTCTCTGAAAATCTCGCGTTTTCTTAAAATTACGCCAAATTCAAAAGAGCGATTGCGAAGCAGCACTGCATCCAGTGCACCAAATCAGGGAAAATGGGCATGACAACCAAAGCGTCGCTTGTTTTGCGATATTTTGGCGATGGTAACCCACTTTTCCTGCGGCAGCAAACCTCCCATGTCTAACAGGGTCATTGCCCTAAATTCCTTCGTCCTGCCTGCCCGCAGATGGGTGTCAGCAATGCTCCTTTGCCGAGTCCTTGCTCTAATGGTGTAATGATGACTGACTACCTGCTCTTTTGTCTTTGAATTGCTTTGCTACATGACCTGGCTGTGACGCTTCCGGCGAGGTCATTGTGCGGTATTGCCCTTAAGCTGCCATTGCTGCCGGACGGCGAATGTCCCCAAGCAACCGTACTGGATCATAGTCCTCATCTTTGGTCACAAGGGCGAAAAACACCCGAATCAGCTTGCAGCATAGCGCAATGAGCGATTGCTTTTTCTTCAGTGGATTGTCTTTGCGGCTCGTGTAGTATCCGTGGATTTCCCTAAATTCTTGATTTGTTGCTACCAGCGGCAGAATGGCGCGGAATAGTAGTGCCCGCAGGCGATGCCTGCCACGTTTGCTGATCCCGCTTTGCCCCCGGTGTTTACCGGAACTGTTTTCACGAATCGCGAGTCCGGACAGTTTCTGAATCTGTTTTGGAGACTGGAAACGTCCCAAATCTCCAACCTCGGCAAAGAAACCAGCGATGGTGAGTAGTCCCACGCCCTTAATTGCGAGCAGTTTCAGTACCGACGGAATTTGCACGCATAGCTCTTCTACAAGCGCCATAACGCTGTCATATTGCGTATGCTTGGCATGATAGTCCTCCAGAAGCAACCGAATTTCCATGCGGGCGGCATTGCTACCCTCGGTGCAGCCCATGCTGTGTTTTGCCGCTTCGTACAGAGTCTGCGCTCTTTTCATTCCAACGGCCCGCAGCTTGTTTTTGCGCCATATCTGGTTGATTCCTTCTGCTCCTGTCTTGACGACATCTGCTGGCAATGGCATATTGCCTAGCACCAATAGGCTACTCTGTGCTTTGAAATCCCCAAACACCTCGTGATATTCAGGAAAGTAAATCTTGAGCCATCGCAGAATTCGGTTCTGGATTGACACCAGTTCCCGCACGATCCGCTCACGGCAGTTCATAGCGATACGCAGCTCCGCATACACCCCTTCCGGAATATATGGAACGTTATATCTTCCATCGATGACCAACTTGGCGATGGTTTTGGGGTCTTTGCTGTCTGTCTTGCTCGGATGATTATCATCCAGCTCCTTGCATTGCTTGACGTGATATGGATTGACCAGTACGAGCCGGATGTCTTGATTCTTCAGATATGACGCCAGGCTAAACCAGTAATGCCCTGTAGGCTCTGCGCCTACCATAATGTTGCTCTGTGTGGTCTCTCCAGACAAGCTTTTCATCCATGCCTGAAACTGTCCGAACCCTTCTCCATTGTTTGCGAAGCGAAACACACGACCCAGTTCCACGCCTCGCCAGTTAAATGCCCTGGCATAATGCGTTTCGCTGCCGATGTCCACTCCGATGACCATTGTCTCTGCTGTAACTTGACTTAACTTCTCATTTTGGGTAAAATTCATTTTGACGACCTCCGTTGTTTTTGAGTTGGGATTTCATCTGGCCAGATTTCATCCTCTCTATCCTAACCGGAGGTTGTCTTTTTTGCAATTCCCGTTTTTACCCCTTACAGGAATGCCCCTTACGGGTTCTTTGCATCGGTTGGGTTGTTAAGTATGCCGAGTACAACAAAAATCTGTGCTACGCCCGCGATTGTATTATTGATGGTATCTCCCATGCCAGCATCAATCTTACCTGTCTCAACGAGTAGCGTAACTACTTGCGCTACAACAGAAACCCACAACACCTTGCTTCTAAATCTGTTTTGCATTTTATGTATACCTCCTGTAAATTACAATTCCATCAGATACCCTAGTTGCTTGGGCGGTGGATGCTCGTACCGAAAACCGTAAATTCCAGATGTATCTTTTTTACGGCATTTGTTCAAGCTTCTTTTGGTTCTCCACCATCGCAGAATCATTTTAACAAGACAAGTCAACGCACACCCTGCTATGAATATCAGCATAACGTATCACTCCTATTCTGCATCGAGCAACGCCTGCACCTCTGCTTTCCATCGTTCCGGCACCGCATCAATGGTCATTTTGCCCTCTTGAATTCTGAAATAATAAATCTTTGCCATTTTCTTAACCTCCTACCAGCGCGCCCAGTTCAATGATTGCATCCATCCAATCATCAACCTGCGCCTGCAGCTTCTCGGTTTCGCTCTTTGGTGCAGTGTAGTTTGCATTCTCCGCAAAGCTTGTCCCATCGTATGTATATTGCTGTGCGCAGACCCCATCTAACACGCGCTCTACCTCTGCCGTATGGTAAACACAGCTTGGTGCAAATGCCAGCGCACCATTATCAACCACATAATTCCCGCCGCTATCCCGCGTCAGTGTTTCGCTGATGTGCAGAATCACGTTCTGCTTGTCCAATAATAAAAACATACAAACTCCCCCTTATTTCCAATATCCTTTTACACATAAAAGTCCATCAATCGGACAAAATGCCGTCACACCATCGCTTGTGATTTCCTCGCCTTTAGTTACCCCATCAAGCTGCACATTGCCATCAAAGATAACTTGAATGATTTTTCCATCTGCTCCATCTTCTAGAGCAATCGCTTCACTATTGGCACTTAGATGCAGTCTTGATTGAACTCCGCCACTATAATAAGTTACAAACGTGAAAGTTTCTGATATCTCGCAACATCGAATATACTGCGTACTTGCAACAGCACTAAACACAACCTCGTCCGAAAAGATTATAGTTCCAGAATCATCAATTGTAGCCATTACATATGTGCTATAATTTCCATTTCCCATGTCTTGATAAATAATCAGTGCCTTATTCTCCGTTATTTTTGCACAATAAACGTCAAACACAGTATAATCATTAAATACATATTCACTACCAAAAGTTATGACTGTTCCGCTTACTGTCGCAAGGATTGCCGTTCCATAGCTGCTATTGGTAGTATCTGAATATGCAATCAAAATACTGGTGTCTGATAACTTGCAGCACGAAATATACGGAGTGCTACCTGTGTTAAATGTGGCGTAAGATAGGCTTGTTGTAGTTGTAGTCAACCCGAATGCCGCACCGGGTGCCTGTGTTTGGTTACCTCCGCCTGTTCCACGTGTGAAAACAGGGGTCTTGTCGCTGTCTTCCTGTGCAAATGCAGCAGGGTCACTGGTCTGGTATTCTTTCTTGAAATCTTCCAACCGATTTGACTGCTCAACTTATGTTGCACGATTGCCACAATTACGCCAGACAGATATTCTAAAAACACAAAAATAAGCAAAGCGAACAGCAGCCCATCCGCTTTGCCAACCAGCATACCCAATACACCGCCGACCAATGCCGCTGCGCATTTGATAAGCATTACAACATTATCCATACAATAGCAAGTACTTTGTTCATAGGTTCACCTCATTTCTGCAAAATTTCATTGATTATTCAATTCTGCTATATTGACATCGCCCGACACTGCGCCATGCACCACATTCTTGGAGCAAGCACGGCAAGAACTCCGCTTTATTTTCTTCGATGGTCTGCTGCATAATCTGATTGCCGTTCTCATCATGTTCAAAAGTGGTCTGCGTGACGATGCGTCGATGTACTGCATAAGGACAAAACATTCTTTACTCTCCTTTTCTGGGCATGAAAAAACCACCTTGCCGATTTGGCTTGGTGGTTTAATCGATTTCATTTACATAGCACCATCTGCATTTCTCACAGATAGAATTTGCTTCTTCTACACTGAATTGTTCCGAAAACAACTCCATGTCCATGTTATCCTCTCTGATTTCTTGAACTTCATAGCAATCGCCCCAAAATACTTCTCTTTTCAGTAACGGGCAATTATGTTTATCATTAGGGCGTCTCATATTTACTCTCCTTTCAAATATTTATCATACTTTTTGCGCCATTTTTGCGCCATTTTTGCGGCACAGATGTAACCAAATCACCATCAAAATTTAGCACTGCATACCCGTCATCAGAAAGAAACTTCAGCGTATTTTTGCCTGATTGGAACACCGTCAATTTCGCATCATCTACAAATTTTTGCGCTGTCTGCATTGTCATATCTGCTCTATCTGGTTTGTTTTTAAGATTATCCATTGCGTGCCCTGTTAATTTCGCTATTTTTGGTTTCCCCGCCGAAACAACGTATTCTTTTTCGCTTATTCTTTCAACAATCTGTATTCCTTGCGGACAGGGACGTTTTTACTTCAAATTCCGTACCGGCATGACTGTATTCCGGGGTGATAATCTCTACCACAGCGGCGGGGTAGCTGACATGACCACCACCTGAACCACTATCATCAGACTGATCCGGCTTTGTTGGCTTGACAGTTCCTCTATAATTTCGTCTGGAGTCGCTTTGCGGGGATTGGGACGCTGATAGAGCTAGGACATATAGGCAAGGTCTAACTTGCCCTTGACCTTAAGAGAAACAGCAGGCACAGTTTGTTCTATAAGACATTTTTGCTTTTGGGTGTTCATTCCACCACTTGGTACGACATGCATCCGAGCAGAATCGTCGATTTTCACGTTTACTCTTATCTATAGGTCTGCCACATATGGCGCAGTAGTCGGTTTCTAATTTACTTTCAATGCTTTTTTGCCTTCGGCAGTACGACTTTACTGTGTTTTTTGAAATGCCGGCAGCCATTGCAATCTTCAAATATCCGTATCCATTAAGGCGCATTATGTCTATCTGACGTTTTTCTAAATCAGTCATACTCATACCTCCATTTTGAGCGATGTTTTTTGCTATTCTCACTTTTAATTGGATAGGCAGAGCAAAAAACGTAGTAATACATAAAAACCAAAAGCCCACCGAAGAAGAAATTCTCGGTGGGCTTTGTTTATACCCAGATGGATACGCACGCCAGTTGCTTGAGTACATGGATTATAATATTTGCTTTCGCAAGGCTATAATTGCGTGTCGCTCAATACGTGATACTTGAACTTGTGATATACCTAATATTTTTGCAACCTTTGCTTGTGTCATGGCACGCCCAAATCGCAAACCCAACACCTCTTTTTCTCTTTGTGGCAATGATGCCATAGCTTGTTTCAGGCTTAAATGTAGGGTGATTTTTTCCTCGATTCCATTATCGCCCAATAGCTCACCCAGTGTAGCGCCCTCCTCCGAAAGCGGTCGTTCTAAGGAATCTGTTGTGCGAGTGGCTTGTTCACACATAGCGGCTGTTTCAACCGTGATTTGTGCGCGCTCTGCCAATTCTCCAATGGTGATTTCGCGCCCCAGTTCTGTTTCCATCTCATTTTGCAGGTGATGCAACCGAACGGACAAATCTTTGATAGACCGACTGACTTTGATTGGCCCATCGTCTCGCAAAAAACGTCGAATTTCCCCTGCAATTTTCGGCACTGCATAGGTAGAAAATGCTGTTCCATAGTCGCAGTCAAATCCCCGCACCGCCTTGATAAATCCCATTGCTGCTAACTGATATAAATCATCTGGCTCAATGCCACGCCCGAAAAATCTGCGCATGATACTGCAAATGAGTCCATTATTTTTTTCCAACAGAAGCGATTCCGCATGCTTATCCCCTGCCTGTGCTTGCTGAATCAACTCGCACATTTCTTCTGCAACCATGTACTACCCCCCGCTTCGTTGGGAAAGTGTTTTGGTCATGGTAACAATCGTTCCTCGTCCAATGGTAGACCGCACGCGTAATTTATCTGTGAAATTTTCCATAATGGTGAATCCCATACCAGAGCGTGTGTCATCGCCTGTAGTGAATAACGGTTCTCGTGCTTTTTGAATATCGATAATGCCACAACCGCTGTCTTTTACCTTAATTTCCACACAATGCTCGTCCAAAATTCTAACAGAAACCGTTATGTATCCCAGCTTATCTTGATAGGCATGCACAATGCTGTTGGTAACTGCCTCACTTACAGCTGTTTTGATGTCACCCAATTCATCCACAGTAGGGTCCAGTTGTGCAACAAATGCAGCAACCGATTGCCGTGCAAATCCTTCATTGATAGACCTGCTTTCAAATTTAATACTCATCATATTAATTACATCACGCACGGTTATTCTTCCTCCTCAAAGCAAATCATTTTGGGAAGCCCCGCAGCTTGAAAAACACGCATTGCCTGCGGATTGGTTCCTTTCACAGTCAATTTTCGGCCGACACCTTTCAGAGAACGATGCAAATGCAGCACAACAGCAAGCCCTGAACTATCCATGAAAGTCATCTGCGATAAATCCAATCGCACTGCCCCGACAGTATACAGCGTAATAATGGTTTCCATTTTAGAAATAATTTCTCGTGCTTCGTGATGTCCTAAATCTCCAACAATGGAGATTTTCAGAAAATCCTCTTTATATTGATGAATGATATTCATACTTCCACCTCATAAACCCAAAAAGACCTGCAGCTATGTTTCTCACCATAGCTACAAGTCTATTTTATCGATTCAAAAATTTTTATTTTGCTATTTTATGTCGGCTTTCCAGAACTTTTTTCGCTTCACCCACCAGATATAAAGAACCGCAGACCAGAATACATGCTTCGCTATCGGCCTGCGCGAGGGCAGTTTGCAAAGCACAGTCTACAGTGTTACAGTTGTACACGACAGGACAGGTTGCTGCTGCAAGATTTTCTAGCGCGGCTGCATCAAATGCGCGTGGATTATCTGGTGCCGCTGCATAAACAGCCACAGCCTTCGATGCGAGCATCTGCACACAAGGTTCCACAGCTTTATCTCGTACCATGCCAAGCACAAGATACAGCTTTTTGTCTGCAATCAAATCACGTATTGTGCTGCAAAGCATCGCTACACCATCTGGATTGTGCGCGCCATCCAAAAGAATCAGGGGTTCTTTCTGAATACATTCCAACCGGCCAGAAATTTTCGCATCCTGCAATCCTTTGGAAATCGCAGTATCTGTAATAGAAAACCCCTTTTTTCGCAAAATCCATGCAATATGCAAGGCGGTGCTGGCATTGTCTGCTTGATGTCGCCCAAGCATTCCAATATGATATTGACCGCCAGCATATTGTATTTTTGTTCCGGTTAAATTGCAAGATAGAATTTCTGCAGACTGCGGCACGATGCATGGCACACCACACACAAAACAGCTGTCCTGCAATATCTTTTGCACGATTGGGTTTTGATGCGGTGCACAAACAAGCGTACTCCCTCTTTTGATGATGCCGGCTTTGGCGCGCGCAATTTGTTCAATCGTCTGCCCCAACTGCTCCGTATGGTCATAGGAGATGGAAGTGATAGCCGCGACAAGCGGCGGGTCAATGACATTTGTTGCATCAACTGCCCCACCCATTCCCGTTTCCAGCACCACAATATCACAGGCAGCTTCCTGAAAATACAACAAACTGATTGCTATAACAAATTCAAAAGCGCCAATGGCTTCACCCGTTACAAGCACGAGCTGTGACATCGCTTGTGCGACCGTCTGTGTCAGCCGCAGCAAATCCGAATCTGAGATATTGACTCCATTGATACGAATTCGTTCATGAAATGTCACCAAATACGGCGATGTGAACAACCCTGTTCGGTATCCTGCACATTGCAAAATCTCAGCAGTCATAGTTGCGGTGCTGCCCTTTCCATTAGTGCCTGCAATATGCACAAATTGCAACTGCTTTTGTGGGTTCCCCACTGCTTGGAGCAGTGCACGAATGCGATGCAAACCCGGCGTGCCAACAGCGCGTCCCAAGGTATGAATATATGTGATTGCATCTTCTATGCGATACATCAATACGTCCCTTCTATGATGAAATTCCCCTCGAATTTCATCATAGAAGGGAATATTTCATCAATCCTGCTTTCCGCATCTCATTTAGCCAAGCGCGGCAATGCTGGCCTCTAGCTTCACAATCAATTCTCTTGCACGGTCTGCTTTTTCGTTTTCTGCCGCCACAACTTTTTCTGGTGCTTTTGCAACAAAGCTTTCGTTGTTCAGCTTTTTCAGCACAAACGCAAGGTCGCTTTCCGCCTTTTCCTTTTCTTTGGTCAAGCGCGCACGTTCCTTTTCAAAATCGATTAGCTCATTCATCGGCATATAAATCTGTGCATCTTCCGTCACAACCGATACCATTTTTGCGGCATCCTGAGGCACTGCATCTACCAATGTGACTTCAGAAGCATAACCAAGCTTTGCAAAGAAGACCTGTCCTGCCTCAAAGGTTTCTTTTTTGTCTGAAAAAACAATGACCTTGGCACGTTTTGATGGCGGAACATTCATTTCGGCACGGCGATTGCGAATCGCACGAATGGATTCCATTAAGGTTTCCATATGTGCCTCTTCCGCTGGGAAGTGAAGCTGCTCTTGATACTGCGGCCAGTCGGATACCATGACACTCGCACCATCATGTGGAAGTGCCTGCCAAATGGTTTCCGTAATAAATGGCATAAACGGGTGCAGCAGCTGCATTGCACCAGACAGAACATAGCAAAGCACCTTTTGCGCATTTTCGCTGGAAACTAAATTTTCTTTGTTCTGTAATCGTGTTTTGGCAATTTCAATATACCAATCACAAAAACTGTCCCAGATAAAGTCGTTTAGCTTGCTTGCTGCCAATCCAAGCTCATATTTATCCAAATTGGTGGTAACTTCCCGCACAAGTGTATTGTATTTTGACAAAATCCACTTGTCTTCCATTTCCAATGTGTCTGGAAATCCTGCTTTTTGAATCGTCAAATTCATCTGAATGAAGCGGGACGCATTCCACATTTTATTGCAGAAATTACGGCTAGCTTCCACTCGCTCATCCGAAAAACGCATATCGTTTCCAGGGCTGTTACCAGTTGCCAGTGTGAAGCGCAGCGCATCTGCACCATATTGTGCAATCACTTCCAAGGGGTCAATGCCATTCCCCAATGATTTGGACATTTTTCTGCCTTGTGCATCTCGCACCAAACCATGGATATAAACGGTATCAAACGGGGTTTCCTGTAGATTTTCGACACCGGAAAAAATCATACGTGCAACCCAGAAGAAAATAATGTCATACCCGGTCACCAACGTGTTCGTTGGATAGAAATATTCCAGTTCCGGCGTCTTTTCCGGCCAGCCCAAGGTAGAAAACGGCCAGAGTGCAGAGGAGAACCATGTATCCAGCACATCCTCTTCCTGCTGCACGTTTGAACTGCCACACTTCGGACAAACGGAAATATCTTCCTTTGAAACGGTCATTTCACCGCAATCCTCGCAATAAAAGGCAGGAATACGATGACCCCACCACAGCTGACGAGAAATGCACCAATCATGCACATTCTCCATCCAGCGCAGATAGGTTTTGGAAAAACGGTCCGGCACAAACTTGGTTTTGCCCTCCGTGACCACATCCATCGCAGGCTTCGCCAGCGGTTCCATTTTCACAAACCATTGTGCCGATGTCATCGGCTCAACGGTTGTGCTGCAGCGATAGCAAGTGCCGACGTTGTGCTCATGCTCTTCGGTTTTTACCAAATAGCCGCCGGCATCTAAATCTGCAATCACTGCCTTACGGCACGCATAGCGGTCCATCCCTGCATATTTTCCGCCATTTTCATTCACGGTTGCATCTTCATTGAACACCAGAATCTGTTCCAAATCATGGCGTTGCCCCATGCTGAAGTCATTGGGGTCATGACATGGTGTTGTTTTCACGCAGCCAGTACCAAATTCCATATCCACATAATCGTCGGCAAAAATCGGAATTTCACGGTTCATAATCGGCAAGATACAGGTCTTTCCAATCAGATGCTGATACCGTTCATCATTCGGATTAACCGCCACGCCGGTATCACCCATGAAGGTTTCCGGACGTGTCGTTGCAACCACCAAAAATTCATCCGAATCCTTGATAGGATATTTGATGTGCCACAAATGCCCCGGTTGGGTTTCATATTCTACCTCTGCATCAGACAGCGCCGTGGTGCAATGCGGACACCAGTTAATGATGCGGTTGCCCTTATAAATCAAACCCTTGTCATACAGATTTACAAAAACCTCGCGCACCGCCTTGGAGCAACCTTCGTCCATGGTAAAGCGCTCCCGTTCCCAATCGCAGGAACAGCCGATTTTTTGCAGCTGTTCCAAAATGCGATTTCCATACTGATGCTTCCAAGCCCAAACACGCTCCAAAAACTTTTCGCGCCCCAAATCGTGACGCGTTAAGCCTTCTTCCTTGCGCAGATTTTCTTCCACCTTAATTTGGGTTGCAATGCCTGCATGGTCTGTGCCGGGCATCCAAAGGGTTTCATATCCCTGCATCCGCTTAAAACGAATCAGAATATCCTGCAGGGTTTCGTCAAACGCATGACCCATGTGCAGTTGACCCGTCACATTCGGGGGTGGAATCACGATGGTATATGGTTTTTTATCAGGATTTACTTCTGCATGAAAAAAACCGCTGTCATTCCAGAATTTATATAACTTTTCTTCCGTTTCCTTTGGGTCATAGACCTTTGGTAATTCGTTTGTCAAAGCAATTCGCTCCTTTGCATTATCCTCTACATATAAAAAAATAAACGCTACATCCTCAACTATAGGACGAAGCGTTTTCTCCGTGGTACCACCTAAATTCACAGTTGCCTGTGCACTTTCCAACCGTTAACGCCGGTCAAACGAAAAAACCTAAAGCAAATGAATGCCATTCAGTTTTTCTTGCTCAAAAGCGACCTTCTTTCCTGTTCGCACTGAGGCTTGCACCGTTCCGCCTCTTCTCTGCGCTGCGTTGCAGGAAATACTCCTCTTTATCATCGCAATGTTGCCTATAAAAATGGAGGTACCACCCAGAATCGAACTGGGGATCAGGGAGTTGCAGTCCCACGCCTTACCGCTTGGCTATGGTACCATTTTCGACAGCTATTAAAGTATATATGAAAATTCCGATTTTGTCAAGAAAATTTTACAAATATTTCGCAAAGCATATTCCGTTGAAGAATGGTAATCTGCACAAATGGCCACTTGTGCAGATTACCCTCCCTTTCAAGCGATTGCTTACAGTTCCTTTACCAAACGCTCGGTATCCTGTGCAATGACAAGCTCCTCGTTGGTCGGAATCACCAGAACACGCACACGCGCCCAATCAACAGAAATATCCATCTGCTTGCCGCGATACTTGTTCTTGTTCGGGTCAACCTTAATTCCCAAATATTCCATGTGTTCGCAAACATCTCTGCGCACCAGCGGGTCATTTTCGCCAACACCTGCCGTAAATACGATGGCATCTACGCCACCCATTTCAGCAATGTAAGAGCCGATGATTTTCTTAACCGAAATATTGAACATATCCTTTGCGAGGATGGCACGCTGATTGCCCTCATCCACAGCATCGTCCAAATCACGGAAGTCAGAAGATACACCGGAAATGCCCTGCATACCAGACTTCTTGTTGAGGATTTCAATCACTTCTGTCGAAGTCTTGTTTTCATGTGTGCACAAGAATTCGATAATCGCCGGGTCGATATTGCCAGCACGAGTACCCATCGGCAGACCGTCCAGCGGAGTAAAACCCATAGAGGTATCAATCGACTTACCGCCGTCAATCGCTGCAATGGAAGAGCCGTTGCCCAAATGGCAGGTAATGATTTTCAGCTGCTCAATCGGCTTACCCAGCATTTCTGCTGCCTGCTGCGAAACATAACGATGAGAAGTACCATGGAAACCATATCTGCGAATCTTGTACTTTTCATAATATTCATACGGAATGGCATACATGTAATGGGACTGCGGCATGCTCTGATGGAACGCCGTGTCAAACACAGCAACCTGTGGCACATCCTTGCCCATTACTTCCTGACAAGCGTGGATGCCTGTCAAATTGGGCGGATTGTGCAGGGGTGCAAGCTGCACACACTTTTCAATGCCCTGTAGCACTGCCTCGGTAATAATAACCGAGGCCGAGAATTCCTCGCCGCCATGCACAACACGATGACCGACCGCGTCGATCTCCTTCATGTCTGCAATGACACCCCATTCTTTATCTGTCAAAATATTGATGACAGCTTTGATTGCATCCGCGTGTGTCGGCATTGCAATATCTGCTTTATACTTCCCCTCGTGACCTTCCCCTTGGTGTGTCAGTTTACCGTCAATGCCGATACGCTCACACAAGCCTTTTGCCATGACCGCCTGTTCCGTCATATCAATGAGCTGATATTTCAGGGACGAACTGCCTGCGTTGATAACCAGTACTTTCATGTGCTACTTCTCCTTGTTTCAGATTCTATACATTCCATACATCGTTCCCGATACTCCACAAAAAAAGATTGCGGGAAAGTACTAAAAAGTGTACAATAATGAAAGGCAAAATACCCAGAACATATAGCTCTTTCTATTTTACACCACTTGACCAAAATGCACAACAGCAATTTCACTTTATTTATCGCGGAATTTATTTTCGATTTCTTTGCAGCGCACGCAGGAGGATTTTTATGAAAGTTTGCGGTATCATCGCCGAATATAACCCATTTCACAATGGTCATGCACTTCATATATCGCAAACCCGCGCCATTCTTGGTGCAGATACCGCCATTGTGTGCGTGATGAGTGGTAATTTTGTGCAGCGCGGTGCAGCTGCCATGTTAGAAAAATATTTACGGGCGGAAACAGCTGTCCGATGTGGGGCTGATTTGGTGCTGGAATTGCCGCTAGCTGCTGCACTGTCTTCTGCCGAAGGGTTTGCAAGGGGTGCCATTGCCGCACTGGAGGCGTTCGGCTCCGTCGGCTATCTATCCTTTGGCAGTGAATGCGGCTCTGTGCGTGCGCTGCAGCGATGTGTGGCATTGACAAAATCAGACGCCGTGGAGGCTGTTTTTCGTCGTAAACTGCAGGAAGGGTTATCCTATGCCGCTGCACGCGAGCAATCGGTTGCTGCGTGGAATCCAGAGCTTGCAGCATTGCTGGCGTCCCCTAATAATGTCCTTGGATTGGAATATTGCCGTGCATTGGACTGTGCAAACAGCCTCATCACGCCGCTTTCCATCCGTCGCTATGCGGTGGAACACAACGCGCGCGAAGCATCCGGACGATTTGCTTCGGCATCCTACCTTCGCACGCGTATTTTGCAAAATGACCTTACATCATGTGCCGCCTTCATGCCGGATATTTCTTATAATGCACTGCAAAAATCCTATAACGAAGGGGCCGCACAAACAAACCCATTGCGTTTTGATGCGGCGATTGTATCCTATTTACGGAGAATGCATCCGGAGCAGCTCACGCAATATGAACGGAACGAAGACGGCTTTACCAATCGACTGTTCCATGCGATTCAAATTGGTCGTACCTTTGAAGAAATTTGTGCCAACGCACAAACGCGCCGTTATCCTTTGGCACGCATTCGACGTGCGCTTCTACGTGCATTTTTGGATGTGCCGTTCTCTGCGATGAAAGAACCCATCGAATATCTGCGTGTGTTAGCAATCGGTGCCAAAGGACGCGAACTGTTACGCAACCACGCTGGAAAAAACACTCTTATTACCAAACCTTTGCACGAAAAGAGATTATGCGATGCGCTGCAGTCTATCGTACAGCGTGACATCCGTTCGGATGAATTGTTTTATCTCACATTGCCTTCTGCCAATTTTCATGCTGGCGGTAATCATTTTCGCAAAACACCCTATTGCATCAAATAAAAAAGCCTGGCAAAACCATCGATATACGGTGTGGTTTCGCCAAGCTTTTCTATTGCGCAGCTGCACAGGCAGAATCACTGCGCATGAGATTGCTTGATATGGAAATTTGCAATTACGCTTCCTAATTTTTGATGCACCAGCATGGTGATGATGGATAAAATACTGCCTTTGATGAGATTGAACGGCAATACCCCAAACAGCAAATATCCCGTGACACCGTTAATCGCCGGATTGACCGCCGTGCACATTGCAATAATCGCATCCAGAGGCATAAATGTGGAGTAAAACGGTAAAATAAACAGATAATTTGTAGCAATACCCATAATTGCCATTGCTATCGTGCCAGAGATACAGCCAATGACCTTGCCTTTATTGGATTTGACAAGCCTCTGCACCAAAAGCGCGACCAAAACCAAGGTAATGGTCATCAGAAAATCCGCCAATTCTCCCACGCCGCTCGTTGTTGAAAGCGGCAAGTGAATCAAATCCTTAAGCAATGCCATGGCAACGGCTGATGTCGGTCCAAAAATAAATGCACCAATCATAATAATTGCACCGCTGAGGTCAATTTTCAAAAAAGGTGGCATCAGCGGCAATGGAAATTCAAAAAACATTAGGATGGTAGCGATTGCCGCAAAAACAGCGGTGAATGTGATTTTTCGTGTTTTTCTCACTGTATATCCCTCCGATTAACATAAAAAAGCCCAAAGAACAGAATACTGCTCCTTGGGCATACACAATAAAACTATAAAAATAGCCTTGTCTTGTTTCTCTCTTCCGGACTATGACCGTCGGTTGGGATTCTAACCCATCATGCCTTGCGGCTCGCAGACTAAAAGCATTGTGCTTATCACTGCCGGTGGAGAATTTCACTCCGCCCTGAAACAATATCTATATCTGTCATTGAGTATATCGCATTTGTCGAACATTGTCAACTGTTTTCGTCTATTTTGGACAGGATTTCTTCCAACGTATCTGCATCTGTGACAGCATTGACAAAATCCAGCAGTGCATTGGCAGACATATGCTCGGGCAACTGCAAGCGATGCAACAGAAGCTTTCGTCTTACCGCACTTTCCTTTGTGCCAGATAATCCCCACGCATATAAATCCGCTTTTGTGATTTTTTTGCGTTGTGCATCCACTGCAATCGTATTTTCATCTAAAATTACAACCCCAGCCTGCTGCAACGCGTGCAATAAAACTGCAGGCTGCATCCCTTCAACCCCCAACTTGCCTTCTTTTCCAGCCTTACGCTTTCGGCGTTCCTTGCCTGCTACATCCGGAATATATGCGTGTTTTGCCTGCCCTGCCGGCAAGGCACCTTTCAAAAAATTCCGTATGACAAAGCCTGCGCCATCGCTGTCGGTCAGAATCACGATGCCGCGCACCTGTGCAATGCGACGAATCATTTGGATGCGTTCTTTGTCATTAAAAATCCGAAATCCACCGGTTTCTAAAATAACCGTATCGACGATTTGATGTAAGGTATTACAGTCATAACGACCCTCTACGATAATTGCTTCCTTGATATGAATCATGCAGTTTCTCCAAAATTTGCAGCCATTGTTAGCAATGCAACCTCGATTGCATTTTGTGCATTCATCGAGGATTGCTTTAAGTGTACATCTGTTTCTGACAACAGCAAAATTGTCTTGCGTAAAAATGATATTGAAAAAATACGAGCGCCTTCTGACAGCCGTTTTGCATAATAAGGCGAACGCGAGCCAATCATCTCCAGCAGCGTCTGACTGGACATTCGACTGCTTTCACATATCTTTGCCGCATACATTCGCTGAAAATGCCGCATGATTGCCGAAAAAATCTGCACGGCGTCATTTCTCTGTGCCAGCAAATCGTTGAGAATGAAAATGCTTTGCTCGTATTTTTGTTCTGCCAGCGCATCTGTCAAATCAAATATGACTGCATCCAGCACCCGCGTACAAACGGCATCGATATGCTGCTTTGTGATACCGTCTGTCACAGAAAACGCTGCCGCTTTTTCTATTTCAGTGATTAAATTGGTCATCGAATTCCCGCAATGAAAAATGAAATACGCACAGCTTTCGTCATCGATGGATTTGCCCAACGCCTTGACACGGCGGCGCACCCAATCCATCAGTTCTCGTTCCGACAAAGGTGAAAACTCTGCGATGCAGGCGGTTTTCAGAAGCAATGCGTGCAATTTCATACGCTTATCGATTTTAAATTCCACAACATCAAAGAAAAAAACCAAACAAATATACTCTGGTAAATTTTCAAGCAGAGCAGGTAAAATTTCTTGAAATGCCGCAGAGGGCTTATTCAAATTAAACTCACGAACCAGTACCAGCTTTCGCTTCGCCATTGCTGGATAGCTTTCAATGGCATCATTTAGGGTTTCGGGTGTCATGGTTTTTCCATCTAAGATATGCAGATTAAACTCTCGAAAAGTTTCGTCCACCACCGCCGTAATCAGTGCTTGCACATAATGTTCCTTCAAATAGGATTCTTCCCCATGAATCAAATACAGATTTCCAATATTCCCTGTTTTCAGGTCGTTTTTTAATTGCTTTGCATCATGATTTGAACCAGAACCTTTTGCAGGCATACGGATGTCCTCCTAAAACATTTCTTACGCGAGTTTTATCGCAATTTCACCTTCCAAGTAGGTATTTCGTACAGGATATTGCAGAACGCGCTCTTGCTCGCCATATCCGGATTCCAAAACCACTTCCTGAGGACTGATGTGTTCCAACGCCGCCTTTAATAAATCTGCATCGGCAATATTGCTCTCAGAAAGCACCACAGCATCGGCGGATAGGGTGTTGGTTTCCAAATAGGTTTGCAACATTTTTTGTGTAACGCTATGCAAAATCAGATACCTTTGCTCTGTCATTTGCAATAAAACCATCAGTTTGCGTTCGATTCCACCAATGACAGAAACTCCATCTGGAAGGGCTGCGGTGGTTGTATCTTCCGTCCACCGTAAGATGGGAATATGCTTCTGTGCAGCTGCTGCAGAAATTGCATCAAAAACATCACTTTCTCGATTCTCATTTGGTATGATGATTTGCTGCACGGCAATGGCGTCCAGCAATGCAGGAACATTTCGTGCATGGGTTTTATCTACAGAAGTCAAAATCAGCGTTTGAATCTGGTCATATCCATACCAATCCATGGCGTTTTCAACCAGTTCTGCTGCATTTCGATAGCCAGACGCGCTGCAATCAATCAGTGTCACATTGTTTTCAGCCGAAGCCACCAGAATTGCTTGCCCATAACCGCATGGCAACAGGTTTATTTGCATACTTTTCGCGTTTTCGGCAGCATTTTGCGTCAGTACAGCAAACAGTGCAATGCCAAGTGCCGACACGCAAGGGTAGACCCACTTGTTTTTGCGTAGCCACCAAACAGATGCGCCCAGCAGATACATTAAAAGCACAGCAATCCATGCGTAAAGCGTGTCACTATATAGCATTCCATAGGGAAAATCGGAAATCTTTTCTGAAACGACGAGCACATATGTGCAAATGGCGTCCAATATTGTGCCAAATAAATGCCCCAACACGGGAATCCAAGCACCGACACTGCCCAGCACCAAACCCAAAACAAAGATGCAACCCACGACGCCGACCACCAAAAGATTGGCAACTGGTGATAATAGCGACACATACCCGAACGACATCATACAAATAGGAACGGTAAACAGCAATGCACACACGGATGCTGTGATGCTCTCCGTAAAGAAGCGTATGGGTTTGCGCAAAAGCGGTGTCTTTAGATGGTCAATGAGCCGAGAGAAGCAATTTTGCGCGCGACTGGCAAGCAAAATCAACCCCAATGATGCTGCAAATGACAGCTGCAAGCTCAGACTATCAATGGCATAGGGATTACTGCACAACAGCACCAGCAATGAAAAGCATAGGGAGTTTAGACTGTTATTTTCACGCCCCAAGTAAAATGCCAATAGCACCATAAGATACATGATGCCGGCACGCATGACAGATGGTGTCATGCCGACCATCGGGATAAATAACAAAATGCAAATCATTGCCACGCCAGAGCCATATTTTCGCCCGAAAAACAGCACCAAAAAACTGACCAAAAAGCCAACGTGCAGACCGGAAACTGCTGCAACGTGGGATAAGCCCGCTTTGCGAAGATGCTGATAGTCTGCCGTATCAATGGTTGTTTTATCGCCAAACAAAATAGCGGTTACAAGTCCTGCAATACGAGGACGCAGTTGTGTATGCAGATTATTTGTAATGCTTTGACGAACCTTTAACGGCATACACCAAAGGGGTACTTGTTCTGGCGCCTCAACCGTGAACTGTGGTGCGGCGGCAGCTGCTTCTTCGCTGTCGGAAGTATCCTTTGCAAGCAAAAAAATGCCCTTTGCATGATAAAAGCTGGCTTTATCAAATCCATCTGAAATTTGGGGTTCATATAGCCGCGCAGTGGCGTGTATTGTATCCCCTGGCTGTATTGGCGTATCTGTTAGTGGCGCATAGAGTAAAATGGAAACGCGCGGCTGTGCCGCAGCAATTCCCAGCGACTGTGCCTCCACTTTTACCACCATGCGCTGACAATCTGCATAAATAGAAGGTTCTTCCTGTACAATCCCTGTCAATGCAACGCGTGTCCCCGCCAAATTTTCCAACGGCTGCACGACATGGGTCGTATATCCCAAAGAAAACAGGACACCACAAAAGAATCCAATGAGCGCCACCAATCCAACCCGCAGTTTTGGAAAGGCGGCACACAAGGCAATCAAAAACACACCTATGCTGCCAGCAGTAAACCATTTTTCGCATAGGAACTCCCATATTTGCATATGCAGTTGCAGATAAATCGCGCCTGCGAATGCAGCGGTAAATACAACCAGCGGACGTTTCAAACCCATTCCTCCCGCGGTATTGTGTCCTTACTGTTCAGAATCAGCCTGGTGGCCAAGTCATATCCCGTCCTGCAAGCACATGGAAATGTAGATGAAAAACAGTTTGTCCGGCTTGCTCGCCGCAGTTTGTCACAACGCGATAGTTGTCAAACCCAAGTTGCTTGGCAACCTGCGCAATCACGGCATAGCAATGCCCCACCACATTGTTTTCGGCTTCCGTTAGCTGCAGGGCACTTGTAATATGCTGTTTCGGAATCACCAAAAAATGTATTGGTGCCTTTGGCTCCAAATCATAAAATGCGTAGACCAAGTCGTCCTCATAGACAGGCTTGGATGGAATCTGTTTTGCTGCGATTTTGCAGAAAATACAGTCACTCATAGACAGTTCTCCCCTTATTCACTTGGTATTTGTCAGCAGCAGAGGGTGTTTTGTACGGCTCTGCTGCTGACAAGCAAATGCTTAAATCTGTGCTTCCACGATATTATTGACCGCTTCCAAAGCAGCCTCCAGTTTGGAAACATCCTTTCCGCCGGCAGTTGCATTATCCGGTCGACCGCCGCCGCCGCCGCCGCACATTTTTGCAACTTCTTTCAGAATTTTTCCGGCGTGGGCACCAAGCTTCACCGCTTCTGCGCCGCAAACGCACAAGAAATTGATTTTTCCATCCTGCACAGTGGACAACACCGCAACCATTTTGGGTTCACGGTCCTTAATGGCATCTCCCATTGCACGCAGCGTATCCATAGAAACATCATCCAGCTTTGCCGCAATGACATTGACACCCTTGACGTCCTTGGAGATGTTGAGCAAATCAATCAGCTGCATATTTGCCAGTTTTGCGCTTAAAGACGACATATTCTTCGACATTTCACGCATTTCAGCAAATACTTGTTCAACTTTCTGCACCAAATCTGTTGGATTGGTCTTGAGTGCTTTTGCCGTTTCCGCAATCAACGCCTGCTTTTCATTCAGAATACGCAGTACGCCCTTGCCAGTGATGGCTTCAATACGGCGTACCCCTGCTGCAACGGAGTTTTCGCCAATGATTTTGAATACGCTTGCCTTTGCAGTATTATCCAAATGTGTACCGCCGCACAATTCAGTCGAAAATTCGCCTGCGCGCACCACACGAACAACATTTCCGTATTTTTCACCGAACAGTGCCATTGCACCCAGTTTTTTGGCCGCATCGATGGACATTTCTTCTACTGTGACAGGGTATCCTTCCATAATTGCAGCACTGACCATGTCTTCCACTTTCTGCAGCTCTTCTTCGGTCATTGCCGCAAAATGGGTGAAGTCAAAGCGGATGTGGTCAGCTTCGTTATAAGAACCTGCCTGCTCTACGTGTGCGCCCAAAACCGTACGCAATGCCTTTTGCAGCAGATGCGTGGTGGTATGTGCACGACAAATCGCCTGGCGGCGTTCCGCCTGAACGGTTGCCGTGACCACATCGCCCACTGAAAGAGCACCTTCTGCAACAGTGCCCATATGCATAAACTTGCCGTCTTTTGTCTTCTGCACATCCATAACGTTGATAAGGCAACCGTTTTCAGTCTGCAAAGTGCCGTAATCAGCGACCTGACCGCCGCTTTCTGCATAAAACGGCGTGCGGTCTAATACCACTGTCACCGCTGCGCCTGCGCCAGCGTCGGTTGCAATTTCACCATCTGCAATGACAGCCAAAACCTTTGCAGATGCCTGTAATGTCGTATACCCTAAAAATTCGGTTTTGATGGATTTATCCAGACCCAGATTTTCCGATGCCCAACCCAAATCGCCTAATTTTTCGCGCGCAGTACGTGCACGCACGCGTTGCTCATTCATCAGTGCATCAAATCCGGTGCGGTCTGTACACATATCGTTTTCTTCGAGCAGCTCCAATGTCAAATCAATCGGGAAGCCATAGGTGTCATACAGCTTGAACGCATCGCTCGCCGGCAATTCCTTTTGTCCAGCAGCCGTGATTTCCTCCATCATGCCGTTTAAAATGTCCAAACCGCTGTCAATCGTCTTGGCAAAACTGTTTTCCTCCATGGTGATAACTTTATGGATGAAATCCTGTTTTTTGACCAATTCCGGGTATGCAGAACCACTTTCCTCAATCACCGTTGTAGCAACATCGGATAAAAATGCCTGCTCAATACCGAGCAGCTTGCCATGGCGTGCGGCACGCCGTAGCAGGCGGCGCAGCACATACCCACGGCCTTCATTGGACGGCAACACACCATCGCACACCATCATCACCGTGGAGCGAATGTGGTCTGTGATGACGCGCAGAGAGATGTCCGTTTTATCGCTTGCACCGTAATTGACATTTGCGATTTCAGAAATGCGGGTCATAATGTTGCGCACGGTGTCCACTTCAAACAAAGAGCCGACATCCTGCACCACAACTGCCAAACGTTCCAGACCCATACCGGTGTCAATGTTTTTCTGGCTTAGTTCGGTGTAATTGCCCTGTCCATCGTTGTTGAACTGAGAAAATACATTGTTCCAAACTTCCATATAACGGTCGCAATCGCACCCAACTGTGCAATCAGATGCGCCGCATCCATATTTTTCACCACGGTCATAGTAAATTTCCGAACACGGACCACAAGGACCTGCGCCATGCTCCCAGAAATTATCCTTTTTCCCAAAGCGGAAAATACGATCGGGTGCAATGCCAATGTCCTTATTCCAAATTTCAAATGCCTCTTCATCATCTTCATAAATAGAAGGATACAGTCTGTCCGCATCCAATCCCATATCTTGGGTTAAAAATGCCCAGCTCCAAGCAATCGCTTCCTTTTTAAAATAATCACCGAATGAAAAGTTGCCGAGCATTTCGAAAAATGTGCCATGACGTGCGGTTTTACCGACATTTTCAATATCACCTGTACGAATGCACTTTTGGCAAGTGGTGACACGGCGGCGAGGCGGCTCCTGCTCCCCTGTGAAAAATGGCTTCATCGGTGCCATACCAGAATTGATTAAGAGCAGGGATGCATCGCCCTGCGGAATCAACGAAAAGCTTGGCAGGCGCAAATGCTCCTTGGATTCCATATACGACAAAAACTTTTCTCGAATTTCATTTAATCCCATATACTGCATGGTTTGGTTCCTCCAATAGTGTGTTTTCTCCATATTTTTTCATAAAAAAGCCTCCGCTCCCAACCGGTGTTAGGGGCGGAGGCTTTTGCTTCCACGGTACCACCCTAATCTGCCCAAATGGGCATCTCAAGAACTCCTTAACGCGGATAGACGGTTCGGTTTGCCGAACAGCTCCAAAGTAGCTGCCATGCACGCATCACCAAGGGCTTGCACTCTCCCCTCTCGCTGTCGGCTGTCATAACATGGTTTGCTTTATCATCGCTTCTTTTTATATGATTTTGTTCGTTTTTATTGTATCATATTTGCCGCATTTGTCAATCATTTGACACGACTTCTCTGCGCAAAATTGCAAACGGGTCTGCTTGAAACGGCAATTTGAGATGCACACGCATTTCCGGATGCCGCGCCACTTCCAAGATGTTCCCCGCGTCATCGCGTATATCCGCAATCTGAAACGGATATGGCGCAAGATTTGGCTGCAAAAGCTCCACGGTATCCCCTGCAAACACACGATTTTTCAGCGCAAAAACAGCGTTTCCTTCTGCATCGCAGGAAAGCATCATCCCAGTCACTTCCCAATCTCGGATATAGTGGCTGTCTTCGTAATACTGCCCTACCGCAGTATCCCCGAAATAAAATCCGGTGTAATAATTTCGATGGCTGACCTTGCTGATTTCTGCACGAATATCCTCCGGCAACACAAAATCTGCTGGCTTTGCGCAATAGGCATCTACCGCACGCCGATAGGCACTGGTGATGCCTGCAGCATAATATGCGGTTTTATTGCGTCCTTCGATTTTGAACGAATTGATGCCCGCATTGACCAGCTCCGGAATGTGTTCAATCATGCACATATCTTTTGAGTTGTACAAATAGGTGCCACGGTCATCCTCCACCACCGGAAAATACTCATTTGGACGTTTTTCTTCCATCAAGGTATACTTCCAACGGCAAGGCTGTGCACACGCCCCTTGGTTGGCATCTCGTCCGGTCAGATATTGCGAAATCAAGCATCTGCCAGAATACGAAATACACATAGCACCATGTACAAACGCTTCCAGTTCCAAGTGCTTGGGCGTTTTATCGCGGATTTCTGTAATCTCTTCCAAGGAAAGCTCCCGTGCTAAAACAATGCGTTCCGCCCCTTGGTCTGCCCAAAAATTTGCCGCCTCATAATTTAAAATGCTGGTCTGTGTGCTGATATGCAGCGGCACTTTGGGCGCATAACGGCGCGCCATCGCAATCACACCGACATCTGCCACAATCAGCGCATCTGCCCCTGCGTCCTGCAGCAACTCCAAGTATGCAGGCAGCTGCTGCAAATCCTGATTAGACGGCATAACATTCACGGTTATATAACAGTTTACCTGTCTTGCGTGTGCATAGGCAATGCCTTCGCGCAGCTGCTGGTCATTGAAATTGACCGCAGCCGAGCGCATACCAAACTGCTGCCCTGCAAGATATACGGCATCCGCGCCATATGCAATCGCATAGCGCAACTTTTCCAAGTCGCCTGCTGGTGATAAAATTTCTGGTTTTTGCATTATTGCGTATCTCCTTGCGCATCAAACGCGGCATTTGCTGTCTGAATATTGGCATTGTGCTTGGAAAGTGTGCCGGCAAACAGATGAGAGCCATCCGGCATTGCCACATAATAATAATAGTCATGCGTGTCCGGATGTGTCGCAGCATACAGCGAAGTATATCCAGGGCTTGCAATCGGTCCCGGCGGCAGACCCTTGTACTTATAGGTATTGTAAGGGCTGTCCACCTCCAAATCCTCGGAAGTGAGTGCATCCTTATGTCCGACGGCATATTGCACAGTTGCGTCTATTTGCAAATATGGGAATTTGTTGCTATGATTCAGACGATTGTGAATGACGCCTGAAATCATGGTATATTCCTCCTCCAACTTTGCTTCGCGTTCAATCAAGGAGGCAATCGTCACAACTTCATTCATGGAAAGATTCAGTTTCTCAGCGCCATCTTGAATGTTGCTGTCGTACTTTTTCTCGAAATTCGACAGCATCTTATCAACAACATTGACGGCACTGTCATTGACATAGAACTGATACGTGTCTGGGAATAAATATCCTTCCAGCCAATTATCGCTCATGTCCAAATCTTCCAGAAAATCATAACTATAGCGGTAATCGCCAAGCGCCTTGTCCAACGCGCTTTCATCCTCGCAAACGTGCTTTGTCAGCAGTGCTTCGCGGATTTGCGCAACGGTATATCCCTCTGGAATGGTCACTTCTACCGTATTATTGCCGCCATCTCCGCTTTTGAGGCTGCGGATGATGGCACTGTAATCCATATTCGGATTCAACACATAATCGCCTGCCAAAACATTCGTATCCTTGTGCGTCAGCTTCAAAAACAGCGAAAACAACAGTCTGTGATTGACAATGTTCTCTTTTCCCAATTCTCGGCTCAAACCAGAAATGGTCGTATTTTCCGCCACGGTAATCGTTGTTTCTCGGTCATCCTTGATGAATGCAAACATATCATTTGCAGATGTTAGCAGAATTGCCGACAAAATCACAGAAATTGTTAGAATCATGAGCATATACAAGCCAGGATTCATGCGCTTTTTGGAGCGTGATTTTTTAGGTGGAGTTTGCTGCACAGGGGAATTTCCCTGACGATTTCCCGTTGGTCGCTGTGCCTGATTGGCATTTTTATAATCATAATCCTTATAATCCATACTAAACCTCGTGAAATTGATTTCAAGCCGGTTTACAATCAAATAAATTGCAGAATGTTTTTGAGAACCACTGCTGCTATAAATGCTGCAAAACCAGAATTTAAGAAAAGTGTACTTGTTTCTTTCCAAATATGTCCTTTTTGAAAGTGTAAGATGCGCTTACCGAGCAAAAGCGGCTCCAAAGAACGGCACGCAAGAAATAGGAATAGCAAGAGCAGCAGTACACTGATAAAGAGAAAAATTTCCCACACACCAAGCGGACTATAAGTGTCTGCAATCCACATCAAGAGATACCTGCTGGCATTGCTGCATATCTGCACCATAACCGCAAACCAGATACAGTCAAACGCAAACGCAACATAGGCGCATAAACAGCCAATTAGAAATGCACTGCACCAGTTTCCAACCGCATTCGGCATGGCCAATGTGCAAAAGCCTGACAGTAAAATGCAAACCCCGGTGTTGGCATATGCTTCATGCGCAGAAAGCAGCGCCCCCCGCAAGTACACTTCTTGAAAAATGGGTATCAAAACGAGAAAAATTACAAAGCGCACCAACCGCGGCATATGTAGTGTGAACACAGTTGTGGACATCATTTTTGACAGCCAATTTTCAGTGAAGATATGCAAGAGCAGGTAATCGGCGAAAAATCCGGCGACTGCAATAAAAAGACTGCTCCAAAACACGAAATATATGACCTGCACCGTAGAAAGTTTCAAGCATACGCGTGACAGCAAGGATTTCGGCACACGCACGGTTTGCTGCAACAGCACCGTTGGAATCAAAAATGCCATCATATACATCACGCCCAAAACGCCATATGAAACAGCACCTTCAAACAACTGCGCGATAGGCTTTGCTGCTGAAAGGCAACAAAAGCTCACAAACAAGGATAATCCCGTGAAAAATCCTACATAGCTCTTTATTTGCATCAAGATGGTAAAAGAACCCCCTTTTCTGTGATGATTTTATTACAGGGATAATCAAACGGTTCCGTTGGCACTTCCTGCAGGACATACCGACTGGGACAAAGCACTATGGCAGCGGCTGTGCATTTTTGCAGGTAGCGGTCATAATATCCGCCGCCATAGCCAATGCGATTGCCATGCTTGTCCGCAGCAAGGCAGGGCACCAGCACCAAATCCAATGCGTCCTGTGCCATCACAGGGCAATGCTCTGTCGGCTCTGGAATTCCAAATTTTCCCGACACACAATCGTCTGGCGTTAAAATTTGATGTGCCACCATGGTGTGACCCTGTCCACAGCGGGGAATACACACGATTTTTCCGTTTTCCCAACAATATTCCATAATCGCCTTGGTGGAAACCTCGCCTGCAATCGAGCAAAACATAAACACCGCTTTGCTGCGCCGAAAGTTCTCATCCTGCACCAGATGCTGTAGGATACCGGCATCAATCGCATCCCATTCCGCAGCAGTCATGGCATGGCGCGCTTGCAAAATCTGCTGGCGAAGCAGGTGTTTTGCATCATTCTGCATAATAAATAGACTGTGCCACTTGCGCCGCTTTCTCTGTTCCGAGCAGTTGCTCGCAAAGTGTGAGTGCAAATGGAAACGCCGCCCCTGCCGCTTGTCCGGTAATCAGCTTTCCGTCCACCACAACAGCTTGATTTTGCGGCAGTGCCCCTTTCATGCCGTCCTCCATGCCAGGAAAGCAGGTTGCCTTGCGCCCCTGCAGAAGTCCCATACCACCCAAAATAATGGATGGTGCGGCACAAATGGCTGCAATAAACCGTTGGTTTTCCACACAATTCTGGACAGCATCCCGCACAAATTGGCTTTCATATAGATTTTTTGTTCCAGGCATTCCTCCGGGCAGAAACAGCAGCTCGGTTGCATCTAGCTGCACATCCGCCGGTATGCAATCGGCATGGACGGTCACGCCATGCGCACCCGTCACCTGCGCACTCGTCACCCCTACTGTTTTGACATCTAAGCCTGCGCGGCGCAAAAGGTCAATCGGCACCAGTGCTTCCACTTCCTCAAAGCCATCGGCTAACATTACATATACCATCGTTCAGCACCTCTTTTGTTGTTTTTTATACAGAAAATCTATTGATACAGCAAATTAAAGTATCCATTCAAGTTCATATCGCACGCATCATAAACCTTGATGCAACCCAGTGGCGTTTGCCCGCCTAAAGTTGTGTAACGCACGGTTTTCTGCGGAAATTGCGCGGCAAGCGCACTTCCAAGGCGTTCTTCTGCCGTCTTGGATACCGACATCCATTCCTGTGCCCAAACTTCATGGGCATCCTCCCATAGGAACGCATATGCTTGCACCTCGCCGTCTGCAAACAGCGCATAGACGCCTGCTCCCAGCGCATCAAACATATCTAGCTGCGCCTGCCACTGTGCATCACTTCTCAGCAGCACAAGCGACTTTTCTGCGGTTGCAGTCTGATATACCTGCTGCAACGCGGAAATATCTGCGATGCTACAGCGTCTGACAGCGACGTCCTGCTGCGCAGACGGGTTCACGATATATGTCTGCGTAAAAAACGCCGTTTGATACCCATATTTTTGATAAAAATCAAACAGCCATGGCTCCTGCGGAATCAAAATAGATGCCATACGTTTCTGCTGCATATCTTGCGCAAAGCTCCAATGCAGCAGCTGCGCCATATAGCCCCTTTTTCTTGCTTTTATCGCGGTACATGCCCCATAAATGTAGGTAACAGGCACAGTTTCTGTTCCCAAACGCAGGGTATACGGCATCATTTGCAGCATAGCGCACAGCATGCCTGCATCAAATAAAAGCACGGTGTTCTGCAACCGAAAAATGCGTGCAAAAAAATAATCATTGAATCCGCTTTCGTCTGGAAAGCATTCTTCCCATAAAGCGCGAATTGCGGCGAAATCACTCGGTTGTGCCAGACGAATCATGCTGTTCCTCCAGAATCCGACTTGCGGTGTAGCGCACCCCATAAAACGCCGGATAATACGAACGTTTGGCCTTGCGAAGTCCTTCAATCCCCAAATCTTCCTCGCGGTTGATATAGGTAACATCGGCGCAATTCGCCTTGACAAACTGTTGGTTAATCATCTGATACGCACCGGAAATATCGGCATCTGCCTTTTCAATCTGCACAATAAACAAATCCTCTCGCGCCTGACAGCCAAGTGTGAATGCGATGACACGACCGTCGAGCAGCAGCATTCCTCCACACAAATCCAACGCATCCCAGTTTTGCAATGCCAAATAGATAGCGCACGTTTCGCCTTTGAACGAGTCGCTTTTCTGGCAGCCATTTTTGCGACACCACTCCAAATGGAACGCATATGCATCCTGCACATTGTCCGCTGTGATTGCAACATATTCCCATCTTCCTTGGTTTTCCGACATGAAGCGATTGACCAGATTGCGTTTGGACTGTAGTTTTTTTCCGGAAAGAGTTTGCAATTTTTCCCGCAAATAAATGTAATCTGCCGCATCCTCGCTGCTGGAAAATGCAAATTCTTCCCCTAAAACGTCCTGGTACTGCGCCAGCTGCTCCTGTGTGATGGAGGATAGCATAAAAGGGACTTCTCGTGTGGCGGCATCCTGCCGCATTGCTTCGAGTGCCGCTTTCCAATCACCTTGCCCAATCGGTGCCAGATACAACGCAATGCCCTCTGGAAAGGACTCGCATCGAACCAACAAACAATCCTGATAAAAGCAGATTTCTGTATTATAATGGTCTTTCCAGATAAACAAATCCACAAAGCAATGTTCACAAAGAAACGTTGGCATCTGCGCAATGTATTCGTTGACACGTTCTCGGTCAGCAAGTGTAATTTTACGAAACGGAAGCATTGCAGCTTTTTTTCGCATTGTGGTTTTCGTTTGTACATAGCTCATTTTAATCGCCTTATTCCTTAACTCCGGTGCTAGTTGCTTCGTCTTTCCATGTATTATATCAAATTTTCGCTGTAATTATGTGAAATTTCATTTTCCGAATATCTTTTTGCACAATACGAGCAACATAAATTTGGGAAGGCTCATCATGCGGCCAATGCGCCGTGGTTCTTTCAGCAAGCGATAGAACCACTCCAAGCCTAAACGAATGAATATATCCGGTGCACGCTGTGCAACCCCTGCAAACACATCCAGTGACCCACCCAAACCGCATAAAACCGTGGATTGAATTTGGTCTTGATACGCCGCCATAAAGCGTTCCTGCTTCGGTGCACCCAAGCAAACAAAGGTGACATCCACGCCATTGGCAGCATTGATGGCATCCACCGCTTGCGCATCTTCCTGAAAATATCCATCCTGCACGCCGGCAATGACCAATCCCGGATACTTTGCCACCATTTTTTTTGCGGCTTGCTCTGCAACGCCCGGCTTTCCGCCCAAAAAGAAAATGCGCTTTTGCTCCTTTGCCATACTGCGCATCAAAGCATCCGCAAAATCAACGCCTGCCACTTTTTCCGCAATGGGCTGCTTCATGATTTTGGCGGCATATACAATACCAATTCCGTCCGGAAGCACAAGTCCGGAACCATTAATCAGCGCTTTCAATGCTGCATCATGATAACATAAATACGCAATTTCTGCATTTGGTGTCGATACGTACATTTTTTCACGGCGGTGAATATGCTCCATTGCTATCTGCACTGCTTCTGTGCGTGTCACTGCATGAAATCGAACGCCAAGTATATCTGCAATTTTCAAACTGTGCTCTCTCCAACTCTTCTATAGTATCAATAATCCTTTAACGGAATGCAAGTTCTAACATCTAATTTTATATTTTAAACCATTCTGCCATAAATCACAAGACCTATCGGCAATTATTTGTGCGCTTTCCTTTCTTGGAAACCTATAAAAAAGACTTGACAAACGATACGGGGTTTAGTAATATAAATATATCTTTTATAAATGCTATGAACTGGTAAAGTAATGATTTGAGGTCGTTAGAGAGCTGTTGTTTGGTGGAAAACAGTGTCGGAAAATCATGAAACTCGCCGGGGAGCAGTCGGCTGAAAGCAATCGCTGGTAGGTTTGAACGGATGTCCACCGTTATTGGGGCAGTACGTTGTTTGATGTACATAGAGTGGTCGCCTTGATGCGGCAAAAAGAGTGGTACCGCGGAGCAAGTTATGCTTCGTCTCTTACGTTACGTTAAGGGACGAAGCTTTTTTTGTCCTAAAAAACAGTAAAATACAGAAAGCGAGGACATTACACATGGCAAGAACAGTGAAAATTTTTGATACGACGCTGCGTGACGGCGAGCAATCGCCCGGCTGCAGCATGAACCTCAATGAAAAAATCGAGGTCGCTAAGGAACTGGAAAGCATGGGAGTCGACATCATCGAAGCAGGCTTTGCCATCGCCTCCCCCGGAGATGCGGCATCCATTGCCGCCATTGCCGATGTTGTGAAAAACAGCACCATTTGCTCGCTGGCGCGCTGTGTGGAGAAGGACATTGACACGGCATGGCATGCCATTCAGAATGCAGAGTCTGCACGCATCCACACCTTTTTGGCAACCTCTCCTGTGCATATGCAGCACAAACTGAAGATGTCTCCCGAGCAGGTTTTGGAAAGCATTGCACACAATGTGGCTTATGCGAAAAAATATGTGTCTGATGTAGAATTTTCTGCAGAAGATGCTTGCCGCAGCGATTTGGATTTTCTGTGCCGTGCATTGGAAACCGCCATCCGTGCTGGTGCGACCACATTAAACATTCCGGATACGGTCGGCTATATGGTGCCGGATGAAATCGGCGCACGCATCCGTTATGTCATGGAACACACCGCAGGCATTGAAAACTGCGTCATCTCCTGCCATTGCCACAATGATTTGGGCATGGCGGTTGCCAACTCCCTGTCTGCGGTACAGGCGGGTGCGGGACAAATTGAATGCACCATCAACGGCATTGGCGAGCGTGCAGGCAACGCCGCTATGGAAGAGTGTGTCATGGCGTTCCACACAAGAAAAGCGTATTTTGATGTGGATTGCAACATTGATACCACCAAGATTTATCGTGCAAGCCGCATGATTCAAACGATTACAGGCGTACCCGTTGCACCGACCAAGCCGATTGTGGGCGATAATGCATTTGCACACGAATCCGGCATCCATCAGCATGGCGTCCTTTCTGAAAAATCGACCTATGAAATCATGACACCAGAGTCCGTTGGTATCCCCCAGAACGCCATTGTGCTTGGCAAGCATTCGGGTCGCCACGCATTTGAAGACCGTCTGAAGGCATTGGGCTATACCTTAGATAAAGAAAAGCTGGATAAAGCCTTTGCAAAATTCAAGGTGCTGGCAGATAAGAAAAAGACGGTCAAGGACAGAGATTTGGAAGCACTCATCGGTGTTGCGCCTGTTTCCGGTCCGGAACGCTATACACTCAAGCACTTTGTCATCAACAGTGGCAACACCATCACATCCACTGCAGTCATCAGTATGCAGAGAGGTGACGAAACCTTCGAGCGTGTGGCTGCCTCCGACGGTCCGGTCAATGCTGCATTTAAGGCAGTCAACAAAATCGTAGGACATGACATTGAGCTTGAGGACTATTCCTTGAAAGCACTGACAGACGGCGAAGATGCACAGTCGGAAGCGGTGGTAAAAATTTCGGTTGACGGCAGTGAAATGGTCACAGGCCGCGGTGTATCCACTGACATTATCGAAGCATCAATTAAAGCATATATCAATGGTATCAATAAATATTTTAATGATTAAGGGAGGTCACCACCATGGGGATGACAATGACACAAAAAATTCTTGCGCATCATGCCGGATTGGCGCAAGTCGAGGCAGGTCAGCTGATTGAAGCAAACATTGACTTGACGCTTGCAAATGACATTACCGGACCGGTTGCGATTCGTGAGATGGAAAAAGCAGGATTCACCTCTGTGTTTGACCGCACAAAAATTGCACTTGTGATGGACCATTTCGCACCAAACAAGGATATTAAATCGGCGGAGCAATGCTTGGAATGTCGTGAATTTTCCAAAAAGCATGACATTGTAAACTTCTTTGACGTTGGAAAAATGGGTATTGAGCACGCGTTGCTGCCAGAGCAGGGCTTGGTGGCTTCCGGCGAGCTCATCATAGGTGCAGACAGCCACACCTGCACCTATGGTGCACTGGGTGCTTTCTCTACCGGTGTTGGTTCAACTGACCTTGCCGCAGGCATGGCAACCGGAAAAGCATGGTTCAAGGTGCCGTCTGCCATCAAGTTTGAACTAATCGGCAAACTCAGTCCGTATGTTTCCGGCAAGGATGTCATTCTGCACATCATTGGTAAAATCGGCGTAGACGGCGCACTGTATCGCTCCATGGAATTCACGGGCGAAGGTGTTGCTTCCCTTTCCATGGATGACCGCTTCACCATCTGCAACATGGCGATTGAAGCGGGTGCGAAAAATGGCATCTTCCCTGTTGATGACAAGACCCGTGCTTATATGGACGGTCGTGTCCACCGCGATGTGATGGAGTTTGCAGCAGATGTGGATGCGCAATATGATGAAACCATTGTCATTGATTTGTCGGCGCTCCGTCCAACGGTTGCTTGTCCGCATCTTCCCGAAAACACCAAGCCGATTGACGAGCTTGACCACATCGAAATCCAGCAGTCTGTCATCGGCTCCTGCACCAATGGACGCATTGAAGATATGCGTATGGCGGCGCAAATTCTGAAGGGCAAAAAAGTGTCTGACGGTGTACGTACCATCATCATTCCTGCCACACAGGACGTGTATTTGCAGTGCATTAAAGAGGGCTTGGCTGAAATCTTTATCAATGCAGGAGCAATTCTCTCTACACCGACCTGCGGCCCTTGCTTGGGCGGTCACATGGGTATCTTAGCGCATGGCGAAAAGACCGTTGCAACGACCAACCGTAATTTTGTCGGACGCATGGGACATATTACCTCGGAAATTTATTTGTCCAGCCCCGCCGTTGCGGCAGCGTCTGCCATCGCAGGCTATATTTGCGCACCACAAGATTAAGGAACGGAGGAATTTACACATGAATGCACAAGGAACTGTTTTTAAATATGGCGATAATGTCGATACCGATGTTATCATTCCCGCGCGGTATCTAAACATTGCAGACACCAAAGAATTGTCCACCCATGCGATGGAAGACATCGACACCGAATTTGTAAAAAAAGTGAAGACTGGTGACATCATTGTGGCAAACCGCAACTTCGGCTGTGGTTCGTCCCGTGAGCACGCACCGCTTGTCATCAAGGAAAATGGCGTATCCTGTGTCATTGCCGCTTCGTTCGCACGCATTTTCTATCGCAATGCCATCAACATCGGCTTGCCGATTCTGGAGTGTGAAGCCGCTGCAAAGGGCATTGATGCGGGCAACGAGGTATCCATTGATTTCATCACTGGTATCATCACCAATCTTACCAAAGGCGAAACCTATCAGGCAGCTGCCTTCCCTCCTTTCATTCAAAACATCATCCATGCAGGCGGTCTTTTGAAATCACTGAAAGAAAGAGGAGAATAATACCATGCAGTACAAAATTGCAGTTGTAAAAGGTGATGGTATCGGTCCTGAAATCGTGGCCGAAGCGATGCAAACCCTAGAAGTCATCGGCGAAAAGTTTGGACATCAGTTTCATTTCACTGAAGTGCTGGCAGGTGGCTGCTCCATCGATGTGCATGGGATTCCGCTGACACAGGAAACGATTGACGCCTGTAAGGCAGCAGACAGTGTTCTGCTCGGTGCAGTCGGCGGTCCAAAATGGGACAGCGTGCCCAGCGAGCTTCGTCCGGAAAAAGCCTTGCTTGGCTTGCGCGCTCAGCTTTGTTTGTTTGTCAATCTGCGCCCTGCGACGATGTACAAAGCATTGGCGGATGCCTGCCCGATTAAGCCGGAAATCATCGGCGAAGGCTTTGACATTATGGTTTGCCGCGAACTCACGGGCGATGTCTATTTCGGCACCCATGGCAGACGCTCCTCTGACCTTGGCGAAACCGGCTATGATGACATGAATTACAGCGTGACCGAGGTCGAGCGCATCGGCCGCCGTGCATTTGACATGGCAATGAAGCGCGGCAAGAAGCTGTGCAGTGTGGATAAAGCCAATGTGTTAGAAACCTCCCGTGTCTGGCGTGAAACGATGCATCGCATCAAGGATGAGTTCCCCGAAGTGGAATACTCTGATATGTATGTGGACAACTGCGCCATGCAGTTGGTGCGTAATCCAGGGCAGTTTGATGTCATTGTTACAGGCAATTTGTTTGGTGATATTTTGTCCGATGAAGCCTCTATGATTACGGGTTCCATTGGTATGCTGCCTTCTGCTTCCATGAGCGCCACCGGCAAGGGAATGTATGAACCAATTCATGGCTCTGCGCCGGATATTGCGGGCAAGGGCATCGCAAACCCCATCGCAACGATTCTATCCTGTGCTATGATGCTGCGCTATTCCTTCAACCTTGCAGAGGAAGCCGCTGCGATTGAGCAGGCTGTTGAACAGGTGCTGAACGCTGGACATCGCACCGCAGACATTGCCGCTGGCAATGCAACCTACTGTTCCACCACCCAAATGGGGCAGTTGATTCGTGACGCAATTTAATCTGTGTATAGGCGAAAAAGAGAAGATATAAAACATCTTCTCTTCAGCCTGTAGACAAAAGGGTCGAAGCACCTCTGGAATTATGGTATAATTAAACCATAAGGACAGGGGTGTTTTTGATGTATATAAAAAAGGACAGAGGACAGCAAAAACAAATAAAATTTGTAAGCATAGAAGATTTGGTACCGAAAGACCACATTTTAAGGGACATCGACAGAGCGATTGATTTTAATTTCATATATGACGAAGTAAAAGGACTGTATTCCGAAATAGAATGGGGCAAACCGGGAATCGACCCGGTAGCACTGTTTAAAATAGTGTTCATACAATACTTATTCGGAATCCGCAGTATGCGGCAGACCATTAAAGAGATAGAAGTAAATATGGCATACCGCTGGTTCATCGGGTATGATATCGGAGAGAAAATCCCCCACTTTTCTACGTTCGGAAAGAACTACACACGCCGATTTGAAGGAACAGATGTGTTTGAACGAATATTCACACATATTTTGAATGAAGCGGTGGATTGCGGATTTGTGGATGCAAGCGCGATATTCATAGACGGTACGCACATAAAGGCAAGTGCAAACAAGAAAAAGAGCCAGCCTGCGGAAATTGAAATTCAGGCAAGAAGCTACCAAAAGCAGTTAGATGAGGAAATCGCAAAAGACCGGGGACTGCACGGAAAAAAGCCGCTGAAAAAGGATGACGGCAATGACGATGACCAACCGCCCACACCTCCGGCAACAAAAACAATCGCGCAAAGCAAAACAGATCCAGAGTGCGGAATGTTCCACAAGGGAGAACATGAAAAGCAGTTTGCCTATGTAGCGAATACCGCATGTGACAAACACAATTTTATACTGGACTTTGTACTGGGTGCAGGAAATATTCATGACAGCATGATGTTCAGCAGTGTATATGAAAAGGTTTTAAAAAAGTTTCCGGAAATACAGGCTGTTGCGGTAGATGCAGGATACAAAACTCCGGCAATTATGAAAGAAATCATTGACAGTGAAAAAATTCCTTGTGTGCCATACAAACGTCCAATGACGAAAAAAGGATTCTTTAAAAAGTATGACTTTGTGTATGATGAATATTTTGACTGTGTGTTGTGCCCAAACAAGCAGGCCCTAACATATTCTACAACCAATCGGGAAGGATACCGTGAATACAAAAGCAACACTGAAATTTGCAAAAATTGTCCTATGCGTTCCCAGTGTACAGAAAGCAAAGCCTGTCAAAAGGTTGTAACCCGGCATATTTGGGAGCCATACATGGAACTTGCTGAGGATTACCGGCATACTCCCGAGTATCGGGACATTTACAAGTTAAGAAGCGAAACCATTGAGCGTGTTTTTGCCGATGCAAAAGAGAAACATGCCATGCGTTATACTCAGCTACGTGGACTGCAAAAGGTGAAAATGCAGGTCACGCTTACTTTCGCGTGCATGAATTTAAAAAAGCTGGCGACATGGAAGCGAAGAACGGGCATGCTGCCGCCACCTTTACAACACTTTATCAATCAATTGGCCTATTTCTATTGCTTGTTTCTAAATACAAATCAAAAAGGTACTCTACGCGTTGCGTAAAGTACCTTTTTGTCGACGGTCTGAAGAGAAGATATAAAACATCTTCTCTTTTTTTATATATTTTTTAATATTGCAAATACTTCTTTGGTATCCATATCACATATAGTATTGTATGGATTTCGTTTTTATCTGGTGCAAACGAGGAGGTATGTGATATGGATAGTATGCTGCACTATGTGAAACCAGAACTGGTTATTTTGGTGCTTGCACTCTATTTTTTGGGGGTAGCCTGCAAAAATGCTGCAAAAATTGAGGACCGCTGGATTCCGCTGCTGCTAACCGGCTGTGGCATTCTGTGTGTTGCATTATTTGTGCTTGCGCACCGCACAGAATACCCCAATTTTGCAGCAGGTGCCTTTGAAGCCATCACGCAAGGCATCACCTGTGCCGGAATGTCTGTGTATATTCATCAGCTTATGAAACAAAGTAACCCATTTGACAGCAAATAGTGCTATAATAGGGTTGGGAATCGTTACATCCTCTGCTTCAGCTGTACTGATACACCGTCGGGGTCGTACACATAGAAATATCGATTTTGCGGGTCTGGACTGCGAATATCGGAAGGATTCATCCCCTCTCGTTTCGCGATTGCATGGCTTTCATCCAGTGTATCGGTTTCAAAGCACACAAAAAATCCGAGTCCTCGAAAGGTTTGATTCTCTGGAATTGCAATCAGTTCTATTTGGGTTTCCCCTTCTCCATTCGTCATATATGCCACTTCGGCAGGTGCTTCTTGGAATCGTTTTGCAACGGTCAGCTGTGTTAAGGTTTCATAAAACCAAATGGATTTCTCCAAGTTTTTTACACGAATCGCCAAATGATGTATGTGCATTGTCTTCCGCTCCTTTTTCCGTTCTTTTATTTATGATAGAGTTTTCGCAGCCGTTTGTCAATGCCATATGGATGTTAAATTTCACAGGAAAGGATGTATACCATGATGGATACCGGAAGAAAACAACCATTTCCGCCCAGTATGACGCTTTTGATGATGGCACTGCTGGAAAACCAAGATTTATGTGGATACCAGATGATTCAAGAATTAGAATGCCATTCGGAATACACCTTTTCTGCAAATGAAGGCATGATTTATCCGATTTTACATGATTTAGAGCAAAATGGAGAGGTGCGTTCCTACTATGCCAACACAGCAACCGGACAGCTGCGAAAATATTATCAATTAACCAAGCAGGGCATCCATACGCTGTCACAAAAAAAGAAAAAGTTAGAGCAGTTATATGCCAAAATGGGGCGTGTGATAGGAGGAGAAGCTTGTGGTCACCTCTAAAACACAGGAATTTTTAGACATTGTCTGTGCAGAAATCAAATATAAAAAGGCTTGTGCCGCCATTCGCAAGGAGTTGTGTGCCCATATCGAAGACCATATGCTGTTTCGCATAGAAAAATGCTATTTTTCAGCGGATGAGGCGGAAGATGACGCAATTTATGCCATGGGTGACCCTATTCTACTGGGACAGCAGCTCAGCCAAGTGCATTGCCGCTGGAAGCCGGTTTTATTTCAGCTATTGTTGAGCATTACATGGATTTTAATTTTCATTATTTTATTGTTTTTGATTTTTGTTTTTTTACACAACTTCTATGTGTTTTAAACAATATGAGTGAATATAAGCGGGTGTTTTTTCTCAAAGAGTGCAAATTTATTATATTTCATGATGCGAATGATGTTCGACAAAATATCATATTTCCTGTTTACAGCGTGTGTTTTTTTCGGTAAAATATAATAGTAGAAAAGGGAGGTTTCGCACCATGATTATTACTATCACCCTAAACCCCGCAATGGATCGCACCTTGCGCATCGAGAAGCCTTTGGTTCCTGGCAAGCTGAATCGAGCAAGTCGTTCCACTGTTGAACCAGGGGGCAAGGGTATTACCATTTCCAATGCGATTAAAGCGATTGGCGGCGAAAGCATCGCACTGGGATTTGCTGCCGGTCCAAATGGTCGCTTTATGAAAGATTCGCTTACCTCGCGCGATATTCATCATGATTTTGTCGATGTTCCAGGGCAAACGCGTGTGAACATCCAAATTATTGATGCAGACGGCACCCATACAGAAATCAACGAACCCGGCAATAAGATTTCTGAAGGTGATTTCCTGCGCTTGCTGGAGCGTATCGAAAATTATTTGGATGCTGATAATATTTTTGTGCTTGCTGGCAGTATCCCTCCGGGAATTTCACTCAAGCACTACGGAAAGATATGTAAGCTCATTAAAAAAGCTGGATGTCGATTAATTATTGATGCCAATGGTGAGCAGTTGAAGGAAGCCTTGACGTATGAACCTGATTTTGTAAAACCGAATATGTTTGAATTGGCAGAAGCGGTTGGTGCAGAAGAAGTGTCTGTCGACCCAGAGGTCGTGGTTGTTCATGCACGGAAGCTTTTAGAAATGGGTGCCCATACAGTATGTGTATCTATGGGAGAGCATGGTTCTGTCTTTGTTTCAAAAGATACCCATGAATCTTTTTTCGCCAACACCAATCCGCGAATCTTTGAGGAAGGTGCGGTTGGCACGGGTGATTCTATGGTGGCTGCTTTTGCCAATGGAATGCGCCAACATATCAAACTTGAAGAAATTGCAAAATTTTCGGTTGCAGCGGGACGTGCCTGTGCGAAATTACCCGGCACGCAGATGGCAACGCTAAAAAAGGTGTATGAGGTTTACGAAACCGTGGAGCTTTACACCCTGTAAGCGTATTTTGTATTCAAAAAAACCTCTGTTCTCTTTTAATGAAGTGTAAAGAGAACAGAGGTTTTTTCTGTGCGTTTTGCAATCCGTTCACAATGCCGCGCGGGACGTGCACATTCTCCACGCGTATCGCATAGCATACGTTACACGCTTACATTGTAGAAAGGTGGAAAGCTATGTTGGTTTCAGCTCTTACCGCGTTGTTCGCTGGTGTAACCCTTTTCATTCTTCGCACACAAATCACGTGCGGCTCATTTCCTCCCCCGCTCTCTGCAGAAGAAGAAAAAAAATGTCTGGATTGCTTCGCATCCGGTGATGTAACTGCACGCGAAACACTAATTTCGCACAATTTGCGTTTGGTTGCACATATTGTAAAAAAATACTATGCGTTGCCCACGGATCAAGATGATTTAATTTCCATCGGCACCATTGGGTTAATCAAAGCGATTGACACCTATCAGAAGGATAAAAGTGCTCGTCTATCCACCTATGCTGCAAGATGTATTGAAAATGAAATTCTCATGCACTTTCGTGCAATGCGCAAGCACGCTTCCGATGTATCCCTTTCAGAAGCACTTGATGCAGACGCGGATGGAAATGCGCTTTCCCTGATGGATGTACTCAGTTGTGAGGACCTTGGTCTACAGCGTGTCGAAGATTTGGATGGCTATGAAAAATTATATCAACTAATACAGACGTGCTTGAGTGACCGTGAAAAAGATATTATCTATATGCGATATGGTCTGTGCGGGCAAGAACCCCAAACGCAGCGTGATGTGGCAGCGGCACGTGGCATTTCTCGGTCATATGTATCCCGTATTGAGAAAAAAATCATTGAAAAGTTGCGAAAAAATATGGAAAACAATCCGTTTTGAGTTACATATTATGCATATTATTCCAGATGCATTTGCTTGCAAAAGTTTCCCCAGCGCTTTGCATTACATAGCACGGAAATGTATGCCAAAACAGCAAATCCAAACCAAATCCAAAGTGCAGCATCCCAACCAAATCGCTCCACAGCTGCACCGACCCCAAAGGAGGACAATGCGCTTCCAATATATGCATGACAATTCAAAAAACCCGTCATAGAGGAGGTTCGTCCGATTGCGCCTAACCGCATAGGGACAATATTGAGCAACAAAATGTTTGCTCCAATCATGGCAGTGCCTGCAGCCGAGAGCAGCAGCAAATTCCAAACTGCGCTTTGTATCGGAAACACCCATAGGACACCCAGACAAATTATTGCTGTCAAAAAGAATGCACTTGCGCCCAGCAATTCATTCTGAATATATCGTGCCGCTAACCATCTGGTAAAAAACACCCCAAAAATCGTTAACACAGGCAGCAGCATAGAAGCCGCAACCGAAGCATAGGTTTGCAGCGCAAATCCCTCGGTCAAAAAAGTGGGCAGCCATGCTTGGATCCCATCCTTCAGTAAGCCATGCGACAAGGTTGCAATGGCAATGAAAAATGCGCCTGATGCCACCAGCAAATGCAGATAGCTTCCCTGCTGCTGCATATTGACATACACCGTCGGTATGGGTTCTCCAAATTGTTGTGTGTGCTTCTCAATTTTTGTCATTTGAAGCAACCAAATGATAGACATTGTCAATAATAGCAAAGCGGGAATCCAAAAAACCCACCGCCAGCTATCTGCATGAATGACCACCGCCGCCATCGCATAAATGAAAATGGTTGCCGTTGGAATGGTTGCCGCCGCATTGCTACACGCACCTTTTCGCATATCAGGTGGTAAAACTTCTGCATATATGCGTGCAATCGGAGACCACATACACGATTGAAAAATGCCATTACCAACCCAAATCCATAGCATAGTATGTGCATCCGATGCAAATCCCATGAAAAGATTCATGGTACCAGAACCGAGCAGCCCGAATGCAACCATTTTTTTGGGGCTGATACGATCACCTAGTATACCCGTCACAATTTGACACGCCCCATAAACTGCAAACAGCGCTGTTCCAATCAATCCCGCAGAACTTTTCCGAAACCCTTCCGTGGCAATCAGTTCTGCCATTGCCGCCGCATAGTTAAATCGTCCCATGCAAGAAATCATATATGCAATCCAACACAGCCAAAACAATTTTTTAGCTTGAGAAGGTGCACAAATCTTTTTTTCCATGTTCATCTCTCCCAAATGCAAAGGACGGATATTACATCCGTCCTTTGGCTGTTTTTATTTTTGCATCGTTTTTGCAAAGCTATCTTTTAGTGTTACAATGCGGTTATAACGATTATCCGCCGCATCTTTAATGAAATATCCCATGCGCACAAACTGCATCCGTGTCCCAACCGGCACCTCTGCAACAGATGGTTCCAATTTGCAGCCATCCAAACGCTTTAACGAATCTGGATTTAGATAATCCAGATAGTTTGTGCCTTCCGGAACATCATTTGTGTTTTCCAAGGAAAATAGGTTGTCATACAAATAGATACTTGCATCTATGGCAGTCGGTGCAGACACCCAATGAATCGTACCACGTACCTTGCGACCATCCGCAGGCATACCATTTCCAGTTTCCAAATCCGCAGTACAACGCAGTTCTACCACTTCCCCGCTTTCGTCTGTAATAACTTCATTGCATCGTACAATATAGGCGCCCATCAGACGCACTTCTCCGTCTGGCTTCAAACGCTGGAACTTCGGCGGCGGCACCAATGCAAAATCGCTCTTTTCAATATACAGTTCACGGCTGAATGGAATATCTCGTGTCCCCGCTGCAGCATCCTGCGGATTATTGCTGACAGAAAACACTTCGGTCATATCTTCTGGATAGTTTGTAATCACCATCTTAATGGGCTCGGTAATCGCCATGCGGCGCAGTGCGGTTTCGTTTAATTCCTCACGAATACAGTGCTCCAACAAACGAATATCCACCAAGCTATTTGCCTTTGCAATGCCGGCACGCTGCACAAAATTCAAAATCGCGTTTGGTGTATATCCACGACGACGTAGCGCACATAATGTAGGCATACGCGGGTCATCCCAGCCCTCCACCTTTTTGTTTTCCACCAATTCGCGCAAATAGCGTTTGCTCATCACGGTATTGGTGACATTCAAGCGTGCAAATTCGCGCTGTTTGGGATGATGCGGCAAGGGGCAATTATCCACCACCCACTCATACAGCGGGCGATGGTTTTCAAATTCAATGGAGCACAAAGAATGGGTAATGCCTTCGAGTGCATCCTGAATGGGATGTGCAAAATCATACAGTGGGTAAATGCACCATGCATTGCCCTGCCGATGGTGATGTGCACGAACAATGCGATAAATAGCCGGGTCACGCATATTCATATTAGGGGACGCCATGTCAATTTTGGCGCGCAGAATCCGAGAACCATCTGGGAATTTTCCAGCGCGCATATCCTGAAACAGCTGCAGGTTTTCCTCTGGTGTACGGTCACGATAGGGGCTATTTTTTCCGGGTGTTGTCAGTGTTCCACGATAAGCACGCACTTCCTCGTGTGTCAAATCGCAAACATATGCTTTCCCCTCCTGAATCAATGCAACCGCACATTCATAGCACTTTTCAAAGTAATCTGAACCATAATACACGCCACCGCTGGGTTCTTCGCCTGTCAGCCAGCGGATGTCCTCCCAAATGGAATCGACATATTCGGTATCTTCCTTCACGGGATTCGTATCATCATAGCGTAAATTGAACAATCCGTTATATTTTTTAGAAATTGACCAGTTGATAAAAATTGCTTTTGCACTGCCAATATGCAGATAACCATTCGGCTCAGGTGGAAAGCGCGTGTGAATCTGCTCAGAAAAGCCTGCTGCAATATCCTCATCAATAATTTCGGTTAAAAAATTTGAAACTTCTTCCATTTATATTCCATTCCTTTTCTCTCATGTTTCTTCAAGAAAATGCGGGTTATACAAAGGCTTCTCTTGCACGTTGCAATCGAGCCAGCACACGTTCTCCCCCTAAAATCGCCATAACGGTCTGTAAATCCGGCGAATTTTGCCGTCCAGTGACTGCAATACGAATCACCATGGAAATATCACCGACAGCCCCCTTGTATTGTTCCGGATTTGCTTTATATTCCTTGGTTTCCGAAGCATAGCCAAACTGCTCCGCAATGGTTTTCATCTTTTGGAAAAAATTATCCGGTGTATCGTTGACATCAAACATGGTTTCATATGCAGAAAGGATGCCCTTCGCATCTTCCTTTGAAACATTGCTTGGCAAAATATATTCTGGTGCAAACAATGCATCATACATAAAATTCATATACGGCTTCGCGTCTGCCCACAATGCCAAATCCTTACGTGGTTTTTTGCCGCCACGCCCAATCGCCAGAATGGCTTTGCTGAACGCCGCATCCTGCGTGAAGAGCGCATGCCACTGCGGGTCATTATCTGCACTCCACTGCGCAATATGGTCATACACCGTGTCCGCATCCATACGCGAAATCACATTTTTTGAAATATCAGCAAGCTTTTCAATGTCAAACAGTGCACCGGAAGCATTCATTTTTTTCACAGAGAATGGGAATGTACGCATATCTGCATCTTGGTTTGCACGGCGCCAATCTTCAAAATTGGAATTGAGCAGGGTCATGAGATATTCCAACACCGCAGGAACCGGATATCCCTCCTGATAATAGAACGACAGTGCCAGTTCAGGGTCTTTGCGCTTACTCAGCTTCCGCTTGTTTCCTGTTTCCCCATCCAATTTCATGAGCTGCGCTGTATGCGCATATTTGGGAGCTTTCCAGCCCATGGCGCGGAATAATTGTAAATGCATCGGCAGGGTTGCCAGCCATTCTTCGCCACGCACCACAATCGTTGTGCCCATCAAATGGTCATCCACGACGTGCGCGAAGTGATAGGTCGGAATGCCATCTGATTTTAAAACCACCAAATCCTGGTCGTTTTCTGTGACTTCCAGCTTGCCTTTGACCAAGTCCTCATGCTTCACTTTATTTTCAATGCTGCCCTGCGAGCGAAAACGGATGACATAGCTTTTTCCCGCCGCCAGTGCCGATTCAATATCTTCCATGGAGCGATTGCGCCAAACAGCATATGCGCCATAATATCCAAAATTTTCTTTATTTTGCTCTTGCTGTTCGTGCGCTGCCTTGAGTTCGTCCTCGGTGCAGAAACAAGGATATGCCATCCCCTGCTGTACCAACCATTTGACATACGTCTGATAAATTTCGGCACGGTCTGACTGGCGATAGGGTCCATACCCGCCAGATTCGCCCTCCAAATTCACACCTTCGTCAAATGTTAAGCCGAAGGAGGAAAACGCCGATAAAATGGTTTGCACGCCGCCTTCCACTTCTCGTTTTTTATCGGTATCTTCGATGCGCAGATAAAACACACCATTCGATTGATGTGCCAGCCGTTCATCCACCAATGCTCCATACAAATTGCCAAGATGCATAAATCCGGTAGGGCTTGGGCCCATGCGAGTCACCTGTGCCCCCTGCGGTAATTGTCGTGCAGGATAGCGGGATGCAACATCCTCGGGTGTTTGATGAATATTCGGGAACAAAAGTTCCGCTAAACGGCAATAATCCATGATTCACAGCTCCATCTGTATGGCTGTCCGAAACTTTTCAGCACAGCTTCACTAATTTTAATAATCTTAAATATTTTATCATATCCCTGCCATATGTGCAAGTATACATATACGCTTTACATATAAACACATTCACAGCGTCCATTTGCTTCTCGCCGCTGCTTGGCATTTATAAAGAAAGGCAAAACCGAAAGGTACTCCTGCATCGGCTTTGCCTTCTTATCAAAATTTTATTGATTCAGCTCTTGCGCAAGCAATTTATTGATGATTTGCGGATTGCCCTGCCCTTTAGATGCCTTCATACACTGCCCCACCAAGAAACCGAGTACATTCTGCTTGCCGCCTTTATAATCTTCAACAGATTTTGGATTGTTCGCCAAAACCTCTTGTACAATCGCTAAAATGGCGGATTCATCGGATACCTGCTTCAGACCCATGCGCCCTACAATGGCTTCAACCGCTTCCTCTGTTTCAAACATTGCCGGCAGAATTTTTTTACCTGCCGCGCCGGAAATCGTCCCCTGTTCAATGAGGGTAATCAAATCGGTCAGCTTGGTTGAATTCATCTTGGTCTGCTCCAGTTCGATTTCCTTATCATTCAAGTATTTGGAAATGTCTGAGAGAATCCAGTTGGCAATCGCCTTTGGTTTCACCGTGCCCAACTTTGCCGCATCATCCAACAAGTTTGCCTTTGCAACGCTGTCTGAAATCTGACGTGCTTCCATTGCCGTCATGCCATATTCGTTGAGATACCGCTCATAACGTGCAATCGGCAATTCTGGAATTTCTGATGCAATCTGTGCCATCCACGCATCATCAATTTCCACAGCAATCAAATCCGGGTCTGGGAAATATCGGTAATCCTGTGCATCTTCCTTGGTACGCATGACGGTATTTTTCAGCTTCACGTCATCCCAACGTCTGGTTTCCTGCTGCACCGTGCCGCCATTTTCGACAATTTCAATCTGGCGTGCCACTTCATAATCAATCGCACGCACTGCACCTGAAAAGGTGTTGATGTTTTTCATTTCAACACGTGTATTCAATTCTTCAGAGCCTTCTGGGCGGATGGAAACGTTCACATCGCAGCGAATCGATCCTTCTTCCATTTTACAGTCGCAAATGTCCACATAAGACAAGGTCGTCTTAATCGTTTCCAAAAATTCCTTTGCTTCTGCAGAAGACCGTAAATCCGGTCGGGTGACCATTTCAATCAACGGCACACCACAGCGGTTAAAGTCTACCACTGTGCCATCAATTTCATCATGCAGCAATTTACCTGCATCTTCTTCAAAATGGATACGCTCCAAACGGCAGGATTTTTTCTCACCGTCTACATAGAAAAAAACTTCACCATTCTCACAAATCGGCACATCAAACTGCGAAATCTGATAAGCCTTTGGCAAATCCGGATAAAAATAGTTTTTACGGTCTGATTTGCACAAACGATTCACGGTGCAACCGGTTGCCAATGCCATTTTCGCTGCATAATGTACCACTTGCCGATTCAATACCGGTAGTGAACCTGGCATTCCGGTGCAAACTGGACAGGTATGGGTATTGATTGGTGCACCAAATTTTGTCGAACACGCACAAAAAATCTTGCTTTCTGTGGAAAGCTCAGCGTGCACCTCAAGACCGATGACTGCTTCATATTTCATAATATCATTCGCTCCTCTATTGCGTCCCTGCTTTGGCAAACAGTCCGCATCATGGTTGAATCTCTCACGGCAAACACCGTGTATTTTCAGATGACTGTTTCGTGTATGCGTTTTACAGCGCAGCCATGATATTGCGCAAACCGCTTGCCTGCTCAAATGCCAAGCCTGCATTGAGCAGCTTTTGTTCGCCGAATCGCGGGCCAATCAGCTGCATACCAACGGGAAGCTTGTTTTCATCAAAGCCACACGGCTGCACCATTGCCGGCAGTCCTGCAATGTTTACGGATACGGTGCAAATGTCACCTGCATACATCTCCAGCGGGTCGCTGGTTTTCTCACCGATTTTATAGGCAGTGGTCGGTGCAACCGGCGTCAAAATCAAATTGCATTTCTCAAATGCCGCTTGGAATTCTGCTTTGATGCGGCGTTGTGCGGCACGGGCCTTCTTATAATATGCATCATAATATCCAGAAGACAGCACATAGGTGCCGAGCATGATACGACGCTGCACTTCATCACCAAAGCCCTGTGAACGAGACTGCACATACAGCTGCGTAATTTCCTCAATTCCTTCCGCACGGAAACCATATTTCACGCCATCAAAGCGAGCCAAATTTGAGGAAGCTTCCGCAGAGGACAAGATATAATAAATCGGCAGTGCATAATCAACCAATGGCAGCGAAATTTCAAACACTTCTGCACCCATTGCCTTGTATTGGTCAGCTGCTGCAAGCACCTGCTTTTTCACAACCTCTGAAATGCCTGCGCCAAAATATTCCTTTGGTAAGCCGATTTTCATGCCCTTGATATTGGCATCTAATCCCGCGTGCAAGGAAGAAAACGGTGCCTTTGTTGAAGTGGAATCCAAGTTATCCTGCCCAATAATCACATCCGACAGCATCGCAACATCTTCCACGGAACGAGCAAACGGTCCAATTTGGTCAAGCGAAGATGCAAATGCAATCAAGCCATAGCGGGAAACTGCACCATAGGTCGGCTTCAAGCCAACAACACCGCAAAAAGATGCTGGCTGACGAATCGAACCACCGGTATCCGAGCCGAGCGAAAGCGGCACTTCTCCTGCTGCCACGACTGCCGCTGAACCACCGGAAGAACCACCCGGCACACGATTCAAGTCGTGCGGATTATGGGTGGGGTGCATCGCAGAATTTTCGCAGGAAGACCCCATCGCAAACTCGTCCATATTGGCTTTGCCTGTCACGACCAAGCCATTATTGCACAATCGTTCTGCTGCTGTTGCATTGTAAGGCGGCTTAAAGTTATACAGCATCTTGGATGCGCAGGTTGTCAGCGTATCCTTGGTGCAGATATTGTCTTTGACCGCAATCGGAATCCCTGCCAGCGGCGCCAGATTCTCCCCAGCCATGCGCTGTGCATCGACCTTTTTTGCAGACTCCATCGCAGCATCCCGTGTTACCGTCACATAGCCTTTGACTTGGTCTTCGACTGCATCGGTGCGAGCCATCACATTTTGCAGCAATTCTACTGCGCTTACTTCTTTTGACGCCAGCAATTTGGAAAGCTCTGCGGCAGTCTTCTGATACAATTCCATTTTTTTGCTCCCCCTTATTCTACAACACGCGGCACGGCAACGCCGCCTGCTTCAAACTGCGGTGCATTTGGCCGAATCAACGTTTCAGGGTTGCCATCTGCGTGCACAATGTCTTCACGCAGTGCATTTTTGCGGTCTGTATCAATGTGGTCTGTAATATCACCCAAATCCAACTGCTGCAACTGGTCTACCATTGCAACAATCCCTTGCATATCCTCTGCCAAACGGTCAAAAATACCGCCTGTGCTGTCGAGTCTTGCCAATACTGCAATATGCTCAATCTCATCTCTTGAAATTGCCATTTATGCGTCCTCCTCAATCCATTTTCTAAAATCATCTTCGGTTAAAATCGGAACTCCCAACGACTCTGCTTTGGTCAGCTTACTGCCCGCCGCTTCGCCTGCCACCACATAGCTGGTTTTTTTGCTCACAGAACCGGACACCTTGCCGCCCTGCGCTTCAATCAGTGCAGTTGCCTGCTGTCTGGTGAATTGTGTTAGTGTTCCGGTTAAAACAATGGTTTTCCCCATTAGCTTATCACTTTTTGCAGTTTTCTCACCCAGAAAATTGACTTCTGCCGCGCGCAATTTTTCAATCAAATGCTTTGACTGCTCTTGCTCCCGCCACAAAAGAATGCTCTCTGCGGTTGTTTGTCCAATATCCCGAATATCGGTTAATTCTTCTGCACTCGCCGCTAAAAGAGCGTCCAAACTGCCAAACACATTGCTCAACACCTTTGCTGCTTTTTGACCAACATGACGAATGCCAAATGCGAACAGCAATCTGGACAAATCCTGAGATTTGCTTTTTGCAATGCTGTCAATCAAATTTTGTGCAGATTTTTCCTTTTTTCGCTCCAGTTGCAGCACTTGTTCTACGGTCAACGTATATAAATCCGCAGCAGAATGAATGAAATCCGCAGCAATCAGCGCGGCAAGCACCGCTTCGCCGCAGCCGTCAATATCCATGGCATCCCGCGACACAAAATGCATCAAATTGCGCAGCAGCTGCGCAGGACATTCGGCACTGGTGCAGCGCACGGCAGCTTCATCCGCATCTTCAAACACAGGTGCGCCGCAGACAGGGCATTGTTTTGGCATGACGAACGGCTGTGCATCCGGCGAGCGTTTTTCCTGCACGACACCTACGATTTCCGGAATGATTTCGCCTGCTTTTCGCACACGCACCACATCACCGATGCGCACATCCAATTCTCGAATAAAATCTCGGTTATGCAGCGTTGCACGGGAAACCGTCGTTCCCGCCAGCCGAACGGGCGTCAGCACTGCGTTTGGCGTCAGCACACCCGTGCGCCCTACGGAAATAACAATGTCCTGTAGCTGTGTTTCTTTAATTTCCGGCGGATATTTATATGCTGCCGCCCATTTCGGAAACTTTGCGGTGACACCCAGCTGCTCTCTTTGCGCAAAATCATTGACTTTGATAACCGCACCATCAATATCAAACCCAAGTGTTCCACGCAACTCACCAATGCGCTGAATTTCCTGCTCAACCTGCCCTGCATCCGCAAAGACTTGATAGGAGGGACTGACCGAAAAGCCAAGCTGCTTCAAATAGTCCAGCGATTCTGTGTGGCTTTTGAGAGGGAGTTCTTCTGCATTTTGGATGTTAAAACAAAAAATAGAAAGCTGCCGCTGTGCAGCAATGGTACTATCTAATTGCCGCAGCGAACCTGCCGCGGCATTGCGTGGGTTGGCAAAAAGCGGCTGCTCCTGCAGTTCTCGTTCTGCATTGAGGGCGGCGAATACCCTTTGCTTCATGTAGACCTCACCGCGTACAATCAGCCGCGCAGGTGCATTTGGAATTTGCATGGGAATTTCGGAAATGGTGCGCAGATTATGTGTCACATCTTCCCCATCGATGCCATCGCCACGTGTTGCACCGCGCACGAAGATGCCGTTTTCATATTCCAGCGCAACCGATAAACCATCAATCTTCAATTCCACCACATATTCAGCAGCTCCAACCGCATTTTGCACCCGCTGCACAAAATCGCGCAATTCTTCAAAGGAAAACACATCCTGCAAGCTTTGCAGTGGATACGCATGATGCACTGCCGCAAATTTTTGCGAAACGACACCGCCCACGCGATTGGTTGGTGAAGCATCCGCTTGATATTCCGGATATTCTGCCTCTAACGCGCGCAGTTGTCGCTGTAGCATATCATATGCATAATCATCTATTGCAGGCGCATCTTGATTATAGTACCTGTCGTTATGATATTGTATTTGTTCGCGCAGTGCGGTAATTTCTTGCAAAACATCCATATTGCTCTCCTTTTATCACATACTTGCTTATTATACCAAACTTTCTGTCTTTAATAAAGGGCAATTTTCATTTTTTTCGTTTTATCCCATCTACCCCAATGCACCCCTGACATTGCATTTTGTTTCAGATATGAAACATGGTTTGGCAAATGGTTTTTCCGGTCGCTGTACGAAAAATCAAATCCAATGCGCGTTTACAGCCATCCTTTGGCACCGCATCTTCCAATAAGTTCACCAAAAAATCGGCTTCAATCAAGATTTGGTGCGCCTTCCTGCTGATATTTTGATAGGTGTGATGATGTGCAACGATATAGCACACTTCGTCAATGTGCTCTTTTTTATACTCCAAACGCTCTAAAAGTGCGCGCGCCAGCGCAGGACCTTCCTGTTCCTGCTGTTTTCCGGTGCAAGTTCCATACTTTTCTTCACAAACCTTAATGCCGATGTCGTGTACAAGCGCCACCGTTTCCAATGTGAACATCTCATCCTGCTCCAAGCCTTCACATTCACCAATGAGCTTTGCATAGCTATGCACTTTGGTGAAATGCTGAATCCGTTTTGCGTCACCCATATAGCACGCCATCATTTCCAGAAACAGCCGATTAATTTTGGGTATGCGATACATTTTTCTTTATCTCCCTCATCTGAATCCCTCGAAAAGTGTAAAAGCAGAACGAGAAACGATGCTCTGTTTCCAGAAAACCGTTTCCCGCTGCATTTCCTATCCGCAATTTTTTATGAACTTGTGCGCAATGTTTGCAAAAAAAGCTGACTTCACAGCCGTTGCTCCTCAGCAGATTGCAAAAGTGCCTGTACATAATTCGGCAAAGCAAATGCACCCATATGCAAATTTGTATTATAATACTGCGTTTGGATTCCCAGTGAATTCCAATGCTCTTGCTGTAAATCTTGAATCGGATCATATTTTTTGGAAGCGAAGCCAAACAGCCAATGCCCAGAAGGGTACGTTGGAATATGCGCTTGGTAAACCTGTGAAATCGGAAAACACTCTTTGATGCGACGGTGTGCACGCTGGCATGCCTGCGCATCATTTTCATAATACGGGCTTTCGTGCTGATTCACCAAAATCCCATCCGCTTTCAGTGCTTTGAAGCAGTTTCCATAAAATTCACGTGTGAACAATCCCTCGCCAGGTCCAAATGGGTCGGTGGAGTCGACAATAATCAAATCATATTCATTTTCCGGTTTGCGCACAAATTTCAAACCATCCGCAAAGAACAGGTTCACGCGGGGGTCATCAAACGCACATGCCGTATGCGGCAAATACAGCCTGCAAGCATCCACCACCATTTCATCGATTTCTACCATGTCAACCTGCTCAATGGTGGAATATCTCGTCAGTTCGCGCACTGCACCGCCATCCCCTGCGCCAATAATCAGCACCTTTTTGATGTTTGGATTGACTGCCATCGGAACATGCACAATCATATCATGGTAAATGAATTCATCTTTTTCCGTCAGCATCATATAGCCGTCCAGCGTCAAAAAACGTCCAAATTCCACGCTTTCAAAAATATCAATGCGCTGAAAATCGCTCTTTGCGCTATAAATCTGCCGGTCCACTTGAATGGAAAAACGAACATGCTCGGTATGCTGCTCTGTAAACCATAAATCCATCATGTGTCTCCTTTAATGATATTGATATGCTCAATCGCAACATCCTGTGTTCCTGTCAAAAAACATCCTTTGCGCTTTGCATACTCGATATATTCCAGGATGTCCGCTGTAATGCGTTCCCCTGGTGCAAGAATTGGGATTCCGGGCGGATAACACATGACAAATTCACTGCAAATTTCGCCCTTGCTGTCTGCCATGGGTACGGTCACCGTTTCTGCATAAAATGCCTTTTGCGGCGGCATTTCCACCTGCGGGTCGATGTATTCATGGTCCAGCATACCCACTGGGCTGCCGGCGTGCAGGCGACGGATTTCTGCCAAGGCAGCAACCAATCGCTCAATATCTTGTGCACGGTCACCCACAGATAAATAGGCTAAAATGTTGCCAATATCACCAAATTCAATCTGAATATCATATTCATCGCGCAGAATATCATACACTTCGATGCCTGCCAAGCCAATATCTCTGGTATGCACCGACAGCTTGGTCGTATCGAAATCATAAAATGCATCCCCATCTATGCATTCCTTGCCGAAGGCATAATATCCGCCGATTTTGTTGATTTCTTCGCGCGCATAGTCCGCGTTTTCACAAACACGTGCGAAAATATGCTTGCCATGCAGCGCAAGATTCCGTCTGGAAACATCCAAAGAAGACATCAGCAAATAAGAGCCACTGGTCGTCTGTGTCAAGTTGATAATTTGGCGCACATGTCCTTCGCTCATGCTTGGCCCAATTAGCAGAAACGAGCTTTGGGTTAAACTGCCGCCGGATTTGTGCATACTGACCGCTGCCATATCTGCCCCCACCGACATTGCAGACGGCGGAAGATTGTCCCCAAAGTAAAAATGCGTGCCATGTGCTTCATCCGCCAGCACTTTCATACCATGCGTATGTGCCAACTCACAAATGGCACGCAAATTAGAGCAAACGCCGTAATACGTTGGATTGTTCACCAGCACCGCAACCGCATCCGGATGCTCCACAATCGCCTTTTCCACCGCGCTGACAGACATCCCCAACGGAATGCCAAGCTTCTGATTGTTTCCTGGATTCACATAAACCGGTGTTGCGCCTGACAAAATCAAGGCATTGATTGCGCTGCGGTGCACATTGCGTGGCATAATAATCTTATCGCCCTGCTTGCAGACCGACATCACCATGGACTGCACCGACGAAGTGGTGCCTCCCACCATAAAGAACGCGTGCGCTGCACCAAATGCTTGCGCTGCCAAATTCTCTGCATCCCGAATCACCGAAACCGGATGGCACAAATTATCCAGCGGTTTCATGGAATTCACATCCAATGAAACACATTTCTCTCCCAAAAACTCTGACAGTTCCGGATTCCCACGCCCACGCTTATGTCCCGGCACATCAAATGGCACCACGCGCATTCGTTTAAATTGCTGCAGTGCCTGCATGATGGGTGCAACTTCTTGTGGAAGCATCACTTCATTTTTCATGTCTCGCCTCACTTATAAATGTTCATGCCGCTGTAGATTTCAATCATTTCCCGCCGCAGATTTTCAGAAATCGTCAATCGCCGTTTCGGGCTGATTTCATAGACATCTGTGTTAAACAAATAATTCTGCAAGTCAATTTCTTTAATCAAGAGCTTTGTATGAAAAATATTTGATTGATATACATTAACATCCATCGCGTCATATCGTTCCAAGGTTTTGTCATCAATATAATCCTGAATGGACGTTATGTCATGGTCTAAAAACAATTTTTTTCCGCTGACATCACGTGTAAAACCTCGCACACGATAATCCGCCGTAATAATATCGGAATCAAACGAACCAATCAAATAATTCAGCGCCGTCAATGGTGATACCTGTCCGCAAGTGGATACATCAATATCTACCCGAAAGGTTGCAATCGCATTATCTGGATGATATTCCGGATAGGTGTGCACGGTGATATGGCTTTTATCCAAATGACTGACCACGCTGTCACGTGTCGCCAAAATATCAATTTCTCCACGGTTGCAGGATTCATCAATCATGCTCACCGGCAACGCTTTTTCTGTCAGCAAAATGGTGACAGATGCTCCCTGCGGGTCATAATCCTGCTTGCTGATATTCAGAACATTTGCCCCAATAATCTCTGTTACTTTGCATAAAATATTGGTCAAACGTTCCGAATTATATTGCTCATCAATATATTCAATATAGTCTTTTTGCTCTCGCTCACTCTTTGCATAGCACACATCATAGATGTTAAAGCTAAGTGTTTTTGTGAGGTTGTTAAAGCCGTATAACTTCAGCTTGTTTTCCAACCCGAACATTCCACCCTTCCAAGGTCATTTAAACATTATCATAATAGCTGAATCATTCTGCAAAGTCAATACTGTGCGCAAAGAAAGCCAAAAGGATTCAAAATACCAATTTCTTCGGCGGTTCGACTTTTTATTCTTTTGTGCGGTGCGTTATTTATGATATTTCCCGCCGTCTAAAATATTCAGTGCTCGATAGAGTTGTTCCAACACCATCACACGTGCCAGATGATGCGGGAATGTCATCGGTGACATGGATAACCGCACCTGCGCCTGCTGTTTCAACGTTTCGGATAAGCCACAGGAGCCACCGATAAGAAGGCATATTTTAGAGGTGCCACTGACCATCATACCGCCCAGTTTTTCGGCAAAGGCTTCGCTGGACATCGGCTTTCCCTCAATACACAGCGCAATGACCGCTGCCCCCTGCGGAATTTTGGCGCAGATGGCGTCTGCCTCCCGTTCCAATGCGGTTTTAATTTCTCCCGGTGCAGGTGCCTGCGGCAATCTCTGCTCTGTCAGCTCTGTAATCTCCAGTTTGCAATACGCCGAGAGCCTTTTTTCATATTCTGCAACGGCCTGTGCCCAAAATTTTTCTCCTAGCTTGCCAACGCAAATGATTTTCACGGACAGCATAGCAGTTCCTCCGCACCATGCAACGCAACTGGCTCTTCCATCATATCACGGGGTGCAACATACAGTTCGCACGAAAGACCGCTGGCATCCAATGCACACTTTGTTTCTCGAAATGCCAGCAGCGGCGAGTTGTTCTGCTCACTCAAATGGGATAAAATAATGTGCTTTGTGCCATTCTTTGCGAGCGTCACGGCACAAACTGCACAGTCTGCATTGGAAAGATGTCCCTGCGCACCTAAGATACGTCGTTTCAAATATGCCGGATATGGTCCTGTCTGGAGCATATAGGGGTCATGGTTAGACTCCAGCACCACAGCGTCACAGCCATTTAGGATGTTTTGCACCGCTTGCGGCACAAAGCCCAAATCGGTGCAGTAACCAAATGCCGTATCCGCATCCGACAGCACATATCCGCAGCTCTCCATGGCATCATGCGGCGTCAAAAACGGCGTGACCGTGATATGCTCCAGCGCAAATGCTTTCCATTGCGATACTTTGTGCAGCATCGGCGCAATTTGCGGCAACTTTTCACACAACGCTTCGCCTGTACCTTGCGTTGCATAAATTGGCACCTGATATTTTTTTGTCAAGGTTGCCAATCCCTTGACGTGGTCGACATGTTCGTGCGTCAATAGGATTGCGCGCAAGTCCGGAATGTCCAACGCAAACTTTTCCAATGCCTGCCGAAGCTTCCTCACCGACACGCCCAAATCAATCAAAACGGCATTTCCCTTATGATAATATAATCCGCAGTTGCCACTAGAGCCGCTTGCAATGCTAAAATAGTATCGTTTTTCCATTTTCTCCTCTGAATATAATCCAAGCGGGGACAATGTCCCCGCTTGGATTAACCCGCTTCGTCGTGTTCTATTTACTGTGCTTCTGGCAGAATCATCTCTGTTTCGGGAATCTCTGCGCGATACATATCCGCACCGATTGCCATCAGCTTTTCTACCATATTTTCATAGCCACGCTCGATATTGGTGACTTGCTCTACCTGTGTCACGCCCTTTGCCGCCAGTCCGGCGATGACCATGGCTGCACCTGCACGCAAATCATAGGCACGAACCGGCGCACCCGTCAGTTCCTTCACGCCTTCTACCACGGCAATTTTTCCATCCACATGGATATTTGCACCCATACGAGCCAACTCTTCGGTGTAGCGATAGCGATTATCCCACACACCCTCGGTAATAATACTGGTGCCTTCCGCCAAGCACAGCGCCGTTGTCAGCTGTGGCTGCATATCTGTTGGAAATCCCGGATATGGCAGGGTTTTCAGATTGGTGCGTGTCAGCGGTCCAGTGCGTCGCACCAACACCGCATCATCGAACTCATCAATTTCCACGCCCATTTCGGTCAGCTTCGCCGTGATGCACTCCAGATGCTTCGGAATCACGTTTTTAACCAGCACTTGACCGCCTGTCGCTGCCACAGCCGCCATATACGTACCTGCTTCAATTTGGTCTGGAATAATCGAATATGTTCCGCCATGCAATTTTTCCACGCCGTGGATTTTAATCACATCTGTGCCCGCGCCCTTGACATTGGCACCCATTGCATTCAAAAAGTTTGCCAAATCCACAATATGCGGCTCTTTTGCGGCATTTTCAATGACGGTTTGCCCTTTTGCTAAAACAGCTGCCAACATGATATTGATGGTGGCACCCACCGACACCACATCAAAATACACGTGTCCGCCAATCAAGCCATCTGGCGCGTCCGCATGAATATAGCCGCCCTCATGAATCGAAATCTTCGCACCCAATGCCTCAAACCCCTTAATATGCTGGTCAATCGGACGAATCCCGCCGAAATTACAGCCACCGGGCATTGCCACCTCTGCATGGTGATATTTACCAAGCAATGCACCAATCAGATAATAGGATGCACGGATTTTGCGCATCAGCTCGTAAGGAATGCTGTTTCCGCTGACTTGACATTCGCCGCTGATTTCCACCGTGGTGCTGTTGGTCAGACGAATTTGCACGCCAAGCTCACGCAAAATCTCCAGCTGTAGGGTTACGTCAATGATTTTAGGCACATTTTCAATGCAGCACGGACCGTCAACAAGAAGTGCTCCCGGAATAATTGCAACCGCTGCATTTTTTGCGCCACTGATTGTGACCTCACCATTTAGGGTGTTTCCACCATTGATAATATATTTCGTCAAGCCTATCTTCTCCTCGTTTATTGGCTGCGCCTGCGGCAAACGCGGCGTATAACCTAATTTATTCCGAAAACACGGTCTTTGTGACTGTGCGTATACACATCTATACTAGTATATTGTAGCATAATGTGCTTTAAAAATCAAAGAAAATCTATGGACAAACCGATAATAATCAAGATATTTCCGGGTTTGTTTTGATGGTATTCACCAAATAAACACCTTGGTCGGTTGTAAATCTCCATGCGGGTAAAAATTGAATCGTGCCTGCATTTCCAACCTCCATAGCATACCCAAATTCCATCGCGTCAATCTTGCCGATTCCAAGCCCTTCCTGTGCAAAACGCAAGATGGCATCCCCCGCCTCATATGTTTGCTCTTGGTCGACTGTGCGCGCATATGGTGTGCCAAAGCTCCATCTTCCCGCTATCGAAATACGCCCGTTCTCTTGGAAACAAACCGACAAGCTGCGACCAAATACCGGGTTTCCCGCAATGGTCGATGTCACAGTGGCGGTATGGGTCTCTTTATCTAGCATCCACGTTGCCGCGCGCAGAGAAAAGCCGCATTGCTCCAACAACGTGCGTGCACGCTGACGCAATGCATAGGGGCTACTCGGGATGTCTTGCGTTTTGTCGCCGGAAATGGTTGCCTCAACAGAGCCATCACTTTTCCAAGTCATCGTGCCGTTTTGTGCAGAAAAGCGATTGGTTCCATCCGCATCTTCCTCCCGAACAGGCTGTTGCAGCAGCCCATTGGCAACCTGCTCCTCCATCGCGGTATCGCGATTGGATGCCAGCGCAATCGCACTGCAGCGTGCAGGAATCTCCAAGGATGTGCCAACTTCCACCCCTTTGGTCTGCAGTACGGTCACAATATCCTGCCGCAGATGTGCTTGCTGAGAACTGCGATAAAGATGCTGCCAAAGCAGATTTCCGCCGAAAAAGAGATTCACAACAGAAAGGATGATGCACAAGATGACCTTTACTTTATCCCATTGCATGGTATTTGTCCTCTCTCCTTTTCTCTATTGCAAACAGGCTACCGGAAGCACGCGACCATCTGCATCCGTTTCCATATATGCGATTTGATATTGATGCAGCTTTCCGTCCTGTATCGAAGCCGCGGCTTGTTTTTCCGGCATAATATACAGTTTTTCGTCGCTGGATGCATACGTGCATATCCATAACTCTGCCGAAATCAACACATCATTTTGAAATTTAAACTGTGCAAATTGATGATTTTCCGTGGTTTGCACAGGGATTCCATTGACCACTTGCGAAAATTGCAGCACACACGTGTCTTCTGAAACGGTTTGTACGGCTTGCAGCATAGTGCCCGCAGTTGAGCCAACCGCCCGCAGCACCGATGTCAGCAATTCTTGCGAAAAATCCACCTGTGCAATCACTGAATCAATGCTATCTTCATCATTTTTGAAATCATCCGATAGCCCACCAGTCATGGCAGTTGCTTGGAATTGAATCTTCCCTGTTGGCGAAATCTCAAGTGTACTGTAATTTTCCACAAAAATTTGCGTTTCTCCATCCTCGGCAATGTCATATTGCGCATATGCACTATATCCAAATGCTTGCAAAAGCGTTTGCAAATCGTTGGAATCCTCCGGGTCGCCAAAATCCGGAATTTCCATTTGCAACACGTCATATTGTGTCGGCGCGTCTGTAATCAAGCTTTCTGCATATAGTCCTTGGTAGCTCGCAGATGGCTGCAATCCAGCATAATGCACCGCCGTTCCCATGATATTTTGGCTTGTCGTCACCCAATTTGCATCATCAATGCTTATTTGCGCCATATACAAGTCGCCTTTTTCGCTGTCACTGCGGATAAAAAGTTCGCCGCTGCGCGTCAGCAGCAGCATTTCTGCAGTATCCGGTAAATCTGCCGCATTCTGTGCAGACAACCAGCCATGAAGCAAGCGCATAGGAATTGCTGTGCTATACTGCATGACAATCGTTTCCTCCTGCAGGGCAGAAAGAAGCGCACCTTCACTGGTGGGAATGAACTGGGTCACTTGCTGCAGCGCGCCAGACATGAGCGGTGCGATTTCTACATAAAAACTCCCGAGGGTGCTTTCATTATATACAACACCAATCAATGTGCCGCTTTCATCTGTCATGGCGATACTGGTGGGGTAGGTTGCCGGTGCGTCCCCTGCGCGCTTGACATAGCCACCGTCACCGAACCATGCAACCGAGCTGCTCCACATACCGTTCCAACCGGCTTGTTGCAGCACGTTCCCCCATGTCAGCAGCATCAACACCAGCAGCAGCAACAGCAGCACGACCAGCATGGCATTCAACATGGTGTTTTTCAACTTTTTCTTGGTATGTTTCATAGTGTTTTTTCTTCATCAATCTGCAAATCTATCGGTAGAATAATCGTCACAGTGGTGCCGAAATCAACCACACTTTCCAAATGAATCGTTCCTTTGTGCGCCTCCACCATATCTTTGGCAATCGCAAGCCCTAGTCCACTGCCGCCTTTGTCCCTAGAGCGTGCTTTGTCCACACGATAAAACCGCTCAAACAAGCGTGGAATATCTTCTTTCGGAATGCCAATTCCATCATCCTCCACACGAATCATCATATATCGATTATCTCGCTTTGCCGCTGTTAAGTGAATATGACCGCCAGACGGCGTATATTTGATGGAATTAGACAAAATATTGACAACCACCTGTTCTAAGCGTTCGCGGTCGCCAATCATTTCCGGCAACGGCTCTTGCAGGGTGATTTTCAGCTGATTTCCACGATTTTCCGCTGTTAATTGCATGGCAGCATAGACGCTTTCCAGCATTTCGGTCATAGAAAAGCGTGTGAACTTTAAATCCGTTCTGCCATAATCCAATTTGGACAACGTCAAAAGGTCCTTCACCAATCGCGTCATACGGTCTGCTTCTCCCGAAATAATCCCCAAAAACTTCACTTCCATCTCGGCAGACAATTCTCCCGCGGCATCCATGAGCGTTTCGGTATAGCTTTTGATATTGGTGAGCGGCGTACGAAGCTCATGCGAAACATTTGCGACAAATTCCCGCCTTGCCTCATCCAGCTTTTTCTGTTCTGTCACATCGTGAATGACCGCCATAATCCCGCCATCGTTTTCCGTCGCACCATATGGCACAAACAGCACATTCAAGGTGCGCCCAAATCGCCCAACCGTCGAGCAGATATATTCTTTTTTTTCAACATCCTGACTTTTAGGAAGCTTCATGCCATGAAACACATCGTCAAACCGCATATCTTCGTGAAAAGACACGCCAAGCAGGCGTTCTGTTGCAGGATTCATGTGAATGATTTTCCCTTCGTTGGTGAATGCTGTGACCCCGTCTGCCATATGCAAAAACAGCGTATTGAGTTTGTCGCGTTCGTCTTGAATTTGCTCTAATGTATCGTGCAGCACGCCCGCCATTTTATTAAACGTATGCGTCAGCTCTCCTATTTCATCGCTGGATTGAATGGGAATGGGTTCACTAAAATCACCGGCAGCAACACGGGCAGCTCGCTTTGTGATGTTTTCAATGGGATTTGTGATGGTTTTAGACAAGAGAAAGCTCAGCAGCACTGCCACAATCAACCCGAACAGCATCGCCTGCATAACAATGGCAAAAAAACGCCAAGACAGCTCCTGTATATCACTTTTATTGTCATTGATATAAATAATATATCGCTGGTCACCTGCTATGGGAATTGCAACATCCATTTGGCTGTCCGCCATCGAGCCACTGTCGCCCAGTCTGCCCGCCATTGCCGCAATGATGTTCGGTGTGATGGTGAGATTTGCGCCGAATGTATCATTAGAACCGATTTGATAGACGCCCACACTATTTAAAATGCTGTAGCTGCGATAGCTGTCAATGCCCATATCCCCTTCGTGAACGGCTAGTTTTTCATGGAGCTTTTCTATCGCATCAGAACCATGCGCAACCCCTTCCAGCTCCTTCACAAATTCGGTTTTGAACACATCCCCAATTTGCTGTTGGAAATCCTCTAAGTAAAAATTAGAAACGCTATTGATGAGAAAGGTTCCTACCACAGACATAATCGAAAAAATCAGCAGAACCAAAACGAGCACCAATTTCATGTACAGGCTTCTAAAAATCAAGTTTGTTCCCCCTTGTGCCGCGTTTTTTGCGCCTTTTCCGCTTTCTATCAGCACATCCTATGTGCGACACCCTTTGTACCGCCAGCTATGCATCTGCAAAATAGTATCCGACACCGCGTTTTGTAATGATATATTGCGGCTGTGCAGGATTATCCTCAATTTTTTCACGCAATCGACGAATGGCAACATCGACTGCACGCAAATCGCCATAATATTCGTATCCCCAAACCTTTTCCATCAATTCTTCTCTGGAAAAAACCTTGTTCGGCACTGCGGATAAAAAGGTTAAAATCTCAAATTCACGCACAGAAAGGTCCAGCGGTGTGCCGTGCTTATAGATTTCGCTTTTATCCTCTGAAACGCTCAGCGCATTTGCAAGTCGGCGTACCCCCTGCGCAATCTCCTGGGCAGGCACACGCCGCATATTAGCTTTGATGCGCGCAAGCAGCTCTCTCATCGAAAACGGCTTGGTAATATAATCGTCAGCGCCCAATTCCAAACCATGCACCTTGTCATTTTCTTCCTCACGCGCGGTCAGCATAATAATCGGCACATCGCAATGCTCTCGCACAATGCGGCATACTTCAAAGCCATCCTTCCCTGGAAGCATCACATCCAGCAAAATCAAAGCCGGATTTTCCTGCACCGCAAGATTGGCACCATCATCTCCATTATACGCGACCACAGAGGTATACCCTTCACGCTCCAAATTAAACGCAATAATATCTGCAATGGCAACTTCATCTTCCACAATCAAAATTTTTGCACACATGCTAATGCTCCTCCGAATCTGAAACGCCCCGTGTTTTTTTCATTTACAGAAAGCCGAATAAACGCGCTTTGTACATCGCGGCAATGGTCTTCCCGTCCCGCATCTCCCCATTTGCAATGCGGCATTCCAGTTCCTCTGTCGATAGGCGCACCACCTCGACAAATTCGTCTTCATCTGGATTGCTTTCCCCGCTGTGCAATCCCATCGCACAATACAAGTGCAGCACCTCTGTTAAAAATCCAGGCGATGGATAGACCGTTCCCATATATTCCATGCGGTCGGCGGTATATCCGGTTTCTTCCCGCAGTTCTCGTATCCCGCAGGATAAGTGACCTTCTGCCGGACAATCCATTTTACCCGCCGGAATCTCCAGCATCGTCTGTGCATAAGGGTAGCGATACTGCTGCACCAGCACAATATTTCCATCCGCATCAATCGGCAAAATACCGACGCCGCTCATATGTTCACATACTTCTCGCGTCGCAGTTCTCCCATTGGGCAGCTCCACGGTATCCACGCGCGCTTTCATGATACGCCCCTCAAAACGATATTCCTGGGTTAAAGGTTTTTCATAAAAATCCATCTTCTTCTCCCTTTATGTGTTTGCGCAACGCAGAATGCGAGCACTTTCTCCATCTACTGCAATTATAATACCATCTTTACATACTTCTGTCCACAATTCTTGACTTTGCACATCATAAATAGCAGCAAAAGGCAAAGATACCGACTGCACACAAGCCCCACGGTTGACGGCAATCACCATGCATTCCTCCGATGCCTTTCGCTCGAACACCAAAACATCCTCTTGGGCATATAAAAACCGCAATTCTCCTTCTTGCAGTGCAATACTATCCGCACGAATCGCGCATAATTTCTGATAGAAAGCGAAAATTTCGGCATCCTCATCGCCCCAAGGATAGGTGCGACGATTCAGCGGGTCTTCATAGCCTTGCATCCCGACCTCATCTCCATAATAAATACAAGGCGAACCTGGCATTGCAAACTGCATGGTGGCTGCCATTTTTAGTTTTTTGACACCGCTTTTATATTCGTATTCCTTCAAAGTATACCTTGCGCGCTGCGTTTTGTCTAGTTCCCAAACCGCAGGGTCACTCCCGAGCACCGAGAGAATACGCGGTGTGTCGTGTGTTCCGATAATATTCATCAGGTTATAAAATACGTCTTTGGGGTAATTTTCGCGCAAGGTTTCCATAGTTTCCGCAAAATATTCTGCATGCCCTTCGCTTAAATATTGTAAAATGGCATCCCGCAGAGGATAGTTCATGACACTGTCCAGTTCACCACCATGAAAATATCGGCGTCTTTCTTCATATGCAATTTTATTAGAGGCATCTTCCCACACTTCCCCCAACACGAGCGCATCTGCTTTTTCTTCTCGTGCGGCTTGATGCAATGCAGCAATAAACGCATCCGGCAGTTCATCTGCCACATCCAAACGCCATCCAGCAGCCCCTTTTTGCAGCCAATGCCGCACAACGCTGTCGGCATCCTGCACAATATATCTCTGATAGCTTGCAGTTTGTTCATTGACCTGCGGCAGTGTGCGAATGCCCCACCATGCGCTATATTTTTGCGGCCATTCTTGAAAATCATACCACTCTGCATAGGGCGATGCTTGCGATTGATATGCGCCGACGCTGTCATAATGCCCATACCCATTAAAATAGACACTATCAACCCCCGTGTGATTGAACACCCCATCCAGAACAATGCGCATACCATAACGTTCCGCTGCATCGCACAATTCCACAAAATCGTCTTCGGTGCCTAGCATCGGGTCAATTTTTTTGTAATCTCCTGTATCGTATCGATGGTTGGAAAATGCCTCAAAAATAGGATTTAAATAAATCGTACGAACGGACAATGCTGCAAGTCTGGGTAGCTTTTCTTGAATGCCTTTGAGATTCCCCCCGAAAAAATCGTTGTTTAAGATTTCTCCCTGTGCATTTGGCTCAAAATGGGGGATGTCACTCCAGTTTTCATGAATGATACGCGCTGAGCGATAGCCCTCTGTTGCAGGGACTTCGGTGCGCCAAAACCGATCCGGAAAAATATTATAGGTAATGCCCTTTCCGAACCAATCCGGCACAGTAGAATTTCCGTCATAAACCGTAATTTGAAACCTATCGGTCAATTCCTGTCCGATTGCTTCCGTTCCGCCAAATCCACGGCTGATATAAAACGTGCCCTCTCGGTTCTGCATACGGAAGTAATACCAATAAAGTCCCGGCTGCGGCGGACAATATGTACACATATACCAATCATTAGCGCCTTCCAAGCCACCCCATTTCATATGGATGCGGCGCTGCTCTTTTGTGTTGCCCTCCTGTGCAATGAACAAACTCAGCTCTGCTGTTCCAGCACTTCGCAAAGGATAGAGCGAAAAGGTAATTTCCTCTCCTGCTGACACTGCACCATATGGTGTTTTACATGTTAAATCTCTCGAATCGTAGATATGCTTCCTCATGCTCACATGTCTCCCTGCTTCAAAAACGGTGTCCTATTTTGCCAATGCATATGAAACATCGCACAAGGGACCACTCTTTTAATTTGAAAAGAGCAGTCCCTTGCTACATTTACACTATCTGGATTTAGTATGCAAAATTCGTGTGTACCTTCCAGATGTTCTTTGCATATTCCGTAATGGAGCGGTCCGATGCAAACCGTCCACTGTTTGCGACATTCATCAAGGACATATAATTCCAGTTTTCTTGGCGTGTATACATCTGTGAAACGCGTTCCTGTGCCAGCACATAAGATTCAAAATCCGCCAGCAATAGATACTTATCTGCCGCACCATTGACGTTTTTCAGCAGCATATCCACCAAACTATCATATTTGACGCCATCTCCAAAGCCATCCCGCATCATGTCCAGCACCCGTTGCAGCATAGGATTGTTCTGGTAAATGCTCAGCGGCGAATAGCTTCCGCTCTGTGAAAGCTGCGACGCCTCCTGTGCATTCATGCCAAAAATAAAGATGTTTTCTGCACCAACCGCCTGATAAATCTCCACATTCGCACCATCCATTGTGCCGATTGTGATTGCGCCATTCATCATAAATTTCATGTTGCCGGTTCCGGATGCTTCTTTGCCTGCCATCGAAATCTGCTCTGAAAGGTCTGCCGCCGGCATAATAATTTCAGCCAGAGAAACCTTGTAATCTTCGATAAAGACCACCTTCATCTTATCGCCAATGACAGGGTCATTGTTAATCATATTTGCAATGGAATGAATCAAGCGAATGGTCTTTTTCGCAACTGCATAGCCTGGCGCCGCCTTTGAACCAAAGATAAATGTGCGTGGCACAACGGATGCCTGCGGGTCATCTTTGATTTTATTGTACAGATAAATAATATGCAAAATATTCAGCAGTTGACGCTTGTATTCATGCAATCTTTTCACCTGCACATCAAAAATGGAATCCAAATTCACCGTGATGCCATTGTGCTCTTGAATATACGCCGCAAGCCGCTCTTTGTTCTGGCGTTTGATGCGACTCAAGCTTTCCAGAACATTCTTGTCGCGGCCAAAATTACGAAGCACCTGCAATTCTGCTGGATGAGTGATAAATCCATCTCCAATCAGACCCGTAATAAAATCAGTCAGCTCCGGATTGGCTTCACAAAGCCAACGGCGATGTGCGATGCCATTTGTAACATTGCGGAATTTTGCAGGCATGATATGATAAAAATCATTGAAAACCGTTGTTTTCAGAATATCAGAATGCAATTCTGACACACCATTGACGGAAAAGCTGCCAACAACCGCGAGGTTTGCCATGCGTACCACACCATCAGACACAATCGCCATTTGTGAGATTTTTCGGAAATCTCCTGGGAAATACGACCACAGCTCTTGACAGAAGCGCTCATTGATTTCACGAATAATCATCATGATGCGGGGCAGCTGCTTTTCCATCAGCGAAATTGTCCAGCATTCCAACGCCTCGGGCATCACCGTGTGGTTGGTGTATGCAACCGATTGCTTGACGATATTCCATGCCTTATCCCAGCCCATGCCTTCCTCGTCCATCAAAATACGCATCAGCTCTGGGATGACGAGCACAGGGTGGGTATCATTGATGTGCAGCACATGCTGTTTTGCAAAATTTTCCAGCGTTCCATATTGTGCCTTATGCTTGGCACAAATGTCCTGAATGGTTGCAGAAACCAAAAAGTATTGCTGCTTCAAGCGAAGCGATTGCCCCTCAATGTGATTATCCTCTGGATATAGTACCATGGAAATCACCTCTGCCATCGCATGCTTTTCCACTGCCTTCAAATATTCTCCCTGCGAAAACAGCTTCATATCCAATTCGATGGGACTTGTTGCCTCCCACAAACGCAAGGTTGCAATATTATCGATTTTATAGCCAGAAATGGGCATATCATATGGCGTCGCCAAAACTGGTGTGTAATCTGTATGCACAACCACCAGCTTTCCGTCTTCCCCAAAATAGGTTTCAACATTGCCGCCAATGCGCACTTCCCGCACATCGTCCATTGCCGGAATATGCCATACTTCACCGGAGTTCAGCCAGCTATCCGGCAATTCCACTTGCTCGCCTTCCACAATTTTCTGTTTAAAGATGCCATGTGCATAGCGGATTGAATATCCTGTGGCACACACACCGGTTGTCGCCATACCGTCCATATAGCAAGCCGCCAGTCGTCCCAGACCGCCATTTCCCAACCCAGGGTCAGCTTCTTCCTCCAACAAATCCGACAGATTGACGCCCATTTCCTCCAGTGCGTCCTCCATCACAGGCAGCAATCCCAAATTATACGCGTTGTTCCGTAGAGACCGCCCCACCAAAAATTCTAGGCACAAATAATGCACCTGCCGTTCGTGGCTTTTGCGAATCTGCTCTTGTGTTTCAATCATATGCGCGGTTAAAGCATCACGAATGACCAGTGCGCACGCTTGATAAATCTGTTCTTTCGATGCCTCTTCCGGCTCTCTGCTGAAATGACGCTGTAACTTCCCTGAAATTGCTTCCTTCATGCTGTTTTTGGTGCATAACTTTGCCATCGGTTTCAATCCCCTCATTCTTTTATACGGCTGTTATTTATAATGATTGATACAGCTCAACATATCGCTCTGCCGATACATTCCAGCTAAAATCAGTTTCCATCCCTACCTTCATTAAATTTTTCCACGCTGCAGCATCAAGCTTATAAACACCGCATGCCTGACGAATAACGTGCAGCATATCATGCGCATTGTAGCTTGCAAACGTAAACCCGTTTCCAATCTTTTCATAGTCCACATATGCCTGCACCGTATCTTTTAAACCACCGGTTTCCCGCACAATCGGAATGGTTCCATAGCGCATAGCTATCATCTGTGCCAGACCGCACGGCTCAGAACGGGAGGGCATGAGCAGCATATCGGCGCCGCCGTAAATCTTGTTTGCCAGTTCCCCAGAGAACATAATGGAAACCGAAATTTTAGCAGGATAGCGCCGTTTGGCTTCCAAAAACATTTGCTCATATCGCCAGTCGCCCTTGCCAAGCACCACCACGCGGACATCATCTTCCAGAATTTCATGCAGCACGGCTTCCACCAAATCCAAGCCTTTTGCACTGACAAAGCGGCTGATAATTCCAATGACAGGCGTATTATCGTCAGCTTCCAGACCACACAAGCGCAGCAAATCCTGCTTGTTTTTCAGCTTTGCTTTCAGATTTTTTATACTGTAATTTTTCAGCAGCTTCGCATCCGTTTGCGGGTTAAAAACTTCCATATCAATGCCATTGAGAATGCCATGGAGCTTCCAGCTGTTTTGTCGTAAAATTCCATCCAAGCCATAGCTGTAATAGGGGGTTTGAATTTCCTCGGCATAGGTTTGGCTCACCGTTGTCACCGCATTGGATGCCAGAATGGCTGCCTTCATCAAATTCACATCACCATCCTGCACCATGAATCCACTGCGAAAATGCGCATCATCAATGCCCAGAACATATTCCAACACTTCCCGTCCGTAGCGACCTTGATATTGGATATTATGGATTGTGAATACCGTTTTTATGTTTTGATAAAAGGTGCGCGCGCCGAACAGTAAATTGTAATAGACCGACACCAGCGCGGTCTGCCAATCGTTGCAGTTGATGACATCTGGTTTCACTCCCAAATCCGGCAAAATCTCCAAGACCGCCTTTGAGAAAAAAGCAAACCGTTCTGCATCATCATATTCGCCATAGACCTGCGTGCGTGAAAAATAATATTCATTATCTACGAAATAATATGTGACACCATCCTCAACGCAGGAAAAAACTCCACAATATTGATTGCGCCACGCCAGCTGCACATAGGCACTTGTCACAAACGTCATTTTTGTGCGATAGTCATTGGGAATCACACTGTAAAGCGGACAAAAAACAGCGACCTCATGTCCTTTTTCTGCAAGTGCTTTTGGCAAAGACCCCGCAACATCGCCCAAGCCTCCGGTTTTGACAAATGGGGCGACTTCACTCGAAACATACATAATTTTCATCGTGTTTAACCTCCTAAAAACAGGGTTGCAAGCGAAAGTACCTGTGCACGCTTGTTTGCTGCTCTCTCTATGTTTATTTTAAACTTGATATATGCACCTAATATATCAAACAACCGAACTTTTTGCAATTACAACAGGATAATTTTGATGTCCCATCATCGTTCTGCCTTCTCGCACCTTCACGCCACGGTCTGTGATAATATGGGTCAAGGATGCCCCGGACTGTATCACACCAGACTGCATGATAATGCTGTTTTCCACCTTTGCATCTTTGGCAATATGTACATCACGAAATAGGATGCTGTTGGATACACTGCCTTCAATCGTGCATCCATCTGCAATAAGGCAATCTGAAACCTCGGCTTCATCCCCATAATATGCCGGCGATTCATCATAAATTTTAGTATGAATCGGCCGATTGCGCAAAAACAGTTCATCTCTGATTTCTTTTTGCAGCATATCCATGTTTGCCTGATAAAAATCCTTTGTATCTTCAATTTTCACCGCATAATTGCTGAAAAGATACATTCCCATAGGTCCATCCTTCAGCGCACGCTGTAAAAACTCACGTTCAAAATGAATGGCATTGTGTGTAACGCACTCCGCAATCATGTGAATGAGATATTCTCGCTTCATCACATAAACGCCCAGCGCCATATGCTTGCATTTTCCATCGCAGTTGTCACCAACGCGCACATCCACGATTTCTTTTTTGCGATTAACATCTACATGTGTTGTAAAAGGGCTTTCTTTGGTGCGCTTTGTGCAAACAACTGTCACATTGCTGCCGTTTTCCTCATGTGCCTGCACCACTTCATCCAGTGGAATATTTGCCACAATGTCCCCATCTGCAATCACAACATAATCCGAACGATTTTTTTGCAAATAATCTACCGCGCCTGCCAACGCATCAATCTTTCCACGATATTCACCATTGACCAGAGGAGAAGACCTTCTGGAGAAAGAATAGGGCGGCAAAATGGTAACGCCACTGTTTTTACGGGACAAATCCCAATCTTTCGCATTCCCGATATGATCAATAAGCGACTGATAGCGGTCACGCATCAGAACACCCACACGGTAAATTCCAGAATTCACCATGTTCGACAGCATAAAATCCACAATCCGATACCGGCTGCTGAACGGCACCGCCGCAACAGTACGATGGTCGGTGAGCTCGCGAAGATCATTATCATTATCAAATGCGATAATAATGCCTAAAACATTTTTCATGGTGACTGTTCTCCTTTAAATCTTATCCGGCAGATCCGTGGCTGCCATTTCTTTCGCTGCAAGCTTGGCTCCCCTGCCAACTCGCACATTCGCCGCCACAACCGCGACACCCCAGTTTTCAATGTCACCATTTACTGGACTTTGACCAACCTGTGCACCTGCTGCAATGATTGCATTTTCGGCTACAATCGAATAGCGCACCACAGCACCCTCTTCCACAATCACCCCCGGCATCAGCACAGAATATTCTACCTGTGCGCCGCGGCCTACCGTCACATCCGAAAACAGTACAGACCCTGCAATTTCACCATCAATTTCGCAGCCTTCGCTCACCAATGAATGCCGAATGACACTGTCCGTGCTGGCAAAATGCGGTGGTGCACCCGTATTCTTTCCATAAATCTTCCAATCGTCATCATCCAGATTCAACCCTGATTTTGTAGACAGCAAATCCATATTTGCTTCCCACAGGCTTTCAATCGTGCCCACGTCTTTCCAATAGCCATCAAACCGATATGCAATCATTTTCTGTCCTTCTGCAAGCATGGACGGAATGATGTCTTTGCCAAAATCGTGCGAGGAAATCTGCTTTTCCTCATCTTCTATGAGATATTTCTTCAGTTTTTTCCATGTAAATACATAAATACCCATAGAAGCCAATGTGGATTTCGGTTGCTGCGGTTTTTCTTCAAACTCAATGATGGTATCATTTTCATCGCAGTTCATAATGCCAAAGCGGGGCGCTTCTTCAATCGGCACATCGATTACCGCAATGGTTGCATCTGCCTTTTTCTCCTTGTGCGCCGCTATCATCTTCGAGTAATCCATTTTATAGATATGGTCACCAGAAAGAATCACCACATAATCCGGGTCATATTCATCCAAAAAGTTGATATTCTGATAAATGGCGTTCGCAGTGCCTTTATACCATTCCGAATTTTTCCCCTTTTGATAGGGCGGTAATACGTACACACCGCCATATAAACGGTCTAAATCCCACGGTTGTCCACTGCCCACATAAGAATTTAGCGTCAGTGGCTCATATTGTGTCAAAACGCCGACAGTATCTATGCCGGAGTTGACACAGTTGGATAACGGAAAGTCAATGATTCTGTATTTGCCGCCAAATGGCACCGCTGGCTTTGCAACGTTTGTAGTCAATACATATAATCTGCTGCCTTGTCCTCCAGCCAAAAGCATTGCAACGCATTCTTTCTTTCGATACATAACAAAATCTCCATTCTGATTCATTCCTGTCTTCTCCACGCTTTCGTTATCGTATTGTCTGTTTGCTATATATCAGCTGTTTTCTGTTTTGGAAACCGCCCTGCTTCTTGTCTTTGCAACGGTCTTATCCGTTGTCTTCGCCACAGCTTTGGTCGAAGCTTTTGCCACCGTTCGAGTTGAGGCCTTTGCAATGGTTTTATCTGTCGCTTTGGCAACCGCCTTGCTGGATGGCTTTGTGACTGCCTTTGAGGTAGTTTTCATCACCGCAGTGGTGCTTTTGCGCTTGCGTGTGGGCTTCGTAGTTGCCGTTTTGGTCGCGGCTTCAACAGCAGCTTTGCTTCTTGGCTGTCGCTTTGGCTTTCCCACCAGATACACGGTGCTGAGTGGCGGCAACGCCATTTCGATGGAATATTCTTGTCCATGATATGCTGTTTTCTCGGATTTTAATATCGGATTGTGCACACCTGTTCCGCCGAATGCCTTATCATCAGAATTGAAAATCTCCTGATAATGCCCTTCCTTCGGCACACCAATTCGATACTTTTCATGATACACCGGCGCAAAATTTACAATCACCACAATATCCGAACCATCCTTTGCAATGCGGCGGAAGGTAATCACATTATTGTAGTTGTCTTCATGGTCAATCCATTGGAAGCCTTGCCAATCCATATCATTTTCCCACAACGGCTTTTGCTCTAAGTACACATAATTCAAGGCACGCACATAGTGTTTCAGCTGCTGATGCGCATCATAATTGAGCAAACTCCAGTCAAGCCCCTGCTGATATGCCCATTCTGCAAATTGTCCGAATTCTCCACCCATAAACAGCATTTTTTTACCTGGATGCGCATACATATATCCATATAAAGCACGCAACGCCGCGAATTTCTCCGCATATTCGCCCGGCATTTTGTCGATGAGGGAGCGTTTTCCATGCACCACTTCATCATGCGAAAGTGGCAGAACATAGTTTTCAGAAAATGCATACATGAAAGAAAATGTGATTTTTTCGTGCATATCTTTACGGAAAAATGGATTTGCCTCACAATAGCATAACATATCGTTCATCCAACCCATATTCCATTTGAAGTTGAATCCCAAGCCGCCGTCATAGCTAGGCTTTGTGACCATCGGCCACGCAGTGGATTCCTCTGCAATCATCATCACATCCGGATGGGCAGATAAAATGCTTTCATTGAGCAAGCGCAGAAAATCCACCGCTTCCAGATTTTCTCGACCGCCATGGATATTCGGCGTCCACGCCTGCCCCTGTCGATTATAGTCCAAATACAGCATGGATGCCACCGCATCTACGCGAAGCCCATCCATGTGGAATTTTTCAACCCAAAACATTGCAGAACTCAACAGCAAATTGCGCGCCGATGGTTTGCCGTAATCAAAAACTCTTGTGCCCCACTCTTGGTGTTCCATCTTGTTTGGGTCTTCATATTCATAAAGATACGAGCCATCAAATTCGATTAAACCATGTCCATCCTTCGGAAAATGCGCGGGAACCCAATCCATGATGACGCCCAACCCTGCTTGGTGACACTTGTCGATGAAATATTGCAAATCATGTGGGGTTCCGTATCGCGATGTTGCCGCAAAATATCCTGTCACCTGATACCCCCAAGACCCATCATATGGATACTCTGTCAAGGGCATCACCTCAATATGGGTGTACCCCATCTCTTTGACATAGGGTATCAGCAGCTCTGCCATTTCACGATAGGAATAAAAAGTTCCATCGTCCTTGATTTTCCAGGAGCCAAAGTGCATTTCATAAATATTGACCGGATTTTCATAGGGCAAATGGCGCTGGCGATGAGAAAGCCAACTGCTGTCCTCCCATTCGTATCCATCCAAATCATAGTATTTTGAAGCATTTGCAGGGCGTGTTTCTGCATGAAATGCATAAGGGTCTGCTTTGTCAATCACATCGCCGCGAAATGTTTCAATGCTATACTTGTAGGGGTCATATGGGTTCACATCCGGCACAAACAATTCCCAAATACCGTTTTCGCTGACCGCCATTTCTCCCGCTTCACGATTCCACGCATTAAAGGAACCAATCACAGAAACACGGACTGCCTCTGGCGCATATACACAGAAACGGACGCCTTTTACGCAATCCCGTGTTTCTGTATGTGCTCCCATAAATTCATATGCGCGACAATCTCGTCCGGAGAAGAATAAATTTTCGTGTTCTTGCCTCGACATTTTGTTTGCTTCTAACTCCATGGTTCCATCTCCCTTACCGATACGAAACACCATTTTTCTACCGTGTTCGTATTGCTTCGCTACTATTCGTGCTTATTTTGTAATTATCGCACAGTTTTACAAGTGCTTACACAAATATTACTAGCAATATTATATAGCATATATGAAAAAAAGTCCAGTAATTTTATAATTTACCAGACTCTTTATCTATGAATTTATGTTTTATTTACATGCGGCAAAGCAATCAATCGGCGCACCATATCCAGTGCATTAGAAGCCGCTTGATACCGCACGCGGTCGCGTCCAAAGCTTGCATTGGTTTTACGGGTTGTGCAGGTTCCCTTAAAGTACACAGAGATATAGACCAACCCCACTGGCTTTTCGTCTGTTCCGCCATCCGGACCTGCCACACCCGTAATGCCGATACCAATATCGGTATGCAGTGTTTTTGCAACCCCTTGTGCCAGCTCTTCCGCTGTTTCTGCAGACACCGCACCAAAGCGTGTCAAGGTATCTTCAGATACCGACAGCACGTGCATTTTGACCTCGTTGGAATAGGCGCAAACGCCCCCTTTATAATAGGCAGAGCTACCAGCCACATCTGTGATGCGCTTCGACAGCAAGCCGCCGGTGCAGCTTTCCGCAACTGAAAGGGTCAAATTCTGCTGGCGCAGCAAGTCACCTACCACCTGCTCCAAAGAATCAACATCCACGCCATAAACATCGCTTCCTAAAATATCGCAAACCTCTTGCACCACAGGCTTGAGCATCTCCTCTGCCGCCTCTGCCGTTTCTGCTTTTGCGGTAATGCGCGCAAAGCACTCTGACGTTTTTGCATAGGGTGCAATGGTCGGATTGGTCATGCGCTCCATCATATCATGCAAGGTCGCTTCCATCTGCGATTCGCCCATGCCAATCACACGCACATTGTGCGACACAATGCAGCCGCCTGCCAGCGGGTATAGGTATGGCATGGCGCACTCTTTCCACATCGGATTGCATTCACGTGGAGGACCAGGCAGCATCAGCACATGTTTGCCGTCTGCTTCAAATGCACAACCTGGCGCAGTGCCCCACTGGTTCACAAACACCGTGCAGCCTGCCGGCAGCCATGCCTGCTTTTCGTTGTTCGGTGTCATATACTTGCCGATGCGATTGAAAAACGAAACAATGCGGTCAAGCGATTCTTGATGCAGCTCCATTTTCTTCCCAAATACATTGGCAAGCGTTTCTTTTGTCAGGTCATCCAATGTGGGTCCCAGTCCACCGGTTGTGATAATAATATCCGCCCGCTGCTTTGCCATCTCTACAACCTGCCGCAGCCGCTCCGGATTGTCACCCACAACGGTTTGGTAATATACATTAATACCCAGCTCACTTAAGCCCCGTGAAATCATTTGTGCGTCAGTATTCACAATGTCTCCCAGTAAAATTTCTGTGCCAACTGCAATTAATTCTGCATTCATGAGGTATTTTCTCCTGTATTTCAAATAAATTACTTTTTTACCGAGCATAGTTGCAAAATCCAATTTTGTTCAACTGTAATTTTCAACAAATTCTAATGGTTTTTGCATTTTCACCCTATATATTGCTTATTTAAATATTACCACAGGCAGATGCAACTTTCAAGTTTATCCGCGCATTTTCAACTGGTCTGTTTTGCCGATGCATTGTATGCCATTGCTCGTCCAGTGCATCAGCAATGGTGATGATGTCACCATGCCATATGCAGAAGAATATGTATGCATGGGCGTGAAGTTTGCGAAGTTGCATATGCCGCGCACTACACGTTTTTGTTTGCAATTTGCCGCATAGCGCGATATAATAAATGGCGTATCAATCGGCGTGAACTGTAAAAAAACCTGCATTCACGAACGGGAACCAGTGGATTTTAGAACGATTTTCTGGCTGCGCCAGTTGGATGCTATGCATACAAACTCTATTATACAATGAAAGAAATGAGAAAAAAATGAAAGAAATGAAGCACTGTGCCATGACGCATGGCGGCAAATTCCATGCAGATGATGTGTTCTCTGCTGCCCTTTTGAGAATACTGTATCCAGAGATAGCAATCGTCCGTGCATTTACCATACCAGATGACTTTGATGGCATTGTATTTGATATGGGATTTGGAACATTTGACCACCATCAAGAAGATTCGGAAGTTCGTGAAAATGGTGTGCCCTATGCGGCATTCGGTCTGCTCTGGCGTACACTCGGGCAGGATGTACTCATACGGGTCGGCTGCCCGGCAGAACTGGCAGAAGAAGAGGCGCTGCGCTTTGATGCCAACTTTGTGCAGCCGCTGGATGAATCGGATAATACAGGCTGCAAACACGAACTGGCCAGTGTCATTTCTACCTTTAATGCCAGCTGGGATATGGAGGAATGTGCAGATGAATGCTTTGAGGAAGCGGTTTCTTTTGCCACCATCATTTTAGAAAAACGATTTGACAGCATCCTCAGTGCACAGCGGGCAAAGACAATGGTAGAAGAAGCACTGGAAAATATGGCAGATGCCATTGTGGTTTTGCCACAATATGCCCCGTGGAAAAAGATACTTGTGCCTTCAGATGCAAAATTTGTGGTGTATCCCTCTCAGCGAGGTGGTTTCAGCGCACAGGTGATTCCCATCGACCTTGAAAGCAATGTCGCAAAATGCCTCTTTCCTCTGGCATGGGCAGGAAAATCAGAATCCGAGCTTCCGAAAATTTCCGGCATCGATACCCTGCGGTTTTGTCACAAAGGACGGTTTCTGATTACCACTGGCTGTCTAGCGGATGTCCTTCGTGCGTGCAAGCTGGCACAGGAATCCGACGGAAAGGAAGCGCAATGAATTTTGAAACATTAGGGCTGCAGAACAACCTCATCCGAGGTCTTACTGCCCAGAAAATTCACACGCCGACACCTGTACAGGCACAAACGATTCCAAAGATTTTGGAACATAAAAATCTACTGGTGCAAGCAGAAACAGGGTCTGGAAAAACGCTTGCATATCTTTTGCCGATGTATGCACGATACACGCCAGATGTGCGCGGTATGCAGAGTATGATTCTTGTACCCACCAGAGAACTTGCCATGCAGGTGCATCGACAGGTGGAGCTGCTTTCCCAAAATGCAGGCATCCCCTTGACGTCTGCCGTGGTGATTGGTGATGTGAATATCAATAGTCAAATGGAAAAGCTGAAAGCAAAGCCCCAAATTGTGATTGGCACAACCGGAAGAATCATAGAACTCATCAAACGCAAAAAAATAACCGCCCACACCATCAAAACCCTTGTCATTGATGAAGCAGATAAAATGCTTGACCGTAACAATATTGATGGGGTGAAGACGATTATCAAGGCAGTGATGCGTGATACGCAAACCGTCATGTTGTCTGCAAGTGTTTCTGAAAAGACACAGAAAACAGCAAGTGAACTGGTTCATCCTCTGGAAACCGTAAACATTGGTCAGACACTGCAAATTCCGAAAAACATCCGCCATTTATTTATTGTAGCTGACGAACGCGATAAATTTGAAACCTTTCGCAAATTAAACTTCATCTTACAGCCGCAGCGAGCAATCGTATTTGTGAACAGTGCAGAGAAAATCGACGTGATGACCGCTAAGATGACCTATCATAAAATCAAGGGGGCTTGCATCCAAGGCGCAAGCGCAAAGGAAAGTCGCAAAAACGTGCTGTCTGACTTTACAGCAGGCAGGCTGCAGATTTTGCTGGCGACAGATATTGCCGCGCGAGGCTTGCATATTGAGAGCGTAGAAATGGTATTTAACATTAGTATGTCAGAGGATTCTATGGATTATCTGCATCGTGCGGGCAGAACCGGACGGGGCAATGCAAGCGGAACGGTGATTTCGATTGTAACAAAGCGTGAATTGCCCTTGTTACAACAATATCAAAAAGCCTTTAACATCCGCATACACGAAATCAAAATGCGCAACGGCGAAATTTTGGAACGGCAATGACCTAAAAACGCCACCATCTGGTATGCACGATTGTGCAGAGGCGCCCCTCGGCCAAAAACGCTAGAACCTGCATTCATATCGGCAAACAAGAGAACCCGGGCTATCTTTTCTGCACCCGTTTCTTCTACGCTCGTTATCAATACAGGTTCTAAGCGGGCAAATTTTATTTATCCAAAATTCTTATTATCGTATGCTTTTTTGTACGTTATCCCAGTAGCATTTGTTCGGTTTTTTCCACCGCCTCATCCACAAGCGCATCGACATCCAAATGGGATTCGGCTTGCAGAATTTTGTGCAGTTTGGGTTTTGTGTTGGGATGCTTGGGGGTAAACACCGTGCAGCAATCCTCATATGGTAAAATGGAAGTCTCAAAGGTATCAATGCGCCTTGCAATGCGCACAATTTCTTCCTTATCCATCCCAACCACAGGACGAAACACCGGCAACGTACAAACCGCTCCGGTCACCGCCATCGCAGGCATGGTCTGACTTGCCACCTGTCCGAGGCTTTCCCCCGTCACCAGTCCACCGCATTCATACTGCTGTGCCAACCGCTCTGCAATGCGCATCATAAAGCGACGCATTACCAACGTAAACAGTTCTTCATGGCAATGCGCACGAATCTCCTCTTGAATGCGTGTAAAAGGTACGATTAAAAGCGGCATCCGCCCCGTGTAAGTCGTTAAAATATTACCCAATTCAATGACTTTCTCTTTCGCGCGCTCAGAGGTGTAGGGATAGCTAAAGAAGTGCACCGCAACCATTTCTAACCCACGCTTTGCCATCATATAGCCTGCCACAGGAGAATCAATGCCGCCAGAAAGCAGCATCGCCGCACGCCCGTTGGTGCCGACCGGCATACCACCCGCCCCTTGCATCGGTCCTGCATGGATAAATGCATACTCTGCACGAATTTCTGCAAAGACGGTCAGTTCCGGTGTATGCATATCCGGCTTGAGCTGGTATTTTTCTGCAAGCTCACCACCCAAATATTGTGAAATCTGAATAGATGTCATCGGAAATTTTTTATCGCCGCGTTTTGTTTCCACTTTGAAGGAATGGGCGTTTTCCAACTGCTCTGCAAGATACGATTCTGCGGTTTGCTGCAGGCTTTCCAAGGTTTTTGCACAAACAGCCGCGCGACAAATGGTTGCAATACCAAACACCGGACGCACTGCGTCAACGATTAAATCCCCATCGACTTCTTCTGGGATCCAAACATAAATAATGGATTGTTGGATTTCAATTTTACAATTCGAAACCGTTTGGACGCGTCGACGCACATTCGCCAACAACCGATCTTCAAACTTTCGCCGATTAAGACCCTTTAGAATCAACTCTCCACACTTCAGCAGTAAAACTTCTTTCATATTATCTCCTTAATATCGCTGCACCTTTTAGTACCGCTTTGATAAATGCATCTATATCTTCGTTCGTATTGAATGGTGCAAGCGAAATGCGCAATGCACTGTCAATCCTTTTTTTAGAAATCGCCATCGCACGCAGCACAGGGCTTTCATGACCTTTGGAACACGCTGAGCCTGCTGAAACATACACATCCTCTGTTTCTAAAATGCGCAGCATGACTTCGCTTTTGCATCCTGAAAAGGAATAATTTAACACGTGCGGAATATCATTCGTTCCGTTCTGTTCTGCAAATGGAATTTCCTGTGCAATCCGCTGTCTAAGAACTGCACTGAGCTGTGCAATATGTGCGCTATCCTGCGCCAAGGTCTGGCTACGTAATCGACATACTTCGCCAAAAGCTGCAATGTTTGGCAGGGGTTCTGTCCCAGGACGAAATCCCCCTTCCTGTCCACCACCATATAGCAGAGGCGGTATTTTGACACCATGCCGTGTATAAAGGGCACCGATACCCTTTGGTGCTCCGATTTTATGTCCGCTTACGCTCATCAAATCACAATTCCACTTTTGCGGTGTCAGCGGAACGCGGAATAATCCTTGTACTGCATCGATGTGAAAAAGTGCTTTCGGGCACTTTTTTTTCAGCACTTTCCCCATTTCCTCAACCGGAAACCTACTGCCCACTTCGTTATTCACCAACATACAAGTGACCAAAATCGTATCATCCCGCAATGCCTCTGTAAACTGCTGTATATCAATATGCCCTGTACTGTTCGGCTGCAAATACGTGATTTCAAACCCTTCGTCCTGCAGTTTTTTCAAGGCGTTTTGCGTTGCAGCGTGTTCCATTGCAGTGGAAATGATATGCTTTCCACTGCGAAAATTTTTGTGACATCCCCCAAACAAAGCGGTATTAATGCTTTCCGTGCCACCGGATGTAAATGTTATCTCTTTCGACGATGCCCCCATCGCTTCTGCAACGTGTTCCCTTGCGCTTTTTAAAATCCCAGATGCTGTAATTCCTAACCGATGCTGCGAAGATGGATTTCCAAAGTCGCTGCACATCACGCGCAGTGCCATATCAGCTGCTTCTCTTAAGACAGGGGTTGTCGCAGAATTGTCAAGATAGTGCATTCTGTTTCCTTTCTTGCCTTCAAATTTTGATATGATTTTATTATACAACTTGCAACGCTTTATGCCAACCACTTTTTCAGTGGTTTTCTACACCGCGCTCTGCACTTTATGAAAAAACGCTTGTTGTTCTCTTGGTGCGATACCAAAAAACAGCCGCATAAGCGACTGTCTTTCAGCGTCCGTTCGCAGCAACATTTTTTATTTTTAGTAAAATTTCTTCAAAATATGGTGGTCTAGCCGCATGAAAAACCATTTCCTCCCCAGATGTTGGATGTCTGAGCACTAATTGTCTTGCATGTAAGCACTGCCCGCCAATGGATGCAAATTTATCTTTTTTCAAACCATATACAGGGTCTCCTATAATGGGATGCCCTATCGATGCCATATGCACACGAATTTGATGCGTTCGACCCGTTTCCAATCGAAAAACCATATAGGTATATCCTGCATATCGCTCCACAACTTGAAAATGCGTAATCGCAGGTCTTCCTTCCGGCACAATCGCCATCATTTTTCGATTTGTTCTATGTCTGCCAACTGGTCGATTGATGGTTCCTTCCGTTTCCTGTACCGTTCCATATACAATGGCTTCATATTCCCGCAAAACATCATGGTTTTGGATTTGTTCTGCAAGAGATTGATGCGCATAATCATTTTTTGCAACCACCAGCAAACCGCTGGTATCTTTATCAATGCGATGCACAATTCCCGGGCGCAGTTCGCCGTTAATTCCTGACAAACGTTCTCCGCAATGATACATAAGTGCATTGACCAGTGTACCATCCCAGTTCCCTGCTGCCGGATGCACCACCATGCCGCGGGCTTTATTGACCACAATAATATCGTTGTCCTCATAAATAATATCCAGCGGAAGATTCTGTGGTATAATATCTGTTGGCTGCACTTCCGGCAGAAGAACGAAAATTTCCTCGTTTCCAAGCAGTTTATAATTTTTTTTCAGCGGTTTCCCCTGCAAATGGATTTTCCCATCTTCTAGCAAACGCTGCGCTGCACTGCGGGTCAGCGCAGCTATTTTTTCACTAACCAATGCATCAATGCGCTTCCCAGCGTCCGCCTCCAAAACCTTTATCGTAATTTCTTCCATATACGTTTCACACCTTATCATGCTGCAGCATGATGTACCCCACAAACATCACGCCGCCAACGCAAACCAAAATATCTGCTACATTGAAAACCGGAAAATGGATGAGCCGAAAATCAAACAAATCAACAACAAACCCACGCACTACACGGTCTAATAGATTGCCTATTGCACCACTTGCAATGATATAGAGCGACCATTTTCCAAACGTGGTTCTGATGTGATTTTTCCGAATAGAAACCACGATGGCGGCTAAGATGAAAACGGTTAACACCACAAAAAGCCAAATTTTATTTTGCAGCACACTGAACGCCGCTCCCCGATTTTCGATATATGTAAAATGAAATATATTTGAAATCAATGGAATTGTGGCAACGGGCTGCAGCACATGGACTGCCCAATCTTTCACAGCTTGATCCAGAAGAACCATGCAAATGATAAAAATAATCGGAACCATAAACGTTTCATCTCCTTCGACAAAAAAGGAGGGGCAGCAATCGGCTCCCCCTCCTCTTCGATTTTTTTATGATACTACACTTGCACAACGGCTGCAAAGGGAAGGATGCTGCGTATCAGAACCAACATTATCTGTGTACATCCAACAACGTGTACATTTTTCACCGGATGCTCTCACAATATCGATTGTAATCTCCCCAAAGCCTTCGCCCTTGACGCCTTCACCGGCTCCATTGACCACATTCAATTTGGAAACAATGCAAAGGAACGCCAAATCCTCACCACAGCCCTGCAAGAACGCTGCATTTTCTGCCGTGGTATACACCGTAACCGCCGCTTCCAATGGCTTACCGATTTTCTTTTCTGCACGTGCAAGTTCCAATGCCTTATTGACATCTTCACGGAATGCAATCAAACGGCTCCATTTTGTCAAAGTTTCTTCCGAAAAAGCCAACGCCTGCTGTTCGGTCGGCATATCATTCAATGCAATGTTCTGCACGATGTCTTGCTCTTGATGCGGAATTTCCTTCCAGATTTCATCCGCAGTAAAGCAAAGGATGGGTGCAATTAAGCGAACCAACGCATTTAAAATCTGATAAATGACAGTTTGCGCGGCGCGGCGACTGCTTCCCTCTGTTGCGTCACAGTACAAGCGGTCCTTGATAACATCTAAATAGAAATTTGACATATCTACAACACAGAAGTTGTGCACCGCATGGAATACCGTATGGAATTCATAATGATTATAACCTGCACGTACTTTTGCCGTCAATTCATTCATGCGCATCAGTGCCCATTGGTCAAGCTGCGGTAATTGCTCATAGCTGACCAAATCCTTCTGCGGATTAAAGTCAAACAAATTTCCCAGGATATATCGTGCAGTGTTGCGGATTTTGAGATAATTCTGCGAAAGATGCTTCAGCATATCCTTAGAAATCTTCATATCCTGCCGATAATCTGCCGAAGATACCCACAAGCGCATGACATCTGCGCCATACTCCTGCAAAATGTCATCTGGTGAAATGCCATTGCCCAATGATTTCGACATTTTCTGACGTTCTTCATCGACAATCATGCCATGCGTGATGACGGTCTTATATGGTGCAGTACCCTTGGTGGCAATCGCCGTTAACATCGAGGACTGGAACCAACCACGATATTGGTCATTGCCTTCCAGATATACATCTGCTGGATATTGTAAATCAGGGCGTTGGTCCACAACTGCCGCATGGGAAGAGCCCGAATCAAACCAAACATCCATGGTGTCGGTTTCCTTTGTGAAGGTTTTTCCGCCACATTTGCAGACAACCTCCGCCGGCAGGATTTCAGAAGCATCCAGTTCATACCATGCATTGGAGCCTTGCTTACGGAACAATTCCGATACAATTTCAATCGTCTGCTCATTGACTAATGGCTTTCCGCAATCCTGACAATAGAAAATCGGAATCGGCACACCCCAAACACGCTGTCTTGAAATACACCAGTCATTGCGCTCCTGCACCATGGAAACCATGCGTTCCTCGCCCCATGCCGGAATCCAAGACAAACTTCTGCATGCATTGACCGCAGCGTCCTTCAGCGCGTCAACCGAACAGAACCATTGCTCTGTCGTGCGGAAGATGATTGGGTTTTTGCAACGCCAACAGTGGGGATAGGAGTGATTCATATGCTGTATTGCCAGCAATGCGCTGCAAGCCTTCAAATCCTCTAAAATCACAGGGGTTGTTTTTGCATAATACATCCCCGCGTATTTCCCAGCATCTGCCGTTGCAATACCCCTTCCATCCACCGGCACAATGATGTCGATATGATATTTCTGGCACACAACAAAGTCTTCCGCGCCGAAGCCCGGAGCAGTATGGACGCAACCGGTACCCGCATCCAGTGTAACGTGCTCTCCGCAGATGACCACAGAATGGCGGTCCATAATGGGGTGCTTGGTCTGCATCAGTTCCAATTCCGAACCTAGCAGTGTTCCAATAATTTCCCAGCTCTCTATGCCTGCAATCTGCATCACAGAGGATACCAGCTCCTTGGCCAGAACATAAGTCTCCCCATTGGAAGCTTTGACCAAATCATATTCAAAATGAGGGTTCACGGAAATCGCCAGATTCCCTGGCAATGTCCAAGTTGTGGTCGTCCAAATGACAAAATAAACGTTTTCAATGCTTCCTGCCAGCGCTTTAATCTTTCCATGATCTTCGGTCAGTGCAAATTTCACATAAATAGATTCACACGATTCCTCTTGATATTCAATCTCTGCTTCAGCAAGCGCAGTTTCATCATGCGGGCACCAATAAACAGGCTTCATTCCTTTATAAATGAATCCTTTTTTCGCCATTTCACCAAACACTTTAATCTGCTCGGCTTCATAGTCATGGCTGAGTGTCAAATAAGGGTTATCCCATTCGCCGACAACACCCAATCGTTTAAACTGTGTACGTTGTGTATCAACATGTTTGTACGCAAATTCTTCGCATTTAGAGCGAAATTCCGCAACGGAAGCCTTGTCACGGTCCATGCCATACGCCTTAATCGCCTGTCGTTCAATCGGAAGTCCATGCGTATCCCACCCAGGGACATAGGGCGCCTTAAAGCCTGCCATGTTTTTGTAACGAATGATAAAATCCTTCAAAATCTTGTTGAGCGCATGACCCATATGCAAATTTCCGTTGGCATATGGAGGTCCATCGTGCAGCACAAACACTGGTTTTCCTTCATTGCGCTGCATCATAGATTCGTAAAGCTTATCCTGCTCCCACTGTTCTAAAAATCCAGGTTCCCTCTTAGGCAAGCCTGCGCGCATGGGAAACGCTGTTTTAGGGAGATTAATGGTATGGTTGTAATCCTGCGGCATGGTACCGGTTCCATCCTTTCAAAATTGTTCCTTTTATAATATGATGTAACAGATTTTACATATATCGCTTATCTGTCATGTTCGGTCGAATATTCTGCGCCAAATTTGAGATTTTTAAAGCTTTTGGTCGCATCGTTGTTGTCCTTTTGTTCTTGGTTATCCAGCGTAACTTCCATCACCTTTATTTTCATGCCTTCATTATTGGAATCCATTTGCTGCTGCATGAACTGCCGAATATCCTCTGGAATGGTATAGGTTGACTCTTGCGGCTTGACAACTTCAGGCGTATTGATTTCATGGGATAAATCACGCGTTTGCCCCAATGTATCCGAATCATACTGTGCCATATTGGTTTTGGCCTGTTGCTCAGCCGAAGCACCCGTCAGACCAGTCAGTTTTTCATCTATGAGTTCATTCGATGTTGATAATTCTATCAACGTATGCATTTGCTTTTCAAAGTTTCCTGTCATCTTAGAAATAAACTCGGAAGTTTCTTGGCGAATACGTGATAATTCTTTTTTCTCAGCATCCAGCTTTGTATGATAGCTTTCCAGCTGTGCATCCGCTTCTGTCTTTGCCACATTCAAAATCGCTTCTGCTTCATTTTTAGCAGTATCAATGGTTTCCTGTGCAATGTTCTGTGCAGAAACCAGTGCGCGGCGCATACCATCTTCTACACTTTTATATTCTTCGATTTTATCGACCAATACCTTCATTTTCGATTTTAGCGCAGCGTTTTCCTTCTGCAGTGCCGCATAGTCCTCTGTAATTTGTTCGATAAATTCATCCACGGTTTTCATGTCGTATCCACCGAACACAGCTTTCTCGAAGCTCATTGCTTGTATTTCCTGCACTGTCAGCATTAGGTTCCCCTCCAACTGTATTTTTATTAAAATATTTCGTTTTTACAGTGATTCATACCATATGGTAAAATGGTCGGGGCAATTCCCCGACCAAATCAACCTTTGTTAAACCAACATTATAGATGATACAACAAATTGAGCACGAATTCTAAAACAACAAATGTGCATAAAAAAGATAAATCGATCGGAAACATCCGAAGTACCTCTACTCTGTCGAGCAAATGTCGGAATGGGAGAATCAATGGCTCTGTTGCAATGTATAAAAATTCAGAAATTTTAGACCCACGTGTGTTTGGAAACCATGACATGATTGCACGTGCAAACAGTAAAAATTCAAACAGCCGAACAAGAGATACAGCAAGCCACGTTATTATTGCAGTCATATTCAATCGCTCCTACTCTGCTGGTTAAAAATATAATCCATTGTTCTCCAACTCGTCAATCAAATCTCCGAGAATATCGACATTGTACGGTGTGATAATATACGTGCTGTTGGCAACCTTTTTGATTTTCCCTTCGATTGCATATGCAACACCGCTTAAAAAATCCACCAGTCTGCGTGCTATATCTTTGTTGGTTTGTTCAAGATTCAAAACAACCGTGCGCTTTTCTTTCAGATGGTCTGCAATCTCGGCTGCGTTTTCAAACCGTTCCGGCTTGACAAGCACCACTGCAAGCTGGGTTGTTGCATTGATATTCACTACTTTATTGCTTCTTTTAGGAGCAGCATCTGCAGAATATCCTAAAGATTCTTCAGGCGCGACTGGTCTAGATTTTGGCACAAATTCTTCAAAATCTTCCTCTTCTTCTTCGCCCTTGACCCAGTCGATAAATGTCTTGATGGATCCCATTTTGTTTTCCTCCTAAATTATGCCAGAAACAGGAACGTCCCTATCCTTGGTTGTGAAAGGATTCTACAAACCCGTTCACTTAATACTGCCTCTCTCCAAAGACGGCACGACCAATTCGAACCATATTGGAGCCACAAGAAATGGCATCTGCGTAATCGTCGCTCATTCCCATCGACAGACAACACATATTAACATTATCATATTTTTTTGCCGATATGTCAACATATAGTTGCTGCATTTTGCAAAAATATGCATTGTTTCCTGCGACGCCCTGTGAAACAGGTGGAATTGTCATCAATCCGCAAATACGAATGCCAGAAACCGCTCTTAGTTCATCAATCGCTTCATCTATAGCATCTGGATGAAATCCACTTTTTGTGGACTCCAGACCGATGTTGACTTCCAGCAAAATGTCTTGTACCGCATTTTGCTTTACCGCCTCCTTGGCGATTGCTTTTCCCAGATGCAAAGAGCCAACCGAATGAATCAAGCACGTTTTTCCGATTAAATATTTAATTTTATTGGTCTGTAAGGTTCCAATAAAATGCAAAGGCTTGTCCAAATACGCCCCTTGCTCATATTTTTCCAGCAACTCCTGCACGCGATTTTCACCAGCGGCATCTATACCGTATTGAAGTGCTGTCCGCACGCGCTCCGCATCATTCATTTTAGTGGCTGCGATAAACGAAATATCCGCTGCAGAACGTCCGGACTGTGCCGCTGCCCGCGCAATTTTCTCACGTATACGTGCGATATTGTCCTGCAGTATTTGTCGTTCTCGCTCTGTCATGTTGCCACCACCTTGTTATCTTCTAACCCGCGTGCATGGATAATCACATCATCTTGCACCACAATACCATTTTCATCGGAAGAACTTTGTTCCACTACCAAATAGGTATCTCCTTCATAAATCGGATTGACCGTTTTGAAGCTGCTGACACTTCCATTCAAAGTGTACACACCCATTTCATTATCCTTCAAGTGAATCGCACTTTTGGGGATTTTAATGCCGGAATAGCTCCCGCGAATGATGTCAACGACCTGTCTTCGCATAGTCAAGATTTCACTATTGATGTAATTTCCCTTAAAGACCAGCAGGGTTTTCGCCGAATTTTCACTTGTTGTTATTTGATATACGGAAACGGGAACATCCATGGAAAGCTGCGCAAAACGCAAAGAAACACTCGCGCCTTTTTTCAAATCCGCCACGCTTTCGGAAGGCACAATCGCTGTGAAATACCATGAAAAGCCTTGCACCACCTTGCCGAGCGCCGCGGTGTTTTTCTGCAAGGGCGTTTCCAGCTTCTCTTCAAACGTTTCGGCCGTCAACCCATCCAAGATGGCAGGCGTGAGAATGGTTTCGTAGCCATCCACCGTATCACTGAAAAAACCATCACTGGGTGAGGTAATTGCCGTGGAAAGCACACCTATATCATTTTGCAGTGCATTTTTTTGTGACTGTAAAGCCGAAATTTCATCTGAGAGTGCTTCTGCATTCTGCCCACCGGCAGCACGCTTCAAAACCAGCTGCCGCAGCTGTGCTGAAATGGCGCTGACCTCCGACATACCGCCTTCTTGCATGGCATCCACCGCGTCCTGCATCTGTATGTGAATCATCTGGTCTAATTTTGTCGTATCCAAAGACTCCGATGTGCTGTCTACCACCGATTGCAAGAGGGCAATTTGTTCAGAAAGCGCGCTGATTTCCCGGCTGGTTTCCAACGCACGCAGGTCTGTATATTCCACCGCCAACTGTGTGCCTCTGCGCACCTTTTCCCCATTATGTACTGCGTGTTCAACCGTTTCACTGGTCGTGCCATCTACAACGCCTTCGCTTCGCACAAAATACCCGGTTGCTGTCACCATATCATCCACGGTGATGAGGGTTGCATTTACGACATCTATTCCGTTAATAAAGGAATTGATTGCCTGTAAAACAAAATACAGAACAAAAATGCCGCCAAACAACGGTATCATGCGACTTCCAGAAGTCTGCTTCTTTTTTTTGATTCGATTTTTTGCAGGGCTCTTCATAAAACCTCTCCGGCTTATTCCATCTTCATGCGCTCCTCGCGCTTTCCGAAAATATCCAATCTCCTCTGTGGCACCATGGTTGAAATCGCGTGCTTGTAAATCATCTGTTGTTTTCCATCGGTTTCCAACAAGACAATAAAGCTATCAAATCCGCGAACAACTCCACGTAATTGAAATCCATTTGTCAAAAAAACGGTTAATAACTGTCCTTGTTGACGAGCATTGTTTAAAAAAGCATCCTGTAAATTCATTCTGTTACGCACCTTTCTTCCCTCCGTTGAGTTTTGATTTCTCGGAGTTAATCATACTCGGTGCGTGACAAGAAACCTGTCGTTTTCTGTGAAGTTTCCGCAAAAACATCTCGTCAAATATATTTTATTATATCCTACTTTTGTCGAAAATGCAATAAAAAATCCGCTGTCCGTCATATGTTGCCCAAACGCACGCGCAAAGCCTCTATTTTCTGCTCATTCGGCGTAACATATGCCGTCTGATAAACATGATAAATCACAAACCCAGGCTTTGCACCGGCAGGTTTTTTGATGTTGCGCACTTCAGAATAATCCACGGGCACCTGCGCACTATATCGCGCCTTGGAGTGATGCGCTGCAATTTCTGCCGCCTCTGTCATGGCGACATCGGTTGGTTTTCTTCCATCTGTTACCAAAATCACGTGTGAGCCATGTATTTTTTGCGTATGAAACCAAACATCACTCTTATACGCCGTTTTTAGCGTTAGCAAATCATTTTGCAGGTTGTTTTTTCCGGCAAACACATCAAATCCATCGCTTGTACGATAATGATATGGCTTTGCCTGCACCGGCTTGCTTCGATTCTTTCCTTGGTGCAGTTGTTTCTTGGAAAGATAGCCTGTCAGAAGCAATTCCTCTCGAAGCTGCAGCAAATCCTGCGCATTTTCCGCCTGTTCAATGGATTCCAGCACACTTTCCAAGTATGCAAGCTCTTGGGTACCGTTTTTGATTTGCTGCTGCAGCACAATCTCCGCCGTTTTCGCTTTATTATACAGCTTAAAATAGTGCTGTGCATTTTGCTGCGGCGTCAGCTTCAAATCCAACCGAACCTCCACCGTAGGGCACTGCTCGTCATAATAATCCACGACCGAAGCGGTGCGCATACCAGGTGTAATCTGATATAAATTCGCCGTAATTAAATCGCCCATGCGCTTATATTGTTCGCGTTCTGCTGTCTGTGCCAGCTCCTGCTGTTGCATGGATAACTTCCTGCGCAAGCGGTCACGCGCTGTAGTAATCATGCGCTGCAAATCCTGTGAACGTCTTCGCATTTGTTCGATTCGCTCTTTTTTTTCATAAAAAGCAATGAGCATTTCAGAAAACGAAGACATATTTTTTAAAGAAACCGCGTTTTCATACTGTGTAATCGGGAAAAATGTGAATTCAAATGCAGCTTCCTCCCCTGTCTTCGTCAGCACACAGGGATGAAACCGTGCTTCCTGCACCAGCTTCACAAAATCAGAAAAGGTGTCTGCGATGCTTTGATATTCTGCTGCGGTCAACATACAAATTGGCTTTGCAACATCACCAGTGGCACGATAGGCAAGCTCCCTGCACAGCAGCGGGGAAACCCCAAAAAAGGAGGATAACAGCCACTTATCCAGCCCTTTTTCTTCCTGTGCATCATTTTGCAAAGCAGCAACAACACCCGCGCCGGAAACCCCCAACGGACTGACCTTACCCGCTTGTGCAGGCGGTAATTGATAGAACAGCCCCGGCAAAATCTGACGTTTTCCGGACGCCATGTCACCGTCCAAACGGCGCAGTGCATCCAGCACACGGTTTTCCTGGTCACACAAAATAATGTTAGAATGTTTCCCCATCAGTTCGCAATGCAGATATTTTTTACTCGCAACCCCCAACTCGTCTGTGGTATCCAGCGTGATGATTGCGATTCGTTCCAATTCATTTTGCGTGATGGAAGCAATTTTCGCCCCTTGTATATGCTTGCGCAGCAGCATACAAAACATGGGCGGCGCGGCAGGATTTTCGCGTGTGGTGTCGATGCAGTGCATCCGCGCTGCCGATGCGGATGCGCAAATCAGCAGTTTTTTTGCGCCTTTTCCCCCGCGCAGGGCAAGCACGATTTCATCCCTGTCCGGCTGATATACCTTTTCTACGCGGCTCCCCACCAGTTGTTCATCCAGTTCTTTTATCAACGCCCGTAGGCAAATCGCGTCCAGTGGCATGGTTTCCTCCTAAAAATCAGATAAAATGAATGCAGTCCTTGTGCACCTGTGAACAAACGGCGCTAATTTCAGGAATATTGCCCGAAATATAGTCTGCAATCACAGGAATGACAGGGTTTTCCGTTGGAAAATGCCCTGCATCTACCAACGTCAGACCCAACGCCTCTGCACGCTGCATAATGTCATAACTGCAATCGCCAATCACAAACGCATCTGCGCCCTTTCCAATCGCAAAATCCATCATCTTGCCGCAGGCACCGCCGCTGACCGCAACGCGGCGAACCTCACGATTCCCCTGCGCAAACCGAACACCGCCTGCACACAGCTGCATCTTCACATACTGTGCGAAGTCCCTTTGCGTCATTGCATATGGCAAATCCCCAACTCGTCCCAGCGCACCGTTTTCGCCTGCCTCCATATTTATGATGTTTTGCAGCTTTAAGGCTTGTGCAAGCGCATCATTGACACCACCCTGCGCGCAGTCTGCATTGGTGTGCATACAAATCACAGCAATATCATTTGCAATCACGCGGCGTAAAATGCGCCCCACTGGCTGCTCTGTCGTGATACGACTGACCGATGTAAAAATCAAGGGATGATGCGCAACAATCACCTGCGCTTGGGTATCTATTGCCTCTTGCACCACCGCTTCTGTGACATCCAGCGCACACAAAACGCGTGTTACGGGATGCTGCGGGTCACCTGCCAGCAAGCCGCAGTTGTCCCAGCTTTCTGCAAGCGCATAGGGTGCAAATTTCTCCATACACGCCAACACCTTTTGCACTGTTATCATTGCAGTCCCTCCAATGCCTTTTGAATATGTTCTATCACCTGTTCTTGCTCTGCCGTTTGTGCGGCATCCTGTGTTTCTGCAAGGCGCATACCCTGTAATGCACACCGCTCTTTTTGCAACAGTGCTTCCAAATAGGATTTTGCACCGTCGTCCTGCAGCAGTGCCTGCGAAAATGCGGCTTCTGCGCGAGAAATCGGATGTAAAGACCGAACACCCCCGCCTCGTACACGCATGATAATATATTGCCGTTTTCCTTCCCGACAAACCAGCTCCTGCGCAATCGTATAGCCGTTTTCCAACAGAAATTTCCGCAAAGTCGGCAGCATTGTCATGGGCTGTAACAGCAGTTCATGATTGCCCTGCGCTGTCCAAGCGGCTTCCTGCAAGATGGAAGCGATTGTTTCGCCGCCCATGCCCGCCATCGTAATCGCATCGCATTCCTGCGGCGCTATCTTTTCCAGACCGGCGCCCAAACGTAGTGACAACTGCGCACCAAGCCCTGCCGCCTCTGCATTGCGCTTTGCAGAAGCCAATGGACCTTCTCGCAGGTCACTTGCAACCGCCTGCTGTATCCGGTTCGTTTGCAGAAGGTAAATCGGCAAATAGGCATGGTCCGTTCCAACATCTGCAAGTCGCGCCCCCTTCGGCACCAAATCTGCCAGCCTTTGCAATCTCGGCGTTAGCTTTATCTTCAAAAACGCATATCCTCCGCTTCTAACAGTGCTCCATATGACAAAGAAAAGACCGACAGGAATCTGTCGGCCTTTTCAGCTTACTTTGTGCTAAAGAAATCATTCAGCTTTGTAATAAGCTCGTCAACATCAGTTCCGTGTACTGCGCAAGCATCTTCGATGCTTTCTCCCTGTGCCGACGGACAGCCAAGACAGTGCATACCCATCCCTAGAAAAAACTGCGCCGTTTCAATGTCACGCGCTAAAATCTCACCGATGGTTGATTTTTTGGTAATTTCAGCCATATAAATTCTCCTTGATTCTATTTATTATCATTTATTATACTGTTTTTTAAGATGTATTTCAATACTTTTTTGACACAGTTTTTCCTTTTTCGTTGCAATCCATCCAAACGAAACCGACACATATGATTATTTTTATATCAGATGAAAAAATCAAAACATAAAACTTTTTTCCATGGGTCAAACTGTGATATACTACATTCAGAAACCATTTACATTTCCTGTAGAAAATTATTCCTACGGTATTGAAGGATGGAGGATGCATATGCACAGTCCGAACGAACGCGAACAACCTATCCAATCCGAACAAAGCACCTACAACAGCGATGGAAGTCATATCCACCTAGTCCCGCTCGGCAAAATTGCCGGCTTTGATGTCCGCCCAGGCTTATACGAGATGAATGGCGCAACTGCTATTCCGGGCGGTGTCAATTTCACGGTTCACACAAAATACGGAACGGCCTGTGAACTGCTGCTGTTCCACCGAGAGAGCAACGAACCCTATGCCGTACTTCCCTTCCCAGAGCAATATAAAATTGGCAATGTCTATTCCATGATTGTGTTTAAGCTGGACATTTTCCAATTCGAGTATGCGTATCGCATCGATGGACCCTACGACCCAGAAAACGGGCTGGTGTTTGACAAAACCAAGTATCTGCTTGACCCCTATGCGAAAGCCGTGACCGGTCAAAGCATGTGGCGTACGCCCGCCCCTACAGGGCAGCACTACAAAGCGCGTGTTGTCCGCGATGATTTTGACTGGATGAACAGCAAGCAGCCGCTCATCCCCATGCAGGAATTGATTATTTACGAAATGCACGTGCGTGGCTTCACCGTGCACGATTCCTCAGACACCACGTACCCTGGCACGTTTTCTGCCTTGATGGAAAAAATCCCGTATCTGAAAAAGCTAGGCATCAACGCGGTAGAACTGCTGCCTATTTTTGAATTTGACGAAATGCTGGACGAGCGAAATGTTGAGGGCAATAAGGTCATCAACTATTGGGGCTATAACACGGTTAGCTTTTTTGCACCCAACACCAGCTATGCCGCCAGCAAAGAATATAACCGTGAGGGCAACGAGCTAAAGCATCTCATCAAGGCACTGAATGAAAATGGTATTGAGGTCATTTTAGATGTGGTATTCAATCACACGGCAGAGGGCAACGAAGAGGGTCCGTTCTTTTCCTTCAAGGGGTTTGACAACAAGATATATTATTTGCTGACGCCGGATGGAAAATACTATAATTTCAGCGGCTGCGGTAATACGCTCAACTGCAACCATCCGATTGTCTTGGAAATGATTGTGCAATGTCTGCGCTATTGGGTTTCTGCCTACCGTGTCGATGGATTCCGTTTCGACCTTGCGTCTATCCTTGGACGCAATGAAGACGGCTCTCCCATGGACAAACCCCCTCTGCTGCAGCGACTTGCATTTGACCCGCTGCTTGGCAATGTTAAACTCATCGCCGAAGCGTGGGATGCAGGCGGTTTATATCAGGTTGGCAACTTCCCCTCGTGGAATCGCTGGGCAGAATGGAACGGACGCTATCGAGATGACATCCGTCGATTTTTAAAAGGCGATGATGACTGTGCCATGGCGGCAGCGTTGCGCATTGCCGGCTCTCCGGATATTTATGATGCCAGCGCACGCAAAAATGCATCTATCAATTTCATCACCTGTCATGATGGCTTTACCCTGCATGATTTGTATACCTACAACGAGAAGCACAATGAAAAAAACGGCTGGAACAATACCGATGGTGCCAATGATAACCACAGTTGGAATTGCGGAACAGAAGGCGAAACCTCCAATGCAGAAATCCGTGACCTGCGGGAACGCATGGTGCGCAATGCCTTCGCTGTGCTGCTTTGCAGCCGCGGCACGCCCATGTTGCTGTCGGGTGACGAATTTGGCAACACCCAATTTGGCAACAACAATTCCTATTGTCAGGATAACGAAATCTCTTGGCTCAACTGGAACGACCTCAAGACCAATGCCTCCCTCTTCGAGTTTGTTTGCGACCTCATTGCCTATCGCAAAAAGCATACCATTTTACAAGCGCAATTTGCAGCTGCGATTTGCGGTTTTCCGGAAATCAGCTTTCATTGCACACAGCCATGGTGTGGTCAGTATACTGCAACCGATCATTACATCGGCGTGATGTTTGCTGGACGCAGTGCCTGCTGTGAACAGGATGATATTGTATATGTCGCGGTCAACAGCTTCTGGGAGCCTCTTGAAATTACACTGCCGCAGCCAGGCCAGCACCAATGCTGGCAAATTGACATCAACACCATGGAAAACAATCTGACCACCTGTGATGGGTTTCATCTGCACATCGCCCCCCGCTCGGTGGCAGTGCTTTCGATGACAGATGTGGTTCTATAGACGGAGGAAGTTATGCGCGCACTCGGCACAGACATTATTGAAATTGAGCGAATTACCCGGCTGTTATCACAAGAGCGTTTTCGCAACCGCATTTACACCCCTAAGGAACAGGCGTATCTTGCGTCCCGTGGGCATAACGCACCACAAAGTGCCGCCGGCTTGTTCTGCGCAAAAGAAGCGGTTGCAAAGGCTCTTGGCACCGGCATCGCACACGGGCTTGGCTGGCAGAGCATTGAAATCACGCACACGGCGGCAGGCGCACCACAGGTGACCGTGACAGGGCTTCCAACCCACGGGATTTTACTGAGCATTTCGCACTGCCAGACCTATGCCACCGCAACCGCTTTGATTTGGCAGGACTGACACCAGTCATAAACACACCACCTCTGCGCATATACTAACCCTGCGCAGTATGCAGACATCCTTCTTTATGCTGCGACACTGCAAACGAAAGAGGTGGCGCATCCTGAAACGGCTGTTTTTATGGTTTCTCCTGCTATGTGTTCTGCAGGGCTGTGCGTCTGCGCCGGACGAAGCACAGCTTCTGCAGCATTTTGCAAATTTGCCTGGGGCAACGTTCCACGCAAAAATTTTTTCTGACACAGACACATTAAAACTGGAATATGAACTAGATTATGTTTATAATAAAGACGACAGTGACACGCTGACCATTACCGCACCTGAGATTTTGTCCGGCATTACCGCCACAATTTCCGGCGCGCAAAAGGCAGAGTTCACCTTGCAATATGGAGATACGATACTGGATACCCCAAGCATATCCAAGCCCGGATTGACACCGGTCGACTGCATTGCGCGCCTGCTCTATGCTCTGCGCGCCTGTGTACCGACCGAAATCGCCAGCGAATCTGCCGATGGGGTTGCGCTCGCTATGCTAAAATATGAGGACTCTGCACAGGAAGAAGGCATCATCCGTCAAATCTGGGTGGACACCAACCAGAACATTCCTGTGCGTGCAGAGGTGTATGTCGGCGGACAGCAAATTCTGCAATGCTCCTTCAGCGATTGGGTGTCGCTTACTTCCGTGCCATCTCCGCAACCAACCGATACTACTGATACTTAGGAGATTCAATATCATGGACAATCGCACGCACCGCACGTGGGCAGAAATCAACCTACGTGCGGTCGAAAACAATTTCAAAGCCATTCAGGCACAGGTGCAGCACACGCCTGTACTATGTGTCATCAAAGCAAATGCATACGGTCATGGGAGCATCCCGATTGCAAAGCGTTTGCAGCAAGCAGGGGCTGCCTATTTTGGGGTTGCCACCGTTCCAGAGGCGGTTGAGCTGCGCAAGCAAGGCATCACCACCCCCATTTTGATTTTGGGATATATCGACGAGGCGGATGCCCCGCTGATTGCCCGTTATGACATTACAGCGGCCATCTATGATTGGGATACCGCCGCGATGCTGTCTGCCGCCGCTTGTGCAGAGGGGAAGCCCATCACCGCCCATTTCAAGCTGGATACCGGTATGGGGCGCTTAGGGTTTGATGCCCACCACGCGGACGATACCGTTCGTGAAATTTTAGAGATTGCACAGCTACCAGGTCTGCGAGCAAACGGTATTTTTTCGCATTTCGCTGTTTCAGATGATGCCGCCGGCATAGGATACACGACAGCGCAGCAGCAGCAGTTCATTGCCATCTGCGATGCATTGGAGCAAAACGGTCTTTCTCTTCCGATGCGTCACAGCGCCAACAGCGGCGCCATTTTACAGCATCCCAACAGCTATTGCACTATGGTACGAGCGGGCTTGATTCTGTATGGCTATTATCCGGATGACAGCATCCACAAACAGGTTGCTCTGCAGCCTGCCATGACCCTCAAGGCACGCATTGTGCAAGTACGTCATGCAGACCGTGGCGTTTCGATTGGGTATGGACGTACCTACCAAACCGCCCAACCGACCCGTATCGCGGTGTTATCCATCGGCTATGCGGATGGATATTTGCGGGCAGGCTCCGGAAAAGCGCAGGTGATGCTTGGCGGTCATGTACTGCCGATTGTAGGGCGTATCTGCATGGATATGTGCATGGCAGAGATTCCCGAGCATCTGGAGGTTCACCGCGGTGACAGCGTGATTATTTTCGGCGCAGATACCATTACTGCTGACACCGTGGCGCAGTGTGCAGGCACGATTTCTTACGAAGTGCTGTGCGCGGTGTCCAGCCGTGTTCCACGAATTTATCTGGAATAAGAAACAGTCTTCGCTCTGTTTGCATAAAATAAAACGAGAACAAAAATGTTCTCAGCCGGCCAATGAAAAAAAACGCTGCAGCGCGTTATAATCATCGGCTTTGTGGGAAAAATACTTCTGCAGGGATTTTCACTGCAAATACTTTTCCAACGGAGTGTGAAGCTGTGGATAACAATGTAAAACGTGGTGACATTTATTACGCAGATTTAAGCCCGGTTGTCGGCAGTGAGCAAGGCGGTGTGCGTCCCGTACTTATTGTGCAAAATAATGTCGGGAATCGACACAGCCCAACCGTAATCGCAGCTGCGATTACCTCACAGCTGAACAAGGCAAAAATGCCCACGCATATTGAACTGGGCGCCAAATGCTTTGGTCTGACCAAGGATTCTGTCATTTTGATGGAGCAAATCCGTACATTGGACAAAAAGCGTCTGCGTGAAAAAATGGGGTGTCTTGACGAAAACCATATGGGTCGTGTAGATGAAGCACTTGCTGTCAGCTTTGGGCTGGACCCAGCCCAGCGATAAAAAGAGAAGGGTTTACGCTATGGGGAAAAGGCAAAAATATATCATCTGGGTCGGTGCTTTGCTGCTGCTGGCGATGCTCACCTGCATCTATTTTGCGGTGGATATGATTTACAGCGACACATCGCCCAATATTCCAGACGAGTATCAATCGCGTGTGCTGCACACATAGCCCCTGCTCTTTTCTTGTTCAGCAGGCATATCACAAACAGAAAAAGCGTATCCTTATCATAGAAGGATACGCTTTTTTACGGTCAGGAGGCTTGTGTCATGGAATTTGCAGTGCACCGAAATGGGGAATCTGTGGGCACAGTCACTGTGACCGAAACAGGCAGCCAAATTCTTTTCGAGATGATGTGTTCCCTGTTTACCACCGAGGTCTTGCGCTGCTATGGATTGCGTGCGCCTGCTCCGCCGCTCCTGATTGGCATTCCTGAACCACAACAGGGCAGGCTGTATTTTCAAAAAAAACTTTCCAAACAGAGCATTGCAGGTGCATTGCCGACCTCCTATGTGCTGCTGGACGCAACGCAAGAGCTTCCCACGACTGCTACCAGTCTGCCAGCGACAGAAGACCCATCACAAGAACGTCTTTTCCATACAGGAGATGCCTTGCTGGACATCATCCTACTTGAGCAATCGGTTCAAGTGCAGCAAAAGGGGGCGTCCCTTCACATTTCCTGTCCATTTGATGCACAAAAACCGCTCCCCCTATTGCCTTTGGCAGTCATCTGCCAGTTGGAACAAATTGAAACGCAGTGGTATGTGTTTCTGGAAATTGACCAGCAAGACTTCATCCCGTAAACATCGGGGTAGACAAATACCGTTCTCCGGTATCCGGAAGAATCACAACCACGTTTTTTCCTGTATTTTCCGGCCGCTTTGCAACCTGCACTGCTGCCCACAACGCCGCACCGGAAGAAATTCCTACCAAAATGCCTTCACTGCGCGCAAGCTCTCTGCCACATGCAAACGCATCTTCTGCATCCACGCCAATGATTTCATCATAAATGGACGTATCCAATGCGTCTGGAATAAATCCGGCACCAATGCCTTGAATCTTATGCGGACCCGGTTTGCCGCCGGACAGCACAGGTGAGGCACTGGGTTCTACCGCAACCACATGGAGGTTCGGATTTTGCTCCTTCAAATACTTACCAGTACCGCTGATGGTTCCGCCTGTGCCGACCGACGCCACCAGAATATCCACTTGCCCCTCGGTATCTTCCCAAATTTCCGGCCCCGTGGATTCATAATGAGTTGCAGGATTTTCAGGATTTACAAATTGCCCTGGCAAAAACGCGTGTTCCATGCTCTGCACGAGTTCATTGGCTTTTTCAATGGCACCATTCATGCCCTTTGCCCCATCGGTCAGCACAATTTCTGCGCCATATGCTGCCAGTAGGTTGCGCCGTTCGATGCTCATGGTTTCTGGCATGGTCAAAATCACGCGGTAGCCTCGGGAAGCCGCCACTGAGGCAAGCCCAATGCCTGTGTTGCCGCTGGTTGGCTCTACAATGACAGAATCCGGCTGCAAGAGTCCCTGTTTTTCAGCGCACGCTATCATGCGCTTCGCAATCCGATCCTTCGCACTACCTGCAGGATTGAAGCATTCGAGCTTTGCCAGAATATGTGCCACTGCTTCTTTTTGTTTCTGAAAATTTTGTAATTCTATCATCGGCGTGCCACCGATTAAATCGGTGACACTTTTTGCAATTTTTCGCATAACAATCTCCTTCTTCTGCTGTAAATCCGCATGAAAAGCAGGTGTTGATTCAATCCGTAAACGCCGTTTGCAAATCAAACAAAATATCGTCAATATGCTCTGTACCAATCGAAAGTCGGATGGTGTTTGGCTGAATGCCCGCTTCCTCCAGCTCTTTTGCATTCAGCTGTGCGTGTGTGGTCGATGCTGGATGAATGACAAGTGATTTGGAGTCTGCCACATTTGCCAGCAGTGAAAACAGCTGCAAGCGGTCAATGAACTGCTGTGCTTCTTCTGCGCCGCCTTGAATTTCGAAGGTGAAAATGGATGCGCCGCCCTGCGGGAAATAGGTTTGATACAAGGCATGGTACGGGTTGCTTTCCAAAGACGGATGGTTGACACGCGCAACCTTTGGGTGGGTTTTTAAATATTCTACCACTTTCAAGGTGTTTTGTACATGGCGTTCTACCCGCAACGACAAGGTTTCCAAGCCTTGCAAAAATAGAAAGGCGTGTAAGGGAGCGATGGTAGCACCGGTATCTCGCAGCAACACCGCACGCACCTTAGTCACGAATGCTGCCGCTCCGCACGCTTTTGTAAAACTCACCCCGTGGTAGCTTGGATTCGGCTCGGTCAGGGAAGCAAACTTTCCAGAGCCTTCCCAGTCAAATTTACCGCTGTCAACAATCACACCGCCCAATGCTGCACCATGGCCACCAATGAATTTAGTTGCCGAATGTACAACAATATCTGCGCCATATTCGATGGGTCGAAGTAAGTAAGGGGTTGCAAATGTATTGTCAACCACCAATGGGATGCCGTGTGCATGTGCAATCGCTGCCACCGCCTGAATATCGACGAGATTTGCATTTGGATTGCCGATGGACTCAATAAAAATCGCCTTTGTATTTTCTTGAATCGCCTTTTCAAATGCCCCTGCTTCATCTGCATCCACAAATGTTGTTGCAATGCCATAGGATGGCAGGGTGTGTCGCAGCAGATTGTATGTGCCCCCATAGATGGTCTTCGCTGCCACAATATGATGTCCTGCCTGCGCCAGTGTCTGCAAGGTGTATGCGATTGCGGCAGAGCCAGAAGCTACACCGAGTGCTGCAACGCCACCCTCCAGTGCCGCGATGCGCTTTTCAAATGCATCTTGCGTTGGGTTGGTCAACCGTCCGTAGATATTGCCGGGGTCAGATAAATTGAATCGTGCTGCAGCGTGTGCACTGTTTTCAAATACAAAGCTGGTGGTCTGATAGATGGGCACTGCACGTGCACCTGTTGCGGCATCCGGGGTTTCCTGTCCTGCATGAAGCTGAATGGTTTCAAACTGAAACACTCTTTTATCTTGAATACTCATTTTTATCATTCCTTATCGTTTTATGAAATCTATCAAAAATATTATTTTCTTGTTGGAGCAGTACATGGACACATTCGATGCTCTTTTTTCAAACAGAATCTTCTTCTCAAACACATATGTATCACAAGCCTTTCTAAATCATACTATTTCTATATGATTAGTATGTATAGAATAATAGTCTATTTTTGTCGCATTGTCAATATTAATTTCAAAATTTTTTAGATTTATTTTTCCCACAGTTTATCGATATAACGGCACAAGAAAATTGCCCTTTATGTACTTCACCATGCTTTCCATCTTGCCTTTGCTTTCTGGGTCAGCACCACGGCTTTCATCCATTTCTCACCGAAATGCACCTGCAGCTGCTGTCCCATCGGCAGCTCCGGCATCGCTTCATAATCTCGCGGACTCGGCTTTTTACGCAGGACATACTCCTCGCGAAGTGCTTTCACATAGCGGCAGACTGTCCGCTCACGGAAGGAGGTGCTGTAGCGTTCCTTCAGCCAGTCGCAGACCTGCGCGGCACTCAAGCTCGAATACTCTCGCAGCCTCCATCCAGTGCTCCCATTGTATCATCTGGCTGGAAACTATGTAGTTGTTGGCAAAATACTCTGCACTTTGTGGCGAGAAAGTCGGTACTTCTACTGGCTGAAAACCCTGTACTTTAGTTTACCACTTACAGATGTGTTTTGATCGAGTAGCGCATATACATATTTGGGTGGAATGCGACAACTATCTTGACAAACGCCGACATCACCTAATTTAAATTCCATAAAATCTCCCTGCACAATAGTTGTCATGACAACTGTATTATAATATGAAGCCCCCTCGACTTTGCCGAGAGGGCTTCATATGTTAGACAAAGAAAGTAACCTGCTATCACACTTTTGATTGTCATTGGGTGATTCTATATAAGAACCTGTATTCATAAAGCCAAACAGTCGTATTTAAGAAACCTTTCCTGCCATATGGCGTTAAAAATCCTTGGAATACACCAAGCCCCCCAAGGGGATTTTCTCGCACAAATGTGTTCACCTTATATTCCGGCGTCTTTTTGTCTTGTCTGGAAAAAAGCTTTCTCAAATTCACCAGCTCTCGTTTATGAATGCAGCTGCAACACCTGGTATTATACCTGTTTTTTCAATGCCGCATAATGGAATCGATATGCCTGTTTTGTCCATTCGCCGTTTGGACTACAGGTGCTTACAGTGCGATTCAGCTATTTCTTAAGATTCCAGAAGCAGCATGGCTTCATACAGCATTTCACAAGCGGTTTCTTTACTAATTTTTATATTAGAAGGTGCAGTAGCTAGAATATTTGTTGCTTCTAATCGAGCTGTTGCAGTTGCTGCCCATACAGGTACACTGGTTTCTGCCAATGCCGCAACAGGTGTAGATACATCAAAATTTTCACTCAACATATTATTGATAATTACGCAAGCTTCTGCATCAGTAATCGGATTTTCACCTCGAATTTCTGCTGTTCCTGCAGCAGTTATATAACCGCTGACCAATCCGCTTTCCGCAGCAGCGCTGATATAGGGCTTTGCCCAAGGCGATATGCCTGCATCATCGATAAAATCCGTTTGTGCCGTTTCTGTAATGGGCAAATGTGAAATTGCGGATGCCATTGCAATAAATTCACTTCTTGTAACCGTTTCAGATGGATGAAAGAAATAGGAGGTGCCAATTTTTTCACCTGTCACTACCCCATTTTGTGATAAGCAAATGGCAGCATATTGGTTTGGGTTGTTTCCCATATCTGCATACGTGATTTTTGCCGTATTTTTTCGAATTTTAATTTTAATTTGTGCGGGTTCTGAAGTGTTTCCAGCGGTATCAATCGCACTGTACGTGAATTTATCCGTACCAGTTTTTTGAAACGGTGTATATTTTAAAATATTTTCTTCGATTGTTGCCGAACCAAGACGTGGTGCATCAATCAGTTTGAATACCACCGCATCACCATCTGCATCTGTTGCAGACAATGGAATTTCAATATAAACCCCACAAAATGTTTCACCTGCTACATCTAATGCAACTGGTGCATTACAAGTGGCTACAACCGCTTGAAAGGAGTTTTCAGTGGATATATGAGAGAACCATGCACCAAATGCAGCGGGAATTGATAATCCAATGACGGGAAACATAAGTGCCATGCAAATCAACCCGCGCAAAGAAACTTTGTTTTTTCTTTTCATTTTAAGCCATCCTTTCCATTTATCGCTTGACCTTATTTTAAGCAATTTGTTAGAATTTATTCGCCAAAGGATTAAATAAAATATATCTGTAAAAAAGCTTGCCGTATGCGTTTATCTGTGGCATAATTTTAATATTAAAATGTTTGTGAGAGGGAGATTCCATGCAAAAACATCAACTTATTCTGGTATTAGATTTCGGCGGTCAATATAATCAGCTCATCGCGCGGCGTGTGCGAGAACACCATGTCTATTGTGAAGTAAAATCCTATAAAACTTCCTTAGATGAAATACGTGCCTTGGCACCATCTGGCATTATTTTCACCGGTGGCCCCAATAGTGTATACGGCGAAGAATCTCCACGCTGTGATAAAGGTATTTTCGATTTAGGAATTCCGATTTTAGGCATTTGTTATGGTTGTCAATTAATGGCACACCTTTTGGGTGGGGTGGTTTCAAATGCCGCAGAAAAAAGTGAATATGGAAAGACAATGGTGTCTCTGGAGCAATCCAGCCTGTTGTTTTCTGACATGAATCCACAAGAAACCTGTTGGATGAGTCATACAGATTTCATCTCTCAAGTGCCCAATGGCTTCCGCGTTACCGCAACAACATCGACTTGTCCCACAGCAGCCATGGAATATGCCGAAAACAAATGGTATGGCGTGCAGTTTCATCCAGAAGTCAACCATACTCCGCGCGGCTCTGAAATGTTAGGACATTTCTTATTTGATGTCTGCGGTTGTACCGGTGATTGGACGATGGGGCGTTATATTGAACACCAGTTGCAAGAAATCCGTGAAAAAGTTGGCGCAGGAAAAGTGCTTTGTGCGTTATCCGGTGGTGTAGACTCTAGTGTCGCTGCGGCATTGCTCAGTCGCGCCGTTGGCAAGCAGCTGACGTGCGTTTTTGTTGACAATGGTTTGATGCGCAAAAATGAAGGCGTTGAGGTTGAAGAAGCTTTTAGCACCCGCTTTGATGCGCACTTTGTTCATGCAAAAGCACAGCAACGTTTTCTAAATCGATTAAAAGGCGTTTCTGAGCCGGAAGCAAAGCGGAAAATCATTGGTGAAGAATTCATCCGTGTATTTGAAGATGAGGCAAAGAACATTGGGAAGGTAGATTTTCTGGTACAAGGCACTATCTATCCTGACGTAATTGAATCTGGTTTAGGGGACAGTGCAGTTATCAAAAGTCATCATAATGTTGGCGGATTGCCGGATGTTGTAGATTTTGAAGAATTGATTGAGCCGTTGCGTATGCTTTTTAAAGACGAGGTGCGTCAACTGGGATTGGAATTGGGATTGCCTGAAAATTTGGTTTGGAGACAACCCTTCCCAGGTCCTGGTTTGGGCATTCGTGTCATCGGCGAAGTGACGGAAGATAAGCTTTCCATTCTGCGCGAGGCAGATGCAATTTTCCGTGAAGAAATTGCGCTTGCAGGTCTTGACCGCAGCATAAACCAATATTTTGCGGTGATTACAGATATGCGTTCAGTTGGTGTCATGGGTGATGGACGTACGTATGACTACACATTGGCGTTGCGTGGGGTCACAACAACAGACTTTATGACTGCTGATTGGGCACGGATTCCATATGAAATTCTGGATAAAATCAGTGTCCGCATCGTTAACGAAGTCAGCTATATTAACCGCGTTGTATATGACATTACAAGTAAGCCACCTGCTACGATTGAGTGGGAATGATATGCTGAATGGCTGAAAACCCTTATAAATCAAGGGTTCCAGCGTTCAAATATTCGCTTGTGATACTGTTTTGATACTAATGATTATCGAAAGGGTATTCACACATTCGTAAAGATAGATTAAAAAATCTCCACGGACCTATATGGGTCTGTGGAGATTTTTTTATTTCTCTATATTTTTACGCCAAGGAATACTCGGCTGGTGCTTGCCGCAGCCATCCGCAGTGCGGGGCCAGTTGACTTTCCACTCCATGTACTCTTCATGGGTGATGATGCCGTTAGACAGTTCTTGTTTACGGAGCAGCCACTCCTTCATAAAGTCATCCAGCAGGCGAGAGGAGAAGCTAACACTCATATGCTTTTCGCTGGGATCATCACCAGTACTTGCTTCCTGCAAACGAAGGGCGTAATGCTCATCAAGCTCAAACAGGGTGTACATCACATCTTCTGCAGCGTAGAGCGTAATGCCGCTTCATGCCGGGAAAGGGCGCAGCATTGATACAGCCCTTTCGCCATTAGGCAGGTGACGGTGACGATGCTGCGGTCGCGGATGGAGAGCTTGTCCTCCCGTGACCACACCTCGTCAAACAGTACATCATCATTCAGCTGCGCAAATTTAGGCGCAAATGCGCCAAGGGCATTCCGCCTTGCGGTTTGTTTTTTCATCTGATCTTACTCCTTGTTTACAGATTTTCTGTGAAAAAAGACTCCAGTTTATCGAACAGAATCAAATCGACCCGATCATAGAGGTCAACATGACCGGCGTTAGGCACCACATACAGCTCTTTCGGCTCAGCGGCTGTTTCAAACGCAGTTTTGCTGAAATAGCGGGAGTGCGCATGTTCACCGATGATGAACAAAATCGGTCTGGGAGAGATGGATTTGATGTAGTTCATGAGTGGAAAATTCATAAATGCCATTGCACTTGTCTTGGTAAATGCGCCTACAGAGTTGGGGTGAAATCCGCGCTTCGTTGCATAGTAGCCGAAAAACTCGCTGGAAATGGGGTCTAAACCTTCGGGAACGACGTCGAGAGGTTCGGTGGGGAAGGTAGGCGTTAGTTCCGGATTTTCGCTTTTGAAATCGCTCCAACGCTGCTCACCAAGCTGGTCGAGCATTTGGTCGCGCTGCTGATCGGTCATGCTGTCCATCCAGCCGTTGCGCATCACTCTGCTCATGTCGTACATACTCACAGTAGCGACCGCTTTGATGCGACGGTCAACCTGGGCAACTGTGCAGGCAAAGCCGCCGCTGCCGCAAATGCCGATCACGCCGATTTTGTTGCGATCCACAAAGGGACGAGTGCCGATGTAGTCCACCGCTGCACTGAAATCTTCTGCAAAAATATCCGGGGATGAGACTCGCCTCGGATTCCCGCTGCTTTCTCCGTTATAGGATTCGTCAAACGCGATCGCCACAAAGCCGCGCTCCGCCATTGTCTGGGCATAGATGCCTGCGCCTTGCTCCTTGACCCCACCGTAAGGTGTGCCGACGATGATTGCAGGATATTGCTTGGATGTATCCATATCCTTTGATAAATACAGATCGGCCGAAACGGTAATTCCGTATCTGTTTTTGAAAGAAACCGTCTGTAAGGTTACCTTTTCGCTGAGAATAAAAGTTCTATGGCTGTTTTTGCTCATCTAAAAATCCTCCATTGCATTATCAGATTGTTCATGATAAAATCATTCTACAACTTAAAGCTAAGTTTAAGTCAATACGTTTTTCGAAAAAATTTCTAAAAGTTTCTGGAGGATGCGAATGACCTATACAGTTGGTGAAACAGCGAAAAAAATGAATGTGACGGCTTCTACCCTAAGATACTATGATAAGGAAGGGTTGCTGCCATTCCTAGAACGCTCTGGTGGCGGGATTCGTATTTTTGATGAGAATGCCTTGTCATGGTTGCAAATGATCGAATGCTTGAAAAAAACAGGCATGCCAATCAAGGATATCAAGTATTTTATGGACTATTGCATGGAGGGTGACTCCAGAATCGATGAGCGTTTGGCCATCATTCGCTCGCAGCGGGATGCGATGATTCATAAAATGCAAGAAATGCAGGAAATGATCGATATGCTCGAGTATAAGTGCTGGTATTATGAAACAGCGAAGGAAGCGGGTACCTGTGCGATCCATGATGATATACAGCCGGAGAGCGTTCCTGCGGAATATCACAAGTATCTGCAGCACCAATCGTGATGAAGAGTACAATGTGCAAAGCGTTCACAAGAGTAACGAATCTGATTCTAAGCATTTTAATTGCTATCTTCTCTCAATCGTGCCAATAGTATTTGCTATGAAAATAGCCGCAGCCATGCGGGCAGGAGAGTGAGTTTAGAACTGACTGACTTGTGGGCGTGACGATCGTCACGAAAAAATGTATCTAGCTAATATGGCGATACATGGAACTAAACTTAAATGAGTAACAAGGAAGGTCTGGTGTGCAAGACAAGCGTAACACGGGTGTTTATTTTAAGGTTTCCAAACGAGAGCTAGAGGATGACCGGTATTTTCCGTTCATCCGGGTCTAGTTCGAAAAGAGTGTTCAGACCAAATAAATAATTCTTGACTGATCGTTCTCAAAATGTTATTCTTCTAATTACAGGAGGTAAGGCAATGGGGCGAAGCAAAGAATTTGAGGAAGATGTAGTGCTACAGAAAGCCATGGAATTATTTTGGGAACAAGGATATGAAAAGACATCTATGAGCGACCTTGTAGAGCATATGGGGATCCATCGTAGAAGCCTGTATGATACCTTCGGTGATAAGCATGCATTATATTTAAAAGCGATTGATCGCTATGGAGAATATACGGCAGGCAAACTAAAATCTGAAACTTTACGTGCAAAAACGGCAAAACAAGCAATGCAGTATATCTTTGACTATGTCATCGAGGCAAATGAAGATAGGCGATTGGGTTGCCTTTTTGTGAATGCAGCAACTGAAATGGCTCCACAAGATAATGAAGTAACAAAAAAGACGGAAGAAGCATTTAAGCAAACCGAGCATTTTTTTGCGGAGATTATTCGTGAAGGGCAGCAAACAGGTGAATTTTCCTGTGATTATGATGCAGAAACTTTGGCAGAGATTTTGCATCATACTTTGCTTGGAATACGTGTGCTGAGAAGAACCTCAGTAAGCAAAGAAAAAATGCATCGCATAGCAGATTTTTTCTTGAAGCTACTCTATAATGAATGTCTATTAAATAAATCAGCAGAACCGACGATGGATGAAAGCTTATAGCCTGATGCGGCGAATACGGTTCAATTTGCGCATAAGAAACAAATTAATGATAGAAACTTCATAAAGCTGTACACCGTGTACCCTGAATTCGTATCTCAAGTGCAAGCGTATTGAAGCAAAACTGCGAAAACCTTGCACTTTCCATTTCCCAATTTTGAATTGTTGTGTAGAAAGTAATATATTTTTACACAAATTAGAATGATCGTTCTACAATAAAGCGCGTGGAACGATAAACGTTATTAGAAGATTTATAAGGAGGCAGATGAAAATGAAATTTGAATTTCCAGTGGAACAAACAATCAAAACACGTTACAGTGTGAGGACATATGAAGAAAGACCTCTGTCAGAGGAACTTAAGGAAAAACTCATGGCGTATGCCAACGCTTTATCAAATCCCTTTGGAGTGCATGTGTCTTTTCGCCTGTTAGAAAAGAACGGTGCACCGAATACAGAAAAGCTGGGAACCTATGGCGTCATTAAAGGCACCAAGCTTTTTATCGGTGCGACCGTACCGGCGGGTGAGTTTGCTCTTGATGCGCTTGGGTACGATTTTGAAAGGCTGGTTCTGTATGCGACTCACTTGGGGCTTGGAACCTGCTGGCTGGCCGGAACCTTTAACCGCAGCGGATTCGCTACTGCCATGGGCGTTAAAGAGAACGAACTGTTCCCCGCTGTTTCAGCCGTAGGATATCCGGCTGCGAAAAAAAGTCTGACAGAATCCCTTTTTCGCAAGACCCTGAAATCGAATCAACGGAAACAATGGAACGCCCTCTTCTTTAAAAATGATTTTACAACACCCTTGACAGAAGCAGAGGCCGACGCGTATTCTGTGCCCTTGGAGATGCTGCGTCTGGCACCCTCTGCCACGAATAAACAGCCCTGGAGAGTCGTTCAATCGAATCATGCTTTTCATTTTTATGAAGAAAAGGCTACTGGCGGCAATGATGCAGCTACCATTGACATTCATAGAGTAGATATCGGCATTGGCGTCTGCCATTTTCATCTGACTGCATTAGAAAAGGGACTCTCCGGGAAATTGGAAAAACTATCAAACCCAGCGATTACCGCACCGGAGAATATGCTTTATATTTTCTCTTGGATACCGGAACAAGAGAAGACCCTCTGAAGAATGTCCTGTGAGGAAAATTATGGTTGGTGAATCCAGTAAACTTAATAAAAGCGTTTCATATTATTCAAAACAAATACAAATTATAAGGAGCGAATGAACATGAAAACACTATTTGATCAAACACAATTATCTGGGATGAAGATGAAAAACAGATTTATGCGTTCAGCGACCCATGACGGGCGGGCGGATGCGTTGGGGCATGTGACAGAAAAGCTGATTTGCCATTATGAAGAGCTTGCAAAAGGCGAAGTCGGCACCATTATAACCGGACTGACTAATGTAACCGATATTGAAAGAATTGTTCCGGGTCAAATGGCAATTTACAATGATTCTTTTATCCCGGAATATCAAATATTAACGGATACAGTACATAAGTACGATGCAAATATCATTGTTCAACTGGTTTGCAACGGTGCGCAAAACAACAGCAAAAATGATGGAGCATTATGGGGGCCAAGCGCAGTTGAGGATTTAGTGCTCAAAACTGTGGCGCAGGAAATGTCCAAAGAAGATATTGAGACGATGAAGGCTGCCTTTATCAATGGAGCCATAAGAGCGAAAAAAGCTGGTTTTAATGGTGTACAGCTTCATGTTGCGCATGGATATTTACTGAGCCGGTTTCTAACCCCATATTTCAACAGACGAACCGATGAATATGGCGGCAATACTGAAAACAGAGCAAGAGTGGTTGTGGAAATCTGTCGTGGGATCAGAGAGGCCGTTGGTCCGGATTATCCTGTTTTGGCTAAAATAAACTGCGATGACTTTATGGAACAGGGGCTGACTTTTGAAGAATGTAAGCTTATATGCAAAATGCTTGAAGAAGCAGGCTTGAGTGCTGTAGAAATTAGTGGTGGCACTATATCATCCAGGGCGAACGAAGGAACAATCAGAAAGGTCGATTCTGAAACGGAATCATATTTCAAGCAATACGCTGCGGAGATTGCAGAAGAAATTGATATACCGGTTATCTGTGTTGGCGGACACCGAGACATTAACAAGCTTGAAAATATTGTAAATCAAACAAAAATCGAATATATTTCAATGTGCAGACCATTTATACGGGAACCGGAGCTGATTAACCGTTGGGTCAGCGGGGACAAAACGCCTGCTAAATGTATTTCGTGCACGAAGTGCTTTGGCGTTGAAACAAAATGTATCTTCAATAAATGAAAGCAAAAGGAGTCATCAGAAAGATCTCTACATTGTAAATTGCTGTAGGCCAGCTGTCGATTCATTCAGCGGAGCACTGAAGGCAACACCGCACAGAATACATGTGTGCGGTGTTGCCATATAAAAACGTATTTTTCTCAGGGAGGGTGAAAATGAAAGCTGCACAAATCAATGGTTATTCAAAGGAAATTACGCTCGAACTAAATGATATCCCGATACCGGAATTACATGATAATGATGTTCTGATTAAAGTGAAGGCGGCCGGAGTAAATCCGCTGGATCTGCTCATTTTAAGAGGCAGCATCAAATTGATTGTCGATTATCAATTTCCACTGACAATGGGCAATGAGCTGTCGGGCGTTGTTGAAGCAGTGGGAAAGAGCGTGGCAAAATTTAAGATAGGCGACTCTGTTTATACAAGGCTTCCGGAGCAGCGTATTGGAGCATTTGCCGAATATGCTGCAGTCCATGAAGATGCCGTAGCAAAAATGCCGTCCAGTCTGGACTATATAGAGGCAGCAGCTGTTCCGTTGACATCGCTTACCGCATATCAGGTATTGAAAGAAAAGTTCAATGCGCAGCAAGGCGAAAAAATATTCATTTCTGGTGGAACAGGCGGACTTGGTGCCATGGCGATTCCTATGGCAAAGCACTTTGGGCTTTATACCATCACAAACGGGGGTGAGTCTGGTCGGCAGAGAATGCTTCATCTCGGTGCTGATGAATTTCTTAATTATAAGGAAGAAGATTATTCAAAACGTCTGTCTGATATAGACTATGTTCTGGATACATTGGGAGCAAAAGAAATTGAAAAGGAACTTGGCGTTTTAAAGCCTCACGGCAAGCTGGTTTCCTTGGCGGGGATGCCAAACTATCGATTTGCATTAGAACGCCACTTCCCTTTTTGGAAAAGGTGCGTGTTTGGTATGGCAGGTGCTGGTTTAGACCGCATGGCACGCAAGCAAAATAAGGAATATCACTTTGTATTCATGCGTGCTGATGGCAAACAGTTGGAGGAAATCACGAAATTTGTGGAATCAAAAAACATCAAGCCGTCTATTGACTCAACCTTTGCATTTAAGGATATCAATGCTGCATTGAAAAAAGTTGATACCGGACATTCAAAGGGCAAGGTGGTTATAACAATTTAAGCGAAGAATTGGTGCTGGATTTGACCGAAACTTAAAACTGAATATACCATAGCTGTGCTACGGGGCCGATGACAATCGACACTTCCATGCTGCATGATAGAGATCTGCCTGCTCTTTGTTCTTCGAAATAGCAATATTATTCCAACGTCGTGCGGCCCTTTTTGATGACCCACAGCAGAAAGGCCTTTTTATGCTCCGCTGGAGACACATACCGGCAATACCCATAGTCTCTGAGTATTGCTGCAGCGGCTTGAGGGGATTTCTGAAAAAGCGGAGTCCTGCAGTGCATTTCGGATGCAAAGTCAGGACACAACCTTTTTGTCGAGAGTTACAGCAAATACACGGAGCTGGATGAACTGACAAGCGAGATTGCGACCGATTTACTGGAGCGCGTGACGATCTGGCCGGACGGCAGAAAAGATATTTCTCTGAATTATCTGGACGAGTATCCGAACATCGATGCGGTCCGAACAGACACAATTGCTTAAATCGCTTTTATTCCATATATGTCAGTGGCTGGGCTACAGTATGCACTGTCTAGGTTGCCCGTCTTGGCAGATGGAATCTCTAGATAAATAAACTAGTAACTCACAACGCTGGGTACAAATTTATCGGAAAAATTATAAATACTTGGCATTATAATTTATACATGATTGAAAGATACAAAGCCCCTGTTGTATAATATAGGGGGCTTGTATCTTATACGATTTAGATAGCAGCAAACTCAAGGTTCTAATCAGGACAAATCGGGTTTGACTTGGCGGGGAAGTAGGCATTTCCACAGTAGCACCAGAGCCACAGACAGTTTTGTTAACAATTAAAATGTGCATGTGAGCATATAACGGTGGCAGTTTATCATTGCGCCATTGATACTTATATGATACTATTGACTCGTAAGCAGAGAATAATACGGAGAAATTTTCGGAAAAAGCGAGAATAAAAGCTTGAAAACATAAATATATATGTTTATATTCGACGAGTGGGAGTAAAATCTAAACCCCTTGAAATCCTTGTGTTATAAGGGTTTCAAGGGGTTTTTACCTATGGCGTGCAACCATTTTGCAACCAATCAAAATTATTTATGATATAATCAAATCAAAAACATAGAGGTGGATTTATGGAAATTATCAATATTTTACCAGAAATCACAGGTAATATTTTATCAGCAATGGCGCTTGCAGTTTCGATAGTTGCGTTGATTAAAAGCAGTAGAGACCAAGAAAAAATCAATTATTAGAACAAGAGAGCGAAAATAGTAGAGAAAAAGAAACTATATACCAAAATTTTTTGAAAGAAAATCAAAATAGAGTTTCTTTAATTCCATATTTTTATTTAGAATTTGAAGAAGAAATATACGAAAAAGAACATTTAGATAGAAGGTGTTTGATTTTACCAATTACATTAATTAATTTAGGAAGAGAATTGAGACTATAAATAATTTTGTGTTTCTAGTTTAAACATGCTCCGGAGCGGTAAGGATAGAAATAGATCTAAAACTTACTGCAAAGGAGCATTTTATATGTCTATGATACCAAAAGAAGTGGTCAAACAACTCATTCGGGAAGCTAACCCTAACAGTACCACCGAAGTGCTGGATTTGTTACGGGAAATGTTTAAGGAAGTGCTGCAGGGTGCGATGGAAGCAGAACTGGAAGAACAACTCGGCTATGCCAAAAGCGATGTGTCTGCCAAGCAGACAGATAACCACCGCAATGGGTATTCCAAGAAGACCGTGAAATCAGAACTGGGACCTGTAGAGCTTTCGATCCCTCGGGATCGAAACGGTGAATATGAGCCGAAAATCATTACAAAACACGAACGAAATATCACTGGTTTGGAAGAAAAGGTTTTGGGATTGTATGCAGCTGGGATGTCTACTCGTGATATCCACGACCAGATTCAGGAGTTGTACGGCGTGGAGGTGTCCGCAGAGCTTGTCAGCCGGATTACAGACAAAGTGCTGCCACTCGTGACAGAGTGGCAGTCCAGACCATTAGACGAGGTGTATCCGTTTGTTTTTATGGATGCGATTCACTACAAGGTGCGTGAAGACAAAACAGTTGTCAGTAAGGCAGCTTACGTGGTTTTAGGCATGAATTTAGACGGATACAAAGAGATTTTGGGCATTTATGTCGGCGCAAATGAATCCAGCAAGTTCTGGCTGTCAGTTCTGAATGAGCTGAAAAACCGTGGTGTGAAAACGGTTTGCATGTTCTGTGTAGACGGACTAACTGGATTCAAAGAAGCGATTGGTGCGGCATTCCCAAAGGCACAGATTCAACGTTGTATTGTGCATCAAATTCGTTCTTCCACACGATATGTCAGCTATAAAGACATCAAAGAATTCGTACAAGACCTGAAAACCGTTTATGGTGCTGTATCAGAAGAGCTTGCGCTGGATAACCTAATGACGATGAAAGACAAATGGGGTGCTAAATACCAAAGCTCGATTCGTAGTTGGGAAAATAATTGGGACTGCCTAAGTACTTTCTTCAACTACCCTCCAGAGGTGCGAAAAATTATCTATACCACCAACTGCATCGAAGGACTGCACCGCCAATTTCGCAAGGTTACCAAGACAAAAGCAGTATTTCCCACCGACCAAAGTTTGCTGAAAATGCTGTGGCTCGCACAGGACAAAATCCAGAAAAAGTGGACACAACGTCAGCGCAGCTGGGATTTGGTGCTGGCACAGCTGCAGGTGCTGTTCGCGGAACAACTTGCCAGCTAAACCCTCGTTTTATTTCTTGCCGCACGGAGCGGAAACACAAAATTCAGGACAGTCTCTGACAAGTCTTATTTTAAACCACTTGTCTATTTTTTTAATGTACTTTTGTCGTCAGCACAAAACGACTTTTATTAAGTGCGCCTAAAAGTTATATAAACAAAACCGCCCATTCGGACGGTTTAAATGGTGGAGATAGAGGGGCTCGAACCCACGACCTCTCGCGTGTGAGGCGAACGCTCTGACCAGCTGAGCTACATCTCCATGTACTGTATTATATCATAAAGCATCCCCACTATGCAATCTTTTTTATCATTTTTCCTATTATTTTCTTGTCGCAGCAGAAAGACGCCGGATATGCCGACGCCTTTTCACAACATCTTATTTTTGAACCATTACGTATCATTGCATCACAAAATAATGCAAATCAACCCTCCACTTCCTTCGTTGATAATTTTTGTTAGGGTTTCTTGCAGTTTTCCACGAGCATCTTCCGGCATACGGCTCAATTTATTATGCAATCCCTCACTCACCAATTCGCTCAATGACTTACCAAAGATATTACTTTGCCAGATTTTTTGTGGTTGTTCATCAAATTCACTGAGCAAATAATGAATCAGTTCTTCCGATTGCTTTTCACTGCCCACAATCGGTGATACCTCTGTTTGTATATCGGCTCGAATTAGATGAATGGAGGGCGCCGACGCTCGCAGCTTCACACCATATCGTCCACCTTGCCGCACAATTTCGGGCTCTTCTAGTGTCAATTCATCAATTTCAGGAAGGACAATGCCATAGCCAGTGGCATGAACCTGTTCCAATGCACCATGAATGCGGTCATATTGTTTTTTGATTTCCGACAACTGTGCTAAAATTTGAATCAAATCCGATTCATCTTGAATTTTCACGCCCGTTTCTTCCGCAATAATATCATAAAACACATGATTAAACACACTGACACGCATTTTCACAATACCTGCACCCAAATTCATTGCAGCAACATCTGCTTCCGAAATATAAGAATTTTCTTTAATTTGCAATGCAGATGCAGATGTATCCCGCATTTTTGCAATTTCGCCGGATGCATTCCGAATGCTATCATAAATGGATGATTGTACAATATGCCCTTGCGGCAAGGCACTGACAAAACGAGGCAGTGCAATACGAATTTCTCGTACCGGAAATTCATATAATACACGGCTGATAATCTCCTCAATATCATGCATTTGCAGTGTCATGCAATTAATCGCCATCGCCTCAATGCCAAATCGCTCCTGCAGACCTGCGCACACAGTATTTGCCTGCTCCCCCACCGGGTTTGTGCTGTTCACGAGCACAATAAATGGCTTTCCAATGTCCGTTAATTCCTGAATGACACGGTCTTCTGCCTCCTGATAATTTTCTCTTGGGATGTCTGTAATGCTGCCATCCGTTGTGATGACCAAACCAATGGTCGAATGCTCTGTGACGACCTTTTTGGTGCCGATTTCTGCCGCTTCACGCATAGGAATCGCCTCTTCGCTCCAAGGCGTAGACACCATGCGCGGCGAATCATCCTCCATGCTTCCAAGCGCACCATCCACCATATAGCCGACACAGTCCACCAAACGCACGCGACACTTTCCGCCACCCGGCGTAGAAATTTCAGCGGCTTCCTCTGGCACAAACTTGGGTTCTGCTGTCATAATGGTTTTTCCAGAACCGGATTGCGGCAATTCATCCTTTGCGCGCTCCCGTTTATAGACATTTTCGATTCCCGGAATGACCATTGTTTCCATAAATCGCTTGATGAATGTGGATTTTCCTGTACGTACAGGCCCTACCACACCAATGTAAATATCTCCGCCTGTGCGTTTCCCAATGTCTTCATATAGCTTTTGACTATCCACAGCTGTTCCCTCCTAACATCATGATTTTTTCACATTACTTATCGCAAATCGGTATCAAAATCATTTGATTTTGCACCTTTTCCTTTTCTTGACGAATGGCATTGGCATTGTGAATGGCACGCACAGTGGTGTGATAATTTTTAGCAATTTCCCAAATATTCTCTTCCTCCTGCACATATCGCACAATCATGGAGGTATCATCCGCATCCGGCTCCAATAGCGCACCGATTTCAACCGCTGTAATATTGTGCATCGAAAGCTGGTCTGTAAAAAATAGGGCTCCATCTACCAAAACACGAATGCGCAAGGTGTTTTCCGTGCTCGGTTCTGCAATGCACTGCACTGCGATGTCACCAGATACCATTTTTCTGGCTGCATTGCCATCATGTACCTCCACTTGGAAGGCACGAAACACTTGATGCAAATGCATATCCGCATCAAAAAAGAGTATTTCGGACTGTATATCCAGCCGCAAGCGTTCCGATGCATCCTGTTTCATGCTGTAGCAAAACCCATGCAGTTCTACAATTCTTCTGCAAGGGGCTGCAATTTGAATCTCTTCCGTTGTCTCGGTATGTAGCTCATAAACCGGCGCAATGCTTCTCAAATACAGCGGTTTTGCTTCTACATGCAGCTGATGTTTGGTGTGATATAAATCACGAATGGCGCAGAGCGTTTTTTTCTGCAGCACGCAAAGCTGTGCCTCTGCATGGATGCCAACCGACATGATTCCATCCTCACGCAGTTCAATGTCCATATTTTTCACAGAAAAACGGGTTGTCACATCCGCCCCCTCCTGCAACCCTTCACAATCGATGATTTGCGTGAATGGTACAGTCTTATGAACCGCAAAAACCTCCAAACCATCTTGTTGCAGCATCATGCAATCCACCTGCGCATTTCCTTTTAATACCGCTCTGCCTTGCATCGCGCGATATTCCTCCAACTGCAATCTGCACTGCTTTCCGATGAGTTGCGCTCCCTCGCAGTCTGAAACATCCGGATCTTCCATGATGGTGAATTCCTTACAAAATATCCGTTCTGGAACGCATATTTCATGTGTTCCTTGCAAAATTTCAAGCGAATACTCTTCAGAAACAATATTCTCTGTGATTTCAGCATCACATTTATCATACACACTTGCACTGAAATGCAGCTTGGCGGCGATATTGATTTTACGAGAATTCACTGCATGTGCATCAACTCCAATGGCACGGCATTGCACAAAGCAAATGCTTTCCGGTGTCAGCCCCTTGCATTCTTCAATATGCGCAAAACTGATGGGAATTTCTAACTTGCGCAGGGGTGTCCCATCCTCCGGCTGATACAACACACAGGTGCGCACAGTTCCTGACAGCAAAAGCCTATCATTTTGCGGTGACTGATCCTTCAAAATTGCGTGGCCAGTGGCACAGACAATTTGCATAATGTCGGGATAGGCATCCGGCACAATGGCGTCCGTTCGTTCCTCATAGTTTGAGATTCTATCCAGCAATAAATCGTAGTATTGCAGTTTGTTTTTTACCAGTTCCATACAGTGCGTTCCTCCTTAAGTTGTAGGTCACCTAACACATATATATGGCACTGCAAAAATAAATATGAAAAAAAGCGAGGACAACACCTCGCTTTTTTTACGGCACTCTGCTTTAATCCCGATCCATTCGGAACAGTTTCCTGAAAAGACCACACAGAAATTTCGGACTTTTCCAAACAACCACTTTCATATGAGCACCTCCTACTACCAAGAACCTGTACCCACAACTGCAAAACACCGTATTTGAGAAATCTTTTCTGCAATGCGGTGTTAAAAAGCTTTCCCAAACTCACTGCTTCGCAGTTGTGCATATGTAGCTTATCGCATCAATAAAATGCCTATCGCGATTAAAATCATTCCCAAAACCCAGACAATGCACCAAGATGGTAACAGACCGCCCATCAAGACGCCCAGTCCAAGCATTGTCACAATCAGACCGATGGTTTCCTGACAAGGCACACTGCATCACACTCCTAATGCAGTATAAGCAGTTTCTCGGCATGGTGTGCATCAAACCTCTAGAAATTTTTCGAAGCGGTCGTGCTTCCGAATCCGCCCACTCGCTCTTCTGTCACAAAATCATCTTCCGTAATGCCAAACGGCAAAAACACGCCTTGCGCAAATGCTTCACCTGCCTGCACGTGCAGTGTTTTGTTATCATAGGAGTCATTGGTCAATTTTATCTGTATGTGACCTTCATTTTTTGCCGTATAATAGTCACTGTCGATAATGCCAACTGTGTTGTTGAGCTGTAGCCGATACCGAAACCCCAACCCAGAGCGCGGATAAATTTGCAGCATCCACCCCGTCTGCATGGAAACGCGCACGCCCGTTGGCACTATAATAGATTCTTGCGGTTGTAATGTAAAATCTATGGGGCTAAAAAAATCATACCCTGCCGACCCTACAGTCGCACGCTTTGGCAACTGGATGGCTGCATACACAGCATCTTTATCATTGTCTGTACAATCCATTGCGAACTGTGTGGCGCTGATTTTCTCAAAACAAGCAATTTTCTGCATAATGACCCCTCTCTCTTTGTGTCCAATATGTTCCTGCTTCCCATCATAGAAAATACACCCCAGTGTTTACAGCAATGATGGCTGTAACAACATGAGGTGTATTTTAAAAACAAGGACTGTCTTAATTATTCATCATCCGATGCATCGTCTGCTTCTTCTGTCGCTACATCGTCTTCCGATTCACTCCAGTCTGCATCTAACGCAGACAAATCAAATTCCAAGGATTCTCCACAAGCGGCACAACGAATTGCACCTTCCTCCAGCGTATCCTCATCAATATAAATGGTTTCGCCACATGTTGGACAAACAACTTGATATAGTTCCTCGTCATCCTCCGCATCCTCATAGTGCATGGGCCAGTCCTCAGAATGCTGCTCTAAGAGGGTTTCCTGCACCGCAGAAAGCTCTTCATGCACATCGTCCAGTTCATCCATCAATTCTGCATTTTGCGCTTCCAAAGCCACAACATTGGCAGCAAGCTCTTCAAGCGTTTCTAACACTCCGGTTAAGACCTTGCCTTCCTTTTTCGTACCATCGATTCCCAGACCTTCGTACAGACCCTTTAAATACGCTACGCGTTCGGTTACTGTCATTTCAGCATCCTCCTCTATGAAAAGTGAAGACAGTTCTTATTATGAACTGCTCGGTTTTTTTATGCATTTATATCGTTGCTTTTGATAGGATTGAGATTAGCCCTTTGCGCGCTCTAAATATTCACCTGTGCGGGTGTCAATCTTAATGCGTTCGCCAGCTTCCAAGAACAGCGGCACCTGTACGGTTGCGCCGGTTTCCAGAACAGCAGGCTTCAAGGTATTGGTTGCGGTGTTGCCCTTAAATCCCGGGTCGGTTTCTGTGATTTCCAGCTCCACAAACAGCGGGGGCTCTACTGCAAACACATTGCCCTTATAAGATAAAATCTTAACGGTTGTATTTTCCTTTACAAAACGGAAATCATCCCCTACCGTCGATTTGTTAATCGGCATTTGGTCGTAGGTTTCGTTATCCATGAAATAATACAAATCACCTTCGTCGTAAAGATACTGCATTTCTTTACGCTCGATATATGCCGGCTCATATTTGTCTGTCGGGTTAAAGCTACGTTCAACAACCGAACCTGTGATGACATTCTTCATCTTTACACGTACAAAAGCTGCACCTTTACCCGGCTTTACATGCTGGAATTCAATAATCTGCTGAATCTGCCCGTCCATCTCAAAGGTTACGCCATTTCTAAACTCGCCTGCGGATATCATAAAAAACTTCCTCCAAAAGAATAGTATCGTCATTTGCACCAGCAATACACTTTATTATTTTACTCTATTTTTCGTATATTGGCAAGTGCTTTATTGCGCAGATTCCAGCAATTTCGTGAGAGCTTCCGGGGTGAATGTATAGATTTCATCACAAAACTGGCAGGTAACCTCCATTTCGCCTTGCCCTATGGCGTCTTGCAGCTCATTTTCACCCATGCTCAGCAGTGCCCGCGCAACCTTATCGCGACTGCAGGTGCATTGATAAGAAATTTCAGATTCTTTTAAAATTTCAATTTCAAACCCCTTTAAAACGGCATTTATAATCTCCTGCAAGGATTGATTTGCTTCTAACATCGCTGTCATGGACGCGCATTCAGCAATATTGCACTCTAATTGATTGATTTGTTCTTCCGTCACACCCGGCATCAGCTGCACCAAATAGCCGCCCGCCTGTTTGACACTTTGGTCAACATCTACCAGAACCCCCAGCGCACAGGCAGATGGTGTCTGCTCACTTTCCGCAAAATAGCGCGTCATATCCTCTGCTATTTCGCCATTGACCAGTGCAACCGTGCCCGTAACCGGCTCTTTCATGCCGATGTCCTTGATGACCATCAAATATCCTTGACCAACTGCGCCGCCGACATCCAGCTTTCCATCTGCACGCAGCGGCAAATCTGCCGCAGGATTTTGCAAATATCCACGCACATTGCCTGCAGCATCTGAAACCGCCACAATCGTGCCTAAACTGCCGTTTCCCTTGATTTGCAACGTCACAGAGCCGTTTTCAGCCTTCAACTGTTCCCCGAGCATGGCAGCCGCTGTCAGCGTGCGGCCAAGTGCCGCGGTTGCAACGGGTAACGTTTTATGAATTTGGCGCGCATGTTCCACCAACTCTTTTGTTTCTACAGCTGTGATGCGAATGCCTGCATCTTTTGTAATCGCGCGAATCAATCGATTTTTCATGGGGTTTCCATCCTTTTTCTAGCGGTAAAAAATATACGGTCCTCTTGACCGGTAACCATGTCAAAGCTGCGGTCCGGATAACAGCAAATCTCTGTAAATCCGGTTTTTTGCAGCATTTTTCGCAGATCTTCTGGCTGATAAATGTATTCTATATGGGTTTCCTTCCAACGCTTCCAGCGGTCTTTTCCAGTATTCTCAAAAATATCGAAGTCATACGTGCATATGGAATCCTGTACCAGGCACTGCCAAACACAATATACATCCTCATCCTCGCGGACATAGCTTGTGTCTGCAATCCTTTGAAATTTCGCAGGCGTGTTGATGTCAAAAATAAAAATGCCGTCTGGCTCTAAAAAACGAAACACCCGCGCAAACGCTTGTTCCAAGAGCTTGGGTTCCGTGATGTAATTGACACTATCCAGACAACACAAAAATGCATCTGCTGTCCCATATAAATCAAGTTCTTCCATGTGCTGTTGGATATAAATCGGACGCGGTTCCAAATGCTCCGTTCGAAGTGTTGCCTGCGTTAGCATCTCGGCTGATGCATCAACACCCATCATTTCATAGCCCCGTTTACCCAGTTGCTCAATAATCGCACCGGTGCCACACGCTAAGTCAACAATAAACTGTGGCGCAAGCTTTTCTTTTTGAAAAATCGCTTCAAAATAATCTGCCCATGTCTCATATCCCACATCGTCCGTAAATCGGTCATAATAGGATGCCAATACGCGATAGCTATCCATTTTGCTTCAATCTCTCCAATGCAATTTTATATCCATCCATGCCATAGGTTAAGCACTTGTTGACACGACTAATCGTTGCGGTAGAAGCCCCTGTTTCCTGTACAATTTTGCTATATATTTGCCCTTGTTCCAACATTTTTGCGACCTGAAAGCGTTGCTCCATGGAGCGCAACTCCGTAATGGTGCACAAATCTTCAAAAAAATTGTAACATTCTTCTATATCCTGCAAAGAAAGAATTGCCAAAAACAATTCATCCATTTTTTTATCCCGCAATTTGTCGTTCATGCGTAATCCCTCCACTCTTTTCTTATTCTAACACATTAGTATGTGAAAGTAAACTTTACGTTTTGTGTTTTTTTACGATTGGATGCGGAATTCCTTGCGTCTTTTTTTGTTTTATGCTAAAATACGAATAAGATAGGATATAAGGAGGCGTTTTTTTATGGTATCTTTGACAGAAAGTATTGCATCTACGAGTATGGACATCAGCATGACCAATACGATGCGTGAGGTAAATGTGAGTACCACCAAAATGGCAATGGACAGTCAAGAAGAAATCGCCACCAAATTAGTGGATGACATGATGCCATCTAATCCATCTTTTGGTCATACGCTGGATATCCTTGTTTAATTCCCATAACGCAGAAAATCCCCGCAGCCAAGACTGCGGGGATTTTTCTATGATTTTGTAACAAATTGATGATGGCATTTCGGACACGTCACACTGATTTTTCCACGCCCACGCGGAACTCTCAATGTCATTTTGCACGAAGGACATTTCAAATAGCGATGTTGCTTTCGATCATCAAATTTACGTTTTTGCGCGAGGAACTTCCGTTTTGAACGTCCCCATAGCTTCAAAAACTTTTCATTTTCTGCTGCCCTTGCGGAAAGATTACGTGAAAACATCCGCACATATGCAAGTATTAAGAAAACCCAAATGAAAATTGCCAGCACGATGCTATGAAAAAACCAACGCATTGCCATGCAAACGAATGCACAAACCAACAGTGCATTGTTTAAGGAATCATTTCCATAGCGACCATACATAACCCTGCGCAACCAATCCAACATATGGAATCCCTCTTTCAACCAAGCTGTCTGTCACAGTTGTGATAATCCACCAGCCATACTTCCTCTCGGCTGTGTTTCCACATCAAAACCCTTTTGAATTGCGTATCAATCCGCAACACACTGCATAATTTTCTCCAAAACAGCTTCTTTTCCATCGCCTTTTTCTGCCGAAAACGGAATAATATCCACTTCTTCCGGCAGCATCAGCGTTTGCCGAATCAGATTTAGGTTGCTCTGCAGCTCGCTTTTTTTTATCTTATCCAATTTGTTGGCAATAATTGTGAACGGAATCCCTGTTCCCAAAAACCAATCTGCCATGACTTTATCGTCCGCAGTGGGTTTGTGGCGAATGTCTACAATCTGGAATCCTTGCGTCATCTGCTCCGGTTCTGCAAAATAAATTTCCAGCAATTCGCCCCAACGCTTTTTTTCCTCTTTCGACACTTTTGCATACCCATAACCCGGTAAATCTGCAAAATAAGCCTGTCCATCAATCAGAAAAAAATTAATGTGAATCGTCTTACCAGGTTTTCCGCCAACGTGCGCAAAATTTTTCCGATTGAGCAGACGATTGATGGTTGACGATTTCCCAACATTCGATTTTCCTGCAAAGATAATCTGCGGAAGCATATCGGTTGGGAAATCCTCCCTCTTAACAGCAGAGCGCAAAAATTCTACATTGTGTAAATTTAACATATTTCTCCTTTAGGTGTCAAATTAGCATAAAACCGTTGGATGTGCTGTATCCTGCATGGGCAAAACCGGATGCACGCCCTCTTCCACGGTATGTACGGACTTTGCCTCTGTCGCGGACTCTTTGGAAGGCATTTTGGAAAAATCGATTGCTGTCTGCATAACAGTATCCATCGTTTCCGCCAAGACAAACTGCACATTTTCCTTTACGATAGGTTCTATTTCTTCCAAATCAGCTGCATTTTCCTTTGGAACAAGAATCGTTTTCATCTCTGCACGATAAGCAGCCATGGTTTTCTCTTTTAGTCCGCCAATCGGCAAGACACGTCCCCTCAGGGTCACTTCGCCCGTCATTGCGACATCATGCCGTACAGGTGCCCCTGTCAGTGCAGAGATAATGGCCGTTGCCATTGTGACACCTGCAGAAGGTCCATCCTTCGGCACTGCTGCCTCTGGAAAATGGATGTGAATATCCATTTCTTTGTAAAACATCGGGTCTATCCGCAGTGACTGCGCACGAGAGCGCACAAATGTAATCGCAGCTTTTGCGCTTTCAGTCATCACATTGCCGAGATTGCCTGTGATTTCAATTTTACCCGTGCCTGGCACCGCTGCCACTTCAACCTGCAGCATTTCTCCGCCAACGCTTGTCCATGCCAAACCATTGACAATTCCCACTTCATCCCGCTTTGCAAGATTGTCTTTTTTATAACGCACAGGTCCCAAAAAGGTTTCCATGTTATCGCTGGTAACAACCACCTTTTCCGTTTCCTTTTCTGCCAACGCTTTTGCAGCTTTTCGGCATATCTTCGCCAAAATCTGTTCCAACTTGCGTACACCCGCTTCACGCGTATAGCCGAAAATGACTGCACGCAACTGCGCGTCTGAAATGGAAAGCTCTTTTTTAGACAAGCCATGCTTTTTCATTTCTTTGGGCAATAAATGCTTTTTTGCAATTTGCAGCTTTTCTTCTTCGGTATAACTGCCCAATTCAATCACTTCCATGCGATCCAATAACGGACGCGGCACGGTGGATAAATCGTTGGCAGTGGTTACAAACAACACCTCGGAGAGGTCAAACGGCAATTCAATGTAATGATCACGGAATGCATAGTTCTGTTCCGCATCCAACACTTCCAACATGGCAGACGCTGGGTCTCCACGAAAATCATTGCCCATTTTATCGATTTCATCCATTAAAAGCAATGGATTTTTGCTTTTCGCCTGCTGCATCGCTGTAATGATACGCCCAGGCATTGCACCAATATATGTTTTACGGTGTCCTCGAATGTCGGCTTCATCGCGCACACCACCCAAAGAAAGCCGCGCGAAATTACGCCCCATTGCCTCTGCTACAGATTTTGCAATCGATGTTTTACCAACACCTGGAGGACCAACAAAGCATAAAACCTGTCCTTTCAGCGAAGGAGCAAGGGTTTTAACCGCAATAAATTCTAAAATTCGCTCCTTTACCTTGTCCAAGCCATAGTGGTCGCGCTCTAAAATCTTACGCGCACGCGTTAAACTCACGCGTTCCTTGGTAAATTGATGCCAAGGCAAATCCAGACAATGATCCAAATAGGTACGAATGACCGAACTTTCCGCCGAAGAACTACTCATTTTCGCCAGTCTGTCGCTCTCACGCAGCAGCTTTTCTTCCAGCTCCTGCGGCAACTGTAAATTCTGAATTTTAGCACGATATTCTTCTGCCTCTGCTGCAATGTCCTGCTCACCAAGCTCTGCCTGAATCACTTTAATCTGCTCACGCAAATAGTAATCTCTTTGGTTCTTGTCAATCTGCGATTTCAGCTGACGCTGAATGTCGTTTTCAATTCTTAGAATTTCGGTTTCTTCCGTCAGCAAGTGTATGACCAGCATTAAGCGATGCATACTATCAAGCTCTTCCAGTATTTCTTGTTTTTGCTCATATTCCAATGAAATATTTTGCGCAATAAAATCTGCTAAATACCCTGGTTTGCCACCCTCCTGCACACCCGCTGCAACATCTGCAGAGAGACGCGGAGCAAATTCAGCATATTGCAAAAATCGATCCTGCACCGTGCGCACAAGTGCTTGCTCTCGTCTTGCTGGAATGGATACAGACCTTTCCGGCAAAACCTCGACTTCTGCAAACAGGCATTGTGCGCCTTCCGTATTCATAAATTCATGCGCCACGGCACGTGCGCGACCTTCTACAAGAACGCGAATGCTGTCCCCCGGCAACCTTAGAATTTGTTTGACGATACAAATTGTGCCGATTTGATACAGCTCTGAGGTTTCTGGTTCATCTGCACTGAGATTTTTCTGTGCAGTTAGAAAAAGTACCTGCTCATCTTTCATGGCAGCCTCTAATGCTTTGATGGAAATGGCACGGCCAACATCAAAATGAATCAGCATATCGGGGAATGCCGTCATCCCACGCAATGGCAGAACGGGCAGTATTTGTGTTATTCTTTCATTCTCATTCGGCATTATTCTAACTCCTGTTTCTACAGAATGCGTTGAAATTAAAACGTTAAAGTAATCATAGTATAATACAGATATATGCCTTTTGCAAGCGGTATCCTCTCCCTTTTCTGGGCAAAGGCGTCGAAAGCGTGATTTCGTCACACAGCCTGTCTATGCAAAACGCAAAATGCGCTTTCCTATATCCTGCTGACAGATTGCAAACAAAAGGAGGGGACGACACATACCTATCGTTCCCTCCTACAGATGCTTTTAACCAGCTACCTCTTTTTTAGGATCCGAATCTGACTTCCGGTAAGTAATTTTCGGCTCTCCCGTATGATTAATGACGTCCTTTGTAATGCAAACGCTCTCAATCAAATCTTCAGACGGTATATTAAACATGATATCTGTCATGGCTTCTTCTAACACACCACGCAAACCACGTGCACCGGTTTTTCGTTCTGTTGCAATTTGTGCAACACGCTGCAAGGACTCTTGTTCAAAGGTCAATGTAACGCGATCCATTTCAAACAACTTTTTATATTGCTTCACAAGCGCATTTCTGGGCTCTGTTAAAATACGAATCAACGCATCCTCATCCAAGCTATCCAATGCTACGATTGCCGGCAATCGACCAATCAGCTCTGGAATCAAGCCATATTTCATCAAATCATGCGGTTCCAACTGTGCCAACAGCTGACCAATGGCTTTTTCTTCTCGGCTATTGACTTGTGCGCCAAACCCGAGTCCTTGCTTGCCTGTACGGTTTTGGATAATTTTTTCAATGCCATCAAATGCACCGCCACAGATAAACAAAATATTAGACGTATCAATTTGAATAAAATCTTGATGTGGATGCTTGCGACCTCCCTGCGGCGGAACATTGGCAACGGTACCCTCTAGCATTTTCAGCAGTGCCTGCTGCACGCCTTCTCCACTTACATCTCGTGTAATCGATGGATTTTCACTCTTTCGAGCGATTTTATCTATTTCATCGACATATATAATGCCTCTTTGCGCAAGTTCAACATCGAAATCTGCCGCTTGAATTAAGCGAAGCAGAATATTTTCAACATCTTCACCCACATAACCCGCCTCGGTCAATGTTGTCGCATCAGCGATTGCAAACGGCACCTGCAGTGTCTTTGCTAAAGTCTGTGCAAGCAATGTTTTGCCGGAACCAGAAGGTCCCAACATCAAGATATTGCTTTTTTGCAGTTCTACATCGCCGGTTCCCATATAAATACGCTTATAATGGTTATACACTGCCACACAAAGTGCAATCTTTGCCTTATCCTGACCGATTACATATTCATCCAGAGTCTCTTTTAAATCCTTTGGTGTCGGCAATTCATCCATCGTATCATGGGAATGCATCATTTGCTCCATTGCGTGTTCGGTAGCATCTGCATGATAGATTCCAAAATCTTCCTCGAGGATGCTGCTGCATACACCAATACATTCATCGCAGATATATACTCCAGGACCTGCAATCAATTTTTTTACTTTATCTTGTGTTTTTCCGCAGAAAGAGCATTTCAATCCGCGTGAATCGTCTTTATTCGGCATATTGCACCTCGCTTACAACATTGGATTTAACACAGCGCGCAATCCCTCTTCGCACGCTATATTGAGAAAAAGGCAGTTTCCAGCAACAGTTTCCCGTTACTGGAAACCACCATACCCGTTATCTCTTGTCGAACACCTTGTCAATCAATCCATATTCCAAAGCACTCTGCGCACTCATGAAGTTATCACGTTCTGTGTCCGCAGCAATGACTTCCAGTGGTTTTCCGGTGTTTTCAGATAAAATGCGATTCAATTTTTCACGCGTTTTAATAATCCAATCGGCATGAATACGAATATCACTCGCTTGTCCTTTTGCACCACCAGATGGCTGATGAATCATAATTTCACTGTTTGGCAACGCATATCGCTTGCCTTTTGCACCTGCAGCCAACAGAAATGCGCCCATTGATGCAGCCAAACCAAGGCAGATGGTCGAAACATCCGGCTTGATATAATTCATGGTGTCATAAATTGCCATTCCAGCTGTGACAGAGCCGCCTGGGCTGTTGATATAAAACATGATGTCCTTATCTGGATCTTGCGCTTCCAGATAAAGGAGCTGTGCAACTACGAGAGAAGCAGTTGTGTCATTAACCTCTTCCGAGAGAATAACAATGCGATCATTCAGCAAACGCGAATAAATATCATACGAACGCTCTCCACCTCGGTTGGTGGGCTCTACTACCATTGGTACCAAACTCATAGTACAATACTCTCCTTTCACTACCATCTCGTTCCATGTGCAAAACACCGCTTTAAACGATTCACTTGCGTGTGCAATGATTACTGGATTTCGCCTTCAATTTCTGTAATCTTTGCTTTTTCAGCCGCTACCATTGTGATATTCGCAGCATCCTTTACGGCATCCAGTGCACGGGTCAAACGCAAATCGCCCTTGAGTGTTTCCGGCTGAATTGCAGCACGAACCTTTTCCACTTCCAAGCCATAGCTGTCCGCCATATTCTGATATTCTTCATCCAAGCAATCATCCTCGATGACGATATTTTCAAGCTCGCCAATCTTCTGCAAGGACAAACGAACCTTCACCTGACGCTCAGCCTGGTCACGGAACATCCCACGCATTGCAGTCAAATCCATGCCATTCATTTTTGCATAATGCTCCAAAGAGATGCCCTGCATCTGGATACGATAGCTGAAGTCCTGCATAATGGTGTCAATCTGTGCTTCCACCATGACATCTGGGATTTCTGCCTCCAAAGTCGCCAAAACACCATCGAGAAGCTTCTCTTCCAATTCATGGTCTGCCTGTTCCTCACGTGTAGCCATCTGCTTGTCACGAATTTCCTGCTTCAGTGCATCGAGTGTTTCGCAAGTCTCAGAAACGTCCTTTGCAAATTCATCATCCAATGTCGGAATCACGGTTTCCTGCACAGAATGTACGGTACACTTAAATACAGCTGCTTTTCCCTTCAGCTCTTCTGCATGATATTCTTCAGGGAAACTTACCTGCACATCGCACGCTTCGCCAGCAGACTTTCCAACCAGTTGCTCTTCAAATCCCGGAATAAATTCACCGGAACCCAGTGTCAAGCGATGGTCGCTTCCCTTACCGCCCTCAAATGCCACGCCATCGATAAATCCTTCAAAATCAATGACAACGGTGTCGCCTTCTTTTGCAGCGCGCTCCACAGTTTCCGTGCGTGCAACACGCTTTGCCATACGCTCCAGCTCTGCATCAACATCCGCATCAGAAACTTCTGCAATCGTCTTTTCCACCTGCAGTCCCTTGTACTCGCCGATTGCAACTTCCGGCTCTACAGGAACCTTTGCGGTGAAGATAAAGCCGCCGTCTTCCGGCATATCCTGCATCTCCACTTCTCCGCGACCAACCGGCTTCAGGTTTGCTTCTGCAACCGCCTGATCATATGCATCAGGATAGCACAGGTTAATTGCATCTTCAATAAACACACCTTCACCATAGAGCTTTTCAATCAAATGGCGGGGTGCTTTGCCCTTACGGAAGCCAGGTACAGTAATATTTTTTGCAGCCTTCTTATATGCAGCCTGCTTTCCCTTTTCAAGTTCGTCAGCAGAAACAAAAATTGTCAATTCAACAATGCTTTTTTCCTGCTTTTCAGTATTTCTAAGTTCCATGATGAGTTGTCCTCCTAAAATTATATCCAATCTATTTTAACAGATTATCAAATGAATTGCTATACTTTTTTCTATTTTTTCAATAAAACCGGTGTGAAATTTACGTGGTCACACGAAACCAACCGGAACGTAATCCCTTGCTGAAGCCCCTCTATCGCATAGCGCAGACTGCCGGAATGCAAATGCCCATAGATGCAGTGTGTCACTTGATATTTCTGCAGCAATGCAATGATTTCATCGCATTTAAAATTCACATACAACGGCGGATAATGTAAAAACACATAAATTTCTTTCGCATTTTTGGCTTTTGCGGCTTTGAGCGAGGTTTCCAAACGCAGCAGTTCCCTGCGAAACACCTTTTGGTCATGTGTTTGCTGAAAATTCTCTTCATAAAACCAGCCACGTGTCCCACACAGTGCAATATCTTCGTAAAAAAAGCAATTATTGTGCAGCCACTCGATATTTTCAATCGCATTTTCTGCAAGGAAAGCATTCATTTTGCTGACCGTATCCCACCACAAATCATGATTGCCTTTGAGGATAATCTTGCGCCCCGGCAACTGCTTCAGCAGCAAAAAATCTTCTTTGGCCTCTTTGAAATTGATGCCCCAAGAAATATCTCCGCCTAAAACAACGGTATCCTCTGGCTGTATGATTGCACGCCAATTTTTTTCAATTTTTGTCATATATCCTTGCCAGTTTCCGCCAAAAATATCCATTTGCTTTTCTACGCCACGTGAAAGATGTAAATCCGCTAAGGTATATAGTGCCATAGCAAACTCTGCCTTACAGCGTCTTGAGCAAATCGACTGTGCCCAGAATTGCAGATTTATCGATTACTTGATTGAAACGCGCTGTTTTACCCGCAAGGTTGGCAAGCGGTGTTGGCACCGCTGTGCCTGACATTTGTGAAAGCTGCGCCAACAATTCGATGCCGTCGCTTTCGACCTTTCCACCCAACGCCTCAATCACACTCTGGCAGAATTTGAATGGACTTGCCGTAGACGCGATGACCGTCGGCGTTGTATCGCCAGTGCGATTTCGATACGCTTCATAAACTTGCACAGCAACCGCCGTATGAGTGTCTGCCAGATACTTTTCCGTTTCAAACAAATCCCGAATAGTTTTTGCCGTCTGCTGGTCATCGGCATAGCCCGCGTCAAAATCCTTCGCAATTTCTGCAAATAGAGCTGTTTCCAGTGTATATTCCCCATCATTCTTTAAGGAATCCATCATATTTGCCACTGCAACATCATTTTGACCCGACACATAGAAGAGTAGCCGTTCCAAATTGGAGGAAATCAGAATATCCATAGACGGCGAAGCAGTTGTATAAAAATCACGATTTCGATTATAAGTGCCCTCTTTTTTGAAGAAATCCGTCAAAACATTGTTTTGATTGGACGCACAAATAAACTTTCCGATGGGCATCCCCATTTGCTTTGCAATGTACGCCGCCAGAATGTTTCCAAAATTGCCTGTTGGCACACAGACATTTATCAAATCTCCATTTTGAATTTCACCTTGGTTCACCAAATCGCAGTATGCAGACACATAATATGCAATTTGCGGTGCAAGTCGTCCCCAGTTGATGGAGTTTGCAGAAGAAAGCATCAAGCCCTCCGCATCCAACTTTTCTTGTGTTGGCTTGTCGGTGAAAATTTGCTTGACCGCGCTTTGTGCATCATCGAAATTTCCTTCAATCGCACAAACGGCAACATTATTTCCTTCTTGTGTCACCATTTGCAGCTTTTGAATCGTGCTGACGCCATCTACAGGGTAATATACCATGATTTTAGTGCCCGCTACGTCTGCAAACCCCTCCAATGCCGCTTTACCGGTATCCCCAGAGGTTGCCACCAAAATGCAGGCAGTGCGCTGTTCGCCGATTTTTTGCAGCGATGCGGTCAGCAAATGCGGCAGAATCTGCAATGCCATATCCTTAAATGCACAGGTCGGTCCATGCCAAAGCTCCAGCATGTATTTCCCATCCTTCAGCTTGACCACTGGCGCGGTATTGCTGCCGCCAAACTTTTCATCGGCATATGCTTGGTTTGCAAAGTCCTGCAGCTCCTCTGCGGTAAAATCGGTCAAAAATTTACCCAACACCAGTGCGGCACGCGCCTTATACTCCATCGAGAGCAATGCCTGACGCTCCTCATCTGTAAATTGCGGGAACGTGGTCGGACAATACAGCCCGCCATCCGGTGCGATACCAGTTGCAATGGCATATGCAGCACTCACAGCTTTACTTTTATCTCTTGTACTAACGTATTTCATGAAATCCTCCAAATCATAACATCCTTGTAATAAATGCAGACAAGTTGTCATAAAAAATCGCATCTACCGTACTTTGCAGATAATTCTGCTGCAGCATTTCCTCTGCAATTTTATCCAAATCCGCTACCGTTTGTATGTCCTGTGGCAAGCGGTCACAGCCATCGAAATCCGCGCCTAACGCAAGACAGCTCTCCCCTCCGCGCGCGCAAAAATGCTCAATATGCCGCAGCACATCGGTGATTGTACCATTTCCACCGATAAAATCTGTGAATAAGTTGATACCCACCAAGCCATTTCGGCGCACAATTTCATCAAACTGCAAATCCGTCAGATTCCGCAGATGCGGGCAAATGGTACGGCTATTGGAATGACTTGCTGCAAACGGTGCATCCGTATGGGCACATAACTCCCAAAATCCTGCCTCCGACAAATGAGATACATCGATAATCATATGAAAATCCATCATTTTTTGGACGAGTGCAAGACCTTTTTCTGTCAAGCCCTTATCGTTATTGACATTTGCACCGCAGGCGTAGGGGCTGTCATAATTCCACGCCAGTGTGATAAGACGCACGCCGCCTGCATACGCACGGTGCAGCGCATCTGCATCTGCCAGCAGTTCCGCCCCTTCAATGCTCAAAAATGCTGCTGATTTGTTCTTTGCCTGCGCCATCTGCAAATCCTCGGCACAGGTACAAAGCGTCAGCCAATCCGCATTCAAGCCAAGCTCTGTATGCGCCGTTTGCAGCATCGCATCCAGTCGCTGTTCTGCAGGTAAATCCAGCAAGCATTTTCGGTTGGCTTGCTTCGGCGGATAATCTTCCCCACGTGCACCACAAAACAATGCAAAAAACTGCGCATAGTGCCGAAATCCACGAATGCGCGAGGCATCAATCGCCAAATCATTTTTCCGAAGATGCTTTCCGGTTTCATAGCATTCATAAAGCGTATCACAATGCATATCAAACAACTTCATCTCACACACTCGCCTCCTTTCACGCTTCAAACGCATTTTCGATATGCTGTATCTGAACTGGTTCTACCGCATTTTGCGGCCAATACACTTCTATCACATCAAATCGTGGCTGCAAATCCAGTGGGTGCTGCTGCAGCCATAGGGTTGCCGCCTGCAGCAATCGACGTTGCTTTGCCACGGTTACAAACTCTCGTGCCTGCGCAAATCTGGCATTCGCGCGCGTTTTCACCTCAACAAAGACGATAAATTTCTGATTGCAAGCGATGACATCGATTTCGCCCTGCCGCACCCGATAATTATAGTCCAAAATGCGGTATCCTTTTTGCTCCAAAGCATCTGCTGCATATCGTTCGCCCTGCGTTCCAGTTTCGGGTCGGGTTCTCATGGATTCGCTCCTGATTTTTGTGCCCAGTATTTTTTCAAAAAACTGCTGCGATGCAGCGGACTTACGCCATGCGCATCCAGTGCGGCATAGTGCGCCTTTGTGCCATAGCCTTTATGTTTTTCAAAACCATACTGCGGATATTCCTGCGCCATTTGTACCATATAGCGGTCACGCGTCACTTTTGCAAGCACGGATGCTGCCGCAATAGAAGGCACCTTCGCATCGCCGCCTGTGACGCATAAAAACGGAATTTCCAAACCCTGCGAACGGTTGCCGTCTACCAAAGCATAGTCTGCCGAAAGGCTCAACCCTTCCACTGCTTGCTTCATCGCTAAAAACGTGGCTTGCAGAATATTGATTTCATCAATGGTTTCTTGTGCAACGGACGCAATCGCATAGGCAAGTGCCTTCTGACAAATCGCATCATATAGCACTTCGCGTTTTTTTTCGCTCAGCTTTTTGCTGTCATCCAGTCCATCGATTTGCAGTCCATGCGGCAAAATGACTGCTGCCGCAACCACCGGACCTGCCAATGGCCCACGCCCTGCCTCATCGATGCCGCAAATCGCCCGATAGCCTTGCTGCATGGCTTCTTCTTCATACCGCCAATCCGCTGTCATAGATAGTCCTCCGGTGTTTCCAGTGAAATGCGCCCCAGCACACCCCCACGAAATTCATCGAGCAAAATGCGTGCCATGCGCTCGGTATCAATCTCACCGCCTGCAATCAAAAAACCTCTGCGCTTTCCTGCCTGCAGCAGCAGGTCATATCCCAGAAAATCCACTTCTTCCTGTGGCATCACAACTTGATAGCGGCTTTGAATCGTTTCCGGTGCATGCGCTGCCAGCAATTCCATCAGCTTGCACGCCAATGTTTCGATGTCCAAAATATCATCTTTCACCGCACCTGTGCAGGCGAGCAAAATGCCGGTACGCTCATCGTCAAATTTTGGCCACAAAATGCCTGGCGTATCCAATAAATCAATGCCCTGTGCCACACGAAACCATTGTGCACCGCGCGTCACACCCGGTCTATCCTCTGCCTTTGCTGCTTTTCTGCCCAAAATTTTATTGATAAAGGTGGATTTTCCGACATTTGGGATGCCCACCACCATCACACGCACAGAGCGACCGCCCTGTCCTTTTTCCGTCCATGCCGCAATCTTTTCCTTTAAAATTTCGCGCGTTGCCTCTGAAAATCGTGCCGTGCCCTGCCCTTTTCGGCTGTCTGTTTCAATCACAGCATAGCCATGTGTGCGAAAGTAGTGTGACCATGCCTGCGTGGTGCGCGGATCCGCCAAATCGATTCGATTGAGAACAATCATGCGTGGTTTTCCTGCCGCCAACTCATCCATGTCCGGATTGCGGCTCACCAATGGAATGCGGGCATCGACCACTTCACAAACCAAGTCAATTTGATTGATATTCTCCTGCATTTGGCGGCGTGTTTTGGTCATATGCCCCGGATACCATTGTATATTCATTATGAAATCGCTCCTATACGGTCAATCGGCAAAATTCTGGTCAAAACGTGCCCTAAAATATAGCGTTCGTCTACCATCCCGAGCCGCGTATCGCGGCTATCCGAACTTCTATTGCGATTATCGCCCATCACAAAAACGCTGCCCTCTGGCACCGTCTGCGGAAATGTCATGTCAATCGGATTGTGCGTCAGCTCATTGATGTATGGCTCCTCCAGCGCTTCCCCGTTGACACGCACTTCTCCCGTGGAAAAATCGATGTCCACCGTATCCCCTCCGGTTGCAATGATGCGCTTAACAATTGGTCCATCAATAAAGGAAGTCTTGGTCAGCACAACAATATCCCCTTTGTGCGGCGTATAAAACAGGTCGCTCATAAAGACCTTGTCTCTGTCATGCAGCGTCGGATACATGGACGAACCATCTACACCAATCAGACGTACAACAAAGGTAAACAGCAGAATAATGGCAGTCAAAGACACAACCAGTGCTTCACCCCATTCAAAAAATTCACTTTTATAGCGAGCTGCACGCGCCGTTTGCTGAAAATCCACTCCTAACGGTTCTTCCGATGGAATCAGCTCTTCTTTCACAGTATTATCGTCCTGCATCAGTACCGTCCCTTCTGCATCAGATTGCATTTTACCATGCGAACAATCGATATGCCAACGACTGTCTGCATATCATTTCACGCTCTATCATTATAGCTTTTCTGACCGCTTTTCGCAATATCCAGATTGCTATTTCTCAAAATTTCTCTCTTTTTTCCTGCAAAAATTCAGCATTCACCATCTCATGGTACGTAAAAAGCCCAGCAAAAGCCGGGCTTCTTCGTAAAAACAAAATTAAAGCTTTTCTGCAATCTTTGCAGCCTTACCAACTCTGCCACGCAGATAGTACAGCTTCGCACGACGTACACGACCATTGCGAACCACTTCAAACTGTGCAACGTTGGGAGAATGTACCGGGAAGGTCTTTTCCACGCCTACACCGTAAGAAATTCTGCGAACGGTAACAGTCTTGTTGATGCCAGCATGCTTCATCGCAATGATAGTACCTTCAAAAATCTGAATACGCTCGCGGTTTCCTTCCTTAATCTTCGCGTGAACCTTCACAGTGTCACCAATCTGCAGCTTCGGCAAATCGGACTTGAGCTGCTGCTCAGAGAGAACCTTTACTAAATCCATTTTCTTTCTTCCTTTCATCATAGACATTCTTGCCCTATCAACGGTTGATAAGCAGAGGAATGCCCGTGCAATACTTGAAATAGTATATCACACAAATTGCCTGCAATGCAAGTTTTTTAATAGATATTTTTATCTTTATGTGCGTTTGATGCGTCTGCGCACCAGCTTATAAATCCCCTCTAGCAAGTCCTTTGCATTTACCGCAAAAACCAGCAAAAAAAGCACCGCCTGCTGCGCCATCCACAAATTTCCTCCCCACAGCATCAGCACCGCTTGTATGCCCAAAACAAGCGATGTCCCGAAGAAGCGCAGCCGCTTCCAATGGATACACAAATATTGTCTGCTGTGCAGTGCACGGGTAAGGAACATCAAGAGATAACTACTCATGGTTGCAATCGCCGCACCCATCGCACCCATCGTCGGAATCAGCAGAAAATTTAGGACAATGTTAAAACCTGCGCCAAACAAAGCAGTCGTAAGGGACGCCATGCTTTTCTTTTCCAGTGTATAAATGCTGTTTAAAAAGTTCGACAAGCAGGAAAATGCAGAACCAATCACCAACACAGGGATGCATTTCCACGCCTCAAAATAGGATGGTGCGGCCAAAATGCCCGTTGCAATTTTTGCCGTTGCAATGATACCCGATGCCATCACGAACAGCAATGCTTGATATAAATTGCCGATTTTGCTAAAAAATTTTTCCTGCTCCGCACGGCTGCTGCCGTCAATCGCCGTAATCTGCCATGCTTCAATGAAGATGCTGGAAATCAGCACCAAAATGGTTGGGATTTTATTGGACACGCTGTACAGACCCGTTTCTGCTCGTGTGCGCATCGCTGTCAGGAAGAATCGGTCTGAAAAATTAAAAATCCATACGCAGACAGTTGTGGGAATCAGCGGGATGGCATATTGCAGCATCTGCCGTGAAGTGTGGCTGTCAATCGCGTCAAATCGGATAAATTCATACAAACGGTCTGCTGTAAACAGAAAAATAATGCTGATAATGTTCGAACAAATGACAGACCACACATAGCCTTCCACGCCCCATCCAAACACCGCCAGAAACAGTACATTGCACAAAATGGTTGTCAGCGTACGAAACATCCCATCAAATGCATATAATCGCACGTGCCCCCTTGCGCGCACAAACTGCCCACAAAGCAGCTGAAAGTTGGCAAGCAGCACATAGGTGTAAATCAGCAGGGTGTATTCGCTCAGAAACGCAATCTTATGCACCAACGGATACAGTCCCAGCAGCAGGAAAAATCCCGCACCTATGATGGAAAATCCGGTTGTAAAGACCGTATGCTTGGAATAGGTATTTTCCAACCCAAAACGGATAACTGCATTGGTAATGCCCACCGAGGCAATGGGCATCAGCACATTTGCCGCCTGTGTAATGGTGTCCGCAATGCCATAATCTGCGCTGGTCAAAATGCCCGTATAAAACCGTGTCATGAAAAACACGAGCATTTTGGAGCTAAATGTGCCAATGGCAAACACCGCAACGTTATTCACCAGTTTTTTATATCGATTTGTCATATCATCGCTCTTTCTAGTTGCAGGTTGCTCTCTCATCTCATAGAGAGATTGCGCAACATCGTTATTTTACAGGATTTACGCCGTCACTGCAACTCTTTTTCGGATATATCCTCCAATTCCTACCGTACTTTCGCATATCCCCGCAAAAGATAGGACTATACAGCAGTGTATGCCATATAGTCCTATCCAGAAATCTTCTGTTATTACGCCTGTAGTTCTCGACCTTCAAATGCGACACGCCGACGAATTTCCTGCATCACCACATCAAACTGCGGAATATCCAGCGACTGCGCACCATCGGAAAGGGCGTGCGCCGGGTCATTGTGTACCTCAATCATCAGACCGTCTGCACCAGCCGCAATCGATGCTCTGGACAACGGGTCAATCATATCTCTGCGTCCAGCTGCATGGCTGGGGTCGATGATAATCGGCAGATGGGAAAGATTTTTGACCAGCGGCACGGCTGTAATGTCCAAATTGTTGCGAATCATGGTTTCAAAGGTACGAATGCCACGCTCACACAGAACAATATTCTCGTTGCCGTATGCACAGATATATTCCGCAGACATCAAAAACTCTTCCATGGTTGCGCTAAGTCCACGCTTTAATAAAATCGGCTTCTTAGACTTGCCGATTTCCTTGAGCAAAGTAAAATTCTGCATATTTCGTGCGCCGATTTGAATCATATCAACATCTTCAAACAAATCGAGCTGTGTTTCGCTCATCAGTTCCGTCACAATCGGCAGTCCGGTCTGACGCTTTGCCTCCAACAGCAACCGAAGACCTTCGCTCTCCAATCCCTGGAAGGAATAGGGGGAGGTGCGGGGCTTGAATGCACCGCCGCGCAAAAACGCTGCGCCGGCTTTTTTGATGGCTTCTGCCACCATCACAATCTGGCTTTCGCATTCTACCGAGCAGGGACCTGCCATAACGCTGAAATACCCTGCACCAATTTTATGTCCCGCAACCTCAATCACGGAATCCATCGGGTGCATCTTGCGGTTGACTTTTTTAAAAGGTTCTGATACACGCTGTACGCGTTCTACAATTTCATAAGCTGCAATATCATCCATATCAATACGCGTCGTATCCCCGACCAGACCAATGATGGTCGTATTCAACCCTTCTGAATAGTTAATGGCGACACCGAGTTTCTCAAAATGGGCAAGCAGTTGGTTGACTGCATCCTTTGGTGCCTGTGGTTTCAAAATGACTATCACAAATGTTTCTCCTTTAATACGCTGTCAAACGCATTTGACAGGTTTCATTACTTCTTCATATCCTCTACGCGATTTGCCACATTCTGATGGAAATTCATCACTTGATGCGTATACTCTTCATCCATAAAGGGGGATGTCATCAAGAAATCCGCAGAAGACTGGTTAAAGGCACACGGAATATCATAAACAGCAGCAATGCGCATAATTGCCTTCACGTCCGGGTCATGCGGCTGTGCCGCCAACGGATCCCAGAAGAAAATCATGCAGTCGAGTGCGTTTTCCACGATACGCGCACCAATCTGCAAATCACCGCCGAGCGGGCCGCTGTTAAACGCTCTCACGGGCAGATTGGTTGCGTCTGCAATCAGTCTTGCCGTTGTGCCTGTGCCGCACAAAAAATGCTTTTTCAATATGTCCGCATGTTGCTGGCACCATGCAATCATATCCTTCTTCTTGTTATCATGTGCAACCAAAGCAATATGCTTTTGGCGTGGTAAAGTCAAATCTACATATTCATTTTGCATCGTACAAGCTCCTTTGTATACTATCTTTCTATTGTCTATTATAGCATGAAATCCCGAAAAAGGAACTGTATTTTACAAAAATTTTAGATGCCACGCTCCAACTCTTACGCATTTTCATCCGCTGCATCATACGCCGCCTGCACGCCATCCAAAAATTCCTGCCAACGGTTTTCACCAATCAGGGTTGCCGGACAAATCTTCCCACTGAAATCCTGATGCTTGCGTACATCCTCCACCGTCAGCCCATATGCGTGCAGCAGCGCAGCCGTCAACTGCATGGTATTGCGCAGCGTCTGCTCATAGTCCCCATCTGCATTGACACACATTTCCACCCCAATGCCATTGAGATTGCCGCCGTCTTGCACCAAATGGTCACCCGCATGAAATGCCGCTTCATCATCCGGCAAATGATGATAAATCTCATGCTCATCTACTGTATAATGCCAAGAATGCTCATGAATCTGTCCATCCTCATGAATAAAGGTATTATGTGCCTGTGCATCCGCACCTTCTTTGAAATTATCGGTTTCATGAATCACAATGTATTCAATTTTTCGTTTGATGCCTGGTCGTCCTGCCGCATCCTCTGGCAAAAAATCCTGTATCACAGGAATATCCCCGACATATGTAACATTGGCATCTTTTTGATGCAGCCTGCCAATCGCAATCCCCACCACAACCACGATAATCGTCAGCAGCATCAGTGAAAGGAGGATGGACATCCGCACAAACCGCGCTCTTCTTTGTTTTGCTTCAAACCGTGCCCACATCCCGTTTGCATCTTGTTGGCGCAAATACCCTGTCTTATTTTCCATAGCGTGTGGTACGCTATCGCCTTTTTTCATCAGAACACGTCCCCGTTTTCAAAATATACGCTGCATACCAGCATGGGAAAATACAGCCAACCGATAGCAGAAAATCGATTGACTGTAGCGTCATGGCAGGCATTTGGGGTTCTTACTTTTGATGCAAAATTGTGCCAAGTGTCAACACCTTGTCCACATTGCCCTCCACCTTGAGCTTTCCCTGCGTAATGGCATCCATTGTATTCAATCTGCCCATCAAAATTTTATCGAGATTGGTCATGGTTACATTAACAATCGCATCATGATCAATGTATTCGTATGGCATCACCGAAAGCTTTCCCTCCAGAATTTCCACATAAAAAACGCCTTCTGTCTTTCCGGTCAAATTCACCTGAACCGCCAATTTATTTTGCGCACCTGCAAAATCCTTGTCGCTGAGCTTCACCGAAAACTTTTTCATCAAATCTGTCATTGTCATTGTTTTCCTGTCCTTTCCTCGAGATAGATTGATTCGTTTCTTTTCCTATTATGGCGCAAAAATCAGAAAAATGCAATCGAATTTTCGTTTTTTTGTAAGTTTATTTGAAATTATGAATTATATTTACAGAACAAAATGCTATGGCTTTTTAAAAAAAGCCGACCACCCCTGCATATTTTTGTGCAGCCCGCACATACTACATTCAAATTTGTTCAGGAGGTAATTTGTGATGGAAAAAGCGAACAAGAGCATTCACTGCACCGTTGACCAGTGTCTGCACCACTGCCAGAGCGAAAGCTACTGTGCATTGGACTGCGTAAACATCGGCACGCATGAAACCAATCCGGCGATGGATCAATGCACCGACTGTAAGTCCTTCATGCGGAAATAGAAAACAAGCAGGACGTATGCGCACTGGCATGCGTCCTGCTTGTTTGTTGTGTCTGTTACAGCCTCTGCATAGGCAGAAAACCCATCAAAATCACAGGGTTTCTCCATAATCTTGTGGAGTCAGCAGTGTAATGGCCTGTCGTTGATTTTCAATCTGCACCGTTTGCAGCTTCCCACCAAATTCACCGTCCAATGTCCAGCAAACCGCCTCCTGCATTTCCATGCTGACGGCTGCGCTTTTAAAATGCACAATCATGTCAGAATCCATATTCTGCGCAAGCAGTAAATTGATGATACCCTGCAGTTGCACAGCATTTTCTGGCTGGCGAATCAACAGCACTTCAAACAATCCGTCATCCATCTGCACATCATCTTCCGAAACCGAAAACACACCGCCAACCATGGTCGCATTGGTCACCATGCCATAGATGAACGAACCTGTGACCTCCACACCATCTCCGACCACATGGGTTTGGTATGCTTTAATGGCGGGCAACGCACGAATCCCTTCCAGCACATATGCCGTATGTCCAAACAAGCTTTTGTAGGGCTGTGGTGTCGAATAAGAAACCCCTGTAAATGCCCCAAAAGCGGCAATATAGGTGAAATAGCGGTCATTGCATTTTCCCACATCAATCAAAAACGGTTTTCCAAATGCCGCAATCTTTGCGGCATCCTCCGGATAGGGCGGGATTTGCAGACTTCTTGCGAAATCATTGGTGGTTCCGGCTGGCAAATAACCGATAGGCGGTCTGGTGTCCAGTGCCATCATGCCGTTCACCACTTCGTCTAAGGTGCCATCCCCGCCTGCGCACACAATGCGGTCAAAGCGATGCGCATTTTCACGCACCAAATGTTCCGCATCTTGTGTGCATTGGGTTAAGTAGACGGTGGTTTCAAAGCCTGCTTTGCAAAAAATATCCAAGCATTCCATGAGGTCTTGACGCATTTCCCCACTTCCAGAGTTGGGATTGATGATAAACAATACCTTTTGCATCATAACAGCAGACTCCTTTTTTGTTCTTAGAACTTGTATTCCAAGGATTTTTAACGCCTTATGGCAGAAAGGATTTCTGAAATACGGCTGTTCAACGTTATGAATACAGGTTCTTAGATGAGCAGGCTACAAACCTCATTTGCATAAGCAACTGGGTCTGCAATCGGCATGCCCTCAATGAGCAGCGCCTGCGTATATAAGATGTCAGTATATACGCCCAGCTTTTCCGTATCTCCTGCATCCTTCAACGCACGAAGGGCGGCAAACACCGCATGATTTGCGTTCAGCTCCAGCACACGCTGTGCATGGGGTGCCTTGTCGCTTCCGTTCTGCGCCGCCAGCACACGTTCCATTTCCAGTGACACGTCCCCCTGTGTGGACATACAACAGGGATGGCTTTTCAGTCGACCGGTCAGCTGCACCTTGGCCACCTTTTCGCCCAGCGCATTCTTCATCTCGCTGAGCAAATCTTCGTTTTCCTGCGTCAGCTTTTCTACAGCTTGCTTTTCTTCCTCAGAATCCAAATCCAAATCATTTTCCGCAATGGATTTAAAGGTTTTTTCTTGATAGCTTGCCATGGACTTGATGCAGAATTCATCAATATCATCGGTCAAATACAAGACTTCATAACCTTTATCCTTCAACCGTTCAATCTGCGGCAGCATATCGATTTTTGCAATGCTCTCACCGCATGCGTAGTAAATATGCTTCTGCTCCTCTTTCATGCGTGCCACATATTCTGCCAACGTCACCATTTTTTCTTCGGAGGACGAGTAATATAGCATCAAATCCATCAGCAGGTCTTTATGCATTCCGTAATCAACGTATGCGCCATATTTCAGCTGACGACCAAACGCCTCAAAGAATTTTTCATAGTCTTCTCGACGATTCTTTTGCAGCTGCAGCAGTTCGTTTTTAATTTTCTTTTCCAAACTGGTTGCAATCACCTTGAGATGACGGTCATGCTGCAGCAGTTCACGGGAGATATTCAGCGACAAATCTGCACTGTCCACTAAGCCACGCACAAAACTGAAATGGTCAGGCAGTAAATCTGCGCATTTCTCCATAATCAGCACGCCGTTGCTGTAAAGCTGCAAACCTTTTTCAAAATCCTTGGTGTAGTAATCAAACGGCGCATGTCCCGGCACAAACAGCAGCGCATGATAGGTTGCCGCGCCCTCTGTGCTGGTGTGGATGTGCAGCATCGGGTCTTCATAATCATAAAACTTTGTTTTGTAAAAATGATGATAATCATCGCTCGTCAGCTCATTTTTCGCCTTTTTCCAAATCGGAATCATGGAATTGAGCGTCACCGTTTCCTGATAGTCCTCATATTCCGGTGCTTCGCCCTCTTTGGGTTCACTGCCTTCTTTGATGCGGCTTTTGGTCATTTCCATGCAAATCGGATAGCGAATATAATCAGAATACTTCTTAATAATGCCTTGGATGCGATATTGCTCTACATATTCATCATAGTTTTCATCTTCGCTGTTGTCTTTAATATGTAGGATAATGTCTGTGCCGTGCTCTGCGCGTTCTGCCGGCTCAATCACATAGCCGTCTGCGCCTTCGGAAATCCAGCGATATGCCTGCTCGCTGTCTGCCGCACGGCTGATGACCTCGACTGTTCCTGCCACCATAAATGCTGCATAAAAGCCAACACCGAACTGACCGATAATATCAACATCCGCCCCTGCGTCCATATCTTTTTTGAAGGCAAGCGAGCCACTGCGTGCAATCGTGCCCAAGTTGCTTTCCATGTCTTCCTGCGACATACCACAGCCCTTATCGGAAAGCGTCAGCGTGCGTGCCTCTTTATTGAGCTGCACCGTAATTTCCAGTGCATCACGGTTGACGCCGGTTTCCCCATTCTTCATGGCGTTATAATAAAATTTATCCGTTGCATCAGATGCATTGGAAATCAATTCACGCAGAAAAATCTCCTTATGCGTATAAATAGAATGGATCATCAAATCGAGCAATCGTCTTGATTCTGCCTGAAATTGCTTCTTCTCCATAAAACAAACACCTCTTAAAATTTAATATGCGCAAAAATTTTGCGAAATCCAGATTAGCACTTTGACTGACAGAGTGCTAATGTTATTATTTTAATACCGTTTCCTGTAAAAATCAAGTGCCGCCTGCAAATTTCACAATTCATTCATAAAACCACCTGCACCGTCTGCTCTGCAACACACCTTTGTTAGCATCTTGTAAAATCGTGCTTTTTGCTTGCGTGTCTGCGGGAATCCTTGTATAATGTTTAATATCATAAAATTTGCACAAAACTTTTTGTAACAGAAAAATTACCAAGTATGGTTTGGAGGTTTATTTAAGAATGGGAAAAGCTCTGATTATCGGTGCAGGCGGCGTCGCTGGCGTTGCCATCCATAAGTGCTGTCAATATTCTGATGTATTTACTGAAATTATGATTGCGAGCCGCACAAAAGCAAAGTGCGATGCGATTGCGCAGCAGCTCAGCGGCACAACCAAAACAATCATCCGCACAGCAAAGGTCGATGCGAACAATGTTGACGAGTTGGTGGAGTTGATTGAGGAATTCAAGCCCGATGTTGTGCTGAATGTGGCATTGCCGTATCAGGATTTGACAATCATGGACGCATGTCTGGCAACCAAGACCCATTATGTTGACACAGCGAATTACGAACCGGAAGACACCGCAAAGTTTGAATACAGCTGGCAGTGGGCATATCGTGAACGCTTTGAACAGGCAGGCATCTGCGCCGTGCTGGGTTCTGGCTTTGACCCCGGCGTGACTGGCGTGTTCTCTGCGTATGCACTCAAGCATCACTTTGATGAAATCAATTATATTGACATTCTCGACTGCAACGGCGGTGACCATGGCTATCCGTTTGCCACCAATTTTAACCCTGAAATCAACATCCGTGAAGTCACCGCAAACGGTTCTTACTGGGAAGACGGACATTGGGTCGAAACTGAACCCATGGAAATCCATCGCCAGTATGATTTTAAGGATGTCGGCGTGAAGGATATGTATCTGCTGCACCATGAAGAGCTGGAGTCGCTTGGCATCAACATCCCCGGTATCAAACGCATTCGCTTCTTCATGACCTTTGGGCAGAGCTACCTTACCCACTTGCAGTGCCTGCAAAATGTTGGCATGACCTCCATCGAGCCGATTGATTTTGACGGTCAAAAAATCATTCCGCTGCAGTTCTTGAAAGCGGTTCTGCCCGACCCTGCCTCTCTTGGTCCCCGCACCGTTGGCAAAACCAACATCGGTTGCATCTTCCAAGGCAAAAAGGATGGAAAGGACAAAACCTATTATCTGTACAACGTCTGCGACCATCAGGAATGCTATCGTGAAGTGGGTTCACAGGCAATCTCTTACACCACAGGTGTGCCCGCAATGATTGGTGCAGCTCTGGTCATGACAGGTAAATGGTGCAAGCCCGGCGTATATAACGTTGAGGAATTTGATCCAGACCCGTTCATGGAACTGCTCAATAAATTCGGTCTGCCTTGGCAGGAGGATTTCCATCCAACCTTAGTTGACTAAACATCTTTAATAACAGGGCGGGGCATTCCCGTCCTGTTTTCTATTCTTGATATGGTCCCACGCAGGACACAAACGAAAGGATTTTCACTATGGATTTTTCAAAGTTCCCAACGCCATGCTTTGTAGTAGATGAAGGCTTATTGACCCAAAATTTAGAGATTTTGAAGGCAGTTTCTGACCACTCTGGCGCAAAAATTCTGCTTGCGCAAAAAGCATTTTCCATGTTTTCTCTGTATCCGCTGATTTCGCAATATCTCAGCGGCACCACTGCCAGCGGTTTGTATGAAGCCAAATTGGGCAGAGAGCAGTTCGTTGGCGAAGTACACGTATTTTCGCCAGCGTATTTACCGCAGGAATTCGACGAACTATTGCAAACAGCCGACCATATTGTGTTCAATTCCTTTGCCCAGTGGCAAAAGTACGGCGCAAAAGCCAAATCCGCGGGGAAATCCTGCGGCATTCGCATCAATCCGGAATGCTCCACGCAAGAAGATGACCATGCCATTTATGACCCCTGCGCAGTGGGTTCTCGTCTAGGCGTCACCTTGACAAACTTCCGTCCCGAGTTACTGGATGGCATTGACGGACTGCATTTGCACACCTTATGCGAGCAGAATTTTGATGCCTTGGAAGCAACGCTCGTTGTGTTTGAGGAACGGTTCGGCAGCTATCTGCATGGCATGAAGTGGCTGAATCTTGGCGGCGGACATCACATCACGCGGGAGGATTATGACCGTGAAGGACTGATTGCTTGTGTGCAGCGTCTGCGCCAAACCTATGGCGTGGAGGTCTATTTAGAGCCCGGCGAGGCGGTTGTCCTAAACACGGGTTTTTTGCTGTCCAGTGTGCTCGAAATTGTGCATAATCAAATGGATATTGCCATTTTAGATGTTTCTGCGGCTTGCCATATGCCAGACGTGTTAGAAATGCCCTATCGTCCACCTGTCATGGGCGGTGCACATCCAGAGGAAAAGCCGCATCTCTATCGACTTACCGGTCCGACTTGCCTTGCCGGCGATGTCATCGGCGATTATGCGTTTGACACCCCCCTTACAGAAGGCAGTATAGTGATTTTTGAGGATATGGCACTGTATACCATGGTGAAAACCAACACCTTCAATGGTATGAAGCTACCCTCCATTGCCATCCGACATACTGACGGCACGCACACCATCGTCCGCTCCTTTGATTACCACGATTTTAAAAACCGCCTGTCTTAATTCATTTTTTATAGCAGAATACACGCACTTCTTGTTGTGTAAAATATATAACTTTATCCCCAAAATACCTTGACATTTTTAGTGATACTGTTATGCTAATATCATACAGAGATTCGCATCGTCCCAATATTGCTAGACGGACTTCAAGGAGGATTGTTCATGAAAAAAAGGCTCTGTTTTTTTATGCTAACAAGCATACTGGTTTTATGGCTGTATACCCCTGTGTTTGCTGCTGAAACCATTCCGCCCAGCAATTCCCTCTCAGATGATACCCCACTGACGAGTGGACAGCTCGCCTACATATTATCGTCCTATTTGCAGGTGCAAAATGCCCCAGACCCTGCCCTTGATTTCACTGCATGGTATGCGGCGTATGCCCAAGATATGTCGGCTCTTGGTGTTTTCCCCCATGACGGAAGCCTTGCCATAGATGCTGCGGTGACACGTGCACAGGCATTTTACATTGTGGCGCACGCGTTTCAATTAGAAACCGCACAGCAAAGTCTTTCCCCGCTTGCCCCGCTCGCCGACATGGCGGACACAACAACCGACACACAGCGTGCGGCGGTGGCTTTGCTGCAATCTGGCGCATTGTCCGCAACCGAATCCCAGCTTTCTCCCAATGCACCAATGTTATATGCGCCGTTTATGGACATGCTCCAGCACCTGACAACCTTGCAAGGAACGGCAGATACTCTTCCCGCGTCCTCTGAAAACATGGTCACACTCACCGAGAATACCGTTTTCCTGCGCAATGCCAACCTGCCCTATTCTCTGATGCTTGCGCCCTCCGTGCAGGATATACAGCTGCAAAATGTCACCATCGAAGGCAACCTTTTGGTGCGTGGCGCTTCTATTTCACAGCTTTCGCTCACCAATACAACCGGGCAGCAGCTGACCCTTGCCACGGCAGGCACTGACCTTTCCGTCCCTGCAGATGGCACACATTTTTCGACGGTTACCATCGGTGACGGAAACGGTGTTGTTGCTTTGTCTGGCGCGCTCTGCGATGCGGTTGAAATCACTGGTGACAATCGCACGGTTTCTCTATCCAGCATGAATCTGGATTCCCTGTGCATTTCCGGAAAAAATTGCACCATTCAGGTCAGTGCGGATACCACGATTGATGCACTCACCAACGTTGCGATAGGCTCTGGCAATGTGATTACGGTCGATGGCATCCTTTCGTCTGTTGACCTGCAAGCGCCCCAAACCACACTGAACGGCACAGGATATGCCGCTGCTGTCCAATGTTCCGCTGCGGACTGCAGCGTCACGCTTTCCGCGGGCAGCGTCACCGACACGAATGACACGGGGCTCAACGGTATCCTCATGGACATTGCCGCTCCCACCGTTTCCGCGGGCGGTGAATTGACTGCAACCGCCACTTTTTCCAATGTCACTGCCGAAAAAGTATGCTCTGCACAGTGGTATTTGGACGGAAATCCTGTATCCGGCTTTTCAAACAGCAGTTTTTTGCTCGCCGAAAATACGGCTTCCACGTTTTCGCAGGACTTGGTGTTTTCCTATCAAATGCAGCAGAAACACACCGTTGGACTCTGTGTTTTGTATCAAAACCCCTCCACCGGAGTGACCGAAAAGCTGTTTGCACAAACCGCTGTGATGGTAGAAAACTATCCGGATGATTATTATGCCGAACCCGTGCTGTCGCTGATTACACCAACCTATTCCGCCAGCAACACCGACTATTCCGATGTGCAAAAAGAAACATTTGTGAACGCAAAAAACTACTCTAGCGATACAGAATATTTGATTTGGGTGAGTTTATCTGCGCAAAAAGTCAATGTATTTAAAGGTGCACAAAACAAGTGGTCGCTTCTGCATTCGTTTGACTGCGCATCCGGCAAATCCTCAACGCCTACACCGATAGGCATCACCCATGTCACCTATAAGCAAACCGCATGGATTACCGAAGACTATCAATGCCGTCCTATCGTACGGTTTTATCCTGGAACTGGCTACGCATTTCACTCTCGTCTGTACTCGCCCAACGGCAAAGTGCTGATTGATGCAACCATTGGCAAACCTGCTTCTCACGGCTGCATTCGCATGATGGACGAAGGCATTTACTGGATTTATAAAAACATTCCGACAGATACTACCGTTGTGATTTATTAAAAGAAGCTCCCTATTTCCGCGTGCAGAAATGGGGAGCTTTCGCATTTATCTCGTTAGATTGCCAAGGGTGGCAAGGCTTCGCCTTCAAATGCAGCGAGTGTGACCTTCAGCGCATACAGAATCTGCGCCTGCTCCTGCGGATTATCCGCCGCAGCATCATATTTTTCGTGAAATTTGCGTGTGACTGCACCACGCAAATCCTCTTCCTGCGCATATCGCCAAACATCCTTGGGCGGCACACTTTCATTCTCCACACAAGCATACAAAAACACCGTATCGAGTGCACTCAGCAGACCTTCCATGTCCGGCTCATAGGTGCGATTGCCCACCAATGCCAAAGATAAACACGCATTGGAAAAATCCTCTGGTGGTGCCGGTAAATCACAAGCGCGCGATGCCACCGCTGTATTCTTGCTATGCAAGATATGCTCTGCTACGGCACGGCTGAGTTCCTTATCGTTTGCAATGTGTGTAATCTGCTGCTGCCACACCAAAAAGGTTACCCCATCGGCTGGCATAAACCGCAAATTATTTTCTGCTTTTGTAATTTCTCCATAGAGAAACCCATGGGTATCCGGTTCATGAAAGCCGCGCCCCATCAACGCCCCTGCATAGGCATAGGCTGTTTTTCCTGCATACTGCATTCCGGAATACGAATGCTCATGCCCCAATGCCGCATAGTCAAACTGACTTTGGCACAGCTGTTCCAGCGTCAGCCAATTTTTTTTGCTTCTTGCATGTAAATCTGTATGCAGTAGCAGGATATTGCATTTCTCCGTGTCCAAATCCGCTTGGATGACGACCTCTTCCTCCGTATCCTCATGTGCCGCGCCCCACACCACAGTTGTGTCATCTATCGGAAATGCTGTCAGCTGCGTGCTTTTAAACACGTGTATCTTATCTGAAAATTCCAGTGCCTGATAGGGGCTTTCCTCATGCAAATAGTCATGGTTGCCCGGTGCAATGAGCACCTTGCACGATGCATTTTCTAAAATTTGAAACACTTCCTGCGCCAATTCCTGCGGCGGCACAGGCATGGCAAATAAATTGCCGGCAATCAAAATGGCCGCTGCATGGTTTTTTCTCGCATAGGCAACGGTATTGCGCAATGCATTCATCTGCGCTTTTTCACAGGTGCTCGCCACTATATCCGGCAGATTTTCGTATACCGTCCCAATATGTGCATCTGCTATATGAAGAATCAAGGACACAAAAAATAACCTCATTTCATGATATGTATAAGAACTTGTTTTCACAAACGATATTCTTTGTTTTAGTATAGCACATTGTGAATCCGCTGCGCAAATAGAAATGACAAAAGCTTACTCTTGGGGGAATGAGTAAGCTTTCGTCATTCATATTTCACAAAAAAGAGGGGAAAGAAAATATAGATAGGTTGGCTTCTTTGGTATCAGCCGGTGTCTTGGGGGTCGACCCTTGCTGATGTATTAATTATAGACGGATTGCGCTCTAGATGTGTGAATAGTTCGTAAACAACGTGTTAAGGATTTTCAACCAATTTGTATCTTTTCCTTTATGTGCGATGAAGCTTCCCATGTCGTTTTAAAATCCGAATATCATCCCCAAAAAAGCGAAGCTGCGAAAAATTGCCCAAAATGCGCGATGCAATCGCTGGCGTATATCGCTTTTCCAAATCAGCAGGCAGCAAATTCGTATTGATAATCATAGAGGCATTCGCCATCAATCGGTCATTGATTAGCTCATATAGTGCGCTTATGGTAAATGAAGTGGTCATTTCTGCCCCCAAATCATCAATAATCAACAGCTCTGCCTTGCGATATTTGCGCAGCTGCTGCATCGCAGTGGTTGCTTCTGCGCCACGAAATTTCACGGTTTCAAAATGTGACAAGATCGATATGGCGGTATCATATGCCACCGAAAATCCCTTCTCTGCAATCTCGCCTGCAATGCACGTGGACAAAAAGGTTTTTCCAAGCCCTGCCGAGCCATACAGCAGCAAATGCTCCGCCTTCTTACCAAATCGGTTGGCATACATACGGCATTCTGCCAAATTGTCCTCCATATTTTCACGCGGTGACATCCCAAGCGCTGGAAATATCCTTGCATCATAATAATCCAGCCGAAAGGTGGAAAAATTTTGGTCATGGATGGGAAGTATGGTTGACAAGCTTTCCGTCAGCTTTTTGGCATACCGTGCTTTCAGGCACTCGCAAAGCTGTGTGCCGATATATCCCAAATCCGAGCAGGCAGGGCACGCAGGCTGCAGGGTTAAATACCCATGTGTGAATCCATTGTTCACCAATAGCGTTTCGCGTTCCTGCTGCAATGCCAGGTTTTGCACGCGTAACTTTGCAATCGCCTCACTGGGGTCATCCCCGCTTTCCAGTGCAGCACGTATCACATTGGCAGCCGTGGTGCGCAAGGCATTTTCGATGACACGCACCCTTGGCAATTTGGCATACACCTGCTGCTTGCGTTGTTCCAGTTCGCGCTCTCGATTGCTGCGCTCCGCCTCCAGCTCACGCAAAGCCGCAGACAACACTTCCTTATCATATGCCATGCACTATTCGTTCTCCTCTCTGCGCCGCTGTCGGCGCGCCTTGACATCTTCCAGCCATTGCTGTTCCCATGCAGACAGCTGTGCAGGCGAGGTTGCCTCTGCGGTCTGCGGTTTTTTGTTTTGATAATAGGTGTTTTGCGCAGACGGGGTGGATTTTGTGCTGCGCTCCGGCTCCACCGCTGTAATCTCCGCCACGGTATGCACACCCTTTTGGTCCCACGCAGCCAAGATTTTACGCAAATACTGCCAGCTAAAGGTGCCTATGGACTGCTCCATGCGGCGCGCCGCCATTGCAACGGCTTCCGGCGGAAATCCACGCGCGATAAATTCGGAAATGCTGCGGCTTTCCACCGCAGACAGTGCGCGTTCTTCTGACAACCCCAATGCCGTGCGCATGGCTGCCAGCAACGGCTTTTCCGCCTCTCTTCGGTTGAGATATTCAGTTGCCGCCTGTACGCTGAACAATCCCATGTCCGCCCATAAACAAGCTTCGCGCTCAATATCCCGCCGCTTGACCAATTCTTTTTCGTTTTTCAAATAGGTCAGCAATTCAATAATCACCTCTGCTGGCAGTCCCAAATGGTCATACGCGACAAATAAGGAACGCACCTGCGATTCGGTGAGCGTGCGTCCGAACACGGCTTCTGCGGCATCACAGACGGCAGAAAAGCGATGGTCACCCTGCCGTGCCTGCCGTAATTCTGCGGCACGATAGGCTGGAATCGTCTGTGCTGGTGTTTCACTGACTGCCGCCTTCGATGCAGATGCCAGTTCCAATCCCGTTAAGGTAAAAATCGCGCGTTCATAGCGTTCCTGTGTAAACCCCAGTTCCCTCACGGCTTTTTTTTCTTCAAAGTGCTTGCTTTGCCGCAGCACATAGAGATACAAAAGTGCACTGTCACCATCTCCACATTGCAGCAATTTATCAATCACATCACTACGCATCACACAAAAATCTCCCGCGGTGGATAACAGCTGCGGTAAAGATGACATTGCTTTCAGACCTCCATTTTCCAATTCTTTTCGTTTTTTTTACGATTTTTCGACTCGTATGCACAAATTATTATAACTTGTCGAAAGCACTCATGCAAGCACTCTACAAATTTTCTTAAATTGATAATGCTTTTTTGCGCACTCTATAGTATAATACTATAGAAACGTATCATTAGGCGCATTCCGTGCCTACCGAAAGGGTTATTTTCAATGAATACTATTACCACCGTGCTCTTAGGAAATCGCAGAGGAAACGACCATATCTGTGCTTTTTCGCGCGAAATCCTGTTTCGCACAGCTGGCGAATGGGTCGAGGATGCTCTCCCCCCAACCGCCAACACCTTTTATGTGCATGAAGAAGGCACGCCCTCTTTGTCGCACGCATCTGACATTTTTTGTCCTTCCGCCGAACGCTATCAAACGCTTGCTGCCACTGATGCCGTGTTTCAGTCTTCACATATCCTGCTGGCGGCGGCCCCCATTCCGGAGTTGACGACCCAAGATTATGAGCGGCTGCTCCGTCTGCACCAATCTGCAGGCAACGACATCACGCTGCTGTGCTGCGATGGTGATGTGCAGGAGCGTTTTGCCCTGTTGCGCGACCTGCATGATGCGGTTTCTGCCATTGGACGCGGCGAAGGCGAGCGGGCGCTGCACGTTGCGGTGTTCACCTCCGCACTGCTGCAAAAGATGCTAACCACATCGCACAAAAAGCTGTTTGACATCATCAACGCCGCCATCGAACAAGGTGCCAAAATCGGTACTGTGCACACACGCACCGTCACGGAAATTGTTTCTGGCATGGATGCATATATGGTGCAAAAGCGCATGATTGAGCGCATCAACCTCGGGCATATCTCGCGCGGTGTGCAAATCTTTGCACCAGATGCCACATATATTGCACCGGATGCCGTCATTGGCGCTGGCACAACCATTCTGCCTGGGACGATTGTCCGCGGTGGTTGTACCATCGGCAGCCACGCCGTCATCGGTCCGAACACCATCCTTGACCATGCAGTGATTGGTGACGCAACAACCGTGAACAGCTCGCAAGTTTATGAGAGCACCGTTGGCCGCAATGCCACAGTCGGTCCATTTGCTTATGTGCGTCCCGGCTGCCGAATTGGTGATGATACCCGTATCGGTGACTTTGTCGAGCTAAAAAAAGCCGATATTGGCAATGGCACAAAGGTTTCTCACCTCACCTACATCGGCGATGCCGAGGTGGGCGAACGGGTTAATTTTGGCTGCGGTACGGTTGTTGTCAATTATGATGGGTATCATAAATACAAGACCGAAATTGGAGATGACTGCTTCATAGGCTGCAACACCAACCTCGTTTCTCCGGTGAAGCTGGGCAAGCGTGTCTTCACCGCGGCAGGTGCCACCATCACAAGCGATGTGCCGGATGGTGCATTGGCTGTTGCACGTGTGCGCCAAAAGAACATGGAAGGTTGGAACGACCGCCGCCGTGCCGCGCATGGACAAGCCAACGATTGATTGAATTCCTAATATTACATTCCACTTTTCAGTATGCAGGGGGTATAACAAAGACATGATATCTCATGGTAAAAACATTAAGATTTTTTCTGGCAACTCACATCCGGCACTGGCGATGCAAATTGCATCCTGCCTCGGCCTTACCGTTGGCAAATCCAGTGTCAACACCTTTTCCGATGGAGAAATTTCCATCGCAATCAGCGAAAGTGTTCGTGGTTCTGATGTTTTTTTGGTGCAGTCAACCTGTGACCCAGTCAACAACCACTTGATGGAGCTGCTCATCATGATTGATGCCTGCAAGCGTGCATCTGCTGGTCGTATCACGGCAGTAATTCCATATTTTGGTTATGCCCGACAGGACCGTAAGAACAAGGCACGTGACCCGATTTCGGCAAAGCTGGTTGCAGATTTGATTACCACCGCAGGTGCTGACCGCGTGCTGACCATGGACTTGCACGCTTCCCAGATTCAAGGCTTTTTCAACATCCCAGTGGACAATATGCTGGGCACCTCTGTCCTCATTCCGCATATTGCGGGCAAATTCGGCTGCTGCCGTGATGATATTGTGATTGTTTCCCCCGACCTTGGTTCGGTTGGTCGTGCACGGAAATTCACCGAAAAGCTGGATATGCCGCTCGCTATCATTGACAAGCGTCGTCCGAAGGCAAATGTGTCCGAAGTCATGAATATCATTGGTGATGTACGCGGTAAAAAGGTCATTTTGGTGGATGATTTGATTGACACCGCAGGCACATTGGTGCACGCTGCCAACGCGTTGATTGAAAAAGGCGGCGCAACCGAAATTTATGCCTGTGCAACCCACGGCGTGCTTTCCGGTCCTGCTATCGAACGCATCCAAAACAGCCCTATTAAAGAGCTCACCATCTTGGACACCATTGCTTTGCCGCAAAATAAGCAAATTGACAAAATCAATATTTTGTCAGTCGCTCCTGTGCTAACCGAAGCAATCGCACGTATCTACGAAGAAGTTTCCGTATCCTCTCTTTTTGACTAAATCTTGTTTTGAGCGGGCAAATATTGTCCGCTCGTTCTCTTCCAACCGCTGAAGAAAGTGAGACCATTATGAAATTGCTGACCATTGGCGATGTTGTTGGCACGCCTGGCTTAGACGCATTGCGCACCCATCTTCGCGCCCTAAAAAAGCAGTTTGCAGCGGATTTCACCATTGTAAACGGCGAAAATGCGGCTGTCACTGGGATTATGCCGCAGCAAGCAGATGCCATTTTCGATGCCGGTGCTGATGTGATAACCCTTGGCAATCATGTCTGGGGCAAACGACAAATCGTCCCCTATCTGGAAGATAACCGCTATATCCTTCGCCCTGCAAACCTTGCGCCGCAGCTGCCTGGTGAAGGATGGGGCATTTATGATGCCTGCGGCTATCGTATGCTGATGATGAACCTGATTGGTCGCTGTGAAATGCAATTTGGTCCAGATAATCCTTTTTTGATGGCAGATAAAATTCTCAAGCAAAACGAAGGACGCTTTGATTTTGCAGTTTGCGAAATGCACGCAAGTGCCACCAGTGAAAAGCTTGCCATGGGATATTATCTGGACGGTCGTGCCTCTGCCGTTTGGGGCACGCATACCCATGTGCAAACCGCAGATGAGCGTGTGAATCCAAAGGGCACAGGCTACATCACCGATTTGGGCATGACAGGTCCCTATTGGTCAGTGCTAGGGGTGGAAATTCAGCAATCCATTGCGATGTTTCGCGGTGATTTGACCGAATATTTCCGACCCGCCGCTGGAGAAACGGTTCTATGTGGTGCAGTCTTTACGATTGACCCATCTTCAGGGAAGTGCACCGATGTGCAGCGTTTTCAAGAACACACCTCTTAAAGCGGAAAAAGCGACGAATCGATTTTGTTTCGATTCGTCGCTTTTTTATGCGGTTACGTAGTATGGTCTGATACATGAAACTGCTTCAAGTTTCCGATTTTCCGCGCTCGGATTTCCATTTCTTTGGTGACCTCTTCCAAGGTTACACCGCAAACCTCCATCATCACCATCATGTGATAAAACACATCATTGATTTCTCCAACCAACTCTTCTTTATCTCCATTTTTCGCCGCAATAATCGTTTCGGCGCACTCTTCGCCGACTTTTTTCAGAATCTTATCCAAGCCCTTTTCAAACAGATAGCAGGTATACGAGCCTTCCTGCGGCTCTATGTGACGCTGCTGGATAACGGCTTCCATGCTCTCAAATGCGTTCATCTCGTTCCCTCCTCCTTGTGCCAAAGCTCCGTATAGAAGCAAGTGCGATTTCCTGTGTGGCACACGGGTCCTTTTGGTGTGCCGCTGTAAATCAAGGTGTCATCGTCACAATCTGATAAAATCCGATGTACGAAGATGAAATTTCCCGAAGTTTCGCCCTTATTCCAAAGCTTTTTCCGTGAACGGCTCCAAAACCAAGCCGTTCCAGTTGCAATGGTTTTCTCCAACGCCTCTTGATTGGCATAACCAAGCATTAAAATTTCTCCATTGGTTTCATCTTGGCAAATCACAGGAATCAGCTCTTCTTTTACGAAAAATTTTTGTAAATCCATCAATAAAGCTCCTCAAATCTATCAAAAACGAACAGGTATCTGCTTCTCATGCAAATGCTGTTTGACCTGTGCAACGGTCAACTCGCCATAATGGAACAAACTCGCCGCCAGTGCGGCATCCGCACCGGTTTGCTCAAACACTTCTGAAAAATGCGGCAAACTGCCACAGCCACCCGATGCAATCACCGGAATATCGACCACATCTGTGACTGCACGTGTCAGCGCAAGGTCAAATCCAGACTTTGTGCCATCCTTGTCCATAGATGTCAGCAGAATTTCGCCTGCTCCACGATTGCAGACTTCTTTTGCCCATTCCACGGCATCCAAACCGGTTGGTGTACGTCCACCTGCCACATACACTTCAAATCCAGAAGCGGTTTTTCCCGTCTTTCGACCATCAATGGCAACCACAACACACTGCGAGCCGAATTTTTCTGCTGCACCATCCACCAAAGATGGATTTTTGACTGCCGCCGAGTTCACCGAAATTTTATCCGCTCCTGCACGCAGAATGTCTTTGAAATCATCCGCTGTACGAATGCCGCCGCCCACGGTGACAGGCACAAACACTTCCCGACAGGTGCGGCGAATCACATCAGCAATCGTGTCACGGTTTTCATAGGTTGCTGTAATATCCAAAAACACAATTTCATCCGCACCCTGCGCAGAATAGAACTTCGCCAGCTCCACTGGGTCACCTGCGTCACGTAGTTCCACGAAATTGACGCCTTTCACAACACGCCCATCCTTGACATCCAAGCAAGGAATAATCCGTTTTGCAAGCATTATTCCGCCTCCTTGATGGCTGCAGCCAAATCCAGTGCACCGGTATACACCGCTTTTCCTGCAATGGCTTCATCAATGCCTGCCGCCTTCAAGCGGCGCACGTCCTCAATGGTGGAAACACCGCCAGAAGCCACGATGCCGCAGGATACCGCCTCCCGCAATGCTGCTAATTGTTCAAAGTTTGGCCCATCCAACATACCATCTTTATCAATATCGGTAAAAATAATCGTTTTTACGCCGAAGCTTTCCATTTTCTTTGCAAAAGCAATGTAATCTTCACCACTGTCGTTCAGCCAACCTTCGGTACGCACCGTTCCAGACAATGCGTCAACACCAACAGCAATTTGTTCGCCATACGCCGCACACGCTTCGCGCACAAACTCCGGATGCTTCACCGCCGCAGAGCCAATGACCACACGCGATACACCCAGTGACAACACGTGCTTCACATCCTCCATGGTACGAATCCCGCCACCCAGTTCGACCTTTGCACCAGTTTCTGCAATCACGCGTTTCACAACGGCATAATTGGCACGTGTACCATCCTTTGCACCGTCCAAATCCACCATATGGATGAGTTCCGCGCCTGCCGCCAAAAACTGACGTGCCGTTTCTACCGCATCCTCTGCCACCTTGTGCGCCGTGGCGTAATCGCCCTTTTGCAGACGGACACATTTTCCGTCCTTTAAATCAATCGCCGGTAAAATTCTCATGTGTCCGCCTCCGTTAATTTCGCAAAATTTTTGAGCATACGCAAGCCTACTTCGCCGCTCTTCTCTGGGTGAAATTGGCATCCAAACAAATTTCCACGTGCTACCATGGCAGGCACTTCTGTGCCATAATCGGTCGCACACGCAAGCTCCTGCTCATTCGTTGGATTTGCCATGAAGGAATGCACAAAATACACATATTCCCCTTCACATAAATCTGCGGTCAGCGCATTGGGATGCACAATGTGCAGTGCATTCCATCCAATCTGCGGCAATTTCAGCGAGGTCGGAATGCGGGCAATATGTCCCGCAATCAATCCCAACCCCTTGCATGGACGCACTTCCTCCGATGTTTCAAACAACATCTGCATCCCTAGACAGATGCCCAAAAAAGGCTTTTCCTGTGCCGCCTGCAGCACTGACTCCAACAAACCAGACTGTGTAAGTGCATCCATTGCGTCTGGAAATGCACCGACACCCGGCAGAATGACGCCTGCCGCATTTTGGATAATCTCAGGTGTATCTGCAATTTGATTTTCAAAACCCAAATAATCCAAAGAGTTATGTACACTCATCAAATTGCCTGCACCATAGTCAACAACCGCAATATATCCCAATTACAACACTCCTTTCGCCGAAAGCACACCGCCGCCGACCACTGTCACCGCCTGCCGCAGTGCACGTGCCAACGCCTTAAACAGTGCTTCTGTAATATGATGTGCATTCTCTCCATAGGGGCACTGCAAATGCAGGGTAAGTCCGCCATGTACACTCAACGCGCGCATAAACTCCACCGTCAGACAGGTGTCATATGCACCACACATTGCCTGTGGCATTGCCGCATCAAACACCAAAAAGGGTCTGCCTGAGCAATCGAGCGCACAAAATCCCAATGCCTCATCCATCGGCACATAACTGGACCCAAACCGCGCAATGCCCGCTTTATCACCCAAACACTGCTGTAGTACCTGCCCCAATGCAATTCCAATATCCTCCACCGTATGGTGTCCGTCCACCTGCAAATCGCCCTTGCAGGACACTTGCAGCCCAAAACCGCCATGCACAGCAAACGAATTGAGCATATGGTCAAAAAAGCCGATACCTGTATCCACGGATACCACGCCGCCGTCCAAATCCAGTGACAAACAAATGTCCGTTTCTTTTGTTTTCCGCGTGATTTCAGCGTTTCTCATCCGCTTCCTCCTTTTGAAAACGCACAGCTACGGAGTTGGCGTGCGCATCCAGATGCTCACTCTGCGCTAGTGCAATAATTTCTGTCGAAAACGCCTGCAATGCGTCTTTAGAGTACTCAATAATGCTGGTTTTCTTCAAAAACGTATCCGTCGAGAGCGGCGAAAAGAATCGTGCTGTGCCAGACGTCGGCAATACATGACACGGTCCTGCCATGTAATCTCCCAGCGGCTCGGGCGCATATTGTCCCAAGAAAATCGCACCCGCATTGTGCAGATATGGTAGCCACTCCCGTGGCTCTGCCGTTACAATTTCCAAATGCTCAGGGGCGACTTGGTCAGCAAGTGCACAAGCCTCCTGCAACTCCTCCACAACGATAGCGCAACCATAGTTTTCTACGGATTCTCGTATGATGTCCCAACGTGGCAGCTGCTTTCCCATCCGTTCCATTTCCACGGAAATAGCCTGCGCCTGCGGCATCGAATCGGTGAGCAGTACTACGGATGCCATACGGTCATGCTCGGCTTGGCTGAGCAAATCTGCCGCCACATAGGTGGGATTTGCGGTATAATCGGCAATGACCAACACTTCGGAGGGTCCTGCGATCATATCAATATCGACTGTGCCAAACGCCAGCTTTTTTGCCGCTGCCACAAAAGCATTGCCGGGACCTACAATTTTATCCACCTGCGGAATAAAATCTGCGCCATAGGTCAATGCCGCAATCGCCTGTACGCCGCCGCAAGCAATCACAGTATCCACACCTGCTATCTTTGCCGCCGCCAATACCTCGCAGCTTAGGTTTTCGGTCGGCGGGGTCACCATAATGATTTCACCAACCCCTGCTACCTTTGCCGGAATGGCATTCATCAGCACCGAGGACGGATATGCCGCTGTACCACCGGGCACATAAATGCCAACCCGCGCCAACCCGCGCACCGTCTGCCCCAATTTCTGCCCTGCGCCGCGTTCCCACTCCCATGTTTTCACCAGCATCTGCTCGTGATAATCACGGATATTCTCAGCCGCACGTGTCAGTGCTGTGATAAGCTCTGGTTTGCAGCTTTGGTACGCCTTTTCCAGCAGCTCTTCCCCTACGATATAGGGTTTGGTCTGGTCAAACTGCATGGAATATTGCTCTACCGCTTCGATACCACGCATACGCACATCTTCCATGATGGTGCGCACCTTTGCTTCAATATCCGACTGCTCACAGGACGCACGGGACTTCATGTCCTGCAAAATCTCCTGCTCTGCTTTCCCATCGGCGATGACCGTTTTCAAAAACATTTTCAGTCCTCCAAACCAGCTTCTAAGTCGGCAATGACCTTTTGAATGCCACTTTTCTTCATCTTTGCGCTTGCCAAATTGACAATAACACGTGCAGAAATGGGGGCAACATCTTCGATGACTTCCAGTCCGTTTTCCCGCAGGGTAGAGCCAGTTTCGACAATATCAACAATCGCATCTGCAAGCTCTAAAAGCGGCGCCAACTCCACCGAACCTTCGATTTTAATGGTTTCGACATCCATATGCTTCTTGTTGAAAAATGCCTTTGTCACCGCCGGATATTTGGTTGCAATCACAGGTGTTTTGTATCCGCCGTAAACGTCTTTTCCCGTTTTGGTTGCTACGGCAAAGCGGCATTTTCCAAATCCTAAATCCACCATTTCATAGAAACTGCCGCCCTTTTCCATAATGGTATCCTTGCCGACAACGCCCATATCACACACGCCATGTTCAACATAGGTGATGACATCTGCCGCTTTTGCCAGCACGATTTCCACGCCAACCTCTGGCAAGGTGAAAATCAGCTTGCGGGACGGGCTTTCCAATTCTGAAATATCATAGCCTGCATTTTTCAGCAGTGCCAAGGTCTTTTTCTCCAGTCGACCCTTGGTCAAAGCGATACGAATGGTTTGTTTTTCACTTTGGCAATCCTGCGCATCTGCACCACGCAGCGATTCTGCCACGTGCTCTACATCAATACCAAAACCGCCGGCCGGCAAATCGCGGCCAAATTTTGCACACAGCGCATTGTATCGTCCACCCGTCAAAATTGTGGTGCCTGCCCCGCCGATATAGCCGCGAAACATGACGCCCGTATAATAATCCATTTCGTGCACTAACCCTAAATCGATGAGCACCGCATCGCCGTATCCTGCTTGATTGAGCGCATTCCACAGTTGACGCAAGTACAGCACCGCATCCCGCACACGTGCATTTTCAGTGAGCGTTTCCACTTGGTCGAGTACTTCAATGCCGCCGAATAATTGCGGCATCGCACACAGCGCACGATATGCCGGATGTGCCGCATAGGGAAGCAATACATCATCGAGTGCCGCAAAGGATTTGTTTTCAATCAAGTGCCGTACCGATTCTGCCGTTGCCGCATCGACGCCCAGCTCCGCAATCAGCGCCTTATAAATTTCTGCATGACCCAGTTCAATGCGGAATTTTTTCGCACCTGTCGCCTGCAACGCCTTAAACGCCGAAGAAACAATGTCCAAATCGGCTGCGAGTCCATCTTGACCGACAAGTTCAGCACCAATCTGCAAAAATTCGCCCTTGTGTCCATGGTCGCCTGCCACAGAGCGGAAGACCTTTTGCGCATAATACAGGCGCACAGGCAGTGCCGCATCGTCCAATCTGGTTGCCACAATGCGGGCAATCGGCGTTGTATTATCTGGTCTGGCAACACAAATACGCCCCGAGCGGTCGATAATCTTCAGCATCCGCTCCTGCTCCAACTCCGGGTTTGCCTGTGCAAACACATCATAATATTCCACGGTGGGGGTGATAATTTCCTGATACGATTGCTTCTCCAATGCTTCACGAATCGCATTCTCTGTTTTACGCAGTGCCTGACAAGAGGCAAACAGTAAATCCCGTGTGCCTTCCGGTGTAGAAATACAAAAACGGTTCATCATACTCCGTCGCTCCTTTATTACTTTATTGTGCTAAAATAGTAACACATGAAATCAAGTTTGTCAAGTGCCCAACCGCTGTCCTATCCGAACAAGCTGATTTGGGTGGTTTTCGGCATACTGCCCAATGCACCGATTTGGTCAAGTGCTTCCACCACCGCTTTGCCGACTTTGGAACAGCGCATCATCATTTCTTCTGCCGACAAAAATTTTCCTTTTTCCCGTTCCTTCACAATGTCCTGCGCCGCAAGCTCGCCCACGCCCGGCATCGAGGACAGCGGCGGAATCAAGCTATTCTCTTTTGGCAAAAAGTTGACTGCATCAGAGGTATAGACATCCATCGGCGCAAAGGTAAACCCACGCTTATAAAATTCATGGCAAACCTCCAACGTGGTAGCGGTTTCCTTTTCTGCCGCCGAAATCGTCTTATCGCGCTCTTTTTCGGCAAGCTCCTGTATTTTTGCCACACAAACCGCATCGCCACGCACCATGCACGAGGCATCAAAACCCTTTGCGCGAATAGAAAAATATGCCGCATAAAAAGCAAGCGGGCGATGCACCTTAAACCATGCGATGCGAAATGCCATCATGACATATGCTACTGCGTGCGCTTTGGGGAACATATATTTAATCGTTTTACAGGATTTGATATACCATTCTGGCACATTTTGTGCACACATTGCTTCTTCCCACTCTGGCTTCAAGCCCTTGCCTTTTCGCACCGATTCCATGATGGTAAACGAAAGCTTTGGCTCTACGCCCTTTAGAATCAAGTAGTTCATAATGTCATCACGGCAGCAGATACACTCTGCCAGTGGAATCCCCTGTGCCACCAAATCCTGTGCATTGCCCAACCACACATCCGTACCATGCGACAACCCTGAAATGCTGACCAAGTCCGCAAAGGTATGCGGCTGTGTATCCCGCAGCATACCACGCACAAACTTTGTACCAAATTCCGGCACTGCAATACAGCCCATTTCACCCAAAATTTTGTCCGTACCTTCCACGTATCGCAGTGCCTCGCAGGAAGTAAACAGACTCATGGTTTCCGGGTCATCCAGCCGAATTTCCTGCGCATTGACCCCAGTCAATTCCTCCAAATGCTTAATCATCGTGGGGTCATCGTGTCCAAGCTCGTCCAACTTCAATAGATTTTCATCGATGGAATGATATTCAAAATGGGTGGTGATGATGTCCGACGTTGGGTCATCTGCCGGATGCTGAATGGGGCAAAAGTCGAAAATATCAACCTCTTTCGGCACAACCACAATGCCGCCTGGATGCTGTCCCGTTGTGCGCTTGATACCGGTACAGCCTGCTGTCAGTCGATTTTCTTCTGCGCGCGAGCATTCCAACCCACGTTCTTCCATATATTTTTTTACATAGCCATAGGCGGTTTTTTCCGCAACCGTCCCGAGCGTACCTGCACGAAAAACATGATCATGCCCAAAAATCTCTCCTGTGTACCAATGAATCTTCGATTGATACTCCCCCGAAAAGTTCAAGTCAATATCGGGTACTTTATCTCCCTCAAACCCTAAAAAGGTTTCAAACGGAATGGAAAACCCCTCTTTACTCAGCATTTCACCGCATTGCGGGCACGCTCTGTCCGGCAAATCTACTCCACAGGATAAGTCTTCGTGCCATTCAATGAATTTGCAGTTTGCGCAAAGATAGTGCGGCGCAAGTGAGTTTACTTCGGTAATATCGGATAAAAACGCCGCCAAGGAAGAGCCAACCGAGCCACGCGACCCCACCAAATAGCCATCCGCAATGGATTTTGTCACCAGTTTTTGTGCAATGATATACATCACATCATACCCATTGCCGATGATGGACTGCAATTCTCGGTCTAACCGTTTTTGTACCAATTCCGGCAACGGCGCGCCATAAATGCGTTCGGCTTTTTCACGGCACATACGGTCAAGGTCCTCCGCCGAGCCTTCGATTTTGGGCGGATAATTTTCCCGCGGCACAGGACGCACAACCTCACACATATCTGCGATTTTGTTGGGATTTGTGACCACCACCTCTTGTGCACGGTTGGCTCCCAAATAGGAAAACTCCTCAAGCATTTCGTCGGTGGTGCGCAAATACAGCGGTGCTTGCTCATCTGCATCCGAAAATCCCTGCCCTGCCATTAAAATGCGGCGAAAGGCCTCGTCCTCAGGCTCCAGAAAATGGACATCCCCCGTGGCACAGCACGGCTTACCCAATTCATCTGCTAAGGCTACAATGCGGCGATTGTATTCGCGCAGCTCCTCTTCATCCTTCACCGTTTGATTGCGCAGCATAAATGCATTGTTCGCAATCGGCTGAATCTCCAAATAGTCGTAAAACTCTGCAATCTGCTTGAGTGTATCCCAATTTTCACCCTTCAGCATGGCCTGAAACAGTTCTCCTGCTTCACACGCCGAACCAAAAATCAACCCCTCCCGATGCCGAATCAGCTCACTTTTCGGCATAATCGGTCGTTTATGGAAATGATTGAGATAGGAATATGAAATCAACTTATATAAATTTTTCAGCCCCACTTGATTTTTCACCAAGATGATAAAATGCTGGCGTGGCAGATTTTTCAGGCTCTTGCTGGTATCTTTTTTACCTGCTAACACAGAATTGATGTCTGAAACCCGATTTGCCCCCTCTACTTGCAGCAGTTCAAGCAATTTCACGAAAATTCGTGCCAGCACCGCGGCATCTTCACTTGCACGATGGTGTTCAAACGGACCTACTTTCAGCTCTTTTGCCAAGGTATTCAGCTTGTAGCGTCCCATATCCGGCAATAAAATGCGTGCCATTTCCAGTGTATCAATCGAGGTAAAAGACTGTGCAATGCCCAACCGCTCACACGCCGTTTTGATAAATGACATATCAAATCCTGCATTGTGCGCCACCAAGGGTCGCCCCTTCACAAATGCCAAAAACTGCGTCATCACATCCTGCAATTCAGGCGCATCTGCCACCATCGCATCGGTAATGCCTGTCAGTTCTGTGATATGCGCCGGAATCGGTTTGTGTGGATTGACATAGGTTTGAAAGGTATCGGTTGGCTGTCCGCCACGCACCACGGTTGCTGCAATTTCTGTGATTTCTTCACTGTCTGGGCGCAGACCAGTGGTTTCAATGTCAAAGCACACAAATTCCTCTGCAAAATCTGCATCACCGCCACCACGCACCACGGAAACTGCCGCAGAATCGTTGACATAATAGGCTTCCACGCCATAAATCACCTTAAAATCTTCGATTTTCCCCCACTCAATGGCGTGCATTGCATCTGGATATGCCTGCGCCACCCCATGGTCAGTGATTGCCATGGCAGTATGTCCCCACAATTTAGCACGCTCAATTAATTTTTTCGTTGGTGTGATGCCATCCATAGCCGACATATTGGTGTGCAAATGCAGTTCTACACGCTTTTGTGGGCTTTTATCCTGCCGAATTGCCTTTTTGGATTTGACAATGGCGGTTGGCTCTAGCGTTGTTTCTTTCTCCCACTGGTCATAACCGATTTTGCCCTGCACAATCAGGTGCATCCCTGTTTTAATGGCACTGACAATCTCCGCCGCCTGCTCCTTCGCCATAAACTTACACACACGCACCGAGTTGGTTTGGTCTGTCATGTCAAAGGATAGCTTAATCCATTCTTTTCCTGTCTTTTTGCTTTTAATTTCGCGCGGTTCTACAAAAAACACATCACCTTTGATGGTCACACGGTCCATTTCATGTACTGCATCTCGAATCGAAATCGTATCATCTTGATACAGCTTGCCAAAAATCAAATTTTCTTCCTTGACGTCCGCTGTCTTTTGTGCGGTTCGTCTGTAAGTAGGTTCGGAGGATGCAGGCTTTGGTTTTGGCTTTTTCTCCACTTCTGAAGACTCTTTCACCTGCTGCTGCACAGCTTTTTGAAGCTCCTGCGCACGTTTTTTGGTATTTGCTTCTGCTTCTGTATGCTCCACAATGACAGGTTCTACCACGCAGGCATTTCCGGTTTCTGCCTCAATTTGCTCGCGTAAAAAGCGCAAGGCATTCGCCAAATATTCTGCCGCCGCCTCCGTCATGGTAATTTGCAGTTTTCCGTCCGCATAGCTCCATTGACTATCGCACAGCAGCCCTTTGGCACTGGGATACTGCGCTTTTGTGCAATCCACGAGCGTTTGTATATATTCTGCGGACAAGCCCTCCATGTCATATCGTGGAGACAAGCGCAGTCTGGTTAAATGATAGCACTTGGCAATGCCTTTTTCCAACTTTTTTAAGATTTGATATGGTATAATATCTGGAAAAAGCACATGGCACAGCATGGTTTTTTTATCCCGACTAATGGCAAGGGAGCACACCTGTCCCATGGACAGATATGCTCCTTCTGTTTCACTTTTATACCGTTCAAATACAACTCCTAAACTACGTGCCATGGTTTGCCCCTTTATAACCGCTCAATTTCTTCCATCAGTGCCTGCACAAGCTGTTCTTCGGGCACCTTGCGGATAATTTCACCCTTGCGAAACAGCAGCCCTTCTCCATTTCCGCCTGCAATGCCGACATCCGCTTCTCTGGCTTCTCCGGGGCCATTGACCACACACCCCATGACAGCGACCTTCAATTTCTTACCGCGAATTTGGGAAACACGCTGTTCCACCTCTTTGGCAATCGCAATCAAATCGATTTTGGTTCTGCCGCAGGTCGGACAGGAAACCACCTGCACGCCCTCCTGCTCCAATCCCACCGCTTTCAAAATCGCGCGAGCCGCCTGTATTTCTCGCACAGGGTCATCGGTCAAGGACACACGAATGGTATCGCCGATGCCCAATGCCAGCAGTCCGCCAATCCCCGCTGCGGATTTGATGGTGCCCATATATTCCGTACCCGCTTCGGTCACACCAAGATGCAGTGGATACTCGGTTTGCTCTGCCATCAGCTGATAGGCACGCATGGTATGCGCCACACTCGAAGATTTGATGGAAATGCAAATGTCATCAAAATCAAATCGATGGAGCAGTGACACATGATAGAGCGCACTTTCTACCATCGCTTCCGGTGTCGGCGCACCATATTTCTCCAAAATCTCACGCTCTACTGACCCTGAATTCACACCAATTCGGATGGGAATATTTTGTGCAAGTGCCGCCTTGGCAACCGCCTTCACGTTTTCATCTGCGCCGATGTTGCCGGGATTCAATCGGATTTTATGCACACCCGCCGCAATCGCCGAAAGTGCAATTCGATAATCAAAATGAATATCTGCCACCACCGGAATGGGCGAAGCTGCGCAAATTTTTTCCAGTGCCCGTGCGGCATCCAAATCCGGCACGGCACATCGGACAACTTCACACCCCGCCTCTGCCAATGCACGGATTTGCGCCAATGTTTTTGGGATGTCATGCGTATCCGTGTTGGTCATGGACTGCACAACGATTGGCGCATCTCCACCAATCAGCACCCCACCCACCGAAATTTGCTTTTTACTATTCATATCTTAGAACACCTTTTTAACCTCTAAACAAGCGAAAAATATCATTTCCTGTGACATACAGCATCAACATCATGAGCAGCAGCAACCCTGCGCCATGCACCAGACCTTCATATTTTGCAGGCACTGGCTTACGCCGAATGGCTTCTAAAATCAAAAACACCAGCCGTCCACCATCCAGTGCCGGCAACGGCAACAAATTCATCACACCCAGATTGATGGAAATTAGGCTCACCAGCATCAAGAAACTCGTCATACTGATTTGCGCCGCTTGGCTCATGACATTCGCCACGCCCACCGGTCCCGACATTTGGTCTACGCCGACTTTTCCGGAAATCAGCATTCCTAAGCTGTCCCATACCATTCGTGCATAGCTAATGGAGGTATAGAGCGCATTTTTCACAACACTTCCGAGTTGTGCAGGCTCTACCGCAAAATAAATGCCATACATCTTGCCGCCTTGCCCATTGTCAATCTCTGCTGTCAAAGGCATATCCTGCAGCAGCACGTTCTGCCCATCTCTGCGCACCAAAATGTCATAGGAACGCTCTGCGCCGCTCTTTGATAAGCCAATCGAAAAATCATGTGTGAGCAATACACGATACCCATCCACCTTTAGAATGGTATCGCCTTCCATCAGCATATTCTCACCCTGATAAGCAAAGCCATCGGCAAAGTGGTCAATCGTTGTGGTCGAAAACTCTTTTGCAACGGAAGAAATCCCCAAAAGAATCAAAAATCCAACCAGAAAATTCATCAGTGCCCCTGCCACGACAACCAACATTCGGCATGACAATTTTGCTTTTGCAAAGCTGTGCGGACTCTCGGACTCGCCGTCCTCCCCTTCCATCACGCATGCACCACCAAATGGCAAAAGACGCAGACAATATAGCGTGCCATGCCATCTTTTTTTCAAAATAGCAGGCCCCATCCCAACCCAAAACTCATTGACTTGAATGCCACCGCGCTTTGCGGTAATAAAATGTCCAAATTCGTGCGCAATCACCAAGATACTGAACGCCAAAATTGCCAAGAAAATTGTTAGTGCTGTAAACAAACAAACGGCTCCTTTCCTGCTGATTCTCAGCTAAAAGACAGAGAGATAGTCGACTTATTGATAATTTAAAACAAATGCACGTGCCGCCGCGTCGCTTGCCAGCACATCTTCCAGCGTGACTTGCTTCTGATAGGGCACGTGCGCCATCGCCTGCTGTACCAGATGTGCAATTTCCCAAAAAGCAATGCGGTCTTTCAAAAACAGACCAACCGCCGCTTCATTGGCACCATTTAATATTGCACCTGCATTTCCTTTTTTATCCGCCGCTTCTCGTGCCAAGGATAGCACGGTGTTCGACCATTCGGGTGGCTGATAAAATGTCATTTGTCCAATTTCCTGCAACGATAATCTGGGCGCTTTGCAGGGAACGCGCTTTGGAAATGTCAATGCATATTGAATCGGCAGCCGCATATCCGGCAACCCCAGCTGTGCCAGCACTGCGCCGTCTGTAAATTCAATCAGCGAATGAATGATGCTTTCCCGATGCACCACAACTTCAATATCCTGCGCTGGCATATCATACAGCCACATGGCTTCAATCAATTCCAAGCTTTTGTTCACCATGGTTGCCGAATCAATCGTGATTTTGGCACCCATCGACCAGTTGGGATGCTGCAATGCCTGTTCACGGGACACATGATGCAGTTGCTCCTGTGTCATGTGGAAAAATGGACCGCCGGATGCGGTTAAAATGATTTTCGCGATTTCATTATCATCACGTGCACGCATACATTGAAAAATCGCGGAATGCTCCGAATCCACCGGCAGAATCTGCACCCCTTTTTTGCGTGCCGCATCCATCACCAGCTGCCCCGCACAAACCAACGTTTCTTTGTTTGCCAGTGCAATATCTTTTCCAGCATCAATCGCCGCCAAAGTCGGCAGCAAGCCTACCATACCCACAACGGCCGTCACGACAATATCGGCTGTTTCTTCGGTTGCTGCGGCAATCAAGCCCTCCATGCCGCCCAGAACACGAATATCTGTATCTGCCAGTTGAATCCGTAAGTCTTTTGCGGTTGCTTCATCTGCAGCGGCAACCATTTTCGGGTGCAGCAATCGCGCTTGCTGTTCCAACAACTTTCCGTTGCGGTTGGTTGTCAGTGCAGCGACCTCTGCCGCAACCGAGGACAGAATGTCTACGGTCTGCGTGCCAATCGAACCTGTCGAACCCAAAATTGAAATTTTTCTCATATTTATCCTATTCCTGTTTCAATATGCTTTATGCCGCAAAGATGCGTAATGTCAGCTCAATCACGGGGGCTACAAAAATCACGCTGTCAAATCGGTCTAATACACCACCATGCCCCGGAAAAATCGACCCATAATCTTTAATTCCAGTCTGACGCTTGATGATAGAAAAGGACAAATCACCAATTTGTCCAATGACAGAACCAACTGCGCCCACAAGCACCGCCACGCCATATGGCAGGCGAATGTCTGCGTTATGTACCATAATCTCCGTATAGACCAGCACGAATAAAACGCCGCCAAGCACCCCGCCGACAGCACCTTCTACGGTCTTTTTAGGGCTGATGACAGGCGCTAGCTTATGCTTCCCGAATAGCATACCGCTAAAGAGGGCGAACGTATCCGACCCCCACGCGGCAAGCATGGGCAGCAACAGCAAAAACGCGCCATCTTGCATATGGAAAATCCGAATCATTGCCAGCAGCAAATACGGCAGCAGCAACGCACCGAACAAAGCGATTGCAACCTCTTCCACGCGCATTTCCGCATGATGACGCAGCAAACACAAAAGCCCCAAGATTGCCGCCAGAACAATCAGCAGCTGCATGAAGATGGGCGGCCACACATACGCCGTCCCTGCTGCAAAAGCAACCGACACCACCAGACTGATATAGAGCAAGCTGCGGTTACGCACCAACCCTGTTGACCCGATGAATTCATACGTTGCCAATGCGCAAAGGGGCAGCATCAGGGTTTCCAATATCACAGGGGGAAACATAAAAATCGATAATAAAACGAATGCAAATCCTGTCAATCCAAACAGTACCCTTGCTTTCATGTTTATACGCCTCCAAATCGTCGCTGCCGATGATTAAAATCATCAATCGCTGCATCCATATCCTTTGTTTGAAAATCCGGCCATAGTACCGACGTAAAATAATATTCTGCATAGGCCGATTGCCATAGTAAAAAATTCGATGTCCGCACTTCCCCAGACGGACGGATAATCAAATCCGGGTCCGGCATCTGCGCGGTATATAAAGACTGCCCAATTCGTTCCTCTGTAATCTCTTCTGGCAGCAATGTTCCTTTTTGCACCTGTTTTGCGAGTGTTTGCACCGCATTTTTGATTTCATCGCGTCCGCCGTAATTGATGCACAGCGTTGCCGTGGTCACATCATCGCCAATGCTGTTGGCAACGGCATCGGTTTCTGCAATCAAATCCAAAATATCCTGCGGCAGTGCGGATAAATCGCCAATTACCCGAATGGCAACGCCGCGCTCCCGCATGGTTTGCATGGATTCCCGTAAATATTTGCGAAATAAATTCATGAGTGCATCCACTTCTGCCTGCGGACGTTTCCAATTTTCCGTTGAGAATGCATACACCGTAAAATATTTCACACCTATTTCCTGACAGTAAATCGCAATTTTACGAAAGGTTTCGGAACCTGCCGCATGACCTGCTGAACGCGGCAGATGCCGTTTCTTTGCCCAACGACCATTCCCATCCATAATCACCGCAATATGCTTGGGAATCTGCCGATGTTCTACTGGTTTCCGTTTCTGAAAAATCCCCACGCGTTTCGTTTCTCCTTGTTTTGCATTTCAAAGAAAGAGGCGGCGAAGTGCCGCCCCCATAGCATATTTATACTTCTGCAAGTTCCTTGCTCTTTTTAGATGTTGTGGCATCAATTTCTTTGACAAATTTGTCTGTCATCTTCTGCATTGCATCTTCTGCGTCTGCCAGTTCATCCTCAGTCATTTCATTTTTCTTTTTCTGGTCCTTGCATTTATCAATGGCTTCGCGGCGCACATTGCGCAGTGCAACCTTTGCATCCTCGCCTTCTCGGGAAACCTGCTTAATCAGCTCCTTACGACGCTCTTCTGTCAGCGGCGGAAAGCTCAACCGAATCAATTTGCCGTCATTCTGCGGATTGATGCCCAAATCAGACATTTGAATCGCCTTTTCAATCTCTCTCAAAATCGAAGCATCCCATGGCTGAATGGTCAGCGTACGCGGGTCTGGGGAAGCAACTGCAGCCACCTGCTGCAACGGTGTCGGTGTATTGTAGTATTCGATTGTGATACGGTCCAGCACAGCTGCATTCGCGCGTCCTGCACGAATCGCCGCCAAATTATGCCCAAGCACCTCCAGTGTCTTGTGCATTTTATCCTCATAAAGCTTCAATTCTGCCTTCATTTTGACTCCTCCTGTACAATGGTGCCGATTTTTTCGCCCATAGCAGCACGATAAATATTTTCGGGATCTTTCAATGCAAATACCAAAATCGGGATGTGGTTATCCATAGATAGAGATGTTGCGGTTGTATCCATAACGCCCAGACCTTGATTGAGTACTTCCATATACGTAAGTGTTTCATATTTTTTGGCATCCGGATTGACTGCCGGGTCAGAGTCATATACGCCATCTACATTTTTTGCAAGCAAGATGACATCTGCCCCAATTTCAGCCGCACGCAGCACCGCTGCCGTATCGGTCGAAAAGTATGGGTTTCCTGTGCCACATCCAAAAATCACAACGCGAGCCTTCTCCAAATGCCGAATCGCGCGATTTCGGATATAGGGTTCTGCGATTTTATTCATTTCGATTGCAGTCTGCACACGAACATCTACACCGCGCTGTTCCAAGGCATCTGCAAGTGCCAAAGAGTTGATGGTTGTTGCCAGCATTCCCATATGGTCTGCGCGGGAGCGTTCCATTTTGCCGCCGCCGTCCTTCACGCCACGCCAAAAATTTCCGCCACCTACAACAATACCGATTTCGATACCAATTTCGTTGCATTTCTTAATCACATCACAGACGGGACCTATCACATCAAAATTCAGACCAAATTTTCGGTCACCCGCAAGGGCTTCCCCACTGATTTTAATAAGCACACGTTTATATTTGGCTTCTTGCATCCTTACGTCCTTCTCTCATAAAATTATCATTCTTATTTTACAGTATTTTAACGATGATTGCAATTCTTCACCTGTTTTTTTTATGAACATTCCTTAAAATCTATCGTGCTTTTATCATCGATTCTTAATTTCAACTTTTTTCTCTCTAAATCCACCAATTTTTTTCTCTATTTTTTCATTTTCATCCTACAAAAAGCGGCAGCAACATATCTGTTACTGCCGTATCTGTCATATTGTGGAGATTGTTTTAAGAAAGCCAAACCTCTTCACTCTCGTGCTTTTTTGCGCGGGTCATCAGCTGTAAAATGGCATCGGAAGCACTTGCACCTTTGTACAGCACTTGATACATCATCTCGGTAATCGGCATCGAAACCTTGGCGCTTTGTGCCAGAAAATAGCCCGCTTCTGTGGCATAATAGCCTTCCACAACCGCACCAATCTGCTGCATCGCCTCTTTCACCGCGACCCCTTGACCGATTAGCATCCCTGCGCGCCGATTTCTGGAGTGCATAGATGTGCAGGTAACAATCAAATCGCCCATACCTGTCAGCCCCGCAAAGGTATTCTGCCGTGCGCCCAGCGCAACGCCTAGTCGTGCGATTTCCGTCAAGCCTCGTGTCATCAACGCCGCCTTTGAGTTGTCACCCAATCCCATGCCATCTGCAATGCCTGCACCCAGCGCAATGATATTTTTAAAGGCACCGCCCAGCTCTGCGCCGATGACATCGGACGATGTATAGACGCGAAAAGAATCATTCATAAAGGATTCCTGCACCAGTTCCGCCGCTGTTTGGCTTTTGGATGCCGCAACGATGGTGGTTGGAATATTGCGCGCCACTTCTTCTGCGTGCGTGGGGCCTGTCAGCACCACCACATCATTTTTTTTGCACAGTACTTGTGAAATGGTCTGTGAAAATCGACAAAATCCATGTGCTGCATCCAAGCCCTTGCCGACATTCACCACCACAGCACCCGGTCGCAGATGATTCGATAGCTTTTCTGCCGTTTCTGCCACTGCAAAGCTCGGCACTGCCAATAGAACCATATCCGCCTTTTCAGTTTCTGCAATATCGCAGGTTATGAAAATTTCATCTGGTAATTGGATGCCTGGCAGCAGCTTTTCATTGCAGCGTGTTTGCGCAAGCTGCTGCCGAGATGCCGCTGTATGTGTCCAAATCGTTACATCATGTGCGTTTTTTTGCAGCTGTATCGCAAGTGCCATACCCCAGGAACCACTTCCCATGATGCAAATTCTCATTTTTTCGACTCCTCCCCATGCTGAATCTGCGGCTTCCCACCGAGGGACAATCGATTTTCTGTACCATTTACAAGGCGTTTGATGTTCGCACGGTGCAAGAAAATGACAGATAGCGACATACCCGCTGCAATCACAGTCAGCGCAATCTCCTGATAATACAACCATGTGGTAATCGGAAAGCTGATTGCCCCTAAAATAGAGCCGAGTGACACCCAGCGAGTTACTCCGACACTGAGCAAAAACAGTGCCAACGCAATCAAAAAAATCCGCCAATCAAACATTGCCAGCATTGTTGCACCGGCTAACACGCCTTTTCCGCCGCGAAATCCAAAATACACAGGAAAGACATGACCCAAAATGACAAAAATTCCTGCTATCAGTTTGCCAATCGGTCCTATTAATACGCCACCAATCATGACAGCAATGATAGTTTTAACAATATCTCCCAACAGTACTGCAACGGTCTTTTGCGCGCCCATGGTGCGATATGCATTTGTTAATCCTGCATTGCCGCTGCCATAGGCGCGAATGTCTTTATGCAGCGTTAAAAAACAAATCACAATCGCAGAATTAAAAGAGCCCAGCAAATAGGAACTTGCAGCAATAATCAGAAAATTCGTCATTGTCATAATCTTATTGCTCCTTTTCTCCGCGTTGGCGTACAACCATACGAACCGGCGTGCCAGTCAAGCCAAATACCTCGCGGATTTGATTTTCCAGATACCGTTGATAAGAAAAATGGAACAGTCGTGCATCGTTGCAAAAGCATACAAAGGTCGGCGGACACGTACCTGCTTGTGTCATATAATAAATTTTCAAGCGACGCCCCTTGTCTGTGGGTGGCTGTACCCGCGCTGTTGCCTCCGACAGAATGGTGTTGAGCTGTCCGGTGGGAATTCTTCGATGATTCTGCTCGTATACATCTACAATCATTGCATACAGCTTATCCACGCGCTGCCCTGTCAGTGCCGAAATAAACAAAACCGGTGCATACGGCATATAAGCCAAGCCTTCCCGCACCCGAATAGTATATTCTTTCATGGTGCTTCCGTCTTTTTCGACCAAATCCCATTTGTTCACAACAATCACGCAGGCCTTGCCTGCATTGTGTGCCTCGCCCGCAACCTTGGTATCCTGCTCTGTCACACCTTCGGTGGCATCAATCATAATCACACAAACATCCGCGCGTTCTACCGCAAGCAGCGAACGCATCACCGAAAATTTTTCAATGCGCTCATCCACCTTGGATTTTTTGCGGATGCCTGCAGTATCAACAAACACAAATTTCCCAAATTCGTTTTCCACAGGTGTATCAACGCTGTCACGTGTGGTGCCTGCCACGTCCGAAACAATCACACGTTCTTCCCCCACCACACGATTGACCAAGGAGGACTTTCCTACATTTGGTTTACCGATGATGGCAACACGAATGGTGTCTTCTTCTGCTTCCTCTTGTGTTTCTTGCGGGAAATGCTCATATACGGCATCCAGCAGCTCTCCTGTACCATACCCATGCAGCGCCGAAATCCCATAAGGGTCGCCTAGCCCAAGGTTATAAAACTCAAAAATATCTGGGGATGGTGCGCCTGGTGTGTCGCATTTGTTCACTGCCAGCACAATCGCTTTCCCAGACCGCTGCAGCATGGCCGCAACATCCTCATCTGCCGCCGTAATACCAGTGCGCAAATCCGTGATGAAAATAATCACATCTGCATGATGAATCGCAGCTTCCGCCTGATACCGCATAAACTTTAAAATTTCATTGTCCTTTGATGGTTCAATACCACCGGTGTCAATGACAGAAAACACCTGTCCGCGCCATTCTGCATCGGCATAGAGGCGGTCACGTGTGACACCGGGTGTATCCTCCACAATGGATAAACGCTTGCCTGCCAGACGATTGAATAACTGCGATTTTCCTACATTTGGTCTTCCTACGATTGCAACAATAGGCTTCGCCATTTCTATATCCTCCTTTCAAAAGGGGGAGTGCTTATCCGAAAAAAAAAGAGAGAAAGCTCGGCTTTCCCTCTTCTCTATTTCGCTTACGCCTCAACCTTGATAACTTCGCGACCGTTATACGTGCCGCATGCCTTACACATTCTGTGAGAAAGCTTGAACTCGCCGCACTTCGGGCACTTTGTCATGCCAGGCAGGGAAAGCTTCCAGTGGGAGTTACGTCTCTTATCACGTCTTGCTTTCGACGTTTTTCTCTTAGGTACTGCCATTCGGTAACACCTCCTAATCTATCCTAATTTAAAATATAGCCCAATCGTTTCAGGATTTTTGATCAAGCAATTTTTGTAGCACCGCAAAGCGATCGTCAATCTGCTTCCCGCTGCAATCGCAATGGGTTACGTTACGATCAGCTCCACAATGCGGACACAGTCCTTTACAATCCGGCTTGCAGAGATACGCCATGTTGATTTCCAGCAACAATGCCGGCACAAACACCTCTTCTGGATTGACCGTACTTCCTGCAATCAGGAAGACGTTTTCCTCTTCCTCCTGCACTTCCGATTCCTGCAGCAGCAACATATTCACCGACACATTTACCGGCACCTCCAGCGGCTTCAGACACCGCGCACAGGTCGTAACATATGTTGTGTGTATCTCGCCGACACAGCGCAGAACATCCAGTTGGCTTTTGATGACCCCCTGATATTCCACCGGAAACTGAAATGGATGTTCTCCAAAAAAAGTCTCTTCCCGCAAATCAGTGGTTCCCGAAAAGGGAATTTCTTCAACTGTTGCGTTGATTAGTTTCTGTAAATCAATCTTCATAGCTACCTCACATGGTACATCAAATAGTATACTATACATTCATCTCTTTTGTCAACCATAATTTCCATTTGACAAGTGTTTTCTTCTGCCCAAAAATTCGCTATAATAGAGGTATCCGAAAAACGCTATGATTTGTGGAGGATATTCACTTGAAGCAATTTGAAATTACGCGCGATGACAGCGGGCAACGCCTGAATAAATTTTTAGAAAAAGCAGTTCCCAGACTGAGCGGCGGGATGATGCATAAATATTGCCGCCTAAAGCGCATCAAACTCAATGGCAAACGAACCGAGCCTGCTTATCGGCTGGTAGAGGGCGATGTGTTGACCCTGTATTTGAACGATGATTTATTCGATACCCCGTCGGAAGCCGAAGCTTTTCGCTGCATCCAGAACCCGCAGCTGCACATCGTTTATGAAGATGCACATCTGCTGCTCGTCGACAAAGCACCCGGTCTTGTTGTGCATACCGATGAGCGAGGGGAATCTAACACGCTGATTGCGCACATCCAAGCGTACCTGTATCAAAACGGTTCTTGGAATCCCGCGGATGCACATTCTTTCGCGCCTGCGCTCTGCAATCGAATTGACCGCGGCACTGGCGGCATTGTCATTGCTGCAAAAACTGCCGAAGCACTCCGCATTCTCAATGAAAAAATCAAGAACCGAGAGCTGCACAAAAAATATCTTTGCATTGTGCATGGCACATTACAGCCTCCGGCAGGACGCATCGAAAATTTTCTGCGCCGAGATGAGCAACGCAAGCAGGTCACTGTACATCACGCCCCTGTTGCGGGCGGCAAAACTGCCATTACGGAATACCGAACCCTTGCAGTGCGCAATGCCCTTTCTCTTGTCGAATGCAATCTGATTACCGGGCGCACCCATCAAATTCGTGCGCACATGGCATCCTTGGGGCATCCGCTTCTTGGCGATGGGAAATATGGAGAAAACACACAAAACCGACCCTATGGTGAAAAAACACAGGCCTTATATTCTTATTATCTGCATTTTGACTTTCAAACATCCGCCGGTGCACTGCAATATTTAAACCAGAAAACCTTCACCGTTTCTTCCATTCCGTTTGTCAAAAAATACTTCCCTAGTGTCCAACTTTGAACACTGTCAATTCACCAAATGCGAAAGCACTTTTTCTGCTTTCGCATTTTTTCAGCCTCACCCGCTATATTGTTTCCCAAACCATTGCTCCCACGCAATAAGCTATCCATTAAAGCCCAAATATACTTTCCCTGCTTCCAAAGTCACGCCCTTGATTTCCGCCAATTCATCCACCGTTACAAATGCATAATTCTTTTTTTGCAGAATATCAATCGCTTCCAGCACGCCTTGCACGGTTGTCGAATAAAGGTCATGCATCAGCACAATATCCCCATCCTTTGCTTGTGAAACAATCACATTTTTGACGTGTTCCGCATCTCGATATTTCCAGTCTTGCGTGTCAACGCTCCAATTAATAACCGCTAAATTTGCTTGCTTCATCTGTGCCAAAACCATATCATTATAGGCACCACCCACCGGACGCCCAACCGTTGGTTTCTCTCCGCAATAGGATTGTATCAGCAGACTATTGTCTTCAAACTCTTTATATACCGTATCTGCACTCTTTTTGGTCAAAACACCTGGATGGTTATATGTATGGTTTCCCAACTGATGTCCTTCCGCCAAATAGCGTGCCATATGTGCGTGAAAATCATGGATTCGGTATCCGCACATAAAAAATGTAGCGTGTACATCCCGTTCCTGCAGCCCATCCAGCAGTTGTGCGGTGAGTCCGCTTACGCCGCCTGTTGGTCCATCGTCAAAGGTGAGCGCAACATATGCATCTGCTTTGGGCGCGATGATACGATCCGGCAGCTCCGCACCAGATTTTTGCAAATACGCTTGTTGGTCTGCAAAGCCAGTCAATGAAAGCGTTGTGAATGCAAGCACATCCTCAGACAGTTTGGTTTCGTAGACGCCCAAAGCTTGGCTGAATCTCGTTGCCGTGACATACAGCACGCCGTCTTCCTCACGAACATCTTCCGAAATAGCGTCTGCCGATGTGCTGCTCAAGTTTGAAAGGGTTTCGTTTGTCGCGTCAGCGGTATTGTCCGCCGCTGCAGCAAGCGTGACTTCGTCACCCGACGATAAGACCATGTGATAATTGGTGCCATCGGCTTGCATCGTTGCACCAAAAAGCGCTGCTGCGCTTTGTACAGGTATCCAAACATCAGTGTCGTCTTCATGACGAATGAGGGCGACGCTATCACCCTCATTCATTAACTGCATCATGCCATTGCCGGTTAACACATAATCGGAATTGACACGTGCAACCACGCCCTCTGCCAAAACCTGTGCCCTTGAAGGCCCCAAAAGTTCCAAAGCCTGTGCAATCTCCTCTGCACTTGGCTCCACAGCCTTTTTCTTATTGTCTAAAAAAATCAATGCGCCTTCTTTTGCATCCACAAAGGAAAGATTCCAGCCAAATGCTTCGCTGATTGCACGCATCGGCACATATGTCACGCTGTCCAGCAGCATTGCAGGGGCATCTAATGCTACCGTTTCTTCCCCAATCGTCATGCTGTTTTGCCCAATGGACAATGCAACCGCCGCTGCCTTTTTATTCTCACTCGTCAAAGTGATGGTCTGGGTGTCGTTTTCCCAAGCCACGATTAATCCTAAATTCTCTGCCAACCACCGCAGCGGTGCCATCGTTCTCCCCGATTGGTTATATAGCGCAACCGCTTCTCCGTTGCCGTCTGTCATCTGCACCAATTCATCATTGACCAGTGCGTGGCTGTTTTCCATCTGCATGACAATCCGCACTTGGCTAAGTCCCACCACATTCAAAATCAATGGTGGTAATGTCAGTAACCCTGCAATCAGTACAATCACGACTGCAACCCCAATTTTTGCTGCTTGATTCCCTTTCGCTGTCCTCAAAACGCTCACCCACTTTGTAAAAAATCCATCTCAGCTAACTCTATATATCAAGTATACCACATGATGCTACTTTTCGCAATTATTCCTATTTATTTTCTGTCGAATCCCGTCAAGGATGCAAAGAGGAAGTGTATCCTTGCTACTATACGATACACTTCCTCTTTCTATGCACTTAGAGTGTTTTATCTGTTTCTTCTTCTGTGGTTTCTGGCTGCATATCCGTCTTTTGATTGTCGGCGGACACCTCTTCCACCGTTTCCTCTTTGTTCATCTGGAGGTCTTCACCGATTAGCTTATCCGGCACTTCTTCCCCATTGAATACCTTCTCAAAGGTTTCACCGTCCATGGTTTCGTTGCGAATCAAATATTCTGCAACACGGGTCAATTCCTCCATCTGCTCACCAATCAAGGCTTCACATTGCAAGTAAGCTTCATGAATCAAGCGATGGATTTCCTCATCAATTTCTGCCGCCTTGATTTCTGAATAGTGCTTGCCGGCTGCAAAATCGCGTCCAAGGAATACCTCGCTGTTGTCAGAACCATAGTCAACCGGACCAATTTTGTCGCTCATGCCATAGGTGGTGACCATTGCGCGCGCAATATTGGTTGCCTGCTGAATATCTTGAGACGCACCTGTCGAAATTTCACCGAGCACCAATTTTTCTGCGACACGACCACCCAAACACACCACAATGTTTTCTCGCATATAGGTACGCGTGCGATATGCCTGGTCTTCCTGCGGTAGTGGCATGGTAAAGCCGCCTGCACCAGAGGAGCGCGGAATAATGGTTACATGGTGCACAGGGTCCTGCGTTTCCAGCACCTTGAAGCAAATTGCATGACCTGCCTCATGATAGGCGGTGAGCTTTTTGTCTTTATCGGTGATGATATGTGTTTTCTTTTCGACACCCATCACAACCTTCAGCAGCGCCTCTTCGACTTCTTCCTGCGTAATCAAGCGTTTATTGCGCCGCGCCGCCAAAAGCGCAGCTTCATTCAATAAATTTTCCAAATCCGCACCCGTGAAACCAGATGTTGTCTTGGCAATCGAATCCAATTTCACATCTGGGTCAAACTGCTTATTTCGTGCATGGATTTTCAAAATCGCTTCACGACCCTTAACATCGGGCGCACCAACATAAACCTGTCGGTCAAAGCGACCCGGACGCAGCAATGCACGGTCCAAAATATCCGGTCGATTGGTTGCCGCAATGATAATAACGCCTTCATTTGCACCGAAGCCATCCATCTCCACCAGCAGCTGGTTGAGGGTCTGCTCGCGTTCGTCATGTCCGCCGCCCAAGCCGGCACCACGCTGACGACCAACTGCATCAATTTCATCGATAAAAACGATTGCAGGCGCGTTTTTCTTTGCTTGTTCGAACAAATCTCGCACACGGCTTGCACCGACACCGACATACAGTTCCACAAAATCCGAACCGGAAATCGAAAGGAACGGTACACCGGCTTCGCCTGCAACTGCACGCGCAATCAAGGTCTTACCCGTACCCGGAGGCCCCACCAGCAGCACACCCTTTGGAATGCGCGCACCGATTTCCATGAATTTCGTCGGATTTTTCAAAAACTCGACGATTTCCTGCAGCTCAGCTTTTTCTTCATCTGCACCCGCAACATCGCCAAAGGTCACTTTACGTTTGTCATCGGTTGCAAGCTTTGCGCGTGCCTTGCCAAACTGCATGGGGCTTCCGCCGCCGCCGCCCTGCTTATTCATCATGAAGTACCAAAAAACAGCAAGCAGCACAATCAGCACCGCATATGGCACAAAGCTCCACCACCACGGAATTTCTGTAGTGCTGTAATCCATATCCTTGAGCGTTCCCTCCTGCTTCTGCTGGAGAATCAAATCGCCCAAATCGCTGTAAAAAATCGCAAATGTTCTGTCCGAACTCAGGGAATATTGCACCACAGTTCCATCCTGCAGCTGCATGGTCAGCTTGGTATCATCCACGCGATATTCCGTAACCTTACCCTGCGTGAAATAATCCACCACATCACCATAGGTCACTTTTTTGACTGCTGCCTGACTTTGATTCAGCACAATGCTGACAGTTCCAAGCAGTACCAACAGAATAATTATATAAAGACCAAAGCCCTTCATTTTACCTTTCACGCGTAGATCACACCTTTCATTTTTTCTTCTGCTGAAATTATTCGTATACTGCTGGCTTCAAAATGCCAATGTATGGAAGGTTTCGATAACTCTCTGCATAATCCAATCCATATCCCACAACAAAAGCATCCGGAATTTCAAATCCAAGATACTCCACATCAATCTCAACTTTGTGCCGTTCCGGCTTCGAGAGCAATGTACACAGCCGAATAGAGGCTGCGCCGCGTGTTTCCAAAATTTTCATCAAATAGTGCAATGTCACACCGCTGTCCAAAATGTCTTCGACAATGATGACATCTCGACCATCGATTTGTGTGCTCAAATCCTTAATAATCTGCACCTCGCCGCTAGTCTTTGTGCCCCTGCCATAGCTGGACAGCACCATGAAATCGATATTACAGCGCGGTGTAATTTTCCGTGTCAAGTCGGCCATAAAAATGTAAGAGCCCTTGAGTACGCTGATAACCAGAGGGTTTTTACCCTCATAATCGGCTGATATTTTCGCCCCTAATTCTGCTACTTTATCTGCGATTTCCTTTTCCGTAAATAGAACGGACTCTATATCCTGCTCCATTGCAAGCTCTTTCATTTTTCTTCCCCTTCAAAACAAATTTTTAGAACATTTGTATGACTTGCTGCCCATCTGCTGACATCCGCACCCAATCCCTGTACTGCCACCACGCCATTGCAATCCGCCAACACAATCAAGCGATTGCGCACATGCTTTGGAATGCGGTGTGCAATCATCAGTTTTTTCAATGTGCTGTGCCCTGCATTCTGGTGCAGACAAATCCGGTCACCGATGCTTCTGCCCCGTGCTACAAGTGTTTCAAAATGTATTGTATCATAGTTTACATAAAAATTATTGAACGTTTTGTTAATATCTACACCTTCCGGACAAATAGACAAGGTAAGCTTTGTATCGCTGCCCAGCACCACGCCCGAAAATCCCGCATAGACCTTTGTAGTCTTGACGAAATTCTCCGCAAGCGGCTTTCCGATAGACACCGTTTCATATTGTCGTATCGCCCAAACGCCATCTGGAAGCTGTACTTGTGCAGAAGGATTCCCCTGTTTCTGCAGCAGCCGGTATAGTCTCTGCACGTGTTTTTCGCTGCAGTGCAGCTCTGCAACCCCAACCGCGCACAGAATCCTATGCAGAATGCGTCCATGCAGCCTTTCGGGTTCTGCCAAGAACGCCGTGCAATCCAATTCAACCCCCTGCTGCGTGTGCCGCACAAGCTTTTCGCACTTTTCCTGCACAATTTCTGATAAAAATGCTTCATCCTGTCGCAGAAACTGTGCCGCACGCCCAGCCGCTTGCGCACAGCGCGGATTGATTTCCCGCAGAACTGGAATGATGTCGTGCCGAATGCGATTTCGCGTATATTTGGTGCTCAAATTCGTGCTGTCGGTCACAAACGGCTGCTCAATGCACTCTAAATATGCCTCTACCTGTTCTCGTGTGCAGTCAATCAGCGGGCGGATGATGTTGCCGCGCACTGGTGGAATGCCGCCCAATCCACGGCTTCCGGTACCACGTGCCAGATGAAAAATCATCGTTTCCAACGTATCATCTACCGTATGCGCCGTTGCAATGCGCACAGCTCCGAACGCCCGAGCAGTTTCCTGCAAAGCGGCATATCGCACCTGTCGCGCGGTTTCTTCAATGCCCTGCCCCGCCCGCACCGCTTCTGCTGCGACATCACAACGAATCACGCGGTTTTCAATTTGCAATTTAGCAAACAGCTTACAGGCGAATGCTTCATCTCGTTCTGATTCCTCGCCACGCAGCTTATGATTTACATGACACGCACAAATTTCAATACCCAGTTCTTCTCGCAGTTCACACAGCACACGCAGCAACGCAACGGAATCGGCTCCGCCTGAAACCGCACACAAAATGCGTTCCCCACGACAAACCATCTGGTAGTTCCGTATCGTATCGCACACCTGCGCGAAAAAATGTTTTGCCTCATCCATGAATTTTATCCTGATTGGAGAATGTCGTATATTGCCCAATCCACTGCAAATGAATGGTTCCTGTTGATCCATGTCGATTTTTTGCAATGATAATTTCCGCTACATTCTTTTCTTCGCTTTCTTCATTATAATAGTCATCGCGATAGATAAACAGAACAATATCTGCATCCTGCTCAATGGCACCTGATTCGCGCAAATCCGACAGCATCGGGCGCTTGTCCGCGCGCTGTTCCGCCGCACGAGAAAGCTGCGACAAGCAAATAACCGGCACATTCAGTTCCTTCGCCATGATTTTGAGTGAACGAGAAATCTCTGCCACTTCCTGCGTGCGATTATCATTTCTTCTGCCGCCCGACTGCATCAGCTGTAAATAATCGATGACAATCAGACCCAAACCATCGCCCAAGCGCCTGCATTTTGCCTTAATTTCTGCAACGGTGATGGCAGGGTTATCCTCGACATAAATCCGTGTCTTTGCCAATATATTGGATGCCTTTGCAATGCGCATCCAATCCTCGTCCTCTAAATTACCCGTTTTGAGTTTTTGTGCCTCAATGAGGGCTTCGTTTGCCAAAAAGCGAGATGCCAACTGGTCCTTACTCATTTCCAACTGAAACACAACGACATCTTTTTTTACAGATTTTGCTGCATTGAGCGCAATATTTAGTGCAAACGCGGTTTTACCCATACCGGGACGCGCCGCTACTAAAATCAAATCCGATTTATTTAGCCCCGTCAGCGCATGGTCCAAATCATGAAATCCGCTTGGGATACCAGGCACTGTACTATCCGACTGGCTGAGTTCATTCAGCCGTTCGTATAAATCCACAATAACATTTTTAATGTGCGTCAAGCCCTTGATTTCGCGTCCATGGCGCACATTGTAGATTTTCTGTTCTGCCAACTCCGCAATGTCGCCTGCATTGCCGGCACCTTCTATTGCCATGGTCTGAATTTCGCCTGCTACACGAGCAATCGCACGCATCATGCTTTTATCGCGCACAATCGCAGCGTATTCTTTGACATTTGCTGCCGTTGGTGTCACTTCCATCAGCTGCATCAGATAGGCTCGCCCACCGGCTTCATCATATACACCCTGTGCGCTGAGCTGTGCCAATACGGTCACCGCATCAATTTTTAGGGCACCGTTAAACATCGAATAGATGGTTTCAAAAATGTGCTGATTTTCTTCGGCATAGAAGTCATCCGGCCGCAGCTGTTCAATCACATCTGCTACACAAACAGGATCAATCAGCATAGACCCAATCACCGCCTGCTCGGCTTCGATGCTTTGCGGCATCTGCCGCATGAGCAATTCATCCATGCGATTGCCTCCTTTGGAAACGATTTGGAAAATTACGCTTCAATTACCTTGATATGCACCGTGCCCGTGATTTCTGGATAGAGCTTTACCTTCACATCATAGCTTCCAAACGCCTTGATTGCCTCACCCAGCACTAGCTTGTGCTTATCGATTGCAATCTCATGCTGTTTTTTCAATTCCTCTGCAATTTCCTTTGCCGTAATTGCACCAAACAATCTGCCGCCAGTGCCTGCCTTAGCACGCACCAAGACCTGCGCTGCCTCCAGCTTCTCTGCAATCGAATGTGCCTCCTGCTTATCCAGCTCAATACGACGTGCGTTGGCTTCTTCTGCCTGCTTCATGGTATTAATATTATCTGCCGTTGCAAGGGTCGCCAATCCGCGCGGCAGCAAAAAATTACGTCCGTATCCTTCGCTGACCTCAATCATCTGACCTTTTTTGCCTTGTCCCTTGACATCTTGCTTTAAAATGACTTTCATGCTTTTTTCCTCCTATATATTACTCTTTTACAGCATCTTTGCTGGTTCTATACACTGTAAATCCCAGAAAAAATCTGGGTTCAGAGCAATCCACTTAACTTTCATATTCCTTGCTGTATTCTTTAATTGCCGCTGTAATGCGTTCTTCCGCTTCTTCCGGCGAGGTGTTTGTCAACTGTGCACCGGCAGAGGATAAATTCCCGCCACCGCCCAGCTTTTCCATTAAAATCTGCACATTCACCTTGCCCAATGACCGTGCAGATATAATCATATCCGCCCCATCGCGTATGGCAACCACACTCGCGCGCACACTCATAATATTCAGCAGTTCATCCGCCGCCTGTGCCGCAATGATGCGGCTGGTGTGTACCCCAGAAACCGCCATCACAATGCCATTCGCCGCAGTGTGTGTGGTGCTGATGATTTTCTGCCGCGCCATATATGCATCAAACGTGCTTTGAAACAGCTTTTTGACTTCGGTCATTTCCGCACCTGCCCGTTTGAGATAAGCCGCGGCTTCAAAGGTGCGCACCCCAGCTTTGACCGAAAAGCCCTTGGTATCCAAATAAATGCCTGCCAGCATACATTCGGCTTCTTCCCGCAGAATTGTGCGGTTGGGCACCATATATTGCAGCAATTCTGACACCAGTTCGCAGGTGGATGATGCATAGGGCTCGTGTAAATTGAGCGCGGAATTGTCGATATAGCTTGCAGCACGGCGGTGGTGGTCAATCACAGCTATCTTATTGATGGATTGCAGCAGTGGCGGTGATTCCACGTAATCCGGCCGGTTGGTGTCCACCACAATCAGCAGCGTATTGAAATCGCACATCACCATCGCTTCCTCAGGGCTGATGAAAACCCCTTTATACGAGGGCAATTCCTTCATTTTTTGCAGCAATTCCCCCGCCAGTGTGCGCTCAGCATCCAAAACAATGTGTACCGGCTTTTCATGGTTTCTTGCCGCAAGTGCCATGCCAATGGCGGCGCCAAAAGCGTCCATGTCACTGCTTGCGTGCCCCATCACCAGCACCTGGGAGGAATCCCGCATCAACTGACTCAGCGCATTTGCAACCACGCGAGATTTGACCTTGGTGCTTTTTTCAATTTCCTTGGACAGTCCGCCGAAAAATTCAAACGCATATTTGTTTTTGATAACCGCTTGGTCACCACCGCGGCTCAAGGACATTTCCAGTGCCAATGCGGCATTGTTGTAGTCCTCCGCAATGGTTGCCCCATCCTTGCCAATGCCGATGGACAAAGTTGCCGTGACACCATCACGGCTTTGGATGGTCTGCACCGCATCCAACACCGTAAATTTCTCGTCACACAAGCGCTGTAAAATCTCTTCGGTTGTCACGAAAATATATTTGTCACGGTCATATTTTCGCAGCAGGGCATTGGTATTTTGTGTCCATTCACTAATTTTACGGTCAATTCCTGCCAAAAGCAACGATTTTTCGGTGTCTGTTGCGTTTTTTGTCAATTCCTCATAATTGTCAATCGAAATGATGGAAACCACTGGTCTGGTGGACTCATATTGACGGCGCATCATGACCATTTCGGTGCAAGGCATGAAATACAGCACCATTAGCGCATTTTTATGCACTTCTGCGCGTGTCAAATTGCCAAATACCTGAAAATACTGCTCCCCAATACGTGCCTCGTCAGGATACTGCTTTTTTCCCTCCAGAAGCCAGTGCACCTGAAACCCTTCTATCATCTGCTGCAAGCGTATTTGCGGCATAACACCCGGCTGCCCTGTCATTTGGGTAAACGCGCCATTGCACCAGATAATCTCTCCGGTTTCCGCCAACGCCACGACAACCGGCATCGGAAACTCACTCAACTCCTTACTGATTTCATCATTCAAAGAAATGGGCAAGGTGCTGATATATTGGGTCAGTGCACGTCTGCGCATCTGCTCATGCACCATACGCGCGGCATACAGCAGCACGCAAAGTACAATCCCTATCGCTGATAATCCTATCGAAAACTTGGCACATACCAACGAAAACACGAAGAATATTACATAGAACAGCCCAAAACGTGGGTGAAGCCACTTGTCTATCTGTCTATCCAATTTGAAATCGCCTCCCCCATGCATAGATTTACTTATATAGTATAGCAAAATGCTTCTGCAAAGTAAACAAACAGTCAAGAAAAAATGGAACAGTCTTTGCAAAAACTGTTCCATCCCTAATACAATATTATATTTGGCGAAGAAGGTTTACCATTTCAATCGCGCCCAGTGCCACATCTGCGCCCTTGTTGCCCGCCTTTGTTCCCGCGCGTTCGATTGCCTGCTCGATAGTATCGGTTGTCAACACACCGAACATCACCGGAATGCCGCTCGCAAGCGAAACCTGTGCGATTCCCTTGGAAACCTCCCCACAAACATAGTCATAATGCGAGGTAGAGCCTCGAATGACTGCACCAACACAAATGATTGCGTCGTATTTCTGGGACTGTGCCATTTTCTGCGCCGCGAGCGGAATTTCAAATGCACCCGGCACCCAAGCGGTCGTAATGTCGGTTTCTTCCGCGCCATGACGTATTAATGTATCCATCGCGCCACCCAGTAGCTTGCTGACAATAAATTCATTGAATCTTGCCGCAACGATACCGATACGCATCCCTTGCGCCAACAGTTTTCCTTCTACCATATTCATAATTTGACTGCTCCTTTTTGATTAATTTTTACTCTTTTGATGTATCTTCTAAGTGATTGAATAAATGCCCCATGCGAACCTTTTTGGTTTTGAGATAAAACGCATCGTCTTCATGTGCTTCTATTTCAATCGGTACACGCTCGACGATTTTTACACCAAAGCCGTCCAGACCATATACTTTTTCCGGATTGTTGGTCAGCAGGCGCAGTTCTTTCACGCCCAAATCCCGCAAAATCTGTGCACCAATCCAATATTCCCGCAAATCTGCCGCAAAGCCAAGCTTGATATTAGCATCCACGGTATCCCAGCCTTGCTCCTGCAGTTCATACGCCTTGAGCTTGTTAATCAGCCCAATCCCACGCCCTTCTTGCCGCATATATAAAAGGATACCGCGCCCTTCTCGCTCAATCTGGCGCAATGCGGCTTCCAACTGCTTGCCGCAATCACAGCGGCGCGAACCGAACACATCCCCTGTCAAGCATTCCGAATGCACACGACATAACACACCCGTACCATCCCCAATATCACCCTTGACCAATGCCACATGGTGCTCTCCCGTCAAATCATTGACGAAGCCGCTGATTTTGAACACGCCGTACTCTGTCGGCATATTGGCATTTGCCGCACGAACCACGTGCTTATCGTTGCGGCGGCAATAATCCTGCAAGGCACGAATGGTGATAAATGCCATATCGTGCTGCTTTGCAAGCGCTGCCAGCTGTTCGCTGTGCATCATGGTGCCGTCCTCCGCCATAATCTCACAGCAAAGCCCGCATGGCTGCAACCCTGCCAGTCGGCACAAATCCACGGTCGCTTCGGTGTGTCCGTTGCGTGTCAGCACACCGCCACGCTTTGCCACAAGGGGAAACATATGCCCCGGGCGGCGAAAATCGTTCGGATTGTTGGATGTGGCGCATTGCATGGCAGTGATAGAACGCTCCACTGCCGAAATGCCCGTGGTGGTGGAAACATGGTCAATGGACACCGTAAACGCCGTTTCATGATTATCGGTATTCCAATCCACCATTTGCGGCAGCATCAATGCCTGTGCACGTTCCTCACTCATTGGCATACAAATCAAACCCTTGCCATGGGTTGCCATAAAGTTTACGTTTTCTGTCGTTGCAAATTCTGCGGCACAGATGAAATCACCTTCATTTTCGCGTTCTGCATCATCTGTCACTAAAACAATTTTTCCGGCGCGCAAATCGGCAATCGCCCGTTCTATGGTATGATATTCCATAAACATTCCCTCCTAAAATCCGCAGCGCTGCAGCAGCTCCATGCTCAAACCGCCGCTTTTTGTTTGCAGTTCCCGCGGTTGCAGCAAACGCTGTACATATTTTGCCACCACATCGTTTTCCAAATTGACCACATCGCCCGCCTGTTTTTCCAGTAAAATGGTCTGCCCTCCGGTATGCGGAATAATCGATACCGAAAAGGTGTCTGCCGTCAAATCTGCAACCGTCAAGCTAATGCCGTCAATCGCAATCGAGCCTTTTTGCACAATCAGTGCCAAAATCTCCTGCGGGGTTTCCACCTTGACCCAAACAGCATTGCCTTCCCGCCGTACAGACGCAATTTTTCCGATGCCATCGATATGTCCGCTGACGATATGTCCGCCAAATCTTCCATCCGCCGCCATGGCACGTTCCAAATTAACGCGGCTGCCTGTGTGCAGTTGTCCCAAGCTGCTGCTGCGCAGTGTTTCCGCCATCACATCGGCAGTGAAGCTGTTCTGCGTCATCTGTGTCACGGTTAGGCAAACCCCATTGACCGCAATGCTGTCCCCCAGATTTGTGCCTGCAAGCACGGTTTTCGCCGCAATTTCCAATCTGCCAGGCTGCGCCTGCCGCACCATGCCGATTTCCTCAATGATTCCCGTAAACATCCGCATCCCTCCGCTTCATTTCATATTCCAGCAGAATATCTTCTGAAAGCACCGTGATGGTTGGCTTTGACAGCAAAAATGCCTGCTCTGGCAAGGTAATTCCTGCGCCGCCGACCGGTGTTTTCGCCTGCGCACCGCCGAAAATCTTGGGCGCCAGATACACATACAGTTTTTGCGCCAGCTGCTGCCCCAGTAAGCTAAAATGCAGTTCGCCGCCGCCTTCCACCAGCACGCTATCGATGCCTCTTTGACCCAGCACTTGCAGCAGTGCTCGCATGTTCACACGCCCGTCTTGGCTTGGCAGCTGCAACACCTCAGCTCCCGTTTGCTCCAGCAACGCTTTTCGTTCGGGTTCTGCCTGCACACATACAAGCAGCGTTGGAATTTCGTTTGCCGTCTTGCACAGCGCACTCTCCACGGGTGTGCGCAGATTGCTGTCGCAAACAATACGAAGGGGGTTCACGCCGCCTTCCAGTCTGCAATTTAGCCTGGGGTCATCCGCCAGTACCGTGCCGATTCCCACCATGATGCCGCTGTATTGATGTCGCAGAGTTTGCACATGGGCACGCGCCGCCTCGCCAGTAATCCATTTGGAAGCACCGCTCACCGTTGCAATCTTCCCATCCGCTGTCATGGCATATTTGAGTGCCACAAACGGCAAACCTGTCGTAATATAATGAAAAAACACCGCATTTAGTGCATCACATTCCGCACGCAGAACATCTTCTTCCACGGCAATACCAGCTTCTCGCAACTGCTGAACACCCTTTCCCGCAACCTTGGGATTGGGGTCTCTCGACCCGATGAAAACCATTGCAAGTCCCGCTTCGATAATCGCCTCGGTGCATGGCGGTGTACGCCCATAGTGACAGCAGGGTTCGAGTGTAACATACATCGTTGCGCCGCGCGGGTCTTGTGTGCAGGATGCCAAGGCATTACGCTCTGCGTGCAGACTGCCGCACCGCTCGTGAAACCCTTCTCCGATGATTTGTCCATCCTTGACAATCACCGCCCCAACCATCGGATTAGGACACGTATACCCGATGCCGTTTTTCGCCAGCTCGATTGCCCTGCGCATATACTGTGCCGCTCCCATGTGTTACCGTCACCTCTCTTTTCGCCATTCAAAATTTTTAATATGCAAAAAAGCCTTGAAACAAAACTATTTCAAGGCTAAATGATGCAAAGCAAAACAAACAAGCTCTCTACAAGCTTTTTGCTCTATGCCAATCTTCTCTCATCCAGACTATACTGTCGGCTTCGGAATTTCACCGAATCATGCCTTACGGCTCGCGGGCTTTACCGCCGGTAGGGAATTGCACCCTGCCCTGAAGACTCCTGTTGATTCAATTATATGCACCTCAAAATGGATGCCTGCAAATGATTGATGTCATTATAGCACGTCCAAATGGATTTTGCAACCATTGTTTTTTACCGATTGGTATTTCGCTTGTTGAGAATATCCGCCACCTTGGACGCAATCTTCGCCCGTATCGAATCATTCAGCTCTCGCTTTGGTAGCGGTCTGGTTTCTACCTGTGCGGTATCGTCATCCATAACCCGTCTGCCGCCGCGATTGCCGCCGCGCGATTTTGCCGCAGCAGACTGCTTTCTTCTACCAGGCTCGGCGGTACGCGGCTGCACTTTTTCCGGCTGCACCTTGATGTCTTTTCGTTCCGTACGCACCTGTTGTGTGTTTTCCGCTGCATGGCGTGCTTCCGCCTGCGGATGTGCAGCCGCCACTTGCCGTTCTCCCGATTTTCTGCGTGGCTTCCTCGTGGCTTTCTGTGCAGCAGCATCTTGTGCCGTTGCCGGTTCTCTCACCGCTTGCTCGGTTTTCTTGGGCGCATTTTCACGTTTTGGGTCATGCTTTGGCTTTTCTGCACCTTGTGCTGTGTTTCTGGGTTCTTTTCTTGCGTCCGATGTTGTGTTTTTCGTTTGCGGCTTTCCCTGCCGTTTTGCGCCATCCTGTTTGGGGCGCTGATTTTGTGCTTGGCGTGGCTTTGGCTCTGGCGGTGCGGCTTTTTCTCCCGTCATCGGATGTGGATGCTCCTCTACCTCTTCCAAACGTTTGCCCGTCAATTCTTCAATATCTATCAGATAACTGGTTTGTCCTTCGTCACAAAAGGAAATTGCCGTGCCTTCCATGCCGGCACGTCCGGTGCGCCCAATGCGATGCACATAGGTTTCCGGCACTTCCGGAAGGTCGAAGTTTATCACAAACGGCAATCCGCTGATGTCGATGCCACGTGCCGCAATATCGGTTGCAACCAAGGCGCAAATTTTATCGGTCTTAAAGTCGGACAATGCACGCTGCCGTGCGCCCTGCGACTTGTCCCCATGAATCGCCGCCGCAGAAATGCCGATGCGATTCAAATCCCTTGCCACACGGTCGGCACCGTATTTGGTGCGTGTAAATACCAAGGTCTGCTGCTGCCCGTTTTCACGAATCACATGCGCCAAAAGTGCACGCTTGTTGCAGCGGTCTACCATATATACCTGCTGGCGAATCTTTTCCACGGTGGTTGCCGCAGGTGTCACTGCCACATGAATCGGGTCTGTCAGCAGATGGTCTGCCAACTGCTGAATTTCTCGTGGCATGGTTGCAGAAAACAGCAGCGTCTGCCGTTTCTCCGGCAAAAGCTTCACGATACGCTTGACATCCGGAAAAAATCCCATATCCAGCATGCGGTCAGCTTCATCCAACACGAAGCATTCGATTTCTTTGAGGGAAATGTAATTTTGTCCAATCAAGTCCCACAAGCGTCCCGGTGTCGCAATCAAAATATCCACGCCCTTTTGCAGCTTTTGGACCTGTGGATTTTGGGACACACCGCCAAAAATCACCGCACTGCGCAGTCCGGTATATTTGGCATAGGACACAAAGCTCTCCTGAATTTGCAGCGCCAGCTCACGGGTTGGTGTTAACACCAGCGTACGAATATGGCGGCTTGCGGTTTGCTTTTCCCGCGGGGTTTCCAGTCTTTGCAGAATGGGCAACGCAAAGGCTGCGGTTTTTCCTGTGCCTGTTTGTGCAAGACCCAGCACATCACGGCCCTCTAAAACAGGCGGAATTGCCTGCTCCTGAATGGGGGTTGGCTCTTGATAACCAATATCGCCCAATGCACGCAGCAATTCCTGATTTAATTGAAGCTGTTCAAATCTCATAGTTTCTCCTTCTGGAACCACCTTGGCGCAACAAGAAAAACAGCAGTATTTCAAACATTTCTGCTGGTCGCTCTGTCCGCTCTATCACGAAAAGCATTCTGTGTTAATACAAGGTGATAAAACAATCATTCTGTATGGTTCTTAGGTTCTGCAGTGCGCAGAACCTAGTCGCTGGCCTCCGAATACACCGCTGCGATTATCCCTCGTGCAGCATTTCCAGCGTTTCGGTTGCCCAGTTCATGTCAATCTTGACAAAATTCCTTGCGGGTGTAAACAAGCGTTCCTGCACATCCTGCGCAATCTTGCGATAGGTATCTACCTGCATGGTTACATATTGTTCTGCGCCATCGGACAACACCACCGCAAACGCAAAGCTTCCGTCCCGCTCGTCCAAATGATGCAGCACCAAATCCACAATGTCAAAGCTGCGCTGCAGCTGCATCGCCAATACCAATTTCATGAGTTCCACCGCACGGTCATCCAAACCCTGCTCCAAAATCATGATTTTTTCACGAAACGCATTGAGGGTTTCCACTTGCCGCAGCGTGTAATCGGTCAATGGCTGTATGCCCGAAGCATCCAGCGCATCATCGCCTGCTCCATCCGGAGAAAGCCACACCATGAATGCTGCCGACATATCGTGATATAAACATGGGTCGATTACCAGCGAAGTTTTGCCGCATATAGGGCAGCGCCATTCAAAACAGGACAAATCCTGTACTTTTGCTCGCATTTCCGGCTGCAAATCCACATTGATACGCTGCAAAACCTCCCGCTCGCGTGTGTTTTTACAATGCGGACATACAAACTGCTCTATTTTTGCTTTGGACA